>NZ_FNGC01000006.1:0-197227 GCF_900102785.1 Arthrobacter sp. ok362
CGGCATCCTGGTCCTGAACTACCCCGACCGGCTCGGACCCTATCTGAACCGATGACACTCCGCCTCACTTACACAAACAACTTGACAGGCTCGATCTGCGCTGCGACACCGGCACCCAACTGGTCCGAGGGCACGCCGGCGTCGGCCTGTTCGCGGCGCTGCTGAAGTTCGAAGGCGACAGCCAGGCGGGCCTGGCGGGCGGCCATGGCGGACTTTCGGTCCTCGAGGTCCCGGATCTCGTCGATCAGTGCGGCGGGGCTGTCCGTGGCCGGGCGGGCGGACAGGCAGCAAGCTCTGTGAGTGGCCGTCGCATCAGTGGCAGCACCGTACTGCCCTGCACCGCACTCCGTGGCGCCGGTGCCTTCCGCGCCGTGAATTGGTGTCGGAACCACATCGAGCCCCTGCTTGCCGTCCATGAATTCAGTGTCTCAGGGACCTCTGACAATAATGGCTGCCGGCCCCCGGGTCCTAACTGACCAGCGGTAGCCCAGCCACGCCGCCGACGACCAGGTTCCCGGGACAGCCGTGATGATGTGGCAGACCGTGTCGGGGCCCGACATACCCACCACGTCTGCCCCGCCATATCCGCTCAGGCCGGCCCAGTGCGACGCCAATCGAACCGCTCCGTATTTCAGATCGGTAACGGATGCTCCTATGCTTAGCTGGAGCGTTTGTAAGGATTTGGGGGCGAGTAGTCGTGAGGAAACCGGTATATGAGTAGTGTTCTGACAATCCGCGGAGGCGTCCCGCTAACTGGCCGCGTCACCGTTCGCGGGGCCAAGAATCTTGTCCCCAAGGCCATGGTTGCTGCCCTTCTGGGCAATGAGCCATCGGTGTTGCGCAACGTGCCTGAAATCAAGGACGTCGAGGTTGTCACGAGCCTGCTTCAGCTCCATGGCGTCAGGGTCGACAAGGACCCCGTGACCGGTGATCTGACGCTTGACCCGAAGGGTGCCAAGACCGCCTCCAGCACGGCGATCGATGCCCACGCCGGCGATTCGCGCATCCCGATCCTGCTGTGCGGGCCATTGATCCACGCCATCGGCGAGGCCTTCATCCCGGATCTGGGCGGCTGCAAGATCGGCGACCGTCCGATCGACTTTCACCTGAACGTCCTGCGCCAGTTCGGTGCTGTAGTGGAAAAGCGCCCCGGCGGCATCCACATCTCCGCGCCCAACGGGCTCAAGGGCGCCAAGATTGTGCTGCCCTACCCGTCCGTCGGCGCCACCGAGCAGGTCCTGCTGAGCGCCACGCGCGCTGAGGGCATCACCGAGCTCTCCGGTGCGGCCACCGAGCCGGAAATCGTGGACCTCATCGCGGTGCTGCAGAAGATGGGCGCCATCATCAGTGTCCAGACTGACCGCACCATCCGGATCGAAGGGGTCCGGGACCTGGGCGGGTACAACCACCGGGCCCTCTCGGACCGCAACGAGTCGGCCTCCTGGGCTTCCGCGGCCTTGGTCACCCGCGGCGACATCTTTGTCGAAGGCGCCACACAGCGGGACATGATGACCTTTCTGAACACCTACCGCAAGGTCGGCGGCGGCATGGACATCGGCGACGACGGCATCCGCTTCTACCACCGCGGCGGCAAGCTCAACCCGTTGGTCCTCGAAACGGACGTGCACCCGGGATTCATGACGGACTGGCAGCAGCCCCTCATCGTCGCCCTGACCCAGGCCGAGGGCGTCTCGATCGTCCACGAGACCGTGTATGAGAACCGGTTCGGCTTCACGGATGCACTGATCCGCATGGGCGCCAATATCCAGGTCCACCGCGAATGCCTCGGCAGCGTGCCGTGCCGTTTCGGCCAGCGCAACTTCCTGCACTCCGCCGTGATCTCCGGCCCGACGCAGCTCAAGGGCACCGACATCGACGTCCCGGACCTGCGCGGCGGATTCAGCCACCTCATCGCCGCCCTGGCCGCCACGGGCACCTCCCGCGTCACGGGAATCGACATCATCAACCGCGGTTACGAGCGCTTCACGGAGAAGCTCGCGGGCCTCGGCGCCGATTTCGACATCACGTCAGCCAAGTAGCGGGGACCGAAGTGAAGGAGTCGGCCAAGAGCCACGCCACATTTGTGGCGGTCGCCGGGATCGTTCGGCCCGTGATGAACCTGCTGATGAACAAGAAGTGGGAAGGCCTCGAGAAGCTGCCGGCCGGGGGCTTCATCGCCGCACCCAACCACTGCACGGAGATCGACCCGCTGGTGGTGGGGCACATGCTCTATAACCAGAAACGGATGCCGCATTTCCTGGCCAAAGCCGGTCTTTTCAAGGTGCCCGTGCTGGGCGCTGTCCTGCGGTCCACCAAGCAGATCCCGGTGGAACGCTCGACGGCGGGGGCGAACCGTTCGCTGCAGCTCGCCAAGGAGATCGTGAACGAGGGCGGGGCGATCATCATCTACCCCGAGGGAACCCTGACCAGAGACCCCGCACTCTGGCCGATGAGGGGTCACACCGGCGCCGCGCGCATGGCGCTGGAGAGCGGCATTCCCGTGGTGCCTATGGCCCATTGGGGTGCCCAAGAGGTCTTCCCCCGGTATGCGAAGCGTTTCTACATCTTTCCCCGCAAGACGTCCCGTCTGGTGGTCGGGGATCCCGTGGACCTGAGCGCCTTTGCAGGCCTCCCGCTGGACAGAGCGACGCTCACCGCAGCCACGAACGTCATCATGGACGCCATAACTGGTCTTCTGGCGGGACTGCGCGCCGAACAGCCGCCCGCGGAGCGGTGGGACCCGGCGGCGCACAACCAGTCCACGCAGGGTCGGTTCGTCGAGCGGGGCGGCTCCAAAGGCAGTGCTATCCAAGAGGGTGGCGCATCAAACGAGATTACTGGGGACAGCGCCGGATGACGGTTAACTTTGAACGAGCAACATCGGCCAGCACCGTGGCCGTCCTGGGGGCAGGCTCCTGGGGCACCACTTTCGCCAAGGTCGTCGCCGACGCAGCCGCCGCCTCCGGGGTCGAACGAAGCATCCGCCTCTGGGGCCGACGTCCGGAAATTGTGGACCAGATCAACACCCTGCACCGCAATGAGCAGTACCTGAAGGGCATCACGCTGCCGTCCAGCATCACCGCGTCCAAGGATGTCTCCGAGGTCCTGGCGGGCGCCGAGCTGGTCATCCTGGCGGTTCCGGCACAGACCCTGCGGCCGCAACTGCAGGCCTGGAAGGAGCATCTGGCGCCCGGCGCCGTCGTGGTGTCCCTCATGAAGGGCCTTGAGCTCCACACCGATGCCCGCATGAGCGAGGTCATCTGCACGGAGCTGGACCTGCCGGCTGACCGCGTCGCCGTGGTTTCCGGCCCCAACCTGGCCATGGAGATCGCCCGGGAAGAACCGACCGCATCCGTCGTGGCCTGCACGGATCCGGTCACGGCAGGCTGGATCGCCCGCAGCTGCACCGCGCCCTACTTCCGCCCGTACACCACCACGGATGTGATCGGCGTCGAAATCGGCGGGATCGTCAAGAACGTGATCGCCCTGGCCGTGGGAATCTGCGAAGGCAAGAAGATGGGGGACAACACCAAGGCCTCCGTCATCACCCGCGGCTTGGCAGAGACCTCCCGGCTGACCCTTGCCCTGGGTGGTGAGGCCCGGACCATGGCGGGGCTCGCCGGCCTGGGCGATCTCGTGGCCACGTGTTCCTCTCCGCTGTCCCGAAACCACACCGCCGGCCGGCTTCTCGGCAACGGACTGACCCTGGAGCAGGTCACGGCCGAAATGAAGCAGACGGCCGAGGGCATCAAGTCCAGCCAGGCGGTCCATGAGCTTGCCGGCAAGCTCGGCGTCGACATGCCGATTACGGCAGCCGTCGTCGCCGTGTTGGCGGGAAAACTGTCCGTAGACGAACTGGGTCCGCTGCTGCTGTCCCGGGACCTGAAACCCGAAGGCGATCACTGAGAGTGTCAGAGAACAATATGACCACAGAAGGCCGTACGGACCAGCCGAAGCCCCGCGTGGCGGTGCT
This sequence comes from Arthrobacter sp. ok362, assembly GCF_900102785.1. Taxonomy (GTDB): domain Bacteria; phylum Actinomycetota; class Actinomycetes; order Actinomycetales; family Micrococcaceae; genus Arthrobacter. The sequence goes on from NZ_FNGC01000006.1 coordinate 3,974, forward strand.
GTTCGGCGGCCGCTCCAGCGAGCACGCCGTCAGCTGCGTGACAGCCGCCGGCGTCCTGGGCGCCATCGACAAGGACAAGTACGACGTCATCCCGATCGGGATCGCCAAGACCGGCCAGTGGGTTTTGGCCTCCGGCGAGACCAACGAGTGGTCGCTTTCCGCCTCGTCGCTGCCCGAGGTGGCGCCGTCGGCACAGACCGTGGCCTTGGCGGAGATCGGCGGCGAGCACCAGCTGATCGTCGCAGCCCCGAACACGGTCCCGCAGGAACTCGGCTCCGTGGATGTCGTCTTCCCGCTGCTGCACGGGCCCTTCGGCGAGGACGGGACCATCCAGGGCCTCCTGGAACTGTCCGACACCCGCTATGTGGGCGCCGGCGTGCTCGCGTCCGCGGTCGGCATGGACAAGCACTTCATGAAGGTGGTCTTTGAATCGGTCGGGCTCCAGGTGGGACCGTACATCGCCGTGACCGACCGGCAGTGGCGCACAGATCCCGAAACCGTCCGCAAGCGCGTGGACCAGCTGGGCTTCCCCGTGTTCGTCAAGCCGGCCCGGGCGGGCTCTTCCATGGGCATCTCCAAGGTGGATTCCCTCGACGGCCTTGACGCCGCAATAGAGACCGCCCGGGAGCACGATCCTAAACTGGTCATCGAGGCTGGCATCACGGGACGCGAGATTGAATGCGCTGTATTAGAGGGCCGGGGGAACGATAGTCCCCGGACGTCCATGCCCGGCGAGATTTCCGTGGCAGGCGGCGGGCACGACTTCTATGACTTCAACGCCAAATACGTCGACGACGCCGCCGCGCTGAGCTGCCCAGCCGACCTCCCCGAAGAAGCGATCGCCCGGGTCCGGGAACTGGCCGCCGTCGCGTTCGACGCCGTCGGTGGTGAGGGACTGAGCCGGGTTGACTTCTTCTACACCCCGGATGGCGATCTGATTATCAACGAGATCAACACGATGCCTGGCTTTACGCCCAAGAGCATGTACCCGCAGATGTGGAAGGCCTCAGGCCTGGGCTACGCCGAACTGATTGACGAGCTGATCCACCTCGCACTGCACCGCAAAACCGGCCTGCGCTAGGCCTACCTACTGGTCGGCAGGGGCAACAGGCGCACTACATGTACTTCGCGGACCTGAATGCAACCCTGCTTCCTGTCTCCAGTGGGAGCACCGGTATACTCGGACGGTCAACGGACCCGCGGACGCTTTCGGGGCAGTCCTTTCGCCCTACCTGCGGAGAAGATTAACACTTCCTTAAGTGACGTCGTTGCCGGCGGGGCATGGTGTGTGCATCCGACAGGTTTAGCTACTGTCAGCAGTGGGCCTCGGAGGGGCACGTCTGGAAAGTCACCGAATGCGACCTGCGGGCCAGCCGCGTATTGAATTTATTTAAATATCACAGAGATCAAGTCTCTGTCTGAGTGGGGGTTCTCGTTGAATACCATTGAAACAGTAGCTGTCATCGGATTGGGCTACATCGGCCTGCCGACCGCGGCGATTCTTGCCGGAAACGGCGTTCACGTCATCGGTGTGGACGTAAACTCGGACACGGTCGACTCCGTCAACCGTGGTGAAGTTCCCTTTGTAGAGCCAGACCTGGCATCCTACGTAGCTGGCGCCGTAAGCCAGCACAAGCTCAGCGCGTCCGGCGAGACTCCCGCCGCCCAGGCGTACATCGTGGCTGTCCCCACGCCTTTTAACGCGGACCACACAGCTGATCTGACATACATCAAGGCCGCCGCGCGCGGCATTGCCCCTCAGCTTGTGGGTGGGGAGCTCGTTATTCTTGAGTCCACGTCGCCTCCTGGAACCACGCAGCTCCTCGGGGAGTACCTCATCAGTTTGCGGCCGGATTTGCGTCTCGATGGAACCGATGGCAAGCCGTCCATCCATGTGGCCCACTGCCCGGAGCGTGTGTTGCCCGGCCGGATCATGATCGAGCTTGTCACCAATGACCGCATCGTCGGAGGCCTAACCCCCGAGGCAGCCCAGCTCGCCAAAGCGCTATACGCCGTCTTCTGCCAAGGCGAGATCCTCGTCACCGACGCCGCCACGGCGGAAATGGCCAAGCTGGTGGAGAACTCCTACCGCGACGTAAATATCGCCTTCGCCAACGAGCTATCGGTGATCAGCGACAAGCTGGGCATTAACGTCTGGGAACTCATCAAACTCGCCAACCACCACCCCCGCGTTAATATCCTGCAGCCGGGCCCCGGGGTGGGCGGCCACTGCATCGCCGTCGATCCCTGGTTTATTGTCGCCGCTGCCCCGGAAGAAGCACAGCTGATCCGGCAGGCACGCGAGACGAACGACTCGAAGCCGGACTGGGTCGTGAAGAAGGTACAGGAAGCTGTCGGGGAGACCGTATCGCCCAAGATCGCTGTCTTGGGACTGGCGTTCAAGGCGAACATCGACGACCTCCGTGAGTCTCCCGCCGTCGCAATCGTCGAAAAACTCAGCTCCAAGCTGGACGGCGCAGAACTGCTGATTGTAGAGCCGCATGTGGATCGTCTCCCGAGGCAGCTTGCAAGTCTCAGTAACGTAGTCCTGCACGAACTGGACCCGGCGGTAGCTGAGGCCGACGTTGTGCTGCTCCTCGTGGACCATGACGACTTCAGGGAAATGGACCGGCAACCCATGGCGGGCAAGCCAGTGTTGGACACGCGGGGAATCTGGCAGTAATTGCAAGCCCGACGCGCACACGGAGTGAAGCCTTGAAGTATGCAGATGAAGTCGCCCACATAGCGACGGTCAAACTGGCCAAACGCAAGAGGTATCTTCAGGATATCGACGCTGTGATCCAGGACTATGAACGGATTCTTGCCCGTGAAGCCCAGGGCCGGCGTCGGGAGCACGTTCTGGAGAGTGATCTCCGTGCCATGCGAAGGGCCCGGGACAACGCCAAGGCTGAGCTGAAGTCAGCGAATGACGAGCGCAAAAAGCTAAAATCAGCCCTGAAAGCGCTTCGCTCCTCCAAGAGCCTCCAAATCGGGCGGGCAGTCCTCGCCCCCGCTCGCATTCTCTCCCGCGTGTTCGGGAATACGGGGAGGCCGGCTCAGATTAAACCAAGGCCGGTCAAGCGCTCAGTTCCGGCAGAATCGGGCCGATCGTCGTCGAAGCAGTCCGCCGTGTCCGGGCAGAGTTTGGCCGCTCTCAAACCCGTCATGGCAGGGGGTGTTATCCCTGTGCAGCGCGAAGACCTCATCCGTGAGTTTGAGGCGCAGCCGTCCAGGGCCACGGCCCTCAAGGTCATCTCCCACGATTACTTTGTCAGGGGGTCGATTCTGGAGCCGGCAGAGTTCATTCTTCAGAACGCCGCGCTCCTCAGCGATTTGGCCGGTTCAGAACGCGTGCTTGTACAAAATATCCTTGGGCAGCGCGAGCTTCTGACCCGGGAGCAGTTCCTCTCCCCGAGACAATCCAATGCCGGCTACGCGGTGGAGCGCAAACGGATTATGTACTGCGCCCACAGCACCGGATACTTCAACAGCAACGGCTATTCGACGCGAACCGGTGGTGTTGTCGCCGGGCTTCAGGCCAACGGCGAAGATGTCCTGGTTGTGGCGCGCCCCGGGTACCCGTGGGATTCGACAGTCGATGTTGAAGTGTCTTCCAAGGATCGCTTCGAGCGTGAGATTAGCGGAGTCACACACGTTTTCAACCCAGGACCGAGCTTGACCGCCGACCGCCTGGATTACTACTTGGCCGAAGCCGTAGATGTCTACGTCCGCGAGGCCCAACGCAATCGGGTCTCGCTAATCCAGTCTGCCTCGAACTACGTCACCGCATTGCCGGCACTCATGGCGGCCCGAAGGCTCGGTATCCCCTTCGCCTATGAAGTCCGGGGACTGTGGGAGATCACGCAGCTATCCAATAACCCGAACTGGGGAGAGACAGAGCGCTTTAAGCTTGCTGTCCGCCTAGAAACACTGGTAGCAACTGAAGCCGATCTCGTCCTGGCGATCACGAGCCAGGTGCGGGACGAATTGGTGCGGCGCGGAGTCGACTCATCCTCGATCAGCCTGATGCCAAATTCGGTGGACACCGATACGTTTGCTCCCATGCCCGCCCTGGAACCTCTGCGTCGAAAACTTGGCCTGGCAGAGAACACGACCGTGGTCGGCTACGCGGGAAGCCTTGTCGCTTACGAGGGCTTGGACGATCTCCTGGACGCAGCAAGAATCGTCCTAGACGGGGGCTTGGACGTTACTTTAGTAATCGTCGGCGACGGCGTTCAGTTGCCCGAGCTGAAACGGCGGGCTGTGGAACTCGGAATCTCTGACAAAGTCATGTTCACCGGTCGAGTGCCGGCGGCAGAAATCCCGAACTACGTAAGTCTTTTCGATATCATGCCATGTCCTCGAAGATGGTCGCCGGTTACGGAAATGGTGTCACCGCTCAAACCTCTCGAGGCAATGGCAAGCGCCAAGGCTTTGATCCTCAGCGACCTCGCCCCGTTGCGCGACCTTGCAGGGCCGGAACAGGCCCGCGCTTTGCTCTCAGAAGCCGGAAATCCGAGCTCTCTTGCGGAGGCAATCATAGTTTTGGCACAAGACTCCGAGCGGCGTGCGTTGATGGGCAGACGAGCCCGCCTCTGGGCGGTCGAGGAACGCACCTGGCGGTCGACCGGCCGTAAGGCTGTAGAAGCTCACGGCCGGGCGGGCGCCGGAGCACCACCTGCCTCAGGGCGGATACTGTCGGAAATGACCGTCGGCATAATAGCCGACGAATTCACTCTTGAGGGTATGCGCGGCGACACCACACTTGTCGAGCTCCGGCCTGAGTCGTGGCGCAAGCAAATCGATGCACAGCCGCTGGACGCGCTGTTAGTGGAGTCCGCTTGGGAGGGCGTTGACGGCTTGTGGAACCAAAAGGTCGGTTACTACGACGAAGAGCGATTCTCGACGTTGAGGGCCATCCTGGAACACTGCAACACGGTGGGCATCCCAACGATCTTTTGGAACAAGGAAGATCCTGTGCACATCAGCAGGTTCAGCCGAACTGCCGCCCATTTTGACCACGTATTCACGACAGATTCGGACTGCATCCGCCTGTACAAAGCGGACGCGGGTCCCCGGCAGCGAACTGTCGCTTCGCTTCCCTTTTATGCCCAACCCCGGCTACACAACATCGTTCCGTCCGAACGCCCATATGATCACTCCGTGGCCTACGCCGGTTCCTTCTACGGCGACCGATATAAGGCCCGGTCCGAGGAATTAGCCACAATCCTGGACGTTGCCAAAAACCATGGGTTGTCCATCTATGACAGGCAGCATCTGAATCCGGAGAGCCCCTATCGCTTCCCGGATCATCTGAGCCGATACGTCCGGGGAGGGCTGAGCTATAAGGAAATGGTTGATGCCTACAAATCCCATCCCGTGCACATAAATGTAAACTCAGTCGATGGCTCACCCACGATGTTCTCTCGGCGCGTCATGGAGGTTGCCGCATCCGGCTCGGCGGTCCTGAGCGGCAGAGGCGTCGGCGTTGAGAACGTCATGAACGGCCTTGTGCCGGTCATCGAGGGGTCAGACGAAGTAGACCTTCTTGTGACCGAATGGATGAACAACGAGCCGGCGCGCATAAGGGACGCGTGGCTCGCTTACAGGCACGTGCACAGGGGTCACACTGCGGCGCACAGGCTGGCATACGTACTTCGCACTGCGGGGCTAATCGTGGAAGCTCCAGAGATGCCCAGTTATGCAGTCTTCGTTGAAGGCCTAACTCCCGAAATCGCCTCGGTAATTGCCATGCAGACTGTGCAGCCCATGAGGATCTACTCCACACGGGGCGGAGCGGCGGGGGACTTGCCCGTAGAGATCGTGGTTGATTTCGCCGACGCAGCGAAGCTGGCGAAAGCCGACGGACTCTCGTTCATCGGTTCCCCGGGAACGGGACATCGCGATCGAACAGTGTTTGAAGACATGCTGTCTGCCGCCAGCTTTGGCGCCTGGAGTTCTATCGCAATCTCAAGTGATGAGCTGGACACTCCGGGCCTCGGGCTCGCCCGGCGTGGATCGGCAGCTGACGGAAGCCCGCTGCTCAGCGCGCTCGATGGTCCTCAGAATGACGGCCAGCTCTGCCTGCGGAGGGCTCTAGTCTCAAAAGACCAGCCCTCCAGGGTTGAGCCTCTCAAAGGGCCGAAGAATGTACTGGTCGCGGGACATGACTTGAAATTTGCCACTGGCATCATCTCGGAACTTGAGGCGATGGGGCACAGCGTCATGATCGACAAGTGGTTGGACCACAACAAACACGATGAAGGGCAAAGCCAGCGCCTACTTGCCCAGGCTGACGTGATCTTCTGTGAATGGACGCTTGGCAACGCCGTGTGGTATTCGAAAAACAAATCTTCGCACCAGCGAATGGTGACCCGACTTCATTCCCAAGAAATCTTTCGGCCCTTTGTTAAAGACGTTTCGTACGGAGCTGTGGACGACGTGGTTTTCGTCGGAAAGCATGTCCTGGAGCTTGCGGTCCGAGATCACAATGTTCCACGGGGCATAAGTCGCGTCGTTCCAAATCCTGTCGATACGGTCAAACTTCGGCAGGAAAAGGTTGCTGGCGCGAGGTTCAATCTTGGGTTCGTCGGGATTGTCCCGGCTAGCAAACGATTGGACAAGGCCTTGGATGTTTTGAGGCTTCTCCGGATGCAGGATGACCGTTACAGACTGTTTATCAAGGGAAAACGGCCTGAAGATTTCCCGTGGATGGCCAATCGCCCCGAAGAAATGGCGTACTTCGACGAGCAGTACCTGCGAATCGAAACAGATCCTCTTCTTGCGGGCGCAGTCACTTTTGATGCTCATGGCGACGATATGGCTGCCTGGTACCGGAAGATCGGGGTGGCGCTGTCGCTGAGCGACTTTGAATCATTCCACCTCACCCTGCCGGACGGTGCTGCCTCTGGTGCGCTGCCGGTCAGCCTCGCGTGGCCAGGAGCCGATCAGATTTACCCGACAAGCTGGCTGCGTGCTGGTACGGGCGAGTTGGCCGACTACATTGCTTCCCAGGATGACGCATCATGGGCTCAAGCTGCAGGGGCGGCACAGGACTATGTTGTCGCGCAGTTCGAATCCCGCGACGTGCTGTCAGCATTGACCAGCATCATCCTCGGTGAAGGCTCGACCGGCGCCGCACGTCCGAGGGGGTAGCTGCTGTACCCCGTCCTGCACATGGCTCGTGCAGGGCGGGGTAAAGGCGTTTTAACCGCGTCGTCGGCGAGCCATGGGCAAGAATTAGAGCAGCCCGCAGAGAGCCCAGAAACGGCAGGGCCAGATGCGGGGCGTCGACGAGATCGTGTTGTCGCTGAGCGCGAAGCGCTTCACCCCCGGGGAGATCGCCGGCGCAGTTCGGCGACGCGTTCTGCGCCCGGGCTGCAAAGAAAATCACGGATCTGGCACGGGCCTCACCGCGGTTGCGTGTGTTACTGACCGAATTCGGCGATTCTGTCTCCGAGGTTCAGCAGGTGCGCCACCGCCGCGACAGTTCGTTCCGAGGCTCTGCCGTCTCCATAGGGGTTAACGGCGTTGGCCATGGAATCAAAATGATCCTGGTCATGGAGCAACCTGTCGATTTCTTTCACTATGCGTTCTTCGTCGGTACCTATGAGGGTCACGGTTCCGGCATCGACTGCCTCAGGCCGTTCGGTGTTGTCACGCATGACGAGAACCGGCTTACCAAGGCTGGGCGCCTCTTCCTGCACTCCGCCCGAGTCGGTGAGGACGACGTGGGCGAGCGAGAGCATACGGGTGAATTCACCGTAAGCCAGTGGCTCAGTGACGATAACGTTCGACTTGCCTTCGAGGGCCGGCAGCACCGCTTCGCGCACCGCAGGGTTCTTGTGCGCCGGCAAAACGATCACCAAGTCAGGTTCGGCGTCCGCGATTCGCGCCAAGGCGCGGCCCACCCCTCGCATGGCGTCTCCCTGATTCTCACGCCGGTGCGTGGTCACCAGCAGGATCTTCCGGCCGCTCGCTGCGAGTTCTTCCAGCTGAGGGTCGGTGAAAGGGATCTGCTTGCCTACCGTCGTCAGCAGGGCATCGATAACCGAGTTGCCGGTGACCACAATGTCGCTGGCCCTGATGCCTTCGGCAAGGAGGTTGGTCCGGCTGACACTGGTGGGAGCAAGGTGGAGGCTCGCGATTTGGCTCGTAATCTTGCGGTTGGCTTCCTCCGGGAACGGCGAGAAGAGGTCGCCGCTACGAAGCCCCGCTTCCACGTGCACAACGGGGATTCCGTGGTAGAAAGCAGCGATGGCGCCGGCAGTGGATGTCGTAGTGTCGCCTTGAACGATCACGGCATCAGGTTTTTTCTCGGCGAAGAGCTTGTCCAGCCCGTCGATGGTTCGGGTCATGATGGCTGAGAGCGACTGCCGCTGTTGCAGGATATTGAGGTCGTGATCCGGCACAATGCCGAAAAGCTCGTTGACCTGGTCCAGCATCTCGCGGTGCTGACCGGTCACAGTGACCACGCACTCGAAGTGATTGGACTCTTGCAGGGCGGCAACAATTGGGGCCATCTTGATGGCCTCGGGACGGGTGCCGAAAATCGGCATGACGATGGGCACAGCAATTCCCCCGGGTGTTGTGGATGGCTTCGGCACCGATGCTACGCGAGCATGCGCCAAATTGCTCAATCGATGTCTGCAATCACGGACGACCCGATACCGAACTGATCCAACTCGCACTGCACCGCAAGACCGGACTGCGCTAGGCCCTGCCAGGACGGGCCAGGCGCGTCGATCAGGCCTGCGCCGGGCCTACTTGCTGGTCGGCAGGTTCTGCAGGTCTTCCTGGCCCACGCAGTTCCGGGTGGCCTTGATCTTCAGCGCCGGGGCGGAGAGGTCGGCCAGCACGGTAGCCGAACTGATCTTGTCCGGATCCATCAGTATCTCCGTCGCCGGTTCGCGGCCGAACGTGGTCAACGTCCACACGGGGTTGCCTTCCTTGATCACCCAGTCGACGCCGTTGACGCTTACGCAGCGATCCGTGGTGGGACCCGGGACGTTGACTCCACAGCGAAGGATCACCACGGATGGATCGCCCCAGGCCGCGGTGGCCTGGGCATTTGTCTTGCGCAGCTTGGCGTCGCCGATTGCATCCGGAAGCGCCAGCATCATGGGCGCGCAGGCCGCGTTCGCAGCATCCTTGGCTGGTGTGACGTCGACCGCCGGGGAGCAGGACGTCAAGGCAAGGCCGGCTGCGATGGCCGCAACAGCGAGGGAAGGGCGCGCCGAAACGAACCGCCTGAATTGGAGCATTCATCCAGCTTATCCTGGCCCGCGTGGCGTCATAGTCCCGGCTCTGCCTGCCCTATATCATGGCCCGGTGGCACTGCGGTGAACAGAGTGTCTCCTGCCGTCAAGTAGACTGGGGGGACCGTGCACAGCTGGGGTTTTGCCGACAATGACGTTAGTGATGGCCACGACCGCACACACTTGATTAGATCTCGTACCTGGGGGAGGGCCTGTCGATGATGTCGCGCAGCCAAAAACTGAAGTCCGCACGCGTCGGGCTGGGAGCACTGCTCCTGGCTGCCTCGGTTATCGGCACGGCGACAGCCGCCAACGCGGATGACTTGGTGATTCCTAGCCCCATGGAAAGTGCAATTTCGCCCGCTCCCGCTCCCAGCGAATCGAGCCCGCCCGTTGACCCGGCACCCGTCGACCCTGGACCCGTCGACCCGACACCTGTGGATCCGGCGCCTGTTGTCCCCGCGCCCCCGGTCCCGGTGCCTGTGAATCCGGCGCCCGTCGTCCCCGCGCCAGCCGTCCCGCCCGTAGTGCGGCCGGCTCCGTCCGTCGTGACGCCCGCGCCCGCGATCGAAACGCCGCCCGTCGTTGCACCCGTGGCTCCGGCGCCCGTGCAAGAAGCCCCGTCGGCAACGCCGACCCCTTCGGCCACCCCGACCCCGACACCGACGACGGCCCCCTCTATGGCCCCTGCGGTGATCGCCACCCCTAGCGAGCCGCCCGTGATGGTGAAGCCCGAGGTCCAGGCGGCAGTGGCAGTAGCTACAGGCAGCCCGCTTGGGGTTCAGCTGGTCACAGTCCTGATCCTGCTCGGTGCAGGTTTGGCCTACTTCCGTTTCCTCGCCGGGAGGAGCCTATTCGGTTCCGCCAAGGCGGGAAAGTAACTCTCTAGACATGTGCCCTAAATTTTTTGAACGTACACCACAGAAGACGCCGGCCGATGGCTTGCGCATCACCTTGCTGACCCACTCCTACTGGCCCGAGCAGAGCCCGCCCCAGCGACGCTGGACCGCCATGATCAAGGAATTTTCCCGATCCGGCTGGGACGTCGACGTCGTGACGCCGGTAGCGCACTATCCCTTCGGCCGTCGGGCCCTTCCTCGCAAGATGGCGGGGAGGCCGTTCAGGCTGCAGAAAGGGCAATTTACCGAGAAAGTACTTCGGGTTCCGTACCTCCGCCACGGCAACTCCCGGGCGGCACGCCTGCTGGACCAGTGCTATTCGGCTGCGCTTTCCATTCCCGCCGGATTCATGGTCCGGAAACCGGACGTCGTCATCGTTACGGCGCCCGGGCTGCCTTCGCTCGCTGCCGGATACATCCTGGCCAAGGCCCGCGGCGTGCCTCTGATCGTGGAAATGCGGGATGCATGGCCGGACCTGGCGCGTGATGCGCGGTTGGTCCAGGGCAGCGTGAAAAGTTTGGTTGAGCACGTGGTGGATTTCGTCCAGCACCGCGCCGACCTCGTGGTCACCGTGACGGAGGGATTCGCCGCTACGCTGCGGGCGCGCGGCGTCCGAAACGTGGCGACGGTCAGTAATGGCGTCCACTTGGACTCCATCCCCGTGGTGGGTCCGCCGGAATACGAGCGGGACACATTCGAAGCCCTGTATCTGGGAAACCATGGCGAGAGCCAGCGGCTGGACGTTGCCATCAGGGCAAGTGCCCTGGTGGGGGACTCCATGCACCTGCACATGGTCGGCCACGGCACCCAGCGGCCGGCGCTGGAGAAACTGGCGCGGGAGCTGAAGGCCCCGGTTACGTTTCATCCACCCCTGACAGGCGACGCCATGCTGGAACGCTATGCATCTGCAGATACCTGTGTGGTATCCCTCCGCGATGACTGGAAATCCTTCGAAACCACCGTGCCGTCAAAGACCTACGAGGTCTTGGCCATCGGACGGCACGTAACAGCAATGGTGCGCGGCGAAGCGGCCCGGATTGTCATGGACGCGGAAGCCGGGGACATTGTTCCCAGCTCTCCGGAGGCCGTGGCCGATCTCTGGCGCCAGCTCGCAGCTGATCGAAGCCGGCTTGTGCGCAACGGTGACAGCCGCCAGTGGGTCAAGACCAACGCGGAATACGGACACCTCGCCGACCGCTACATGGACCTCATCTCTGAGCTCCTTGCGGGAACCGATAGCGGCAGATGATCCAGCTCTTCAAGAATGCGCGGCTTGCCGCGAGCGTCATCTCCCAGCACCTCGTTGATGATCCGTTCCTTCTGTACCTGCAGGCGGCGCGCCGCCTGCCCGCCGTCGTTCGCCCGTTGGGCCGGGTTGTGTCCGCTGTCTTTCCGAAGGACTCGGTGGCCGTTCCAGTGTTGCTCGCTTCGATGAGCAACGGAGACGACGCCGACGTCAAGCGCCGCCTCGAGCTTGCCCTGTGTGGGGGCGCCACGGGGGAGCAGGTCCGGCGTTTGGCCGACATTGCCCTGGCCGCGGGCCTGACGGAGATTGCAGACACACTTTTGGCCAAGGCCGGGAACGCTCCCGGCCTCAATTCTGTACAGGCCCGCAGGCTGTGGCATGAGGGCAACCTCAGTGGAGCCGTCACCGCCCTGGACGGATCCGGCGCGGCAGGACGGCGGCAGCAGGCACGGCTCGCCGGCGAGGCCGCAGTATACGCAGGCGCGGCCCCCTGGCTGCAGCGCCAAGAGTTCACGCCGGTCCCCGGCAGGGTCCTGCATTTGCTCACAAATTCTCTGCCCCACACCGCCAGCGGCTACGCCCAGAGGTCCCACTCCATCATGGTGGCCCAGAAGGAATCGGGCTGGGATGTCCTGGCCGTCACGCGGCTTGGGTACCCCGTCCAGGTGGGCAAATTCCTGGCGCGGGCCAGCGACGTGGTGGATGGCGTCCGTTACAGGCGTCTGCTCCCGTCACGGCTGGCACAGACCATGGACGCACGTCTTCAGCAACAGGCCGAGGAATTACTGCAAGTGGCCTTGAAATTCAGGCCGAGTGTGCTCCACACCACCACTCACTTCGTCAATGGACTGGTGGCCAGGGCCGTGGCCGAGGCCCTGGGCATTCCCTGGGTGTACGAGGTCCGCGGCCAGTTGGCGGACACCTGGGCCGCCACCCGGGGACCTGAGGCACTGGACAGCGAGAAGTACACGCTTTTCCAAGCTCGGGAAACTGAAGTCATGCGGGACGCCGACTTGGTAGTGACGCTGGGGCAGGCCATGAAGGCCAACATAGTTGCCGCTGGCATCCCCGGCGAGAAGATCATCATCGCTCCCAACGCCGTCGGCGGAGCCTTCCTCCAACAGCCCCGGGACGCCGCCGACGCGCGCCGCGAACTCGGCCTGCCCGAGGACGGACTCTACATCGGCACCGTCAGCAGCCTTGTCGCGTATGAAGGCCTGGACGACCTTGTCCGCTCTTTCGCGGTCCTGGCGCCGGAGTTTCCGCAGTTGCGCTTGCTGATTGTTGGTGACGGTGTGGCCGGCCCCGCACTGCAGAAGCAAGTCCGGGGACTCGGCCTCGCTGACAGGGCAATTTTCACGGGCAGGGTACCCCGGGACCAGACCCCGCTGTATCACCAGGCCCTGGACGTGTTCGTGGTGCCACGCAAGGACCTGGACGTGACCCGTGCGGTGACTCCCCTCAAGCCAATCGAGGCACTGGCGAGTGCGCGGCCGGTGGTTGGAAGCGACTTGCCCGCACTTCGGGAGATAATAGACGACGGCGGGAACGGGCTTTTGGTCCCCGCCGCGTCACCGGGCCAACTTGCACACGCGATTTCGGCGCTGCTCCTCGATGCGAGCCGGCGGGCATCGATGGGCGACGCAGGCCGAGCCGCAGTCCTGGCCGAGAGGACCTGGGCTGCCAACGCCAAGGCCTTGGCCGCGCGTTACGCTGGGCTGCACCATGAACATGAGGAGATCCAGTAGTGTCCGCAGATAGTGCAATAGATCCGGAGCCGGTGGCTGTGCAGCCCCTCTCCGTGGACATGCGGCGGCTGACACGTGTCGGTTCGCGGCCAAACTTCCTGGACTATCTAGTCCAGCTCTGGGATTTCCGGCAGTTCATTTTTTATGATGCCCGTGCCCGCGTTCAAAGTGGCACGCGGCGCGATCGTCTGGGCAGCGCATGGCTGCTCCTGAACCCCATCTTCAACGGGCTGACTTACTTCCTGATTTTCGGACTGCTGCTGAAGACCAGCAAGGGTGTCGAGAACTTCGTGGGGTACCTGGTGGTGGGAATCTTCATATTCCAGTTCAGCTCCGGTGCCATCACCTCCGGCGCACGCTCCATCCGAAACAACAAGTCCATTGTGCAGGCGTTCAACTTCCCGCGCGCCGCGCTCCCCATCGGGGCCAACGTCCGGGAACTGTTGTCGGCCGTTCCTCTGGTACTGGCCATGCTGCTGATCGTGGTGGTGCTGCCACCGGCAGAGGAGATCACGTGGCTCTGGGTGTTGGTTGTACCGGCCATACTTCTGCAGTCACTGTTTAACCTTGGTGTCGGCCTCATCCTTGCTCGGATTATCTCCCGAGTTCACGACGTCACGCACCTGCTTCCCTTCGCGATCCGGGCCTGGATGTACGTCTCGGCCATCTTCTACACTTATGACCGCTTCGTCACCCATCCCCAAATGCTGGCCGCCATCAAGCTCAATCCCTTGTTCAACGTCATTGACATAGTCCGGGACTGCGTTCTCTATGCCCGGGTTCCCCAATGGCAGTCGTGGGCCATTCTTGTCGTCTGGGCCTTCGGGGCCCTAGCTGTTGGCATGGTGTATTTCTGGAAAGGTGAGGAATCCTATGGACGTGGGTGAACAGGAAATATTCCTCGAGGGACATCCGTGCGTTGTCGTGGATAGGGTGCGGATGCGCTACCGCGTGGCCTCGAGCGCGGCTTCTGAGGCGAATGCTGAGGAGACCAAGTCCCGTTTCCTGCGTCGTGCTGTCAGCAAGCCCAACATGGTGACAGTGCAGGCCCTGAACGAACTCTCCCTTGTGGTTGAGCGTGGTGAGTCGGTGGGGATCATCGGGCGGAACGGCTCTGGAAAAAGCACGCTCATGAAGATCATCAGCGGACAATCCAAGCCGACGTCGGGTGCGGTGTATGCCTCCAGTACACCGATCATGCTCGGCGTCAACGCGGCCCTCGTCCAGGACTTGTCCGGCGATCAGAATGTCATCCTCGGATGCCTCGCCATGGGCATGAGCCGGGCCGAGGTTGACGAAAAGTTCAACAGCATCGTGGAATTGTCCGGACTTGAGAAGTCCATTCACCTGCCGATGAAGTCCTACTCTTCAGGCATGGCCTCCCGCCTCCGGTTTGCCATCGCGGCGAGCGTCGACCCTGAGATTCTCCTGGTGGATGAGGCGCTCAACACCGGCGATGCCCAGTTTGGGGATCGCAGCAAGCTGCGGATGGACGAGCTCCGCGAGCAGGCGGGCTGTGTCTTCCTGGTCAGCCACAGCCTGGACACCATCAAGGACATGTGCACGCGAGTGATCTGGCTGGACAAGGGTGACCTCATCATGGACGGTGAGCCGGAGGTAGCCATCAAGGCCTATCAGGACTTCACCCGCCACCTGTCCAAGGGCAACAATGTTTCAGCCGCCCAGATTCTCGACGACGCAAAAGCGAACCTTGTCGCCACCGAGGTCCGCGGGCGGTCCTCACGCCGGAGCCGGGGCTGATGGCGGGGCTCAGGGAGATCCGTACAGGACTGTGGCATCTGCGGAGGGGCGGTCCGGCGCAGTACAAGTCATGGCGGTCCCGTCAGCGGATAGACCAGGGCTTTGCCGCGCCGCGCAACGTGCAGGGCGTGGAAGCTGCCTGGACTGGACGTGGGCGCAAACGACGGCTGTCGCTCGCGCCGGCCACCCTACCGCAACAGCCGCCAAACCGGCCGGACGTGCGTGCCGCAGTGATCCTGGACGACTTTTCCGCGCTGGCCTTCGGCTATGAGTGGACCACTATCCCCGTCCCCCTGCGCACCTGGCGCAGTGACCTGGCAGACAGCGACGTTGATCTCCTGTTTGTCGAATCGGCTTGGGCGGGAAACGGTGGACAGTGGCGCGGTAAGCTGACCGGCCCCGACGGTCCAAGCGACGAGTTCCGGGAGATGGTCCAGTGGTGCCGGGAGCAAGGGATCCCCACGGTTTTCTGGAACAAGGAAGACCCTCCGCATTACGAGGATTTCCTTCCCGCGGCCCGGCTGTTTGACCACGTCTTCACCTCTGATTCCGGCCGCATTGCGCAGTACACCGTGGATCTCGGGCACGAACGCGTAGCGGTGCTTCCGTTTGCGGCTCAGCCTGCGATCAACAACCCGGTGCGACCGGGGCACGGCCGGCACAAGAGAGACGTTGCCTTTGCGGGAATGTATTTTGCCCACAAGTTTCCGGAACGCCGTGCCCAGATGGACTTCCTCCTGGGCGGTGCGCTGGACGCCTCCGCCCGGATGGGCACGGGCCTGGAAATATTCTCGCGCCAGCTGGGCGGCAATGCCGAGTATCAGTTCCCCGCACCGATGGACACGCGGGTGGTCGGATCGTTGAGTTATCCCCAGATGCTATCGGCCTACAAGGCATACAAGGTTTTCCTCAACGTTAATTCCGTTGTTGACTCTCCGAGCATGTGCGCCAGGCGCATTTTTGAGATCTCGGCGTCCGGCACACCTGTCATCACAGCTCCCAGCCAGGCCATGGGACAGTTCTTCACCCCCGCGGCCGTACCTGTGGCCGCCACCCGCACGGAAGCGGAGCACCTTACCCGGGCGCTGGTTTCGAATCCGGAGTTCAATGACCGTACGGTGCACTTGGCCCAACGGACGATTTGGTCGCACCACACCTATGCCCACCGGGCGGCCACGGTGCTCCAGCACGCCGTGCCGGGAATTGCTGCTGGCGCCCTGCAGCCGTCGTTGTCCATACTGTTGCCAACCATCCGGCCCCAGAACCTGGAACGTGTCTTCCAGACCCTGGCCGGACAGCGCGGCGTGGAGCCGGAACTGGTGCTGCTCACCCACGGCTTTCAGCTGTCCGCCGAACGCGTGGCCGAGTTGTGCGCGGCCTCCGGGCTGCGGAACGTCGTGGTCCTCGAGGCATCGCGGGAAGTGTCGCTGGGGGAGTGCCTGAACCGCTGCGTCGCCGCGGCCAGCGGGCAGGTCCTAACGAAGATGGACGACGACGATCACTACGGCCCGCACTATCTCAGTGACCAGCTTCACGCCATGTCCTACTCAGGCGCCGACGTCGTGGGTAAACGGGCGCACTACATGCATCTTGAAACGTCGAACGCGGCTATCCTGCGGTTTGCGGCCCTAGAACACCGGTTCACCGACTTCGTCATGGGGCCAACCATCATGGCCCACAGGGAAGTCTTCACCGACCACCCGTTCCAGCATGTCACCGTCGGCGAGGACTCCGGATTTCTTCGTGCCGCCCACGCCGCAGGCAGGATCATTTACTCGGCGGACCGCTTCAACTACTTCCAGGTCCGTACCGGTGAGGGACACACCTGGCAGGTGGAGGACGCAGAGCTTCTCGCGTCAGGTGACCTGAAATTCTATGGAAAGTTAAATGAACATGTTGACATCTAAGGCTGCCGAAACTGAGGCTCCCATCAGGACGGTCGCCGTCGTCGGGCTGGGCTACATAGGGCTGCCCACGGCCGCCATCCTGGCCACCAACGGACTCGACGTGATCGGCGTCGACGTAAATCCGGGCACCGTGAAAGCCATCAACAACGGCGACGTGCCTTTTGTGGAACCTGACCTGGGGGTCCACGTCGCCGGCGCCGTCAGTCAGGGCCGGCTCCGGGCTCAGCTCGAAACCCCCGCCGCGGATGCCTACATTGTGGCGGTGCCGACCCCGTTCAAGGCAGACAAGTCCGCCGACATGTCCTACATTGCCGCTGCTGCCCGTGCTATCGCCCCGAAACTGAGTGGCGGGGAACTGGTGATTCTCGAGTCGACGTCGCCTCCTGGCAGCACGCGCCGGCTCGCCGAGCTGATCCTTGGGCTGCGCCCGGACCTCAGCCTTGACGGCCGCGACGGCAAACCGGTGCTGCTGGTGGCACACTGCCCCGAAAGGGTGCTGCCGGGCAGGATCATGATCGAGCTCGTTACCAACGACCGGGTAGTGGGCGGTCTTACGCCTGAGGCTGCAGAAGCTGCCGCTGCGCTGTACGCAGTGTTCTGCCAAGGCGAAATCCACCTTACGGACGCCGCCACGGCAGAGATGTCCAAGCTTGTCGAGAACGCCTACCGCGATGTCAACATCGCCTTTGCCAACGAGCTGTCCGTCATCAGCGACAACCTGGATATCGATGTGTGGGAACTCATCCGCCTGGCCAATCATCATCCCCGCGTCAACATCCTTCAGCCGGGCCCCGGAGTCGGCGGCCACTGCATCGCCGTGGACCCCTGGTTCATCGTGGCAGCCGATCCCGGGAATGCGACCCTGATCCGAACCGCGCGGGAAGTCAATGACGGCAAGCCTGGCTACATAGTGGAACAGGTCCGAAAGGCCGTCAGCGAGATCAGCAGTCCGACGATTGCCTGCCTGGGCCTGGCCTTCAAGGCAAATATCGACGACGTCCGGGAGTCCCCGGCCGTGGAGATCGTCCGACGAGTGGCTGAGCAGCATCCCGATGCCGAGATTCTCGTCGCGGCACCGCACAAAGATCATCTGCCGCAGGTGCTGGCCGTGCTTCCCAACATCCGTCACGTGGAGACGGACAAGGCTATCGAGACCGCCCAGGTGGTGGTGCTTCTGGTCGATCACGACAAATTCCGCGAGATCGATCCCGCCAGCCTCGAAGGCAAGCGGCTCATCGATACCCGTGGTTTCTGGCGCTGACGGAACAGGCGAACAGCCTGCTCTCACCGTAGCCACAACAGATGTACCTAAGTTCTCGGAGAACACCATTGAATAAACACGATGTGCGTGAAGACCGGCCGCATAACTTCCCTCTTGGTTACCACTGCGCCATAACTTGGGGGATACCGGCGAATTACGGAGGCATGACGAATGCCCTGCTTCACCGCTCCAGGTCCTTTATCCATGAGGCTGGTGTTTCCGTGGATGTGCTGACTTTCGAATGGGCGGAAGACTACAGTGAGATCCGTTGCGAGCTGGAAGCCACGGGCGAGTTGATCGAGGGACTTCACCTCAGGAACTTGTGGGACGAACTGGGCCAGCTCACGAAAACACAGCTGGACTCGTCTCGACCGGGCAAAAACGTCGTAGGCGAGTTCTCGGCCATCGGTGAGGCAGAGGAATCGACGGATGAAGTCAGCGGAGAAATCCTTCGTCGGCGGGTTCGTTATGCCTCCGATCAGAAGACCGTCTTGCAGGTGGACTATTTCCGCTCGGATGGCTCACTCATGGTCGCTGATCGTCGAGATCTTGATACCAAAGGTACAGTGGGTGGCCGACTGGTAACCCTGTGCGGTTTGGACGGTTATCCGGTAGCCTCCTGGAACCAGATTTGGCCCCTTTACCTTTTCTGGCTCGACTGCGTCGTCGCTGATCGTGAGTCCTATATGATTGTCGACAGCAAGTCGACCGCCAACTTCATGACCCGATACCGGCGGGATAACGTGGTCACCATGCATTTGGTGCACAACTCGCACATGGCGAGCGGTGCCGTTCCACCGCATGGGGAGTTGAGCCAAACCCGGCGTTACGTGTTCGAGCGGTTGAATTCCTTCGACGCCGTGGTCTTCTTGACCGAGAGCCAGAAAAGGGACGTCGATCTGGTCTTCGGTAATCCGCCGAATGCGTGCGTGATCCCTAATAGCAGGTCCCTGCCGGGGATTTCCAAGCCGGAGCTTGGCCACGACCCGCAATTGGGGGTAGTCCTTAGCAGCCTGACAAATCGGAAGCGTCTTGATCATTCCGTTTCTGCCATCGGGCGGGCACGGACATCAGGAGATTTGGAACTCAAGCTCAGCATTTATGGGCAAGGTCCTGAGAAGGCTTCCCTGCAGAAGCTCATCACTGCCCAGGGCCTTGGTGAATCGGTGGAATTGGCCGGATATTCCCCGTCGGCACGAGAGAAATTTGAGTCGGCTTCGTTCACAATGCTCACCAGCAAGCTGGAGGGTCAAGGTCTGGTTCTGATCGAGGCAATGAGTGTTGGCTGCATTCCCATCGCGTACGACGTCCCGTACGGCCCTGCTGACATCATCGATGACGGCGTGGATGGGTTTCTGGTCAAAGCAGGAGAGGTGTCGTCCATGGCCGAAGCCATCGTGGAGCTGCGGACGATGGAGCCATCTGCCATCGAAAAAATGCGGCTTCAGGCTGTTGCCAAGGCCACCACCTTCAACGACGCTGCCGTCGTGGACCGGTGGAGTGCAGAGATGCATGCCGCCTTGGATCGCAAATTGCGTGGGATACTCCAGGGCCAGAAGCATCAGTAGCACGTAGCGGAGATTTCAGCACTGCCCGGGGAGAGCCCAAGGGACTCGTGGTTCTGTCGGCGTTGATTCCAGCCGAACTGAACCACGAGTCCCTTGAGCGTTATTTGACTGGCTCCGCTCCTAGGGGAGCTGAACCGTTGCCTTTACCATATTGTGATCGGAAGGGATGGTACCTATGAAGTTCCCTTTCGAGTCGACATTCACAACGGTGCGCCACTCAACGACGCGCATCTTGGAAGTGAAGATGTAATCCAAGTAGGTCCCGTTACCCCAGGCGTTACGGGCGTTGGCGAGGCGTTTGAACGCGTTGAAGCTGTCGTAGTTCGCACCCACCGTCTTCTCAGCTGTCGCAGCTCCGCTCGGGAGGTCCGATGCATAGGTGTTCCCCAGCGGGTCTTTGTAGCCGGCAGCGATCAGAACGTCGTAGGGCGCGTTCCTCGGCGTCGTCCATTTATGGGAGTTCAGGTCTCCTGTCAACAGGACCGGGAGATTCTGAGGGTTGCGCTTCTTGATTTCTGCCGTGATGGCCTGCGTCTGCTTGGTGTGTACGTCGGCCGTGGCCCCGGGTGTCAAATGTGTGTCACCAACGAAGAATTTCTTGTTTGTCGACTTTTGGATGAATATGCCCCAGGCCAAGTAGTGCGAGCGGTCAGGGGGCAAAGCGAGGGAGCCCTGGCTGACCAAGGACACTTTGGTTGCGTTATAGAAAAGCTTCGTCCCTTGCGAGGCGCCCTTATCGGCGTAAACGCAGAGATTGGGCGTGGTGTCCTTCACACAGTTGTTGCGCTTTGAATTCGTCAGTCGGTAGTTCGCTCCGGCCGCCTGGAGTCGTTCTTGAAGGTCTTCAAACTGGGAGACTCCGCCCGGGCGTTGGTCATCCTTGAGCCATCCCTGAGAGGCTTCCTGGATGCCGATGACGTCCGGCATCTGGGCCTTAATGTTCGCCACCACTGCCGACCTGCGTCCGGCCCAGGTCAGTTCATTGGCGGCTCCTGCGAAGCAGTTGGCGCACTTCACGTTGTAGCTTGCAACCGATAGCGGGTTTACGACCGCCGCAATAACTGGGGCGGTCTTCGTCTTGGTTGTTATGGCAGCGGAATACGGGCTCAGGTTAGTTGTTCCGTCTGCGGAGATGACTCTTACCCGAAGGTAATAGCTGGTGTTGCTTTTGAGTCCCCGGAGTTCGGTGGAGGTGGTTGTGAAGCGGTTGTACGTGGAGTCCGAAAAGTCGGCCTTGGTGGAGTATTGGACGCGATATCTCGGCGCGCCGCTGACAGCGTTCCAGGAAATGAAGACCGACGTGCTTGTTTGAGCGGGCGACTTGAGGCCGGAGGGGGCAGGAGTGGCTGCAAATGCTCCGGGGGCACCGGATAGGAGGAGGAGTATTGCGAGGATCAAAATGGGGAGCGGGCGAACACGGAATGTTGAGCCACGACCGTTTTTTGGCATGCGAGACCTTATCGGTGAGACCTTGGGCACCAGAAGGGCGGCAAGGGTGCGAGCAAAAGGTGCAATCAAGCGATAGGAGGTGCTATGGGACACCATAGTGTGGCACGCACTAATCTTTAAGTACAACGCGCAGAGCTAACCCGTGATTTAGCTCTCGTTGCGGATAGGTCATTTGGGCCTCGTTCATCGAGGCCGGAGTTTTTCCCCGATCCTTGACGGACCTTGAACATCGCAAAAAGACGCAGGGTGCTGCTTTCTCTGGGTGGCGGATTTGCCTGCTTCAGCCCGGGTTGCTCCCTCGCCTGGCCTAACGGCAGGGCATTTCTTGCCGATAGTTATGTGTAGAAAGCGCACCATTGGAATCGAAGCGCATTATTGCGGCAATTTCCCGCAGCTTGGTTCGGTTGTCTGCGGGGACTTCGGCTGGACCACGCGCACTGGGCCTCCCTGCCAAGAACCTGGACCACATCGTCACGTCCAAGATGAGGGTGGGGAAGTGGGAGGCCGTCATCAACATCGATTCCTCCGCTAGCTTCATCGGAACGATTGCGTCGGACCACAACATGGTCAATGCCGTTCTGCAACTGCCGTAGACTGAATGGCTGGAGCGCGGGCGCCTGCGCAGCATTTGTGCTGCCTCAGGTGCCCGTTCACGCAACATACGCAAAATGGTGCCCAGTCGATGATTGGCGTTGCTACGTGTCGGAAGCCGTGTCCAGCCTGGGTGGTGGCAGACTGACGCACGCGAGAACACGCAAACCAGGGGGAACTTGTGGAACGTAAACGAAATATCATGGTCATTCTGGCCGGCGGCGTTGGCAGCCGCGTCGGACTGAGTATTCCGAAGCAGTTGGTCAAGATAGCGGGCCGGCCGATCATGGAGCACACGCTCGCCGTTGCTCAGGAGTGCGACCTGGTCGATGAGATCATCGTCATGATGACCCCCGGTTATCTGGACAACGTGCGCGCCATGGTGAAAAAGTGCTCCTTCACGAAGGTGACCACTATCCTGGAAGGCGCAGCAGAACGGAACGGGACCACGAAGCTGGCTCTGGACGCAATCGGCGATCAGGACGTCAACGTAATCTTCCATGACGCCGTGCGGCCGCTCGTCTCGGTCCGCATCATCGCGGATGTCATAGCCGCCTTGGACGACCACGAAGCTGTGGACGTTGCCATTCCGTCCGCAGACACGATCATTGTCGTTTCCGAAGATGATTCGATGCAGGGTAAGACGTCAGATCTGGCCAAGATCCGTGAAGTGCCGCCCCGGGGCTACCTCCGCCGAGGCCAGACGCCTCAGGCATTTCACCTCGCCACCATCAAGAAAGCATACGAGGTGGCCCGAAAAGACCCTGACTTCAAAGCCACCGATGACTGCACCGTAGTCCTCCGTTATCTGCCGGACGTCCCCATCGCGGTGGTCATGGGGGATGAACGGAACATGAAGATCACCCAGCCCATTGACGTCTACTTGGCGGACAAGCTCTTTCAACTCACCCGCAACCACGACGGCCTTCAGCACACCGCTCTCCAGTTCAGCGAAAAACTGTCCGGTAAGACCGTGGTGGTCTTCGGCGGGTCCTATGGGATCGGGGCGGACATTGCGGCGCTGGCGGCCGAATACGGCGCCGCGGTCAAGGTGTTTTCCCGGGGTCTGACAAACACTCACGTGAATCGTCGAGCAGATCTCATAAAGGCGCGCGACGAAGTGCTGGCCGATACCGGCCGCATTGACTACGTGGTCAACACCGCCGGCGTCCTCCCGATGGGTTCCCTGGCGGACGCGTCCGAGGAGACGATCTACCTCGCAACGGAAGTCAACTACATCGCTCCGATGCTCATCGCCCAGACTTTTCACGATGAACTCGCGAAGACGCGGGGCGCCCTGCTGCTCTTTACTTCGAGCTCTTACACCCGAGGGCGGGCAGGGTACAGCCTGTACAGCTCCGCGAAGGCGGCAACGGTCAACCTCACCCAGGCGCTGGCGGACGAGTGGTCCCACGAGGGTATCCGGGTTAACTGTGTGAACCCCGAGCGAACGGCCACCCCGATGCGCACCAACGCATTCGGATCGGAGCCCGCTGCCGATTTGCTGGATTCTACTGAGGTAGCGCGGCGGTCGCTGGACGTTCTCATCACCAATACGACTGGTCACGTTATCGACGTCCGCAAAATGGACCCGCTGAACGTTGCCGTGATGGACAGTCCAGCCATCCAGGACGAATTCCAAATGGCGGAGCCGGTCCTGGAACACTGACGTTGGCTACTTGCCCCGGATGAGAATGTGCAGATCGGTTTGGAGATAGTTGTTGGAACGCATTGAACCCGTCAAGTCCCTGAGTGAATCGCCGCTTCAGTCCACACGACTGGCCGGAGGACCCCCGCCGGCCCCCTTGGAGATTCCGTTCAGTCCAGAAGCCTTGACCGATGTGGCCGTCTTGGAGACATGTATCTGGCTTGAAAACGGCATGCTCGAAGTCGGCGGTATCGCTTTCATCGCAGGGCTGCCCTCCGACCCGGGATCTCTGGAGGTGACGCTGGTGCTCACGGACCAAGCGGGGAAGAGCCGAACGATCAGTGTCGCTCGGGCCAATAACCCGGATTCCGGCACTACTGACAAAGATCCGTGGGGTTACTACGGAGCGGCCGGTTTTTCCGCGGAGATCAACGTCCCCGAACTCGCCGAAGTCTTCGCGGACGTTCCTCGGACCGGAACCCTCTCCACCTGGAATGTCGCAGTAGATCTGACGGTTGCCGGTGGCACGCGCCGGGTCCCTATCCAGCGACGCACATATGGCCAATTCATGCGCACGCTTCTGTCCGAGCGCCTACCCGGAGATATTTTTGTAACCCCGGAATTCTCCCCTGAGGACGGGTTCCGGCTAGTCCTAAGGCGTGCAGCCGTGGTGGCCGAGGGGGTGGATATCTCCGGCAGGAGGATCGGCCTGAACCTGCGTGAAATCGATCCCACGTGGACGTTCACCAAGGTGGTCGCCCGTAGGGGTGAGTTGACGGCGCAGGCAGCGGTGACAACGGGACCTGACGGGATCGGCCGCGCAGTCCTTGACTTGCCGGTCGGCCCCGGGCAGGAAACCGATTTTCCACAGTGGACGCTCCGCGCTGTTACTGATACCGCCGTCGAACGGGGCCTGGGCTGGGGGTTGACCGCCTCAAGTGCCAGCTGTCATGTTTCCGCTGCGGGATCGCCACTGGTGGCGGCCAGCAACGCTGCCGGGAATCTTAGCCTCCTGGACAGCGAGGCCTTCGTCTTGGTCGAGTCTGCGTCACTCGATCAGGAAGAGACGTCGCTGATTCTGGTCGTGAAAACCGGGGACCCTGCCTCGGCGTCGCGCGTGCACCTGGACGGGAAAAGTTCTGTCTGGCCGACGTCAGTGCAGCCAACGCCTCATGGTGGCTTCGAGATAGTCCTCCCGGTTCCCGGACCGGGAAACTACCGGCTAGAATGTGCGCCCGACGCCGGAACTGCGGGTAGCGCCTCCGTTGTCCGTGTGGGGCACTCCTTGGCGGGCCGCAGCGCCTTTCTGGGCAACAACCGTGTGGAGTTGCAGTTTGCCGCCAGGACACAGCAGGGGCTGACCTTGGCCGTCCGCCCTAGGTCCGCATCTTCGAACCCGAAACATGTCCCGGGTCTCCTAAGCGTGGTCGTGCCAATGCACAACGCGGATGTATACGTCCGCGAGTGTCTAGCGAGCGTCACCGGCCAAAGCTACCGGAATATCGAGGTCATCGTCGTCGACGATGGGTCCACAGACATCTCGGCGCAAATTGTCCGGGACTTCCGCACGCGGGACCCCCGGATCCGAATCATCACTCAGGACCGCCGCGGTCCGGGCGCGGCGCGGGACAGAGGTGTACTCTCCGCAAGAGGCGAATTCCTTACTTTTGTGGACTCCGACGACATGGTTGCCGAGGGCGGCTTTGCGCGGTTGATGGCCTCCCTTACCACTTCGAATGCTGACTTCGCCGTCGCTGGAGTCCAGGTCTTCCAAGGCCAGAAGCTGATGCCGGTTCCGTGGCAGGAATCGCTAAAGCATTCGGCATTCTCAAGGCAAACCTTGCCGGCGGCGCCCGTTGCACTTCGCCACATGACCGTCGTGGGGGCAGCCTTCCGCACATCGTTCTGGAACGCCAAAGCCCTCTGGTTCGGCGCCAGCCGCGCCTTCGAAAGCGACCGGCCCATGCTGGAGGCGTACAAGGCCGGAACGTTCGATCTCCTTCCGGACGTTGTCTACCGCTGGCGTCTCTGGACCCAACGCGAAAAGCAGGCGGATGAGCAGATCCTCGTTGAGCGTATGGGTGGCATTCTGCCGAGCTGGCGGGCCACCACGAAAGAACTGGCTGGACACCCGGAGGGACTGCAGGAGTTTGAATCGCACTTCCTCACGCACGTCCTCCTGAAGAATGCACTCCTGGCTGTTAGCCACGATTTCCCCGCACTCCGACAGCTGGCCCAGGAGAACTGCCGCGAAGTGCTCGATGGGGTGAATAAGCAATCCTGGTTCGGCATCTCACTGCACGACCGGATTGTACTCAAGCTTGTTGCCGCCGGGCAGTTCGAGCTGCTGGCGCGCTTCTTGGAACACAATGCACCCGCATTCGCTTTTGCGCCGCTGGAACAAACAGCTGAAGGAGTGGTCTATACCGCCCCCCTCATCGAGGAAATCGCACCGTATCTTTCAGAGGACACGCTGGTGCGGCCCTATTCCTCGCTTCCGGCTGTTTCGCTCCTGACGTCGGTTCACTGGGCTGAAGATGAAAACAGGTTGCTGATTGAGGGCGCCGCGTACATTGAAGGTCTCTCGGCGGATCCCGAGAGTCTGCGAATCGGCCTGCAACTTGTCGGACCGGGCGGCCGCGTCTTTCCGGCCAAGGTTGAACGAACCGTCAATCCTCGAATGGATCAATTCGCCAAGGACCCGCACAACAGTTACGCTCAAGCGTGTTTCGTGGCCAGCATCGATTTTGATGACGTCATCGATGACGCGGAACTTTCGGCCCGGCCGGGGTTTTTACAGACCTATGACGTCCGGTTGATTCTCCAGAGCCCCGAAACGGAGCGCATCTGTGCCATGGAGCGGCGGCACGACTTCAGGATCATGCAAACGCCGATTTCCCGAGAGCACAGAGACCAGATCTGGATCACTCCCGAGTTCACCAAGACGGACGGGTTGCGGATACGGCTTCGGCGAAGCGCCATCTGGGCGACAGACGTCGGCTTCGAAAATCGCACTCTGCAGATCTCTTTGCAGGAATATGGCTCGATGCTACAGTTCCGCTACCTCCGTCTCACTGCAGCGGGACACTCAGTTCAGTCAGAACTGGTCAGGTACACCCAAAATGGGCTCTACGGCAGCATCGAGGTTCCCGAAGGAGTGTGGACAGAGCCGTCAGGGCTGAGGCACTGGACTGTGGACGCTGTGACCGCAGACGGACGAACGCGGCGCATCGGCTGGTCCCTGGAGGGCGGGTCCGGCGCCGGACGGGAAATTGTCTCCGCGGACGGGAGCCTACGGCTAACCCGCACCAACCAGGGAAACATCACCCTAACGGACGATCCGTTGTGGACAGAAGTCGTCAATGTGCGCTTCGACTCTAGCTCCACGTCTCTCGTCTTCGATGTCCGGACTGACTCTCCGGATGCATTGCCTGCCTTTGAACTGGCCAGTGACCGCCACACATTCACCGGATTTACCGTGAAGCCACTGGCAAAGGGATTGTACGAGCTGACTTTCGACCTCACCGTCTCCGACTGGGGCCGCCAGCGCAAAGTTCCGCCGAGCGGCCGCTACTACCTACGGCGTGTTGCTACGACAGACGGCGTCAGTTCGTATTCCTCAGTAACGCGTGCCGCGCAGGAACTTGGGGCACGTGGCAACCGCCTGGACTGTAGCCGTGTCGGGGTGCACCTTGGAGCCAGCCACACTGGCACGTTCCGCGTGACGTTCCAACCGGCACTCACCACCGAGGAAAAGAGCCAACGCGGACAGTTGGCGCTCTACGAGCGCCACATTGAGGACCCCGTGCTCCCGTTGGATCCGGAAGCTTTCTTCTTCCGGTGCTATTTCGGCGAGGTCGCTAACGACAGCCAGGTGGAGTTGCACAAAGAGGCACGACGCCGGTGGCCGCAGGCGAAGCTGTATTGGGAAGTTTCGGACTTCTCGGTCTCGCTGCCGGAGGGCGGCATACCAGTGGTCAAGCGTTCAGAGGCTTGGTACGAGGCCCGGAGCACGGCCACCTACACCTTCTCCAATAATGATGCCGATTGGTGGAAGCTTAGGCGCCCTGGCCAAACCGTGGTCCAGACTTTCCACGGGCATCCCTTTAAGCGAATGGGCCGTTCCCGCTGGCTCAGCCTCGGAGCCGGCCCCGAACGGATCGCCCAACGGATCGAGGTAAAGAACGACCAGTGGAGCCACATCGTCAGCCAGAGCCCCAAAGCTACGGAGCTCTATGTCGAGGAATACGGATTCCGGGGGCAGGTGCTCGAACTCGGCTACCCGCGGAACGACGTGTTCAAGGGGCCCCATGCAGCCCAGACTGCCGCTGACACCCGGCGTCTGCTGGGGATCGACGATTCCAAGACAGTTGTGCTTTACGCACCGACTTGGCGGGAATCAGACCAGAAGGCAACAACAGAGACTGTGGTCACGGACCTGTTCGACGCCCAAAAAATCGCTGAGGATTTGGGACCTGACTACGTGTTGCTTATGCGGGGCCACAGATACAGCGCTAAGGCCGGTCCTGTGGACCGCGGCGCCGCACGCATCATCGACGTCACCTCGTATCCAGACTCGGCTGACTTGTGTCTCGCGTCGGACATTGGCGTCTTCGATTATTCTTCAATTCGGTTCGACTATGCGGTTACGGGCAAGCCCATGGTCTTCTATGTCCCGGACTACTCGCTGTACGAGAACGAAAGAGGTTGGCTTTTTCCTTATGAAGAGTCTGCTCCCGGACCCTTGGTTTTTGAGGAAAATAAACTTGCTGCTTGGATCAAGGAACACCAGCTCTGGCGTGGAGATTTCTCCGCCCAATACTCGCGTTTCCTCGAGAACTATGCCCCCTACGACGACGGTTCTGCGGCTGGCCGCATTCTGGATTCCGTGAGGCCTGAATAATTCCCGTGCTCTAAGGAATATCAAGGTAGATGAACCCTGTGATTGGGACATTCACGGGGTTCATCGGCCCTGGGGGACCGGGCCTGGTCTGCGAATCTTAGCCTCACGCAGCTCGGCAGATTATTCTTTCGTTACCCCGGGAACCACCCCAAATGTAAATTAAGCCTTGGGCAGACCCTCCTGAATCACCGCGGGTGTTTTGCCCTCGTGGGGTATGGAGAGTGCGAAGTGGATTATCCATAACATTTGGGTGAGTATGTCAGAAAGTAAAACAGAAGTGTCAGTCCCAGAATCCCAACTGGCAAGACTGTGGCGTTCCCCATTTTCCTGTAAAAGACTTGCTCGACCAACTAGCAAATTGCGGAGGAAGCGCTTTGAGGCCGCGTCTCTTCCGACGACGGATAAGCGCCAGCCATCTCGTCCCCAATTTACATCGAAGGCTATTCGATGATTGACCACGACATGTTCGAGAACTAAACATGTAGGTTTGTACATCCTCGACTTAGTGAATGTGAGTGGAAGCTGGGGGGATCGGTCGATTCGTTCCTTGAGCTTGAGCACCAATTCTTCGCCGTTAGGTCTTGCGATCATCGCCACGACCTCCTCGAGGGACCCTGAGAAGAGCGTGTCAAGCAGTTCACGAACGTGACTGTTCGCATTCCCTCGTAGCCGGTCGTTCCAGAGATGCGACACCTTGCGAGCCCGGTCGATCAATTGTTGCTGCTCACTGCGGTCGAGGGCGAGGAAACGACGGTTGAACGCGAACGTGAGTCCGGCCGCTCCAGTGAAGAACCGTTCTAGGAGCATGTCGCGCCGGGCGCCGGAATCTGTGTGCCTCTCGACCACGTCGATGACCGTCAGGTTCTTCGTCAGATCCTTTCCC
Organism: Arthrobacter sp. ok362; assembly: GCF_900102785.1. Taxonomy (GTDB): domain Bacteria; phylum Actinomycetota; class Actinomycetes; order Actinomycetales; family Micrococcaceae; genus Arthrobacter. Next base: position 33,095 of record NZ_FNGC01000006.1, read on the forward strand.
GGCGGCTGGCCGGCCTTGCTTACGTTACCGGCGGCGGGTGTGCCTGGAACGCCGTTGGCACGATTACGTATCCAGTAATAGATTTGGTCGGAGATCGCTGAAATGTGGTTTGACTCGAGGTAAGCCCGCATCACAAAGGGCTGGTCTTCACCGTTGCTGTATCCTAGCGGGAACCGGATCCTATGCCGTTCGATCATGGAGCGCCGGAACATCTTCATCGGGCTCAAGGTGCGGTAGGCGAAGCTGTCTATGAAGTCCTCGGCGCGACGTTCGGTCTTGAAAACGGAGCGCGGCAGGGACCGCGTTCCGATACCGAAGTTCTCCATCTTGCAGAGCACGACGTCGGATCCCGACTCGTCAGCCGCCTTCAAAAGGTTCTCCACGGTTTGCGGAGCGATCAGGTCATCGGAGTCGAGAAAAAAGACAAACTCGCCGCTCGCTATGTCGAGAGCAACATTCCTCGGGAGTGCCGCTGAACCGCTGTTCGGGATGCCGCGGACGATACAGTTAGCATGCATGGCAGCGTATTCGTTGAGGATTTCAAGACTGTCGTCCGTTGATCCGTCGTCGACAGCAATCAGCTCAAAGTCTTGCGATGTTTGAGCCGGGAGCACATCGAGAGTTTCGCGTAGGTACGCTGAGGCGTTGAACACCGGCATGACGATGCTTAGGCGAGGTTGCTGCCGCACTGTTTTCCGTTCTTGTTGCTGGTTGATCCACGCAGCTGAGGGGCTGCCGACCGCACACTCGGGAGGTGCCGATCGCTCGGTCAGTCGGTGCTTGAGGTGATGCCGATGGCTTCCTTGTCCGGCCATAGCGCATCAAAGACCCGGCTTGTTGCCTCACCGTCGCAGTACGGGGCAAACATCTTGACGAAAGCCTCGTACTTGGGCGCGTAGCGGCGGGACACGGCGGAGATGTTTTTGATGGAGCGAACAACCTCGTCCGTGGTGTTGTGAAGCGGACCGGGTGCTTTTTCTTCAAGGTCGAAGTAGAAGCCCCGGGTCGCATCACGGTACTGGGCGATGTCCGGTGTGAGGAACACAATGGGTTTGCCCGTCACGCAGAAGTCGAACATCACGGACGAGTAGTCGTTGACCAGGATGTCCGCTGCCGTGTAGAGGTCGTTGACCTCCGGGTATTCGGTCACGTCGATGACGAACTTGTTGGCCGCAGTCTGCCGTTGGCTTGCGATGTTGTGGTGTCCGCGCAAGAGCAGCACGTAGTCGTCGCCGAGCTGCTGCTGGGCCTTTTCGAAATCGAGGTAGGTGACCATCTCGTACTGCCGTGAGTCGTTCTTTGCGTCATCGCGCCACGTGGGCGCGTAGAGAATCGCAGTCTTGCCATCGGGGATGCCGAGATTTGTCCTGATGGCGGCCCGGTTCTGTTCCATCCGCTCGGGGGTGAGGCTGTCGTTACGGGGATAGCCCTCGGCCACAACCCGCCCCTCGAACCCGAAGCAGTTGGCGAGGACCCCGGCGGCGTACTCGTTCTGCGCCAGGAGCGCGTCCCAATACTCCGCCTCCCGCCACATCAGGTTCCAGTAGGAAAGAGAGAAGCTGGTGCGGGCGACGTCGTTGCCGAGCTTCTTGAGGGGTGTGCCGTGCCAGGTCTGGATGTAGACCTGCCCCTCGCGTTTGCGGAAATAGAACGGGAAATTGTTGTTGTTGATCAAAATCCGGGACTCGGTCAAGAGCTGGTACCACTTCCGGGAGCCGATCAAGACTGCTTCGGTTCCTGCCGGTACGGGCACCGAAAAATCAGCGACCGCCCAGTACAGGGGCCACTGGCTTCCCCGTCGTTGGAATTCCTCCAATAGACGGCGCGGACTGTCGGTAGCACGGCGTCCGCCGAAGCACATGAACAGGACGGCGTCCTTAAGCTCAGCGCTACCGGCCCGCGTTACCGGAGTGCGGAGCGTCTGCTGGTCGAACCGTCCTGTCTCGTCTTCTGCGAAGGGGGGCCTCAGGTGGATGGTCAGCGCAGCCTTCGGGGCGCGGCTTACTCCGATTTCCAGCCGGTCCGCTTCAATCCGGCGGGGCATCTGCGTTTGGAGCCCGGACGACGCCGGGATCCAATAGCCCATGTGGTCGTCGACCCCCCGGGGAACGTGGCGCACGCTGTAGGCACCGGTTTCCGGCATTACCTCGTCGCCACCCCAAGGCCGGTGAGGGAGCAGAAATTGCGCAGAGAAGTGGTTGCTTCCCTCGTTCGTCCGGACCGCCAAGACGACGTCGGTCGCAGGGATGACGGCCTTCCCACTGGAAAGGACAAAGCGGGGGGCTCGGGTCACGGGAAGGTCTGCAGAGCCCTCGATCCGAAGGATGCGTTTGTCGGGTGAGACTTCGACTGCGGACGCAATAACGCGGCTCTTCCGCTCCTCGAGGGTGATGAACCCGTAACCTGTCAGTCCCAGCCTCAGGCTTCGGGTTTGATCGGAACGGGCCTCGAGTTCCGCGGTCCCCTCCGGCCACGCCACTGGCTGGGGCGCCTTGACGCCGCTCTCCAGTCGCAGATGCCATTCATATTCGGCCGTGGTCCTTGCACCGGATCCCAGCGCCGGGACGTCGATGAGGTAGACGGCTCGGTTCCCCTCCACCTCTTGGAAAGTCGCTGTTTTACGGATGCCAAACTTGGTGCTCTCGATGGAAACCCTGGTGGCCACAGGGGCGGCATGGGCCTCGACCGTAAGCTTCAGGGTTCGTCCTGCCAGCTCCAGGGATGTCGCCACGTAGTGCGGAGCAACCGGAACAAAGGTCAGCCCAGTGGCTGCGCGCATCTCCACGGCCATCCTGGTGGTGCCTTGCATGGGGCCTACAGGCAGCTGGCCGGTCGAACCGTTGAGGTCACGGCGCATCAATGGCGCTGTGAGTGTTCGGCCGCCGGCACTGACGGTCAGGAGAACGTACCAGCTGACGGGAGCTGCAGCCCCGTTTCCCTCAAGCATCACGGCCGGGTCAATGGTGGTGCTGAAACCCGCGTCGGAGTACGACGTCCAGTTGTCGTTGGACTCCCAATCGATGGACTTGTCCGTGTGGCGGGCCACTGCCAAGGGGACAGCCTCCCCGCTGCTGGCGTTGACCAAGGAGGCCTGGATCGAGAGGTTGCCGTTGATCGGGTCCACTGAGGATATGTACGCGTGACCGCCGATTACTAGCTGGCCGTCGTCCTGCCAGTCGAAGCGGGTCAATTTGCTGACCAGCCGAAGGTCGATATCGCGGCAGGGCAGGAGCCGGGGATCGTAGGTTGAAAGCTCCTCCAGGTAGAGGGGCTGTGCGAGGATCCCGGAATCTGTCAGCACCGTCGGAAAGCTGGACGCGTAGTCGCTCCGGTGGTTACAGATGCGGATCACGTCCTCGCGCTTGTCCGCGAGGACGGCCGAGAGGATCAGCCGGTTGTGGATCCGGATGAGATCCCAGTCCAGCTCCTGACCTTCGCTGAGGCGGCGCACTGTGGCGTGTAGCAAATCCCAGTATTCGGGGCTGGTGCGGGGCACCACCTCGTAGTAGCGGAACAGTCCATTTCCCAGTTCTCCGGAAAGCAAACGCCGGTAGTCTCCGGGAGCCGCGACCGCGCGGACTGCGGCGGCCAGTGACTCGAGTCGGTGCAGTCGGTCTTCGAGGTATCCCGTCTCGCAGATCAGCCCGCGGGACGGGGGCCGGATAGCGGAATCCAGGGACGTATTGACGACCTTGCGGTCCAGAACGTCGAATGACTTTGCGCGCGTGTAAAGAGTGGCAACGGCCTCATACTGCCAGTGTTCACGATCCAGCGCGACATCGGCAGTTGCCGAAATCCAGAAGTCACGCCTGAATAGTTTGTTGGCGAGGGCACCATCCAGCAGTATCTCCGGGACTTCCGCCACGGTCACGGCGGGCCGAGGTTCACCGTGGATTTTCTGCTGCCATGGCGGGGTGGAGATGATTTTGCCCTTCACGATTCCGGTCATGCCGACGGCGAAGGACGAGCCTGTCTCACGCAGCGAGCGGAGCATGGTGTCCAAGCTTTGTTTTTCAACCTCATCCCCCGCCGTGAGGAACATCAGGTACGGGGCCCGCGAAGAGGCCACGGCGCGGTTCCGGGCTTCTTCACCACTGACGCCGGAAAGTGCGAGGTACTTCACACTGCGGTCACGCTTTACGAAGGGCTGTACTGCGCTCTCGCCCACGCCCGCCGACGACGTATCAATGACGATCATTTCCAATGCGGGCTTCTGGCCAACCAGGCTCCGCAGCGTCATATCTGGATCGGGAGCGTAATCTGCCACCAGGACGACGACGGAGAGCTGTGGCGGCTGAGGGAGGCCAAGTGGGGATGCGTTGAGCGCACGTTGGACCTTGGCCAAATTGGCCGGATGGGCCAACTTCCGGATCTGCTTTTGCTGCTCCGGAGGCAACGCCCGCCATGCACGCCTCAGATTCCTCTTAGCAGCGGCTTTCAACGAAGCTATGGCTTGGCTCTCTTTGCGACCTGGCATTCTTAGATTCGCTTCTTTCGTCGTTTCCAACCAGTGGTTGTTACTTCGTCATTAGGTACAAGTAGATGACGCTGCCTCCGCGCCGGCCGCTGACACTCTGTCAATAATCGCACGGCATCCCGCGACAGGCCGATCCAAGGGGCTCAAATTTAGAAGGGCTTGTTGAGGATCAAGTCGACATTCTGGTCCTCGATGCCGCCACTTATCTCAGCGCGGTCCAGCCCTGGACGGTTCAAGGCGAGCTCGAGGCTCAACGCCGCAAGAGACGCGGCAGTGTGCTCTCCTTCGTACAGCACACCCTCCGGCGTCGAATGGTCCACCAAAGTCGCCGCGATTGACAGCGTTCCGTCGCCGTTGTCCATGAGTTCGACAACTCTCGATTGCTGCGGATAGTCAATGAGGGACGCCGTGGTAATTTCCCAGAATCCGCCAGATCCATGCTTCCCTTTGTGCGGTGTCACTCGGTGCTTGTGCCTGTGGCCGTTCATCCAGGCGACCACATTTGGGTAGCGGGAAAGCAGCCCCAGGACTGCCGATCGATTCAACGGCGGCCGGCCGCCGTCGGACGACTGTTCCTCCTCATCAAAGGTGGAGAGGGGATGGTGGCTGAACAACACCACAAGACGGCCTTGGCCACTGGATGCGGTGAGCTTGCCCTTTGAATCGTAGTAGTTCGCCGAAGCACCCCTGAGTTGTTCCTCAAGCCAGTCCGCCTGGCCCGCATCCAGGACGGCCTTGATGCTCCCGTCCGGGCTCGCCGTGTTCAGCATGATGCCGATTACCTCAGGAGCGATGTCGAAGGTGTAGTACGGCTTCGCTTCGGCATCAGGGCCGGAACCAAACTGCACCTTGGCTTCACCGTCCGGCAAGGCGTCCATGAACTCTGCCTTGGTGAATGGGCGGCGTAGTTTCGAGGCACGCACGGTTCGGGAAGGCAATGATGTGATAAGCCTGCGGCGTTCGCTCCCATTTGAACGTCTGACATCATTCCAGAAGTCAGTGGCGTTCATGCCTTGCGGGAGCTGAATCGGAAGCCGGTCACCGGTTCGAAGAGCGTCAACGAACTCGGCCTTTGCGGAAATCGTGCCTGACGGAGACCGCCCGGCTTCATCGTGATTTCCCACGCCGATGTACCACGGGAAATCTGAGCCCTGCGCCCTTACCGGCTTGATGGCCGCCGTGAGGAATCCGGGAACGGTGGGGTAACCGTGAAGCGCCTTCCAGTCATCCGGGGAGATCAGCGTATTTTCCGGCTCGGGATGCCAAATGCTCTTCGACAGTTCGCGGGGAGCCGGACCGTGATCTTGGACGCCGTCGTAGGCAGCGGTGGGATGTGAGGTCACGGATCCGCCCTTGAAAACACCGACGGCGGCTGAGAGTTCACCGACGGCAAAGGTGTTGGTGACGTCACCCGTGGTCACTAGGCAGTCCAGAGGCCGTTCGCTGAGGGGGCCGAAGCGGACGGCGTTGAGCTTCCGGACCGTCGCGTCCAGGACGTGGACCGTCAAGAGATCCTGGGGCCTAAATTTCCCGGACGACGGATACCCGTCCGAGAAGTCAAAGTATTGCCAGAGGAAGGACAGCCTGCCGGGATTGGCTGCGTCGAGAACGTGGGCGTCCGTCAGATGCCCGAACGTGGCCAGCCCGATTCGCCGGCCGCTAACAGCGCGGCTCCGGGTGCAGAGGTCCTCACGGACGAGCGTCTCAAGGGCCGGTCCGCGCGCCAGCCTCTGGTACGGCAGGCGAGGCGCGGCCCGGGATCCTAAGATGACGGTGGCTTCCAGTGTTGACAGCGGTGCTGAAGGCTCTGGCATGGCCTGTGCGTTCCCCGGAGATGTGGACGAAGACTCGGGTGAAGATCCGGAAACCCTCAACACAGTGACGCCGATAGTGCCAGCCAGAGACCACCGGAGGGCGTCTCGCCGTGATACTGGCGTCTTGTTCGGCTGTCGCACTTGCTAATGTAACCCTTGCTGTTGCGATCGGCTTGCGGTGGCGTCATTCGCCTGAGCCGCCAAACTTCGGGCGGCTTCTAGTGAGCTGCCCTTAGAGGCTGGCGTTGGCCCGGACCAGGTCGTCCGGGAAGTCGACCTCCACAGCGTAGAACTCGCTGATGTCCACTGGGGTCCATTTGACGTCGTCCTGCTTGATGGTCAACTCGATCGCGGCCTCGAAGTAGTCCTGGTCATCGACCTCAATGAGTCGCTTAAGGAACTTCTTCTTGTCCTTCGAACTGACGAAGTTGATGCCAACAGCCTCGCCCTGGGCAACATCGGCGGGGACAATCTTGGACAGCTCCAGGATGTTGCCATCAGCGTCAGTGGTGTATTTGACTTCCTCGTCGGAAACCGAGGACACATCAACGGTAACGAAGGATTCATCACGCTTGATGTAGGGCGCCAGCATCCGAAGAATGTCGGGGTCGAACACGACGTCGCCGTTCATCCAGAGGACGCCACCCTTGGCCGAATTCCGGATTGCCTTCAGGAGGCTCTTGGAGGTGTTGGTCTGGTCAAAGTTCTCGTTGTACACAAACGACGCGTTCGGCACGTGTTCGAGGATCATTTCGAGCTTGAAACCGACAGCAATGGTGAGGCGGAGGCCCTTGCCGAATGCTTTCCGCAGGTTCTGGACCTGCTGGTGCATGATGGTGCGCCCATCACTGAGCTCTGTCATGGGCTTCGGGTGCGGGCGCGCCAACCGCGTTCCCATTCCGGCGGCAAGAATTACGGCCTGAACTCTCATGTGTCTTTCCTCTTCTGTGGGCGATCCGGGTGGCGGGAGCGGCGAGCCGTCGCATCGCTAGAGATCGCCCCGGAATCGCCCCGGAACTGTGTGGACGCCCCAGAAGGGCGCTTCCCCCGCGTCCAAGCATAAGGGTTGAGCATCGGTGTCACCGAATGATGCGGGCAATCCTACGTTAATGCTGTGTTAACTTCCCGGCGAACATCCCGTTGCCGTGGCGCAATATTGCGACAGGTGCCTACCCGCCGCTGAACTCGCTAATCCGGGACCCCACGCCCATCAGTTCTTCGATGGCGGCAACGGTCCGCGCTGCGGCCTTGCCGTCCCCGTAGGGATTGACGGCGTTTGCCATCGCGGAAAAATGGCCGTGCTCGTGGAGCAGGCGGGTCACCTCGTCGACGATCCGCTCTTCGTCCGTGCCTATGAGCTTCACGGTGCCGGCTTCCAGGGCCTCGGGCCGTTCGGTGTTTTCCCGCATCACCAGGACCGGCTTGCCGAGGCTTGGAGCTTCCTCCTGGACTCCGCCAGAGTCCGTTAACACCACATGGGAAAGTGACAGCAGTCGAGTGAATTCGCCGTAGGCCAGCGGTTCCGTGACCAGGATGTTGGCCTTGCCCTCCAGCGCGGGAAGCACTGCCTCGCGCACCACGGGATTCTTGTGGGCGGGCAGGACGATCACGAGGTCCGGCTCGGCGTCGGCGATCCGGGCCAGCGCCCGTCCCACGCTGCGCATGGATTCGCCCTGGTTTTCGCGGCGGTGCGTGGTGACCAGCAGGATTCGGCGACCGCTGGCGGCCAGTTCTTCCAGTTTGGGATCCGTGAAGGGGAGCTGCTTGTCCACCGTGGCGAGCAGGGCATCGATCACCGTATTTCCGGTCACCACGATGTCCTGGGGGCTGATGCCTTCCCTCAGCAGGTTTCCCCTGCTGGTGGACGTTGGCGCCAGATGCAGGCGGGTGATCTGGCTGGTGATCTTGCGGTTGGCTTCCTCCGGAAAAGGGGAGAGCAGGTCGCCACTGCGCAGGCCGGCCTCGACGTGGACCACCGGGATGCCGTGATAGAACGCGGCGATGGCGGCGGCCGTGGACGTGGTGGTATCGCCCTGGACAACGACGGCGTCTGGCCTCGACTGGGCGAAGAGCGTCTCCAAGCCGTCGATGGTGCGCGTCATGATGGCGGACAGCGACTGTCCCTGCTGCAGGATGTTGAGGTCATGGTCCGGAACAATGCCGAACAGTTCGTTGACCTGGTCCAGCATCTCGCGGTGTTGCCCGGTGACAGTCACGATGCAGCGGAAGTGCGGAGCCTCCTGGAGGGTTCGTTCAGCCCAGCAGCAGCAAGGCGATCACGAGTGTCGGGACGCTAACCACAACGAATATAACGGCAATCAGTGCCGCCATGCGCTTGCGACGGTATGCCACTTCCTGGTCGTCGAGGTCCAGGTCGGCGGCCCGCTTGGCCGGCGCTGGCCGTTCGCCTTCTTGTTCCTGCGTCGTCGGTTCACGCGGTGCGCGGACGGGCAGCGGAAGCGGCTCGGCGTCTGGGACCAGGAGCGTATCTGGAATGTCCTCGTGCAGGCGCCGTCTGCGCAGGTGCCGTGGTGCGGCAGCCAGCGAGGGAGTGCCGTCGGAAGAGTGTTCCAGCGTGTCCTCCTCGCCTCGGTCAGAAGCCCAAACCGGCTGACCAGTTCAACCGGATGAGGTTCAATTGTTACATTTCCGTCCCCTAATTGGCGCATTCCGGCCGCAAGGAAACGTCCATGAGGCCTCCGGTTTCGATCACAAACCGCCGGATCCACTGGCCCAGATCCAGATCCGGATGCGAGGCAACCATCTGGACTTCCGCCGTCGTGCACTGTCCGATGAGACGGCCGGCGCGGGTTACGTGGTAGCTGGAAGTCACCACGGTGACAGACTTCCAGCCGTTGGCCTCGATCAGCCGGGAGATTGCCCGCGCTTCTCCGCGGGTGTCCAGGTCCGGGGGCCTGAAACAGACAACGCTCGGGTTCGGAAAGACTGCTGAATTGCAGGCCTCATCCGCCTCGCGGTTGCCGAAAGTGTCCGTGTGCGAGATCACCAGGACCGGGATGCCGAATCCGGCCTGGATCTGGCGGGCCACCGGGAGGCGTTCGGAGGCCGCGCCGCCCAGCATGATGACGGCGTCCGTCCGGTGCACGCTGAGCGGATCCACGTTGACGAACAGTTGAACGGCAATGATCAGCCACAGCAGGACGCCTCCGACGGCGAAGGCGAGCACCCGGCGGGTGGCTGTATTCACTGCGGCGACGGAAGGAGGCACGGCTAAGAGTTTACGTCGCTCTCGCCAAACAGATCTCAACCTTCTGTCTCATCCTTAGGCGAGCCGTCAGGCCCTCGCGGTAGCGTAGCGTTGTGCCTGAAATTGTGCCTGAGACTCCCGTCTCCGACGTTCCTGTCCCCGAAACTGCCGTGTCCAAAATTTCTCCGGCCGAACACCTGCCGCCGGACGCCGAGTTGACCGTTGCCGGGCTCTCGGAGTCCCAGTTGCTGGCGCGCATTTTCCCGCGACTCACCATCTCCGAGCCCACTGGCGCGCCGGACGCGGTGACGTACTTGCAGCTGGGACCGGGGGACGACGCCGCGATAGTCGCCGCGCCGGACGGACGGACTGTGCTGAGCATTGACACCCAGGTGGCCGACCAGGACTTCCGGCTCCAATGGAACAACGGCTACCGGACCACCGGGTACGACGTCGGCTGGAAGGCTGCGGCGCAAAACCTCAGCGACATCAATGCCATGGGCGCCCGGGCCACGTCCCTTGTGGTGAGCCTGACGATGCCGCCGGAGACCCTCGTCTGCTGGGTGGAAGATTTCGCGGACGGCCTCATGGCCGGGATCAGGGGGCTGGGGGCTCCCGCCTGCTCGGTGGCCGGCGGCGACCTCGGCCGCGGCCGCGAACTGGCAGTCAGCGTGGCCATCCTGGGGACCCTTGACGGCAAGGAGCCCGTGCTGCGTTCCGGTGCCCGGCCGGGGGACACCGTGGCCCTGGCGGGAACAGTGGGCCGGGCCGCCGCCGGGCTGGCGCTGCTGGAGTCGGACGTCCGCGTGGAGGACCTGACCACCGAGCAGCGCTCCCTCATGGACACCCAGTGCCGGCCGCAGCCGCCGCTCGCGGCCGGCCCCTTGGCCCGTGAGGCCGGCGCGTCGGCCATGATGGACATTTCGGACGGCCTGGTCCGTGACGGAAACCGCATGGCGGCCGCGAGCCACGCGGTGCTGAACCTGGAAGCCGCCGCCCTCAAGGAGCTGGCCGTTGCGCTGCTGCCGGCGTCGGAGCTGTTAAAAGCAGACCCGATGTCCTGGGTCCTCGGCGGCGGCGAAGACCACGGACTGCTGGTCACTTTCCCGCCAGGGGTTCAGCTCCCTCCCGGGTTCACTGCGATAGGCTCGGTAGAGGCCCCTGCACCAACCGAAAGCACGGGAGTAACGATCGCGGGCAGGCCCGCTGACGCTGTGGGATGGGATCACTTTGCAGACTAGGATTGCCGCCAACGCGCAAGCGATGAAGCGGTGGTTGGGCAAGGCGGAAACCACGCTGGGCAACCACAGCGACCGCCTGAACGCCATCAACATCTTTCCCGTGGCCGACGGCGACACCGGCACCAACCTCTACCTGACCGTCCGTGCCGCGGCCCACGCCCTCCACGACACGGTGCCGGACACTGCCGCCATGCCCCAAATCAGCGCGAACACGCCGGTGCAGGCGGCCGGCGCGCACGCTCCGGCACACAACGACGTCGGCGCCGTCCTGGCGCAGGCCGGCCGGGTGGCCATGGAACAGGCCCGTGGCAACTCGGGAACCCTGTTTGCCGTCTTCCTCGCCGCCGCCGCCGAACCGCTGGCCGGGCACACCCGGATCAGCTCACCGCTGCTGGCCGCGGCCTTGAACCGGGCCCAGATCCGGGCCTGGTCCGCGCTGAGTGATCCCGTGCCCGGCACCATGCTTTCCGTCATGGAAGCCGCCGCCCGGGCCGCGGCCGCCGTGGACTCCGCACACGACGGCGATGACAGCAACCAGACCCTCGGCCTGGCCCTGGATGCCGCCGTCGAGGCAGCCCTGGCCGCCGTGGTGCGCACGGAGGACCAGCTCGAGGCCCTGCACGCCGCCCATGTGGTGGACGCCGGCGGCGTGGGCATGCTCCTGATCCTGGACTGCCTCCGCTCCGCCGTGCTGGGCGAGGAGCTCCAGAGCGAACTGCTGGACGGCCTGCACGGCTACGACGTCCAGGATCCGCATATCCACGTCGGCATGCCGCGCGATGAAGGCGTCGAAGTCATGTGCACCATCTCCCTGTCCCCGCTGGACGCCGCCATGATGCGCCAACGGCTCGACGAAATGGGCGACTCGGTGATCATGAGCCAGGTCGGCGGCGACGCGGAGACCGCCGGGCACTACCGCTGGCGCGTCCACGTCCACGTCCTGGATGCCGAACCCGCCGTCGCGCTGATCCGTTCCCTGGGCGAGCCCACGGACATGTCCGTGAGCGAGCTCGCGGTGCCACGCGATCCGGAACCACAGGCCGCCACCGTTGCCGCCACCGTTGCCCCGGCGCTGGCCGCCGAAACCCGAAACCCCGACGGACATGCACGCTGAACTTGACCTGGGCCTGGAGCGCCGGATCGGCAAGCGCTCCGCGGCCGTCATCGAAAAACACCTCGGCATCAGCACTGTCGGCGGGCTCCTGAACTACTTCCCCCGCCGCTACCTTAGCCGCGGCGAGCTGACACCCATCAGTGAGGTCCCGCTGGACGAGGAAGTGACCCTGATCGCCCGGGTGGTCTCCAACAGCACCCGGCCCATGCGCGCCCGGCGCGGTTCCCTGACCGACGTCGTGATCTCCGACGACGCCGGCGGAGCGCTGCCGGGCACGCTCAAGGTCAGCTTTTTCAACGGGTTCCGGGCCAGGGCGGAGCTGCAGCCGGGCAGGCGCGCCATGTTCTCCGGCAAGGTCACCCGCTACGGCGGATCCCTCGGCCTGACCAACCCCGATTTCCTGCTGCTCGACGAGGACCCCGACACCCCGGGCATCGATCCGGAGAAGCTCGCCGCCATGCCGATCCCGGTGTACCCGGCCACGGCCAAACTCACCAGCTGGTCCATCCAGAAGGTCATCTCGACGCTGCTGGACACCGTGGATCTTGAAACCCTCGGCGACCCGCTGCCGGCGGAGATCGCGGCGCGGGAGAAGTTCCTTCCGCTCGCAGACGCCTACCGGCTGATCCACGCCCCGCAAACCCCTGCGGACTTCCAACGCGCCCGCGACAGGTTCCGCTACCAGGAAGCCCTGGTGCTCCAGTCGGCCCTGGCCCGCCGCCGCGCCCAACTCGCCGCCGAGGAAGCAACGGCCCGCCGCCCGGCACCGGACGGGCTGCTGCCGGCCTTCGACCGCCAGTTGCCGTTCACGCTGACCGCCGGCCAGGCCGCCGTCGGCAAGACGCTCTCCGGCGAGCTCGCCCAGGACTCGCCCATGAACCGGCTGCTCCAGGGCGAGGTGGGCTCCGGCAAGACGATCGTGGCGCTGCGTGCCATGCTGCAGGTGGTGGACGCCGGGGGACAGGCTGCCCTGCTGGCCCCCACGGAAGTCCTCGCCGCCCAGCACTATGAATCCATCCGACGCACGCTCGGACCGCTCTCCCGGGACGGCATGCTCGGCGGGTTCGGCCCCGACGCCGTCCAGGTCACCCTCCTCACCGGCTCCATGCCGACCGCGGCGCGGAAGCAGGCCATGCTGGACGCGGCCTCCGGAACGGCGGGAATCGTGATCGGCACCCACGCCCTGCTCAGCGACAACGTGACTTTCTACGACCTCGGCCTGATTGTGGTGGACGAGCAGCACCGCTTCGGCGTGGAACAGCGCGACGCCCTCCGGGCCAAAGCCAGCAAACCGCCGCACCTGCTGGTCATGACCGCCACCCCGATTCCCCGGACCGTGGCCATGACCGTGTTCGGAGACCTCGAAACGTCCGTGCTGGATGAGCTCCCCGCCGGCCGTGCCCCGATCTCCACCCACGTGGTGGGGCTCGCGGAACACCCGGCCTGGGCCACCCGCATCTGGTCCCGTTCGCGGGAGGAGATCGACGCCGGCCACCAGGTCTACGTGGTCTGCCCCAAGATCGGCGCGGACGACGACGGCGACTTCACCCCGGGCGAGGCCGAACCGTCCGCTGCGGACCTCGAAGGCGAGAACGGCTCGCGGGAACTCGCTTCCGTCACCGGCGTCGTGGAACACCTCCAGGACGAACCAGCCCTCGCCGGGGTGGCTGTGGCGCCGCTGCACGGCCGGCAGGACCCGGTGCTGAAGTCTGAGACGATGGCCTCCTTCACGGCCAATCAGACCAAACTGCTCGTCTCCACCACCGTGATTGAGGTCGGCGTGGACGTCCACAACGCCACGCTCATGGTGATCCTGGACGCGGACCGCTTCGGCATCTCCCAGCTCCACCAGCTGCGCGGCCGGGTGGGCCGCGGCGGGCTGCCCGGGACCTGCCTACTGGTCACCACCCTGGAGCCGGGCCATCCGAGCCGGCGCCGGCTCGATGCCGTGGCGGCCACCACCGACGGCTTCGAACTGTCCCAGGAGGACCTCAAGCTCCGCCGGGAAGGCGACATCCTGGGCGCCTCGCAGTCAGGCGGGCGCTCCACCCTGAAGCTGCTGCGCGTCCTCGAACACGAGGACGTGATCGCCCGGGCCCGGCAGGACGCCCAGCGGATCGTGGCCGCCGATCCCTCGCTGGCGGGCCAGCCGAGGCTCGCGGCCGCGATCGAGGAATACTTGAACCCCGAGAAGGAGGCGTTCCTTGAACGCGGCTAGGACCACACGACAGGGGCCCCGCCCATGAGCCGGATCATTGCCGGCGCCGCCGGCGGCAGCACCCTGAACAGCGTCCCCGGGAGCCTGACGCGGCCCACAACCGACCGGGTCAAGGAAGCGCTGTTTTCCCGGCTGGACGCCTTCGACGTCATTGCCGGCGCCAGGGTGCTGGACCTCTATGCCGGATCCGGCTCGCTGGGTGTGGAGAGCGGCAGCCGCGGCGCCGACTCCGTGGACCTGGTCGAATTCGACGCCAAGGCCAGCGCCGTCTGCCAGCGCAACGCGGACCTCGTCAACACCGTCGCGGGCCGCAAGGTGGTCTCCGTGCACCGCTCCAAGGTCGAATCCTTCCTGGACCGGACCGCTGAGGCCGTGCGCTGGGACCTGGTGTTCCTGGACCCGCCCTACCCCCTGGACGAGCCGGCCCTCGCTGCCGTGCTGGCCAAGCTGGTGCCGCACCTGGGCGAGGTGGCCGTCGTGGTGGTGGAACGCTCGTCCCGGACCCCCGAGCCGGCATGGCCCGAGGGCATGGAACGGTTTGCCGAGAAGAAGTACGGGGAAACCCGGCTGTGGTTCGCCGAGCCCGGTGTGGAAGCCGTGGAAGCCGTGGACGCCGTCGACTTAGAGGCCGTTAACGAAAAAGTCGAGGACTAACCGGCCAGCACGTCGAGTTCGACGCCGGAGAGCAGCCTGGCCGGATGCGGGCCGCGCGCCGTGAGCGCCGCCGTCCAGACCTCCGGCCACGGGCCCTGCGTCCCGGTCAGGATGATGTTCCCGGGGTACCGGCCGGTGAACATTCCGGCCTCGGCGAAGGCCGAGACGTCGGTCATGGCCCGGCGCATGGCCGCGACCTGGCTCCGGACCAGGGTCAGCCCGGGTTCGTCGCCCACGTTGACAATCAATACCCCGCGCGGCGTCAGCCGAGCCGCAGCCTCCTGGTAGAACTCGGTGCATGCGATGTGTTCCGGCGCCTCGGGCCCGGAGAAGATGTCCAGGATCACGACGTCGAAGCGCAGCTCCGCCGGAAGCCCGGCGAGGGCGTCGCGGGCATCGCCGATCACCGTGTGCAACTGCGTTCCTTCCGGCAGGGGCAGCTGCGCCAGCACGAAGTCGAGCAGTTCCCGTTCCAGCTCCACGGCATACTGGACCGAACCGGGCCGGGTGGCCTGGATGTAGCGGGCCAGCGTCAGGGCACCCGCGCCCAAGTGCAGGGCAGCGATGGGCTCGCCCCAAGGGGCGGCGAGGTCCACCACGTGTCCGATCCTGCGCAGGTACTCGTAGAAGATGTCCGCGGGATCGGCCAGGTTGACGTGGGACTGCTCGGCGCCGCCGATGCTCAGCACGAAGCCGCCGTCGGTAAAGGGATCCGGTTCGATCGCGGCGTGCTGCCCGGTGGTCCGCAGGAACCGGGAGGCTCCGGGTTGCAGCGCGGCCATGCTCAAAGCCTGTCGCGCAAGGTCGCCAGCCGCTCGGCGGCCTCTTCCAGCACGTGCAGCTGCTTGCAGAAAGCGAAGCGGAGCAGACTGCGGGTGCGCTCGGCGCCGTCGGCGTGGCAGAAGACCGGTACCGGGATCGCGGCGACGCCCACGAGGGCCGGGAGCCTGCGGGCCAGCTCCACGGAATCGGTGATCCCCAGCGGTGAGGTATCCACGTTCACGAAGTAGGTGCCCTGCGGCGTCAGGACGTCGAGGCCCGCTGCCCGGAGTCCCTCGCTGAGGATGTCGCGCTTGTACCGGAGCGTGTCGGCAATGCCGGCATAGAACTCGTCCGGAAGCCCCAGCCCCACCGCGATCGCGGCCTGGAAGGGCGTGCCGGAACTGTAGCTCAGGAACTGCTTGACCGTCCGGGCGGCGGCCACGAGGTGCTCCGGTCCGGAGAGCCAGCCGATCTTCCAGCCGGTGAAGGAGAACGTCTTGCCTGCCGAGGAAATGGTCAGCGTGCGCTCGGCCGCGCCGGGCAGGGTGGCCAGCGGGATGTGCCGCACACCGAAGGTCAGGTGCTCGTATACTTCGTCGGTGACGATGACGGCGTCGTATTTCGCGGCCAGTTCGACGACGCGCGCAAGCACCTCGCGGGGGAACACCGCGCCGGTCGGGTTGTGCGGATTGTTGATCAGCACCACCTTGGTGCGGTTGCTGAACGCGGCCTCGAGCGCTGCCAGGTCCGGCATGAAATCCGGGGCCAGGAGCGGGGCCGTGACGTGCGTGGCGCCGGAGAGGCCGATGATGGCGCCGTAGGAGTCGTAGAACGGCTCGAACGTGAGCACCTCGTCTCCCGGTCCGACCAGCGCGAGCAGCGAGGCGGCGATGGCCTCTGTGGCGCCGGTCGTGACGATGATCTCGGTCTGGGGATCCGGTGCCAGCCCGTAGAACCGCTGCTGGTGGACTGCGATTGCCTCCCGCAGGGGCAGGATGCCCTTGCCAGGCGCATACTGGTTGGCTCCGGCGGCGATGGCGGCCTGGGCGGCCTCCTTGATCTCGACGGGGCCGTCCTCATCCGGGAAGCCCTGGCCGAGGTTGATGGCGCCCGTGCTGAGCGCCAGGGTGGTCATCTCCTCGAAGATCGTGACGCCCAGCGAACCGTCAGGGGAGAGCAAGTTGGCGCCGGTTGCGGCGCGCTGCCATGGGAACTGGGGAGGGAGCTGGGACATTCAGTCATGTTATCCCGGCCTGCGGCGCGGATACGGTAGGTTCGGAGCATGAGACGCGCTGTTTGCCCTGGCTCCTTTGACCCCATTCACAATGGACACCTTGAAGTCATTGCGCGTGCCGCGGGCCTCTTCGACGAGGTGATCGTGGCCGTGTCAACGAACATGGCCAAGAAGTATCGCTTCAGCGTTGAGGAGCGGATCGACATGGCCAAGGAAACGTTCGCGTCCTTGCGCGGCATCGTGGTGGAACCTGTGGGGGAGGGGCTCCTGGCCGAGTACTGCAGGCAGCGTGGTGTGTCCGCGATCGTCAAGGGCCTGCGTTCGTCCTCGGACTTCGACTACGAGCTGCCGATGGCCACGATGAACCGGCAACTGACCGGCGTCGAGACGGTATTCCTGCCGGCGGAAAGCCACTACCTTCACCTGTCCTCCACCCTCATCAAAGAGGTCTTCACCCTGGGCGGGGACGTCTCGGACTTTGTTCCCCGGTCCGTGCTGAAACGGCTGGCTCCGGGCGAGCCGGTCCAGAACCGGGCGCGCAAAGTGTAAGCTTGACCGGTACTCGGCGGCCTGCTGCCGGTTGCGTGGCCCGAATCCGAGGCCGTTTGTGGTGGGAACCGCAGGCGTGTCCCCGGTTTGAGTCCGTCCGGAAGTTCAGGCTAAGATAGTACGTCGGTCATATGTTCAACAGGAGTTCTCATTAAACGAGATGCTAGTTCGCCCTTGGCGTTCGACGTCAAGGACCTCGGACGCAGTCCGGGAAGCATGCGAACGCTGACGGAACATGTACCCGCACCAAGTGATCTTGGTGTGGCGCTCATTGGCGTGCAGGAAGGCTCGGATATCGAGCTGGACCTGCGACTTGAGGCCGTACACGAAGGAATTCTGGTATCAGGAACCGCGCTCGTTGAAGTTACTGGCGAATGCGGCCGATGCCTGGATCCCCTTGCGTATGACCAAGAGGTTGATGTGCAAGAACTTTTCTTCTACGAGGACGCTGTGTTCTCCGACGAAGAAGACGAAGAAGAGCAACGTCGAGTCGAGCACGATCTGATCGATCTTGAGCCGGTGTTGCGGGACGCAGTTGTCACCATACTGCCGTTCCAGCCGGTGTGCCGGGAAGACTGCCAGGGCCTTTGCTCCGAATGTGGAGTACGCCTGGAAGACGAGCCGGGGCATCACCACGAGGTCGTAGATCCTCGTTGGGCTGCCCTGACTGACTTGGCTAAGCCTGACCGGCAAAACTGATTTGTAAGTGTTGGACTAGAGAGAAATGAGTTAGCCGTGGCTGTTCCCAAGCGGAAAATGTCTCGCTCGAATACCCGCGCCCGCCGCTCCCAGTGGAAGGCAACTGCCCCCCACCTGGTGAAGACCGTAGAGAACGGCCAGGTTGTTTACAGCCTGCCGCACCAGGCAAAGGTCGTTACCGACTCGGCTGGCACTGCGCTGTTCCTTGAGTACAAGGGCCGCAAGGTCGCAGACGTCTAATCCGCCAACAGGCTGAAAAAGATGTCTTCAACTGAAGAGCTTCTGAAGCGTCTCGGTGTCACTATTGACGCCGGGACGCTTCGTCTTGCGCTCACACACCGTTCCTACGCCTACGAAAACGGCGGCATCCCCACCAACGAACGGCTCGAGTTCCTGGGCGACTCCATTCTGGGGTTCTCCGTAACTGACGCGCTGTACCGTGATAACCCCACGCTGCCCGAAGGCGACCTGGCCAAGCGCCGGTCCGCCGTCGTCAGCACCCGGGCCCTGGCCGGCATCGGCCGCAGCATCGGGCTGGGCGAATACATCTACCTCGGACAGGGCGAGAAGCTCACCGAAGGCAAGAACAAAGCGTCCATCCTGGCGGACACCATGGAGGCGCTGATCGGCGCCACCTACCTCTCCAACGACATCGAGACGGCCCGGCAGCTGGTCATGCGGCTGGTCGGCCCGCTGTTGAAGGACGCGGCCGCCCTCGGCGCTGGCACAGACTGGAAGACGAGTATCCAGGAGCTGGCGGCCAGCCGGCAGCTTGGAACCATCAACTACGCGGTTGACGGCTCCGGACCGGACCATGCCCGGACGTTCGAGGCCGTGCTGCGGATCGGTGGCACCGACTATGGCACCGGCACCGGCAACTCCAAGAAGGAAGCCGAGCAGGAGGCCGCCGCCGACGCCTGGCGCCGGCTGACCGCTCCGTCCGCGCCTGATCCGCAGCAACTGCACACCCAGACCGGCACGTAGGCGGCGGCGTTGCCTGAACTGCCCGAGGTGGAGGTGGTCCGGCGCGGCCTGGTGAGCTGGGTGCGGGGCCGGACCATCACCTCCGTCGATGTGCTGGACCCGCGCTCCCTGCGCCGGCATGCCCTGGGCCCGGAAGACTTTGCCGGCAACCTTGAGGGCGCACGGGTGCTGGACGTGGTCCGCCGCGGCAAATTCCTCTGGATGCCGCTGGCGGACACGCCCGCCCCGTCCGGGAGCAGTGTGCCGTCCGGGAGCAGTGTCCCGTCCGCAGCGCCTTCCCCCGCCGTCGCACTCATGGCCCACCTTGGCATGTCCGGCCAGCTGCTGATGCAGGACCCCGGCGTTCCGGACGAAAAACACCTCAAGGTCAGGCTGCGGCTCAGCCCCGCCGAAGGCATGCCCGAACAGCTCCGGTTCGTGGACCAGCGCATCTTTGGCGGCCTGTTCCTCACCTCGCTGATCCCCACGGACGACGGCGGGCCGGGCGGCCTCGCCGAAACGCCGCTGCCGCTCATCGCCGAGGAAGCCTCGCACATTGCCCGGGACCCGCTGGACCCCTATTTTTCCTTCGAGGGCTTCTACCGGCGCCTGCGCGCGCGCAAAACCGGGCTCAAGCGGGCGCTGCTGGACCAAGGCCTGGTCTCCGGGATCGGCAACATCTACGCGGACGAGGCCCTCTGGAAGGCGCGGCTGCATTATGCCCGGCCCACCGACACCCTGCGCCGCGCCGACGCGCTGCGGGTCCTCGACGCCGCCCGCGAAGTCATGACGGATGCGCTGGCCGCCGGCGGCACGAGCTTCGATTCGCTCTACGTCAACGTCAACGGTGCCTCCGGGTACTTTGACCGCTCCCTGAACGCCTACGGCCGGGAGGGCCTCGAGTGCAAGCGCTGCGCCGCCGCCGGCCGGGTCAGCCGGCTGTTGCGGGAGCAGTTCATGAACCGTTCCTCGTACACCTGTCCTGTCTGCCAGCCCCGGCCGCGGAACGGGCGCTGGTAGGGGAGCCCGGGCGCGAAACCCGAGCCGCTGAAAATGAACCGTAGTGCTCGGCCAGCCTCGCCAGGCCCTCATCAAGCGAAACGGCGGGCGTCCAGTTGAGGAGTTCACGGGTCTCGCGCTGGTCGAACCAGTGGGCGGTGGAGAGCTGCTCGGCGAGGAATCTGGTCATCGGCGGCTCCCCAGCCCGGCCGGTACCGGTCCAGAGCTTCTCCACCACCGATCCTGCCGCGCGCGCGAGCCTGCCCGGCACCGTCCACGACGGCGCGGGGACGCCGGCCGCGGCGCAGATGCCCGCCAGCAGCTCGCCGACAGGGCGGGGTTCGCCGTTGCTGACCACGAGCGCCCGGCCGTGGATGTGCTCCATGCGGTGCAGCGCGGCGACGATGGCCGAGGCGGCGTTGTCCACGTAGGTGGTGTCGATCAGGGCCGCCCCGGCGTCGAGCAGCGGCAGGCGGCCGCGGCTGGCACGTTCCAGCACCCGTTCCACCAGCTGTGTGTCGCCCGGGCCCCAGACGATGTGCGGGCGCACCGCCGCGACCCGGAAATCCGGCACGTCCGCGGCCAGCGCCAGCAGTTCGGCCTCGGCCTTGGTGCGGGAGTAGTCGCCGTGCGCGCGGGCCGGGTCCGCCGGCTCGGCGCCCAGTCCGGCGATGGCGGCGCCGGAGTTGGCTACGGACGGGGAGGAGACGAACACCAGGTCCCGCACGCCGGCCTCCCGGGCCGCACGGAGCAGGCGACGGGTGCCTTCGGCATTCACTTCCTCGAAATCCGCGGCGCGGCCGGTGAAGGAGACCTTCGCGGCCAGGTGGATGACGCCCTCGGCGCCGGAGACGGCGCGACGGACGGCGTCGTCGTCCGTGACGGACCCGGAGAGGTCCGCGGCGCCGTCGACGCCCGAGGGACGGCGTTGGAACGTGGTGACGGCGTGGCCCTGCCGTACCAGCAGCCGGGCCACTTCACGGCCGAGCAAGCCGCTCGCGCCGGTGACGAGGACCCTCACGGCGTGCCCGGACGGCCGCCGGCCAGCACCTTTGACGCCCACCGGGACAGGCGGGTCCGGTCGATCTTGGCGTTGTGGCGGATGTCGGTCGGCTGGGACGGGACGGCGAGCACGGCGGAGACGCTGATGCCGGCCTGACGGGCCGCGTCCCGTACCCGCCCGGCGAGCTGCGGCGCGGCGGGGCCGGCCCGGCGGGCCGGAGGTACAGTCTCGACGACGGCGACGACGGCCTGGGTCCCGGACGGGCCGACCCCGACGACGGCGGCCAGCCCGACGTCGTCCAGGCGTTCGATGGCCTGCTCGGCGCCCACGGGCGTCACCGCAGTATCCGGGGCCGTCACGACGTGCGCGAGGCGTCCTTCCACCCAGAGCCGGCCGGCAGCGTCGAGGTGCCCGACGTCGCCGGTGCGGTGCCATCCGGCCGTGCGGACGCTCTCGCGCTGGGTCAGCCAGAGTCTGTCGTAGGCTTCCTTCACATGCGGGGCGCTGACGAGGATCTCGCCGGTCACGCCCGCGTCCGTCACGGGGTCATTCCCGGGTGTGGTGCCGTCCGTGGCGAGCGGGATGACGGCCACACGGGCGTCGTGCACCGGCCAGCCCACGCACACGCCGTTGCCGGCCCCCGCCACGGTTCCGTCGGCGGCGTCGGCCTCGGCGGCGCGGATCTGTTCGAGGCTGATGTCGGTAACTGGCAGCGCCTCGGTCATCCCGTACGGGGTGTGCAGCGAGGCCCGGGGCAGCAGCCGCTGCACCTCTGCCAGGAGGGGTTCGGGGACGGGCGCGCCTGCGGAGAGCAGCAGCTCCACGCGCCCCAGGGTCTCGTGCCCGGCCCGGCTCAGGTTGCCCTGGGTCGCGAGGACGTTGCGCAGCGCCGCGGGGGAGGCGAAGATCACCGTGGCGTCGATGGCTGCGGCAGCGTCCGCCAGTGCGCGGGCCGTCAGGGTGCGGGGCAAGGTGACGTCCATGGCGGGCGTTACCGAGACTGCTCCGAGTGCCGGCCCCAGCAGGGCGAACGGCGCGAACCCCGCCACCAGGCGTGAGCCCGGGCGGATCCCCAGCGTCGCGGCCACGGTATCCCGCATCGCTGCCAGCTGCCGGTGTGTGTAGAGCACGCCCTTGGCGGGACCGGTGGAGCCGGAGGTGAAGAGCACGGCGGCGGGGGCGTCCGGGACCGGGGCCGTTTCATGGCAGAGGAGCTCCGGGCTGGGGCTCGCTCCGCGGCGGCCGAGGGCGGCGAGGGAGGTTTCGACACGGAGGAGGCGGCGGCGGGCGGCCGGCAGGTCCCGCACACTGATTCGCCGTCCCGACCAGCCGAGTACCGACGCAGCCGCCAGCGCCTTGTCGATGCCGATGAGGAAATCCGGGGTGGCGCCGTTCACGGCGCGGCTCAGGCCGCGGGTGCCCAGGCCGGCGTCGGCCACGATGACCACCGCGCCGAGCCGCAGGCAGGCGTACAGGACCACGGTCAGGTCCACGCCCGGCGGAACCATCAGGCTCACCCGGCTGCAGTGCCCCACGCCGGCTTCCTGCAGGCCCGCCGCGAGGGCGGCGACATTCTGTTCCAGCTCCCGCCAGCTGAGCGAGCGGGCGACGCTGCCGTCCGCTGCCATTTCCGCGACGGCGGTATCTCCCGCGGCAGGTCCCGCCGCCAGCGCGGTGAGCGGCGCCCAAAGGGGCGGGACACCAGTGCCCGGGACACCAGTGCCGTTCTCCAGGGGCTCGAGGGGCTCGGCTGCGTGCTCCAGCGTCGGGCCGCCGGTCGGGGCGTCTGTCCGCTGAAGGCCGTGTCCGCTGTCTTGGCCGCGCTCGGCAAGCCACTCGAAGACGGGTGCGGCGATGTCCCGGTCTTCCGCGACCAGGTGGCCGGCACCCTCGAAGCGGTGCACCTTCGCGTGCGGCAGGCGGCCGATGAGGTCCTTGAGGTACCGGTCGGAAAAGATCGGGTCCCGCGGGCCCCAGAGCATCAGCGCCGGAACCCTCAACCCGCGTACCCCTTCGGCGACGCGGCTGAGCGCCGGGAAGCTGGGATGGGACGCGTCGGCGGGAATGTCCGCGACGAAGTTCCCCACGCCGGTGCGGCGGTCGGCGCCACGGTAGGGGGCCATGAAGGCGCTGCGGACCTCCGCGGCCAGCGGCGGGTGCGCCAGGGAATGCGTCACCCGCAGGAAGGCATCCGACGTCGTCGTTCCCCAGCGGTGCACGGCGGGATGCAGGGCAAGCCGCAGCGCCGGCGGGATGTGCGCGCCGGAAGGCTGGTGGACGGCGGTATTGGTCAGCACCACCCCGGCGAGCTGCTGGGGATGTGCCACGGCCCAGCCGAGGCTGATCACGCCGCCCCAGTCGTGGCCGACGGTGACGACCGGCCCGTCCAGCCCAAGCGCGGCGGTGAGGTCGCCGAGGTCGTTGATCCGGTCCGCCAGGCGCCGGAACGTGCCGGTGCGCTCGGAGAAGCCCATATCCAGCTGGTCCACCGCCACCACGCGCCACGGATGTGCGGGGTCGGATCCGGCGGCCAGCAAGGTCCGCCACAGGTAGGACCACGTCGGGTTGCCGTGCACGCACAGCAGGGTGCCGGCGGGCGTCAGGCCGCGGCGGGAGAGCTGGGCACCGTTGTCGAGCAGGTGCCAGCGGCGCACGGCTCCGGGCTCATCCGCGGCGGAGGTGGACGCCACATCGATTTCGCGCGACCATTCGGGGTCGACGCCGGGCCAGTCGGCGGCTACCAAACTATTTCCACCATGGCGGTGTTCAGACCGGAACCGACGCCCATGCACAGCACGCGGTTCCCAGGTTCGAGGGTTTGTGCTTCGGCGGCGAGGGTCATTGGGAGCGAGGCCGGGCCCACGTTGCCCCAGTGCGGGAACGTGATCGGCACCTTGTCCGGGTCCAGGTTGATGGCGTCGATGATGGCCTGCGTATAGGCATTGCTCACCTGGTGTGTGATGTAGCGGTCCATCGAGGCCCAGTCCCACTCCGGCTGGGCCTCGTGCCAGGCTTCGAGCACGAGCTGCAGACCGCCGTCGAGCAGGCCCTTCGTGTCGGTGGCCATGCCGTCGATGCCGCCCACGCACAGTTCATGGTGCTCCGTGCCGGCCCGCATCACGCCGCCGACGATCCGGTGCGCCCCGGGGTGCTGGTCCGCCGGGCCCAGGACGGCCGCAGCGGCTCCGGAGCCCAGTGTGAGTGTGGCGAACTCGCGGTTGAAGTCCTCGCGGGTCGTCTCGGGCCGCTGCAGCCGGGCCAGGGTGGCCTCCTGCGTGGCCTGGGCATCCTCTCCGTTGACGATCACCGCGTATTTGATCTGGCCGGAGTCAATCATGTTGGCCGCCAGGGTCATGCCGTTGACGAATCCGAGGCAGGCGTTGGCGAGGTCGAAGTTCATGGCCGACGACGGCAGG
Source organism: Arthrobacter sp. ok362 (assembly GCF_900102785.1). Taxonomy (GTDB): domain Bacteria; phylum Actinomycetota; class Actinomycetes; order Actinomycetales; family Micrococcaceae; genus Arthrobacter. Next base: position 57,446 of record NZ_FNGC01000006.1, read on the forward strand.
CCGAGTCCGTGGTGGACCTTCACCGCGACAGACGGTTCGAGGTTGCGCCGCGTGACGGACGTGTTGATCAGAAGGCCAACCTGGGACGCTTCGATGCCGGACTCGGCCAGGGCCTTCGCGCCCGCCTCGATGGCGGCGTCGTCGAACGATGTCCCGGGGGCCCACCAGCGCCGGTGGGTGATGCCGGCGACCCGTTCGAGCAGCTTCGGAGGGAATTTCAGCCGCCGCAGGGTCGAAGCCAGCCTGCGGTCGAAATCCGTAGAACTGATGATCGTCGGAGCTTCAACGCTGCTCACCGAAAGCAATGCGGTGTTGCGGTGCCGGAATGTTGCATTCCCTATCAAATCAAGCCCCTGTTCGTGTCCGTCCTGCGCTCCGACGGTTAACTGCACCTTCAAGCACAAGCCCAAGAGCTTAACTATGCCCGGTGCGCAGCTGTTCCTGCATATTCTGCGGCATTAGCGGCGGCTTCGCACGGGTTCTGCGCGGACTTGTCGCAACACCGCAGTAGATTTAGGTATCCGGGGCCTTCCCGAACACCCGCGCCCGTTTGAATAATGCAGTCCGAATCATGCTTACATCGAACAGCGCGCCCAGTCCGCCGAGCAGGAGACCCGAAACACCTTGCACCTCAAAAGTCTGACCGTCCGGGGATTCAAGTCGTTCGCCTCCGCGACGACTTTCGAATTCGAACCCGGCGTCACCGCCGTGGTGGGGCCCAACGGCTCGGGCAAGTCGAATGTGGTGGACGCGCTGGCCTGGGTCATGGGCGAGCAGGGAGCCAAAACCCTTCGCGGCGGCAAGATGGAGGACGTGATCTTCGCGGGCACCTCGGGCCGGCCGCCGCTGGGGCGGGCCCATGTCTCGCTGACCATCGACAACAGCGACGGCGCCCTGCCGATCGAATACAGCGAGGTGACGATCTCGCGGACCCTGTTCCGGACCGGCGGCTCGGAGTACGCCATCAACGGCGCCGGCTGCCGGCTGCTGGATATCCAGGAGCTGCTTTCCGACTCGGGCCTCGGCCGGGAGATGCACGTGATTGTGGGCCAGGGCCAGCTGGACAAGGTCCTGCACGCCACCCCCGAGGACCGGCGGGGCTTCATCGAAGAGGCCGCCGGCATCCTTAAACACCGCCGCCGCAAGGAAAAGACTGTCCGCAAACTCGAGGCCATGCAGGCCAACCTGTCCCGGCTCAGCGATCTCACCGGCGAAATCCGGCGGCAATTGACCCCGCTGGGCAAGCAGGCGGAAGTGGCCCGGCGTGCCCAGAGCGTCCAGTTCGAGGTCCGCGACGCCCGCTCACGCCTCCTGGCCGACGACCTCGTCCAGCTGCAGTCCGCGCTGGCGCAGGATGTCGCGGATGAATCGGCGCTCAAGGCTCGCCGCGGCGTCGTTGAACGCGACCTCGAGGCTGGACGGCAGCGCCAGGCAGTCCTTGAACGGCTCGCTGCCGAGGCCACGCCAATCCTGAACGCCGCGCGGGAGAACTGGTATTCGCTCTCCACCGGGCGCGAACGGCTCCGTTCGCTCGGCTCGCTCGCCGAGGAGCGCCGCAGGCTGCTCGGCGCAGCGGACGTGGTTCCGGACACCGGCCGGGATCCGGACCAGCTGGAGCAGCAGGCCGCCCGCGTCCGCGACGAGCAGGCCGGGCTGGAACGGCAGATCCTGGACCGGACGGAGGCCCTGGACGCCGCGACAGCCGGAAAACATGATGCCGAGCAGGCCGCCGCCGCCGAGGACAAGCGGCTCGCCGCCCTGCTGCGGGCCGCCGCGGACCGGCGCGAAGGACTGGCAAAGCTCGCCGGGCAGGTCGGCGCGGCACGGTCCCGCGTCGAGTCGGCCCAGTCCGAACTCGGACGCCTCCGCGAATCGCAAAAGGCGGGTGAGGAACGCCGCCGGCACGCGCACAGCGAGTTCACGGCCCTGGAGACGCAGGTGGCAGGCGTCGAGGACGGCGAGGAATCGCTCGACGCCGATTACGAGGCCGCAAGCGTTGCCCTCGACACGGTCATCGCCGAAATTGACGCACTGAAGGCGGCCGAGCGTGAGGGCGAGCGGGAGCGCGGCGCCCTCGTGGCCCGCCGCGATGCCCTCCAGCTCGGCCTGAACCGCAAAGACGGCTCCGGGCACGTGCTCGGCGCGGCCGCCGGGAACCTGGCCGCCGGGGTCCTGGGCTCCCTGGCATCCATGATCACCGTGGAGGCCGGATTCGAGGCCGCCGTCGCCGCCGCACTCGGCAGCGCGTCCGACGCCGTGGTGGTCCGGGACCAGGAGACGGCCGCCGCCGCCGTGCGGCTGCTGCGCGAGGACGACGCCGGCCGCGCCGCGCTGCTGCTCGCCGACGCCGCGGCCGGAGCTTCGCCGCTGTTGGCCGATGCGCTGTTGGCCCATGAATTGAGCGGCGGGAGCACGCTTCCCGCAGGCGGGCGCTGGGCCGCGGAGCTGGTTTCGGCTGCGGATCCGGATGCCGCCGGCCTACCGCTGGCCGCCCTGCTGGCGGGCGTCGCCGTCGTCGAGGATCTGGATGCCGCGGCGCAGCTGATCGCGGCGCGCCCCGAGCTAACCGCCGTGACCCGGGCCGGGGACGTCTTTACCGCGCTGACCGTGACCGGCGGTTCCGCGTCGGCGCCGTCGCTGCTGGAAGTGCAGGCCGCCGTCGACGACGCCGCCGCGAAGCTGGCCGCCGTCACCGCCGGACTCGAACGCAACCGCTTCGCGCTCTCCACCGCCCGGGCCCGGCGCGCCGAAGCCCAGGACCGGGCGGACGCGGCCCTCGCGAAACTCCACGATTCCGACGCGAAACTGGCGGCAGTCGCCGAACGCCTGGGCCATCTGAACGCGGTGCTGCGCAGCGCCGTGGGGGAAAGTGAGCGCCTGGCCGCCTCCCTGGCCAGGGCCGAGGCCCAGATTGTCAGCGAACAAGACGCCCTGGAAGCGGTGGCGGCACGGCTGGCCGCGGCCACCGAAGCCCCCGAGGAGCAGGAACCCTCCCCGGAGCACCGCGACGCCCTGGCCCTGGCCGCCTCGCTGGCGCGCACGGCCGAAATGGAGGCCAGGCTCGCCCTGCGCAGCGCCGAGGAACAGCTCACGGCCACCCGGAACCGGGCGGCCTCGCTGGAACGGGCCGCCGCCACCGAACGCCGCGCCCGCGAAGAAGCCGCGGAACGGGCCCGCCGCCGCCGGCTCCAGGCCCGGCGCGCCGCCGCCGTCTCCACCGCCGTGCAGCAGATCATCGGGTTCATCGACGTGTCCGTGGAGCTGGCCCGCCGGGAGCGGGACAGCGCCGAGGAACGCAGGGACGCGATGGACCGTGAGCTTGCCGGGGTCCGCAGCGGTAACGACGCCCTGGCCCGTGAACTGGCCGAGCTCACCGACTCCGTGCACCGCGACGAGCTCGCCCGCACGCAGCAGCGGCTGCGGATCGAGGCCCTGGAACTCAAAAGCGTGGAGGAGCTCGGGCTGACCGCCGAGCAACTCGTGGCCGACTACGGTCCGGACCGGCCCGTCCCGGTGCCGGCCGAGGACTCGGCGGACAAATGGGCCGCCCTGCGCGCCCCGGTGGACGAGGACGGCCGCGAGATTCCCGAGGGCAAGCCCTTCGTCCGGGCCGAGCAGGAAAAACGACTCAAACGCGCCGAACGCGACCTCGCGGCCCTCGGCAAAGTCAACCCGCTGGCGCTCGAGGAGTTCGCCGCGCTCGAGGAGCGCCACCAGTTCCTCAGCACCCAGCTCGAAGACCTGAAGTCCAGCCGCAAGGATCTGCTGGACATCATCAAGGAAGTCGATGACCGCGTCCAGAAGGTCTTCGCCGAGGCATTCGATGACACCTCACGGCAGTTTGTCCGCGTCTTCGCCCGGCTGTTCCCCGGCGGCGAAGGCCGGCTCATCCTGACCGACCCCTCCGACATGCTCACCACCGGGATCGAGGTGGAAGCCCGCCCGGCCGGCAAGAAAATCAAGCGGCTCTCGCTGCTCTCCGGCGGCGAGCGTTCCCTGACGGCCGTGGCGCTGCTGGTGGCCATCTTCAAGGCACGGCCCTCGCCCTTCTACGTCATGGACGAGGTCGAGGCCGCGCTCGATGACACCAACCTGGGCCGGCTCATCACCATCTTCGAAGAGCTCCGCGAATCCAGCCAGCTGATTGTCATCACGCACCAGAAGCGCACCATGGAAGTCGCCGACGCCCTCTACGGCGTCACAATGCGCGGCGACGGCGTCTCCACGGTGATCAGCCAGCGGCTGGGCGCGGACGTTTGAGCAGGACAGGGGTCCAGGCAGAACGAATACGCTGGCCACGGCCCATTTGGGGTTTGTGAGAAGCTAGGGGAGTGAACGACATCCTTCCCATCATTCTGCCCATTCTCGCTGTCCTGGTGGTCCTCGGTGTGCTGATCCCGGTGCTCATGAAGACCCGGAAGACCACCCGGAAGTATCTCGGCACACGTGACGAAAACGACCCCGTGCAGGCCCCGGGAGCCGGAACCCTTGTGGAGGACCGTCCCGCGCCGGCGCCAGCACCGGAAAGGACCTCGCCGGACGGCGTCGTGCTCGAAGGACCAATGGTCGAGGTGCCGGACAACGCCGCCGGCCTGGAAACCGTGCCGGTGGAAACGCCGCTGCCGGTGGCAGGCCGCCTCGCCCGGCTGCGCGAGCGGCTGGTCAAGTCCAACAACGTCCTGGGCAAGGGGCTCCTGGCCCTGCTCTCAGCGGACAAGATCGATGAAGACGTCTGGGATGAAGTCGAGGAAACCCTCCTGCTGGCCGATCTCGGCACCGAACCCACGATGCAGCTCGTGGACGCGCTCCGCGAACGCGTCAAGGTGATCGGCACCCGGGACCCGGAGCACGTCAAGGCCCTGCTCCGCGAGGAACTCATCAAGCTCGTGGACCCCACCATGGACCGGAGCCTGAATGTCGAACGCCACGCCGACAAGCCCGCTGTCATGATGGTGGTCGGCGTCAACGGCGTCGGCAAGACCACCACCGTGGGCAAGCTCGCCCGTGTGCTCGTGGCCGAAGACAAAGACGTGCTGCTGGGCGCTGCCGACACCTTCCGCGCCGCCGCCTCCGAGCAGCTGGCCACGTGGGGCCAGCGCGTCGGCGTGCCCACCGTGAAGTCGGACATCGACGGCGCGGACCCGGCCTCCGTGGCCTACGAGGCCGTCAAGGCCGGCATCGATCAGGAAGTCGACGTCGTCATGATCGACACAGCGGGGCGCCTGCAGAACAAGGTGGGCCTCATGGACGAGCTCAGCAAGGTTAAGCGGGTCATCGAAAAGCTTGCGGAGGTGGACGAGGTGCTGCTGGTCCTGGACGCCACCACCGGCCAGAACGGGCTCAACCAGGCCCGGGTGTTCTCCGAGGTCGTGAACATCACCGGGATCGTCCTGACCAAGCTGGACGGCACCGCCAAGGGCGGGATCGTCGTCGCCATCCAGAAGTCCCTCGGCGTCCCGGTCAAGCTGATCGGCCTGGGCGAAGGCGCCGATGACCTCGCGCCGTTCGAGGCCGAAGGCTTCGTGGATGCGCTGCTGAACTAGCACGCACGCAAGCAGCACGCACAGCACCAAAAAGTGCCCCGGTCCTCGCGGACCGGGGCACTTTGTGTTGCGGCTGGTACGTCAGGTGGCTAGTACTTGAAGTTCAGGACCGTCACTGTTCCGGCGGTCAGCTTGAACTGCTGGGTCTGGGACTTGTACGCGAACCCGGGCACTGTGGCGCGCTTGGCGAGGGGCTTGGGCTCAGTCTTGGCGCCATCGATGACAGTCTGGTCCTCGGCCGAGTAACTGGGGCCGCTGAGCTGGGTCATCGTCCCGGTTACCGGCTTTCCCGGCAGGTTCAGTGTGACGAAAGTCTGCGCGGCCTTTTCGGGGTCGTTTTCATTGACGATCACCACGCTGGTGCTGCCGTCCGCGTTCTGCAGCGCGTAGCTGAACGCCAAGCCGCCGCCGGAGCTGTTCAGTTTCATGAACTTTCCGGCCTCGAGCCCGGCAACCATGGAGAGGCCGAAGAAGTTGGCCCGGCCGGACATCTTGCCGTTTCCGTACGGGTAGGCGCCGGCGCTGCAGACGGCGGACAGGGGCGGCCCGCCCTTGCACGTCAGCAGCGAGCTGTGGAGGCTGACCCGGGTGATGCCCAGCTGGGCGGCGGTGAGGGCATAGTCTGCCGCCCACAGCGCGGAGGCGTGGGTACGGGAGGTCTCGTTGGAACCGGGGCACGCCGAGACCCCGGTTTCCGGAATCCAGGTCTCCAGGCCCGCGGCACGGCCCACCGCGAGGGCCGCGTTCTGGTACTCGGCGGCACGGTCGTGCATCGTTCGGCTCACCAGGTTTGCCATCGTGGGCGAGTCCTGGGGGACCTTGCCGTCACAGTCGGAGAGCGGGTAGTGGTGGAACGTCAGGATCTTCTTCTGCGGGATGTCTGCATCGACGAAGGGCTGCCACCACTTCGAGTCAAAGGTGCCCGGTCCGGAGATGGGCACATTGGGCGCCACGGCGTAGATCGCGTTGGCGTAGTCCTTCAGTTCCCGGATGTACTGCTCAAGGCTGTAGCCGCTGCCGGTTTTGACATCGTTGAAGACGAAGCCGTTGGGCTCGTTGCCCACGGTGACGCTGAGCAGCCGGTCACCGAGGATCTGCGACGCATTCTTGACCATATCCGCGGCCCGGGCCGGGTTGTAGTGGCCCAGGTCCACCGTAAGGGTGACCTTGGCATCACCGGCCTCCAGGAGAGTCTTCAGCCGGGTCAGGTCTGCCGGTCCCACGGCCTTGACCGGGTGGGTCTCGTCGCCCTTGTAATCGGCGGGGACGGCCTCGCCTGTGGACGTCCAGAAGAAGCGCCGGTCGACGGCGTTGCCGCCGAAGCGCAGGACCGGCTGGTCGAGCTCCTTGAGAAGCTTCACCAGCGACGCATTGTCGCTGCTGAGGTCGGGATCGGCCAGGTCCGTGGCCTCCAGCGAGATTCCCATTGTGCCCTTGTTCAGCGATGTGCCAACGAGGTCGCTGGAGACATCGACCTTGAGGGGCTCAACCTTTTCCAGCGGCGACCCGGCCGGCGGACCCGGCTGTTTGTAATAGGTGACGGGCGGTCCGACCTCGGCCGGGGCGAGCGCCGGTGCCGACTGCGCGGGAGAAGAAGCAGCCGGCGGGGCCGGCGTCGGACTTCCGAGTGAGAGCGGAATCAGCACTGCCGCGGCGACGACGGCGGTGATTCCGGCACCGGCGACGATCCGCGAACGCTTCCTTTTCTCCGCGCTTTTTCCCGCGCTGGCGGGTTTGGCGGAGTCTGGGCTATCGGCTTTCCCGGGGGAAGAGTCGAATCTGGCCATGGGGGATAACCTCCGGAAGTTTGTGACACGTGCCCCCAGCTTAGCCAAGGGAGGCGGCCGCCGCTGACCGGAAGGTCCGGAACAGGGTCCTCGACAAGGATCTGAACGAGGCCGCGGACGCGGTTCTGGACAGGACTGCTCGCACGGCGGGCCGGCGGCGGCAACACCGCAGGTCAGGCGCCCACCGCGGCGGGTCGGCGGAACGTTTCGCGGGCCGGCACCCACACGGCGGCGGCGGCCAGCAGCATGCCGCCCGTGACTCCGAAGGCCCAGCCGTAGCCGAGGCGGTCCGCCAGCAGCCCGGCCACCACGGGCCCGACGATCGCGCCGCTGTCCGAGGCCATCTGGAAGACGGCCAGGACGCGGCCGCCGGAGCGCTCGTTGCCGATCACGTCGGCGATGGCGGCCTGCTGGGCCGGTCCGAGCAGGCCGGAGCCGATCCCGGCGCAAGCGGAGGCGAGCAGAAACCAGGGCAGCTGGTGTGTGAACCCGATGGCCGCCGTGGCAGTGCCGGTGACCAGCAGCCCGGACAGCAGGAGCGGCTTGCGGCCAAGGCTGTCGGCGAGCCGGCCGGAGAACGTCAGAGCCGCCGCGTTGCCGCCCGCGAACACCGCCAGGGCCCAGCCGGCCGATTCCGGCCCCGCGCCGAGCGCCACCACGGCGAAGAGCGGCACTGTGGCCATCCGCACGCCGAAGGTGGCCCAGCCGTTGGCAAAACTCGAAAACAGGCCGGCCCGGTAGGCGCTGTCCCGCAGCGCGTCTTTCAGTTCCATCGCCGGGGCTGTGGCGCCGGGCTGCCGCGAGGCGGCCGGGACATGGCTGAGCTGGGTCTGCACCACGAGGGCGGCCAGCACCAGGGCAGCCGCGTAGGCAAGGAACGGCACCCGCAGACCGAAGTTGGCGAGCAGTCCGCCCACGATCGGGCCGCAGACGTTGCCGATCAGGAAGGCGGAGGCATAGGCCCCCGAGACCCGGCCGCGGCTTTCCGGCGGCGCGAGCCGGACCACGAGCGCCATGGACGCCACAGTGAACATCACCGAACCCGCCCCGCCCAGGCCACGGAAGACCAGCAACTGCCAGTAGTTCTGGGCGAAAGCGCAGGCCGCCGTCGACGCGGCCACGATCAGCAGCCCGGCCACGTAGACGGGCCGTTCGCCCAGCTTCACGATCAGGGCCCCGCCGGCCGGGGCGAAGACGAGGCGCATGAAGGCGAAGATGCTCACGATGATGGCCGCCTCCGTGGCGCCGACGCCGAACGTGGTGGCGAACTGGGGGAGGACGGGCGCCACGAGGCCAAAACCGATCGCGATCAGGAAGGCCGCAACCAGCATCACTTTGATGTCCCGGGGCAGCCGGGAACGCCCCGGCGCCGGGGAGGGCGCCTGGGCTGCGGCGTCGCCGACGGGGCGGGAGGTGTTGCTCATAATGCGTTCGTCCTTGGGCAGATGCGGGGCCCGCTGGCGGCGGGTCCTTCAAGCGCGGAATTAAACCGGTGAAACATAACCGTAACAAGTGTGAGATGCACCATTTACGTCCGGGAGGTTCTTGTAACAACCCGGCAATGTAAATCCTCCGCCAGCGAAACACAGCCCCGCGAAACTCGATGTAGAACGCAAATAATGCGTTGGGACCGGCGGACTACCCCGCACCTATTGCAAGAGAGGACGTAGACCATGGAACTCACCGCAGGTCTCGTTTGGCTCCTGGTCGCCGCGGCACTCGTGCTGTTCATGACCCCGGGCCTGGCATTCTTCTACGGCGGCATGACTCGCGCCAAGTCGGCTTTGAACATGATGATGATGAGCTTCGTCGCCATTGGAACCGTGAGCATCATGTGGGTCCTGTGGGGCGCCTCGATGGCGACGAGCAACGAAGACAACTTCTTCCAGATCTTCGCCAACCCGTTCAGCCACTTCGGCCTGCACGGCTTCACCGAACCGGCGGATCTGCTCAAGGTCGGCTACGCGGCCACCTTCGCCATCATCACGGTGGCCCTGATCTCCGGCGCGGTCGCCGACCGTGCCAAGTTCTCCGCCTGGGTGGTCTTCACCCCCATCTGGGCCACCCTCGTCTACGCGCCGATGGCCTTCATGGTCTGGGGCGGCGGACTCTTCTCCGCCAGCGGCTGGTTCGGCCAGACGTTCGCGCCGGTCATCGACTTCGCCGGCGGCACCGTGGTCCACATCAACGCCGGCGTCGCGGGCCTGATCCTGGTCCTGATCATCGGTAACCGCAAGGGCTTCGGCAAAGACCCGAACCACCGCCCGCACAACATTCCGTTCGTCATGCTCGGCGCCGCAATCCTGTGGTTCGGCTGGTTCGGCTTCAACGCCGGTGCCGCCGCCACTGTGGAGCAGGCCGGCCTGATCTGGATCAACACCCTGGCCGCCCCGGCCGCCGCCATGCTCGGCTGGCTCGCCGTGGAACGCTTCCGCGACGGTCACCCGACCTCACTCGGTGCCGCCTCCGGCGTGGTCGCCGGCCTGGTCGCCATCACCCCGGCCTGTGCCAACGTCTCCCCGCTGGGTGCGATCGCCCTTGGCGTCGTTGCCGGTGTGGCCTCCGCGCTCGCCGTCGGCCTGAAGTTCAAGTTCGGCTACGACGACTCGCTCGACGTCGTCGGCGTCCACCTCGTCTCCGGCGTGATCGGCACCGTGGCAATCGGCTTCCTGGCCACCCCGACCCAGGGCGCCGCGGGCCTGTTCTACGGCGGCGGCACCACGCAGCTGGTCGCCCAAAGCCTCGCGGCAATGATGGCCATCGTCTTCACCGCCGTGATGACGTTCATCATCGCCTTCCCGATCCACAAGCTCATGGGCTTCCGGGTCTCCCAGGAACAGGAAGTCGTCGGCGTGGACCTGAGCCTGCACGCCGAGACCGCATACGAGTTCGGCGTCGGCGGGCACGGCGGCAGCTTCCAGCCGCTGCACGAACTGATCACCGGCAGGCCGCAGGAGGAGAACTCAGTTTCCGCCGCTGAGGTGGACCCTTCGTCCAACGGCAAGCAGAACGCAACGGGTAAGGAAAGTGTGGGGGCATGAAACTGATCACAGCAATCGTCCGACCGGAAAAGCTTGAGGCTATTCGCGAAGGCCTGGAAGCCTACGGTGTGCAGGGCCTCACGGTCAGCGCAGCCAGCGGCTACGGCCGGCAGCGCGGCTACACCGAGGTGTACCGCGGGGCCGAGTACAACGTGGATCTCCTCCCAAAGATCCGGGTAGAAGTCCTGGCCACCGACGAACAGGCGGATGACATCCTGGATGTCATCATCGCCAGTTCGAACACTGGCCGGGCCGGGGACGGCAAGGTCTGGACGATGGATGTGTTCGAGGCTGTCAGGGTCCGCACCGGAGAGCGCGGTTCGGCAGCGATCTAGCTGCTCCCGCTCCGCCCCGGAAAGCGCGGCTGACACAGCAACGCGGCGCTGACACAGCGGGCCGGATGCCCCAAAAGGCATCCGGCCCGCTGTGTCGTTGGTGCTGGGCCGGTGCTACGCCGGCCAGCCCTCCGGCCCCGGGGTGCCGGCCGGATATTCCTCCAGCGGGACATGTCCGGCGGTCCAGGACTTCAGCACCGGCGCCAGGATGCGCCAGCATTCCTCGGCGGTGTCTGCCCGCACCGAGAGCAGCGGATCGCCGGCCAGGACGCCCTCCAGCACTTCACCGTAGGGGAGGAGCTCGGAGTCGCTCAGCTCGGCGTGCAACGTGGTCCGGTCCAGGCTCAGGACATCGCCCGGGCCGTTCACGTCGACGTCGAACTGCAGCGTGTCCGGGCCGAAACCGATCCGCAGCTGGTTGGGGGCGTCCACGCCGGTGAACCCCTTCGGCAGGTGCGGCACCGGCCGGAAGGTCACCACGGCCTCCTTGCGTTTTGTGCCCACCGCCTTGCCCGAGCGCAGGATGAACGGCACGCCCTGCCAGCGCCAGTTGTCGATCTCCACCTGCACCTCGGCGAGGGTCTCGGTGCCCCTGGCCGCGTCCACGCCGTCCTCCCGGGCATAGTCCGGAACTTTCCGGCTGTTGATTGAACCGGCGGTGTACCGTGCCCGGCGGGTGTTTTGGCGGTACGGGGCCTTGATGCTGCTGGCCCGCAGCACGGTGGCCACAGCATCGCGGAGGTCGCGTTCGTCCACGGATGCCGGCGGCTCGATTGCCATCAGGGCCATGATCTGAAGCAGATGGCTCTGAATCATGTCGCGGAGGGCGCCGGCGCCGTCGTAGTAGCGGGCGCGGCCTTCCAGGGCGAGGTCCTCGTCGAAAATGATCTCGATCTTTTCGATATTTTGCCGGTTCCACACCGGCTCCAGGAACGTGTTCGCGAAGCGCAGGCCAAGGATGTTCAGGACGGTTGCCTTGCCGAGGAAGTGGTCCACCCGGTGGATGTGGTCCTCCGGCACCAGCGCGGCCAGTGTCTTGTTCAGGTGCTGTGCGGACTGCTCGTCCGAGCCGAACGGCTTCTCCATGACCAGCCGGGTGCCGGCGGGCAAGTCCTCCGGGGCCAGCGCCTCGCACGCGAGCTGGCTGACCCGCGGGGGCAGGGCGAAGTAGACGGCCACGGGGCCCTCCAGCTGCGCGAGCAGCCCGGCGAGCTGGCCCTGCGCTGTGACATCGAGCTGGTGGTAGGTGCTCTCCTGGCGGATCCGGTTGAGCTCCCGCTTGCCGTGGCCATCGGCCTGGGAGTTCTCGTCCGCGAAAGACTCCTCGACCCGGCCCAGCCACTGCTCCGGGGTCCAGGGGTCCGATCCCGCTCCGGCCAGGGTGAGGCCGTCGGCGCGGCCCCGGGCCACCAGGCGGGCGAGCCCTGGCAACAGGAGCCGGCCGGTAAGATCGCCGGAGGCGCCAAGGATGAGCAGGGTTTTTACAGTTGTTTGGCTGGTCACCTAAGCCAGCATGCCATCTTGAAGGCGCATCTTGGTACCCTAGATAGTCGAGTCCTGTCGTCGAGGCGGTTCGTTCAGGCGAACACCAGTCGCGACGCTGGCGTGCCGCACCGGCCGCCACCTGTAGATCCACTGAAAGAAGTGCACGGCGCGTGTTCAATTCACTCTCTGACCGGTTGACAGCAACCTTCAAGAATCTGCGTGGCAAAGGCCGCCTGACCGAGGCGGACGTTGACGCCACAGTCCGCGAGATCCGGCGTGCCCTCCTGGACGCCGATGTCGCCGTGCCCGTGGTCCGGGAGTTCACAGGCCGCGTGCGCGAGCGTGCCCTCGGCGCCGAAGTCTCCGGCGCGCTGAACCCGAGCCAGCAGATCGTGAAGATCGTCAACGAGGAACTTGTTGAGATCCTTGGCGGCGAGACCCGCCGGATCCGCCTCGCCAAGTCCGGGCCCACCATCATCATGCTGGCCGGTCTGCAGGGCGCCGGCAAGACCACCCTGGCCGGCAAGCTGTCCAAGTGGCTCAAGTCCCAGGGCCACAGCCCCATGCTGGTGGCCTGTGACCTCCAGCGCCCCAACGCCGTCACCCAGCTGCAGGTGGTTGGCCAGCGCGCCGGCGTACCCGTGTTCGCCCCGCACCCGGGCGCCACGTCCACCGAGCTGGACCACCCTGCCGGCGACCCTGTCGCCGTCGCCCGTGCCGGCGTCGAGGAAGCCAAGCGCACCCTCCACGACGTCGTGATCGTGGACACCGCCGGCCGTCTTGGCATCGATGCCGAGATGATGGAGCAGGCGCGCCAGATCCGCCGGGCGATCGTCCCGAACGAAGTCCTGTACGTGATCGACTCCATGATCGGCCAGGACGCCGTGAACACGGCCATGGCCTTCGACGAGGGCGTCAACTTCACCGGCATCGTGCTCTCCAAGCTCGACGGCGACGCCCGCGGCGGTGCCGCGCTCTCCGTCACATCGGTGACCGGCAAGCCCGTCATGTTCGCATCCACCGGCGAAGGCCTGGACGACTTCGAGCTCTTCCACCCGGACCGCATGGCCTCGCGCATCCTCGACATGGGTGACGTCCTCACCCTGATCGAGCAGGCCGAGAAGTCCTGGGACAAGGATGAAGCCGCCCGGATGGCGAAGAAGTTCGCCGACCAGGAAGACTTCACCCTGGATGACTTCCTCGCCCAGATGCAGCAGATCCGCAACATGGGCTCCATGAAGAAAATGCTCATGATGATGCCCGGCGCGCAGAACATCCGCCAGCAGCTGGAGCAGTTCGACGAGCGCGAGATCGACCGCGTCGAGGCCATTGTCCGGTCGATGACCCCGCACGAGCGCGTGGCTCCGAAGATCATCAACGGCTCCCGCCGGGCCCGCATTGCCCGCGGCTCGGGCGTGCACGTCTCCGAGGTCAACGGACTGCTGGAACGCTTTGCCCAGGCCCAGAAGATGATGAAGAAGATGGCCGCCGGCGGCGGGATGCCCGGCATGCCGGGAATGCCCGGCATGGGCGGCGGGGGCGGTGCTCGAAAGGGAGCCAAGTCCGCGCCCAAGAAGAAGGCCCGCTCCGGCAACCCGGCCAAGGCTGCGCAGGAACTGCGCGACGCCGAGGCCCGGCGTGCCGCCGGCGCCAAGGCCCTGCCCACCGGAGCGTCGTTCGGCCAGCAGGGCGGCGACTTCGATCCGTCCCAGCTGAACCTGCCCAAGGGCTTCGACAAGTTCCTTGGCGGCAGCAAGTAGCCGCAGCTGCTGATGCCGCCGGGACTGTGTCGCCGGCGGCAGCAGCACTGAAGTGCCATAGGGTTAGACAATGTTCAAGCAGCGCGTAGTCTTCGTCCACGGGGATGGCAGTTTTGGTGCCGCCGCGTGGCCAAAGCAGCACGGAATGGCGCTGGACTACGACGCCCTGTTCCTGCGGCGGCACGGGTTTGACGCCGTCGCGGAACCGCTCGAATCCAACTTCGCCGCCGACGCCGCAATCGTGCTCGCGTCGCTGGCAGACGACGGCCGCGGCGAGGCCGGCGGTCATGTGGTGGCCCATTCGCAGGGCGCGATCGCCGCGATGATGGCCGCCGTCGAGCGGCCCGACCTCGTCCAGTCGCTGACCCTGGTGGAACCGGCCTGCCTGTCCTTGACCGCGGAGCTCCCGGCCACCGCCGCGCACCGGGCCCTCATGCAGCCGCTCTTCGACGTCCGGCACAACCTCAGCGACGACGACTTCCAGCGGGAGTTCATCCGCCGCGCGTTCGCGGCGGACGCCCCGGGGGCCACGACGCCGGAGGCCCTCCGGGCAGCGCGCCGGCTCCGCCTGCAGGCGCCGCCGTGGGAAGCCCCGCTGCAGATCGTGCCGGGCGTGCCGACGCTGGTCCTGACCGGCGGCTGGGAACCGCTGTATGAGGAAATCGCCGGCTACCTGCGCGAGACCGGCGCCTTGCACCGCACGGCGCCGGGAGGCCACCGGCCGCAGGATTCAACTGACGGGAACCGGGCCATCCGCTCGTACATCGCCGAGGTCAGCCGGCGCCAGCACGCCCGGGCGTCCTAGGAGGCTGCGGGGGCTCCCACGGCAGGCTCCGGCAAGTAGACCTTGCCGCCCGAGGCAAGGAACTCATTGCTCTTCGCCTGCATTCCGGCCGCCATCTGCGCCAGGGCCGCCTGCGAATCGGCTGATCCGTATTCGTCCCGGATGTCCTGGCTGATCCGCATGGAGCAGAACTTCGGACCGCACATCGAGCAGAAGTGGGCCGTCTTGGCAGGCTCCGCGGGAAGCGTCTCATCGTGGAAGGCTTCGGCTGTCACCGGGTCCAGGGACAGCGCGAACTGGTCCCGCCAGCGGAACTCAAACCTCGCCTTGGACAGGGCATCGTCGCGTTCGTGGGCGCCGGGGTGGCCCTTGGCGAGGTCGGCGGCGTGGGCCGCGATCTTGTAGGTGATCACGCCCGTCTTCACGTCGTCCTTGTTCGGCAGCCCGAGGTGTTCCTTGGGCGTGACGTAGCAGAGCATGGCGGTGCCGTAGCGGGCAATCTCCGTGGCGCCGATCGCCGAGGTGATGTGGTCATACCCCGGTGCGATGTCGGTGACCAGCGGCCCGAGCGTATAGAACGGGGCGCCCTTGCAGAGTTCCTGTTGGCGCTCCACGTTTTCCCGGACGAGGTGGAAGGGCACATGCCCGGGGCCCTCCACCATGACCTGCACGTCGAACTCCCAGGCCCGCTGCGTGAGCTCGGCCAGCGTGTCCAGTTCGGCGAACTGCGCCGCGTCGTTGGCATCCGCCGTTGCGCCGGGGCGCAGCCCGTCACCCAGGGAGAACGCGACGTCGTACTTCGCGAAGATCTCGCACAGCTCGTCGAAGTGGGTGTAGAGGAAGTTCTCCTGGTGGTGCGCCAGGCACCAGCCGGCCATGATGGAACCGCCGCGGGACACGATGCCGGTGACCCGGTTGGCTGTCAGGGGCACATAGCGCAGCAGCACCCCGGCGTGGATGGTCATGTAGTCCACGCCCTGCTCGCACTGCTCGATCACGGTGTCCCGGAAGATTTCCCAGGTCAGGGCGTTGGCCTCGCCGTTGACCTTCTCCAGCGCCTGGTAGATCGGGACCGTGCCGATGGGGACGGGGGAGTTGCGGATGATCCACTCGCGCGTCGTGTGGATGTCGTCCCCGGTGGAGAGGTCCATGACCGTGTCCGCGCCCCATTGCGTGGCCCACTGGAGTTTGTCGACCTCCTCGGCGATGGAGCTGGTCACGGCGGAATTTCCGATATTGGCGTTGATTTTCACCAGGAACGCCTTGCCGATGATCATCGGCTCGGATTCGGGGTGGTTGACGTTGTTGGGAATGATCGCCCGGCCCGCGGCCAGCTCGCCGCGCACCAGCTCCACGTCGCAGTTCTCGCGCAGCGCGACGAACCGCATTTCCTGGGTGATGACACCGTCCCGGGCGTAGCGCATCTGCGTGACGGTCCTGCCCTC
Source organism: Arthrobacter sp. ok362 (assembly GCF_900102785.1). GTDB lineage: Bacteria > Actinomycetota > Actinomycetes > Actinomycetales > Micrococcaceae > Arthrobacter. The sequence continues at coordinate 73,626 of NZ_FNGC01000006.1, forward strand.
GACCGCGCGGCGCGGCACCGGGCGTCCGCCCCGCCACTCGGCCGACGCCGCACCCCGGCGCACCGCCGACTTGCCGTCGTCGAGCAGCTCCCTTTCCCGGCCCGCGTAGGTTTCGGTGTCCGCCCTGGCCTCAATCCAGGGTGCCCGGAACGGCTCCAGCCCGCGGACCGGATCGCTGCCCGGGCCGGCCGTGCGGTAGACCCGGAAAGGAGGGTTCGCGACGCCGCCCGGTGAGGGTTCCAGGGCAATCTCGGTCACCGGGACGCGGAGGCCATGGTCCGGGTCCGTGGTGAAGGCCAGCGAGTGGGACTTCAGCGACTGCGTGGTGGCTGCTGACTCGTTGGGGACGGACTCGTTTTGGACTGATTCATTGTGGACGAACTGCTTTTGGACAGGGCTGTGCTGTGCCAATTGGGTATTCACGAAAATACTCACTTCCTTCGCCGGCATTACCCGGACAGGTTCAACGGTCGCAGGCTGCGTCAGCCCGATCTCAGCCCCTGCAGGGGGCACCCGTGTGGTCGTACATGAAGCTACCACGCGCCTGTCGACGGCTGTCGAGTATGACGCGGCCGCCGGGCCGCGGTGTTAGCGTGGCATGGTGACTCTGCCCAGGGCCGTGCCCCGCATCAGGACGGCGACGCCGGAAGAGCTCCCGGCGCTGTCAGTTCTCGAGGCCGCGGCAGACCGCGTCCTCGAAGCGGAGCTGGGGAACCAGGCGCTCCCGGCCCCGGAGTTGACGACGCCGGTTGAGCCGCTCTTCATACTTGTCGCCGGAACCCCGCCCGTAGGGTTTGCCCGCGTTGACGAAGTCGGCGGCCACGCCCATCTGGAGCAACTCTCCGTGCAGCCGGACTTTGGCGGGCGGGGGATCGGACGGTCCTTGGTGGAGGCGGCCCTCGATGCGGCCCGGGGCCGTGGCTATTTATCAATGACGCTTTGCACTTTCGCGGACGTTCCGTTCAATGCGCCGTTTTACGCGAGCTGCGGTTTCGAGGAATTCGCCCAGCCCGGGCAGGCGCTGGCTGCCCTGCGGATCCACGAAGCGCAGCTGGGTCTGGATGATCTGGGCCGGCGGATCGTCATGCGGATTAGGCTTTAGGCCATGACCGGCATCATCGAGTTCAGCGGCCCCATCCTCACAGCGGCAGACCAGGAACGCCGCGGGCTCTGGTCGGTGGATGGCCTGCTCACCTTCCGCCGTCCGGCCGCCGCGCCGGACCTCGTGCTCGACGGCTGGGTCATTCCCGGGCTCGTGGACGCGCACTGCCACATCGGCCTGGGCCCTGGCGGGGACGTTTCCGAGGACACCGCGGAATCCCAGGCCCTCGCGGACCGCGACACCGGGACGCTGCTGGTCCGCGGCGCCGGCGCCGTCCACGACACCCGCTGGCTCCAGCAGCGCGCGGACCTTCCCCGGGTCATCCGCTCCGGCCGGCACCTCGCCAGGACCCGGCGCTACCTGCCGGGCCTGGCCGTCGAGGTCGAACCGGAGGATCTCGTCGAGGCCGTGCGCAAGCAGGCCCGCGCAGGCGACGGCTGGGTCAAGCTCGTGGGGGACTGGATCGACCGCGACGCCGGCGACCTCGCCGCCAGCTTTCCCGCCCGGACGGTCAAGGACGCCGTCCAGGCGGCCCACGATGAGGGGGCCCGCGTCACCGCGCACTGCTTCGCCGAAGACACCCTGGATGACATGCTCGACGCCGGGATCGACTGCATCGAGCACGCCACCGGGCTGCTGCCCCGGCACCTGCCCCGCTTCCGTGAGCAGGGCGTCCCGATCGTGCCCACCCTGATCAACATCGCCACGTTCCCGGACATCGCCGCCCGGGCGGAGGCCAAGTTCCCCCGCTACGCCGCCCACATGCGTTCGCTGTGGGAGCGGCGGGCTGAAAGGGTGCTCGAAGCCTACGAGGCCGGGGTGGCGATCTATGCCGGCACCGACGCCGGCAGCGTGATCAGCCACGGCCGGATCGTGGACGAGATTCAGGCCCTGCACGCCGCCGGACTTCCCGCCGCAGCCGCCCTCGACGCCGCAAGCTGGTCCGCGCGGACGTGGCTCGGCGCGGAGTCCATCGGCGAAGGGGCAAGTGCGGATGTCCTTGTCACCGCCGAGGATCCGCGGAGCCAACCGGCCACGCTCCGCCAGCTCAAGCAGATCGTGCTGCGCGGGCTGCCAGTGAACCGGGAACCAGGCCGGCCACTAGGAATAAATTGAAGCTTCAAGTAATTTACTTCTATGTAGAGTCACCGAAAGCCGGTGGCTACAGAATCCACGGAGCGTTTCAATGACCGCAGCAGCCAGCACCCAGGACCTCCTTCCTGCCGAACTCACCATGGGCACTGTGATGCTCAAGGTCGGCGACATGAAGCTCATGACCGACTACTACCAGCGCGCCCTCGGCCTGGAAGCCGTGGCCGAACAGGACGGCGGGCTCTACCTTGGGCGCCAGCAGAAGCCGCTGGTCCACCTGGCACCCGCCCCTGGCCTGGCCCTTCCTTACCGCGGCGAAGCCGGGCTCTTCCACACCGCGCTCCTCTTCGAGGACCAGCACTCCCTGGCGGCCACCATTGCCAGCGCGGCCCAGTACGAGCCCCAGTCCTTCACCGGCAGCGCGGACCATCTCGTCAGTGAGGCCTTCTACTTCAACGACCCCGAAGGCAACGGCATCGAGCTGTACTGGGACCGGCCGCGGGAGGCCTGGTCCTGGGAGGGCAAGAACGTTGTCATGGACAGCCTCGCCCTGCCGCCGCAACGCTACCTGCAGCAGTACCTGACCGAGGAGTCCGTTGCCGGCCAGCGCCAGGCTGCCGCCGGCGTCGGGCACGTCCACCTGCAGGTGGGCGACGTCCAGTCGGCGCATGAGTTCTACGTCGGCACGCTCGGCTTCGAGAAGACCGCGGGCTGGCATGGCCAGGCGCTGTTCGTCTCGGCCGGCGGCTACCACCACCATATGGCCATGAACGTCTGGAACAGCCGCGGCGCGGGCCCTCGGCGCGACACGCTGGGCCTGGGTGAAGTCCTCATTGAAGTGCCGTCCGGTGACGACGTCGCGGCCCTGGCCGACCGGCTCAAGGTCGCCGGCGTCGACTCGCACCACACCGGCGCCGAGCTGCGCTTCGAGGACCCGTGGCGCAACCGGATCCGCGTCGCCGTGCGCTAAGGCACGCTTTTCGCTGGGCATGTCCAGCGTTCCAACCTCCCCGCTGGACATGCCCAACCTTCGCCGGCCGGACTTCGGAACATGTCCAACGCGGGCAGCCGGGAATGGACATAGCTGCCATATGTCCATTGCTCATCGTCAGGGGAGGGCATGTCCACGGGAAGGCCGGGTGGGCAGGGTTCCCCCGGGCTGGCGGAGGACATGCCCACTGTTCGCTGACACTGTTCGCTGACAGGACCGCTGGGCATGTCCACCGGTCACAGCCGGCAATGGACATAGCTGCCAGATGTCCATTGCTCACCGTCAGGGGAGGGCATGTCCACGGGAGGGGCCCGGTGAGGCGAGGTTCCCCCGGGCTGGCGGAGGACATGCCCAACGTTCGCTGACACTGTTCGCTGGCAGGGCCGTTGGGCATGTCCACTGGTTACAGCTGGGAATGGACATAGCTGCCATATGTCCATTGCTCACCGTCAGGAGAGGGCGTGTCCACGGGAGGGGCCCGGTGAGGCGAGGTTCCCCCGGGCTGGCGGAGGACATGCCCAACGTTCGCTGACACTGTTCGCTGGCAGGGCCGTTGGGCATGTCCACCGGTAACAGCTGGGAATGGACATAGCTGCCATATGTCCATTGCTCACCGTCAGGGGAGGGCATGTCCACAGGCGGGGCCGGTCGGGCAGGGTTCCCCCGGGCTGGCGGAGGGCATGTCCAGCGGTCGGGGCGAGGCTGTGCTGAAGCGACTAGGCTGAAGCGACGCCGAAAAACCGCGGCCCAGCGCCGCCAGACATCTAAGGACGAGATCCATGGGATTCACCGAAGTCTTTGTCTTCACCCACGATGAAGCCCTCAAACGTGCTGCTGCCCTCGACGGCGGGGCTCCCGCCGCCCCCGCGGCCGTCCGGATTGCGGATATCACGGACTTCGAAATCGAGCGCTTGGGTGACCTGGCCGGCACTGCCGTCCACGCGGCCGGTGCCGACTACGAGCTGGCCATGGTGGACGTGGCCACCGACTCGCTGCTCGGCGTCCCCGCCGCGATGGTCCGCACGCTGGCGGAACTGCTCAGCTATGAAACCGAAGGGGAGGGCGACGTCCTTGAGGACGTGGCGGCCAACTGGGCCGCCGAGGAGGACATGCCCTTCGGCCCGGACGAGGCGCGGGGCTATGTCCGCCGTATCGCCGAGCTCGCGGCCGCAGTGGACCCCGCCAGCAAGTCGGGGCTCTACGTCTGGACGACCTGACCGGACGACCTGACGGGACGACCCGTCTGGACGACCTGATCGGCGCGGATCGCCGCGTCCAGGTCGCTCGCTGATGCGCCGGGCCCGTGTCAAGTCGAAATCCTGCCGGTGATCTGGCACAATGAACAGGTACTCGATCTGCGTGGCCCCTCTCTCCGCGTCTGGATCTTGTCCTTTAGAACCCCCAAGTACGGCCCGCCCCACGGGTGCAGAACGCCGGGCTCGACCCCGTTTCAGAAACAGGAGTGACCACAAAAGTGGCCGTAAAGATTCGCCTTAAGCGCTTCGGTAAGATGCGCGCACCGTACTACCGCATCGTCGTCATGGACTCACGCTCCAAGCGTGATGGCCGTGCCATCGAAGAGATCGGCAAGTACCACCCGACCGAAGAGCCCTCGTACATCGAGGTCGACACGGACCGTGCCCAGTACTGGCTCGGCGTCGGCGCACAGCCGTCCGAGCAGGTTGCCGCGATCCTGAAGATCACCGGTGACTGGCAGAAGTTCAAGGGTCTCCCGGGCCAGGAGGGAACCTTGAAGACCAAGGCTCCCAAGGCTGCCTTCGTTACCCCGGAAAAGGGTTCCGTGATCATCCCGGAAGCCATCACCAAGAAGGCCAAGAAGGACGAAGCTGCCGAGGCTCCCGCCGACGCCGCTGAAGCAGAGACCACCGAGGCTGAGTAAATTGCTGGCAGAAGCGCTCGAACACCTGGTCCGCGGGATTGTTGACAGCCCTGAGGACGTCAAGGTCAGTGCGAAGAACAACCGCCGCGGGGAAACCCTCGAGGTGCGCGTTCATCAGGACGACCTCGGACGGGTGATCGGCCGGCAGGGCCGGACCGCACGCGCATTGCGCACTGTGGTTGCGGCGCTGGCGGACGGCGAGCCGGTCAGGGTCGACGTCGTCGACACCGACCGCCGCCGGTAACGCTTTCAGCACTACTTGTCTTGAGTCCGGCCCCTTCACCAGATCATGGTGGAGGGGCCGAACTGTTTTCCCGTATTTACGCACCAGACCTACAGAATCACCAACCCCGAACAGAGGAACAGATGCAGCTCCAGGTGGCACGAATCGGCAAGCCCCACGGCATCCGCGGCGAAGTGACCGTCCAGGTGCTCACCGACGCGCCCGGCGACCGTTTTGTCCCCGGCACGCAGTTCATCGTGGAACCCGCCTCCGCCGGGCCGCTGACGGTGTTCAGCGCCCGCTGGAACAAGGACATCCTCTTGCTGGCCTTCGACGAGATCGAGACCCGCAACGACGCCGAGACGCTCCGCGGCGCCAAACTGTTCATCGAAACCGAAGAAATCGGCGCCGACGACGATGAGGGCTGGTACGAGCACGAGCTCGTGGGCCTGGACGTCCGGGTGGGCGGCAACGTGGTCGGCAAGGTCTCAGCACTGCACACCCTGCCCGTCCAGGACTTGCTGGTGGTCACCACGGATGACGGCAAGGAAGTCCTGGTCCCGTTCGTGGAGCAGATTGTGCCCGAGGTCAACGTGGGTGAAAGGTACGTCCTCGTCACCCCGCCGCCCGGACTGTTCGAGGTCAACACCGACGAGGCCCCCCAAGACCAGAACCCTGAAGACCAGAACTCTGAAGCGCTGGGCACGGAAGAGCAGGACACCGCCGCCCGGAACCCCGAAGAGCAGGGCAAGGCGTAGATGAGAATCGACGTCGTCAGCATCTTTCCGGAGTACCTGGCCCCGCTGGAGCTGTCGCTGATCGGCAAGGCCCGCCAGGATGGCCTGCTGGACCTGAGGGTCCATGACCTGCGGGAGTTCACCACCGACCGGCACCGGACGGTGGATGACACCCCGTACGGCGGCGGCGCCGGCATGGTCATGAAGCCCGAGCCGTGGGCGCAGGCCCTCACCGCCGTGGCAGCAGGGCGGTCCGAAGACGCCGGCGCACCCGGCGCTTCCGGATCTGCGGGCAAACCGGTACTGATTGTCCCGTCGCCGGCGGGGGAGCGCTTCACCCAGGCCACCGCGCACGAACTGGCGGAGGAAGACCAGCTGGTGTTCGCCTGCGGACGCTATGAAGGCATCGACGAACGGGTCCTGGAATGGGCCGCGGACCACTTCACGGTGCGGCCGATGAGCCTGGGGGACTACGTCCTCAACGGCGGCGAAGTCGCCGTGCTGGCCATGGTTGAGGCCATTGGGCGGCTGCTGCCCGGCGTCGTCGGCAACCCCGAGTCCCTCGTGGAGGAGTCCCACTCGGACGGGCTGCTCGAGTACCCCGTCTACACCAAGCCTTCCAGCTGGCGGGACCGGGACGTCCCGGCGGTGCTGCTGAGCGGCAACCACGGCAAGATTGCCCAGTGGCGCAGGCACGAGCAGTACCGGCGCACCGCCGAACGCCGCCCCGACCTGCTCGTGGAGTTCGACGCCGGCAAGCTGCCCCGCGCGGACGGCGCGGCGTTCGCTGACCTGGGGTACGACGTCGTCGACGGCCACCTGGTGCGCCGTCCCGACGCCTAACCGCCGGGATTGGGCTAACCCGCACAAAATGTGGCAAAATTAGTCCTTGTGCCTGCTGGGTTGCGAACCTGCCACAGGGGGAGCGCTACCAACAGCCCGGCACCCCGGTCCCGTCTATTCCTGACAGGGCCGGATTGACAAACTTTCGGCGGATATTTCCGGGGGGCATCTGCCCCCGGGCTTGGCCGCCGTAACCCAACGTGAGTGACCTGTGGCGTTCACCAGGAGTGGATCAATGCATATCCTCGATTCCGTAGATGCAGCCTCGCTGCGCACCGATGTTCCCGAGTTCCGCGCGGGTGACACCATCAAGGTTCACGTGAACATCATCGAAGGCAAGAACTCCCGCGTCCAGGTCTTCCAGGGCTTCGTCCTGGGCCGCCACGGCGATGGCGTCCGCGAAACCTTCACCGTCCGCAAGGTCTCCTTCGGTGTCGGCGTAGAGCGTACCTTCCCGGTGCACTCCCCGATCATCGACAAGATCGAGCTCGTCTCCAAGGGTGACGTGCGCCGCGCCAAGCTTTACTACATGCGTAACCTGCGTGGTAAGGCCGCGAAGATCAAGGAAAAGCGCGACTTCCAGCCTGCCAAGTAAGACTTCCCAGACTTCTAAGGCAGTCTTCCACCGCGGGTCCACGGACCGTACCCGGTGCGTCAGCTAGTGCGGCGCCGGAGCTATCCGCAACAGCGCAATTTAGTTCACAACAGCGCCAGGGGATACGGAACATGGAACAGCCAAAACGCCAGCCCAGGAAACCGGGCTGGCGTTTTGCGTTGCTGGCCCTGGTGCTCGCCGTGGCCATCAGCGCCGTGGTCCGCTCACTGTGGGTGGACATCTTCTTCATCCCGTCCGCCTCCATGGAACCGCTCCTGCACACCGGGGACCGGATCCTGGTGGCACGGACCGGCTTCCAGGCTGAACCCCTGGGCCGGGGGGACGTCGTCGTCTTTGACGGCCGCGGCTCCTTCGCCCCGCTCAACAGCGGCAACGGCCCCGTGGTGGATGCCCTCGCCGAAGCCGGACGCTGGCTCGGCCTCGCGGGCAGCGACACCACGTATGTCAAGCGCATCATCGGACTGCCCGGCGACCGCGTGGTCTGTTGCGATGCCGGCGGCCGGCTCACAGTCAACGGCCAGCAAGTTGCGGAACCGTACTTGTATCCGGGGGACAGCCCGAGCGATGTGAAGTTCGCTGTTGAGGTGCCCGCCGGGCGGCTTTGGCTCCTGGGGGACCACCGCTCCCTGTCGGCCGATTCCCGGAGCCTCCTGGGCGCCCCCGGCGGCGGCATGGTGCCGCTGGAGCGCGTCATTGGCAGGCCGGTACAGATCATCTGGCCGCTTGATAGATTTGCAGCAGTAGCGCGGCCCGAACCGGCTGCGACAACGACGACGACGAACGGACAGTAGATGCCCGAGACCGAACCGCGCACTCCTGATCCGCAGGGCCAGGACCGACCCCGGGTTACCGCCTCGGCGATCCCGGGGGACGAGCCGGCGGAGCACCCCACCACCCGGCTGCCGCAGGCACGGGTCGCGGACGAGCACGCCCCCGGCGCGGGAGCCGGCCATGGCGCGGGAGCCGGCCATGGCGCGGGAGCCGGCCATGGTGCGGGTACGGGCGCGGGTACGGGTGCCGGAGCCTTCGCCGGTGCCGCGGCGGATGCGCCAGCTGGCGCGCCGGCTGGGACGCCGGACGCGGGGGCTGCGGCGCCTGCTGCCGGGCCGGCGTCGGCGTCGGCGTCGCAGGACGAAAGCGCCGGGGCGCAGCGGGCTGATCGGAGCGACAGGGACCGGAGCGAGAGGGGCCGGCCCGCCGGTCCCGCCCACGCAGATGCGTCCTCGCGCCGGGCCAGGAAGGCCAAAGCCCGTGAGGGGCACAGCCCGCTCTTCCTGTGGCTGAAGGAGGTTGCCACGGTGGTCATCGTGGCGATCGTGCTGTCCTTCCTGATCAAGACCTTCCTGTTCCGGGCCTTCTACATCCCCTCCGAATCCATGGTCAACACCCTCGATGTGAACGACCGCATCTTCGTGAACCTCCTCGTGCCGGAGCCCATGGCGCTCCAACGCGGGGACGTTGTGGTGTTCAGGGACAGCCAGGGCTGGCTTGCCCCCGCAGTCCAGAAGACGAAGGGTCCGTTTACCTGGGTGCAGGACGGGCTGACGTTCGTCGGTTTGCTTCCGGACAACTCGGAACAGCACCTGGTCAAGCGCGTCATCGGGCTCCCCGGCGACCACGTCGTCTGCTGCGACGCCGGCGGACAGCTCACCGTCAACGGCGCGCCGCTGGACGAGAAGTACATCAATTCCGCGGAGATTCCCCAGGTCCGCGACTTCGACGTCATCGTGCCTGCGGGCAAGGTCTGGGTCATGGGCGACAACCGCAACCACTCCGCGGATTCACGCGCCCATATGGATACCAACGGCGGCTTCGTCAACGAGGCCGACATCGAAGGCAAGGCCGCCGTCATCGCGTGGCCGCTGAACCGGATAGCGGCCCTCGACAACTATCCGGACGTCTTCCGCAGCGTCCCTGCCCCGGCCGGAAAGTAAGCCGCCCGTTATGTCCGTCGCCCCCACCCTCGACTACGAACGCCGCTTCCGCAGCTCCGGCGCCCGGCTTCTCGCGGGCATCGACGAGGTCGGCCGCGGTGCCCTCGCCGGCCCCGTCAGCGTGGGGATCGCCGTCGTGGACCTGCAGCAGCAGAAGCTCCTGGCCGATGTCCGGGACAGCAAGCTGCTCAAGGTCGCGGACCGGGAGCGGCTGGTGCCGCTGGTGCGGGAGTGGTGCGTCGCCTCCGCCGTGGGACACGCGTCCGCGAACGAGATTGACGAGTTCGGCATCATCGGCGCCCTCCGGCTTGCCGGCAACCGGGCCTGGTTCGCCGTCCTCGCCGCCGGCATCCGGCCCGAGGTGGTCCTGCTGGACGGCAGCCACAACTGGCTCTCGCCCGATCTCCAGCCCTCATTGTTTGACGAAGCTCCCGCCGAACCCGGCTGCGACGCCCCGGTGCACACCCTGGTGAAAGCCGACATGCAGTGCCTCAGCGTCGCCGCGGCCAGCATCCTCGCGAAGGTCGAGCGCGACACCATGATGTGCGAGCTGCACACCCAATACCCGGCCTACGGCTGGGACGAGAACAAGGGCTACGGCACCGCAGCGCACAAGGAGGCGCTGCGGAGCGCCGGTCCCACGCCGTACCACCGGGTCAGCTGGCAGCTGCTCTAGGGCTGGCGCCGGCCGCCGGTGGCGCGCGGCCGGCGCCGGATGGTGCAAGATGGAACCATGAGTGCCGAGGACCTTGAAAACTATGAGACCGACATGGAGCTGCAGCTCTACCGCGAATACCGCGACGTCGTCGGGCTGTTCAGCTATGTGGTCGAGACCGAACGGCGTTTCTACCTTGCCAACCACGTTGACCTCCAGGCCCGCAGCGCCGATGGCGAGGTCTACTTCGACCTGACCCTGCAGGACGCCTGGGTGTGGGACGTCTACCGCTCCGCCCGGTTCGTCAAGAGCGTCCGCGTCATCACGTTCAAGGACGTCAATGTCGAGGAATTGCCGCGCAGCGAGGAACTCGCCCTGCCCAAGGTGGAGGACCTGGGCAACTGATCCTTCGCGTGATCCGTCGCGGCAGCCGGCCGTCCGCCGGGTTCCGCGACTCTTCCTCCACATGGGCCGGGCTGCGGTTTCCCACGCCGGTTTGCGCACGGGTTTCCCACATAGCCAAAGTGTGTCCTGTGTTCGTCCGTAGCGGTACTCCACGCTGTTGTGATGAGAGCCAAGGATGTGCTGGGCCGGCGCGGGGAGGAACTCGCCGCCGGGTATCTCGAATCGGTCGGTATGCGGATCGTGGAGCGGAACTGGCGCTGTCCCGAGGGCGAGATCGACATTGTCGCGCTCGACGGCGACGCGCTGGTCATCGCCGAGGTGAAAACCCGGAAGTCCCTCGCGTACGGGCATCCCTTCGAGGCCGTCGGCGCGGACAAGCTGGCCAGGCTCCACCGGCTGGCGTCGGCGTGGTGCCGGGTCCAGGGGCTGCGCATGCCGCCGTGCCGCGTGGACGTGATCGCCGTGCTGGACGACGGCACCGGCGAGCCCGCCGTCGAGCACCTCAGGGGGGTGGGGTAGATGGCGCTGGGCCGGACCTACTCCGTCGCCCTGGTGGGCCTCAACGGCTACATCGTGGAGGTCGAGGCCGACATCGGCCAGACCCTGCCGGCGTTCGTGATCCTGGGCCTGCCGGACGCCTCACTGAACGAGGCCAAGGAACGGATCCGCTCCGCGGCCCAGAACTCGGGGATCCCGCTGAGCCGCCGGAAGATCACGGCCAACCTCATCCCGGCGTCCCTGCCCAAACGCGGCTCGGGCTTCGACCTCGCCATCGCCATGGCCGTGCTGCTGGCGGCGAACGACATCCGGGCCACGGGCCGCACCGTCTTTATCGCCGAGCTCGGCCTGGACGGCCGGCTGCGGCCCGTGCGGGGCATCCTTCCGGCCGTGATGGCCGCGGTACGGGCCGGCTACCCCGAGGTCGTCGTGGCCCGCGCCAACGTGGCGGAGGCCGAGCTCGTCCCCGGCGCACAGGTCCGGGGCTACGCCACACTGGCCCGGCTCGCGTTCGACTGCGGCGCGGACCCGCAGGACCTCGCCCTCGACTTTGAACCCGAGCCGGATGACACGGACGGCCCCGGTACAGGCACCGGTCCTGTTCTACCGCCGGACATGTGCGATGTCTCCGGACAGGCAGCGGCGCGGCGCGCCTTGGAGGTGGCCGCTGCCGGTGCCCACCACCTGCTGCTGACCGGACCGCCCGGCGCCGGGAAGACCATGCTCGCCGAGCGGCTGCCGGGCCTGCTGCCGGACCTGGGCGACACCGAGGCAATGGAGGTCACCGCCATCCACTCCCTGTGTTCGCTGCCGTCGGGCTCCGTGCAGCTGCTGCGCCGGCCGCCTTATGAGAACCCGCACCACACCGCGACCGCGGTGGCCATCATCGGCGGCGGGTCCGGGCTGCCGCGGCCCGGGGCAGCGTCCCGTGCACACCGCGGAGTGCTCTTCCTGGACGAAGCCCCGGAGTATGACCGCGGCGTCCTGGACGCCCTGCGGCAGCCGCTGGAAAGCGGTGAGCTGGTCATTCACCGCTCGGCCGGGTCAGCGGCCTATCCCGCCCGGTTTCAGCTGGTCCTTGCGGCCAACCCCTGTCCCTGCGGCAAGGCAACCGGCAAAGGGGTGGACTGCATCTGCACCCCCACCATGCGCCGCCGGTACCAAGCACGGATGTCCGGGCCGCTGCTGGACCGGGTCGATATCCAGCTCGAAGTCGAGCGGGTGTCGCTCGCCGGCTTCGGGCAGCCTGCACCCGAGGAGGGCACCGCCAGCATCGCGGAACGGGTCCGGGCGGCCCGGGGCCGGCAGCTGGACCGGCTGCTGCCGTTTGGGATGGAAACCAATGCGCAGGTGCCGGGGCGGCTGCTGCGCGGGGCCCTCCGGCTCGATGCCCCCACCACCCGCATCCTGGACTACGCGCTGGAGCGCGGTGTGCTGACCGCACGCGGCTACGACCGCGTGCTGCGCCTCGCCTGGACCCTTGCGGACCTCTCCCGGCGCGACGTGCCCGACGGGGACGACGTCGGGCAGGCGCTGGGCCTCCGCCAGGCCGCCGCCGCCTCACCCTGAGCCTGCCGGCACAAAACCGCACCCGCAGCCCTGCGAAAGGAACCACCATGATCGATGACGAACGAACAGCCCGGGCCGCCCTGTCCCGGCTGTTCGAACCGCAGGACGCGGCGGCGCTGGCACTGGTGCAGGCCGCGGGAGCGCAGGACGCCTTGCGGATCGCCAGCGGCGGGCTCACAGCCGGTCCCGGGCTCGAGCAGGAGATCAGCGGAATCCTGGCGGACAGCGGCTCCGGCAGCGGCTGGTCAGGACTCACCGAGGCACTGAAGCGTTGGACGCCCCGCGTGCCCGACCTCGCACCGGAGCGGGACCTGGCCACCATGCAGCGGCTCGGTGGACGGATCATCATTCCCGCGGATGAGTTGTGGCCGCGGCAGCTGGCCGACCTCGGCCTGCAGGAGCCCATCTGCCTGTGGTGGCGCGGCGTGGAGCAGGAACTGCCCCCGGCGGCCAGGGCCATTGCCCTGGTGGGCTCCCGGGACAGCACCAGCTACGGGGCTTCGGTGACGGGTGACCTCGCGTACTCGCTGGCCCAGCGTGGCTTCACAATCGTCTCCGGCGGTGCCTACGGGATTGACGCCCACGCCCACAGGGCGGCCCTGGCCGGCAGCACGGGCGGCGTGCCAACCATTGCCGTCATGGCCGGGGGAGTGGACCGCTTCTACCCCTCCGGCAATGAGGACTTGCTCCGGGCTGTGGCGGACCACGGCGCGGTCCTGGCCGAGGTGCCGCCCGGGTCCGCGCCCACCCGTTACCGGTTCCTGCAACGTAACCGCCTGATTGCGGCGTTGGCCTCCGTCACGGTCGTCGTCGAGGCCCGGTGGCGCTCCGGTGCCCTGAACACGGCCCACCATGCCGAAAGCCTGGGCAGGGCCGTGGGCGCCGTGCCCGGATCCATCCACAGCGCCAACTCCGCCGGCTGCCACCGGCTCCTGCGCGAAGGCGGGGCCGTGTGCGTCACGGATGCCGGGGAAATCGCGGAACTCGCCTCCCCGAGCGGCGAGGCGATGCCCCCGGAGAAGGCAGGCCGGACGGAGGTCCACGACGGCCTGACCCTGGAGGACCTGATCCTGCTCGATGCCCTGCCGCTGCGCACCACCAGCTCGGTCGAGAAGCTGGCCACGGTGGCAGGACTGGGCCCGGACTCGGTCCGCGCCGGGCTCGGCAGGCTGGGACTGTTGGGCCTGGCCGAATCCCGGCACGGCGGCTGGAAACGCTTCGGGAAAGCGAACTGAGGTGATGAGCGCCGCAGGGAAGGCACGGCTCGCCGACCAGCTCCTTGAATGCCCCGGGAATACTGCCACAGTAGGAGGGTGTCTACACAGGATCCCGCCGCGCTGCCTGCCGCCATGCAGCTTGCCGCCGCACGCTTCGGCCGCTACCTGGAAGCGGAGCGGGGCCGGTCCGCCCATACCGTGCGGGCCTATCTCTCCGACGTCGAAAGCCTGCTGGCGCACGCCGCAACCGAGGGGGTCCAGGACCTTGCCGGGCTGGAGCTCGGAACCCTCCGGCGCTGGCTTGGCGCCCAGAGCGAGTCCGGCAAGTCCCGCGCCACCCTGGCCCGCCGCGCCGCCACCGCCAGGGCCTTCACCGCCTGGGCGGTCCGTGAGGAGCTGATCGAAGCCGACCCCGCCCTGCGGCTCAAGGCCCCAAAGCGGGAGAAGTCCCTGCCCGGTGTTCTGCACCAGCAACAGGTCCGGCGGCTCGTGGACGACGCCGCATTGGCTTCGGCCGAGGGGGGTCCGTTGGCCTTGCGCAACCGCGCCATGGTGGAGCTGCTCTACGCCACCGGTGTCCGGGTTGGCGAGCTGGCCGGCATGGACGTCGACGACCTCGACCCGGACCGCAGGACCCTCCGGGTGCTCGGCAAGGGCAACAAGGAACGCACGGTGCCCTACGGGCTGCCGGCGGCGCTCGCCGTCGACGACTGGCTCCGCCGCGGCCGGCCGGCCCTCGCCACCGGGACCAGCGGTCCCGCGCTCTTCCTGGGCGCGCGCGGCGGAAGGGTGGACCAGCGCCAGGTCCGCAGCGTGGTCAAGGAGATGCTGGAGCGGCTGGGGGACACCGCCGCCACCGGACCGCACGCCTTGCGGCACTCCGCAGCGACCCACCTGCTCGACGGCGGGGCGGACCTGCGTGCCGTGCAGGAAATTCTCGGGCACAGCAGCCTGGCCACCACACAGATTTACACCCACGTGTCGGTCGAGAGACTCCGGCAGAGCTACCAGCAGGCGCACCCCCGGGCCTGAGGATCGCGGGGCGCGGCGATGTACCGGCCGGCCCGGAAACCGGTCCGCGGAGACGGGGGCGGCGCGCCGAATAAGACGCGCCGAATCGCACTGGCGTAATTAGGAGGCGTAGGGCAGAATAAAACTCACGCCCGGGAAGTTTCAAGTTGAACTTGAAGCTGGAATGCAGCACGTCCCAGCTTCAAACCCGGTTGTATATTGGTAATCTGGCAGGGCCGCCGGCATTATTTCGGATCCGCGCAGCAGACAGACATCCAGGCAGAGGTCGTTGGGGAAGACGTACCTACAGCTATGGAGGATGGAATGTCTGTTGCACTGACCCGAGGTGTGTTGTTCGTTCACTCAGCCCCGACTGCCTTGTGCCCCCACGTCGAGTGGGCCATAGGGTCTGTCGTGGACAAGCGGACGGACTTGGAGTGGACCGCTCAGCCTGCCGCGCCCGGAATGTTCCGGGCCGAGCTGTCGTGGACCGGTGCGCCGGGCACGGGGGCCCAATTGGCGTCCGCTCTGCGCGGCTGGGCACACCTGCGCTACGAAGTCACCGAAGAACCCAGCCAGGGAGTCGACGGCGGCCGCTGGTCGCACACCCCGGAGCTTGGGATCTTCCACGCCACCACCGATGTCCACGGCAACATCATGGTTTCGGAGGACCGCATCCGCTACGCCTACGAATCCGGCGCCGGCGACCCCTCGGCCGTCTACCACGAACTCTCGCTCGCCCTCGGTGAGGCCTGGGATGAGGAACTCGAGCCCTTCCGGCACGCCGCCGAAGGCGCCCCTGTGCGCTGGCTCCACCAGGTCGGCTAGGGCCCCACCAGGCGCTACATCGCAGCAATTCCATAGCTAGGCGCCAAAAGGCAGATGGCGGCAATGTTCACGAAGAACATTGCCGCCATCTGTCATCTCGGCGTGCTGCGGGCAGGTGGAGCTACACGCTGCGTACCGCGATCACGGCGTTGTGGCCGCCGAAACCGAACGAGTTGCTCAGCGCGGCGATGCTGCCGGCGGGCAGGTCGCGGGCCGTCGTGACGACGTCGAGCGGGATTTCCGGATCCTGGTTCTCGAGGTTGATGGTCGCCGGCGCCTTGCGGTCGTAGATGGCCATGACGGTCAGCACGGCTTCCACTGCACCGGAGGCGCCAAGCAGGTGCCCCAT
The DNA here is from genome assembly GCF_900102785.1 of Arthrobacter sp. ok362. Taxonomy (GTDB): domain Bacteria; phylum Actinomycetota; class Actinomycetes; order Actinomycetales; family Micrococcaceae; genus Arthrobacter. The sequence goes on from NZ_FNGC01000006.1 coordinate 89,596, forward strand.
CTGGGACTTGGTGGCCGAGACCGCGACGCTGTCCACGTGCTTGCCCAGGGCGGCCTTGAGGGCCGCGTACTCGGGCTTGTCGCCGACCGGGGTGGAGGTGGCGTGCGCGTTGACGTGGACGATGTCTTCGGGCTGGATGCGGCCGTCGAACATGGCAGCCTTCAGCGCGCGGGTGGCGCCGAGACCCTCGGGGTCCGGGGCGGTGATGTGGTAGGCGTCGGCGGTGACCGAGGTGCCGGCCAGTTCCGCGTAGATCCGTGCGCCGCGGGCCAGGGCGTGTTCCTCGGCCTCGAGCACCAGGGCACCGGCGCCCTCGCCCATGACGAAGCCGTCGCGGTCACGGTCGTAGGGGCGTGAGGCGTGCTCGGGATCGTCGTTGCGGCGCGAGAGTGCCTGCATGGAGGCGAAGGCGGCGATCGGCATCGGGTGGATGGCGGCTTCGGCGCCGCCGCAGACGACGACGTCCGCCTTGCCGGCGCGGATCAGGTCCAGGCCCACGTGCACGGCCTCGGTGCCGGACGCGCAGGCGGAAACGGGGGTGTGGGCACCGGCGCGGGCTCCCAGGTCCAGGCTTACCGCCGCGGCCGGGCCGTTGGGCATCAGCATGGGCACGGTCATGGGCAGGACACGGCGGGGGCCCTTTTCGCGCAGGGTGTCCCAAGCATCCAGAAGGGTCCAGACGCCGCCGATGCCGGTCGCGAAGGCAACCGCCAGACGGTCGTGGTCGATTTCGGTGATGCCGGAGTCGGCCCACGCCTCGCGGGCTGCGACAACGGCGAACTGCGTGGACGGGTCCATGCGCTTGGCCTCGACCCGGGTCAGGACATCGAGGGCGGGCGTGGAGGCGCGTGCGGCGAAGTGGACAGGCAGCTCGAACTTTGCCACCCAGTCGTCCTCAAGCGTGTGCGCGCCGGAGACGCCCTTGAGCGCGTTCTTCCACATCGTGGGGACATCGCCGCCGATGGGTGTGGTGGCACCCAGACCGGTAATGACTACTTTGCGTGCCATGGGATCACTCTCTGTCGGTGCGCCTGCCGTATCCGGAACCGCGAACGGGATGGCCGGGGCCTGCGAGGGAAAACTTTGGGGTCATGCAAATTGATGGTGGTCCGGTCCGGGCACTGCTGCAGCGCCCGGACCGGGCACCGGGGTCCGCCGTTGCCGGCGGAAGCCAGACTAGGCCTGGGCGTTGGCGATGAAGCTGACGGCGTCGCCGACGGTCTTGAGGTTCTTGACCTCTTCGTCCGGGATGCGGACGCCGAACTTCTCTTCGGCGTTGACCACGATGGTCATCATCGAGATGGAGTCGATGTCCAGGTCCTCGGTGAAGGACTTGTCCATTTCGACAGCCTCCGTGGCCAGACCGGTCTCTTCGTTGACGATTTCAGCCAGGCCGGCCAGGATTTCTTCGTTGTTAGCCATTGATGGCTCCTTTTCTGGTTGTTGCCCCCGGCCGCCGGTGGAATGCCGGCCGTCGTGGGCGGAAATGATTCAAACCGAGGGTTCGGCTTGGTGCGGGAATGCTTGCTGAGCACAGCATGGGGCGAGCCCTGAAAGTCAGGACATGCGGTGCAAAGGTAAAACGGGCGGAACGTATTCAGTTCAGAAAAGCGGTGGCTGCCTAAGGAAGCACGACCACCTGGGCGCCGAAGACCAGTCCGGCTCCGAAGCCGATCTGCAGCGCCAGCCCGCCGCTGAGCTCAGGGTTTTCCTCAAGCAGGCGGTGGGTGGCCAGGGGGATGGACGCCGCCGACGTGTTGCCGGCGTCGGCGATGTCGCGGGCGATCTTGACGGTCTCGGGCAGCTGCAGCTTCTTGGCCATCTCGTCAATGATGCGCATGTTGGCCTGATGCGGGATGAACGCGGCAAGGTCCTCGGCCCGGATGCCGGCGGCATCCAAGGCCTGCTGGGCCACCTTGGCCATCTCCCATACGGCCCAGCGGAAGACGGTCTGGCCGTCCTGGCGCAGGGTGGGCCACAGCGACGCGTCGGTCACTGCCGCTTCCGCATCGCTGATTGCGGCGCCGTGCTTGCCGGTCAGGGCGAGCTCGCGGATGTCCAGCATGGAGTGGGTCATCCCGATGGCATCCCACTTGCTGCCGTCCGATCCCCAGACTGAAGGGGCGATGCCCGGCGTGTCGGAGGGGCCGATCACGACGGCACCCGCGCCGTCGCCAAGCAGGAAGGAGATGGTCCGTTCCGTGTTGTCGATGACGTCGGAGAGCTTCTCGGCACCGACGACCAGGACGTAGGCGGCCGCGCCGGAGCGCACCAGGGCGTCGCCCTGGGCGATGCCGTAGCAGTAGCCGGCGCACGCCGCGGAAATGTCGAAGGCCGGGGCCGGCGTCGCGCCGAGGCGGTCGGCGAGGCTCGCGGCAGCGGAGGGGGTCGCGTACGGGTGGGTGACCGTGGAAACGATCACGGCGCCGAGCTGGGAGGCCTCGATGCCGGCCTTTTGCAGCGCCTCACGTGCGGCACCCTCGGCCATGTCAATCACGCTGACATCGGCGGGCGCGCGGTGCCGGGTGACGATGCCCGTGCGCTGGCGGATCCACTCATCCGACGAATCGATCCACTGGCACACGTCATCGTTGGTCACGATCACGCTGGGCCGGTAGGCGCCGACACCCATGATGCGGGTGTTTTCCTGTACGGGCGCCTGCTTCAAAGTGGGAACGCTCATGCCCCTCCCTCCAGTTCTGCGAATAGGGCCAGGGCCGCGGAAAGGTCGTCCGGGGTCTTGACGGTGACGGTCTTGACGCCGGACATGCCGCGCTTGGCCAGGCCGGCCAGTGTTCCGGCGGGAGCCAGTTCGATCACGCCGGTTACCCCGCGCTGCACCATCGTCTCCATGCAGAGGTCCCAGCGGACCGGACGGGACACCTGGGCGATCAGGCTGTCGACGGCGGCAGCGCCGTCGGTGACTTCCGCGCCGTCGAAGTTGGACAGCAGCGGTACCTGCGGGTTCTGGGGGTGCAGCGACGGGCGCAGGGCCTGCAGGGCCGCGCCGGCGGGGGCCATGTGCGCGGTGTGGAACGCGCCCGCGACCTTCAGCGGAATGACCCGGGCCTTGGCCGGCGGGTTCTCCGCCAGGGCCTTGAGCTGCTCCAGGGTGCCGGCGGCGACGGTCTGGCCGGCCCCGTTGACGTTGGCGGCGGTGGCCCCGGCGGCGCCAATGGCTGCCAGGACGTCCGCGGGGTCGCCGCCCACGACGGCGCTCATGCCGGTCGGGGTGGCGGCAGCGGCGGCGGCCATGCTGTTGGCTCGTTCGCGGACAAACGTCATGGCTTCGGTTTCCGACAGCACACCGGCGAGCGAGGCCGCGGTGATTTCGCCGACGGAGTGGCCGGCAAGGATGACCGGAAGCGTGCCGAGTTCGACGTCGAACAGTGACTTTGCGGTCACCAGGCCTGCGGCGACAATCAGGGGCTGCGCTACCGCAGTGTCCTTGATGGTCTCCTCATCGGAGGTGGTGCCGTGGGCGGTGAGGTCGATGCCTGCTATTTCGCTGAGGGAGGCCAGGAGGCCTGCGACGGGTGGCAGTTCCAGCCAGGGGGCCAGAAAACCAGGGGTCTGGGAGCCCTGTCCAGGGCAGACGATTGCAAGCACGTAACCAGCTTTCCAAATTACCGCGTGAACATTCGTGTTTTCATGCACCAAGCTCACTGGGTCAGTTTGTAGGAAGTCTACAACGGTTCAGGAGCCGTTGCGGGGAGGCTGCCGCTCCGTGGGGGCCTTCGGCGGGGCCGAAAGCCGGCCCACCACGAGGGCGGTCTGGAGCACGAACGCCTCCCGCGGCAGCAGCGGATCCCAGCCCGTGACGTCGCAGACGCGCTTGAGCCGGTAGCGCACCGTGTTGGCGTGGACGAAGAGTTCGCGGGCCGTCGCCTCGAGCGAATGGCCCAGTTCGAGGTACGTGCCCAAGGTCTCCACCAGCCCGTTGGAGGCGGCCAGCAGCGGGCGGTAGATGTTCTTGACCAGCGAGCGGCGGGCGGCGTCGTCGCCGGAGATGACGCGCTCGGGGAGCAGGTCATCGGCCGCCACCGGGCGCGGCGCGGAAGGCCATGCCCGGGCCGCGGTGAGGCCGGCGAAGGCTGACTGGGCGGAGCCGCTGGCTTCCAGGAGGGAACCGGCCTCCGGGCCGTAGACCACCGGGCCGGGAGCAAAGAGTTCGCTGAGCTTCAGGTACGCGGTCTCCCGGTCGTGGACCCCGCCGAGGATCAGGATGAGCCGGTCGCCCTGGATCCCCACAAGGGCGTCCTCGGCGAAGCGCCCTGCGGTGCGCCGCAGTTCGCTGACGTAGCTGGCGCTTGGTTCGGACGGGGAATTCCCGACCATCACAGTGAAGCGTTCCTGCGCCTTCCAGCCCAGGGCCGCGATCCTGGACCGCAGCGCGTCCGTGTTTTCGCCGCGGAGGATGGCATCGACAATCAGGGCCTCCAGGCGGGTATCCCAGGAGCCGCGGGATTCCGCGGCGCGGGCGTAGACGTCGGCGGCCGCGAACGCGACCTCCCGCGAATAGCGCAGCACGGCTTCCCGGAGGGCCCCCTGGTCCGCTTCCGGGGCGATGACCGGGACCTGGTCCTCCACGACCTCCACGACGATCCGGATCAGCTGGAGCGCCTTCTGGAGGCTGATGGAGCGGGTCAGCTCGGTGGGCGCGGTGCCGAAGACGTCGGAGAGGATCCACGACGGCGAGCTCGGCCGCTCGTACCATGTGACGAAGGCTGCGATGCCGTTCTGGGCCACCATGCCCAGGGCGGAACGTTCATCCGAGTTCAGCCGGCTGTACCACGGCAGGGATTTCTCCAACTGGCGCAGCGTCGTCGTCGACAGCTGGCCCACGCTGGCCCGGAGCTTCTTGAGGGTCTCGGCCTTCTCCGGAGTCATCGCCCTCGAGGCCGGCTTGCGTTTTTCGGGAGTGGTGATCGGCTCTGCCATGCATTGAGCATACGGGGCGCGCCGTCCAAGCTCCATTTGTGCGAAGGCTACAACTGCCGTTGTCCTGCATCACAACGTCCACGGCCCGGCCAACGGCCCGGCCAACGGCCCGGCCCCCGATCCGGCCCCCGGAGGGAGACGGCGGGGGACGGCGGGCTTAAACGCCCGACGGCGGCCCCCCACCTTTCGAAAGAGGAGCCGCCGTCGGTCATGGCTGCCTGGCCTCACGGCCGGGCGGGGGCGTCGGGTTAGGAGTCGCCGCCCGCGTTGCCGGTGGTGCCGGCGTTGACGTTGTGCAGGCGGTACTTCTCGATGGCCTGGGCGGGCGCCTGGGCATCCACTTCGCCCCGACGGGCCAGCATCTCCAGGGAACGGACCACAACCGAGTGGACGTCGTTCTTGAAGAAGCGGCGTGCCGCGGCGCGGGTGTCCGAGAAGCCGAAGCCGTCAGCGCCGAGCGAGGCAAACTCGTTCGGGAGGAACTGGCGGATCTGGTCCGGCACGGCCTTCATGTAGTCGGTGACGGCCACGATCGGGCCGGTGGCGCCGGCGAGCTGCTGGGTCACGAACGGGACGCGGGCGGGCTGGCCGGGGTTGAGGAAGGAGTCTTCCTCAGCGGCCATGGCGTCGCGGCGCAGTTCGGTCCAGGAGGTCACGGACCAGACGTCCGCTGAGACGCCCCAGTCCTCGGCGAGGACCCGCTGGGCTTCGAGGGCCCAGGGGACGGACACGCCCGAGGCAAGGATCTGCGTGCGCGGGCCGTCAATCTTGGCCGGTGCGAGCAGGTAGATGCCCTTGACGATGCCCTCGACGTCGAGTTCCGCCGGTGCCGGCGGCTGCACGATCGGCTCGTTGTAGACCGTGATGTAGTACATCACGTTCCGCGACGGGTCGTTGTCGGCCGGGCCGGGGCCGTACATCCGGTTGAGGCCGTCGCGCATAATGACGCCGATCTCATAGCCGTATGCCGGGTCGTAGGTGACGACGGCCGGGTTGGTTGCCGCCAGCATGGGGGAGTGCCCGTCCGCGTGCTGCAGGCCTTCGCCGGTCAGCGTGGTGCGGCCGGCCGTGGCGCCGATGATGAACCCGCGGGTCATCTGATCCGCGGCGGCCCAGAAGGAATCGCCCGTGCGCTGGAACCCGAACATCGAGTAGAAGACGTAGACCGGGATGAGCGGTTCGCCGTGCGTGGCGTAGGACGTGCCGGCGGCGGTGAAGGCTGCCACGGACCCGGCCTCGTTGATGCCGGCGTGCACGATCTGGCCGGAGATGGACTCCTTGTACGCCAGGACGAGCTCGCGGTCCACGGAGAGGTAGTTCTGGCCGTTCGGGTTGTAGATCTTCGCCGTCGGGAAGAACGCGTCCATGCCGAACGTTCGGGCCTCATCCGGAATGATCGGCACAATCCGCTTGCCGAACTCCTTGTCCCGCATGAGGTCCTTGAGCAGGCGGACAAACGCCATGGTCGTGGCGGCATGCTGTTTGCCGGAGCCGCGGTTGGCGACTTCGTAGGCCTTCTCATCCGGGAGGGTGACGTCCACGTGCTTGGAGCGCCGCTCGGGGACGAAGCCGCCGAGTTCCTTGCGGCGGCCCATCAGGTACTGGATCTCCGGGGAGTCCATGCCGGGGTGGTAGTACGGCGGCCGGTAGAGGTCCGCTTCCAGCTGCTCGTCCGTGATCGGGATGCGCAGGTGGTCGCGGAAGGCCTTGAGGTCGGCCATCGTGAGCTTCTTCATCTGGTGGGTCGCGTTGCGGCCCTCGAAGTGCGTACCCAGGCCGTAGCCCTTGACCGTGTGGGCCAGGATGACCGTGGGCTTGCCCTTGAACTCGGTGGCGGCCTTGTAGGCGGCGTAAACCTTGTTGTAGTCGTGACCGCCGCGCTTGAGGTTCCAGATCTCGTCGTCGGACAGGTCCTGGACCATTTCCTTGGTCTGCGGGGTCTTGCCGAAGAAGTGCTCGCGGACGAACGCGCCGGACTCGGCCTTGTACGTCTGGTAATCGCCGTCGACGGTCTCGTTCATGATCTTGACGAGCGAGCCGTCCTCGTCCTTGGCCAGCAAGTTGTCCCACTCCCGGCCCCAGACCACCTTGATGACGTTCCAGCCGGCGCCGCGGAAGAAGGCCTCGAGTTCCTGCATGATCTTGCCGTTGCCGCGGACCGGTCCGTCGAGGCGCTGGAGGTTGCAGTTGATGACGAAGTTAAGGTTGTCGAGCTTGTCGTTGGCCGCGAGCTGGAGCAGGCCGCGGGACTCGGGCTCGTCCATTTCGCCGTCGCCCAGGAACGCCCAGACCTGCTGGTCCGAGGTGTCCTTCATGCCGCGGTTGTGCAGGTACCGGTTGGACTGCGCCTGGTAGATGGCGTTCATCGGGCCGATGCCCATGGAGACCGTGGGGAATTCCCAGAATTCCGGCATGAGGCGCGGGTGCGGGTAGGAGGAAAGGGCATGCCCTTCCTTGGACTTCTCCTGACGGAAGCCGTCCATGTCCTCTTCGCTCAGCCGGCCTTCCATGAAGGCGCGGGCGTACATGCCGGGGGAGGCGTGGCCCTGGAAGAAGACCTGGTCCCCGCCGCCGGGGTGGTCCTTGCCGCGGAAGAAGTGGTTGAACCCGACTTCGTAGAGAGTTGCGGCGCCGGCGTAGGTGGAGATGTGGCCGCCGACGCCGATATCCGCACGCTGGGCCCGGTGCACCATGACCGCGGCGTTCCAGCGCAGCCAGGCGCGGTACTTGCGTTCAATCTCCTCGTCGCCCGGGAATTCCGCTTCCTGGTCCACCGGGATGGTGTTGACGTAGTCCGTGGTGGTGACCATCGGAACACCCACGCTCTGCGCCCCGGCCCGCTGGAGCAGGCTGCGCATAATGTACTGGGCACGTTCAGTGCCCTGTTCCTGAATCAAAGTGTCCAGGGACTCCAGCCATTCGGCGGTCTCTTCCGGATCACGATCAGGCAGCTGGTTTGTCAACCCGCTGAGGATATGGGAGGTATCTTCTCCTGCAGCCACGTCCAACCTCTCTTTGAGCGCATCCATCGGCACCCTCAGCTCCGGGCAGGGTGACTGCCTGGCGTGAACGCGTCGTGTGCGACATATCGGTTACAACAGCCCGGTCGTATGCGCCGGGCAAGGTCCAATCACGGTACGCCTGCCTGTAAATAGCCGGGCGGTTGCCCGCGCAGGCGTAGTCGTCACCTGCCACTCTAGCCGTGCGGGCTGGCGGATGCGTAGCCGCCCCATGGACCCGCCACCGTATTTCACGGGCATACTGGTTGTGTGACGAAGCGCTGCCCGGCAGCCTCCGGATCGCCCCGTGTGACGCAGAATATGGCGGATCGCGGTGCCAACAGCTTGAAGCGAGAGCTCAAAGGGTGTTGGCTTGGAGTAATGGAAATCACTAGTGCCATTGAAAACATGAAGCAATTCACAAAGCATAGGAGCAACACGTGAGCGAGGCCGACGCCGCTACTTCGGTAAATGTGGCGGAGAAACTGGGTTTCAAAGACGGGGACCTGATTCAGGAATTCGGTTATGACGACGACGTCGACTTCGACTTGCGAGACGATATCGAAGATCTCACGGGCTCTGAGCTTCTCGACGAGGACGATCACGAGGTGGTCGACGCCGCCATTCTCTGGTGGCGGGCAGGTGACGGAGACCTTGTTGACACCCTGGTCGATTCGCTGACCACTCTCACCGAGGGCGGCGTTGTCTGGGTCCTGACTCCCAAGTCCGGCCGGGACGGCTACGTGTCGCCGGCCGACATCCAGGATGCCGCGCCCACCGCGGGGCTCCACTACACCACGTCCGCCGGCGTCTCGAAGGACTGGAGCGCCACCCGGCTGGTCACGCGGAAGAACAAGTGACCCAAGCGGTCCAGCACGAGGCCACTGCGGTGTCTGCCGCTACGCTGTCCGCCGCCGTGGCGCCCGTTCCCGGCATCGGCGATCCCGCCCCGGATTTCGAACTCGCCAATCAATTCGGCGAACCCGTGCGCCTCTCGGACTTCCGCGGGCACAATGTAGTCATTGTCTTTTATCCCTTCGCTTTCTCCGGCATCTGCACCGGGGAACTGTGCGAAATCCGGGACAACCTGGCCCTGTTCGAAGATGCCGATGCCGCCGTGCTTGCAGTCTCGGTGGACAGCAAGTTCGCCCAGCGGGCCTACGCCGAAAAGGAAGGCTACGGCTTCGACCTGCTCGCCGACTTTTGGCCGCACGGCGCCGTGGCCTCGGCGTACGGGGTGTTCGACTCTGAGAGCGGCATGGCACTGCGCGGCACCTTTATCATCGACGCGGCGGGAATCGTCCGCTACGTCGTGGTGAATCCCCGCGGCCAGGCCCGGGACCTTGCCGAATACCGGACTGCCCTCGCGGGACTCGGCGGGAACTGATCCGGTGAGGCAGCGGCGGCCAGGAATCGGCATGACCGGGTTTGCCAGCCTCCCGCCGGTCGCGGCAGCCGAGACCGCCGCGGAGCTCCAGTGCAGCGAACTCGGGATCCTGCAGGACATCCACGGCCTCCTGTCCGGGCGACAGTTTGCGGTGCTGACCGGCGCCGGCCTGAGCACGGATTCGGGCATCCCGGATTACCGGGGGCCCGGCGCCGCGCCGCGGACCCCCATGACCTACCAGGAATTCATCGGCGAACCCGGAAACCGGCAACGCTACTGGGCCCGTAACCACATCGGCTGGTCGCACCTGCGCCGGGCCGATCCCAACGACGGCCACGCCGCGGTAGCCCGGCTGGAACAGCGGGGACTGCTCACCGGGCTCATCACCCAGAACGTGGACCGTCTCCACGAGGACGCCGGCAGCGTCAACGTGGTGGACCTGCACGGCCGGTTCGACCAGGTTGTGTGCCTGGACTGCCAGCGGCGGTTCAGCCGCCGGATGCTGGCCGGTGTCCTGGAGGAACTCAACCCCGGGTTCCTGGAACGGGCGCAGGCCGCCGGGGTAGTTGAAATGGCCCCCGACGCCGATGCCACAGTCGAGGACTCCGGACTGATCGAATCGTTCGTCGTCGCCCGCTGCCCCGCCTGCGCGGGAACCTTGAAACCAGACTTCGTGTACTTCGGCGAAAACGTGCCCAAGGACCGCGTGGAGCGCTCCTACGCCATGGTTGACGCGGCCCGGGCGCTCCTGGTGGCCGGCTCATCGCTCACCGTGATGAGCGGCCTGCGTTTTGTCCGCCACGCGGCGAAGCAGGGCAAAGCCGTGGTCATCATCAATAAGGGACCGACCCGCGGGGACAACCTCGCCACCATCAAGTTGGAGGCAGGCGTCAGCGGGGCCCTGACCTGGCTCGCCGCCGAGCTGCCGCCACTGTAGGGACGCCCTGGCCGATTGGCGCATGGCCGGTGACATCCGGTACAGTAGCTGTTCGTTGGTTGAAGCGCTGAGGCGCGGATACCGCGGTTTGGGTCTTTAGCTCAGCTGGTAGAGCGCCACGTTTACACCGTGGATGTCATCGGTTCGATCCCGGTAGGACCCACCATAAAAACCCCGTCATTCCGGACCACATGGTCCGCAAGGACGGGGTTTTGTGCGTCCTGTTGATCCGTTCGGCCGCGGTTCACCGGTCTCCGGGCCCCGAAATCTCCGGGCCCCCAAATTGTCCGGCCCCTAAAATGTCCGAGCCCCGCCCTAGCATGTCGGGCATGGAACACGTGATGGTGAAGACAGCCCCGGACGGGCGGCCGCTGGCCGTGGTCCGCGGGGGCAGGGAATGGTTGGTCGGGGCCGAGCCGGTGCGCTGGTTCGAGCGGGTCAGCTGGTGGGAGGCCGAGCGCCGGATGCCCAAGGGCCTGAGCCGCGTGGACGTCGAGGTCTGGCAGATCCAGGCAAGGCTTGGCCGCAACCGCGGATCGGCGCTGACCACCATGGAACTGATCCGGGACGGCCTCGGCGGCGGCTGGCGGCTGCGGGGGGCGGTGGCGGACGCCGCCTAGGGTACCGGGCCTAAGGGGCTGGGGCCGGCATCGATCGGCCGGTCCCGCCGGCTCCCGCTGGTGGTCCCGGACACCGGCGCCACCCGGGCATTGGAAAAGCCTTCCACCGCGACTATTGGGGGATGCCGCGGTGGAAGGCTTGTACACGAATATACCGTGAACGATTGGAAATGTGAAACACCGACGGCGTTTCACCGCCGCAGAATTAGGCCATTCGATGGCCTAATCGCAGGCGCCGGGACCCTGCCGCCTAGGATGTTTTCATGACCGCCACGAGTGCCCGACGCATCGCCAGAGTCCGCCCCCTTTCCCGTGCCGCCGAGGACGAACACTTCTTCGTCGCCAACGACGCACCGGACTTTGGCAGTGCGGCCGGCAAGGTGTGGACCGTAACCACCTCCCCGTTTCCTGGTTCCGCTGCCAACGCCGGCAGCCGGCCCCGCGGCGGCTGGGAAATCGGCGCGACGGTGGATGAAGCATCATTCACGTTCCTCGCGCCCAGCGTCCCGGCCAACGTCCTGGGCATGGCGCACAATACCGGCCGCGCGGGCCGCGACCTTCCGCCGCAGGCCTTCCATAAGGCGTCGCCCAGCGTGGTCGGACCGGGCGATGCAATTGAACTCCGCCCGGGCGTGGGCCGCGTCGAGCCGGAGGCCGAACTGACAATCGTCGTCGGAAGCAGGGCCCGCGGACTGACGCCCGGCAACGCCAGGAGCGCAGTCCTGGGCTACACGATCGGAAACGACGTCTCCGCCAGGGACTTGCAGAAATCCGACGAGCTGTGGATCAGCGCCAAGAGCCAGGACACGTTCACGCCCGTGGGGCCATGGATCGTCACGGATCTGACGGGCGAAGACCTGGCGGTCGGAATCAGACACAACGGCGTGGAGCTCAAGGCGGCCAGCACCGCCGATCTCGGGTGGAGGGTCGAGGAAATCCTTGCCTATCTGACCTCCTTCATGACGCTCCACCCGGGCGACCTGGTCCTGACGGGATTCCCCGCCGAGTGCGCGCCAATCGTTCCCGGCGACTCAGTCACGTGCCACATTGCAGGCATCGGCCAGCTGACCAATCCCGTGGAGTCCGCTGCCTGAGAGGCCGGCGGTCCACGACGAGGAGCGCTGACAGGGGAACCGCGGGCGAACGGCGCCAGCCGGGTCCCAATCCACGGCACCAGACATTATGATGGTTACTGTTCAGCTGACTGGACGGCATTCGAACGAGTGGCGCGGCGACATGCGCGCGATACCTGAAGGAGAATCATGGCCGATTCCCGAGTTTCCCGAACCTCCGACGGATTGGGGAGCGCCTCACCCGCGCCGGCTGTCACCCGTGCCGCCGCCGTGCTGGAAGCCCTGGCCGCATCAGCGACCGGACGCCTCACGCTCAGTGATCTGGCCAGGGAGCTGGGAATTCCGAAGTCCTCAACCTCCAACCTCCTGCTCGCGCTCGAGGAGGCCAGGCTTATCAACCGCCAGGGCGCGGAGTTCACCCTGGGCCGCAAATTGGTTGAGCTGGGTGCGGCGTACCTCAGCCGCCTCGACGAGGTCCAGGAGTTCTACCGGTTCTGTGAACAGGCTCCGACGCTTTCGGGGGAGACGGTCCGGATCGCCATGTTGGATGGAACAAATGTCATCTACCTCGCCCGCTACGAAGGACACCCGGCGGTACGCCTGACGTCCAACATCGGCGACAAGATGCCGGTCTCCCTCTGCGCCGTGGGCAAGGCGCTGATGGCGCGGCTGCATGACCACGACGTCGACGAGATGTTCCCCGACGACGCCGAACTGCCGGTCCTGACCCCGAAGTCGCTGCGCACGGGAGCCGAGCTCAAGGCGCAACTCGCCGTCATCCGGGAGCAGGGGTACGCGTTCGAGGACGAGGAATCCACCACCGGCGTCGTGTGCCTGGCTGTGGCCGTCCCGACGCGCGGCGCACACGGCCCCAGCCTCGGCCTCTCGGTCACCGCACTCAAGGCGACGTACTCGCAGGAGCAGGGCGCCATGATGGTGAAGGAACTCCAGGACCTCGCCCGGTCCCTCGGCAATCCCATGGGCTAGCACCCGAAACGTCGGGCTGTCCGGGGTACCGCGAATAAATCTGATTATTAATTGGCTAGTTGATCATCATGCTGTACGCTGTTCAGCATAGTGATTGGCCCGTAGAGGGTTGCTCACGTCCCACCAGACCAACGGGGGTCTGGAGTGTTCTTGAGGGAGTGCTTGTGACAACTAGTACTAATACACCGCTCGCTGAAGCGGACGGCGCCGTCGTCGATCCGGAACAGCTGCGACGGGCAACGCTTGCCAGCTCCGTGGGCTCCGCGCTGGAGTACTACGACTTCTACATCTACGGCCTGGCCTCGGCCCTGATCTTCGGCCCGCTGTTCTTCAAGCCGCTCGGCGAGGACGGGGCCCTGATTGCATCCTTCGCCACATACGGCGTCGGCTTCGCGGCCCGGCCCTTCGGCGGAATGGTCTTCGGGTACATCGGCGACCGGTTCGGCCGCAAGATGGTCCTCATCCTCACCATTGGCCTGATGGGGACCGCCAGCTTTGCCATCGGCCTGCTGCCGACCTACGAACAGGCGGGCATGCTTGGCGCCGTGCTCCTGGTGACCCTGCGCATCCTGCAGGGATTGGGTGCCGGTGCTGAACAGGCCGGCGCCACCACCTTGATTTCCGAGGTCGCACCGCGCCGCCGTCGTGGCTTCTTCGCCTCGCTCCCGTTCGTCGGCATCCAGCTGGGCACCCTGCTCGGCGCCGGAACGTTTGCGCTCATTGCCATGGCGGACAAGGCCGTCCTGGAAGGCTGGCTGTGGCGGATGCCCTTCCTGGCCAGCGTGCTCCTGGTTGCGGTGGCCATCTTCATTCGGCTCCGGCTGAAGGAAACGCCCGTCTTCCAGGAGCTGGAGAAGCACAAGAACGTGGTCAAGAACCCCGTCGGCCAGCTGTGGAAGCACTCCAAGAAGAACGTGCTGATCGGCATCGGCCTGCGGATGGGCGAAAACGGAAACTCCTCGATCTACTCCGCCCTGCTCATCGCGTTCCTGGCGGCAAAGGACGGCGTTTTTCCCGGCGACAAGTTCATCGGACCGGTCGGCCTGCTCATCGCCGCAGGCTTCGCCGCCGTCATGGTGATCACGTTCGGTGCGCTGTCCGACAGGTTTGGCCGCGTGCCCGTCTACCGCTACGGTGCGCTTTTCCAGGCGCTCATCGCGCTGCCGGCGTTCTATCTGGTGACGCTGGGCAACGTCACGCTCGTGTGGATCGTCATGGTGGTGGGCATCGCCCTCGGCGTTCAGTCCATGCTCGGCCCGCAGTGCCCGCTGCTGCCGGAACTCTTCGGCTCGCAGTACCGCTTCACCGGCGTGGCCATGAGCCGCGAACTCTCCGCCGTCCTCGCCGGCGGACTGGTCCCGCTGGTGGGAGCCGCGCTGCTGGCCGCCACGGACCATTCCTGGCTGGTGCTCGCCATCTATTCGCTGGTGCTTGCGCTGATCTCGTTCGTCACCACGTTCTTCACGCCCGAGACGGTGGGACGCGACCTCCTCCTGACGGAGGACGCGCACTAGGCGCACCCGCCCTTATCGGCACGCTGCCTGCAGGACCCCAGGCCGTGGCCCCTTCCACCAAGGAAGGGGCCACGGCCGTTTCTGCGCCTCGGGAAGCGCCTGGCGACGCGCGAAATACACGGCGCTACCGAATACCGGCGTCGACGGGCACTATGCGCGGCGCCGAGCGGAAGCCGCCTCGCCGGGCAGGAAGCGCGTCGCCGAGCGGAAGCCGCCGCGCCGGGCAGGAAGCGCGTCGACAGCAAAGGGCGGCCCCTCCGTTTCCGGAGAGGCCGCCCGGGTGTGCGCCGCCGCGCGGGCCGCAAGGATGGGAAGGAGCTGACTCAGTAGAAGTGCACCGTGTCCACGAGGTGGGGGAGTTCGCCGCCGTCGAGGTAGGTCCGCAGGTTGCTGCAGAAGCGTTCGGCGATCAGCCGGTTTTCGGCTGCGCTGAGGGCCGAAGTGTGCGGGGACACCATCACCCTGGGGTGTGTCCACAGCGGGCTGTCCTGCGGGAGCGGCTCCACGGCAAACACGTCCAGGCAGGCATAGGAGACCTGGCCGTTCCCGAGCGCCTCCAGGAGTGCCTCTTCATCCACCACGGTGCCACGGCCCACGTTGACGAAGACCGTTCCGGGCTTCATGGCAGCGAAGACTTCGCGGTTGAAGAGTTTTTCGGTGTACGGCGTGCCGGGAAGGGTGTTGACGACGGCGTCTGCGGTGCCGAGCAGGCCGGCGAGGCCGTCGTTGTCCGTGACCACCTCTATCCCGTCGATGGTCTCCACGGTCCGCTTGGTGCCGCTGACGCGCATGCCCAGGGCGCGGGCGATCCGTGCGGTCTCGAGCCCGATCTCGCCGAGCCCGGTGACCACCAGGCGGGAGCCGTTGACCAGGCGGGTGGGCGTGCGGAGTTCGGGCCAGAGCTTGGCGGCCTGGTCCTGTGCCAGTTCCGCGCTGCGCTTGAAGCCGTTGAGGATGGCGAGGGCGGCGAACTCGGCGAGCGGCAGGGCGTGCACTCCGGCCGAGGTCGTGACCTTGAACTTCTGCAGCGTCGCGGCGTCCAGTCCCGAGGCCTTCACGGCGCCGCCGGCGCCGGCCGCCATGGCATGGATCCACTCAAGCCGGGGATTGCTGCCGGCGATCCTGGCGAGGCCCGCCGGGCTTTCGTTGGGGAGCCCGTACAGGACCTGGGCCTTGTTGAGCATATCCCAGTAGCGCTCTTCCTGCTCCGGCGTCCGGCGGAAGTCCGGATCGCCCGCATGGTCGGCGGGAAAGCGTTCCGGCGGCAAGAGCCCGGGCTCGTAGAGAACGGTCACGGACGGATCTACGGCGCGGATGCGTTCCACCAGCTCTGCTTCGAGCGGGACGGCGATCGCGACGGTGGTTTTGGTCGTCATAGTGTTCATCATACTGAATAGAGGCTAGAATGCTGAACAAGTTTCGAAGATTTACCCACGAGGGATTTACCACGACGGAGTGAGGCAGCATGGAGATGGACCGCAAGGAGGCCGGCTTTGTCGGCCTCGGACTGATGGGCGCGCCGATGGCCGCCAACCTCGTCGCGGCAGGGTGGGCCGTCAGTGCCTGGAACCGGTCGCCGGCGGCACTGGATGCCTTCGAGGCCCGGGGCGGATCCAGGGTGGCCGTGGTCGAGGCTCTCCGCGACCACCCCGTCATTGTCTTCATGCTCCCGGATCTGTCCGACATCGAGGATGCCAGCGCCGCGCTCCTGGCCGGCTGGAGCGCCAGGCCGCCCGCCCCCGGCACCGCGGTGGTGGTCATGAGCAGCGTCTCGCCGTCCGCGGTGCAGGAATTCGGGGCACGGGTCGCGGAGGCGAGCGGAGGCAACGCCGTCGTCGTCGATGCGCCCGTCAGCGGCGGCACAAAAGGTGCGGTGGACGGAACCCTCGCCATCATGGCAGGCGCCAGCGAAGACGACTTCCGCCGGCTCCTGCCGCTCTTCAGCGCGATGGGCAGCATTGTGCGGCGGCTGGGACCGCTGGGTGCGGGGTCGCTCGCCAAGGCATGCAACCAGCTGATCGTGGGAACCACGACGGCGGCGCTCGCCGAGGCCGCGGAACTCGCCGAACGCTCCGGCATGGACGTACCTGCCCTCTACGAGGTGCTCGCGGGCGGACTGGCCGGCAGCCGGGTTCTGGACATCGTGGGGCCACGGCTCGCCGCCAGGAACTACGAGCCCACCGGACCCGCCAAGTTCATGCACAAGGACTTGTCCTTCGTGCTCGAAAGCGCCGCGGCGGCCGGTGCCGCAGTACCGATGGCGGCCGCCGGCGTCGAGCTCTATGCGGAACTCAAGCGCCAGGGGCTGGGGGACCGGGACCTCGCCGCCGTGCGGCAAACCATCTCCAACCTCAGCGACTACCCACGTGACAACCCAGCAGCAAAGACCAATTGAGGATCAGCGAACCATGAATGGACTTTTTGACCTGACAGGCCGGACCGCACTGGTCACCGGCTCCAGCCGGGGGATCGGCAACGCCCTGGCCCGGGCACTGGCCGACGCCGGCGCCACCGTTGTGCTCAACGGCACCAACGCCGAGCGGCTCAAGGCCGCCGAAGCCGCAATGGCCGCGGACTACCCGCCGGGCCGGGTGCACAGCTGCGCCTTCGACGTCACCAATGACGCCGAGGCGGCCCGGGGCGTCGCCTGGGTGGAGGAGAACGTGGGGCCGCTGGAGATCCTGGTGAACAACGCCGGGATCCAGCACCGGGTGCCGATGCTGGAGCTCGACGTCGCCGACTGGGAGCGGGTGATCTCCACGGACCTGACCAGCGCCTTCCTGGTGGGGCGCGCGGCGGCCCGGCACATGATTCCCCGCGGCCGGGGCAAGATCATCAACATCTGCTCGGTCCAGACGGACCTTGCCCGGCCCACCATCGCCCCCTATGTTGCGGCCAAGGGCGGCCTGCGGAACCTGACCCGGGCCATGACCGCGGAATGGGCCGGTTCGGGGCTGCAGATCAACGGCATCGCCCCGGGCTACATCCACACCGAGATGACGCAGAACCTCGTGGACGACGAGGCTTTCAACTCCTGGATCCTGGGCCGGACCCCGGCGCACCGGTGGGGGACCGTGCAGGACCTGGCCGGCCCGGCGGTGTGGCTGGCCTCCAGCGGCTCGGACTTCGTGAACGGCCAGACGATCTTCATCGACGGCGGAATGACGGTGGTGGTCTGATGGGCGCCGCGGCAGCACTTCCGGCCACGGCCGCGGCCGTGGTGGCCCACGCGGCGGGCGATCTGCGCATCGAGGACATTCCCGTGTCCGCGCCGGCGCCCGATGAAGCCGTCATCGAAGTCGCCTTCGGCGGCATCTGCGGCTCCGACCTGCACTACTGGCTGCACGGTGCCGCAGGGGAATCCGTCCTCAAGGCACCCCTGGTCCTGGGCCACGAGATCGTGGGAACCGTGATCCGCGCCGCCGCGGACGGCTCGGGGCCCGCGCCCGGCACGCCCGTCGCGGTGCATCCCGCCACGCCGGGTCCGGGCGGCGCCCGGTACCCCGAGGACCGCCCCAACCTTTCACCCGGCTGCACCTACCTGGGCAGCGCCGCGCGCTTTCCCCACACGGACGGGGCTTTCAGCCGCTATGCCACCCTGCCTGCCCGGATGCTGCGGCCGCTGCCGGCGGGGCTGGAACTGCGGACCGCGGCCCTGGCGGAACCGGCCAGCGTTGCCTGGCACGCCGTGTCGCGTGCCGGGGATGTGGCGGGAAAGACGGCGCTGGTGATCGGCAGCGGTCCCATCGGGGCCCTGGCGGTGGCCGTCCTCAAGCGCGCCGGCGCGCGGCGGATCGTGGCCGTGGACATGCACGACAGGCCGCTGGAAATAGCCCGTGCCGTGGGAGCTGACGCCGTCCTCAAAGGGGACGACGCCGAGGCGATCGCGGCGGTGGAGGCGGACGTCGTCATCGAG
Source organism: Arthrobacter sp. ok362 (assembly GCF_900102785.1). GTDB lineage: Bacteria > Actinomycetota > Actinomycetes > Actinomycetales > Micrococcaceae > Arthrobacter. The sequence goes on from NZ_FNGC01000006.1 coordinate 107,970, forward strand.
TCCTCCGGCAGCCACCAGGGCCTGGCCTCGGCGATCAAAGGCGCGGTCCGCGGCGGCAGGGTGGTCATGGTGGGGCTCCTGCCCTCCGGCCCGCAGCCCGTGCTGATCTCCCTGGCCATCACGCGCGAGCTGGAACTGCTGGGCTCGTTCCGCTTCAACGACGAACTCGATGAGGTCCTCGGTGCGCTGGCCGACGGATCGCTGCTGGTGGATCCCGTGGTCACCCACGCCTTTACGCTGGACCGCGGACTGGAAGCGTTCGAGGTCGCCAGGAACGCGGCTGTTTCCGGGAAGGTCCTGCTGGACTTCCGGCCGGCCCCGGCGTGAGGCGCGCCGCCGTCGTCGAGGCCCGGGCCGCGACCGGCGCGCTAGTGCCGCTCGACCGGGACAAACACCCGCGGCTGGTTCTTCCAGCTCGGCTCCATCTCCGAGATGGTCTCGCGCATGATCCGGTTCGAGGCCTCGCGCGCGGCGGCGGCATCCCCGGCGGCGATGGCCTCGGCGACCTCCACGTGCCACTGCAGCGCCGTCTCCCGCGGGTGGTCCGGCATCAGGCCGTGGATGGTGCGTCCGGTCAGCGTCTCGGTCACCTGGCCCACCATGTTGGCGAACATCTCGTTGCCGGAGCCGGTCAGCAACAGGGAGTGGAACAGGATGTCCAGCTCCAGGAACCGGGGCACGTCCCCGGCCTGCCCGGCATCGCGCATGGCGTGCGAGATCTCCACGAGCTCCCGGCGGAGCTCCTCGGGGGCGTTGGCCGCTGCCAGTTCGGCGGCCACCGGTTCGACGGCGGTGCGGAGCTCGGCCAGGGAGCGCAGCTGGGCGCCGCGGCCCTCGCCGGCCAGGCGCCAGCGGATCACGAGCGGATCGAACGGGTTCCACCGGTTCGAGGGCAGCACCCGGATGCCGACCCGCTTGATTGTCTCAACCAGGCCGAGGGACTGGAGGACCCGGACGGCCTCCCGGACCACCGAGCGGGAGACCTTGAGCTCGTCCTCAAGGTGCTCGGCAAGCATGACGTGCCCGGCCGGCAGCTCGCCGGCCACGATCCGGGTCCCGAGGTGCTCAATGGCACGATGATGGAGGCTGATTGACATAGTCGTAAGCATAATGCTGCGGGCCCGCTCCAGGCCGACCGGCGGGGCGGGCGCCTGTGATCATAGACTGTTTATGACGCGCAGTATTCCGCTACGTGGGCGCTGCTTTCCCGCAGCCCGCGGAAATACATATGGTTTATGGACAGCCACAAATCCTCAAGCGGGGTTCCGCCCTCTGCGGCGCAACCTGCCCGAGTCCTAAATGAACGTCTTAGATGAACCGCCGTGCATACATGGTCTACAGAAATCATGGGTGTACAGAAATGAATTGGAGTTTTGATGTCAGCACACATCGGTGTTACCGGCCTCGCGGTGATGGGGGCCAACCTCGCACGCAACCTGGCCCGGAACGGCTTCACCGTTGCCCTGCACAACCGGTCGGTGGAAAAGACAGACACCCTGCTCGCCAAGTACGGCGACGAGGGCGACTTCGTCCGCACGGAGACCCTCCAGGAACTCGTTGATTCGCTGGAGAAGCCGCGCCGCGTGCTGATCATGGTCAAGGCCGGCAAGCCGGTCGATTCCGTGATCGAGCAGCTCGAGCCGCTCCTGGAGGCGGGCGACATCATCATCGACGCCGGCAACTCGCACTACGAGGACACCCGCCGCCGCGAGGCCGCGCTCGCCAAGAAAGACCTGCACTTCGTCGGCATCGGCGTCTCCGGTGGCGAGGAAGGCGCCCTCAAGGGCCCCTCGATCATGCCCGGTGGCTCCAAGGAGTCCTATGACGCCCTCGGCCCGCTGCTGGAAAAGATCGCCGCCCACGTCGACGGCCAGCCCTGCTGCGCCTGGATCGGCACCGACGGCGCCGGCCACTTCGTCAAGATGGTCCACAACGGCATCGAATACGCCGACATGCAGGTCATCGGCGAGGCCTTCGACCTCCTGCGCTCCGGCGCCGGGATCGAACCGGCCGAGCAGGCCAAGATCTTCGAAGAGTGGAACAAGGGCGACCTCGCCTCGTTCCTGATCGAAATCTCCGCCGAGGTGCTCGGCCACGTTGATGCGAAGACCGGCAAGCCGTTCGTCGACGTCGTGGTGGATGCTGCCGGCCAGAAGGGCACCGGCCGCTGGACGGTCATCTCCGCGCTCGAGCTCGGCTCCCCGACCTCGGGCATCGCAGAGTCCGTCTTCGCCCGTGCCCTGTCCTCGCAGGCGGAGCAGCGTGTGCTGGCCCAGGAACTGCTGGCCGGCGGCGAGGCCGCCGTCGAGGTCCCCGAGAGCTTCGTCGAAGACGTCCGCCAGGCGCTCTACGCCTCGAAGCTGGTCTCCTACGCCCAGGGGCTGGACATGCTCACCTCCGCGGCCAAGGAATACGGCTGGGACCTGAAGCTGGATGAAATCGCCTCGCTGTGGCGCGGCGGCTGCATCATCCGCGCCGAACTGCTCAAGGAGATCACCAAGGCCTACGCCGCGGCGGAGAAGCCGGCCAACCTGCTCTTCGCCCCGGCGTTCACCAAGGCGATCGCCGAGGTCCTCCCGGCCTGGCGCCGCGTGGTGTCCACCGCCGTGCAGCTCGGCATCCCGGTTCCGGTGTTCTCCTCCTCGCTGGCCTACTACGACGGCCTGCGCCGCAAGCGCCTGCCGGCCGCCGTCATCCAGGGCCAGCGCGACCTCTTCGGTGCGCACACCTACGGCCGCGTCGATGCCGAGGGCACGTTCCACACCCTCTGGGGCGAGGACAAGTCCGAGATCGAGGCAGTCGACACCCACTAGCCGCACCACGGACGGCCGGCCCTTTCCAGATACTCTGGGAGGCGCCGGCCGTCCGTGTTTCCGCACCGCTCCTGCCCAAGGAGTTCAGCGCCCAAGGAGTTTTGCCCATGCCCCAGCCCGTAGCGTTTGTCACCGGTGCGTCCACCGGGATCGGTTTTGAAACCGCGAAGAAGCTTGCCGCGGCCGGCTTCGCGGTCTATGCCGGGGCCCGGCGGGTGGAGAAAATGGAGCCGCTGTTGGCCTCCGGCGTCAAGGTGATGGCCCTGGACGTGACGGATGAGGACTCGATGAGCGCCGCCGTCGGGGAAGTGCTGGCCGCGCACGGCCGGATCGACGTCCTGGTCAACAACGCCGGCTATGGGACGTACGGTTCGCTCGAGGAGGTGGAGCTGGCCGAAGGGCGGCGGCAGTTCGACGTGAACGTCTTCGGCCTGGCGCGCATGACGCAGCTCGTGATCCCCGCCATGCGGGCCGCACGTGCGGGCAGGATCATCAATATCTCATCGATCGGCGGCAAAATGTACGAGCCGCTGGGCGCCTGGTACCACGCGACCAAGTTTGCAGTGGAGGGCCTAAGCGATTCGCTGCGGCTCGAGCTCAAGCCTCACGGCATTGACGTGGCCATCATCGAGCCCGCCGGGACGCAGTCCGAGTGGGGCGCCATCGCGGCGCAGGGGCTGCTGGCCAGTTCCGGGAGTGGCCCGTATGGGGCCCAGGCCAAGGTGGTGGCGGCCGCCCTGGCCACTACGGACAACGCGGCAACCTCGGCGCGGCCTGAGCTCGCGGCCGAGGCGATCCTGCACGCGGCGACGGCGCGGCGGCCCAAGACACGCTACCCGGTGGGGGCCAGCGCCCGGGGGATCCTGCTGCTGCGCCACTTGCTGCCGGACCGGGCGTTCGACGCCGTCCTCTGGAACATCTACAAGCGGTTCCCCGGGTAGGAACGGCTGGATCCGGTATTCGGCCTAGATCCGGTATTCGATCAGGTATTCGGCCGGGTCGACTGCGGGCTTGGTCTCGCGCTGCGCGTCGCGGTGCCGCCAGGTGGCGGGCACGCCGGTGACGATTGATTCGGCCGGGGCGTCCTTGACCACCACGGCGTTGGCGCCGACGGCGCTGTCCCGGCCGATGGTGATGGGGCCAAGGATCTTGGCCCCGGCGCCGATCACCACGCGGTCCTCGATGGTGGGGTGGCGTTTGATCTTGGCGAGGGAGCGGCCGCCGAGGGTCACGCCGTGGTAGATCATGACGTCCTCGCCGATCTCGGCGGTTTCGCCGATGACCACGCCCATGCCGTGGTCGATGAAGAAGCGCCGGCCGATGGTCGCGCCAGGGTGGATCTCGATGCCGGTGAGGAACCGGGCGAGCTGGGAGATGAGCCGCGCCGGGAACCGCAGGGCCGGGTTTTGCCACAGCCGGTGCGTCAGGCGGTGGAACCAGATCGCGTGCAGGCCGGAATAGGCGAAGAAGTTCTCAAAAGAACCTCGAGCCGCCGGGTCGTGGGACCGGGCGGCGTCGAGGTCTTCCTTCAGTCTTGCGAAGAAGCTCACAAAGACCTTTCTGGGAAATCGTGGGACAGCGGCAGGGACTTAGCCGCGGATGTCGTCATACAGCACGGTGGAGATGTAGCGCTCACCAAAGTCGCAAACCACAGCAACAATGAGTTTACCGGCGTTCTCCGGCCGCTTGGCGAGCTCCAGGGCCGCCCAGACGATGGCGCCGGAGGAGATGCCGCCCAGGATGCCTTCCTTGATGCCGAGATCACGCGCGACGCGGACGGAATCTTCCAGCGTGGCGTCGATGACCTCGTCATAGACATTGGTGTCCAGGATTTCGGGGACGAAGTTCGCGCCGAGGCCTTGGATCTTGTGCGGGCCCGGGGCTCCGCCGTTGAGGATGGCGGAGTCCTTCGGCTCGACGGCGACGATCTGGACCTCCGGCCTGCGTTCCTTCAGGACCTGGCCGACACCGGTGACGGTGCCGCCGGTGCCAACGCCGGCGACGAAGATGTCCACCTTGCCGTCGGTGTCGGCCCAGATTTCCTCGGCCGTGGTGCGGCGGTGGACCTCCGGGTTGGCCTCGTTGGCGAACTGCTGGGCCCAGATGGAGTTCTCCGTGTTGGCCACGATCTCCTGGGCCTTCTCCACGGCTCCGCGCATGCCCTCGGAGCCGGGGGTCAGGACAATCTCGGCGCCGTAAGCACGCAGCATGACCCGGCGCTCGGTGGACATGGTTTCCGGCATGGTCAGGATGACCCTGTAGCCGCGGGCCGCGCCCACCATGGCCAGCGCGATTCCGGTGTTGCCGGACGTGCCTTCGACAATGGTGCCGCCGGGCTTGAGGGCACCGGACTTCTCGGCGGCATCGATGATGGCGACGCCGATCCGGTCCTTGACGCTGTTGGCCGGGTTGTAGAACTCCAGCTTGACGGCCACGGTGGCGTCAAGGCCTTCGGTCAGCCGGTTCAGCCGGACCAGCGGAGTTCCGCCCACCAGCTGGGTTACATCGTCATAGATCGGTGCCATGTATGTATGCCTGTCTTTGAAGAGGGTTGACTGAGGTCAGCCTAACGAGCGGCCACAGGCCCTAGCTAAGCATTAAGCCATGCAGAGTAATATTTCCTCGCCTTGGCCAGCTTGGGGTTGATGATGACCTGGCAGTAGCCCTGTTCGGGGTACTTGGCGAAGAAGTCCTGGTGGATTTCCTCGGCCACATGGAACTTTGGCAGCCGGCTGACCTCGGTGACGATCGGATGCCGCCACAGGGCCTGGTTCCGTTCGATCGCCTCCTCGAACAGGATCTTTTCCTCGGTGGTCTCGTAGAACATCGAGGAGCGGTACTGGGTCCCGACGTCGTAGCCCTGCCGGTTCAGCGTGGTGGGGTCGTGGAGGGCGAAGAACATGTCCAGGATGACCTCGGCGGGAATGACGTCCTCATCGAACGTCACCGCCACCGCCTCGGCGTGGCCAGTGGTCCCGGAGCACACGGAGTAGTAGTCGGGGTTGTGGTCATGGCCTCCGGTGTAGCCCGAGACGACCGAGCTGACGCCCTTGGTTTTCTGGTAGACGGCGTCGAGGCACCAAAAGCAGCCTCCGCCGAGGACAAAAGTTCTCATGATGTGTTCAATGGTTCGAGGGCCCCGATGATTCCCCGCCCACCTTACGAGAGTGTTACGAGTGACCGGGCCGCCCGCGGATAGGGTAAAAATGGGGGTATGGAACCTGTGAACACCGATGTTTCAGCGGAATCCGACGGCCCTGCTGCCGCCGTCGACGGCGATACCGGCCCCGGGGAGGCGCGCGGCCCTGAGACCCTGGGGACAGTGACGCTGGGCATGATCCAGCTGGCGGTGGAGGAACTCTGGCCCGAATCGCTGGCCGAGGACTGGGACGAGGTGGGCCTCGTGGCGGGCCACCCGGGCGCCGAGGTGCACAGGGTCATGTTCGCAGTCGACCCGTCCATCGATGTGATCGAGGAAGCCATCGACTTCGGTGCCGAACTGCTCATCACGCACCATCCGCTGCTGCTCAAGGGCGTGACGTCCGTCGCGGCGAACACGGCCAAGGGCAAGGCCGTGCACCGCCTCATCGAGTCCGGGACCGCGCTGATGACCGTGCACACCAACGGTGACTCCGCCGTCGGGGGGGTCTCCGACGTCCTGGCCGACGCGCTGGGCCTGCAGAACGTGGCCCCGCTGACCCCCGCCGCGAACGGGCTCCCCGAGGAAGGCATCGGCCGCGTCGGCGACCTCGAAGAAGTCCTGACGCTGGGTGATTTCGCTGCCCGCGTGTTCGGCATCCTGCCCTCGGTGGCGGGCGGCGTCCGGGTATCGGGGGACCGGGACGGACTGATCCGGCGCGTGGCTGTCTGCGGTGGCGCCGGGGACTCCCTCTTTGGCGAGGTGCGGGCAAGCAACGCGGACGTCTACGTGACGGCGGACCTGCGCCACCACCCGGCATCGGAAGCCCGGGAGGCGGCGGTGAACGACCGGCCGTACCTGATCGATGTGTCCCACTTCGCCAGCGAATGGCTGTGGCTGCCTGCGGCCGCCGAAGCGCTGGGCAACGTGCTCACCGACCAGGGCCATGACGTCCAGATCCGGGTCAGTACCACCAACAGCGACCCGTGGGACTTCATTCTGACTCCGGGCGGGGACTAGAGTCTAGGGAGCGCCGATACGGTGCCCGGCTTCGGCCGGTTTGGATTTAGCGGAGGTAAATAGTGGCCAAGGCAGCACCGGCGGAACAGTTGAAGTTGCTCGAATTGCAGGGACTCGATGCCAAGCTCAAGTCCTTGTCCAACCGCCGACGAAGCCTTGAAAGCGACTCCCGGATCACCGACCTGGAAGCCGCCCTCAGCGTGGCCAACGGTGAGCTCGGCGCCGCGAAGATGGCCGTCCACGACGCCGAACTCGAACTCAAGCGCTCAGAGGCCGACGTCGAACAGGTTGCTTCCCGGATCGAACGCGACGAGGCGCGGCTCAACAGCGGCACGGGCCTGTCCAAGGACCTTGTCGCCCTGCAGCGCGACCTCGTCTCACTGAACAAGCGCCGCTCGGACCTCGAGGACGTCGAGCTCGAAGTCCTCGAACGGCTCGACTCGCTCCGCGCCCGCCAAGGGGCGCAGCAGCAGATCGTGGACGACATCCAGGGCTCCTTCGGCTCCATCCGTGCCGAGCTGGACGAGCAGCTGGCCGAGATCGCCGCCGAAGCCACCGTCGTGCGCGGGCAGCGCGCCGAGTTCGCCGCGGAACTCGACGCCGGAATGCTCGCCGTCTACGAGAAGACCCTGGCCAAGCGCGGCGTCGGCGCTGCCCGGCTCTTCCACGGCACCTCGGAAGGCTCCGGCATGCACCTCAGCCCCGGCGATCTGGCCGAGATCAAGGCCGCGGCCGAGGACGACATCGTGTTCTGCCCGGACTCCGGCTGCATCCTGGTCCGCTCGGCGGAGTGGGCCTGAGCGGTTCCTAGCCCGGCAGGATGATGTTCAGGGTGTGCGGCTTCCGGGCCGTGCCCTCGATAAGTTCCGCATCCCATTTCTCGGCCGCGGCCCTGTGCAGCTGCGCCGGGGTTTGGGGCGCCTTGCCCCTGCGGCTGAGCAAATGCCGTGCCAGCTCGCCCCGGGTGTGCTTGGCAAAGTGGCTGACCACCTTGCGCACGCCGGCGGTCTCGGTGAAGACGTTCACGGCCACCGTCTGTTCCGGCGGGGGAGTCCAGGCCGCGGCGTAGGTGCTGGACCGGCAGTCCACTAACAGCTCACCCGTGGTGGCTGCCGCCAGGGCGTCGCCCAGTTGCGGCTTCCAGAACGAGGCGAGCCGCCCGACGTCGGGCAGCGAGATCCCCATCGACAGCCGGTAGGCGGGCACGCGATCGGCGAAGCGGATGGCACCCCACAGGGCGGACACCACCAGCACCGAAGCGTCGGCCTTCCTCCGTTGCGCCGGGGTCAGCGAGTTGTAGCCCAGGGCGTCAAAGAGCACCCCGGAATACACCTGGTGGGCCGGGGCGGCAGGTTCCGCGTGCAGGCGGGTGTTGCGTTCGACGTCCGCACTCAGCGAGGCGCCGACGCCCAGCAGCGCCAGGGCGTCCTCGTGGGCGCTGACCGTGCCGAGCGCGTCCAGGACCCTGGCCCGGGAGCTGTTGAGGGCGGGAAAGCTCAAGGCGGTCCAGTCGGCGGCGTCCCCGCGCGTCGCGGGAGTCTTGCCCTCGGAGGGCGGCAGCAGAATTAGCACCGTACGATCTTACCGGCGGCGGGTTCAGCGGCTGCCGCCGTTCGGCGGGGTCCGCGGCGGCGGGTTCAGGCGAGGTTGTAGCCCAAGAATGACACCACGGCGGGCAGGACGGAGCGCCAGTAGCCGTAGTCGTGACCGCCGGGCCGGAAACCACCCTCGAGGTCGCCAGGCAGTCCTGCGCGGTATGCACGAACCGTGGCGGCAAGGTCGTCCGCGGTGCCGCAGTCGATCCGCTTGGGCACCGCCGCGAGGCGGGGCCGGAGCGCGAACACATCATGGGCCGCGAAGTCGGCCGGCCCGTCGAAGGCGGATCCCTCGCGTGGGTCGTAGTGGTCCCAGACCGCCGGACTCATGGCCGCGACGGCGCGGACTCCGGGCAGCCGGCCCTGCGAGGCGAGCAGGAGGGAACCGAAGCCCCCCATGGAGATGCCGAAGAGGCCGATCCTGCCAAGGTCGTAGCCCTGGCTGCCCAGGAACGGTACAAACTCCTTCACCAGCATCGATTGGGTGTCGCTGCCGTCGGCGCGGGCGTGCCACCACGTGTTGCCGCCGTCCACTGCAGCAATCGCGAAGGGCGCGCCGCCGGCGTCGAGGTGCCGTTGGAGGGCTTCATGAGCCGCCAAGTCCTCAAGCAGGACGGTGTGGCTGCCGCCCAGTCCGTGAAGGAAGACGGCCACGGGAAATTCGGGCGGCCTGCCGCCGGGCGGCAATACGGGTGCAGCCAGGGACCAATGGCTGGCGATCCCGGGGCGGAAAGCCGAGACGAATGAACCTGAGCCGGTCCGGACTGCCAAAGGGGCAGCGGGAGCCGGCGGCGCTGTCGGCGTCGGGCCGGCTGGCACCGGCGGAGACGTCTCGGGAGGCGCTATGCCGTCAGTGCAGGCGGTGAGGGCGGACGCGCCAAGGCCGATTCCTGCTAACTCAAACAGCCGGCGCCGGGTCAGGGCAGACTGGTCCATTCCTCGATAATAGGCGCAGTGGCCCAGACGCTACGCGGCCTTGATCGGTGGCGCCGGCGTCGTTGTCGGTGCCTCTGGCACCGCCGTCGCAGCCGTCGCTGTCATCGCCGTCTTGGCCACGTGGTCCTCGCGGGCCAGGAAGGCGGCCAGTTCGGCGATGGTGCTCATCAGGGGAGCCGGGAAGACCACGGTTGAGTTCTTGTCCACCCCGATCTCCACGAGGGACTGCAGATTCCGCAGCTGCAGGGCGACGGGGTGGGCCATCATCGTGTCAGATGCCGCGCCGAGCGCCACGGCGGCGATCGCCTCTCCTTCGGCCGCGATGATCTTGGCCCGCTTCTCCCGCTCGGCCTCCGCCTGCCGGGCCATCGCCCGCTTCATGCTCTCGGGTAGCTGGATGTCCTTGAGTTCGACGAGGGTCACTTCGACGCCCCATTCCAGGGTCAGGGCGTCCAGGATTATCCGGATGTCGCTGTTGATGCGCTCGGTCTCCGACAGCGTCTGGTCCAGGCTGTGCCGGCCCACGACCTTCCGGAGGGTGGTCTGGGCGATCTGGTTGATGGCCGCCGCCACGTCTTCGATCGCCACGACTGACTTCACGGCGTCCACCACCCTGTAATAGGCCACTGCCGAGATGTCGACGCTGACGTTGTCCTGGGTGATGATGCCCTGCGACTGGATCGGCATGGTCACGATCCGAAGGCTCACCAGCTCAAGCCGGTCCACCACCGGGATGATGAACCGCAGGCCGGGCACCCGGACCGCGACCACCCGGCCCAGCCGGAACAGGACGCCTAGTTCGTACTGGCGCACAATCTTGATCGACATCTTGGCGATAACAACCACCAGGATGATCGCGAGCAGCCAGATGATGATGGCGGTCCAGTTCATCGGGATCTCTTCCTTGACTAGCAGGAGTCCTGCTCCTATTCTCCCACCGACCGCCCCAAAAGGCCGCGGTGCGGCTGCGCCGGCCGGGAGAACGTAGAATGAACAGCGGATGGGTTGACCAGGCGGCCGCGCGTCACGCAAGTGGCTCGAGGAACGTCCGGGCTCCGCAGAGCAGGGTGGTGGGTAACGCCCACTCGGGGTAACCCGCAGGCCAGTGCCACAGAGAACAGACCGCCTGCGTGCGGCGTGTGCTTGCACAGGCCGCAGGGCAGGTAAGGGTGAAACGGTGGTGTAAGAGACCACCAGCTTCCCGGGTGACCGGGAAGGCTAGGTAAACCCCACCCGGAGCAAGGCCAGACAGGACACGTTTGAGGGCTGCTCGCCCGAGTGTTCGGGTAGGCCGCTGGAGGGCGTCGGCAACGGCGTCCGTAGATGGATGGCCGCTACTCCCGCGCCGGTAACAGCGCGGGAACACAGAACCCGGCGTATCGGTCAACCCATCCACACACACTCCCGGCAGCCCTGTCCGCCCCGCCGCGAGCCGCCAGCATGCGAGATCCAGGCTGAAATGAATGCTTGACATCATTTCGGCGGGAGCAGAGACTTCAATGAACGCTTCACATCGGTGCAATGATTGATGGTTGAGGAGCCAACGTGCCGAACGACGCATCGTACGACTACGTCATCGCCGGGGGTGGGACCGGCGGCAGCGTCTTGGCCGGCAGACTGAGTGAAGACCCCTCAGTTAGCGTGCTTCTGCTCGAGGCAGGCAGATCCGACCGCCATCCCTTCATCCACGTGCCCGCGGGCTTCCCGAGACTGAAGGGAGGCCCATATCAGTGGGCGTACAACAGCGTTCCGCAAAAGCACAGCAACGGCCGTAGCATCCCGCTCCCTCAAGGCCGGGGGCTCGGCGGCGGCGGGTCCATCAACTCCCAGGTCTTCACCCGGGGCGTGCACGAGGACTACGACGGTTGGGTCGCGGACTACGGGTGCGAGGGCTGGTCCGCCGCCGAGGTGTCCAAGTATTTCGTCCGCTCGGAGTCAAACTCCAGACTCTCAGGACCCCACCACGGAACTCAAGGACCGCTCGGCGTCTCGGACCTCCGGCGTCCGCACACGCTCTCGGCGGCATTCGTGCAGGCAGGCCAGCAGTTCGGGCTGCCCTACAACAGCGATTTCAACGGTGCCGAGCAGCTCGGCGTCGGCTTCTACCAGACCACCACCAAGAACGGCCGCCGGTGCAGCGCAGCCGTCGCCTATCTGAAACCCGCGCGCAAGCGGTCCAATCTCACTGTTCGCGTCCATGTGACCGTCTCAAAGGTGGTCATCAAGAATGGCCGCGCCGTCGGCATCCAGGCGATCGAACGTGGAGTGGCGCGAACCTACACCGCACGGCGTGAGGTGATCGTCGCCAGCGGCGCTTTTGGATCTCCGAAGTTGCTACAGCTTTCAGGTATTGGCGACCCGGCAGACCTTGCTGCCGCCGGCATTGACGTTCTCCATGCGCTGCCGGGCGTCGGGAAGAACCTGCAGGACCACCTGGACCTGGACATCATCTACGAACTCACCAACGACCACAGCCTGGACCGGTTCAATCGCGTCCGCCCGGCGACGGTTCTGGCCGGCCTCGAGTACCTGACCTTCCGCTCGGGACCGTTCGCGTCCAACCTTGTCGAGGCCGGTGGCTTCAGCTATGCCAACAAAAACGAGAAGACCCCGGACCTGCAGTTCCACTTCCTGCCGGCGGCGAGGTCGGAGCCGGGCATAGCGTCGCTGCGACCCGGATTCGGGGCGACGCTGAACTCGTACTTCCTGCGCCCCCGCAGCCGGGGGACAGTTCGCGTCGCGTCCTCAGACCCCACAATGACACCGCTCATCGATCCGAATTTCCTCGCGGACGACTACGATCTCGAGATGACGATCGCCGGCGTGCAGCAGAGCCGCCAGATCATGGAGCAGTCATCGATGGCAGTCTTCATCAAGAAGGAGCACATCGGCGACGGCTCACGGGTTACATCCCGCGACGAGTACGTGAATTTCGTGCGTTCCTACGGACGGACCTCCTACCATCCGGTCGGCACCTGCGCCATGGGTACCACCGATGATTCCGTCGTCTCCCCGCGGCTGAAGGTCTATGGGCTGGAGGGATTGCGCGTGGTTGACTCCTCGATCATGCCCCGCCTGATCAGTGCCAATACGCAGGCGCCCACCATCATGATCGCGGAAAAAGCCGTCGACATGATCCTCGAAGACGCAGCTACGCTGACACCCGGCGTGGGTGGTTTCGCCCGCTCCTATAGGTCCCCAGACTCTGTGTGAGTCATTTCACGCGCAACAGGGCACCTCACCCTGCCGGGCCGCCCGTAGAATTGATGGTGAACGTAGAAGTTCTGCCGCCGGGTCTGCGTTCGCAGCCGGCGGATTTTTCTTTGCGCTCGATGAGGCGCCCGGGGTGGACCGAATCCCCGCCGGTGCCCGGTACCGGACACCCTCCGGCGGCCGACTTCCCCCTACGAGGACGTAGGGGGTGGATTCTAGGAAGGTAGTTCTGTGAGCCAGACGTCAGATTCTTGTCTTGATACGTGGATGGGCCGTGAGGCACTCGCCGAGGCCATGATCCCCGTGATCGGCCGGCTGTACCGCGAGAACAACGTGGTGACCTCCATCCACGGACGCAGCCTGATCAACAAGTCCACCATGAATATCCTCAAGGCCCACCGCTTCGCCCGCCGGATGAGCAAGGAAGAACTGCGCCTCGAGGAAACGGCCCCCTTGTTGGAGGCCCTGACCAAGCTGGACCTCGGCGCAGCGGCCATCGATATTGCCCGCCTCACCGAGAAGTACCGCGCCGAGGGCGACGGCGCCAGCCTGGATGCATTCCTCCGCGAGGAACTCGCCGAGGTTGTCGGCAAGCGCGGCGGCGACGACCGCACCAGCACCGACGTCGTCCTCTACGGCTTCGGCCGCATCGGCCGGCTCCTGGCCCGGCTCCTGATCGAAAAGGCAGGCGGCGGCCACGGCTTGCGCCTGCGCGCCATCGTGGTCCGCCGCGGTTCCGACAACGACCTCAGCAAGCGCGCGAGCCTGCTGCGCCGCGACTCCGTCCACGGCTCTTTCGAAGGCACCATCAAGGTGGACCTCGAAAACGACACCATCACAGCCAACGGCGTCCAGATCCAGGTCATCTACTCGGACAACCCTTCCACGGTGGACTACACCGCCTACGGCATCCACGACGCGCTCGTCGTGGACAACACGGGCCGCTGGCGCGACGCCGAGGGCCTGTCCCAGCACTTGCAGAGCAAGGGTGTTGCCCGCGTTCTCCTCACCGCCCCGGGCAAGGGTGAGCTGAAGAACATCGTGCACGGCATCAACCACGGCACCATCGCCGGCTCGGACACGATCGTCTCGGCGGCCTCCTGCACCACCAACGCCATCACCCCCGTGCTCAAGGCGATCAACGACCGCTACGGCGTGGTGCACGGGCACGTGGAGACAGTCCACTCCTTCACCAACGACCAGAACCTGATCGACAACTTCCACAAGGGCGACCGCCGTGGACGTTCGGCCGCGCTGAACATGGTGATCACCGAGACCGGTGCCGCCAAGGCCGTCGCCAAGGCATTGCCGGAACTGCTCGGCAAGCTCACGGGCAGCTCCATCCGCGTCCCCACCCCGGACGTGTCGCTGGCCATCCTGAACCTGAACCTGGAAAACGGCACCACCAAGGACGAAGTCAACGACTACCTGCGGGAAATGTCGCTGCACTCCGAGCTGCGCAAGCAGATCGACTACATCGACTCGCCCGAGGTCGTCTCCACGGACTTCGTCGGCTCGCGCCGGGCAGGCATCGTCGACGGCCTGGCCACGATCTCCAACGACAAGAACCTCGTGCTCTATGTCTGGTACGACAACGAGTTCGGCTACAGCTGCCAGGTGGTCCGCGTAATGGAGGAAATGGCCGGGGTCAACCCGCCGTCGTTCCCCGCCAAGGACGCCGCCTCCATCCTCGAGGCCGCCGGGCTGCCCGTAGAGGTCTAGTCCGCGGGCTCGATGCCCCTGACCGGGACATGGTCCTCCTTTCCCGGCCGATGCACTGGAATCGGCCGGGAAAGGGAACCACAATGGAGCCATGGAACAGAACCCGGCTCTTGAACACGAGACCACACTGGAACACGCGCTGGATGTCGCACGGCGCAACGCGAAGGAAGCGAAGCGGCTGCTGGACGACGCGATCGTCAAACGCGGGGCCGGTGAAGTCAACGACGACAGGGTGAGCCAGCTCCAGGACCTGCTGGATCTGGCCAACGAAGACCTGAAACGGGTCACGCGGGAACAATAGCCCCGGAATTCCGCCACCTGTCCCCAACACTGTGGACGACCTCCCGGGTGTCGGAGGGCCCGCGTAGGCTCAGGGCGTGCAGCCAGAACGCCGCCAGCGGCCGCCCTCATGACCGTCACGTGGACGGAATTCCGCCGCGCCCGGCGCCGCTCCCGCCAGGCGTGGATTGTCCTGGCCGCGGCCGGCTTGACCGTCCTCGGCGGCCTGGCCTGGTTCTTCACCGCCGGCCAGTTTGCCGCCGCGGAGCCGCAGACCAGGGGCCCCAGCGAGGCCCCTGTGCTTGCCGGCCGATGGATGAACGCGGTGGACCCCGTCCTGGCCGTGCCGGAGGGACGTGCCGCCGGCGTGCTCGACACCCTCGCGGTCAAGGGGCGGTCGGCCAAGGACAACTATGACCGGGGCGCGTTCGGCCAGGCCTGGCTCGACGTCGACCGCAACGGCTGCGATACGCGCAACGATATCCTCCGCCGGGACCTAACGGCCGCCGAATTCGTCAGCGGCTCCCGGTGCCAGGTGGCCGGCGGCACATTCCAGGAACCCTACACCGGCCGCATGATCGCTTTCCGGCGCGGCGCCGAGACCAGCGCAGCGGTGCAGATCGACCACGTCGTGGCCCTGGGCGACGCGTGGCAAAAGGGCGCCCAGCAGCTAACCGCGCAGCAGCGCGAACACCTGGCCAACGATCCCCTCAACCTGATCGCCGTCGACGGTCCCGCCAACCAGGATAAAAGCGCCTCCGACGCCGCCACCTGGCTGCCGCCCAACAAGGCATTCCGCTGCCACTACGTGGCCCGCCAGATTTCCGTCAAGGCGGCCTACCGGCTGTGGGTCACTCCCGCGGAGAAGGAGGCGATGAAACGGATCCTCACCTCGTGCCCCGAGCAACGGACGATCGTTCCCCGGTGACGGCACCGTGTCCTGTCCTGCCGTCCCCTGCGGAGGGATTCATGGCCCTAAGCAAACGGGTTCCGCCCGTCGCGGCTTCCGGGCTGGGGGACCCTTGTAGCCGTTCTGCTACCGGGCGAGAATGGGCGCGGCGGGACAACCGCCCGCCGGAATACTGGAACGGAAACCATGGCACATCGCACAGACGGTTCTGGCAAGGGGCACGCCGGGCACAAGAAGGGCTCCGCACGGCGGCCGGCCCGGCTCGACGTCGGAATCTACGAGGCCGAACTTCTCCGGCTCCAAGCAGAACTGGTTGCCCTCCAGGAGTGGGTCCGGAGCACCGGGGCGCGGGTCCTGGTCATTTTTGAGGGTCGGGACGCCGCCGGCAAGGGAAGCGCGATCAAGCGGGTCACCGAATATCTAAATCCGCGGTTTGCCCGGATAGTCGCATTGCCGGCGCCGACGGAGCGCGAACGCGGTGAATGGTACTTCCAGCGCTATGTGACGCATCTCCCCGCCGCCGGGGAAATCGTCCTGATGGACCGCTCCTGGTACAACCGCGCCGGCGTCGAACACGTCATGGGCTTTTGCACCCCGGCGGAGCACAAACGCTTCATGGCGCAGTGCCCGGTTTTCGAACGGCTCCTCATCCAGGACGGCATCCTGCTCTTCAAGTACTGGTTCTCGATCAGCCATGCGGAACAGGAGCGGCGGTTCAAATCCCGCCTGGATGATCCCATGCGGCAATGGAAGCTCTCGCCGATGGACCGGGAGGCAATCTTGCGGTGGGAAGACTACTCGCGGGCCAAGGACGACATGTTCGTGCAGACGGACACCGCGGAAGCACCGTGGTACGTGGTGGAAGCCGAAGACAAACGCCGGGCAAGGATCAACCTCATCGCCCACCTGCTCTCCAGCATCGAATACAGCGAAGTACGGACAGAGCCGGTGACCTTGCCGGAGCGGCCGAAGGCCGTCAACTACACGCGCCCGCCGCGGGAACTGTTCCGCTATGTCCCGGACTTCGCGGCAAGCCTGGAAAAGCCGGCCGAGGACTGAGCGGGAGGCGAACACCCACCGGGGCGCGGCGTGGCTTGGGTGAGGGTACTCAATTGACTTGCTCAGTACACTGCAGCATGGACATTGTGCGATACATAAAGCCGTTGCTTGGCACCTGGCAGGGACAAAACCGCTCCCGGATCATGCCCACGGACGACTACAAGGACTCGGCGGCCACCGCCACAGTGCAGGTGGCCGCGGCGCACTTCGCGAGCCTCGCCTACACCTGGTCGGACGGCGACAGCCCACAAGAAGGCCTGTTGCTCCTGGCCGGCGGACCGTCCGACGCCGAGCCCGCGACTGCGGTGTGGGTGGACTCCTGGCACACGGGCAGGGCACTGATGCAGTTCTCCGGGACCGTGGACGGGGACGGTGTGCTCCGGCTCAACGGCTCCTACGCGGCGCCGACCGGCCCGGACTGGGGCTGGCAGATCCACATCGACCCGGGGGAGGGCCAGGGCGGACGCATCACCATGCACAACGTCGTCCCAGCTGAGGACCCCTATCAGGTGGTGGAGCTGGTACTCGAGCGGTAGGGTACCGGCATGGACGTCATCCTCGTACCCGGATTCTGGTTGGACGCCTCGTCGTGGGAGGAGGTCACCCCGCCGCTCACCGCGGCCGGGCATATGGTCTACCCGCTGACGCTGCCGGGTCTGGAGTCGGCCGATGCGCCGCGCGCCGGCATCGGCCTGCGCACCCACATCGACGCCGTCGCGGCGAAGATCGATTCCTTCGATGCGCCCGTGGTCCTTGTGGGCCACTCCGGCGGCGGTGCCATCATCCACGGCGCCGTCGATGCCCGCCCGGACCGGGTGGCCCGGGCCATCTACGTGGACAGCGGTCCGCTCGCCGACGGTGGTCTCATCAACGACGAACTCCCGGCCGACGGCGAGGACGTGCCGCTGCCGCCGTGGGACTTCTTCGAAGACGCGGACCTCACCGACTTGACTGACGACCTGCGCGCCATGTTCCGGGCCCGCGCCGTCCCGCAGCCTCGGGGCGTGGCCCGGGACCGGCAGCAGCTCAGGGATGAACGCCGTTTCGAGGTCCCGGCCACCGTCATCGCCTGCGAATTCCCCTCCTCGATGCTGAGGGAAATGATTGCCGGGGGCCACCCGTATGTGGCGGAGCTCGCACGGATCCGCGACGTCGAATACGTGGACCTGCCCACCGGTCACTGGCCGCAGTTCACCAAACCCGCCGAGCTCGGCGCCGCCATCCTGGCCGCCGTGGATCGCACCGCGGGGAACTAGCCGGCCACGTCACTGCAGAACCGAGGATTCCGCCGAAATTCCCCACCTTTGGGACCCGCCGCCGGCGCGTCCCGCCAAACCGCCGGCGATTTCCTGCGCTTAGGCGTCAAAGGTGGGGAAAATCCGCGTGCAGCCCCGCCTGGCTGCCGTCAGTGGCCGAACGGGTCCGGATCCACGCCCGGCATCCAGGTCAGGCCCGGAACGCCCCAGCCGCTGCGCTTGGCCTGCTTCATGGCCTTGCGCGAATAACGGTCGATCAGCCGGTTCACGTAGAGCTTGCCGTCGAGGTGGTCGTACTCGTGCTGGATGACCCGGGCGAACCAGCCGGTCGCCTCGAATTCCACCGGCTTGCCGTCACCGTCGAAGCCTTGGACCCTCGCCCACTCCGCCCGCTTGAGCGGATACTGGGCGCCTGGGAAGGACAGGCAGCCTTCCTCTTCCTCGTCGGGGTCCGGCAGCGCGCCGGAGATCTTGGAAAGTGTCAGGACGGGATTGACCACGACGCCGGTGGGCGGGGCGCCGTCGTCGTTGTCGTACTTGTACACGAAGAGCCGCTTGCCGACCCCCACCTGGGGAGCGGCCAGCCCAACGCCGTTGGCGGCGTCGTTGGTCTCGAACATGTCGGCGATCAGGGTGCGGAGCTCGTCGTCGAAGACTTCGACTTCCGCGGCCCGGCGGTGCAGCACGGGCTCGCCCCAGATCGTGATGGGCAGGACGGTCATGTCAGGGGGTTCCTCAGGTGCTGTTGGAGACGCGGCGTCTCAGCCGGCGATGGTGCGGCCGACGACGTCGCGCATGATTTCGTTGGTGCCGCCGAAGATCGTCAGCAGCCGGGCGGCGAGGTAGGCCTGGGCCACCGGGTATTCCAGGATGTAGCCGTAGCCGCCATGCAGCTGCAGGCAGCGGTCCGTGACGGACTTGGCGCGCTCGGATGCCCACAGCTTGGCGCGGGCAGCGCCTGCGGCGTCGAGCTCCCCGGCGTTGAATGCGAGGATGGCCTGGTCCACGTAGGTTTCGGTGACCTCAACCTCCGTGAGGATGTCAGCGAGTTCGAAACGGCTGTTCTGGAAGTCGATGATCCGCTCGCCGAACGCGTTGCGGTCCTTCGCGTAGCGGACGGTCGCCTCGTAGGTGGCGCGCACGACGGCGGAGCTGGCCACGGCGATCGCCAGGCGGCCCTGGGGGAGCTGTTCGGCAGCGTACTGCAGTCCCTTGCCTTCCTCGCCCACGAGATCGGCGTGCGGGACGCGGACGTTGTCGAAGAACAGTTCAGCCGTGTCGGAGGCTTTGAGGCCCATCTTGTCCAGCTGCTTGCCGGTGTTGTAGCCCTCGCCCTTCTGAACCATGAAGAGCGAGAACGAGTCGTGGCTTCCGCGTCCGGTGCCGCCGTCGGTGCGGGCCAGGACCAGGGAGGCGTCGCCGGAGATGCCGTTGCCGATAAAGGTTTTCTGGCCGCTGATCAGCCACTCGTCGCCGTCGCGCACGGCCTTGGTACGGATGCCGCGCAGATCAGAGCCGGCCCCCGGTTCGGTCCAGGCGATCGAGGTTACCTTGTCGCCGGAGACCATGCCCGGCAGCCAGCGGGCCTTGAGGTCATCGGAGCCGTAGGCCAGCAGGTGGGGGAGGACCAGGTCGTCGTGCAGGTGGAACGCGAGGCCGACCGCGAGGTGGTTGCTCTTGGCGAATTCTTCGTCGAGCACTGCCCGGAAGCGGAAGTCGGACATTCCCATGCCGCCGAACTCTTCCGGCACGGCGAGGCCCAGCAGGCCCTGTTCGCCGGCCGCCGACCACAGTTCCCGGGACATCATGTGGTCTTCGTCCCACTGGGCGTAGTGCGGGGCAACCGCGCGCAGGTTGAACTCGGCGGCCATCTCACGGAACATCTCGTGGTCTTCTTCAAAGAGCTTGCGCTTCACTGCGTTTCCTTCCAATGACAGATCCCGGGACAACTGCGCCGTATTCCCAATCCTCCACGGCCGGCCCGTACAGCGGCGATCGAGCACCGGCACAGACACGGACACAGACACAAAAGACGGTACAGACAACAAAGGCCGCACCGGATATCCGGTGCGGCCTTTGGAAAAGGTCGGACAATCACTGCCGTCCTTCATGAGGGTGAGCGACGGGGGTTGAACCCGCGACCTCCTGGACCACAACCAGGCGCTCTGCCAACTGAGCTACGCCCACCATGTGCCGTATCAGGCCCTCCGGCGAACCGGCTGGCTGGAAAGGCAACGACAAATAGCTTACCTGTTCTTTGGGGATGGTTTTGCCACTTTTGCGATTTTCCCCAAAATTTCCGCGAAACGTGGCGCAGATTACTTTTCTGCGCCACGTCCCTGCGGGGTGCCGGCGGTGCAGGTGCTGGCGGCGGCGTGCCGCTACTCCGCTGGGGTGGGCGCGGCTGCTTCGCCGCCCATGACGCGCTTGGCGATTCGCTGCGCCGTGGCACTGTCCGGGCCCGGCGCGGGGACAAACACGGCCTCGCGGTAATACCGGAGTTCGTCGATCGAGTCCTTGATGTCGCCGAGGGCCCGGTGCCCGCCCAGCTTGGCGGGGGACTGGAAGTAGGCCCGGGCAAACCAGCGGCGGGAGAGTTCCTTGATGGTGCTCACATCGATGACCCGGTAGTGCAGGTGCTCCACCACTTCGGGCATATCGCGGACCAGGAACACGCGGTCGGTGCCCACGGAGTTGCCGCCGAGCGGGGCCTTCCTGGGGTCCGGCACCCACTTCTTGATGTAGTCGAGCACGGCTGCCTGCGCTTCGGCCATGGTCTTGCCGTGCGGGAGCTCTTCAAGGAGGCCGGACCGCGTGTGCATGTCGCGGACAAAGTCGTTCATCTGGGCCAGCGCGGCGTCGTCGGGCTTGATCACGACGTCGACGCCGTCGCCCAGGATGTTGAGCTCCGAATCGGTCACCAGGGCGGCCACCTCGATCAGGGCGTCATTCTTGGTGTCCAGGCCGGTCATTTCGCAGTCGATCCAGACGATGCGTTCGTTAGTAATAGGCACCCGCCCAGCCTACCGTTCCGACGCCACAGAGCCGTCCGGTGCTAGGATTTCGGATACGCGGCCGTCGAATTATTTCGTCAACTTATTTCGCAAACGCGGCGCCCCGGGCCGGACTATGCGGCCGGCTGTGGGCGGAAACATGGCCCCAACAGATTGGACGATCCTGACATGACGGCGCCTGTGCCTGCGGCGGGGGAAACGGCTGCCGGTACGTCCCGCACGTCCACGACCCGCCCCTCTGCCTCCAGCCGGCCTGCGCCCGGCCCGGCTGCGCTCACCCCGTTGGGGGACGGTGCCGTTGGCGACGTCGACAACCCCCGGTCCCCGATCCTTGCCGGGTTCCTCGGATCGCTGTTCATGACGATCGGTTCGATGGGCGTCGGCTGGCTGGCACCGGCATCCGAGCTTCGCCGCGTTCCACTGTTCATCTGGATGCGCACCGAGGCACTCGGCGTCGCCCTGTCCATTGTCCTGCTGGCCTTCGGCGGCATGCTGCTGGTCCGCGCCTGGTTGCGGCTCGGCCAGCGCGTCCGGGTGTGGGGAGCCGGCGCCCGCAAGGCCACGCTCCAGGCGACGGTGGCCTGGGGCCTGCCGCTGATGTTCTCCGTGCCGCTGTTCAGCCGCGACGTCTACGCGTACATCGGCCAGGGCCGGCTCATGGTGGAGGGCTTCAACCCCTACGAAAACGGCATCTCGGCGCTGTCCAACTACTTCCAGCTGGGCGCCGACAGGATGTGGACCGAGGCACCCGTCCCGTACGGCCAGCTGTTCCTGTGGATCGAACAGTTCGTGGTCTGGGCCACCAACGTGCACCCCGAAGGCAGCATCATGCTGTTCCGGGTGGCCGCACTCGTGGGCGTCGTCCTGTGCGTAATCTACGTGCCGAAACTGGCCGAGCTGCACGGCGTGAACCCGAACCGGGCCCTGTGGCTGACGGCAGCCAACCCGCTGTTCCTCACCAACTTCATCGCCAGCGTCCACAACGACTCCCTCATGATCGGCCTTGCCCTGGCCGGCCTCTACTACTGCGCCACCCGCCGGGTCATCCTCGGGATCGTGCTGGTCACGCTGTCCATCTCGGTCAAGCCGATCACGGTCGTCTTCCTGCCGTTCATCGGTTTGCTCTGGGCGGGCAAGGGCGCCAGCTGGCCGCGCAAGTTCGTCTTCTGGGCCCTCACGGCCGGCATCAGCCTGGCCCTGCTGTACCTCATGAGCCGGGTCAACGGCTTCGGCTTCGGCTGGATCAACGGGCTGTCCGCCCCGGGCAGCATCTGGATCTGGTACGCGCCCGTTGGCCTGATGGGCCTGATCGTGGCCTCCATCGCCAACGCCTTCGGGCTCGACGGCTGGGGATTGGCCAAGTGGGCGTTCGACGCCGGCAAACTGCTCGCCGTCGGGATCGTCGCCTGGCAGATCTTCCGCGGTGACTACGACCGCCTGATGCGCCGGCTCACCCTGGCGTTCGCCGCCGTCGTGCTCCTGTCCCCGATGATCCAGTCCTGGTACATCGTCTGGCTCATCCCGCTCTTTGCCGTCACCGGCATCCGCGACGACTGGCAGGTCAAGGCGCTCTACTTCATCGTGTCCTTCTTCATGGTGTACGCGATCTCGGACCAGCTGGACGTCTTCCCGTACCTGCAGACCGCGGACCTGGGCCTGGCCTTGGCGCTGGCCCGCAACGCCGCGGCGATCATCGCCCTGCTGTTTGCCCTGTACCTGATCTTCCTGGACCCGAAGACCAAGCTGCTGTTCAGCAAGTCGGAGGAGCCGGTCACCACGCGGCCGATCATCTAGGCCAACAGGTTCCCCAGCGCCTCTTTGCGGGAGCGCGGGCGAGTTCGTCCCAGTGCCGCTGCAGACATCCTGCGCCGGGCTTTAGAGTTGAAGCCTGCAGGCCGCGGCTCCGCGTCGGAAGGAATCCCATGTCCATGATCAAGAGTCCTGAAGAAATCGCACTGATGCGCGAGGCGGGCCGGGTGGTCGCCAACACGCTGGGGCGGGTCCGGGAGGCCGCCGCCGTTGGCGTCTCGCTCAAGGAACTGGACGAGGTCGCCGCGGCGTCCATCGCCGACGCCGGCGCCACGCCGGCGTTCCTGAACTACCGGCCGCGGTGGGCGTCAGTGCCGTTTCCCGGGGTCATCTGCACGAGCGTCAACGACGCCGTCGTGCACGGCATCCCCAACGAGTACAGGCTGCAGGACGGGGACCTGTTGAGCGTGGACTGCGGCGCGTTCCTGGACGGTTGGTGCGGCGATGCCGCCGTCAGCTTCATCGTGGGGACCGCGGACCCGGTGGACCAGGCCCTCATCGACGCCACGGACGCCGCGCTGGCCCGGGGGATCGACGCGGCGAGGATCGGGAACAAGATGGGGGACCTCGCCTACGCGATTGGCGGGGCAGCGCGCCGGGCTGGCTACGGGCTGCTTGCCGACCACGGCGGCCACGGGATCGGCCGGACCATGCACGCCGAGCCGCACGTGCCCAACGACGGGCGGCCCGGCCGCGGCATCAAACTGACCGAGGGCCTGGTCATCGCCATCGAGCCGATGCTGATTCTCGGCCGCAAGGACGATTACTACCATGACGACGACGAATGGACCCTCCGTTCAGCGAACGGTCGCCGAGCCGCGCACAGCGAGCACACCGTGGCCGTCACCGGGGACGGGCCCGTGACCCTGACACTGCCCTAGGGCCCGCGGTGGGCGCCGGACCGGGCGCCGTCAGGCGGACGACGGCGCGTCCCGGCACGGCGCCGCTGACCGCTGTGAACCCCGCCGCCAGGAAGAGGCCCAACGTGCCGTGATAGAGGTCTGCCGGCCCCGCCTTGGGCCGTTGCACGGGATCGACCGGATACCCCTCCACCACCGCGGCGCCGTGGGCGAAGGCGTGCTCGACGGCGGCTGCAAGCAGCGCCCCCGCCACGCCGGTCCGGCGCTGGCCGGGGGAGACGACGAAACAACTGACCGACCACAACTGGTTCCCGCCAGGATCCCGGGCCACGTCAGGGGTCGACGTCAGAACCTTCGAGCGCAGGATCCTCGGATAGCATCCGCGGGGCTCGACGGCGCACCAGCCCACTGGATTCCCGTCGCGGAAGGCCAGGACTCCGGGCGCCGGCTGGCCGGCGTCGAACTTGTCCCGCAACTGGACCTTCCGCTCCTCCGGGGTCGACGCGGACCACTGGGCGCCGGTCAAGGCGAAGAACCGGCACCAGCAGCGTGAGGGTTCGCCGCGGACGCCAAAGAGGCGCTCGACGTCGGGCCAGTCCGCCGCGGCGGTGATAATGGCTGCCTGCCGCCGGGGTTGTGCTTCGCCCATGGAAAGAGGGTAGCGCCTGGCGGCTTTAGCGCGTGCGCGTGCTGGCCTGTCGGCGGACACGATGCGCGGCGAGCCTCAGTTGAATGATCCGGGCGGCTCCGGCGATGGCGACCAGCACGCCGCCGCCGACGGCCGCGATGAACAATGCCATGCCGAGCGGGACCGACCCTTCGAGGCCAAAGAACTTCACCTGCACATATTCCTGGTTCTGCAGGATGAAGGCGATGAGCAGGATCAACACCACCAGCGCACAGGCAACCGCGACCCAGACCATTCCCGTGCGGGTGACCTTGCGCGGTTCCGGGGCAGGGCCCTGCGCCGCGGGTGCCTCTGCACGGGAAGTTTCAGTGCGCGCCGCCGGTGCGGCAGCGGGCGCCCCCGAAGGTGCCCCCGAAACAAGATCGGGGCTGCTCGACGGGGCTTCGGTGTAGTCGCCAGCCTCGGCGGTCCCGGACCCGGAACCGGGCCCGGATGTGGCGTCAGCGGCGCCCTGGGACTGGGTCGTCAGGGCATCGTCGGGACTGTTGGGATCGAACCTGCGGGGTGTCTCGGTCATAGCGGCCGTACCTTTCGATTGCGGGCGGGGCGCACAAACTTCCCCTGGCGGGCTGCCCGTCAACTCAATACTAAGCGTGCTGATGACTAAGCGTGCTGATGGCTGGCGGGGTGTCCGGGAATCGGGCTGTTGGCACCGGCCCGGGCACGGTATAACGTCACAGCCATGGGATTGCCTTGAAGAGGAGGCGCAGCCGTGACCATTATTGACAACGCCGTCTATGTGCACGGTCACCGGACCGCCGACCCGGAAGACCTCGAGGAGACGTATTTCCTCCTCCGGCAGCGCCAGGGCATGGCCTGGATCGGGCTATACCGGCCCGAACCTGACGAGTTGCGCTCGGTGGCCGAGGAATTTGACCTGAGCCGCCTGGCCGTGGAGGACGCGCTCGCGGGCCACCAGCGGGCCAAGCTGGAACACTACGGCGAGACGTTGTTCCTGGTGCTGCGGCCTGCCCGGTACCTGGACGAGGTGGAGAAGGTCGAGTTCGGCGAGATCCATGTGTTCGCCGGCCCGGACTTTGTGGTGACTGTCCGCCGGGCGGAGTCTCCCGATCTGGCGCGGGTGCGCCGGCGGATGGAATCCGAGCCGGAGTTCCTGGCACTCGGACCGGATGCGGTGTTGTATGCGATTCTGGACCAGGTGGTGGACGAGTACGAGCCGGTGGCCGCGGGGCTTGAAAACGACATCGATGAAATCGAAGACGACTTGTTCGCTGCCGATCCCGGCGTTTCGCGCAGGATCTATGAACTCTCCCGCCAAGTCATCACGTTCCAGCGTGCGACAGCCCCTCTTGCCGGAATCCTGCAGACCCTCATGGGCAGCGGACCGGACGGGGTGCCGGATGTCGAACTGCAGGACCATTTCCGGGACGTCCTGGACCACGCCATCCGGCTGGGGGAGCGGGTGTCTGCCTTCCGTGCGCTGCTGCAAAACGCGCTGGCCGTCAACGCAGCCCTCGTTGCCCAGCGGCAGAACGACGAAATGCGGCTCCTGACGGAATCGAGCTTCGCCCAAAACGAGCAGGTCAAGCGGATCTCGTCGTGGGCTGCCATCCTGTTCGCACCGACGTTGATCGCGTCGATCTACGGCATGAACTTCCGCGCGATGCCCGAGCTCGACTGGATCTTCGGCTATCCGATGGCACTCGCGCTCATGATCGGCATGGGCGGGATTCTGTTCCTGACGTTCAAACACAACAAGTGGATCTGACGCCCAGGTTGAAATAAGAAGCGGCCCTGACCTTGCGTTGTCGCAGGTCAGAGCCGCTCTCTTGTGCCCCAGGAGGGAATCGAACCCCCGACCGGCGGATTAGAAGGCCGCTGCTCTATCCCCTGAGCTACTGGGGCACGGTGGCACCCACCGGCTGCTGCCGGGGACGCCTCAAAAAGTTTACAGTGCCGGACGGCCGGTGGGGGTCAACGCTGGCCGGCGGCCGGTCCTGCGGCCCGGACCACTCCCCAACAGGGCCACGCCACTGCAGGCCGCCAGTTTTCCACATGGCATAGACGGGCCCTCCCCGGCGGCGGTCCGCGGCGGGAAGCTGGAACTGCCCGGCAGGGCACGACAATTCGAGACAGGACATGAGAATGAGCGACAACATTACGGTCCGTGGCTTCGTCGCCTCGGAGATTAGAAGTGCGACCACCCCCGGTGGCGTGGCCACCGCGTCCTTCCGGCTCGGCGCCACTGAGCGCCGCTACGACCGCGGCTCCAGCACCTGGGTGGATGGCAACACCAACTGGTTCACTGTCCAGGGATACCGGCAACTGGCCGGCAATATCGGCTGCAGCGTCAAGAAAGGCCAGCGGGTCATCGTCGTCGGCAGGCTGAAGATGCGCAGCTGGGAAAAGGACGGAAGGGTCTACCACGTCGCCGAAATTGATGCGGAGTCAGTCGGCCACGACCTCATGTGGGGGTCGGCCAACTTCACCCGCTCAGCCGCGGCCGGAAGCCAGGCGGCCGCCGGATCCGGTGCCCCTGGTACGCCCGGTAGCGGGGACGGCGACGACGCCGGACCGCAGAGCCAGTCCGGAGATACAGGCGGGGATGCCGGCGGGGACGGCGACGGCGGCGCCGACAGCCATGTGACCTTCATCGATGACGCGAGCGGTGAGGAAGAGGAGGTGGACCAGGAAACCGGCGAACTGAAAGGCGCCGCAGCCTGAATCCCGGGGGACCGGCGGGCAATGCCGGGGGACACCGGATCGGGGCACCACAGCGTGGCAGAATTGCCGGATGCAACACCCCAGGATCGTCGCAGGACGCGCGGCGGCGGCCACCGCTGCGGGAGCGGCGCCCGCTGCTACCGCCGCGGGCGGGGCCGCACGCCGCCGCGGCCGGCCCGTTCCGGCGGTCGCAACCGTGGTGCTCCTGCTCGCGGCCTCCGCTTGTGCGGCGCCGGCCGGTGGCAGCGGCGCCGGGGCCTCTGGAGCCGGGCATCCTGAAGGCGCGCCTTACGCTGCGCCGCCGGCGCCGGTTGGGCCGACGCGTGCCGCCGGGACAGGGGCATCCGGACCCGACATGAAATCCAAGGTCGAGTCCATCCTGAATGCGGCCGTCCGCGGCGGGGGCCAGCCCCAGACAGCGAGCATCCGCGAGTCTTTGGTAAACGCCGGGATTGCGGCCGGCGCCGTGGAAGTCACTGCCGGCCGGACGCCAACCGGCCTGGCTGCCGACGCCGTCGAGGCCGGCGTGCGCGACGGCGGCAACTGCATCGTTGCCCAGATCCGCAACGGCGGCGTCGCGGTCAGCGTGCTGCCTGTCTTGGCCTCGGGCGGATGCCTCGTCGGCATTCAGGACTGAACCGATCCGCCCATGGCCGGGCATGCCTGCGGGTGCAGCCCGGGGGCCACTGAGGCAACTACAGGGGCAATGGCTCGGGCAACCGGGCCGTCCGGGGGCGCATCGCCGCTCACAAAATGTGAGTTATCCCGGCCGAACCACTAGATTTGTAGGCATGGCGGAATTTATCTACACAATGACCAAGGCCCGTAAGGCTGTCGGCGAGAAACTCATCCTTGATGACGTAAGCATGTCCTTCTTCCCGGGGGCCAAGATTGGCGTTGTCGGCCCGAATGGTGCCGGTAAGTCCACCATTCTGAAGATCATGGCGGGCCTGGACACTCCCTCCAACGGTGAGGCCCGGCTCAGCCCCGGCTACACGGTAGGCATCCTGCTGCAGGAGCCGCCGCTGAACGAAGACAAGACCGTCCTGGGCAACGTCCAGGAAGGCGTCGGCGAAATCTACGGCAAGATCCTGCGCTTCAACGAGATCTCCGAGGAAATGGCCAGCCCTGATGCTGACTACGATGCCCTCCTCGAGGAAATGGGACAGCTGCAGGAAGCGATCGACGCAGCTGACGCCTGGGATATCGATTCCCAGCTGGAACAGGCCATGGACGCACTGCGCTGCCCACCGGCCGATGCCGATGTCACCTTGCTCTCCGGTGGTGAGCGCCGCCGCGTCGCGCTGTGCAAGCTCCTGCTGCAGAAGCCGGACCTGCTGCTGCTCGACGAGCCCACCAACCACCTCGACGCCGAGAGCGTGCTGTGGCTTGAGCAGCACCTCTCCAGCTACTCCGGCGCCGTCCTGGCCGTCACCCACGACCGGTACTTCCTTGACCACGTGGCCGAGTGGATCGCCGAAGTGGACCGCGGCCACCTCTACCCGTACGAAGGCAACTACTCCACGTACCTGGAGAAGAAGCGCGCCCGCCTGGAAGTCCAGGGCAAGAAGGACGCCAAGCAGGCCAAGCGCCTGACCGAGGAACTCGAATGGGTCCGGTCCAACGCCAAGGGACGCCAGACCAAGTCCAAGGCCCGTCTGGCCCGCTACGAAGAAATGGCTGCCGAGGCGGACCGCACCCGCAAGCTCGACTTCGAAGAGATCCAGATCCCGCCGGGACCGCGCCTCGGCGGACTCGTGCTGGAAGCCAAGGATCTCCAGAAGGGCTTCGATGACCGCACCCTGATCGACGGACTGTCCTTCACCCTGCCCCGCAACGGCATCGTCGGGGTCATCGGGCCCAACGGCGTCGGCAAGTCCACGCTCTTCAAGACCATCGTGGGCCTGGAACCGCTCGACGGCGGCGAACTGAAGATCGGCGACTCCGTCAAGATCTCCTACGCCGACCAGAGCCGCGGCGGCATCGACCCGAACAAGACCCTGTGGGAAGTCGTGTCCGACGGCCTCGACTACATCCAGGTCGGCCACGTCGAAATGCCTTCCCGCGCCTACGTGGCCGCCTTCGGCTTCAAGGGCCCGGACCAGCAGAAAAAGGCCGGGGTACTCTCCGGTGGTGAGCGCAACCGCCTCAACCTGGCGCTGACCCTCAAGCAGGGTGGCAACCTGCTGCTGCTCGACGAACCGACTAACGACCTCGACGTCGAAACCCTCAGCAGCCTCGAAAACGCCCTGCTCGAATTCCCGGGCTGCGCCGTTGTCGTCTCGCACGACCGCTGGTTCCTGGACCGGGTGGCCACCCACATCCTGGCCTACGAAGGCGACGAGGAGAACCCGTCCAAGTGGTACTGGTTCGAGGGCAACTTCGAGTCCTACGAGGAGAACAAGGTGGACCGTCTGGGCCCGGACGCGGCCAAGCCGCACCGCGTGACGCACCGCCGCCTCACCCGCGACTAAGCCCCGCAAGCACCACCAAAAAGCCGGCTCCCCGCGCGGGGAGCCGGCTTTTTGTGTGCCGTGAAGTTTTTGTGCCAGCCAGCGTACAGGCGTGCTGGCTGCCCTCGGCCTTGCGCATTTGGTGCTGCCGGGCCTGGGACCGGTCGGCGCCCGTGACTTAGTTCTTCAGGTCGTTCGGGACGCGGATCATGCCTTCCTGGGCCACCGTCGCCACGTGCCGGCCGTCGCGGCTGAAGATCTTGCCGGTGGCGAGACCCCGCGCGCCCTGGGCGCTGGGGGATTCCTGGACATAGAGCAGCCATTCGTCCACGCGGACCGGCCGGTGCCACCACATGGCGTGGTCCAGGCTCGCCACGGACATCCCGGGCGTAATCCAGCTCATCCCGTGCCTGCGCAGGACCGACTCCAGCAGGGTGTAGTCGCTGGCGTAGGCCAGGGCGGCCCGGTGCAGGCCGGCGTCGTCGGGGATCGGTCCGAAGGTCTTCATCCAGACGGCGTTGCGTGCCTCCTTGGGCCCCTTCGCCGAGACATAGAGCGCCGGATCGACGTGGCGGATATCGAAGGGCCGCTCATACGCCCAGTGCCGGGCCACAGGGTGATCGAACTTGCCCAGCAGGTCCGCGGTGCTGGGCAGCGATTCGGGGTCCGGGATCCCGACGGGCATCTCGGACTGGTGCTCGATCCCCTCGTCCTCGGCCTGGAAGGACGCGATCATCGACAGGATGGGCATGCCCTCCTGGTAGGCGTGGACCCGGCGGGCCGAGAAGGACCGGCCGTCGCGCAGTCGCTGCACCCCGAAGGTGATCGGTTTGTTGGCGTCTCCCGGCCGGAGGAAGTAGCCGTGCATGGAGTGCACGCTGCGGTCCGGGTCGACCGTGCGGCTGCCGGCTATCAGGGACTGCGCCAGCACCTGGCCGCCGAAAACGCGCTGCTGCGGCTGCTGCTGGGAGGGACCCATGAAAATGTCCTCGTCCGTCCGCGCGCCCTCGAGCTCGCCGAGGTTGAGAAGTTGGATGAGCGAGGAGGTGGGGTCCTGGGTCGGGAGGCCCAGCAGTCCGGCTTCGGCTTCAGTCATGGTCTGACTCTAGACGGCACAGGGACACTGCCCAAAAGCCGGACACTGCTCAAAAGGCGGACACTGCTCAAAAGACGGCGCCGCTCCAAAGAAGCGCAGCCGGTAGAGTCGGTAGTGTGTCTGATGTCCTAACCCAGCCCTTGCAGTTCTCCGATCCCCGCGACCTCGACGACCTGCGCACCTTCGCCACGCGCGCCAAGTCCATTGACGACGGCGCCATCCGGCTCCAGGCCGCGGGCCCGGTCCTGGCCGCCTATGTCTGCGTCCTGCGGCCCCGGCTCCTGGGCGAATCCACCCCCACCATCCTGGGCCTGCGGACCATGGCACTGGCACAGCCGGCCGACACTGACGTCACAGTGCCGCTGTCCGCAGTGCTGGACCGTTTGGCACGGGCGGGGGAGCACGACGTCGAACTTCCCGTCCCGCCGGTGACCGTCAGCGAGTCGTGGGCCGGGATCGGTGCGCCGCGGTCCGGCTGGGAACTGCTCGGCACCGTCCAGGACCATGTCCTGCGGGCCGCCGCCGAAGCCGGCATCCGGGAAATCGCCGCGATCATCCCGGACAAGCCGGGGGCCCTGATCGTGAACAACGCCAGGGCGACGGTCTGGGGTCGGGAACTGCCCGACGCCGGCGGCCTGCCGGCCGGGACCGCGTTCGCCGCGCTCACCCTGGGCTTTCTGGCCGACGGCGAACAACGGCTCTACCGGGCCGGGCGCTGGTTCCGGCTCAGCGGCACCCGCGGCCACGTGCTGGTCCGGACCGGCACCGGGCTCTAGAAAGCCCCGGCGCCGCCGGGATCAGGTCCCCGACGGGCTGTTCACCATGGATAGGGCTGCCCGCTCCATGTAGTCCCAGAGCGTTCCCTCGTACAACGGCGGCAGCTCCAGGGCATCCACTGCGGCGCGCATGTGGAACAGCCAGCGTTCCTTGGCCTCCGGCGTCACCCGGAACGGCATGTGGCGCATCCGCAGCCGCGGATGCCCGCGCTCCTCGCCGTACGTGGTGGGCCCGCCCCAGTACTGCTCCAGGAACATCAGGAAGCGCCGCTTGGCCGGGCCAAGGTCCTCTTCCGGGTACATGGCGCGCAGCAGCGCATCGGTTGCGACGCCGTCGTAGAAGACGTCGATGAGCTTCACAAAAGTCTTGTGGCCGCCCACCGCGTCATAGAAGTTGTCCGTGTAGCCGGGCTGGCTGAACGGATCGTTTTGCAGCAACTGCCTGGGCTGGCTGGGTTCGCCAGCGCTGGGAATCGTCATTGCTCTATTCTCCGGCCATCTGCTGGGGTGCGCTGTCGGCCTCGTCCGCCGGGGGCGTCTCGTCCGGGATGTAGGTGCCCTGCGAGCGGTTGCCCACGCGCAGGATTTCGCCGTTGCGCAGGTACCAGATGGTGCCGTCGTCGGCCCGGACGCGGGTGAGCCGCAGGTTCATGGCCTCGACCGTGCCCACCACCTCGGAGGTCTCGATGATGTCGCCAATGCCGTACTGGTCCTCGATCGTGATGAAGATGCCGGCGAGGAAGTCCCGGATCAGTTGCTGGGCACCGAAGCCGATGGCCACGCCGAGGATGCCGACGCTGGTCAGGATGGGAGCCACGTCCACGTTCAGGTTCTTGAGCACGTACACGATGGTGAGCACGGCCACCATGACGCCGACCACGCTATTGAGCAGTGCGCCAATTGTGTGGGCCCGCTGGACCCGGCGTTCGTGGTCCAGGGCGCGGAAGGCCGGAGCCACCCAGCGGAAGTGCGCCCCCTTGAAGAGTGTGCTGCCCGAGGCGACGCGTTTGGTGATCCCGGCGATCACGAAGGATGCCACCAGCCACACGGCGACGCCGACCCCCAGGCTGATCAGGGCACCCGGCAGGTTGACGGCTGCGATGTCTTCAGGGGTGATTGGTTCGATGGTGCTCAGGCTGATCATCGGCGGGGGAAACTCCTTGTTGCTGCGTCCCTGCTGCAGGCCGGCAGCAGGGCTGGGCGTCCGGATAGGCCCCCGGCGTTCGCCGGGCGCATAACACTCTGGTCTACTTCAACATTAGCGCCGTAGCGTGGCCCCATGCGCATCCTGGTTCTCGGCGGGACGATCTTCCTGTCAGCGGAAATAGCCCGGCAGGCCCTGGCCGCGGGCCACGACGTCACGTGCCTGGCCCGAGGTACCGCCTCCCCGCCGCCCGACGGCGCCACCTGGCTGCGCGCGGACCGCTCGCAGGGGAAGGCCGCCTACGAGGAGGCCGCCTGCAGCGGCGGGTGGGACGCCGTCGTCGACGTCTCCCGGGACCCTGACCAGGCGCGGGAGGCGCTCGAGGCGCTGGCCGGCCCGGCCCGGCACTGGACCTTCATCTCGAGCTGCTCGGTCTACGCGGACCACTCCGTGGCCGGCGCCGCCGAAGACGCTCAGCTGCTGCCGCCGCTGGCTCCGGGCACGGAACTGACCATGGACAACTACGGCGAAGCCAAGTCCGCGATCGAGCACTGGACCCGGGAACTGGCAGGAAACAAGGCGCACCTCTGCCGCGCCGGCCTGATCGGCGGACCGGGGGACGGCTCCGACCGTTACGGGTACTGGCCGGCCCGTTTTGCCCGGGACAATGATCCCGTCCTGGTCCCGGACATCCCCACCGATGCCACCCAGATCATCGACGTCCGCGACCTCGCGGCCTGGATCCTGGCCGCCGCCGAAAGCGGGACCACCGGGGCGCTGAACGCCGTCGGTGAGCCAGTGCCCTTTGCTGCCTACCTGGAGGAATCGCGTCAGCTCGCCGACGCCGACTCGGAGGTCGTTGTCGCTCCCGAGGACTGGCTGGCGTCCCACGGCGCGAACTACTGGGCCGGTCCGGACTCGCTGCCGCTGTGGCTGCCGCCAGGCCACGAGGGCTTCGCGACCCGCAGCAATGACGCTGCCCGGGCGGCCGGGCTGCGGCTGCGGCCCTGGATGGACACGCTGCGGGACACCCTGGCGGATGAACGCCGCCGCGGACTCCGCCGCGAACGCAAGGCAGGGATGAGCCCGGAAACGGAACGCCGGATCGTGTCCGCGTACAGGGCGGAGGCCTCAGCCGGGCCCGGCTGACGGTGCCGCTTGAAGTTGTTCAGTCCGCCTGGCCCTCCACCACAGCCGTGGGCTCGTGCAGTACCGGGAAGTTGACGCTGCGGGCGATGAAACAGACCTTGTTGGCCTCGACGTGAAGCTCCTCCAGAAGATCCGGGGCCGCCGGTCCCGCCACGGTCACCCTGGGCTTCAGCGTGACCGATTCGAACTGCCCGCTGCCGTCCCGGTTGGTCCGCATCAGGCCCTCGGCCCGGTCCTCATAGGCCGTCACCACCACGCCGTGCTTCACGGCCACGTGCAGGAACGAGAGCATGTGGCACTGCGAGAGCGCGGCCAGGAGCAGCTGTTCGGGGTTGTAGCGCTCCCGGTCCCCGTGGAACGTCGGATCGGCCGAGCCGCGCAACACCGGCAGTCCGGGGATCTCGACGTCGTGGTCGCGTGAGTAACCGCGGTACGTGGACGTCCCGGCCCCGAGGTTCCCGGTCCAGCGGACAGTCAGCGCATAGCGGTGTTCGTCAAGGCTCATGACTCCAGCCTAGGGCACATCCCTGCCCGGCCAACTCGCAGCAAAGGGCCGTTCTGGACGTCCAAAACGGCCCCTGCTGCGGGCTGGTTGAGCGGGCTTCCCGTGGGGCGGCGTCCTACCCGACGTCGGCCTGGCGGGCCCGCAGGGAGCGGGCCACGCCGTCGCGGTTCTCCAGCATCATCCGGCGCAGCGCCGAGCTGTCCTCCGGCAGCGAGGCCAGGAACTCGTCGGTGCGGTCCACGGTGGCCTGCGTGGTCAGCTGGGCCGGGTAGAGCCCGACGACGATCTGCGAGGCCAGCGCATGGGTGCGGTTGGCCACGATGCCCGGGACGGCCTCGAAGTACTTCTCGGCGTACGGCTCCAGCAGGGACGTGTCCAGGACCCGGGTGAAACCGGCCACTGCGGAGCCCTGCAGGGCGTTGGACAGATCGCCCTTTACCACAACCGATTCCCAGGCTTCGGCCTTGGCCTCCGGAGTGGGGATGGCGGCCTTGGCCAGGGCTGCGGCGTTCTGGCCGTTGGAGGTGTTGTCGTGCGCCAGTTCCTCGTCGATCCGCTCCTGCCCGGCGCGGCCGCCGGCCACGAGGGACGCCAGCAGCTCCCAGCGCAGGTCCTGGTCCACGGTCAGCCCGTCGAGGGTGAGCGAGCCGTCCAGCAGCCCGGACACCGTGTCCAGCTGCCCGGCGCTGCGGGCCAGCAGGGCGTAGGACTTCACGAACTGCAGCTGGGCGTCCGAGCCGGCCGGCACGGCCGAGGCGAGATCCCAGAGCGTATCGGTCGCGGCCACGGCGGTGGCCTCCTTGTGCTCTTCGGCCACGTAGAAGGTCAGCGTGGTGGCCAGCTGCCGGAGCTGGACCAGGATCACGGAGGAATCGGATTCCTCGGCAATGTTGGCCAGGATCAGGTCCACGTACCCGCGGGCCGGGGACTCGCCGTCGCGCGCCGCGTCCCAGGCCGAGCCCCACACGAGGGTGCGGGGGAGGCTCTGGCTGAAGTCCTTCAGGTGGACCGTTGCGGTGGCGAGGGACTTCGGATCCAGGCGGACCTTGGCATAGGCGAGGTCGTCGTCGTTGAGCAGGATCAGGTCCGGCTGGGCCAGGCCGGCCAGGGCCGGAACTTCGGTGCGCTCGCCGTCGACGTCGAGCTCCTCGCGGTGCACGCGCTCCAGCTTGCCGGCGCCGTTGAGGTTGTAGAACCCGACGGCGAGGCGGTGCGGCCGCAGCGTCGGCTCGCTCTCGATCGCCGACTGCACGATGGCGAAGGAGCCGATGGTGCCGTCCGCGTCCGCCGAGATCTCCGGCGTCAGGGTGTTGACGCCGGCGGTCTCCAGCCAGAGCCGGCCCCACGTTTCAAGGTCACGGCCGCTGGCCTTCTCGAGTTCGGCCATGAGGTCGCTCAGCTCGGTGTTCTGCCAGGCGTGCTTGCTGAAGTATTCGCGCACCCCGGACATGAACTCCTCCGGGCCAACCCAGGCGACGAGCTGGCGCAGCACCGAGGCGCCCTTGGCGTAGGTGATGCCGTCGAAGTTCACCTCGACGTCCTGGAGGTCGTTGATCTCGGCAAAGATCGGGTGCGTGGTGGGCAGCTGGTCCTGCCGGTACGCCCAGGACTTCTCCACGGAGGCGAAGGTGGTCCAGGCGTGGTCGAACTCGGTGTTCTCCACCGCGGCCAGGTGGGACATGTATTCGGCGAAGGACTCGTTGAGCCAGAGGTCGTTCCACCAGCGCATCGTCACGAGGTCACCGAACCACATGTGCGCGAGCTCGTGCAGCACGGTGATGGCGCGGCGTTCCACCTGGGCGTCGGTGACCTTGCCGCGGAAGACGTAGCCTTCCAGGATGGTGACGGCCCCGGCGTTTTCCATGGCACCGGCGTTGAACTCCGGCACGAAGAGCTGGTCGTACTTCTCAAACGGGTACGGGCAGCCAAACTGGGCCTCGAAGAACTCGAAGCCCTGCCGGGTGAGCTCGAAGATGTTGTCGGCATCGAGGTACTGCATGAGCGACTTGCGGGCGAAGATGCCCAGCGGAGTGACCCGGCCCTCCGCGGACGTGACCTCGCTGCGGACCGACTGGTACGGCCCGGCGATCAGCGCGGTGACATAGGAGGAGAGCCGCGGAGTGGGCGTGAACTCCCAGACGGAGCGGGCGCCCCCGTCCGCGCCGGGGATGGTCTCGACCGGCACCGGGGTGGGGGAGTTGGACACGAGGTCCCAGTGCGAGGGGGCGGTGACGGTAAAGGTGAAGCTGGCCTTGAGGTCGGGCTGTTCGAAAACGGCGAACATGCGCCGCGAGTCCGGGACCTCGAACTGGGTGTACAGGTAGACCTCGTTGTCCACCGGATCCACGAAGCGGTGCAGGCCTTCGCCGGTGTTCATGTAGGGCGCGTCGGCGACCACGAGCAGGTGGTTTTCGGCCGCCAGGTCCGGGAGCTGGATCCGGACGCCGTCGGAGACCTCGGCCGGATCCAGTTCGCGGCCGTTGAGGCTCACGCTGTGCACGGCGTGAGTCACGGCGTCGATGAAGGTCGAAGACCCCGGCTTGGCCCTGAACTTCACGGCCGTGGTGGACCCGAAGACTTTCTCGCCGCGCGTCAGGTCAAGGCTGACCTCGTAGGAGTCGACGTCTATCAGGGCGGCGCGCTCGCGGGCTTCGGCGCGGGTCAGGTTCATACCGGGCAAAGGGGCCTCCAGAAGAAGATGGATACTGCCGGCCGGCCGCAGCCGCCGGCGATACTGTGAAATTATTCTTTCACGTCAGCCGCGGGTGGCAAGTTAGCCCGATCACAGTGTCACTCACCGGCCCGGCTCCAGTAACCAGATGCGGCACCAGATTCGGCACCGGGCCAACACCCGGTTCGGCGCCGGGGCCGCCCGGCACGGCTTCCCAGTCGCGGCACGTGCGGCCGGGGTAGCGTTGGGGTATGGGAAAGTTCGGGGACTCAGTCGATGCAAGGGCGATGCGCTTTGCCATCGGGTTCCCCCTGATGCTGGCGGCCGGATTCGTGGTGTGTGCGCTTCTGGTGCGCCCGGAGCTGCCCGAGCCGCTGGCCGTCCGCTGGACCGACGCCGGTGCCGTCGACTTCGCGCCGTTCACCGCAGTCGCCGGAGCCGGTGCCTCGCTGATCGTGGTGATCGGCTGGGCCGTGCTGCTGCAGGCCGTGCCGCTGTCCCGCCCCGCGATGATGCGCCGCATCATGATGGGCGCCGGCCTGTCCATGAGCCTCTTCGTCACCACCGTCCTCGCCGCCGTGCTCGTGGGCCAGCTGGGATTGCCCGATGCGAGGGGATCCCATGTGGACGGCTCAGTCCTGGGCCTCGGCAGCGGCGCGGCCCTCGCCCTGGGCGTCGTCATGGGTTGCGTGTTCAAGGCCGACGAACGCTGGTCGGTGGATGACGACGTCGCCGTCCGCCAGGCCCTTGAGCGCGAACAGGATCCGGAATTGGCCAGGGACCGGGTCAGCCTCTGGGTCCATGCCCGCAGCTCGATCTTCGTCATGCTGGGCATTGCGACGCTTCTGCCAGCCGCCATCCTCACCATTGCCGTGCCGTGGCTGTCCGCCCTCCTGGTGGCCGCGGCCCTGGTGGCCGCGGCGTTCCTGGTTGCCCGGATCCGGGTTGACCGCAGCGGCCTGCACGTCTTCGCGGCCGGCTTCGTCCGGGTCATGGATGTTCCGGCCGCGGCCATCGACTCCGCCACGCCCAGGGACGTCACCGCGGCGGAGTATGGCGGGTGGGGTTACCGGACCCACGGCAACACCACGGCGATGCTGGTCGGCAGCGGCCCCGCGGTGGTCATCGACCGCTCGGACGGGCGCCGGCTGGCGGTGAGCGGCGGAAGCGCCACCGCGGCGGACAACATTGCCCGGACGCTTTCCCGGGTCGCGGACAGGGCCCGGCGGAACGGCGAGACGCCCGCCGTGTAACACGACGGTCCCGTCAGGCATCCGGGCAGCTGGAGCGCCGTCCCGGGAGACTCGGCCTAGTACGCTTGGACCAGACCCCAACCGCCCCCGGCCGCCGTCTGGCGCCGCAACTGAACGGAACAGCCGTGACCATTTCTGACTTCCCCCGCGTGCACATTGCCACTGATCACGCCGGAATGGAGCTCAGCGCCCACCTTGTCAGCCACCTCAGCGCCAAGGGCTACGAGGTGGTGGACCACGGGCCCAAGGCCTACGACGCCCTGGATGACTACCCGTCGTTCTGCATCAACGCCGCCCTCGCGGTCGTCGCCGACCAGGAAGCCGGAACCAACGCCCTGGGCATCGTCCTCGGCGGCTCGGGCAACGGCGAACAGATCGCCGCCAACAAGGTCAGGGGCGTCCGCGCCGCGCTGGCGTGGAGCCTCTCCACGGCGCAGCTTGCCCGCGAACACAACGACGCCAACGTCGTCGCCGTCGGCGGCCGCCAGCACAGCGTCGAAGAGGCCACCGAAATCATCGAGGCCTTCCTGGCGGAGCCGTTCAGCAACGACGAGCGCCACGTCCGCCGGATCGGCAAGATCGCCACGTACGAGCGCACCGGCGAGGTCATCGACTAGTGCCGGAAGGGCATTCCGTCCACCGGCTGGCGCGCCAGTTCGGTGACGTCTTCGCGGGGGAGCGGCTCGCGGTCTCCAGCCCGCAGGGCCGGTTCGCGCCCGGCGCCGCCGTGCTGGACGGCCACGTCATGACATCCGCGACCGCGCACGGG
Source organism: Arthrobacter sp. ok362 (assembly GCF_900102785.1). Lineage (GTDB taxonomy): Bacteria > Actinomycetota > Actinomycetes > Actinomycetales > Micrococcaceae > Arthrobacter. The sequence goes on from NZ_FNGC01000006.1 coordinate 146,784, forward strand.
AAGCACCTCTTCCTCGAGTTCGAGCACGGGCTGGTCCTGCATGTCCACCTAGGCCTCTATGGCGCCTGGAGTTTCGGCGGCGACGCCAGCTTCCGCGGCGCGTCCAGCATCGGCGCGCCCCGGAAGGTGGGGGAGCGGGAGGTTTACGACGTCGGCAGCGCGGCTGAGCCGGCCGACGTCGTGGCCGCAGCGTCGTCTGCATACGCAGGGCCGCCGGAACCGGTGGGCGCCGTGCGCGTCCGGCTGGTGGGCAGGCACGGCTGGGCTGATCTCCGCGGCGCGACCACGTGCGAGGCGATCACGGAAGCGGAGGCGGCCTCCGTGCTGGCCCGGCTCGGCCCGGACCCGCTGCGCAACCGGTCCGGCGACCGGGACGCATTCACCGCCACGGTGGCGGCCAAACGCACACCGCTCGCGGGCCTGCTCATGGACCAAAAGGTGATTGCCGGCGTCGGGAACGTCTACCGGGCCGAACTGCTGTTCCGGCAGCGCCTCAACCCCTGGCTGCCCGGGGCTGAACTGTCACCGGACGCGGCCCGCCGGCTCTGGGACGAAACCGCGGCAATGATGTCCGACGGCGTCCGGGACGGCCGGATCATCACGACGCCACCGCGCTACTGGGGCGCGCCGGGCGGCCACGCGAACGGCGACGCCGCGCCGAGCAACGTGCCGAGCGCGCTGCCGGAACCGGACCACGCACACTTTGTCTACCGGCGGCACGGGCTGGACTGCCGTGACTGCGGCACGCCCGTGGCGCTCACGGAGTTGGGTGCCCGGAAACTGTACTGGTGTCCGGGCTGCCAAAAAGCATGAATCACGGGGCTGGACCCGACGTGCCCCGGACCGCACCCACGCGAAGAACCCTGGCTGTGGCCCCGGGCGCAGACACAAAAAAGCGCAGACACACAAAAGCCCCTCCGCAGAGGGGCTTTTTTCGTCATATTTCTGAGGGGACGACGGGAATCGAACCCGCGTAATCAGTTTGGAAGACTGAGGCTTTACCATTAAGCTACGTCCCCGGGAACTTGCTGGAACTCCAGCAAAACTTCCGGTCGGCTGTTCAAGCCGGATACAACTAAACCCAATTCAGGGCCCCGGTGTCAAATGTGCAAATCGGCATAGTATGACCGTAGACTGTTCTGTGCACTTACGGGGTGTAGCTCAGCTTGGCTAGAGCGCCTGCTTTGGGAGCAGGAAGTCGCAGGTTCAAATCCTGTCACCCCGACTCTGCAAGCACTGCCAGCACGTGGCAATGCAGAACCCCATACCCCCCACACCAGGAGTACTTAGACTGTGAAGAGCGCTGTCGAGAACCTCACCCCCACGCGGGTCAAGCTCAATGTTGAGGTCCCCTTTGAGGAATTGAAGCCCAGCATCGCAGAGGCATACAAGACTGTTGCTTCGCAGATCCAGGTCCCCGGTTTCCGTAAGGGCAAGGTCCCCTCCAAGCTCATTGACCAGCGCGTTGGCCGCGGCTACGTCCTGGAGACGGCCATCAACGAAGGCCTCAACGGCTGGTACCAGGCCGCCGTGCAGGAAACCGGCATCCGCCCCCTGAGCCGTCCCGAGGTCGAGATCACCGAGGTTCCGGACCCGTCCGCCACCGACGGTGAACTCAAGTTCCACGCCGAGGTTGACATCCGCCCCGAGATCGAGCTGCCCGACTACGCCGGCATCAAGGTTGAGGTCGCCGCCGCCGAGTCTTCGGACGCCGACGTCGACAAGGCCCTGGACGAGCTCCGCGGCCGCTTCGGCACGCTGAAGTCCGTAGACCGTCCGGCCGCCGATGGCGACTTCCTGACGATCGACATCGCAGCCTCGATCGACGCCGCTGAGGTTGACTCCGCCTCCGGCCTGTCCTACCAGGTTGGCGCCGGCACCATGCTCGAAGGCCTCGACGAGGCCGTCACCGGCCTCAGCGCCGACGAAGACGCCATCTTCGACACCACGCTGGTCGGCGGCGAGCACGCCGGCGAGTCCGCCCAGGTCAAGGTCACCGTCAAGGCCGTCAAGGAGCGCGAGCTCCCCGTCGCCGACGACGACTTCGCCCAGCTCGCCAGCGAATTCGACACCCTGGCCGAACTCCGTGAGGACCTCGCCAAGCAGGCCGCCGAGTCCAAGGTCGTGGAACAGGGCGTCGAGGCCCGCGACAAGGTCCTGGACAAGCTCGTTGAGCTGGTCGAGGTTCCCGTCCCCGACTCCGTCGTCGAAGAGCAGATCGAGCAGCACTTCAGCGCCGAGAACGCCCACGGCGAAGGCGAGCACGACACCGAGGAGCACCGCGCCGAGGTCAAGGCCAACACCGAGCGGGCCTTCCAGAACGAGATCATCCTTGACGCCATCGCCGAGAAGGAAGAAGTCAACGTCAGCCAGAACGAGCTGATCGACTACATCGTCACCACCGCCAGCCAGTACGGCATGGACCCGAACCAGTTCGCCCAGATCATCGATCAGAGCGGCCAGGTTCCCATGATGGTTTCCGAGGTCCGCCGCCGCAAGGCACTGGCCGTCGTTTTGGGCCAGGCCGAGGTTACCGACTCCGAGGGCAACAAGGTTGACCTGAGCGATTTCGTCCGCCCCGGCGACGAGGCTGCCCCGGCCGCCGAGTCCGTTGAGGAAGAAGCAGCCGCAGAAGATGCAGCCGCCGCGGCCACGCCGAGCGATGACCCCGCAGCAGTGAAGTTCTAGCACTAGCGCTGACGGCCCCCGGATCACCGATCCGGGGGCCGTTCGTTTTAAGTCCGCGCCTGCCGGCCGTGCCATGTCGCGGCGGACTGTTAAGAGCCGCGAAGGCCGCGCATCCGGGACCCGGCTTGAGCGGTCCCGGCAATCGTGCGCCGTCAGCGAACAGCCCTGCGCCAGCGAACAAAGCGGGCGTGAAAACGGTTAGTGTCGCTGTAGGAAAGTTCAGTGATGTCGTCCAGTGGCGTCACCGTCGCCAGTGAGAGGTAAGTACATATGTCACAGCAAGCAGGGGCACCCCGGATGGCCACGGTCGATCCGGCAGCCCAGGATAACTACATTTACAACCGCCTGCTGAAAGAGCGCATCATCTGGCTCGGCTCCGAGGTCCGCGACGATAACGCCAACGCGATCTGCTCCCAGCTGCTGCTGCTCTCGGCGGAGAATCCTGAAAGGGACATCTACCTTTACATCAACTCACCCGGCGGCTCCGTCACCGCCGGCATGGCGATCTACGACACCATGCAGTTCATCCCGAACGATGTCGTCACGGTTGCCACCGGCCTCGCCGCGTCCATGGGCCAGTTCCTGCTCTCCTCCGGCACCAAGGGCAAGCGCTACGCCACCCCTAACGCCCGCATCCTCATGCACCAGCCCTCCGGCGGCATCGGCGGCACGGCGTCTGACATCAAGATCCAGGCCGAGCTGATCCTGCACATGAAGAAGGTCATGGCCGAACTGACCGCTGACCAGACCGGCCAGGCCGTGGAGACCATCCTCAAGGACAACGACCGCGACAAGTGGTTCACGGCATCGGAAGCCCTCGAATACGGCTTCTTCGACAAGATCGCGGCGCACGCCGGATCCGTGGCCGGCGGCGGCGGAACCAACGCCAATGGCTCCGGCAACGGCGGCGGCGCTGCGACAGCCACCGAGAACTGACCGGCAGGTAGACAGCAATGAATTCAGGAGCAATGAACATGAACTACAACTTCGGTTCGACTGCCGGTAACCTGCCGAGCAGCCGCTACGTGCTGCCCCAGTTCGAAGAGCGCACCCCCTACGGCTTCAAGCGCCAGGACCCGTACACCAAGCTGTTCGAGGACCGCATCATCTTCCTCGGCGTCCAGGTCGACGACGCCTCGGCGGACGACGTGATGGCCCAGCTGCTGGTGCTCGAGTCCACGGACCCGGACCGCGACATCACGCTCTACATCAACTCCCCGGGCGGCTCCTTCACCGCCATGACCGCGATCTACGACACCATGACGTACATCCGGCCGGAGATCCAGACCGTCTGCCTCGGCCAGGCTGCCAGCGCCGCCGCCGTGCTGCTCGCGGCCGGCACGCCGGGCAAGCGCCTCGCGCTGCCGAACGCCCGCGTGCTGATCCACCAGCCCTCACTGTCCGGCGGACAGGGCGGGCAGGCCTCGGACCTGGAGATCCAGGCCGCGGAGGTCATGCGCATGCGGTCCTGGCTCGAGGACACGCTGGCCAAGCACTCCGGCCGAACGCCGGAACAGGTCAACAACGACATCGAGCGGGACAAGATCCTCACGGCGGCCGAGGCCATGCAGTACGGCCTCATTGACCAGGTCCTCGATTCCCGCAAGATCAAGCCCCAGGCAATCGCGCGCTAATCAGCAATTCGCGACGCCGGTGCGGCACTTTTACTTGGCCGCACCGGCGTCCGCTTTCCACCCAACGGGCCCAAAGTGACCTAGAGTGGAACATGTCACAGGCAGCAGCAAGCTACTAAAGGGGTTCACACATGGCTCGGATTGGCGAGAGCACCGATCTGCTGAAGTGTTCTTTCTGCGGAAAGAGCCAGAAGCAGGTTCGCAAGCTCATTGCCGGGCCCGGCGTCTACATCTGCGACGAGTGCATTGAACTCTGCAACGAGATCATCGAAGAGGAACTCGCGGAAGTAGCTGACCTGGGCAGTTTCGAGCTGCCCAAGCCCCGCGAAATCTTTGATTTCCTGCAGGAGTATGTGATTGGCCAGGAACCGGCCAAGCGCTCGCTCGCCGTTGCGGTGTACAACCACTACAAGCGGATCCAGGCCGGTCATGCGCCGAAGAGCGGCAACCTCGCCGACGGCGTGCACCACGACGACGTCGAGATCGCCAAGTCCAACATCCTGCTGATCGGCCCCACCGGTTGCGGCAAGACCTATCTGGCCCAAACCCTGGCCCGCCGCCTCAACGTCCCGTTCGCCGTCGCCGACGCTACGGCCCTGACGGAGGCCGGCTACGTCGGGGAGGACGTTGAGAACATCCTTCTCAAGCTCATCCAGGCCGCCGACTATGACGTCAAGAAGGCCGAGCAGGGCATCATCTACATCGATGAGATCGACAAGATCTCACGCAAGAGCGAGAATCCGTCCATCACCCGGGATGTCTCCGGCGAGGGCGTGCAGCAGGCGCTCCTGAAAATCCTCGAGGGCACTGTGGCCTCGGTCCCGCCGCAGGGCGGACGCAAACACCCGCACCAGGAATTCATCCAGATCGACACCACCAACGTGCTGTTCATCGTGGCCGGCGCTTTCGCGGGGCTCGAGGACATCATCGGTTCGCGTTCCGGACGCAAGGGCATTGGCTTCGGCGCCCCACTCAACGAGGTCAAGAACACCACGGACTCCTACGGCGAGGTCATGCCGGAAGACCTCCTCAAGTTCGGCCTGATCCCGGAATTCATCGGCCGGCTGCCCGTCATCACGACCGTCTCGAACCTGGACCGCGCCGCGCTCATCCAGATCCTGTCGACGCCGAAGAATGCCCTCGTCAAGCAGTACCAGAAGATGTTCCAGCTCGACGGCGTCGAGCTCATTTTCGAGGACGAGGCACTCAACACCATTGCCGACCAGGCGCTGGAGCGCGGCACCGGCGCCCGAGGGCTCCGCGCCATCATGGAGGAAGTCCTGCTCCCGGTCATGTTCGACCTCCCCAGCCGCGACGACGTCGCGAGCGTCGTGATCACGGAAGAGGTCGTGACCAAGAAGGCAGCGCCCACGATGATCGCCCACGACGTCAAGCGCCGCAAGTCCGCCTGATCGCCCTGCCTCATCCGGAACAAGCTCACTCGGAATAAATCAGCCGTACAGGTCGCTGTGGCTTTAAACGCGCCTGTATTTTGTGTACCGCAGCATGTGATGGACCGCAGCGCCGGAAATACCGTAGCGCCGGAAATACCGCAACGCTGGACCTGCGTCAGCGCGCTGTCCTAAGCAGACTTCCCTAAGGAGAACACCTGTGCCTGAAACCATGACCAACAAAGCCGACTTCTGGTTCGACCCGATGTGCCCCTTCGCCTGGGTCACCTCCCGCTGGATCGGCGAAGTGGAAGAAGTCCGCGACATCAAGACCGAGTGGCATGTGATGAGCCTGGCCGTGCTCAATGAGGGCCGCGAAGAACTGCCCGAGCAGTACCGGGAGTTCATGAAGAAGGCGTGGGCTCCTGTCCGCGTCATCACTGCCGCCGCTGAACAGCACGGTGCGCAGTACATCAAGCCGCTCTACGACTCCATGGGCACCAAGATCCACAACGAAGGCAACAAGGATATCGACGAGGTCATCGCCAAGTCGCTGGCCGAGGCGGGACTGCCGGCCGAGCTCGCGGCCGCCGGCCAGAGCGACGAATTCGATGCGCAGCTGCGCACCAGCCACGAGGCAGGCATCTCCCTGGTCGGCCAGGACGTGGGCACACCCGTCGTCGCCTTCAACGGCACGGCCTTCTTCGGCCCGGTCCTGACCCGCATCCCGCGCGGCGAGGAAGCCGGACAGATCTGGGACGCCACGGTGACCCTGGCATCCTTCCCGTACTTCTTCGAAATCAAGCGCAGCCGGACTGAAAGCCCGGTCTTCAACTAGGCCCGGAGACACCACGCCGCGCACCCTGCCCGGCCTGCCAAGAGCCCCCGTAGAACTACTCCGATGTAGTTCGACCGGGGCTCTTGTGCATGCCCATCCGGGGGACAACAATGGAACTTACCCACTTCGAAAGAAGAGGGACGCAGGAACCAAAGATTCAGTGACACTCATCCGACGCAGCCTTCGGCAAAGTCAGATGATGGCTACCAGTGACGAGGTAGGAAGACCTGAAAGTCTAAGGATCCCGCCAGATTGTCTAAGACGTCACGTGACAATCGAAAAGTCGAAGCCCCACCAACGGCTAAACGCTGATGGGGCTTCCCCTTTGCCCAAAAACTCGTCAGAGTGTGCCCCATGAGTGGTGTTCAGCGCAGTGTGCAGACGAGTGTCCAGGGCAGTGAACCCATCGCGGAGTACGCCCTCTTGTCCGACTGCTGCTCCGGTGCGCTGGTCAGTGCCGCCGGCTCCGTGGACTGGCTCTGCTTCCCCCGCTTCGACAGCCCCTCGGTGTTCGGACGGATCCTCGGCCCGGAGGCGGGATTCTGGTCGATCCGGCCCGCCGGCGCCCACTCCTCGACCCGGCGCTACCTCGGACCAACGTTGGTCCTGGAAACCACCCACACCACCGCCGGGGGGTCCGTGACCGTCACGGATGCCCTCGCCCTAGGGGAGGGCCACCGCGGCCACGAGCTCGGTGCGGACTCCCCGGGCACCCTCCTGCGCCAGGTGTCCTGCACGCAGGGCACCGTCGACGTCGATATTGTCCTCAGCGCCCGACCCGACTACGGCCTCGCCACGCCCCGTGTCAGCGTCGCCGACGGCGGCATGCTGGTTCGCGCCGGAGATGTGGTCCTGTCGTTCTCGACGCCGGCAGCGTTCCAGCTCAGCTCCGACACCGCACACGCACGCCTCACCCTCCGCGCCGGCGACATCGCAGGCTTTGCCCTCGACTTCAGCTCCGGAGACGCCGGCGGGAGCGGCGCCCCGGTGTTCTGGAGCCAGGCTGAGATTGGACGCAGGCTCGAGGACACCGTGCAGGGCTGGACCAGCTGGTCCGCGATGCACCAGAACTACCGCGGCCCGTGGCAGGAGCTCGTCGCAGGCAGCGGTAGGATTCTGCAGGCGCTGACCTACTACCCGAGCGGCGCCATTGTGGCCGCCCCGACCACGTCGCTGCCGGAGGTGGCCGGCGGCACACGCAACTGGGACTACCGCTACAGCTGGATCCGGGACGCCAGCATGACCCTGCAGGCGCTCTGGGTGGCGGCCTGCCCGGACGAGGCCGGAAAGTTCTTCCAGTTCCTGGCCACCGCGGCCGCCTCCCAGCTGGCCGCCGGCGAGGAACTGCAGATCATGTTCGGCATCGGCGGGGAGCGGGAACTCCCCGAACGCGAACTCGGCCACCTGCCGGGCTGGAGCGCCAGTTCCCCGGTCCGGGTGGGCAACGGCGCCTGGAACCAGCGCCAGCTCGACGTCTACGGCGAGCTTCTCGACGCCGCCGCGACCTTGCCGGAATATCTCGCGGAGCTGGCACCGGAGACACGGAGGTTCCTGGCCGACGCCGCGGACACGGCCGCCGCGCGCTGGCGGTCCGCCGATCACGGCATCTGGGAAGTCCGCGGGGAGCCGCGCCACTACGTGCACTCCAAGTTGATGTGCTGGGTCGCCGTGGATCGCGCCATTTCGCTCGCCGGAATCCTGCAGTCAACCGAAAAGATTCCGCGCTGGACCCAGGCGCGGGACGCGATTGCGGCCTCCATCCGCACCGAGGGATGGAGCGGGGCGGCGAACGCCTACACCCAGGCGTACGGCTCCGAGGACCTCGATGCTTCGGCCCTGATGCTGGCCATCGTGGGATTCCTGCCGGCGGACGATCCGGGCATGATCGCCACGATTGAGGCGATCGAGGAGCGGCTCACGGACCCTCGCGGGCTCGTGTATCGCTACCTGGCCGACGACGGCATGGCGGGGGAGGAGGGTACGTTCCTGCTGTGCACCTTCTGGCTGGCGCACGCCCTTGCCCTGGCCGGACGCACCCAACAGGCCCGTGCCGTCTTCGAACGGGCCGCCGCGTTCGCCACGGACCTTGGCCTGATGGCCGAAGAGGTCGCCCCGGACAGCGGTGAACTCCTGGGCAACTTCCCGCAGGCGTTCAGCCACATCGGCCTCGTCAACGCGGCCTGGGCGATCAGCCAAGCGGAACGGCAAAGCCGGGAGTTCGGCGTATAGCAGTTGAGGCCGACCCGCGGACCGGGACCGAAGGAACAAGCCCTGTGGCAACGGTGTTGGGCGGTTTCTCACAAACGTCGCAACGGGCTCGATTTGAAGGTATCAGTATCCCTGTTTGGTAGGACTGTTAGTCGAGAATGGAGGTTTAATCGCAGCTTGGAATGGCGCGGTGTGGTCAGCTTTGGACGCGCTGCCGGTACTGCCGGGGTGTTTCGCCGGCGTCGTTGAGGAAGTGCCGGTTGAAGTTGGACAGGTTCGAGAAGCCCACTTCATAGCAAATGTCGGAGATCGCTGTGTCGCTGTGCTCCAGCAGGCGCCGCGCATGGGCGAGCCGAAGTTTGCGGACCAGGTCACTGAAGTTCTGGCCGGTGGCGCGCTTGAAGTATTTCGAAAACGTCGGCTCCGACATTCCCACCAGCGCTGCAGCCTCGGACATCTTGACGCTGCCGGCGTGATTGGTGAAGACGTACTCCAAGACGAGGTCCACCACGGCCGCGGCCTGGCCGTCCAGCTGGGGCCGGAACCATTCGTCGGCCAGGTAGCGCCGTTCCTCTTGGGGCGCCCGCGCCAGAATTGTAAATAGCTCCAGGAGGTGGTGGAGCCGCTCCAAGCCCGTGGAGGTGCCCATCGCCTCGATGGACGTTGCGGCCGACGCGGCTGAACGGCCCAGGAACTCGACGCCCCGTGCGGACTGTTCGAGCAGGGGTTTGAGCTCGGCCATTTCAGGGACGAGGGAAGCGGTCTGCTCGACCCATTTTCCGTCAAACTGAATGATGGCGTCCCGGTTCTCCAATACTTCGCCGGGCTCAAGGTCGCTGACCCAGTCATGCGGCAGCCCCGACCCCACCAGCGCCACATGTCCGGCCTCGAACGTGCCGATATGGTCTCCCACGATGAACTTTCCGCTGCCCTTCCGGATCAGGTGGATCTCGTACTCAGGGTGATAGTTCCAGCGCGCCACCGGACTGGGATAGTCGTGCTCATGCCACCGGACCGAATGGTTCGGGTCCTCCGGAATGACCTCCCGGTTCGCACGCATGCCCAGCAGCCTTTCTGCAAGCCGGGCCGAAGCGCCGTCAATGGGGTCTGCACCGTCGCTGGGCTCGGCCGCGCTCATCCTGTTCCTCCTTGGGTTTATGAAAAATGGACAGCGTCTTTGGTCGTCTTCTACCTAGGGTAGCGCCTGGCTTCGGGCCAGTCAGGAAAATAAGTATCAGAAAATGGCAACGACGGCGCTAGTTGTGTGCTACCCCACAGGCCTAAAGTTGAGGAAACATCAGCGAGGTACCCGGGCTTCCAGGCCAGGTCCCGCTTTCGGCGCCGCACCCCGACACAGCAGTCGGAGCGCAGGTCGCACTGCACCCCCTGAAGAACAAAGGAGTCCTTAATGCGCGCAAAAATACGCGTCGCCCTGGCGGCAGGCGCCCTGTGCGTGGCGCTCAGCGCCTCGGCCTGTGCGGGTGCCGGCGGCGGCAATTCCGCTGACCCGAACAGTATCAATGTCCTGATGGTGAACAACCCCCAGATGGAGGACTTGCAGCGGCTCACCGCTGATAACTTCACCAAGGAAACCGGAATCAGGGTCAACTTCACCGTCCTGCCGGAAAACGACGTCCGCGCCAAGATCAGCCAGGAGTTCTCGAGCCAGGCCGGCCTGTACGACGTTGCCTCGCTGTCGAACTACGAGATCCCGTTCTATTCCGCCAACGGCTGGCTGGCACCCCTGGATGCCCTGGCCAAGGACCCCGAGTTCAACCAGGCGGACATCCTGCCGGCCTACACGGCGTCGCTGACCGGCAAGGACGGCAAACTCTACGGCGAACCGTTCTACGGAGAATCGTCCTTCCTGATGTACCGGAAGGACATTTTCGCGGCCAAGGGCTTGACCATGCCGGAGAAGCCCACCTGGGACCAGGTCGCCGATCTTGCTGCCAAGGTTGACGGCGCGGTTCCCGGGATGAAGAGCATCTGCCTGCGCGGCGAGCCCGGCTGGGGCCAGGTCTTCGCACCCCTGACGACCGTGGTGAACACTTTTGGCGGGACCTGGTTCGACAAGGACTGGAACGCGAAAGTCAACGCTCCGGAATTCACCGCGGCAGTTGATTTCTACACCAAACTGGTGCGCGACCACGGTGAAGCGGGAGCGGCCCAGGCCGGGTTCACCGAGTGCCTGACCAACATGAGCCAGAGCAAAACCGCGATGTGGTACGACGCCACCTCCGCCGCCGGATCCCTGGAAGCCGAAGACTCACCGGTGAAAGGAAAGATCGGTTACGCCCAGGCCCCGGTAAAGGAGACCAAGTCCTCGGGCTGGCTGTGGACCTGGTCCTGGGCCATGCAGGCGGCCTCCAAGAAACAGGACGCCGCCGCTAAGTTCATCGCCTGGGCCAGTTCGAAGAAGTATGAGGAACTGGTCGCAGCCAAGCTCGGCTGGTCCAAGGTCCCGTCCGGCAAGCGCATCTCCACCTACGAGAACGCCGACTTCCAGAAGGCCGCACCGTTCTTCAAGGCCGAACGCTTTGCCATTGAAAACGCCGACCCGAAGAACCCCGGCGTGCAGCCGCGTCCGGCTTCCGGCATCCAGTTTGTCGGCATTCCCGAGTTCGCCGCCCTGGGCACCAGGGTGTCCCAGGGGGTGAGCTCCGCCATTGCCGGCCAGGGCACGGTCGCCGACGCGGTAGCCAAGGGGCAGGAAGCCGCACAAAAAGTCGGCGACAAGTACAAGTAATCACCTCCGAATAATCACCACCGAACCGCAGGAGAACATCATGACTACCGCAACGGCGCGCGTCTCCCGGCACGGGAGCAGCACAGCCAAACCTTCCAAGAACGCCAGAGCGCGGGAACGCGCCGTGGCCTGGGCACGGCGCGGACCGCTGCTGCCGGCCCTGATTTTCCTCATCATCGTCACCCAGCTCCCGTTCGTGGTGACCCTGATCATTTCGTTCCTGAACTGGAACAGCCTGAGCCCGGCCAAGACCGGATTCGCCGGGTTCGAGAACTACGTCCAGGTCCTCACCGACCCCTACTTTCTGCAGGCCATTGTCACCACCATCATCGAGACCGTCTCGGTGGTCCTGGCCAGCCTGCTCCTCGGCCTCGGCCTGGCCCTGCTCCTGGACAAGAAGTTCATGGGCCGCGGGCTGGCCCGGACCCTGCTGATCGCACCCTTCCTCATCGTTCCGGTGGCCGCGGCGCTGATCTGGAAGCACGCCATCCTCAACCCCGTCTACGGCCTGATCAACGGCACCCTCACCTGGGTCTGGTCGCTCTTCGGCTCCGACACCCCGCCCCAGCCGGACCTGCTGTCCTCGGCGCCGCTGATGGCCATCATTCTGTCGCTGGTCTGGCAGTGGACCCCGTTCATGATGCTCATCCTGCTGGCCGGTCTGCAGTCCCGCCCGATGGACACCGTGGAAGCGGCCCAAATGGACGGTGCCACCCCCTGGGCAATTTTCCGCCACCTCACCCTGCCGCACCTGCGCCAATACCTGGAGCTCGCCGGATTGCTCGGCGCCATCTACATCGTGCAGAACTTCGACGCTACCTTCGTCATCACGTCCGGCGGCCTGGGCACGGCCAACCTGCCCTACGCCATCTATGAGACGTTCTACTACGCCAACGAATACGGCCTGGCCTCCGCCGCCGGCGTCGTGGTGGTCATCGGCACCATCATCGTGGCGACCTTCGCACTCCGCACCGTATTCTCGCTCTTCAAGAAGGAGGCAGCACGATGAGCACACTCACCCCGGCCGAGCCCAGGTCATCAGTCCCCGTCCCGCCCGTTCCGAATACGGGTTCCCGGCGCCGGGGCAAGTCACGTATGGACCCCACGCGCAACAACACAGCCGCCGGCATCGCGGCCTGGCTGCTGGCCCTGCTGTTCGCCGTGCCGGTCCTGTGGATGTTCCTGACCTCGTTCCACTCCGAAGTTGACGCCGCGACGAACCCGCCCTCCATCACTGCCGGCCTTAACCTGGACGCCTACAAGGAGTTCTTCGGAGCAACTTCCGGCGTCAGCCCCTGGCCGTCGCTGATCAACTCCGCCACCGCTTCGATCTTCTCCACCCTCCTGGTCCTGCTGCTGGCCATCCCGGCCGCCTACGCCCTGTCGATTAGGCCGGTGAAGAAGTGGACTGACGTTCTGTTCTTCTTCCTCTCCACCAAGATGATGCCCGTGGTCGCCGCCGTCCTGCCGCTCTACCTCTTCGCCAAAAATGTCGGCGCGCTGGACAACATCTGGTTCCTGGCCCTGATGTACACGTCGATGAACCTGCCCATCGCCGTGTGGATGATGCGCTCCTTCCTCGCCGAAGTGCCGGTCGAAATGCTCGAAGCCGCCCAGATCGACGGGGCCGGCCTGCTGCTGACGCTCCGGAAGGTCATCGCCCCTGTGGCGATGCCCGGCATCGCCGCCACCGCCCTGATCTGCTTCATCTTCAGCTGGAACGAACTCCTCCTCGCCCGGGTCCTCACCGGCGTCGTGGCCGGCACCGCCCCGGTCTTCCTCACCGGCTTCGTCTCCGGCCAGGGCCTCTTCCTCGCGAAGGTCTGCGCCGCCGCCGTCGTGATCTCCCTGCCCGTTCTCTTCGCCGGCTTCGCCGCCCAGGACAAACTCGTCCAGGGACTGTCCCTCGGCGCAGTCAAGTAACCGACCATCTCCCCTTCGATCTGCACAGGAAAAAAGGAATACTTCGATGACAACATCAACCGCACAGTCCCGCACCCCCGGACATCCCGAAGTACCGGCCACCATGCGCGCCGCCGTCCTCCAGCGCCAGGGCGATATGGCCATGGAAACCCTGCCCGTCCCGCAACTGGACCCGGACCAGGTCCTCGTGCAGGTCGCCGCCGTCGGGGTCTGCGGCAGCGACGTCCACTACTACGAGCACGGCCGGATCGGCGACTACGTCGTGGACCACCCGCTGATCCTCGGCCACGAGCTCTCCGGCCGGATCGCCGCCGTCGGAAGCGCCGTGGACCGCGCCCGCATCGGCCAGCGGGTCGCCGTCGAACCCCAGCGGCCGTGCCGCAAATGCAAACAGTGCAAAGCCGGCCGGTACAACCTCTGCCCCGACATCGAGTTCTACGCCACCCCGCCGATCGACGGGGCCTTCGCCGAATACGTCACCATCCAGAGCGACTTCGCCTACGACATCCCGGACAGCGTCAGCGACGAGGCGGCAGCCCTCATCGAACCGCTCTCCGTCGGCCTCTGGGCCTGCGAACGCGCCCAGATCAAGCCCGGCAGCAGGGTCCTGATCGCCGGAGCCGGCCCCATCGGCATCATCGCCGCCCAGGCAGCCCGCGCCTACGGCGCCAGCGAAATCTACATCAGCGACATCGCCGAAGACCGGCTCGCGTTTGCCCTGGAACACGGCGCCACCCACGCCCTCAACGCCAGGACCGACACCGTCGAAGGACTCGACGTCGATGCGTTCATCGACGCCTCCGGCGCCCCGCAGGCCGTCCGTTCCGGAATCAAAGCCGTAGGCCCCGCGGGCAGGGTCATCCTGGTCGGGCTCGGAGCCGACGACGTCGAACTCCCCGTCTCCTACATCCAGAACCGCGAAATCTGGCTCTCCGGCGTCTTCCGCTACACCAACACCTGGCCCCTTGCCATCCAGCTCATCGCGGACGGGAAGGTGGACCTGGACATCCTGGTCACCGGCAAGTTTGCCCTGGCCGAATCCGAAGAAGCCCTCAAAGCAGGCAAACAGGCCGGACAGCTCAAAGCCGTCGTCTACCCGGGCCGCTAGGCCCCGCAGTTCCGGGACATCATCAACCACGCTCAGCACAAACCTGCAAGGAAGCAGACATGCCACCACCCGAGAACGGTCCACACCCAGACCTATCTGACAACGTCTCCCTGATCACCGTCATCGGCGAATCACTCGTCGACATCATCGATGACCCGCGCCGAGGAACCACCACCCCCGAAACCCACCCCGGAGGCAGTCCCCTGAACGTTGCCGTCGGCTGCGCCCGCCTGGACCTCCGAACCAGCCTCATCACCCACTTCGCCGAAGACCGCCATGGCCGGATGATCGCCGAGCATCTGGAAAGCAACGGCGTCCGTCCCATCGTCGGCGGTTCGCTGCCGACATCAACCGCGCTGGCATCCCTGGACGCCACCGGAGCCGCGCAATATTCGTTCGCCGTCACCTGGGATATCAACGGAGCCTCCATCCCGGCCTTGTCAGCAGTGGAGAGCTCACTCCATGTCCACACCGGCTCCATCGCGACGGCGCTCCCCCCGGGCAGCACGTTGGTACGGGGACTGATCGAGGCGGCCCGGCCCCACGCCACCATCAGCTTCGACCCCAACTGCCGGCCCGCCATCAGCCCCGAACCGGCGGTCGCCCGCCAAATGGCAGAAGACTTCGTTGCCGTCGCCGACATCGTCAAAGCCAGCGACGAAGACCTCCGCTGGCTCTACCCCGATCGGACCCAGGACGAGTCGATGGCAGCCTGGCTGGAGCTCGGACCATCGTTGGTGGCACTGACTCGTGGCGCCGAGGGCCCCGTGATCCTCACCCGGCGCTGCCGTGTGGAGATGCCCGGAGAGTCCGTCACCGTGACCGACACCGTCGGGGCAGGGGACTCCTTCATGGCCGCACTGATCTCCGGACTCGCGCAACTGGACGTACTCGGGGGCGCATCCAGATCACGCCTGCAGGACCTCAACCCGGACGAACTGCACGCCTTGGCCTCATACGCGAACAAGGCCGCTGCGATCACATGCTCCCGGCAGGGAGCAAATCCACCCGCCTCCGGAGAAATGGGATCCATGACCGGATTCTTTGCTGCATCGGGGGGATAGCCCGCAGAAGGCGGTGTGACCCTTTAACGTTTGCACGCACCGCGGTGTCTTGGACGACTTACTGGTTCACTGCGTGTCGGAGAAAGGTCCTTCACTGTGCACTTCACTGGACGGGGCCCTGCTGGCCGCACCGCCGGTGCTGACGCGCTTCGAGACGTCCTTCAAAATCTGAGGCGCCCGGACGGCAAAGACCCGGTAGACAAAAGGACCCCCGGCCCGGCCTGGGCCGGGCTGAGGGCCCTCTTCCTCGGTATCGACGTGGCCGCAGGCCTTACGCCTGGGCAGGCGCCTCGGCCGGAGCCAGTACGACGTCGCTCACGGCCAGTTCGCCCTCGCCGGCGACCAGCGCCAGTTCACGCGCGTTGGCCGCGGCCTTGAGGTCGGCGAGGCCGGCCTTCAGCTGCGTCGTCAGGGATTCCGAGGCCGTGATCGTCGCGGACAGCACCTCGGTGCGCTGCTTGACCTTGGCCTCGGACTTGGCCTTGCGGATGCCGCTGAGGGCGGTGCCGACCGTGGCCAGGAGGGTGGTGTCGCCGTCGACCGCGACGGCGGACGGCCACTGGGCCCGGTGCACGGAACCGGTGCGCCACCAGCTCCAGACCTCCTCCGTGGCGAACGGCAGGAACGGAGCGAAGAGCCGCAGGAGGGTGTCCAGGCTCGTCGCGAGCGCGGCCAGCACGGATGCCTGCTGCTCCTCGCCGGCCGCACCATAGGCGCGGTCCTTGATGAGCTCAACGTAGTCGTCCGTGAAGTTCCAGAAGAAGCTCTCGGTGATCTGCAGGGCCCGGGCGTAGTCGTAGCCCTCGAACGCCTTGGTGGCCTGTGCGACAACGTCGGCGAGCTGGGCAAGGACGGCGCGGTCCAGCGGGTTGCTCAGCACCGATACTTCGCCGGAAACGACGGAGTCCTCGGTGGCGCCCAGGTTCAGGACAAACTTGGAGGCGTTGAGCAGTTTGATGGCCAGGCGGCGGCCGATCTTCATCTGCGCGATCTCGTAGGCGGTGTCCGCACCGAGTTTGGCCGAGGCCGCCCAGTAGCGCACAGCGTCCGAGCCGTACTCCTCGAGGACATCGGTGGGCACAATGACGTTGCCCTTGGACTTGGACATCTTCTTCCGGTCCGGATCCAGGATCCAGCCGGAGATGGCCGCGTGCTTCCACGGTGCGGTCTTCTGCAGCGCGTCGGCGCGCACGGCGGAGGAGAAGAGCCAGGTCCGGATGATGTCGTGCCCCTGCGGGCGCACGTCGAAGGGGTAGACCTTGGCGAAGAGCGCCTCGTCGGTGCTCCAGCCGCCCACAATCTGAGGCGTCAGCGAGGAGGTGGCCCAGGTGTCGAGGACGTCCGCGTCGCCGGTGAAACCGCCCGGCACATCGCGCTGGGCTTCCTCGTAGCCGGGGGCGGCGTCGGCGGCCGGGTCCACGGGGAGTTGGGCGTCGGACGGGACGATCGGGGCGTCGTATTCGGGGTTGCCGTCGGCATCGAGGGGGTACCAGACCGGTACCGGCACGCCGAAGAAGCGTTGGCGGGACACGAGCCAGTCACCGTTCAGCCCCGAGATCCAGTTCTCGTAGCGGGAGCGCATGAAGGCGGGGTGGAACTCGATCTCGTTGCCGCGGCCGATCAGGCGTTCGCGGCGGTCCTCGTCGCGGCCGCCGTTGCGGATGTACCACTGGCGCGAGGTGACGACTTCGAGGGGCTTGTCGCCCTTTTCGAAGAAGTTCACTGGGTGCATGATCTTCTTGGGCTCGCCGTCGAGCAGTTCCGCGGCGGCCAGGAGCTCCACCACGCCTTCCTTGGCGCTGAACACTGTCTTGCCGGCGATGGCCGCGAAGTTGGCGCGGCCTTCTTCGGTGGTGATCCACTCCGGGGTCTCGCCGATGATGCGGCCGTCGCGGCCCACGATTGCGCGGGTGGGCAGCTGCAGTTCGCGCCACCAGGTGACGTCGGTAAGGTCGCCGAAGGTGCAAACCATGGCGGCGCCGGAGCCCTTGTCCGCCTTGGCGAGCGGGTGGGCCTTGACCTCCACCTCGACACCAAACAGGGGAGAGGTGACCTTCTTGCCGAACAGCGGCTTGTAGCGCTCGTCGTCGGGGTTCGCCACGAGCGCGGCGCAGGCGGCCAGCAGCTCAGGGCGGGTGGTCTCGATGAAGATCTTCTCGCCGTCTTCGGTGAAGAACGGGTAGCGGTAGTAGGCGCCCGCGACTTCACGGTCCTCCAGCTCGGCCTGGGCCACCGCGGTGCGGAAGGTGACATCCCACAGGGTGGGCGCCTCGGCCATGTACGCGTCGCCGGCGGCCAGGTTGGCCAGGAAGGCCCGCTGCGAGATCGCGCGGGACTTGTCATCGATGGTCCGGTAGGTCAGGTCCCAGTCCACGGACAGGCCCAGGGTCTGGAAGAGGTGCTCGAAGACCTTCTCGTCCTCGACCGCGAGCTCTTCGCACAGCTCGATGAAGTTCCGGCGCGAGATGACGTCGAAGTCGCGCTGGTTCTTGGCGGGCTCGGCCGGGGGGCGGTAGCCGGCGTCGTAGGTGACGGTGGGGTCGCAGCGCACGCCATAGTAGTTCTGCACGCGGCGCTCGGTGGGCAGGCCGTTGTCGTCCCAGCCCATGGGGTAGAAGACGTTCTTGCCGGTCATGCGCTGGTAGCGCGCCAGGACGTCGGTCTGCGTGTAGGAGAACATGTGTCCGACGTGGAGGGATCCCGACGCCGTGGGCGGGGGAGTGTCGATCGAGTAGACCTGCTCCCGGGTGGTGTCCGGGTTGAACTTGTAGGTCCCTTCGTCAAGCCAGCGCTGCGTGAGCGCGTCTTCCAGCCCCTCCAGGGCGGGCTTGTCCGGAACGTTGATGGGGGCGGTGGTGGGCGTGTCTGTACCCTGATTGTCTTCAGCCATGGGCCAATTCTTCCACTAACTGACATCCCCTGATGTACGGGAAGGGGCCGGCGGCGGGTTCTCTGGGTGTGGAAGCAGCGGAAGTAACGTGAAGTAGCATGCGCAGATGGAGAATTCTCAGGGAGGTCCTGCCGGAATCTTCGCGATCAAGCGCATATACGACGACCCTTCTGACGACGACCGCTGCCGAGTCCTGGTGGACCGGCTCTGGCCGCGGGGAGTCGGCAAGGAACGGGCCCAGCTGGAGCTCTGGCTCAAGGACGTGGCGCCCTCCCCGCCGCTGCGCAAGGAATTCGCGCACATGCAGGAGCGGTTCGCGCAGTTCCGGGAGGCCTACGAAGCCGAGCTGGAAACCAATCCGGCCGTGCAGACGCTCCGTGACCTCGCGGCGGAGCACGGGAAAGTGACGCTGCTCTTCGGCGCCCGGGACCCGGAGACCAACCATGCCCGGGTGCTGCAGGAGTTCCTGGAGCGAGACAGGTACAGCGGGAAATGAGCCCGGCATAGCCGTTACTGTGGTGCCATGACTGAAGGAATCGACAACAGCACACAAGAATTCACTGCAGCCAAAGCAGCAGTAGTCACCGGTGCCAGCACCGGAATCGGAGAGGCCACCGTGCGTGCACTCCGCAAAGAAGGCTGGACCGTGTTCGCCGTCGCCCGCCGCGCCGACCGGCTCGAGGCGCTCGCCGCCGAAACCGGCGCCGTTGCCCTTCCCGCCGACGTGACCGACGACGCCGATGTGGCCCGGCTGCTCGACGAGGTGACCCGGGCCGGCGGCATCGACACGCTGATCAACATCGCGGGCGGCGCCCGCGGCGCCGACAAGGTTGCCGGGGCAAAGACCGAGGACTGGGAATGGATGTTCCAGGTTAACGTGCTGGGCAGCATGAAGCTGATCCGCGCGTTCCTGCCCATGCTGCGTGCCTGCGGCGAGGGCACCGTGCTGAACCTGACCTCCACCGCAGGGCTCTCGGCATATGAGGGCGGCGGCGGCTATAACGCGGCTAAGTTCGCCCAGCACGCCCTGACCGGCGCCCTGCGGCTCGAAGAGGCCGAGCACAACGTTCGTGTGATCGAGGTGGCCCCCGGCATGGTCTACACCGAGGAGTTCGCCCTGAACCGGCTGGGCGATCAGGACGCGGCCGCCAAGGTGTACCAGGGAGTCGAGAAGCCGCTGACGGCCGCCGACGTCGCCGACGTGGTCCGCTACGCCGTCGCCGTGCCGCACCACGTCAACCTGGATGAGATCGTGATCCGCCCGGTGGCCCAGGCCTCCAACTTCAAGGTGATCCGCAAGGGCTAGCCGCACGCTCCCGCCCTCCCGGGCCAAAGCTGCCGGGACAGTACCGCTAGCGCTCCACCGGGATGCCGAGGGTCGCGACGACGGCGGCGTGATCCGATCCCGGCACCCGATGGACCGCGTAGGCGCCGCCGGTGATCTCCGGGTTGGTCACGATGTGGTCGATCACGATTCCGGGCAGCGGCAGTCCGTCCATGGGCCAAGTGGGGATCAGCCGCGATCCGGCCGCAACGCCAACGTCCACCGTCTGCCGTCCGCCGGCTCCGGCCAGGAGCTGGCGGAATTCGGCGTGATCGTAGGTGGCGTTGAAGTCGCCGATCAGGACCACGTTCCCGGGGCGTGCCGCCACCTTGCCGAGCGCTGCAAGATCCTGCCGCCACTGCGCAACACCGGCATCCACTGGCGGTTTCGCGTGCACGATTGTCACCTCGAGGGAGACGGACTGGCTGCCGGAGTCCAGATTCAGCCCGACCGTCGGCATCAGGAACTGCGTGTCCGGCACGGCGCCCGTGAGCGTCATCGGGTGCAGGGAGTAGACCGCGGCGCCGGAGGCGCGCGCGTCCGGACGGCTGATCCGGTTGGGCAGGAGGCCGGCCAGCCCCTCGTCCGCTAGCCGGTCCTCCAGGGCGGGCGTGTATTCCTCAACTGCAAGGAGCTCGATGCCGTTGTCACGGACCAGCCGGACAATTTCGGCCGCATCTGCCTCGCCATGCTTGGCATTGATATTCATCACCTTCAGCTCCACCCGCCGGGTCCCGGTGGCCTGCGCCGGGCGGGCGAAGCCCGGCGGGAAGAGCCAGAACAGCTGCAGGGCCAGCAACGCCGTCGTCGTCGCGAATAGCCAGGCGCGCCGGCTCAACGACGCACACGCGACCCCGACGGCAGCGGGAAGCACCAGCCACGGAGTAAAGGACAGCGCCTGCACCACGGGCCTTGGCCACGCGACCGGAACCGCCCGGAAAACGGAGAGCGCGGCGGCCGGTGCCGCGGCCAGCACGGCCGCGACGAGCCACGCACGGGCGCGACGGGGAGGCCGCGGCAACCGCGCATTGCGGCCGAAGGTAGGTCCTGCCATGCTCCCGAGTCTAAGCGGGGAAACCTTGAGGCGCCCTTGACTGACGGAGAAGCTTCGGGCGCCGTCGCCGGACGTTCACCGGGGCGTGGCCCAGCGGTCAGGCCACGGTAGCCTCGAATTGGCTGTGAAGGGGCACGGTGGCTGGTGCAACTGCACACCACCAGAGTGGAGAACCTTCCCCATGCGAACCCCGATGAAGCTCGGCGCTGCCGTACTCAGCGCAGCCCTGCTGCTCACCACCTCTGCCCAGGCCCAGGCGGCGGACACCAACGCCGGCGCCAACGGCGAAGGCAACCGCAACCATTTCGACCTCCAGGCCCACCGCGGCGGCATCGGCCTCACCGTCGAGTCCACGCTGGCGTCCTTTGCCAAGGGGATCGAGACCGGCGTCTCAACCCTCGAGCTTGATCTCCAGATCACCAAAGACGGTCGCGAAGTCATCACCCACGACCGCAAGATCAGCGACAAAAAATGCCTCGACACGGCTCCTGTCACTCCGAACGACCCCCAGTTCCCCTACGTCGGCAAGTACATCAAGGACCTGACATTCGCCCAGGTCCGCAGCCTGGACTGCGGTTCGCTCACCCAACCGGAGTTCCCCGGCCAGCAGGCGTCGCCGGGCGCCAAGATGCCCACCCTGGCCGAGGTCTTCGCCCTCGCGGACTCCTACCGCGCCAGCCAGGTGAAGTTCAATATCGAAACAAAGGTCGAGGCCGGCGCCCCGCAGGAAACCGCCCCGCGCGAGCAGTTCGTGGATGTCGCACTCCGCGAGATCAATGCAGCGCACATGCAGAGCCGCGTCTCGATCGAGAGCTTCGACTGGGGCTCGCTGCGCCTGGTCCGGGAGCGTCAGCCGCAAATCCCGACCGTTGCCCTGACCAACAAGGACTTCCTGCAGGTCGGCCAGCCCGGCAAGTCGCCGTGGCTCGGCGGAATCGACGCCGACGACTTCGGCGGCGACCTTGTCGCGGCCGCAGCCTCCCTCGGCTTCAATGCCATTTCCCCTGTGCACGGCACCCCGCAGAACGGCACCGTGACGGACGCAAACTACGTCCCGTACGTCACCGCGGACATGGTGCGGCGGGCCCACGCGGCCGGCATACAGGTTATCCCGTGGACCGTCGATGACAAGCCCACCATGCGCGCGTTGATCGGAATGGGCGTCGATGGCCTGATCACCGACTACCCGGACAAGCTCCGCGACGTCATGACCGAGTCCGGCATGAAGCTGCCGCAGGGCTTCCAACTGCAGCCCGGACGCTGACCTTGGGCTAACCCGGCCGGGCGTTCCGCGTGTTACCGGGCTTTACGAACCCCCGTCCGTAAAGTCCGGTAACATCGTGGTATCAGCTTTGACCCGGCCATCACCGGTGAGCTTCCGGAAGAACACCCTCGCGTGCGGTGGAGACTCAGTCGCCACCGGGCGTGCCAGGGCCAGTAGAACCGGACGGGTAAGCCCGTCACAGCAGTAATGAGCGGCCGATGCCGGTGCAGGCCCTTTCTCGAAAGGGTGCAGACCGGTGGCGGTAAGTGAGGTGGTACCGCGGTGCCGGTGTTGTCGAAAGACAGTGCAGGGGCCGTCCTCGCATCCTGAATGAATACATTTGTTCGCCGCTCAACCCAGGATGTCGAGATGACTTACTACCCCAAGGCCTCCGCCGCACCCGCAGCCGCCGGTTCCACCACCGCCGCCTCCAACGCGGCTTCCAACACCGCTGGTGTGCCGGCCTCCGTGAAGTTCCCGGAGATCGAAGAGCGCATCCTCAAGTACTGGGACCAGGACGGCACCTTCCAGGCCAGCATCGACCAGCGTAGCGCCGGCCAGGACGGCAGCAACGAATTCGTCTTCTACGACGGTCCGCCCTTCGCCAATGGCCTGCCGCACTACGGCCACCTCCTGACCGGCTACGCCAAAGACCTCGTGGGCCGCTACCAGACCCAGCGCGGGCGCCGGGTGGAGCGCCGCTTCGGCTGGGACACCCACGGCCTCCCTGCCGAGCTGGAAGCCATGAAGCAGCTGGGCATGACGGACAAGACCCAGATCGAGGCCATGGGCATCGACAAGTTCAACGACGCCTGCCGTGCCTCCGTCATGAAGTACGCCGACGAGTGGAAGAGCTACGTCACCCGCCAGGCGCGCTGGGTGGACTTCGAGAACGACTATAAGACGCTCAACGTCGAGTACATGGAGTCCGTGCTGTGGGCCTTCAAGCAGCTGCACGAAAAGGGCCTCACCTACAACGGCTACCGCGTCCTGCCGTACTGCTGGAAGGACGAGACGCCGCTGTCCAACCATGAGCTGCGTATGGACGACGACGTCTACAAGAACCGCCAGGACCAGACTGTCACGGTCACCTTCCCCATCACGGCGGGGGAGTCGGAGCTGTCCAGGCAGCTCGCCGGGGTGCAGGCGCTCGCCTGGACCACCACGCCGTGGACGCTGCCCACCAACCTGGCGCTCGCCGTCGGGCCTGCCATCACCTATGTGGTCCTGCCGGCCGGCCCGCACGGGATCAAGGCCGCGTCGGCCGAAGCCCCCGTCACAGGCAGCTTCCTGCTCGCCGCGGACCTCCTGGGCGCCTACGCCAAGGACCTCGGCTACGGTGACGGGGCCGAAGGCGCCGCCGCCGCGGAAGCCGCCATCACCTCCCGCCACGCCGGCGCCGAGCTGGACGGCCTGAGCTACGAGCCGCTCTGGGACTACTTCCACGATGCCGAAAAGTACGGCACCGAGAACGCCTGGCGCTTCCTCGAGGCCGACTACGTCACCACCACCGACGGCACCGGCATCGTCCACCAGGCCCCCGCCTACGGCGAAGACGACCAGAAAATCTGTGAAGAGGCCGGCATTCCGGTGGTACTCTCGGTCGACGAAGGCGCAAAGTTCCTCCCGCTCTTCGGCCACGGAGACCTCGCCGAAATCGCCGGACTGCAGGTGTTCGAGGCCAACAAGCCCATCACCCAAGTGCTCCGCGCCCAGGGCCGCCTGGTCCGCCAGGCCAGCTACGAGCACAGCTACCCGCACTGCTGGCGCTGCCGCAACCCGCTGATCTACCGTGCCGTGTCCTCCTGGTACGTCGAGGTCACCAAGTTCAAGGACCGCATGTCCGAGCTCAACCAGGACATCAACTGGATCCCGGGCAACGTCAAGGACGGCCAGTTCGGCAAGTGGCTCGCCAATGCCCGCGACTGGTCCATCAGCCGGAACCGCTACTGGGGCAGCCCCATCCCGGTCTGGCAGTCCACGGACCCGGACTACCCGCGCACAGACGTCTACGGCTCCCTGGCCGAGATCGAGGCCGATTTCGGCCGCCTGCCGCTGAACAACGACGGCCAGGTGGACCTGCACCGGCCGTTCATCGACGAGCTCACGCGCCCGAACCCGGATGACCCCCGCACTCCGGAGGAGGGCCAGTCCGTCATGCGCCGGGTCGAGGACGTCCTGGACGTCTGGTTCGACTCGGGTTCCATGCCCTACGGCCAGGTGCACTACCCGTTCGAGAACGAGGAGTGGTTCGACACCCACAACCCGGCGGACTTCATCGTCGAGTACATCGGCCAGACCCGCGGCTGGTTTTACATGCTCCACATCCTCTCCACCGCGCTGTTCGACCGCCCGGCCTTCCGCAACGTCATCAGCCACGGCATCGTGCTGGGCTCGGACGGGCAGAAGATGTCCAAGAGCCTGCAGAACTACCCGGACGTCTCCGAGGTCCTGGACCGCGACGGCTCCGACGCCATGCGGTGGTTCCTGATGTCCAGCCCCATCCTGCGCGGCGGCAACCTCGTGGTCACCGAGCAGGGAATCCGCGACGGCGTCCGCCAGGTCATCCTGCCGCTGTGGAACGTGTACAGCTTCTTCACGCTCTACACGAACGCCTCCAACGCAGTTGGAGGGCAAGCGCGTGGTTACGACGCGAAGCTCCGCTACGACGGCTACGCCGACACCCTGGACCAGTACCTGATGGCCAACACCGGGGACCTCGTCCGGAACATGACCGCCCAGCTGGACAGCTACGACATCTCCGGCGCCTGCGACGAGCTCCGCAGCTACCTGGACATGCTCACCAACTGGTACGTACGCCGCAGCCGGCAGCGCTTCTTCGACGAGAGCGTCGACGCCTTCGACGCGCTCTACACCGCGCTGGAAACCGTCTCCCGCGTGGCCGCGTCCCTGCTCCCGCTGGTCTCCGAGGAGATCTGGCGCGGGCTCACCGGCGGCCGCTCCGTGCACCTGGCCGACTGGCCGGACGCCGGGCTGTTCCCGGCCAACCCGGAACTGGTCGAGGCCATGAACCGCGTGCAGCAGATCTGCTCCACCGGCTCCTCGCTGCGCAAGGCCGCGAACCTGCGCGTGCGCCTGCCGCTGCAGGAACTCACCGTCGTGGCACCCGGCGCGGACGCGCTGGGAGGCTTTGCCGCCGTCGTCGCCGATGAACTAAACCTGCGCTCGGTCCGCCTGCTCGACGCCGAGGCCGCCTCCCCGGAGGAGTTCGGCATCGAGCAGAAGCTCGTGGTCAACGCCCGCGCCGCCGGCCCGCGCCTGGGCAAGAACGTCCAGCAGGCCATCAAGGGCTCCAAGTCCGGCGACTGGTCCGTCAGCGAAGCCGGAGTGGTCACCGCCGGCGGCCTCGAGCTCGAGCCGCAGGAATACACCCTGGAAACCGTCGTGGCTGAAGCCGCGGAGGGCGCCGGAGCTGCTCCTGCCGCACGGGCTGCAGCCGTGCTTCCCGGCGGCGGGTTCGTGGTCCTCAACACCGAGGTCACCCCGGAGCTGGAGGCCGAGGGCATAGCCCGCGACATGGTCCGCGCCATCCAGCAGGCCCGCAAGGACGCCGGACTCAATGTCAGCGACCGGATCAGCACCTCCGTCACGGCCAAGCAGGACGTCGTCGAAGCCCTGCTGGCCAACGCGGAGCTGGTCAAAACCGAAACCCTGACCATCGAGCTGGAAACCGTGACGGCCGACGTCAAGGAACCGCAGGTCAGTGTTGCCAAGAAAGTTGGGGCCTAAGCCATGACCGACGAATTCTCCGTAGAAAGCGTCTACGCCGAGCTGCTGGGCCGGGCGCCGGAAAACAAGATGGAGCCGCGGCTTGCCCCGCTGCACCGTGCCATGGAAATCCTGGGGGAGCCGAACAAGGCGTTCCCGATCATCCACGTCACCGGCACCAACGGCAAGACGTCCACGGCCCGGATGATCGAGGCCGGGCTGCGCGCCCACGGCCTGAGCACCGGCCGGTACACGAGCCCGCACCTGTCCAAGGTCACCGAACGGATCAGCATCGACGGCGCCCCGGTGCCGGATGCGACGTTCGTCCGGATCTGGGACGAGATCCGGCCCTACCTGCAGATCGTGGACAGCGAACTCGAGGCCGAGGGCCAGCCCCGGCTGACCTACTTCGAGTGCCTGACCATCCTGGGCTTCGCGGTCTTCGCGGACCAGCCGGTCAATGTCGCCGTGATCGAAGTGGGCCTGGGCGGCATCACCGACGCCACGAACGTCGGCGACGGCCAGGTATCCGTGGTCACGCCCATCTCCCTGGACCACACCGATTTGCTCGGCGACACCACCGGGGACATCGCCTACGAGAAAGCCGGCATCATCAAGCCCGGCGGCTTCCTCATCAGCGCGGCGCAGCCGGTCGACGCGGCCCAGGTCCTGCTGGAGAAGGCCAAGGAGGTCAACGTGCCGTTCCGCTTCGAGGGCGTGGAGTTCGGCGTTGAATCCCGCACCGTCGCCGTGGGCGGCCAGATGGTCACCATCCAGGGCCTCGCCGGCCGTTACGAGGATCTGCTGGTGCCGCTGCACGGCGCGCACCAGGCCGAGAACGCCGCCGTCGCGATTGCCGCCCTGGAAGCGTTCTTCGGCGGGGAGAAAGCGATCGACGCCGAGATCCTGCAGGAGGCTTTTGCCTCCGTCACCTCCCCGGGGCGGCTCGAAGTGGTCCGCACCTCGCCGACCATCATCGTGGACGCGGCCCACAACCCGGAGGGCATCCGGGTCTCCGCCGAGGCCATTCACGAGGCCTTCAACTTCACCAAGCTGGTGGTGGTGGTGGGCGTCCTGCGGGAAAAGGACGCCGAGGAGATCCTGCGCCAGCTCAAGGAATCCCTGGGCGGCCTCGCCACCGAATACTGCTTCACCGAGTCAAACTCGCCCCGCGCCGTCCCGGCCGAAGACCTGGCCGAGATCGCCCTTGACCTCGGCTTCGGCGAGGACAACATCCACGTCGCCGCGAAGCTCGACGACGCCATCGAATGGGCCGTGGAACGCGCCGAAGCCGATGACGAGCCCGCCGGCGGGGTCCTCGTGACCGGCTCCATCACGCTTGTCGCGGACGCCCGGATCCTGCTCGGAAAGGCGGACGCGTAAGCGATGGCGAAACTCACCAAAGCCCAGCGCGAATGGCGCCCGGGCATGCCCAAAAAGCGTCGTTCCACGAAGGTCATGTTCGCCTCCACGGTCCTGTTGCTGGAAGCATTTGTGGTGCTCTTCGGGACGCTGGCCGTCTTTGGACTGCACCGGAACGAATATCCGGCAGGACTGGTCTTCGCGGTGGGGATCGGGCTCTGCCTGGTGTTCATCTTCACCTGCGCGGTCCTCTCGAAGCCGTGGGGAGTGGCCCTGGGCTGGACCCTGCAGCTGGTCCTGATCCTGGGCGGCCTTGTGGAGCCAGCCATGTACCTCGTCGGCGCGCTCTTCGCCGTGGCGTGGTGGTACGGGATCCGGACCGGCATCCGGATTGACCGGGAAGCCGCGCAGCGGGAGCGCGAGCAGGCTGACTGGGACGCGGCCCATCCCCAGGGTCCCGCGCCCGGAAACGGCGCCTGAACCTGCAGCCCGGGGGCGTAGCCCGCACCCCGTAGACTTGACCCGAACCCCACCCCAACACATTGGAGCAGCTGTGAGCATTGAGCGCACCCTCGTCCTGATCAAGCCCGACGGCGTCGCCCGCAATCTGTCCGGCGCCATCCTGAGCCGGATCGAAGCCAAGGGCTACACCCTGGCAGAGCTCAAGAAAGTCGATGCAAACCGCGAGCTGCTGGAGCAGCACTACGAGGAGCACGTCGGCAAGCCGTTCTACGAGCCGCTGGTTGAGTTCATGCTCAGCGGCCCGGTGGTTGCCGCGATCTTCGAGGGACACCGGGTGATCGAGGGCTTCCGTATCCTCGCCGGCACCACGGACCCGACGACGGCGGCGCCCGGCACCATCCGCGGCGACTTCGGCCGCGACTGGGGCCTGAAGGTACAGCAGAACCTGGTCCACGGCTCGGACTCGGCGGAATCCGCCGAGCGTGAGATCAAGATCTGGTTCTAGCGCTTCCCTGACGTGAGTCTCACCTGGTGAGAGACCCAGTGGTGACAGATAAGGCCAATGTTCGTTCGCGGGTATTGGCCTTAGCTGTCACCTCGCGCTAGTTACTGCGGCGAGGCGCAACAGATTCGAGAACTGACGTGTCTGCATGACCCAGTGCGAGGGCTCCAGCATGGCAATGCTCAGGATGGGTTGAAGCCATTGTGGCCGTAGCGACCAGTACCCGCTGACTACCAGCCGCGTGCGCTCACCCGCGTCCTCCCAAGAACCGCTCGGGTTCAAGGGCCGCGACCTCCCACCATTCGCTGCCGTCGAGCTTCGCCGCCAGACGGTCACCAATGGCGATTTCCTGCCACTCGGGATGGATGCTCTCTGCGCTGCGCCCGAAGTTATCGAGACGGTCCCAGCTGTAACAACCGGCGCGATCCGTTCCCATCTGGACCAGCCAGGGCCACACGCGGGAAGGGGGGCGCCTCGATGGTCACGGCCATGGTCGCGCTTCGGGTGCTGCCCGGAATCAACTCGGCGCGGGCGGTCTCGTCATCGAGTCCGCCGTAGTTGACGCTTGCCGCGGCGAAGTCATGGTCCGGAGCCAGCATAAGGGCGAACCCGCCGCTCGCTAGGTAGGCAGGCATGTCCCCTCGCTCGGCGAGAAGGCTCACAACCGTCTTGGGTCCTCCGGGGCACGCTCCACCCCGCTAGACGGCCGGGCCGAGCTGTTCAGTCTCCATGGCATTATCCCGTGATGCTGCCCGAAGATGTGGACGAAGCAGGTTTGGCCAGTTGGTCCGTAATCTGATCCGTCCACTCGTCGACAGCCGCCCAGTCCCGTAAATCCCCAAAACGGCCGCCGGTTAGCCGGAACAACTTCCGGAGCGGTGCCGGCATCTGGCCGGCCTTGTAGACACCAGAGAAGATTTTGTGGCCGCGGAGCGGAACTTCCTTGATCAGGACTTCTGCCAGACGCTTCTGTTGCAGTGCCGCACCGCGCCGGCGAAACGGCTTTGGCAGCGCATCAGCCATCCCTACACTGAAGGCCCAGGCGGGTCGTTTGGCCAGCTCGCGGGCATGGTGATTGAAGAACAGCAAAGCCGGGGGCAACCAGGCCTGGTTATGGATGGCGCTGCCGACGACGACAGCCTCATAGCCGGAGACAGCCTCGACTTCCTCCACGGACCGGCACTCTACCTCGCCCAGTGCAGCCGCCATACGGGATGCTATATGTTGAGCTATCTCCCGGGTGGACCCCAAGGCGCTTGCGTAGGCAACTAGAACAGTCACGATGAAGCCTCCTCTGTCTTCCTTTCTCCAGCCTTATGGAACCTGTGCGAGCGGGGTCGTGCCATAAGTCCCGACATGGGCTCAGACCATGAAAGGGTGCAGTTCCTCCGCCGCCTCACCGAGGTCACAGCTAAGGCCAATGCTCAGCGCGAGCATTGGCCTTAGGTGTCAACCTCGCGGCGATTTAGCGAACTCAGTAGCCTGAGGTCCCGATGAAGACCTGGATGAAGGCGAAGAAGATCGTCGCGATGACGGCGACGTACAGCAGCGCCGTGATGATCCAGCCGGAGTCGCCGATGACCTTCGTGGCGCCGGCAGGCAGCGCGATCACGCCGTGGGAGATGTTGCGGACGCTCACCCAGACGAACAACGGGATCATCACGGCCCAGACGATCATGCAGAACGGGCAGAGGATGTGGATGGCGTACAGGGCCTGGGACCAGAGCCAGACCACGAACGCGAAACCCAGCGTCACGCCTGCCTGGAGCCCCAGCCAGTACCACCGGGCGAATCTGGCGCCGGCCAGGATGCCCATGGCTGTGGTGATGATTACGGCGAAGGCCACGATCCCGATGAACATGTTCGGGAAACCGAAGACGGAACTCTGCGGCGTCTGCATGACCTGGCCGCAGGAGATCCACGGGTTCACGTCGCAGACCGTGACGTGGTTCGGGTCCTTCAGGACCTCCAGCTTCTCCAGCACCAGGGCCCCGGAAGCGAGCCAGCCAATGACGCCGGTGATCAGCAGGAGCCAGGCGAACGGGCGGTCGCGGGTCATCGTGGGAAGGGACCGGGCCGCGGAAGCCGGGCCCGAACCCGGTTGGTGTACGGTCGCGTCGCCGGCAGTGCTGGAGATGCTGGGCATGGAATATGAGTCCTTTTCCTCGTGTGCTTCTGGCCCCGATTGTAACGCCGCAGGCTGGGCGGCGCCGGAGAACAGCCCCCGCCGCCCTGCCCTGCCGCACCTGTTGCACTTCCGGCCCCGCCTACGCCAGCTTTGGCGGCTAATGTGAGAGAATGATCGTGGCTGGAACCCGATCCACATCCGGATTCCGGTCCGGCGATTTTGTTTCAAGACCGCCAATGATGAGCAGGGAGCTGCGGATCCTCTGATTCCAGCTGTCCCGCAATGCCATTGGACGGCACCTGGTTGTGGCGTATAGGTCAACGGGTTCCCAAACAATCTCGCCGGCCCTCCAGGGCTGCCGCACCCCACTGCCGGTGCGAACCTGAGGGTATCCAATTGACTTCTGTCAATGCCTGCGGGTGTTGACGCATATTTGCCCCAACGGGCGCCGAATGTGGCGGCGCATCAGGGGCAGGAGTGTCGCCACATATGGATAATGACCAGGTTGTAGCCGGTAACGAAGAGCTAGTCGCCGGGGAAGCAGGAACTGCGGAAGCAGAGGCTCCGGTAGCGCCCAAGCGGGCCGTCCGGACCCGCCGGAAGGCGCCTGTCGCAAAAGTCAACGCCGCGGCCGCCGCGGAGGCTGTGGCTGAAGCCGCTGCCCTCGCCGACGCAGCCGGCTCGGATGAGCCCGTCGTCGCCCGCCGCAAGGCAGCCCGCGCCCAGACCGCCCCCGAAATTGCAGCCCCCGAAGCCGCCGGATCCGAGGCTGCTGCAAAGGCGCCCGCACGCCGGACCCGTGCCCGTAAGCCTGTTGCCGCCCCGGAGCCGCTGCCTGCCTTCGCCGAAGAGCCCGAAGCCAGCGCGCCTGCCGCGGCAGAGGCTCCAGAGGCGGCCGCTGCTTCCGACGAAGCCGCCGTCACAGAGGAGGCCGCAGAGCAGGTTGCAGAGAAGCCGGTCCGGCGCCGCGCCAGCCGCGCAAAGGCCGCTCCGAAAGCCGAAGACGTACCCGCAGTAGCGGTCCCGGCCGAAGAAGCCGAGCCCGCGGAAGCCGCCACGGCGGCCCAACCGGCGGAAGCGCCCGCTGCGGAAGCGCCCGCCGAGGCCCAGCCCGCTGCGGCCCGGCCCGAAGAGCCGGAAGTCCGGCCCGAGGAAAGCCCGGCCGCGTCGCTGTTCATGGAACCGGGCGCCCTCACGTCTGTGATTTTCCAGGCCCCCGACCTCAGCACCGTGGTGCGTCCCGTCCCCGTCGCCGCAGCAGCAGCGGAACCCGAGGACGAAGAAGGCGACGAGGACGAGGACGCCGGCAGCCGCCGTCGCCGCCGCAGCCGTGGCCGGCGCGGACGCAGCCGCACGTCCGCCGAGTCCGACACCGAGTCCGAAGGCGCCGAGGAAGAGGGCGACGAAGGCTCCGAGGGAACCCTCGAAGACGGAGTGACTTCGCGTCGCCGCCGCCGTCGCCGCCGCGGTGACCAGGACCTGGAGCTGACCGGCGGGGAAGGCGACGATCCGCCCAACACGGTGACCCGCGTCCGTGCGCCGCGTGCGATGGCTGAGGCGCCGGTCAACAACCGCGTCACGTCCGTCAAGGGCTCCACCCGCCTGGAAGCCAAGAAGCAGCGCCGCCGCGAATCCCGCGACACCGGCCGCCGCCGCACCGTCATCACCGAAGCCGAGTTCCTGGCCCGCCGCGAGTCCGTGGACCGCCAGATGATCGTCCGCCAGCGCGACGACAGAATCCAGATCGGTGTCCTCGAAGACGGCGTCCTGGCCGAGCACTTCGTGTCCAAGACCCAGCAGGATTCCCTGATCGGCAACGTCTACCTGGGCAAGGTCCAGAACGTGCTGCCCTCCATGGAAGCCGCTTTCGTGGACATCGGCCGCGGCCGCAACGCCGTGCTCTACGCCGGCGAAGTGAACTGGGAGTCCGTCAACCTCGAAGGCAAGCAGCGCCGGATCGAGAACGCGCTGAAGTCCGGCGACTCCGTGCTGGTCCAGGTCACCAAGGACCCGGTCGGCCACAAGGGCGCCCGCCTCACGAGCCAGATCTCGCTGCCCGGCCGCTACCTTGTGTACGTGCCCGGCGGTTCCATGACCGGCATCTCCCGCAAGCTGCCCGACGTCGAACGCAACCGCCTCAAGCGGATCCTCAAGGACCGCTTGCCCGAGGACGCGGGCGTCATTGTCCGCACCGCGGCCGAGGGTGCCTCCGAGGAAGAGCTGACGCACGACATCAACCGCCTCCGCGCGCAGTGGGAAGGCATTGAGAGCCAGTCGACGTCCACCAAGATCCTCGCCCCCGAGCTCCTCTACGGCGAACCTGACCTGACCATCAAGGTGGTCCGCGATGTCTTCAACGAGGACTTCTCCAAGCTGATCGTCTCCGGCGAGGAAGCCTGGGACACCATCGAGGCCTACGTCACCTACGTTGCACCGGACCTCGTGGGCCGGCTCGAGAAGTGGACCAAGGATACGGACATCTTCGCTGCCTGGCGCATCGACGAGCAGATCCACAAGGCCCTGGACCGGAAGGTCTTCCTGCCCTCCGGCGGTTCCCTCGTGATCGACCGCACCGAAGCCATGACCGTGGTGGACGTCAACACCGGCAAGTTCACCGGCTCCGGCGGCAACCTCGAGGAAACCGTCACGAAGAACAACCTGGAAGCGGCCGAGGAAGTCGTCCGGCAGCTGCGCCTGCGTGACATTGGCGGCATCATCGTGATCGACTTCATCGACATGGTGCTCGAATCCAACCGCGACCTCGTGCTGCGCCGCATGGTGGAGTGCCTGGGCCGGGACAGGACCAAGCACCAAGTGGCCGAGGTGACCTCGCTGGGCCTCGTGCAGATGACCCGTAAGCGGATGGGCACCGGGCTGCTGGAAGTCTTCGGCGAGCAGTGCGAAGCCTGCGCGGGCCGCGGCATCGTCACCCACGACGAGCCGGTGGAACACCGCCGCGCCAATGTGGTGGCCGCGGAGCACTATGTGCCGCGCACCGAGGCTGCCCAGCCTGCTGCCCGGACGGAGCGCAAGAGCCGTCGCCGCGGCAGGGGAGGCCCGGAGACGGCGCCGGCCGCACCCGCAGCCGTCCACGCCGAGCCTACCGAGGCCGAACGCCACGCCAAGGCTGAAGCCACCCGCGCCGCGCTGGCGAACATCGCCGCCGCGGCGCACGCCGCGCACCTGCACGACGGGGAGGCAGCCGCTGCCAGCGACGCCGGGGCCCGCCAGGCAGCCGTTGACGCCGTCACGCAGCTCGCGGCCGCGGAAGAGGCCGCCGGACGTCCCGCGACCGTGCTGACGTTTGGCGGTGAGCAGGTGGCCCTGCCCTTCGTCGAGCACGCCGAGGACGCGCCGGCGCCGGCCCTGACCCTGGACCTGCTGACCGAGGCCTTCGCCAGCCTGGGCGACGCCGAGGCCGGCAAGCCGGCCGGGATGAACGCCGCCAAGGCCGCTGCCGAGCCGCAGGCCGCGGCCACCGAGGCGCCCGCGGCCGAGGCTTCGGCTTCACGGGCAGCGGACACCACGACTCGTGGCCGGCGCGGGCGCCGCAACCGGAGCGCCAGCCGCGCCCAGGGCGCAGCCAACGAGACCTCCGTGGAGCATCGCGAGGCGACACGGCCGGCCGCGGCCGGATCGGTTCACGAGGCCAAGGCACCCGCCGCGGCCAGGCAGGCGTCCATCCCGGCCGGCAACGAGCCGATCATCCTCGGCGTCGGAGTACCGGCGTCGGAGCTGTAGTCCTCAGCGGCTGATTGCTTCCCCGGCCGGTCACTTCGACTGGTTGGGTTGCGGGTCCGGGCCCGAGCGGGCGTAAGAATACGTCCGCTCGGGCCCGGGCCCGCTGCTGCGTTAACGGGGCAGCCCGGTGGCAACGGCTAGGCTGGAACACTGACACGGGGTGCCGGCATCGGGCCGGCTGAGATCCAGACCCGTTGAACCTGTCCGGTTAGCACCGGCGAAGGGATGTCTGCCTTGTCCGCAAGATCGAATCCGTCAGAGATTCTGCCCGGCGATTTTCTGCCGACCAACTTTCTGCCCGGCAATTTTCTGCCCTGCGGGCCTTCTCCGTCCGCGCCCCTGCGCATTCCCCGCGTGCTGGCCATCGCCGGCTCCGACCCGTCCGGCGGGGCCGGGATCCAGGCCGACCTGAAGAGCATTGCAGCGAACGGCGGCTACGGCATGGCCGCCATCACGGCCCTGACAGCGCAAAATACCCAGGGCGTGCGCGCCGTCCACGTACCCCCGGCCGCCTTCCTCACGGCCCAGCTGGACGCCATCAGCGACGACATCGGCATCGACGCCGTCAAGATCGGCATGCTCGGCGACGCCGCGGTGATCGACGCCGTCCGCAGCTGGCTGGAAAAGGTGCGCCCCGCCGTCGTCGTCCTTGACCCGGTGATGGTCGCCACCAGCGGCGACCGGCTGCTGCAGGAATCGGCCGAGGCCGCCCTGCATGCCCTCCTGCCCCTGGCGGGCCTCATCACGCCGAACCTCGCCGAACTCGCCATCCTGCTCAAAGAGCCCGCCGCGGCCGATTGGGCTGAGGCCTTGGCTCAGGGCAAGCGGCTGGCCGCCCTGACCGGCACCACCGTGCTGGTCAAGGGCGGACACCTCCAGGGTGGACAGTCCGGGCACGAACCCATCCACGACGGCGGACCCGTCGACGGCGGACCCGTCGACGGCGATGCCGCGGATGCCGCGAACGGCGCCGACGCCGGCTGCCCGGATGCGCTGGTCAACACCGGGGGCCTGCTCGGCACGGAAACGGTGGTGGTGCCGGGGGAGAGGATCGCCACCCGCAACAGCCACGGCACCGGCTGCTCCCTGTCCTCGGCCATGGCCACGGTGCAGGCCCGGGTCGGGGACTGGGAAGCGGCGTTGCGGGAGGTCAAACCGTGGCTGCTGGGTGCGCTGCGTGAAGCCGCGGCCCTGGACGTCGGCACCGGCAACGGCCCGGTCCATCACTTCCACCACATGCAGCAAATCGGCTATGGCCAGCACCTCACGGACGGCCAGCACGGCCAGCACAGCTTCGCCGGCCACAGTCCGACGGAGGGCGTGTTCGCCGCAGCCCTGCGCGCAGGGGCCGCGGCCGATCTTGACGCCATCTACGCCCTGGACTTCGTCCGCGGACTGGCCGACGGGACCTTGCCCGAGCACGAGTTCGCGTACTACCTCGCCCAGGACGCCATCTACCTCAACGGCTACTCCCGGGTCCTGGCCCGTGCCGCCGCGATCGCCCCCACCGAGGCCGAGCAGCTGTTCTGGGCCCGTTCCGCGCAGACATGCCTGGAGGTCGAGTCAGAACTGCACCGTTCCTGGCTCAGCACCCGCCCCACGGCGCCCACCCTGGGCCCGGTGACGAAGTCATACGTGGACCACCTGCTGGCCGCCACGGTGTCCGGCAGCTACGGGGTCCTGGTGGCGGCGGCGCTCCCGTGCTTCTGGCTCTACGCCGAGGTCGGTTCCACCCTGCACCGGGAGTTCCTCGCCGGCGGCGCCCCCGGCGCGCACCCGTACGCCGACTGGCTGCGGACGTACGCCGATGAGGACTTCGCCGCCGCGACCCGGCAGGCCATCGCGTACACGGACGCGGCGGCCAGACGGGCATCCGAGAGCGAGCGGGAGGCCATGGTCCTGGCTTTCCAGCAGTCCTCGGGCTACGAAGTGGCATTCTTCGACGCGCCGCGGCTGTACGCCTGACACGACCTCGCCCGCACAGCCGGTACGATGGTGGGGCACGGTTCCGGAAGTCGTTGCGGCAACACAGCATCAAGACGGTCGAGATCGCGGTCAAGAACACTGACACGATCTTTTGCTTGAAGACGCTGTGGCGCCTATCACGGACTACCCGCCGGAACCAGCCTCATTTGCGGCCGAAGGCAAAATTAGCGTATTCTAGATCTTCGGTGCTTACGCCAACACTTGGGTTATGACCCTGAGAACTGTCCGCTTGGAATTCCAAGTAGGTTTGTTCCGGGGATAGCTCATGGGTTCCCCCGGGGAATCCACCGGCGTTGAGGCACAGCGTGAGCCGGTCCAAATAATTTGGTCCCAGGTTCCGCACGCAAATCTAGTAATAAACGTCGAGAGAAGTGAGTTCCCCAGTGGTGTACGCGATTGTCCGCGCAGGCGGCCGCCAAGAGAAGGTTTCCGTTGGAGACTTCGTTACCCTGAACCGCGTCCCCGGTGGAGCCGGCAGCACCTTTGAGTTGCCCGCACTGCTCCTGGTGGACGGCGACAAAGTCACGTCTGCTGCTGCGGACCTGGCCAAGGTAACGGTTACGGCTGAGATCCTCGAAGACCTTCGTGGTCCGAAGATCGTCATCCAGAAGTTCAAGAACAAGACCGGTTACAAGAAGCGTCAGGGCCACCGTCAGGAACTGACCAAGGTCAAGATCACCGGTATCAAGTAACTCTTCGTTACTGTTCAGGTTCCAGCAGATTCCCCAGAATTTTTGAAGGCAGGCATTCCAAATGGCACATAAAAAAGGCGCGAGTTCCACT
The DNA here is from genome assembly GCF_900102785.1 of Arthrobacter sp. ok362. Lineage (GTDB taxonomy): Bacteria > Actinomycetota > Actinomycetes > Actinomycetales > Micrococcaceae > Arthrobacter. The sequence goes on from NZ_FNGC01000006.1 coordinate 183,612, forward strand.
CGCAACGGTCGTGACTCCAACGCCCAGTACCTCGGCGTCAAGCGCTTCGGTGGCCAGGTAGTTTCCGCAGGCGAGATCATCGTCCGCCAGCGCGGCACCCACTTCCACCCGGGCGCCGGCGTCGGCCGCGGCGGGGACGACACCCTGTTCGCCCTGACCCCCGGTGCTGTCGAGTTCGGCACCCGCCGTGGTCGCCGCGTTGTGAACATCGTGGCTGCTGCAGCTGCAGAGTAACAACAAGTTCTAAATCGGTGGGGCGGGCCATTAGGTCCGCTCCACCGGTGTTTTAACCGCATTACAATCATCTTGGGCCCCTTTGTGGGTCCGGGGAACAGCACTGAGGAGATCCACGTGGCGAGCTTTGTAGACCGGGTAGTACTGCACGTATCCGGCGGTACCGGCGGCCACGGCTGTGTCTCCGTTCACCGCGAGAAGTTCAAGCCCCTCGGCGGCCCCGACGGCGGCAACGGCGGCAACGGCGGCGACGTCATCCTGCGCGTCGACCTCCAAACCACCACCTTGCTCGACTACCACCACGCACCCCACCGGCACGCCACCAACGGCGGCCCCGGCATGGGCGACTGGCGCGGCGGGAAGAACGGCGAAACCCTGATCCTTCCGGTGCCCGTGGGCACCGTGGTGAAGTCCAAGTCCGGCGAAGTCCTCGCCGACCTCGTGGGCGACGGCGACGAATACATCGCCGCCGCCGGCGGCATTGGCGGCCTGGGCAATGCCTCGTTGTCCTCCCAGAAGCGCCGCGCGCCCGGCTTCGCGCTGCTCGGCATCGAGGGCGAATCCAGTGACGTCGTCCTGGAACTGAAGTCCATCGCCGACATCGCGCTCGTCGGGTTCCCCTCCGCCGGCAAGTCCAGCCTGATCGCCGCCATGTCGGCCGCCCGGCCCAAGATCGCCGACTACCCCTTCACCACCCTCATCCCGAACCTGGGCGTCGTCCAGGCCGGTGAGGTCCGCTTCACCATTGCCGACGTCCCGGGCCTGATCGAAGGCGCCAGCGAGGGCAAGGGCCTCGGCCACCACTTCCTGCGCCACGTCGAGCGCTGCGCCGCCCTCGTGCACGTGCTCGACTGCGGCACGCTCGAATCGGACCGCGATCCGCTCTCCGACCTCTCCATCATCGAGGCCGAGCTGGAGAAGTACGCCGTGGACATGAGCTACAGCGGGGCCGACGGCGAAGTGGTTCCGCTGAACCACCGCCCCCGCCTGGTGGCCCTGAACAAGGTCGACCTGCCCGACGGCAAGGACATGGCCGAGTTCGTCCGCCCCGAACTGGAATCCCGCGGCTACAAGGTCTTTGAAATCTCCGCGACGAGCCACGAAGGCCTCCGCCAGCTCGGCTTCGCCATGGCCGAAATCGTTCAGGCCGCCCGCGATGCCGTCGCCGCGACACCGCCGAAGGTGCAGGCCCCCGTGCTGCGCCCCCGCGCCGTCAACGAGACCGGCTTCACGATCCGCCGCGAAGAGAAGAACCTCGAGCCTCTCTTCCGCGTCCTCGGCGACAAGCCCGTGCGCTGGGTCAAGCAGACCGACTTCACCAACGAGGAAGCGATCGGCTACCTCGCCGACCGCCTGGCCAAGCTCGGCGTGGAAAATGAACTCTTCAAGCAGGGCGCCAAACCGGGCGACATGGTGGTCATCGGCGAGGATGACGGCGTCGTCTTCGACTGGGAGCCGACCATGATGGCCGGCGCCGAACTGCTCGCCTCGCCCCGCGGCACCGACGTGCGCTTCGCCGACATCGGCGACCGCCCGACGCGTGGCCAGAAGCGCGACGAGCAGCAGGAGCGCCGCGACGCCAAGGCCGCCGCCCGCGCCGAGCTCGAAGCCGAACGCAAGGCCGGCATCTGGACCGAGTCCGTCAGCGGACGCCGGGCGCGGCAGCCGCTCAAGGAGAGTGGGCTGGGCGCAACAGATGACGAGTAAGACCGTCGTCGAGCACCGGTCGGAGCCCCTCAAGGCCCACACCCCCGACGCCCCGGACCGCGCCGCACTGTCCGGGGCCCGCCGGATCGTCGTCAAGGTCGGCTCGTCCTCACTGACCTCCATCAAGGGCGGGATCTCCGAAGAGGCCCTGACCGGCCTCGCCGACGCCCTGGCGCACAAGCGCAACGCCGGCACGGAAATCATCCTGGTGTCCTCCGGCGCGATCGCCGCCGGCCTCGCCCCGCTGGGACTCGAGAAGCGCCCCCGCGACCTCGCCACCCAGCAGGCCGCCGCCAGTGTAGGCCAGGGCCTGCTGATGGCCCGGTACACCCACGCGTTCGGGGCGCACGGGGTCACCGTCAGCCAGGTGCTGCTGACCGCGGATGACTTCATGCGCCGCAGCCAGCACACCAACGCGTTCCGCGCGCTGGACCGGCTGCTGAACCTCGGCGTCGTCCCGGTGGTCAACGAAAACGACACCGTGGCCACCCATGAGATCCGCTTTGGCGACAACGACCGGCTCGCGGCTTTGGTGGCCCACCTGGTCCGCGCCGACGCACTCCTGCTGCTGTCCGACGTCGACTCCCTGTACGACGGCCCGCCGTCGCACGGCGCCAAACGGATTGCGCACGTCTCCGGCCCGCACGACCTCGACGGCGTCTCGATCGGCAGCACCGGCAAGGCCGGCGTGGGCACGGGCGGCATGGCCACCAAGGTCGAAGCCGCCAGCATCGCCGCCGGCTCCGGCATCCACGCCCTCGTAACGTCCACGGCCAATGCGGCCGCCGCGCTGGCCGGCGAGGACGTGGGAACGTGGTTCTCCGTCAACGGCGCGCGCAAGCCGATCCGGCTGCTGTGGCTGGCCCACCTGGCCACCGTGCAGGGCACCCTGGTGCTCGACGACGGCGCGGTCAAGGCCGTCCGCGACCGCCGCACCTCGCTGCTGCCGGCCGGGATCGCCGCGGTGAAGGGCGAGTTCGAGGCCGGCGACGCCGTGGAGATGGTGTCCGTCGACAACACCGTGATTGCCCGCGGGCTGGTCAACTATTCCGCCGCCGAGCTGCCCCAAATGCTGGGCCGCTCCACGCGGGAGCTGGGCAAGGCGCTGGGCCGCGGATATGACCGCGAAGTTGTTCATGTTGACGACCTGGTGCTGGTCTAGGTCCCCTTGGAGCCTAAACTGGAAGCATGACTGAGGCCCTGACTTCCGCTGCCGTGCCCGCTGACGCTGTGTCCACCGACGCTGCCCCCGCCGGCAATCCCGTGCCCGCCCAGGGTTTCGGCGCGGCGCCGGATCCGTCGGGGACGCCGGCCACGGCGACGGACATCGAAGCTGCCGTCCACGCGATCGCCGACCGCTCGCGCCACGCCGCCCGCAAGATGGCGCACGCCAACCGGGCCTGGAAGGACCGGGGCCTGCGCGCCATCGGCAAGGCGCTGGTGGAACAAAAGCACCAGATCCTGGCCGCCAACGCCAAGGACGTCGCGGCCGGCCGGGCCGCCGGCACCAGCGCCGCCCTGCTGGACCGCCTGACGCTGACCGAGTCACGCATCACGGCCCTCGCCGCGGCACTGGAAAACCTCGCCACCCTGCCCGATCCCGTAGGAAACGTGGTGCGGGGCCAGACCCTCCCCAACGGGCTGCGCCTGCGCCAGATCAACGTACCCATGGGTGTGGTGGCCGCGATCTATGAGGCCCGCCCGAACGTCACCGTCGACATTGCCGGCCTGGCCCTCAAGAGCGGCAACGCCGTCATCCTGCGCGGCGGATCCGCCGCCGCTGCCACCAACGCCGCCCTGATCACCATCCTCCGCGATGCCCTGGAATCGGTGGGCCTGCCCGCCGACGCCGTCCAGACCGTGGACCAGTACGGCCGCGACGGCGCCGACGCCCTCATGCGGGCGCGCGGCCGGGTGGACGTGCTCATTCCCCGCGGCGGGCGCGAGCTGATCCAGGCCGTTGTGACGAACTCCTCCGTACCGGTCATCGAGACCGGTGAGGGCAACGTCCACATCTACCTGGACGCTTCCGCCGGCGAGGAAATGGCCGTCGACATCCTCCTGAACGCCAAGACCCAGCGGCCCAGCGTCTGCAACACCGTCGAAACGCTCCTGGTGCACTCCAAGTCCACCGTCCTTCCCGCCGTCGCCGCCGCACTGCGGGCAGCCGGGGTCACGCTGCATGTGGACCAGCGCATCCGCGCCGCACTGCCGGCGTCGATCCAGACCGTGCCGGCCACGGAGGAAGACTGGGCCACCGAGTACATGAACCTGGACCTGGCGGTGGCCATGGTGGACAGCCTGGACGAGGCCGTCAGGCACATCCGGAAGTGGACCACTGGCCACACCGAAGCGATCCTGACCAACGACCTCGCCAACGCCGAGCGCTTCATCGCCGAGGTCGATTCGGCCGCCGTGATCGTGAACGCCTCCACCCGCTTCACCGACGGCGGCGAGCTCGGCCTCGGCGCCGAGGTGGGGATTTCCACCCAAAAACTGCATGCCCGCGGCCCCATGGGACTGACGGAGCTGACCACCACGAAGTGGATCGTGCAGGGCGAGGGCCAGATCCGGGGCTAGCAACGCTGTAACATGGAACGGAAGACCGGAACGGCGGACACCTCCGCCGTCGTCAAATTTTGAACTCACTAGGGGAGAACATGCTGTCGCAGCAGATCGCCACTTTCGTCGCCGCCGTCGGCGAATCGGGCCACGAGGAACTCGCGCCGCTCATTGCACCGCCGTTTGTTATTGGCGGGTCCATGTTTGCGATCCTGGTGGTCCTGCTGTTGATCACGCTGTCGTACTCCAACCTGGGCAGGCGCCACACGGCTGTCGAGGAGCACTCGGATCCGCACCGCCAGCACCCGAACAAGCACGATCCCAGCCGAGGTCACTAATATTTCCGCCCCCATGAAGCAGCGCGGCGCCCAGCGCCGCCTGCGTCTGGGTGTGATGGGCGGCACGTTCGATCCCATCCATCACGGACACCTTGTCGCGGCCAGTGAGGTCGCGGCTAAGTTCGACCTCGACGAAGTCGTGTTTGTGCCCACCGGCCAGCCTTGGCAGAAGTCGGCCAAGAAGGTCAGCGAAGCCGAGCACCGGTACCTCATGACGGTCATCGCCACGGCCTCCAACCCCAGCTTCACCGTGAGCAGGGTGGACGTGGACCGTCCGGGACCGACCTACACGATCGACACGCTCCGTGACCTGCGCACCCTGCGCCCGGACGCCGATCTGTTCTTCATCACCGGCGCGGACGCCCTGGCCCAGATTTTGTCCTGGAAAGACATCGATGAACTCTGGTCCCTTGCACACTTCGTGGGCGTAACCCGGCCAGGCCACGTCCTGGACGGCATGGGCCGCAAAGACGTCAGCCTCCTTGAGGTCCCGGCCATGGCCATTTCCTCCACGGATTGCCGTACGAGGGTGGCCGAAGGCAACCCGGTCTGGTACCTCGTTCCGGACGGGGTGGTCCAATACATCGCCAAGTACGGCCTGTACCACACCAGCCCCGAGGAGGTCCGCCTCGATGCCGAACACGATGAGGCCACCAACACCGGAAACGGCGCGGCAGGGGTTGACCCCGCACAGCACGATCCCACCTTCGAGATAACCCAACCAGCCAGCACTGAATGAGTTTGCCATGAGTCAGGAACAGCCTCCCATCCGCAGCCGCCGCGAAATGCGGCAGGCCAGAGATGAACGTCTGGACACTCCGGGACCCGGCGAGCCGACCGAGGCCGAGATCACCGGCCGGAGCCGTCGCGTTGCCGATGCTCCCGTGGACTCTGTGGGTGGCGGTGCCGAGCGGTCCTCGCAGGTCAGGGCACGGGACCGCGCCGCGCTGCGTACCATCAAGGAACTGGCTGAGAAGGAAGGCCAGCTGGCGCAGGGAGGGCCTCCCACCCGGCGCCAGCTGCGGCTCCTGGAGCTGGCGACCGAAACCGCCCCCGCCACCCAGGCCAACACCATTGTCCCGGTGTCGCCGCGGACCCGGGCCACCCCGGTGGTTTCCCCCGCCGGGAAGGACGCAGCTCAGCAGGATGCAGCCCCAAAGGATGCCGGCCAGAAGGATGCTGGCCAGAAGGCTCCGGCTGTGTCAGCCGCCCCGGCGCCCAAGGCACCCGCAGTGGACGGCACCGGACCCGGCGGGAAGACGCCCGATGGCATGACCGTGGAGCAGGCGCTGGCCGCGCGTGAACTCCTCGCGGAGCAGGCTAAGAACCAAGTGGCCAAGATGGAGCACATCGCGGCCACGGATCCCGACGCCGTTGATCCGGCCGTCCTGGCCGAGCAGATCGCCATGGCAGAGCGCGCTGCGGTGCTGAACCGCCGCGCCGCCGCCAAGCAGAAGCTCGCAGAACAAAACAGCCAGCCGGCGGTGCCCCGCAACGATCCGACCACGGCCAACAACCTGGCCATGGTCACACCCTTGGAATTTGAGAAGGTTCCCGGCGTGGAGCAGCCCGTCATGAAGCGCCCTGCCACGTCGTATGTTCCGGTGGCCACCAACCCGGGTCCACGGGTGGACGCCCCACGGAAACCCGGCCTGCGGCGTCCCGGAGTGTCCCGCCAGCGGGCCGCGGCTCCGGCTACGGGTTCTGCCGCTGGCAGGGCAGGCGTCCTGGCCCGGGCAGAAGCAGCCGCCAAGGCCGGAACGCCACGGCCGGCAGCCGCCGCGACGAATTCCGCGGGGGAGACTGACGAGCGTTTGGTGGGCGGGGAACCCGTGGCCGCGAATTCGGCCTACGGACTCGAACCCCTGGATGCCGCTACCGCCGGGCTCGGCCGGGCGCGGCGCCTGCGCATGCTCCAACTCGGGGTCCTGGCCCTGGGGATCGTCGCCCTCATCGCCGGCATCACGCTGATCGTCACCGGGCTGGCCCACTAGGCCACGGGCCGTCCACCGTGCACTTCACTACGAAATGGCACCCCGGCGATTCGGCCCCGTTCCCACCGCAGCGTCCGTCATACGTCTTTCCAGTTCAGCTTTTGACCCCACGGATTCATTCCAAGGCAGTTTTCATTCAAGAATTTTTCATCACCATAGATTTTCATCACTACAAGGAGTCCCGTGACTGCAACCGATTCATCCATCACCACCGCCCGCCACGCAGCCCGCGCTGCCTCGGAGAAACTTGCCGAGGACATCGTGGCCCTGGACGTCAGCGAACGGCTGGCCCTGGCTGACGTCTTCCTGATCGCCTCGGCCCCGAGCGAACGCCAAGTCAATGCGATCGTGGATGGCATCGAGGACGAGCTCGCCAAGTTTGACCAGAAGCCCGTCCGCCGCGAGGGCCGCTCCGGCGGTCGCTGGGTCCTGCTGGACTACTCCAACGTCGTCATCCACGTCCAGCACGAGGAAGACCGCATCTTCTACGCCCTCGAGCGCCTGTGGAAGGACTGCCCCGTCGTCGATCTGCAGCTGGGCGACGACGACGCCTCCGCAAAGGCCACCGCCGGTACCGACACGGAGTAGCAACCCGCGCACCGGCCATACCCATAGGGGCGAATATGCCCGATTTGGAATTTTCCAAAGGGCTGGTCTAAGATATTTGAGTTGCTTCGGAGAAATCCGGACGAAGAACCGGAACTTTGCACGTCAGTAGGCATGCTCGGAGCAGCGAAAATTCGGGGCTGTGGCGCAGCTGGTAGCGCACCTGCATGGCATGCAGGGGGTCAGGGGTTCGAGTCCCCTCAGCTCCACCGGATAATCCGCCGGAATCGAAAGATTCCGGCGGATTTTTTTCTGCCCGGATCCCAGTGCAGGACTGTCCCAGGGCGTGCCGGGCGAGCAACTTCACGGTTCGGCGTGCCGATTAGCGCGAACGCGATTTGTGGTTTAAGCTAATCAGGTTGCTTGCGGGACGTTGATTCGTCCCCAGGAAATTCGGGGCTGTGGCGCAGCTGGTAGCGCACCTGCATGGCATGCAGGGGGTCAGGGGTTCGAGTCCCCTCAGCTCCACGAAAAAAAGGGAATCACCGTCAGACGGTGGTTCCCTTTTTCGTACCCCTGCCGGTATGCAGCACGTCAAAAAGTGCGTCCGTCAAGACCGTCTCATCACCGGACGTCACAAACTGTCATTTAAGCTCTCCACCCTGAGCTGGACCTTGCTATCGTCGCTAGGAGACGGGCCGCCACGCGGCTCAGCCGGAAGGCCATTTCCGGCTCCACGACTAAGGACCATCATGAAGCGCACACGACTTTCCGTTATCGGCCTCATCGCGGCAGCAGGACTCGCCCTGGCGGGCTGCGGCTCCGCGTCCACCACTCCGGCCAGCTCGGCGCCCGCAGCCGGTGCGGACACCTCCCTGAGCGACGTCAAGAGCGCGGGCGTGCTCAAGGTCGGCACGGAGGGCACCTACAAGCCGTTCACGTTCCACGCCAACGGCAGCGGCGAACTGACGGGCTACGACGTGGAGATCATGAACGCCGTCGCCGCGAAGCTGGGCGTCAAGCCGGCCTACCAGGAGACGCAGTTCGACGCCATTTTCGCCGGCCTGGACGCCAAACGGTTCGATGTCGTCGCCAACCAGGTTTCCATCACGGACGAACGCAAGGCGAAGTACGATTTCTCCACCCCCTACACGGTGAGCACCGGCGTGATCGTCACGAAGTCGGACAACAACAGCATCAATTCCTTCGAGGACCTGAAGGGCAAGACCACCGCGCAGTCCCTGACGAGCAACTGGTACAAACTGGCGCAGCAGAGCGGCGCAAATGTCGAGGCCGTGGAGGGATGGGCGCAGGCGATCACGCTGCTCAAGCAGGGCCGCGTCGATGCAACCATCAACGACAAGCTGACCTACCTGGACTCCCAGAAGACCGACCACGACGCCGGCATCAAGATTGCCGCCGAGACCACTGACAAGTCGCTCAGCGCCTTCACCTTGCGCAAGGGATCGACCAGCCTGACAGAGGCCATCAACAAGGCCCTCGGCGAGCTGGCGGCCGACGGCACCCTGACGAAGATCTCAAAGAAGTACTTCGACGCCGACGTCTCGAAGTAGCACTGTGGAAGCCGCCGAGAAACGCCGCGTCCGGGCATGAATATCAACTGGGAACTCGTGTGGTCATCGCTAGGCCCGCTCCTGACGGGTGCGATCACCGGCACAATCCCGCTGGCGCTGGCGTCCTTCGGCCTGGGCCTGCTGCTGGCCCTGGTGGTCGCCCTCATGCGGCTGAGCCGCAATCGTGTGGTTTCCGCGGTGGCGAGGATCTACATCTCCGTCATCCGCGGGACCCCGCTCCTGGTCCAGCTGTTCGTCATTTTCTACGGGCTGCCGTCCGTCGGAATCACCATCAGCCCCTGGCCCAGTGCAATCATCGCGTTCTCCCTGAACGTCGGCGGCTATGCCGCGGAGGTCATCCGCGCGGCCATCTTGTCCGTGCCCAAGGGCCAGTGGGAGGCCGGCCACACCATCGGGATGTCGCGCCACCAGACCTTGGTGCGGATCATCCTGCCGCAGGCCGCGAGGGTCTCGGTCCCGCCGCTGTCCAACACCTTCATCAGCCTGGTCAAAGACACCTCGCTGGCGTCGTTGATCCTCGTCACCGAACTGTTCCGCGTGGCGCAGCAGGTGGCCGCCTTCAGCCAGGAATTCATGCTGCTGTACCTGGAGGCGGCCGTGATCTACTGGATCATCTGCCTCGTCCTCGCCAGCGGACAGTCCGCCCTGGAGAAGAGATTGGACCGCTATGTCGCCCACTGAACCGCTTCCCACTGAACCCCCTCCCTCTGAACTTCCGCCCACCGGAGTTCCTCCCGCTGAACTTCCGCCCTCCGGAGTTCCTCCCGCTGAACTTCCGCCCACCGGAGTTCCGGGGCCGGACGCCGCTGTCCCGGACGCCGCCCTGCTGACCGTGAGGGGCCTGCGGAAGGCTTTCGGCCAGCATGAAGTGCTGAAATCCATCGACCTTGAGGTCCGCCGCGGCGAAGTGGTCACGTTGATCGGGCCGTCCGGGTCGGGCAAGACGACGGTCCTGCGGTGCCTGAACGGCCTCGAAGTGCCCGACGCCGGCGTCGCTGAGTTCGCGGGGCAACTGACCGTCGACTTTTCCACACCGGTGGCGAAGAAGCAGGTGCTCGCATTGCGGGACCGCAGCGCCATGGTGTTCCAGCACTACAACCTCTTCCCGCACAAGACTGTCCTGGAGAACGTGATCGAAGGTCCGGTCCAGGTGCAGAAGCGGCCCAAGGCTGAGGCGATCCAGGAGGCCCGGGAGCTGCTGGCCCGGGTCGGCCTGGCCGGTAAGGAGAACAGCTATCCCTTCGAGCTCTCCGGCGGCCAGCAGCAGCGTGTCGGCATTGTGCGTGCCCTCGCCCTGCGCCCGCAACTGCTGCTCTTCGACGAGCCGACCTCGGCGCTGGACCCCGAACTCGTGGGCGAGGTCCTGGCCGTCATCAAGGAACTCGCGGACGAAGGCTGGACCATGGTGGTGGTCACCCACGAGCTCGCGTTCGCCCGCCAGGTGGCCGACGAAGTCATCTTCATGGACGGCGGCGTGGTGGTGGAACGCGGCCACCCCGACACCGTGCTGCGGGACCCGCGGGAGGAACGCACGCGGCAGTTCGTGGACCGCCTGCTGAACCCGTTCTAAGGCGGCCCGCCCGCGGCGACCAATACGGGCGACTAAACTTGGACGGGTGAACGACTCCCTGCCCCCGTGCCCCGAATGCTCCAGCGAATACACCTATGAAATGGGGGCGCTCCTGGTCTGCCCGGAATGCGCGCACGAATGGTCAGCGTCCGCGGACACTGACACAGGCGCCGACACAGGCGCCGACGCCGTCGTGAAGGACGCGGTGGGCAACGTCCTCGCCGACGGCGACACCGTCACAGTGGTCAAGGACCTGAAAATCAAGGGCAGCTCCACGGTCATCAAGGTCGGCACCAAGGTCCGCGGCATCCGCCTGGTCAACGGTGTTGGCGACCACGACATCGACTGCAAGGTGGACGGCGTGGGCCCCATGCAGCTCAAGTCCAGCGTCGTCAAAAAGATCTGACCGGGGCCGGACCTTGAGTGCGGAGACCGCGCACCGGGCCGACGTCGTGGTGGTCGGCGCCGGGCAGGCGGGGCTGTCCGCGGCCTACCACCTTCAACGCCGCGGCTTCGTCCCGGCCGGCGCTGCCGCGGCCGGCACCGGACGGGCCGCAGCAGAAGGACCGGAAGCAGCCCAGGGCCCGCCCGCGGGGACGTACATCGTGCTCGACGCCGAGGACGGGCCAGGCGGGGCCTGGCGGCACCGCTGGAAGAGCCTGCTCATGGCCACGGTGAACGGCATCAGCGACCTCCCGGGAATCCCGCAGCCCGACGTGGATCCCGCCGAGGCCAGCTCCAGCTTCCTCACCCGGTACTTCGGCGGATACGAACACGACCTCGGCCTCGCGATCGAGCGGCCCGTGAGAGTGCAGTCGGTGACCCGGGAGGACGACGATCCTGCCGGACGGTTGAACATCTCCACCTCCCGCAGCAAGTTCTCCGCCCGCGCCGTCATCAATGCGACAGGCACCTGGACCCGGCCGTTCTGGCCCATCTATCCGGGCAAAGCCAGCTTTCGCGGCCGGCAATTGCACGTCGCCGACTACGTCTCCGCCGACGAATTCCGCGGCCAGCATGTCATTGTGGTCGGCGGCGGGATCTCGGCCGTCGGGTTGCTCGATGAGATCTCCAAGGTCACCAGCACCACGTGGTTCACGCGCCGGGTACCTCTCTGGCGCGAGGCCCCCTTCGACCGGCAAGCCGGCCACGACGCCGTCGCCCTCGTTGAGGAGCGGGTGCGCCAGGGCCTCCCGCCGCAGAGCGTCGTCTCCGTGACAGGCCTGATCTGGACCCCGGCCCTACGTGCCGCCGCGGCGCGCGGCGTCCTGGACCGGCACCCCATGTTCACCGCGATCGAGCCCGACGGCGTCCGGATGGCTGACGGCAGCTTCCTGGCCGCCGGCGTCATCCTGTGGGCCACGGGATTCCGGGCCGAACTCGAACACCTCGCCCCGTTGCACCTGCGCGGACCCGGCGGCGGCATCGCGATGGACGGCACCCAGGTCGCGGCCGAGCCGCGGGTGCACCTTGTCGGCTACGGGCCGTCCTCGTCCACCATCGGCGCCAACCGTGCCGGCCGGGCCGCCGTGGCGGGAATCGTCACACTGCTGGCCGGTTCGGGATAACGCAAACGTAAAACGTAAAAACTTGCAGTGCAGCGCCCCCGAGCCCGGCGCCCGGGGTTCGACACCCCGGCAAACGGCCCTAGCCCGGGTAGAAACGGCGTACAAATCCGAGTTGTACCGCGAGGTCCCGTGAGGCCATTCAAGTGGCAGCCGCGTGGCAGTTGCCAGAATTCAAGTATTGGCTACGCGTGCGCCGTCACGTCCCGGCCATTAGGGTCGTCGTCATCACAAGTTGCCTGGTACAACTTGGCTGTCGGAAGCGGGTCTCTCTAATGTGCCATCAAACCATCCCTTGACGACAGACGCACACCCCCGTGGCGGCACACCCGCCCGGTGATTCGGTGTAGGGACTTCGTTGGGCGAGACACCCTAATGCGCGCCCGGGCCCGGGTCCGGGAGTAGCGCAGACCACTCGCTATTCAGCAGCGGGATGGCGCCGTCTGCATCCCGGGAGCTGAACAGCAGATCAAGATGTGGGAGGGCAGATTGATGAGAAGACTTTTTCGACTGTTGCTGGCAATTGCACTCGGCATACCGCTCGCGGGTTCGATCGCTTTCGACGGGTTGCCGGCTGTAGCCGCGGCTTGCACCTCGGGCACCTCCGCGCCCGCCGATCCCTATCCCGGGACGACGGCGGCTGCCACGAATTTTGAGTCGGGCGCCCTGTCGCCGTTCATCCCGTTCACCGCGGTCACGGGTACAGCGTCGGTCTCGTCGGCGTTTTCGCACTCTCCGGGCTGCTCGGCATATCTGCATGCAACCCAGGACAACGGCTCAATCGCCAATATGTCCCTGGGGCTGGCCTCCGGGATGAAGGAGGCTTACGCGGACGGCTGGTTCAATATCGCCAAGGAGGGTGTAGCGGGGAACAACGTTCCGTACTTCCGCTTCTTCTCCGGCGGCATCAGGTATGTCGACGTCTTCCGGGACAATGCCACCCATGAACTGGTGCTCCGGACGACGGGCGCGCAGGCGTTCGTTTACAACACTTTGGTGCCAACCGTTGCTTTGGGCACCTGGCATCATCTGGTGATGCACGTCGTACCCAAAGGTGCGGCCACCGGGGTGCAGATCTGGTGGGATGACAAGTCGGTGTTTGCCCAAACAGTCAACATCAGTGCGACAAGATTCGACAAAGTACAGCTCGGAGCTGAACACGATCAGCAGATGGGCGACATTTACGTCGACGATGTGATCGTCAACAGCGGAACCGAAACTCCAGGACCGGTACCGGGTACGCTCCCGGGCGGAGGTGGAGGCGGCGGAGGCGGGACCGTCCCGCCGGCGGCCACCACCGAGATCAAGGCAGCGGCGGCCGCGAAACCCGCTCTTGGAACGTCGACATCAGCAATCATCTGCGGCCTGGTCAAAGGTGGCTGCTATCAGAGATTCCAGGCTGGCGCTATTCACTACGCCCCGGGCGTCGGGGCTTTCGCCACCTGGGGAGGCATACGGACAGCTTGGAAAGCGGTGGGCACCGAAAAAGGCAAACTCGGCTACCC
>NZ_FNGC01000006.1:197476-255948 GCF_900102785.1 Arthrobacter sp. ok362
CACGGTCGGCTACGAAAAAGGCAAACTCGGCTACCCGGCCAGCAAGGAAATCTGCGGGTTGCGCAACGGCGGCTGCTACCAGAGATTCCAGGGCGGCACCATCCACTACGCCCCGGGCGTCGGAGCATTCCCCACCTGGGGCGGCATCCGGGCCGCGTGGGCCGCTCAAGGCTACGAAAACGGACGGCTCGGCTATCCCACCACCAACGAGATCCCCATCGGCGGCGGCAGCGTCGCCCAGAACTATCAGGGAGGACGGATCTCCTGGTCCCCGGTCACCGGCACTAAGATCACGTAATTCACAGGCACGGGGGAGTGCGCCCATAAGTGGTACCCGGCCGCGTGAGGGTCCATCCGATGGGCTGCGGGCCGGCCTCGTCCACCATCGGCGCCAACCGTGCCGGCCGGGCCGCCGTGGCGGAAATCGTCACGCTGCTGGCCGGTTCGGGATAACGTAAAGCGTTGCAGGGCAGCACGCGGAGGGCGGATCCACCGGCCCTGCAACCGGACCCACACCCCCTGCTAATTACCCAAGACCGAGAAGAAACGGCGGCCTAACGCGCGTGGCGGACAACAGCATCGAATCCCTCTTTGCCCGGCTGAGAAGATTCCCGGACGTCGAGGCCGCCAACCTGCAGGCCTGGGACGCCACGGACAGACTCCTGCTGGACACTGCCCTTGAGATGCGTGCGGCCGGAATGCTGCAGCCCGGGGCACGGCTCGCGGTGGTGGGGGACCGGTACGGGGCCCTGACGCTCGGGGCCCTGACGCTCGGGGCGCACGCCGTCCGGGTCCACCAGGACCTCATCACCGGTGAACGGGCGCTGCGGGCGAACGCCGAGGCCCTGGCGTTCTCCGCCGGCTTCGAACACTTTCCGTTGGGCGCCGGCCTGCTGGAGGGCGCCTCCCTGGTCCTGCTCCAATTGCCCCGGTCCCTGGCAGAACTTGAGGAAATCGCCGACGCGGTGGCCCGGTACGCGGCGCCCGACGTCGTGCTTTTGGCGGGCGGCCGCGTCAAACACATGAGCCTGGGCATGAACGCCGTGCTGGCGCGCCACTTCGAGGACGTCCAGCCCCAACTGGCCCGGCAGAAATCACGGCTGCTGCTGGCCCGGCGCCCCAAGCCGGTCCCGGCCGCGCTGCCCTTCCCGGTCACTGAAGTCAATGACGAACTGGGCCTCACGGTCTGCGCACGCGGCGCCGTCTTTGCCGGCACCGGGCTGGATATCGGGACCAGGTTCCTGCTGGACTTCCTGCCCCGAATGCCGCATGCCACCCATGCCGTTGACCTGGGCTGCGGCACCGGGATCCTGGCCGCGACGTACGCCCGCGCCAACCCCGGAGCCCGCGTCACCGCCACCGACCGGTCCGCGGCCGCCGTCGACTCGGCCCACGCCACCGCCCGCGCGAACGGCCTGGACGGCCGGATCGACGTGCTTCAGGACGACGCCATGAGCTCCCAACCGGACGCCAGCGCCGACCTGGTCCTGCTCAACCCGCCCTTCCATCTGGAAGCGGCCGTCCACTCCGGCGCAGGGATCAAGCTGATCGAAGCGGCCGGCAGGGTGCTCGCCCCGGGCGGGGAACTCTGGACCGTATTCAACAGCCACCTGCACTACCGGCCGGCACTCGAACGCCTGATCGGACCCACTCGCGAGGTCGGCAGGAATCCGAAGTTCACCGTGACGGCAAGCACCCGGCGGCCGTAGCGGGAGAAACTTTGCGTCTGAAAGGCACAAGTGTGGGCGCACGCCTGCACGTAACGTACGATTCTGACAACTGCTGTGCGTGGCCAAAGACGTTTAGAGGTATCAGTGACCGAGTTCCGGCAACCCTCTCCGAGGCGAGGGACCAACCTACCGAAGATGGGTGACTTCAACCTCACGGTCATCTTGGACGCCATCCGCCGCGCGCCGGGCGGCTTGAGCCGGGTGGAGCTCGCCCAGATCGTCGGACTCTCGCCGCAGACCATCTCCAACATCTCCCGCCGCCTGCTGGACCAGCACCTGATTGTCGAGGCAGGCAAGGAAGGCACCGGACCGGGCAAGCCAAGGACCATGCTCCGGCTGAATCCCGCAGGAATGTATGCCGTGGGCGTCCACCTGGACCCGGCCGTACTCACGTTCGTCGTGCTGGACCTGCTCGGCGCCGTCGTCAGGCACTCACGGATCACCACCCCGCCCGGCACCGACCCCCGGGCGGTCATTGACACCGTCTCGGAGGAAATCAAGCGGCTCATCATGGACTCCGGGGTGGACCCGGAACGGATCGCCGGGCTGGGGGTGGCGACGCCAGGCCCCATCGACCTCAACGAGGGCGCCGTCGTTGACCCGCCGCTGCTGCCGGGCTGGGACCACGTGGGGCTACGGGATGCCATGGCCGAAGCCACGGGCCTGTCGACGCTGATGGACAAGGACGTGACCGCCGCAGCCGTGGCCGAAACCTGGGCCGGCGGCCCCAGCGGCGAGGGCAGCTTTGTCTTCATGTACATGGGGACCGGAATCGGCTGCGGGATCGTCCTCAACGACGAAGTGGTCCGCGGGACCTCGGGCAACGCCGGGGAAATCGGGCACATCATCGTGGACCCGGGCGGCGCCCTCTGCGACTGCGGACAGCACGGCTGCGTGAAGTCCTCCGCCATCCCGCAGGTCCTCGTGGCGCAGGCCGAGGCGGCCGGGGTGCTGGACGGTTCGCTCCAGGACAGGAGCGCGCCGGCGGTCCAGGAGCGCTTCGCGGAATTGTGCGCGATCGCCGACGCCGGCAACGAAGAGGCCAAAGAAATCATTCGACGATCCGCTGTGCTCGTGGCCCGCGCGGTCTCGGCCGTCACCAATGCACTGGACGTGGACCGCGTGGTGTTCGGAGGCCCGTTCTGGACGTGCCTGTCAGCGGCTTACCTGGAGCTAATCCCTGGCTTGGTTGACGCGAACAGCGCCACGCGGAAGATCCACGGGATCGAAGTGGTCGGCACGGGAGTGGGCGACGACGTCGGCGCCGTCGGCGCCGCCTGCCTGGTGCTGGAACACACGCTGGCCCCGCGCTCCCAGCGGCTCCTCCTCGAGGGATAGACGTCTCTGGAGGACTAGCCGGGCGTCAGTCGATGTCCTCAACCACCGTCCCATACGGGATCGAGTCATCCAGATGCGCCTGGTGGCCATGCGGAAGCACGAGCACCCGGACGCCGTGCGAGCGCTCCGCGGCCGACTGCATGAGGACGGGCCGCACGGTGTTGATGAAGCTCTCGCTCTTGCCGTCGAGGTACTCCTTGTAGCTGGCTGGAAGCTGAATCATGGCAACAGGATAGTCCTGACCGGCCGCGTTGGGGAGAGCGGCCCGTACTAGCCGGAAACCGCCCCTTCGGCGAACATTATTCTGCCGGGCACCGCAAAATGGCCGTAAAGGTGCGTCTTAATTCGGGCGCCGACTTGAAGACCCCGGGGCACGGGCCTTAGAGTTCTATACAAGTTACCTCAGTAACGTGTCAGCGATTCTCCGTTGAAGGCTGCCCCCAAGGCCGCCCAGGAGGGTGTGGGTGCCCCCATGTGGGCCTGACATTTGCTCACGGACAACTTCGTATCAGGCGTAACAGTCGCGGCTGCGCCCTGCTGAAGTTCCCTCCGTGTTCCCCAAACTCAATTCACTGACAGCAGTGTTTCCGTTTCCGGTCATCCGAGTTCCGGTCTCCTGACGGCAGTGTTCACAGCCAAGGACGCAAATGTCACCACCAAGCCTTATCGATACCCATCCCAATCTTGCCGGTGCGGCCCCGGTTGCGCTGTCCTACGAGCTGTTCCCGCCGCGGTCGCCCGCAGCCGCGGAATCCCTCTGGACCACCATCGGCGAACTGGAAGCCACGGACCCGGACTATGTGTCCGTGACCTACGGGTCCAACGGCTCCAACCGCAGCACCGCCGTTGAACTGATCAACCGGCTGGTGCAGGAAACGACGCTGCGGCCCCTGGCGCACCTGACCTGCGTCGGGAACTCCCCGCAGGAACTGGCGGAGATCATCGGCGACCTGCTCGACGTCGGCGTCCGCGGTATCCTCGCCCTGCGCGGAGACCAGCCCAAGGACGGCGCCACCCCGCCGCCGGGATCGCTCCGGTACGCCCAAGACCTGATCGAACTCATCCGCCGGGTGGAGCAGCGGCGCTCGGCGCTGCTGTGCGCCGGCAAGGTCGCGGTCGGCGTCGCTGCCTACCCGACCCGGCACCCGGAATCCCCAAGTGAGGCGCACGACGTCGAGGTCCTGCTGGCCAAGCAGCGCTCCGGCGCCGACTTCGCCATCACCCAGGTCTTCTTCCACACCGAGCAGTACGCCGACCTCCTGACGCGGGCACGCCGGGCCGGGGTGACCATCCCGATCATTCCCGGGGTCATGCCGCTAACCAGCCTCCGCCGGCTCGCCCGGCTCGGCGAACTGACCGGCGTGGAACCGGCCCCGGAACTCATCGAACGCCTCGCGGCCGCCGACACTGACGCCGAACGGACCCGGATCGGCGTCAGCGCCACGGTTGATCTCGCCAACGCAGCCCTGGCCGCCGGGGCCCCCGGCATCCACCTCTACACGTTCAATGAGCACGCCGCCGCCCTGGACGTGCTGGACAAACTCGCCCTGCCCCGCCCGCGAAGCAGCAACCGGCAGGGCGGAAACCGGCACGGCGCCGGCCGCATCGACGCCTCCCGGCGTGCCGCCAGCGGCCAGCTCGCCAGCTGAGCACCCCACCACCTTCGTCATCTGTCAACGACAACTTCAAGGACTTCCCATGACTGAACTTCCCATCACTGAACTTCCCATCACTGAACAGCGCACTTCCCCCAGCAGCAGCGCCTTCCCGTCCGCCTCGATCCTCGGCTACCCGCGCATCGGCCGCCGCCGCGAACTCAAGAAGGCCGTCGAGGCCTACTGGGCCGGCAAGATCGACGCCGAAGCCCTGGACGCCGCCGCCAAGGAAATCCAGCTCGGCACCGCCAAGCGCCTCCAGGGCCTCGGCCTGACCGAAGCAGCGGCCATCCCCGGCACCTTCTCCTACTACGACCAGGTGCTCGACGCCGCCGCCCACCTCGGCGCCGTGCCGGCCCGCTTCGGGAACCTCCTCAACGCTGACGGACAGCTCGACATCGACGGGTACTTCACCCTGGCCCGCGGCAACAAGGAACAGCAGCCGCTGGAAATGACCAAGTGGTTCGACACCAACTACCACTACCTCGTCCCCGAAATCGGCCCGGAGACCAACTTCGCGCTGACCTCCAACCGGATCGTCGAGGAATTCGAATACGCTCTCGCCAACGGGGTCCAGACCCGCCCGTACATCGTCGGCCCGGTCACCTTCCTCCTGCTGAGCAAGGCCTCCGACGACGCCCCGGCCGGCTTCAGCCCGCTGTCCCGGCTCGAGGACATCCTCCCCGTCTACACCGCACTGCTCCGGAAGCTCGCCGCCGCCGGCGCCAGCTGGGTCCAGCTCGACGAGCCCGCCCTCGTGGTGGACCAGGACACCCCGGCCGTGGAAATCCAGGCCGCCGTCGCCCGCTCCTACGAGGCCCTTGCCGCCACGGCCCAGCGCCCGCAGCTCTTCGTCTCCACTCCGTACGGCGCGCTAAACGGCCAGCTCGGCACCCTCGCCGCCACCGGCATCGACGCCCTGCACCTGGACGTCTTCAAGGGCGAGGTGCCGTCCGCCGCGGCCCTGGCCGCGCTGGGCAACAAGACCCTCGTCGCCGGCGTCGTGGACGGCCACAACATCTGGCGCAACGATCTCGCCGCCTCCGCGAACAAGATCGCCGAACTGAAGAAGTCGGTGGCCAAGCTGGCCATCAGCACGTCCACCTCTACCCAGCACGTCCCGCACGACGTCGACGAGGAACTCCAGCTGTCCGAGCAGCTGCGCAGCTGGCTGGCCTTCGCCGACCAGAAGGCCGTGGAGGTGGTGACCCTCGCCGGTCTGCTGAGCGACGAAGCAACTGGTGTTCAATCAAGGGATGTCCAGCCCGCCATCGACGAGGCCACCCGCGTCATCGCCTCCCGCGCCGAGGCCGAGGGCGTCCGCCGCGGCGACGTCCGGGACCGCACCGCCGCACTGACCGACGCCGACTTCAACCGCTCTGCCTACGCAGTCCGCGAGGCAGCCCAGGAGAAGGCGCTGCACCTGCCGCCGCTGCCCACCACCACCATCGGCTCCTTCCCGCAGACCTCGGAAATCCGCACCGCCCGGGCCCGCGCCAACCGCGGCGACCTCACCACGGAGCAGTACGAGCAGCTCATGAAGGAAGAGATCAAGCGCGTCGTTCAGCTGCAGGAAGAGCTCGGCTTCGACGTCCTGGTCCACGGCGAGCCTGAGCGCAACGACATGGTCCAGTACTTCGCCGAGAACCTCGAAGGCTTCGACGTCACGGTGCACGGCTGGGTCCAGTCCTACGGCTCGCGCTGCACCCGCCCGTCCATCCTGTGGGGCGATGTCACCCGCAGCGCCCCGATCACGGTCGAATGGGCCAAGTACGCGCAGTCCCTGACCAACAAGCCGATGAAGGGCATGCTCACCGGCCCGGTCACCATCCTCGCCTGGTCGTTCGTCCGTGATGACCAGCCGCTCGGCGAGACCGCCAACCAGGTGGCGCTGGCCCTCCGCGACGAGATCGCCGACCTTGAAGCGGCCGGCATCAAGGTCATCCAGGTCGACGAGCCCGCCCTGCGTGAGCTCCTGCCCCTGCGCAAGGCCGACCAGCCCGCGTACCTGGACTGGTCGGTGAAGTCCTTCCGCCTCGCCACCGCCGGCGCAACGGACGCCACCCAGGTCCACACCCACCTGTGCTACTCCGAGTTCGGCGCCATCATCGACGCGATCGACGGCCTCGACGCCGACGTCACCTCGATCGAGGCCGCCCGCTCCCGCATGGAGGTTGTGCACGACCTCGAGTCCCACGGCTTCGGCCGCGGCGTGGGCCCGGGCGTCTACGACATCCACTCGCCCCGGGTCCCGGGCGAGCAGGAAGTCACCGAGCTGCTGAGCACCGCGGTCAAGCATGTTCCGTCCCGCCAGCTCTGGGTCAACCCGGACTGCGGCCTGAAGACCCGCGGCTACGCCGAGACCGAAGAGTCCCTGCGCAACCTCGTCACGGCCACCAAGACGGTCCGCGCCGAACTGCTTCAAGCCGCCAAGTAAGAAGCCGCCGAGTAACCCGCTTCACCCAAGTACGACGCCGGCCGGTCACCTCGCAAGGTGGCCGGCCGGCGTCGTACGTTCTTCGTCATCGATTGCTGAGTAGCCGCCCTTTTGAGCGCTCAAAAGGGCACCTACGGAGCAGTCGGTTCAGGATGCCAGCGATTCAGGATTCCCAGAGGATTTCGTCGTCGACGACGCCGTCCTCATCTGCGGAGGCGACCAGGACCTCGTCGGTGAAGTGCTGGCCCAGCGTGAAATCGAGGACGAAGTAGCGTTCTGGCTGGCCGGGGTAGATGCCCACGTGGCCGAGCTTGAGCGCCTTGAGGAAGACCTCGTCGGTCAGCTGGCTCTTGTCCTCGACGCCGAAGACCTTTTTGAGGTGTTCGTCCTTGATCGCGTTGCAATGGAAGTGGCGGTACTCCTGCGGGCTGGTGCCTTCCTGGTCCAGTTCCTCGGCGATCATTTCGCGGACCTGGTCCACGAGCTCGGGCAGGAAGCGCAAGCGGTAGTCAACTTTATGCATGGCCGCTTCGTCGAAATGGTCATGCGCGTTGACATTCAGGTCAAGCTCCACGGTCTGGCCCGCCAGCTCATGCGTGGCGGTGAGATTATGTTCCCTTCCGTGGTTGAGCTCGACCTCGCCGAAGTGCTTGCTCGCTACCTTGTTCATATCTTCAACATAGTCCTGAAAACCGGACCATTCCAGCGTTGGCGAGTTTTCCGGTCCCGGAGTCTTATCCGGTACCCCGCCGGCGGACGGCAGCATGACTGTACATTGATCGGATGCAGCATGTAGCCTCATCCGTCGTCCGTGCCCGGGCCGTGTTCGACGCCGGGACCACCCGGCCGCTCACCTGGCGGCTGGATCAACTGCGCCAGCTGCGGCGCATGCTGGCCGAGCGGCACGCGGAGTTCGCCGAGGCCCTGGCCAAGGATGTGGGCAAGCACCGCACCGAGGCGCAGCTGGCGGAGATCGGGTTCGTTGACGCCGAGGCGGCACACCTTGAGCGGCACCTCGAAGGCTGGCTGCGGCCCCGCCGCGTGCCGGTGCCGCTCGTAGCGCAGCCGGCCCGCGCCTGGACCGAACTCACTCCGCTGGGCGTGGTGTTGGTGATCGGGCCGTGGAATTACCCCCTGCAACTGCTGCTTGCCCCGCTGGCCGGAGCCCTGGCAGCGGGGAACACGGTGGTGCTCAAGCCGAGCGAACACGCCCCGGCCACCTCGGCCGCGCTGGCGCGCTGGGTTCCCGAATACCTGGCCGGCGCCGCCGAGGTGGTCGAGGGCGGCATCCCGGAGACCACAGCGCTCCTGGCCGAACGCTTCGACCACATCTTCTTCACCGGGGGAGAGGCCGCAGCCAAGGTGGTGATGCGCGCGGCGGCCGAGCACCTGACCCCCGTGACGCTGGAGCTCGGCGGCAAGTCCCCGGCCTATGTCGATGCGTCCACGGACCTGGCCACGGCGGCCAAACGGATCGCCTGGGGCCGGTTCATGAACGCAGGGCAGACGTGCGTCGCCCCGGACTACGTCCTGGCCCGCGAGGAGATCCTGGAGCCGCTGCAGGCCGAGCTGATCAAGGCCGTCGCGGCGCTCTTCGGAACGGACCCGGCGGCGAGCCTGTCGTACGGCCGGATTGTCGATGACCGCCATTTCGCGCGGCTCGCTGCCCTGGCCGACGCCAGCACGGTGGTGCACGGCGGACAGCGCGACGCCGCCAGCCGCTACTTTGCGCCGACCCTGCTGCGCCCTGCCCCCGGCGACGCCGTCATGGCGGAAGAGATCTTCGGGCCGCTGCTGCCACTGGTGCCCGTGCGCGGGCTCGACGCGGCTATCGAGGAGGTCAACGGACGGGCCAAACCGCTGGCCCTCTACGTCTTCAGCAAGGATCGGGCCACGCGCCGTGCCTTCGCCGAGCGGACCTCGTCCGGGGCGCTGTGCTTCGACGTTCCGGCGGCCCACCTGTCCGTCCCCGGGCTTCCCTTCGGCGGGGTCGGCGGCAGCGGCATGGGGGCATACCACGGGGAACATTCGGTGCGGACGTTCTCGCACGAGCGCCCCACCCTGGACAAGCCGCTGAGGCCGGACACGCTGGAACTCCTCTACCCGCCGTACACCCGGACCAAGCACCGGCTCATCGACGCGCTGGTGGCGCCGGTGGGAAAGCGGATTCGGAAGCGCTGAGCGCCCGCCGCCGGGCTACCCCGCTTGCTCGCCGTCCCATTCGACCTCGACCCACCGCTGCCCCTCGTCGTCCCAGGACTCCGAGTGGCCCAGCAAAGCGATGTCCTCGAAGCTCGCCTCGATGCCATGGCGCTTCAGGGTGTCCCGGAGTTCCTCGGTGGCGGCCCGGACGGCCGCGGCGATTACTTCGGGGTTGTCGGAGGAGACGGGACGGGAGGCTGAATAGCTTTTGTTCATGGACCCAATCCTTCTCGATCGGGCTCCGCATGGAAACCCCACCTCAGGCCATTCAACGCAGGCCTTCAACGCAGGCCTTCAGCCCGGCCCTTCAGCTCAGTCCTTTCGTGCGGTGCCGAGCCTGTGCATCGTCTCGGCCAGCAGCTCCACGAACAACTGGACCTGGGCGGTCCGCTTCTCGTTGATCAGCAGCGCGAAAACATTCCGGGCCAGCCGGATCTCCGGAACATCGAGGACCACCACGCCGGCCGGCCGGTGCCGCAGGGCGAGTTCGGGGACCAGCGCGGCGCCGAGCCCGGCGGCCGCCATCTCCAGGCTGGCGTGGAAGTCATCGCTGTAGGCCACCACACGGGGGTGCAGGTTGCAGCTCGCGAAGAGGCGTTCGATCACCGTGGCGTCGGACGTGCCCGGGTGGTGCATGATCCAGGGCATGTCCGACAGATGCGGGGCTGCCACCTTGGAATCCGTGCCGATGCCCCAGGCTGCCGGCAGCACCACCCGGAAGTCGTCGTCGCCGATCCACTGCCGGTCCACGGTGTGCGGCCACGCGAGGCCGGACTGTCCCACCTGATACACCAGGGCAACGTCGAGTTCGCCGCCTGTCCGCAGCCCCTGGATGGTCTGGGCCGGTTCCGCGACCGAGACCCGCAGGTCGATGCCGAGCTTCTTCCAGGCCGGGTTCTGCAGGATCGGCGGCAGCACATAGGTGGCGAGGCTCGGGAATATGCCCAGCCGCAGCTCCTGGCTGGGGCTCTCCTTCGCCCGGGAGGCGGCGGCCATGAGTGTCTCGATGTCCGTTAGAACCTTGGCAGCGTGCCGTGTCATCACGACGGCGGCTTCCGTCGGCTGGATGCTGCGGGCCGCCCGCTGGAACAAGGTGACGCCGGTGTCGCGCTCCAGCGCAGACATTTGCTGGGAGACGGCCGAGGCCGTGTAGCCGAGCCGGGCCGCGGCGGCCGCAAACGATCCAAGCCGGATCACTTCCACAAGGGTCCGCAGATGGACGGGATTGATCAAGGGCTGCCCTTCGCCTGGTAGCGGGTCCACGGAGACGGGACCGGAATTCCCGCTTCATTCTGGCACATCGGCCTTCCCCGGGCCCCACCCAGGCCCCGGATGCCGGCGCCACAGGCGCCGGCGTAAAAGACGGAGTGAAAGCCGAACTGAAAAATTCCGGAAGTCATACTCATCCGGCCGCCCGACGGCGACGAATTGCCCACAAGAGACTTCGGGCAAGACAACATTTCGGGCTAAACAACAGGAGCAGACCAGTGTCGCAAGCAGCAGGGATTCCGGCAGGCCGGCGCGTCGCCGTCATCGGCAGCGGAGTGGCGGGGCTGACCGCCGCGTACGTGCTGAAGGGGCAGGACCGGGTTACCCTCTTCGAGGCGGACGCCCGGCTCGGCGGCCACGCCCACACCCACGATGTGCCGCAGCAGAACGGGCCCACCCTGGGCGTGGACACCGGCTTCATCGTCCACAACGAGCGGACGTACCCCACGCTCCTGCGCCTGTTCGCCGAGCTCGGCGTCAAAACCCAGGACTCGGAAATGAGCATGTCCGTCCGCTGCGACGGCTGCGGACTGGAATACGCCGGCGCACGGCCCAACGGGAGCGGCATCATTCCCCGGCCGTCCACCCTGCTGCGCGGCCGCTACCTGCGGATGCTGCTGGAAGTCACCCGGTTCCACCGCCGCGCCCGCGCCCTGCTGGCCGAACCCGCGGCGGGCCCGGACACGGTCTCAGGCACCGGCACCGGAACCGGCACAGAACTCACGTTGGGCGAGTTCCTGGCCCGGGAGAAGTTCAGCAGCTACTTCATCTCGCACTTCATGACCCCGGTGGTCAGCGCCGTCTGGTCCTGTGACCCCACCACCGCGCTGGCCTACCCGGCCCGCTACCTGTTCACCTTCCTGGGCCACCACGGCCTGCTCGGCGTCAAGGGCTCGCCGCAGTGGCGGACAGTCACCGGCGGCTCGCGCAGCTACGTCGACAAGGTGGCAGCGACCCTGCCGGACATCCGGCTCGCCAGCCCCGTCACCGCGGTGCACCGGCACGACGACGGCGTGGACATCACCTCCGCGCTCGGTGCCGGGACCGTGCGCGAGACCTTTGACGCCGTCGTGATCGCCACCCACCCCGCACAGGCCCTGCGCATGCTCACCGATGCCTCCGCCGCCGAGAGGGACGCCCTTGGCGGCATGCCGTACTCGGTGAACCAGACCATCTTCCACCGCGACGAAGCCGTGCTGCCGGCCAGCCCCAACGCCCAGACCTCCTGGAACTACCGGCTCCCGTCCTGCGACGCCCGGCCGGACAAGGTCCTGGTCAGCTACGACATGACCCGGCTGCAGCGGCTGGAGCCCGCGGACGGCGGCCGGTACATCGTCAGCCTCGGCGAATCCGAACTGGTCGACGACGCCGCGGTCCTGGACCGGATGGTCTACGAGCACCCGCAGTACACCCCGGAATCGCTGCAGGCGCAGCAGCGGATCCTCGGACTCGGCGACGAGCGCCTGGCGTTCGCCGGCGCCTACCACGGGTGGGGATTCCACGAGGACGGCGCCTTGTCCGGCCTCAAGGCCGCCGCCCGGCTGGGCCGCGACTGGGACCCGGTCAACATCGGCACTGTCAACATCGGCACTGCGTCCATGGACCCTGTGGCCGTGGACCCGGACCTCCAGCCGGCCACTCTTCAGCCGGCCACAGTTCAGCCGGCCACAGTGGAGGCGCCATGAGCGCCCGGGTCTCCATCCACCGCACTGCCACTGACCAGGCGGCCATCTACCGCGGAGCCATCTACCGCACCGTCATCTCGCATGTGCGGCGCACCCCGCTGCGCAACGCCTTCACCTACCGCAGCTACAGCTGGTATGTCGACGTCGACCATCTTCCGCAGCTGCCGCGCCTGCTCCGGCCGCTGGCCGGCTTCCGGGTGGAGGACCACCTGGGCGATCCGGACGGCACGCTGCGCGGCAACGTGGAACACTACCTTGCCACCCAGGGGATCAAGCTCGACGGCGGACGCATCACCATGCTTGCCAGCGCCCGGGTGTTCGGGCACGTCTTCAACCCGCTGAGCGTGTTTTGGTGCCGAGACGGCGCCGGCGAGCTGCGCTGCGTCGTCGTCGAGGTGCACAACACGTACGGGGAGCGGCACTGCTACCTCCTCGAAACGGACGGCGCAGGCCGGGCGAGCGTCCCGAAAGCGTTTTACGTCTCGCCGTTCAACGACGTCGACGGCGAGTACCGCATGAAGCTCCCCGAACCCGGCGAACGGCTCGCCGTATCGATCGTCCTGGAACGGGAGGGCCAGCAGCCCTTCATCGCCACCATGGACGGCGCCCGCCGCGAAGCGACCCTGCGGAACATCGCGTCCGCGGCGCTCGCGGTTCCCCTGGCCCCGCTGCGTGTCGCGGCGCAGATCCGCTGGCAAGGCATCAAGCTGTGGGCGCGCCGCCTGCCCATCATCAAGAAACCACACCACCCTTCACAGGAGGCAGTTCAGTGACAATGACCGAAGCGACCGGTTCCGGTACGGGACGGACACAGGGCACCGCGCGCAGCAGCGCCATAACCGGCAGCGCCATAAATAGGGTGCCTTACACCGTTCCCCAGCCGCCCGTCACCATCGACGCCGCCATCTGGCCCAGCATCGCCACGGTGCCCTCGAGCCTCAAGGCCCGTGTGGCCGGACGCGCTGCGGATGCCATCTTCAAGGCGGCCGTGCGCAGGCTGCCGCTGGAAGTCCGGTACCCGGACGGCACAGTGTTGGGCAAGGCGGCGTTGGGAAAGGCGGCGCTGGGCGAGGCGGCGCTGGGCGAGGGGCCCTCAGACCCGGCGCCCGCCGGCACCGCGTACCCCGTCATGACCATCAACCGGCCGGAAGCTTTCGCCACCCGGCTCGGCGACGGCGGCCTGATCGGCCTGGGCGAGTCGTTCATGGCCGGCGACTGGGACGCCGATGACCTCACCGCCGTCATGGAGGTGTTTGCCTCCCGCGTCGGCACGCTCGTGCCCGAACCGCTGCAGAAGCTGCGCGGCCTGTACCTTCCGCACCAGCCGCGGAGGGAACGGAACACGGAGAAGAACACCCGCTCCAACATCTCGCGGCACTACGACCTCTCCAACGAGCTCTTCGCCTCGTTCCTGGACAGCACCATGACGTACTCCAGCGCCCTCTTCCCGGAAAGCGGCGACGCCCTGCGGAGCGTGCCGTGGGACGGGCTGGCCACCGCGCAGCAGGCCAAGATTGACCGCCTGCTGGACAAGGCCGGCGTGAAGGAAGGCACCCGCGTCCTGGAGATCGGCACCGGCTGGGGAGAGCTGGCCCTGCGCGCCGCCTCCCGCGGCGCCACCGTCTACTCCGTCACCCTCTCTTCCGAACAGCAGGAACTGGCCCGCCAGCGCGTGGCCGAAGCCGGTTACGCCGACGCCGTCACTATCGAGCTCAAGGACTACCGTGCCGTGGAGGGCGAGTACGACGCCGTCGTCTCGGTTGAAATGATCGAGGCCGTCGGCTTCGAATACTGGGCCACATACTTCCAGACGATCGAGCGGGTCCTGGCCCCCGGCGGCAAGGTGGCCATCCAGGCCATCACGATCGCCCACGACCGGCTTATGGCCACCCGCACCAGCTACACCTGGGTGCACAAGTACATCTTCCCCGGCGGGGTCATTCCGTCGGTCCGCGCCATCGAAGACATCACCGAGAAGCAGACCGGACTGCGGGTCCGCGAACGCCTCGCCATGGGCGAACATTATGCCCAGACCCTGCGTCTCTGGGAGGAGCGGTTCATGGCCCGCGCGGACGAGGTGGGTGCCATGGGCTTCGACACGGTGTTCCAGCGGATGTGGCTGTTCTACCTGTGCTACTCCCGGGCCGGGTTTGAAACGGGCTACCTCGACGTGCAGCAGATCGTGCTCGACCAGTGTTAGGACAATCACGACCCTAAGAGGCGGGCACCACGGTGCCCGCCTCTTTCGTGTGCCCGGACACCAGATGTAGTGGCCGGCGCCACCGTGGCGCCTACCGGCGCAGGGGCGCGACACGCCGTCTGCGGTGCGACACGCGGGGGTGATTAATGTGGGTAACTACTGCACAGGGTGTGGATTTCGTCCGCGAAAATGGCTGAAATCCGGACATTTGGAGGGCCCCCTCCTGTGGATTAACGGTGGGTTAAATGACATACTTGTAATACATCATCTTGGGGTCCGCGTGAGGCTCTTGCACTACATGTAGTATCGACATACAGTTCCAGCAGAGCATCAGCGCGGGACAGCCGGAGCCGGGATTGCGCTCCACAGAAGACTTCAACAAAGGGGACAGGACCATGACCGTTACGGTTTACACGAAGCCGGCCTGCGTTCAGTGCAACGCGACCTACCGCGCGCTGGACAAGAAGGGCATCGCCTACCAGAGCGTCGACATCTCCCAGGATGCGGAGGCCCTTGAGCGCCTGAAGTCCCTGGGCTACATGCAGGCCCCCGTTGTCGTCACCGACCAGGATCACTGGTCTGGTTTCCGCCCGGACAAGATCGAAGAACTGGCGCAGGCCGCCGCCGTCGCTGTAGCCTGAAACGCCCAGAAGCCTGAAACGCAAGGGGCGTCGCTACCACGCAAGAATTCACGGTAGATGAGGTGACCACCGTGGTTGTAACAACTGATGATCGGGTGGCTGCCGCGGCTGACAGCGGGGAAGCGGTCAGCACAGCGGCTCCCGAGCTAACGCACTGCCGCCTCATCTACTTTTCCTCCACCTCCGAAAACACGGCACGCTTCGTTGCGAAGCTGGGCGTCGACGCCGCCAGGATCCCCCTCTACCCGAGGGACGCTCCGCTGGCGGCCCGGGAGCCCTACGTGCTGGTGGTGCCGACCTATGGCGGCACCGGGGGAGAGGGATCTGTTCCAAAGCAGGTCATCAGGTTTTTGAACGACCCGGGCAACCGGAAGCTGATCCGCGGAGTGATCGGCGCAGGGAACACCAATTTCGGGGACAACTACTGCATGGCCGGCGACATCATCGCCGCCAAATGCCAGGTCCCGCACCTATATCGCTTCGAACTCATGGGGACGCCGGAAGACGTCAACCGCGTACAACAAGGATTGGAAGAGTTTTGGACACGACTGTCGCAGACACAGCAGTAACTGAGGGCGCAGGGGCCGCCGTAGGCACCGGCACCGGCACCGCCGTTGAGAAGCAGGAGAAGCAGGAAAAGCCCGAGATGCCTGCCGCCTACAAGGGCCTGGGCTACCACGAGCTCAACGCCATGCTGAACCTCTACGGCCCCAACGGAGAGATCCAGTTCGAGGCCGACCGCGAGGCCGCGCACCAGTACTTCCTCCAGCACGTGAACAACAACACCGTGTTCTTCCACGACCTCGAGGAAAAGCTCGACTACCTCGTCAAGAACGAGTACTACGAGCGCGAAACCCTCGACCAGTACACGATGAACTTCATCCGCGAGCTCTACAACCGCGCGTACAAGAAGAAGTTCCGCTTCGAGACCTTCCTCGGCGCGTTCAAGTTCTACACCTCCTACACGCTGAAGACGTTCGACGGAAAGCGTTTCCTGGAGCGCTACGAGGACCGCGTCTGCATGGTGGCCCTGCACCTGGCCCGCGGCGACGAGAAGCTCGCCACCCAGATGGTGGACGAGATCATCGAGGGCCGCTTCCAGCCGGCCACCCCGACGTTCCTGAACGCCGGCAAGAAGCAGCGCGGCGAGCTGGTCTCCTGCTTCTTGCTCCGCATCGAAGACAACATGGAGTCGATCGGCCGGTCCATCAACTCCGCGCTGCAGCTCTCCAAGCGCGGCGGCGGCGTGGCCTTCGCGCTGACCAACATCCGCGAGGTCGGCGCGCCGATCAAGCAGATCGAGAACCAGTCCTCCGGCGTCATCCCCGTGATGAAGCTCCTCGAAGACAGCTTCTCCTACGCCAACCAGCTCGGTGCCCGCCAGGGTGCCGGCGCGGTGTACCTGCACGCGCACCACCCGGACATCTACCGCTTCCTGGACACCAAGCGGGAGAACGCGGACGAGAAGATCCGCATCAAGACCCTCTCGCTCGGCGTCGTCATCCCGGACATCACCTTCGAACTCGCCAAGCGGGACGAGGACATGTACCTGTTCTCCCCGTACGACGTCGAAAAGGTCTACGGCATGCCGTTCTCCGACGTCTCGGTCACCGAGAAGTACTACGAGATGGTGGACGATTCCCGGATCAAGAAGACCAAGATCAAGGCGCGCGAGTTCTTCCAGACCCTCGCCGAGATCCAGTTCGAATCCGGCTACCCGTACATCATGTTCGAGGACACCGTGAACCGGGAAAACCCGATCGACGGCAAGATCATCATGTCCAACCTGTGCTCCGAGATCCTCCAGGTCTCCCAGCCCACCACGTACCACGATGACCTGTCCTATGACCAGACCGGCAAGGACATCTCCTGCAACCTGGGCTCGCTGAACATCGCCAAGACCATGGACTCGCCGGACTTCGGCCTGACCATCGAGACGGCCATCCGGTCCCTCTCGGCCGTCTCGGACATGTCCAACATCACCTCGGTGCCCTCGATCGCGCGCGGCAACGACCAGAGCCACGCGATCGGCCTCGGCCAGATGAACCTGCACGGATACCTGGCCCGCGAGCGGGTCCACTACGGCTCCGAAGAGGGCCTGGACTTCACCAACATCTACTTCTACTCGGTGGTGTACCACGCGGTCCGCGCCTCGAACCTGCTGGCCATCCAGACCGGCCAGACCTTCGGCGGCTTTGAGAAGTCCAAGTACGCCTCCGGCGAGTTCTTCGACAAGTACACCGAGCAGGAATGGGTCCCGCAGACCGAGAAGGTTGCCGAGCTGTTCAAGAACATCCACATCCCCACCCAGGATGACTGGCGCGAGCTGAAGGCTTCCGTCATGGAGCACGGCATCTACAACCAGAACCTGCAGGCTGTGCCGCCCACCGGCTCGATCTCCTACATCAACAACTCCACCTCCTCGATCCACCCGGTGGCGTCCAAGATCGAGATCCGCAAGGAAGGCAAGCTGGGCCGCGTGTACTACCCGGCGCCGTACCTGACGAACGACAACCTGGAGTACTACCAGGACGCGTACGAGATCGGCTACGAGAAGGTCATCGACACCTACGCCGCCGCCACGCAGCACGTGGACCAGGGCCTGTCCCTGACGCTGTTCTTCAAGGACACCGCCACCACGCGTGACATCAACAAGGCCCAGATCTACGCCTGGAAGAAGGGCATCAAGACGATCTACTACATCCGTCTCCGCCAGCTCGCGCTGGAAGGGACCGAGGTTGAGGGCTGCGTCAGCTGCATGCTGTAGCTTCAACTAAATCGTGACAGTACGACGGCGGGCGCCCGCCCGCCGTCGTACGCTTTAACTAAGAACTAACCCAACATTTAGGGGATGACATGACCGAAAAGGTCAAGCTGCTTAGCCACGTCGAGGCGATCAACTGGAACCGCATCCAGGACGAGAAGGACGTTGACGTCTGGAACCGCCTGGTCAACAATTTCTGGCTGCCGGAGAAGATCCCGCTGTCCAACGACGTGCAGTCGTGGGCAACGCTGACCCCGGACGAGCAGCAGCTCACCATGCGCGTGTTCACGGGCCTGACTCTGCTGGACACCATCCAGGGCACCGTCGGCGCCGTCTCGCTGATTCCGGACGCCCTCACCCCGCACGAAGAGGCTGTCTACACGAACATCGCGTTCATGGAGTCCGTGCACGCGAAGAGCTACTCCTCCATCTTCTCCACGCTGGCCTCCACGAAGGAGATCGACGAGGCATTCCGCTGGTCCACCGAGAACGAGAACCTTCAGAAGAAGGCCCAGATCGTCATGGACTACTACCAGGGCGACGACCCCCTCAAGCGCAAGGTGGCCTCCACGCTGCTGGAGAGCTTCCTGTTCTACTCGGGCTTCTACCTGCCGATGTACTGGTCCTCACGGGCCAAGCTGACGAACACGGCCGACCTGATCCGCCTGATCATCCGCGACGAGGCCGTCCACGGCTACTACATCGGCTACAAGTTCCAGAAGGGCCTGGAGGGCCTCTCCGAGGAACGCAAGCAGGAGATCAAGGACTACACCTTCGAGCTGCTCTTCGAGCTCTACGAGAACGAAGTCCAGTACACGCACGACCTCTACGACTCCGTCGGCCTGGCCGAGGACGTCAAGAAGTTCCTGCACTACAACGCCAACAAGGCGCTCATGAACCTGGGCTACGAGGCCATGTTCCCGGCTTCCGTCACCGACGTGAACCCGGCAATCCTGTCCGCGCTCTCACCGAACGCGGACGAGAACCACGACTTCTTCTCGGGTTCGGGTTCTTCGTATGTGATTGGCAAGGCTGTCAACACTGAGGATGACGACTGGGACTTCTAGTTCTTTCTTTGTGAGATGTCGACCTAATTGGAAGAATGGCACCCTATTTGGATGAAACGCATCGTCTAGTTGGAAGTCTTCCAAATAGCTGTCACTAAAGCGGACCCTGCATGTGAGATTCCACGCTATTCGAACCTGTTCCGATTTACATGAACAAGCGTCCCGTTCTAGTTGAACCGACTGGAGCCGCCCGCCACGTTGCCGCTCTAACGTTATCCGGGGCGAGAACCAAGCCGTCCAGCATGTAAGCAACTTTGCGTTTCACCCCACTGAAAAGAGGGAGACGCCCGCCCGTTAGCGTCTCCCTCTTTTGCCTGGGTACGCGGTCCCAAGTTATCGGGTCAGGCCGTTCTTAGCCCTCTCAGGCGCGACGACACTTTGGTTGGTGCCTTGGGGAGGCGGCGAGAATCGCCTCGAAGAAGTTGAAATCGCACACGGCATCATTGTCCCTGTCGCCGACGACAGTCTGACCCCGACGATGACTGAGCCAACATCGGCTAATACCCTTGGCTGGACTTCTCGGAGTGGTCCGCGGTCCAGTGGCCGTCGAAGAAGCCCCGGTCGTTGCGCCGGTGCATGCGCGCGTCGATCACGGGCGAGGCGAGGATCGACTCGCACAGCGGCGTCAGCGCGTCAACCACGATCGCGCCGAGGTGGGCGAGGATCTCGATCTGCCCAGTCGTCCTCCCTAGGAGCACGGGAGCCATTTCGCTCAGGACGTGGTCGGCTTTCTCCTTGGGCAGGCCGAAATGGACCCCGCCTTCCACGTTGGCGTAGTACTTCACCACCTCGCTAACGGTCAGGGACCGCCCTTGGACCAGCCCCACCCTCGCGCCGATGAAGTGCTTCAGCTTGGGCAGCGCCGGGTCCTCAGGGCCGCCGACCACCTCCGGTCCGCCGAGCCGGAGGAGATACGGCAGACCCGCGTCGTCGCGGCTGTCGACAGGAGCGCTCCACTGCCTGATGCGGAAGTCTGTTGATACATCTGGGCGAGCGGCCCGAACAGTGTTGAGGAGAGGACGGGCGTCGATGAGGAGCTTGCGCAGAAGCGGCGCGATCCCGAGCAGCTCGTAGCGGCCCCGCGCGCCCGGATCCTGGCTTCGTCGTCGCACATCAGCGACCGTCTCGACGAAGAGCCATTCGGCGAGCATCATCTCAGGGCGAATCTCCGGTGCCATCGGATCTAGTCCACCGACGTCGAGAGCGTCTCGAAAAAGTGATCGACTTCCTTCTGCACGCTCTCGCTCTGGAGCGGTGCGGAGGTGCGGATGCTCGACCAATTCGCCGTTGTCACGCGCGCTCCGACCAGGTCCGGAACTTTGTGTGGCGCAAACTCTGATTGGAAATTGGGCAGTCGCATGCCACAGCTTATCGACGCGGCATCGGGGCATCCAAGAAGGGTCCGCGCTTGAGCTGGGCGAATGGATCTATGTCGGTCATTTCACCCGAGGAGTTCGCCAGCGCGATACGAGACGGCAGCAGGTCGCAGATAAGGCGACCTCGCGGATAAGTTCATCGGCCGGGACATACGGAAATCGACTCGGAGGACCTTGCCACACTCATGATCAGTCGAACGCGGCTGTGCGTTGGCGGACCGGCTTACGCGCGCTCGGTCGTCTGGAATGACATCTGTCCTTACCGGCCAGGAGAACCTTTCAGCTCCTGGACCAGCGGCGAGTCGTTCGAGCGGCGGGACCTATCTGCGCCGAAGCTCAACGGCGTGAGTGTGCGCAGCTGACCGTGCGGCCCGGATTGCGATCGCCTCAGGCGAGGCGAGGCCAGGGCGACGTGACGACTCGTCCTGGTTCTGCTAGTGGCCGATTGCCCCATTCTGCGGGACTGGTTCTATCCAGTTTTTTCCCGTCTGGATATATCGGATGGTCGTTCGCGATACTCCGTACTGCTGAGCGAGGAGCTTGAGGCTTCCTCTCGGGCCTATGGGTGTGGACCGTATTTCCCGAGCCATTTCCCAAGTCAACTTCGACGATGGGTGTTTTTCACCCGGCATGCTCCCCCCGCTTGCCCGACCATGTTTGACCTTGTCGGCCATGTTCTCGGCTCGCGTGGCCCATCGGAGGTTGCCGGGGACGTTGTTCAGGTGATCGCCATCCTGGTGGGCAACCTCTTTACCGACAGGTTGTTCCCCATGCCAGGCGGCGCAAACCAAAGTGTGGATAGCCCGCTGGTTGCCCGCCCCGCAGGCGACCACCCAGTACCCTCCGCTTCCCGTCTCCTTCAGTATCGGTTTCAGGATGCGCCCCCGCCTACCGCGGACTCTTCCAAAGGAACTGACGAAGTAGCCGTCGTATGCGGTGGCCCGCCATTCTTCGTCGTCCGAAAGAAAATCGTCGGAGTGAATGATGCTGCCACTTTGGCTATGGAGCTGATCCGCCAGTGCGGCTGCCCTGGCGCGACCCGCGGCTCGAGCGGCTCCGTAACGGGAGGCTTCGCCGGCGGGCCGTGTCCTGACGCGGCCGGCGACCACATGTTCGACCCACCGCCGAGAACAACCGACGCGGTCCATGATCTCCTGGACCGAGGCACCTTCTTCATGCCACCGGAGAACGTCTGCCACTGTTTCGTCGGAGTACTTCGTGCGCCAGTTCGCCGTTCCCCGGGGCTGGTTACCCCGGCCACGAGACTCTTTGTCCAATGAGTTCTCGGATGGAGTTCCCACCCGGAGATGTTCGACATTGACGCACAGTCTCGTGTCGCACGAGTGCAGCAGGTGCTGATCTCGGGTCAGGTCCTCTCCGTAGGTCAGTAGCCACACCGCCCGGTGGGCCCTCATGTGTCTCCCGCCGATGGAGAATCCTCCGTACCCGTCGATCTCGTCGTAGAGGCCTCCGGTCCAGATGAGGCAACCGGATTCATCCCAACGCGTTCGAGAGAAGAATCGCTCCTCAACGCTCATTTTCGGTGTCTTTCGCTCGTACCTGCCGCCCATGTGCGTTCCTTCTGCTACCAAGATCCGACGGGAGGCTCAGCTGCAGCGCTCCCTTGTGATGCCCCACGTGCAGCGGGTTGAAGAAAAAATAGCACAGAATCTGAAAAAAGACATCTCAAACTCTTTACTTACTTAGTTACGTAGTGTATAAGCTACACACGAGTTACGAGGTGCAACCTCCTTTCCGTTCGGTTACGAAGTGCAGTCTCCTTCCGTCCGGTTACGAAGTGAAACACTCCATCCGCCCTTGTTGTGCCACGTGATTCAGTGATGTTCCCCTGTATGTGTTCATTCCGGTTTGGATTGGTAGGCCGCGTAGCCCTAGTGGAGCATCCCTTGGCCTGAGCCCTAACGGGTGGGTGAGCGCTGTGCCATGCGTAACCATCCGACTGTGTTTGTGGCGGGAGGTGTTGATCTACGTGTCCTGCCGGGGTCCGTCGCGGTCGGTTGGCGGTACACCCACTGGGCCAACCTTGGCCGCGTCCTCGGGGCTCGCAGACGATGTAGACGCTCCGTGTCGTCTGGGCAACGGTGCGATTCCCGCGCCCCTGGACCCGCCCAATGAAACCACACATGGCCAAGATGCCCTCACCTGTGATGATGGACGGCGTGATGTCTTCCCGAAAGTTTTAGTGATTGACAACGGGGCCTTCCACATCGCTCATCAGGCGCGGAGTCGTGCGGTGTTTGTCATTTCGCTCACGGTTTTGGTTCCCTATGGTTTGTGATCGTCAAGCGACGGAGCCGAGGCCTTGCTGATCCTCGTGACTGAAGTGCGACGACGTTAGGGACCCCTCTCCGGGGACGGACTTTAGGGGTCTGCAGTGGCCGCCTTGACATTCGTCTGAGCAATGTTCGGGCTGCCAGCTGTGGCGTCACGGCCCTCGACTACGAGCCGTTAAATAACGGCGGTAGGCTCTGCGTCATGGAGACGATCAAGCGTCATAAGGTGAACTATGGGAAGCCGGCGCTGTTCCCGGAGCTTATGACGACGCCACGCCGCTGCGTCGGACAAGGTTATTATCTGAGCGAGCGGGAACGGCGTGAACTTCAGATGCATCTGGCGTTCCTGGTCAGGGAAAAGCTCAACACCGTTGATCCCAATGCGGTCGCCGTTGTACGTGATGACTTTCGGAAAGTGGGGTATCTCTCGGAAGCGCAAGCCCGGACATTTGCGCCCATCTTGGACGGGCTGGAATCCTTGCAGATCTCCTGCCGTGTGGATGGCTCCCGGCTATGGCTCGACCTGCCAGCCCCAGCGGCGCTAAGAAAGGCGCTGGGAGTCAAGTGAAGGTCTGACACGTTGCCTGCTAGGCGGGCCCCAGGTCTTAAGGGCGTACAGACCCGCCTCAGCGGCGAACCGTTAACCCCGCCGACTTGGAGCGATTGCACGGACCGCACAAAATCTGAAGGTTCTCCGCCTCATTACTGCCGCCCATGGCCAGAGGGATGATGTGGTCAAACTGCAGTTCCGTTGTAGAACCGCAGGCGCGGCAGGAGCCCGCGTCGCGCCTCATGACGTACACCTTTACGTCGTCAGGAATGGCCCGGCGGCCTGAGGCCGTCCGTGGGGCGGAACCCATAGCAAAAGTTGCCTGAGCCGTGTCGATTTGCCGCCTCTTGCGCTGTTCGCGCATAGCCAGGAGCGCGTGGACCTCACCGGACCTGAGGCCGTCAGACTCCCAGTAGAACTTGTTCTGAAACTGCCAATAGTGTCGGCCACTGACTTTTGTAACCAGGTTGGGGTAATGCCTCTGCGCCTCAAGGCGCTCGAAGAAGACCTGTTCCTTGACCTTTCCCAACAAGTATCGTTTCCTGCCGACGGCGATAATGACGTCGACGTTACTAGTCCAGAAGCGCCGACGGTATTCAAGCCGGACGTTTTCGGCCTTGTGCAGCATCCCCAAATACCTACCTGATCTCGCGAAGCGGACCGAGGCCGCCGCCGGTGTTTAGTTTCAGTCGATTCTACTGTTCCCTGTCCATTGGGATCGCGTGCGCGGCGGGAACAACAGATGGAGCTTTGTGCTGTGGGTCAACGCTATTTGGGCTCCCGCTTTTCTGCACGGTACATGCGACGTCGGCCCGCCCCGGGACACGTTCGAAAAGCGCGGCCTTCAATAGCGTGCAGATCTCGCAACCTCCGCGGAGGTTGCGCCCGTTGTCTGCCTACTTCGTCTTGCAGCTCCCCATGGCGTCGGACGAGAGTCCCAGCTTTAACCGAACCTTCTGGGCCGTAACGGTAGCCGTCGAGCTGGTCCACGCGTTCCAAGCCGCATTGAAGTTCGACTCCGTCGTCTGACTTGCGAGATTGGCGGCGCCGGTCAAGTCCGAGTACGTTTCCTCGGCCATCTTGGCTATATCGGCCTTAACGGTGGCGGGCCACAAGACTTTCTCATCTGAAAAGGCTTCGATTTGCTTCCGGTAGCTGTCACGGGCAGCTGCCGCCGCAGTCGTTGACGCCTTGACGTTGAAGGGCTGGGCTTCTACAGCCTTGTTGAGTTGGTCAATAGCGGTATTTGTCGGGCAGACGATGGACATGTACTTTTTCCCGGCCTCGTCATTGGCCATGATGGTCGGCGATGGCGCCGGCGTCGGGCTCGCCGTGGTTGTTGCCGATTCGGTCGCGGCAGCGGTTGCTTGTCCTCCGCCGCTGCAGCCGGCCAGAGCCAGTGCCGCCAATGCCAAAACGGCACACGTTTTCTTCAAGATATTTCCCCCTGCAGGTGTGAGTGATACCCGATAGTAAACAACCAAAGCAGGAGTTCTTGAATCGCCGCCCAAAAGGAGCGGGAAGTGAAGCGTAGCGACGCGAAATAACAATGCAAGGATTACATTCCGTCGTTCCCTTCGGCGGACAACGGGGAAGAAGGATCATGACCAAATCTGTAGCTGTGTATCTGGCCGGCAAGATCACCCAAAACGGCTGGCGAAACGACATCGTCTCCCGGGCATCGGACATCGGTCAGTCCGATTGGGCAATGGAGGCCATGAGCGACACGATCCGGCCGAAATGGGAGACCGCTTTGGACGCTCTCAGCGACGGCGTCCATCTCACGGGACCCTTCTTCGTGGGCTGCGATCATGGCTGCGGCCACAATCCCCAGGCGCACGGCATCACGGGAGGCTGCATTGTCACCCACAACTCAGAAGGAAACCGTTCGGCTTTGCACCCAGGCCCTCGAAGAATCAGACGTCGTGTTCGTCTGGCTGGACGCTCCTGACGCCTACGGCACGTTGGTCGAACTGGGTTACGCGAAGGCTCTTGGAAAGCGCATCATCGTAGCCCATCCGCCCCAGACGCTGATCCGCACCGACGAGACCGGTGGGGATCTGGAGGAGCGCGACGACATGTGGTTCGCCTACTCCATCGCCGACGTCGAGATCGCCGCACCTGACGCAAAAGCCGCCTGGGACATGGCGTTGCCGTTGCTGGAGTCGCCGCACGCGCTCCTCAACGCCTAGGAATCCGCTGCCGCGGGGCGGTCCGGTGAGAGTTGCATCGGCCGCCCCACATATGGGGTGATAGAGAGCGTACCCTGACCTGCACATCTACCACTACGCCCCGTACAAGGTGGGCGCGCAGCGGAAGCTGGCCAAGCCGCTCGGCGTCATGGCGTCATGGCGGCCGAGGTAGAGGAGCTCGTCGAGACCGGGGTGATGTTCGACCTGTACTAGACAGTGAAGGGGTCGGTGCGGATCTCGGACCGGTCCTTCAGCATCAAGAAGCTCGAGCCGCTCTACATGCCGGCCGGCCGGATCGGGGTCACTAACGCCGTCGATTCCATGGTCCAGTACAGCGTCTACCGGGACGAAAGTGACGCCCAAGGATGGCGTGAAGCAATAATCGCACACCCCACCGACAGTCGTGGCGGTCCAGCCGGGGAACGGTGAGACCCCTGATG
The DNA here is from genome assembly GCF_900102785.1 of Arthrobacter sp. ok362. Lineage (GTDB taxonomy): Bacteria > Actinomycetota > Actinomycetes > Actinomycetales > Micrococcaceae > Arthrobacter. The sequence goes on from NZ_FNGC01000006.1 coordinate 223,317, forward strand.
TCTGGCAGCTGCGTGGGTTGCTTTGACCGGCTAGCTCTCATCTGTGGCTTCTTGAGGCCGATCGAGGTGCGGGGCGTTGAATACTACGGCTCCTGAGAGGGCGAGCAGCGCGGCGTTTGCCCAGAAGATCGCGCCGATGCCAAGGGGCACTGCCACGCCGCCTATGACCATCGGGATGAGGGTTTGTCCGAACCGGTTGGCGGTCAGGCGCATGCCGAGGGCGGACCCGTGCAGGTCTGGTGCAGTGTGAGAGATCACCCATGCCATGGTGAGTGGCTGTGGCAGACTCAGGCCAACGCCGAGAAGGATCATCACGAAAACAGCGCCGGTGGGTCCTGCGAGGGGAAGTATTGCTAAGGCCGCTGCGGCGGCCGCCATGGAGGCCACGAGCAGTGGTTTACGGCCGAAACGCAGCAACATGCGGTTCATGCCGATCCTGCTTGCGGCGGTGACTGCGGCCCGCAGGGCGAGCAGCCAGCCCACTGTTATGACGTCAACTCCAACATTGACCGCCTTGGCCGCCGGCTACCTCGTAGTGCGGCTTAGGGAGGACGACTCGCCCTCGCTGGAGATCGATGACCCCCGCTATCACGAGGTCAGGGTCTATTCCGCGGCTCCCCGGCCACAGAGGACCATGGACGAGGTTTCGGCCTGGCTCGACGGACTCAAGCTGGCTTCTTCCTAGGTAGGCCGCTCCAGGCCTTGAAAGTCCTCGACCTGTAGGGCAGTCAGGCGTGCTGCCGGCCATTTAGTCCCGCAACCTCTGCGCGTACGGCTGCTTAGATTCGAGTCAGGCACGGTTCTGCATCTCTCCATCGATCCTGGCGTTGCGTGCGCTGATAAAACTATTGCTCTTGGCCAAGTAGTTCAGGTATTCGGTCTCGTTTTGCGGAACTGCCGGGGTGTTGAAGTTATCGAAGTCGTGGAAGAAGTCGATTTCCCCGTCATCCTTCAAGAGGTCCTGCAGCAGGAAAAAGTCGACGTACCCGTTGAAGTCGCAGAACAGGGCGAAGAATTCCTTGTACCTGAGCAGGACGTCTTCAAGTGGACTCCACTCCTGGCGGCCGTCGTAGTAGCGGCGGATGCATTCCAGGGTCAGGTCGAAACGGTCAGCGATCTTGCGGCTGAAGCCGCGGGCCCCGTTGATGGTCATCTTCCCGTCGACCTTGTTGCCCGGGAACACGATGGAGCTTCCAATCGTGTAGCCGGGCCACGCTGGCAGGTCCTCCGGCGGGATGTTCCTGATGATCCGTCCCGCCCGTTTTTGAAGTCGGGTTGTGATGGCGTCGCTGGCCATGAAATGGACACCATTCGAGGACCTGTGCACAAGGTACGCATCGGGTTCCGGTGCCAGATCAAAACGCCCGCTTCCGCAGGGCAGCTTCTTGCTCCACAGCTTCCGGTGGTAGTCCTTCAGAGTCTTACTGTCAGAATCGGGATCTCTCCCTTGTGAATCGGAGTTGAAGTCAAAGGACGTGTCAATGTATTCGGTCATCTCGAGTTCCATAAGGTGTCCCCCTGCTCGTGTGGCTCCGCATGGCAGAAGCGGCGGGCTGAACCAGCGTAGCCGGTGGCCGGAATGCTCTCCTGCACTGCATTGATTATCTCTGTGGTCCGAGGGGAATGCGGGTGATTACGGAGTGCGACACGGCCTCGGCGCCATGTCTTGACGATACGAGTAAGGCGTGAGGCGGTCGGAGCAGACACGCGGCACCATCATGCGACGTCTGTCATGGCCTTCGCTGTCAGCAGGACCTGCGGGTGGGGGAGTGGCGTTCCACGCCGCCGTTGGTGCGGACAGCGCGCTACATCGGCATCGAGCTCAAGACGGGCAAGTTCTCGACCGAATACGCCGGCAAGCTCAATTTCTACGTCGCGTTCGTCTTTGATGTGCTCCGCCAGGCCAATGACCAAGATCATGGACCGGCTTCAAGAATTGCGCCTGCGACGGGCTCACCTCCCCATCCAAGATAAGGCAGCACTGCCCCAAGTCTTAGCAGGGGCAGGGGCAGGGACCCTCGACCGACTAGCGCCGGATGATGCCCCGGTTTGTTTCGAGCAAGGCATCGGGCCCACCCGTGGACGAGCCCGCATTGGCACCGGCCATCGCCGGCCGAAGACCCGAGCGGCTATCCCAAGTTTACGTGTCTCATTTCATATGAATCGTTGATTTTATAAAATATAAAAGCTACAGTCATCTGCAACCCGGGAAGTGCCCGGTGGTAAAACGGAGGCCCTTATGGACGACTCAACGACGAGCACATCTATCCCGCCAAACGCGCTGGCCATAGATCCCGATTTGTATGTCTCTACTCCCCGGCAGCAGCGGAGAGTTCTCCTTTCGAGCCTGGTCGGGGCTTTGATCGAGTGGTACGACTTCTACCTGTTCGGTATCGCGTCCGCGATGGTGTTTAACGTCCTGTTCTTCCCGCAGTTTGATCCGCTGGTGGGTACGCTGCTGGCCTTCATCACACTGGCTGTTGGGTTCTTCGCTCGGCCACTGGGTGGCGCCATTTGGGGCCATTACGGCGACAAAGTTGGCCGGAAACAAATGCTCGTTCTGTCCATCCTGGCTATGGGTGTCTGCACCACGGCCATGGGTTTGCTTCCCACGTACGCCCAAATTGGCGTCGCAGCGCCGGTTTTGTTGCTGGTCCTCCGCCTCGTTCAGGGCATCGCTGCCGGCGGCGAATGGGGCGGAGCAGTTCTGATGGCCATGGAACACTCACCCAAGCGCCGCGGCTTCTCCAGCAGCTTCCCGCAGATGGGGCTGACCGGCGGAATCCTCGTTGCCAATGGCGTGTTCGCTCTGGTCGCCGGGATGATGCCCGAGGATCAGCTGCTGGCCTGGGGATGGCGGATTCCTTTCCTGCTTTCGGCCGTTCTCGTCATGATCGGTTTGTGGATCCGCCTCGGTGTCAGTGAAAGTCCGGTCTTCCTCGCCGAACAGAGAAAACAGGCGCAGGCGCCCTCCCAGAGGAAGGCGCCGCTGGTGGAGGTGTTCAGGCACCCCCGGACTCTGATCGTCACCATTCTGCTGGTCATTGGGCCCTTTGCAGTCAGCGCCGTGTATCTGACGTTCGCCGCATCCTACGGTCTGCAGGTGGGCTTTTCCCGGTCCGATTTGCTGACAGCCTCCATCGTCGCAGCGGCCGTCGGCGTAATCGGCCAGCCAATCTTCGCGACCTGGTCCGACTACATTGGCCGTAAGAAAGTCGTGGGCCTCGGCCTTATTCTGCAGGCAGTCACGGGTGTGATCTTCTTTGCCCAGATGAACGCCGGAAGCGTCGCGGGACTTTACTGGTCCATCTCCCTCATCGCTATCGCCCATGCGATTTGCTACGCACCCCTGGCGGCATGGTTGGGCGAACTGTTTCCCACGCATCTCCGTTACACCGGTTCCTCGATGGGCTACCAGATCGCGGGCACCTTGGGCGGCGGGCTGACCCCGGCCGTCTGTACCTGGCTGCTCATCACCGCGGGCGGTGCCCCCCATTCCGAACTCGTCGTCATCTTTGCCGCGGCCGCGAGCCTGCTGTCACTAGTTGGGGTGCTGATGGCCAAGGAAACCTACAAAGCAAAGCTCTAGGGACTCCGCCCAAACCAGAGTCCAAAAAGGAAAACAATGACTATCACAGACTTGAGTGCTGCCCCGGTGGCCACCGGCTCCAAACTCGGGGTTATTGACGTAGATTTCCACCCAATGCCCCTGCCCACGGACCCGCAGGTGGCCGATCATCTCCCGCAGCAGTGGAAGGAATACATCAGCCGGTATGGTCTGGGTGCCATGGGTGGCGGCGTCTACCCCTCCCAGCGGGAATTCACCCACCGGCTCGACGCCGTGGATGACAACGGACGGGTTGGTCTGGATCCGCATCTGGCGGTCGAACAAGTGCTTGCCCCCTTCGATATGACGGCTGCTGTCCTGACCTGCCCGCAGACCTACATCATCACCAACGGCGGGGCCAACATGCCCCACAAGCTGGCTACCAGCCTCTACCGCGCCTACAACAACGCGTTGGCCGAGACCTGGTGCGCAGCGGATGACCGGTTCAGGGCCTCAGTCACGGTGGCCCGTGACCTGCCCGGCGGCGAGCGGGAGATCCAGCGCTGCAAGGAGGGTAAATTCGGAGACAAGTTTGTGCAGGTACTGATGTCTCCTTCCGGCCAGGACCCGTTGGGAAAGCGCCGCTACTGGCCCATCTTCGAGGCCTGCGAAAACTACGACATCCCGCTGTCCTTCCACGTCCCGGGTATGGGACGGCAGCCCACGGGGGCCGGGCGCCAGAACTTCTACGCTGAAACCCACGCGGCCTTCGGAGTCCTGCCCCTTGCTTTGGTTCCCAGCCTCATTTTCGAGGGCGTATTCGACCGCTTCCCGAAGCTCAAGATCGCCATGCTCGAGATGGGATGGGACTGGGTAGCCCCGTACAGCTGGCGCTTGGACGCAACTTGGGAGAAGCTCCGCCACGAACTTCCGCATCTGCAGCGCAAGCCCTCGGAGTACCTCAAGGAACACTTCTGGTTCAGCACCCAGCCTCTTGAGGAACCTGAACGGCCCGACATGCTCGAAGGCGTATTCGGCATGTTCGAAGACTCAGGGTTCGCTGACAGGCTGATGTTCTCCTCGGACTACCCCCACTGGGACTACGACTCGCCTTACGAGTCCGTGCCGGAGAGCTTCCCCGAAGATCGCCGCCGCCGCATCCTCGGTGAGAACGCCAGCAAGCTTTACGGTATCCCGCTCCGTGAAAACAGCGGCCTGCCCTCCCCGACAGGGGAGTGACAGCCGTGCCAATCAACGACGCACTCGGCCGGCGCCGACGGGCAACAGTCCTCAACTATGACGACGCCCGGGAGCGCGCCAGAAAACAGCTCCCACTGGCCATCTTCGACTACGTCGACGGCGGCGCCGAAGACGAAGTCACCCTGCGGAGAAATGTCCAGGGGTTCCGGGACCTTGCTTTCGAACCCCGTGGGGCGACCTGGGTTGAGAAACCGGACCTGCGAACTAACCTGCTGGGGCTTGACCTCTCGATGCCGATCCTCACAGCACCCTGCGGGGGCATGCGCCTCGTGCATCCGGACGGGGATCTCGGCATCGCAGCCGCGGCTTCAAAGGCCGGCATCGCCCACGTGGCGACCTCGGCGTCCGGATACACCCTGGAAGAAATCGCGGAGACGCCCGGTCCTCAGTGGTTCCAGGCATACAAATTCGCCAGCCAGGACGCCATGAGGTCCCTCATCGGCCGCGCCAAAACGGCGGGCTATGAAGGGCTCGTCGCAACCATCGACACCAGTGTGTCCGGTAACCGCGAAAAAGACTTCCGCAATGGCTTCAGCTACAACATGAGCATCAATCCCTCCAACGTGTTCCGGATGGCTCCCAAGATGATCAGCCGGCCGGGTTGGGTATACCGGTTCATGCGAGACGGAATGCCGTTTGTACTGCCCAACACCGCCGACCTCACGGCAGACGGCAAACCCATGGAACTCACCGAAATGATCCGCACAGGAAGAGAATCTCATTCCCCCTCTTGGGAAGACATTGCCTGGATGAGGGCGAACTGGGACGGGCCGCTGATCATCAAAGGCATCCTCAGCACCGCGGATGCCCGCACAGCGGCCCAGCTCGGCGTGGACGGAATCATCGTCTCAAACCACGGCGGCCGCCAACTCGACGGCGCTCCCGCCTCCATAGCCGTACTTCCCCAGATCGTCGAGGCCGTCGGCGACGACGTGACCGTCATCCTCGACAGCGGAATACGGCGCGGAAGCGACGTCCTGAAGGCTCTCGCTCTCGGCGCAAAGGCAGTAATGGTAGGCCGGCTCCCCGCCTGGGGGCTGGCGGTCGACGGACAAGCGGGCGTGTCCCACGTGCTGGAAATAACCCGCACGGAAATGATTCGCACCATGCGCCTCCTTGGATGCTCATCAACCCACGAACTGAATCCTTCCTGGCTCAGCAAACAACCCCTCGCCGGCGCCGTTGCCCCGTAAGCAGAAAGCGAACACGAAATGAACGAAGCAACAGCTTCCGTCAAGAAACCCCAGAAGTTTGTGGTGGCCAGGGCAGAAGAGATACCACCGGGTAGCCGCCTCATCGTCGACGTCGGCGGCCGCGAAGTGGGCATCTTCAATATCAAAGGCTCCTACTACGGCATGCTCAACCGCTGCCCCCACGTCGGCGGACCCCTGAGCCAGGGACAACTCGTCAACTCCGTAACGGCCACAGTCCCCGGAAAAATCACCCTGGACGAATCACAGGATCTGCTCACCTGCCCCTGGCACAACTGGGAGTTCGACATCAAAACCGGGCAGTCCTATTGGGACCCCAAACACATGCGCGCCCGCCCCTTTACCGTGAACGTTGAAGCCGGCACGGACGTGGCAGAACAAGTCGACGGCGGAAGCGTGGGGCGAATCAAAGGCCCCTACCAGGCCGAAACGATCGAAGTGTCAATCGAATCCGACTACGTCGTTCTGTCGATGCGGCCCCAACGCCCCGGAACCGCCGCCAAACCCGGCGCCTGCGCACCCCCGCCCACTGCGACCACCGAAATGAAAGTAGAGGTCAGGCCATGACCACACCCCTTCTCGCCGGCATGAAACGCAGCACCCTGTGGACCGGCACTGTCATCGACTGCGACGTCCATGCCAACGTGCCCTCCATCGAGACACTCTTCGACTACATGGATCCCGTATGGGTCCAGGGGACCCAGGAACGCGGCTGGCACGGACCCACCGGCCCGCGCCTGAGCTACCCGCCCGGGGCCGCCACCACCGCGCGGGACGAATGGCGCCACGACGGCCTGATGCCCGCGTCAAAGCTGTCAATGCTCCAAAACGACATCCTTGATCCCTGGCAGGTCGACCGCGCCGTCCTCAACTGCTACTACGGCATTGACTCCCTGCGTCACCCCGACTGGGCGGCCGCACTGGCCTCCGCCGTGAACAACTGGATCATCGCCGAATGGCTGGACAAGGACCCCCGCCTCGTGGCATCACTCGTGATCCCGGCACGAGACCCGATCGCAGCGGCAGCAGAAATAGACCGCGTAGGATCCCACCCGGGCTTTGTCCAGGTCATGCTCCCAGTACGGTCAGAACGCCTGTACGGTCAGCGGATCTTCAACCCCATCTACGAAGCTGCCACCCGCAATGACCTCGTGATCGGGCTCCACTGGGGCGGCACTACAGAGGACGCACCCTCCCCGACCGGGTATGCCTCGTGGTACGCCGAGCAGTACGCGGCCGAAACCCAGGTCTACATTGCCCAGCTCACCAGCATGGTCTTCGAAGGGACATTCCAAAAGTTCCCCGCCCTGAGAGTCGCAGTCATGGAAGGCGGATTCAGCTGGGTCCCCACCTGGGGTTGGAGCATGAACAAGAAGTGGAAGGGCCTGCGTCGCGAAACACCGTGGGTCGACCGCCTCCCCCTTGAGATCATCAGGGACCACGTACGGTTCTCAGTGGCCCCCGCAGATCTCGGCTCGCCGGAACATTCCCAGCGGATCATTGAGTGGCTCGGCTCCGAAGACCTGCTCATGTTTGCAACAGACTATCCACACCGTCACGACGACGACATCGACGAACTCCTCGCCATCATCCCCGCCACGATGAAACCCAAGCTGATGTCCGAAACTGCCCGGGCCTGGTACAAACTGTGACCGTCTACAGCCATCCCAACAGGCTCAAAGCCATCCTGGCCGGCGGCGAGACGGCGGTGGGCTTCTCCTGCGCTCTGGGCAGCGCGCAGATTGCCGAAGAATTCGCCATGGCCGGATTCGACTTCATCTACATCGATCAACAGCACGGGCTGACATCCCAGGAAACCCTGATCGAGATGCTCAGGGCCGTCGCACGCAGTGAAACGACCCCTCTGGTGCGGGTCGCCGCCAATGACCCGGCACTCATTGGGACCGCCCTCGACGCGGGCGCGGAAGGCGTCATCGTGCCCATGATCAACAACGCGGACGAGGCCAGGCGCGCGGCGCAGGCCTGCCGCTACCATCCCCGGGGCATCAGGAGTTGGGGTCCGATCCGGGCGCGCTACGGCCTCGGACCGGATCCTCAAACCGTCAATCAGGAAGTGCTCTGCCTGGTCATGATTGAGACCAGGGAAGGCCTCATGAACCTCGAGGAGATCCTCGACACCCCAGGCGTCGACGGCGTCTACATCGGCCCCGCCGATTTGGGAGTGAGCCTCGGCGGCCAACCCCATAGCTTCGAACAGTCCAGTGACCCACTACAGATCGAAGCCATCGACAGGATCCGCCAAGCGTGTGCCAAAAGAGGCAGGATCGTCGGGCTCAGCGGTGACCCCGAGCATCTCGCCGCCCAAGGCTTCAACATGATCACCGCCGCCCTGGACTTCGCCATGATCCGCAAAGCCATCAGCGAAGTGCGCCGCCCGGCCACCGTCGCTGCAGGCCGCTAAGAAAAAGCCTCCAATCCTTTTGAAAGGCAAGCTATGACTACTGTCGAAACCGTCCGCGGTCCCGTTGCTGTGGAGGACCTGGGCACGACTCTGACGCACGAGCACCTGTTCACCAAAAACCCCGAACTGGAGCAGGACTACCCACATCCGGAGTGGGACGAAGAGAGACTGATCCGCACCGCTATAGATGGCCTCAACGCCCTCAGCGCCAAGGGCATCCGGACGGTAGTTGATCTGACCGTTCCGGGGCTGGGCCGCTACATCCCCAGAGTCCAGCGGGTGGCGGCCGAAACGGACATCAACATCGTGGTCGCCACAGGCTTCTACTCCTTCAAAGACCTCCCCATGTTCTACAAGATCAACGGCCCCGGCCTCATGGTGGACCGGGCCGAGCCGCTCGAAGAGTTCTTCATTAAAGACCTCACGACCGGCATTGCGGACACCGGGGTGAAGGCCGCCATGATCAAGATCGCCACCGACGAATACGGGATCACCCCGGACGTTGACCGGATCATGCGTGCCGCAGCCGTAGCCCACCAGGAAACCGGCGCGACCATCACTACCCACACACACGCCGAGGACTTCACCGGCAGGGACCAGCAAAAATTCTTCGAATCCCTCGGCGTGCCGATGGAACACCTCGTCATCGGTCACTGCGGGGACAGCACGGACCTAAGCTACCTCCGCGAGCTCATGGATAACGGATCAACGCTCGGCCTCGACCGGTTCGGAATGGAGCAAGTCCTGCCGGACGAACAACGGATCGACATGCTCGTCAAACTCTGCGAACTGGGCTACGCCGACAGGCTGACCCTCTCGCACGACGCCGGGTTCTTCAGCATCAACACGCCCCCGTCCTGGCGGGCCAAACACGCACCGAACTGGCACCACGCCAACATCTCGGACCGGATCCTCCCCGCCATACGAGAAAAAGGAGTGTCCGAAGAAACAATCCACCAGATCATGGTCACCAACGCGGCCCGGGTCATGGTCGGCCGCAGGGTCTGACCCCCAATTCCCGCACTATCAATTAGGAACGAAACGATGCCAAAAATCTTCTACCACCACCCGGGCGGCGCCACAGACGTCATCGACGCTGTCCCCGGCACCTCCGTCATGCGGGCCGCCATCACCAACGGGGTTGACGGAATCATTGGCGAATGCGGGGGCCAGGCGATGTGCGCGACCTGCCACATCTATGTGCGCGAAGACTACATCGGTGCGCTGCCGGCCATGAATGAGGACGAGGACGAAATGCTGGATGTCACCTCATCCCCCCGTGACGATGAACGTTCACGCCTCGCGTGCCAAATAAAAGTCGGACCGTCCCTCCAGGAGATCGCCATCGATCTTCCCCTCACCCAGGTGGAACCATGAGCCGCATCGTCATCATCGGAGGCGGACAGGCCGGCGTGCAATTGGCCGACTCACTCCGATCGGAAGGTTACCAAGGCGCCATTGACTTGTTCGCCGATGAACCTCACCTGCCCTACCAACGCCCCCCACTGTCCAAGGACTTTATGTCCGAGGAGGACGGTGCGAGCCCGCTGCCTCTCAGGGCCGGTACTTTCTTCGGCGATCGAGCAGTAGATTTCCACCAGGGAGTCGAGGTCACTTCCGTCGATCCCGTCGGACAAACCGTAGTCGCCAGTGACGGCTCCACCCTCTCCTACACGAAGCTTGTTTTCGCCACGGGAGCCCGCAACCGTGAAATATCCGTCCCGGGCTCCGAGTTGGTTGGAATTCGCTACCTCCGAACGCTCGATGACGCGAAGGCGCTGCAGGCCGAACTCGGCAGCGCCAAGCACGTTGTCGTCATCGGTGCGGGGTTCATTGGCCTGGAGTTCGCAGCGGCGGCCCGGAAACGGGGGCTTGATGTTACCGTTCTCGAATTTGGGCCTCGTCCCATGGGCCGCGTCCTTTCCCAGTTCATGTCAGGCTACTTCGCCGATGTGCACACAGATAGCGGTATCAATCTGAAATTGGGCGAAGGTATCGCCTCGCTGACCGGGGTCGAAGGAAAGGTCAGCGGAGCCGTCAGCACCAGCGGCACGGAGTACCCCGCCGATCTCGTCGTAGTCGGAATCGGGGTCCTTCCCAACAGCGAGCTCGCGGTACAGGCTTGCCTGGAAGTGGACAACGGAATCGTCGTAGATGCGTGCCTCCAAACCAGCGACCCGCACATCTTCGCCCTGGGTGACTGCAGCAGCTATCCCAACGTGCACACCGGGGCACGGATCCGTTTGGAATCGGTCCAGAACGCCACTGACCAGGCCAGAATCCTGGCCAAGACTCTGACCGGAAAACCCACACCCTACGAAGCCCTTCCGTGGTTCTGGTCCCAGCAGGGAGCAGTAAAACTTCAGATAGCAGGGATTATCCACTGCGACGACGAATCGATCGTGCGTGGCGAACCGGCGTCCGGCAAATTTTCGGTCTACTGCTTCAGGGACGGACGCCTCACCGGTGTGGAGTCGGTCAACAGCCCTTCCGAGCATATGGCCGCCCGGAAGGTCCTCGAACAACGGCTTCCACTTACACCCGAACTCGTGATGGATGCTGATTTCGACCCGAAGAGTTTTTCGAGGCAGTCGGCCTTCCTCAACCCGAATGACAAGGAAGGCCTTGAACGACCCGCGACGGTCTGAATGGCACAGGCTCATCGGGGTAAGGGTAAATGTCTGGAAGGGCGGCGCATTCCTCAGGACCGGGGTAGTTGAAATTGCCGCTGCGTCCGGAACCACCGCCTGGATAGCGGCTGACGGGATTGAATCAAGAATGATGATCGAAAAGGATGCCGGTTATGAACTTTCGACGCCCCACCCATAGACCACTTCCCGCCGGCGGCCTCACCGCCCAATCCGGCGCATTCCTCCAGGCGTTACACGCCACGGAGGACCATGCACGCTCGGCCGAGAGGATTGTCGTGCAGGAACCCGCGCCGCCCGTCCCCACCGAAGACAAAAAGTGTTTCCCATCCGGTGAGCTCACGTCTCTAGCATGGGAGGGCTGGTGGCACGACGAACCAACGCAGATAGCAGCCGGGTGAGCTTTTCTACAGGCAGCCCCGATAACCCAAACTGACGGCATGATAAAATATATTTTATGCAAAAGGGCCTCAAGCTTGAATTGATGGGTCAGGCGGTCGCAGCCCTAATCCGCGAACAAATCCTCAGCGGCGAAGTCAAGCACGGTGACGCGCTGCGGCTCGCCCCCCTTGCTGAAAAACTAGACGTGAGCATCACGCCGGTACGTGAGGCCCTACTGCAGCTAGCGCGAGACGGCTGGGTGGTACATCAGCCAAACCGAGGCTTCCGCGTAGTGCCCATACGCCGGGACAACGTGATCGATACGTACTTCATGTGGGCCACGGCTGAAGGCGAGCTCGCAGCGCGAGCGGCGTCCCGGTCCAACCCGGAGAGCATCCAAGTTCTACGCAAGATCGATTCTGAGCTACACAAACTCGACGACCATCACAGCAAATACGCCCTGGACCTCAACTCCGAACTACACACCGCCATCCACACCATGGCGGACGCCCCCAAATTGCTTTGGTTTGCCGAGGCAGCTCGGCGGCTTGTGCCCCTGCAGTTCGACTCATCCTTCCACTCCGTCCCGGGATGGGCCGAGATCAACCGATTCGGCCACACAGCAGTCATCGATCGGATCGAGTCTGGTGACTCCCCAGGTGCCAGAAAACTCATGTTTGATCATTTTGACAGCACCTGCAACTTGCTGGTGACGTGGCTGGATGGCTTGGATTTTTGGGAACCGGAGTCAGAACCACAGTCGCACCAGGTCATCGGAGACGGCTGACTCAGCGAGGCCGGGAACGCCAAAGGGTGAAGATATTGGCCGCCTCCTGCTGGGCCCTATCGAGGGCCGGCTTGACGTAGTCACTGCTATCGGGCAGCGGCTATAGGAGCCCGGAGAGTGGCCTGAGGGCGAGACAGGTCTTCGCCTGCTGAGCTTCCCGGCAAGCACCAAGGTTCACGTACCCATAATGGACCGAAGCTCCGGTCAGCCGTATTTGATCGGAGCTTCGCCAATTAATAGGCAAGAGCGTCACGACACCCGCTGCCCTGGTGTCATTCGAGGTTGGAGAAAAAAGGGGCCTGAGTGACCACTCGAGAAGTGTGACATTCACTCACAGTCGATTCCTTGACAACGTACGGGTCCGAGAAGAGCGCACGATGGACCCGCGCAGCTTCGGGTTCTGATATGTGCGGCAGTGGCGCATCGATAGCGGTCGTCATATCCATCAAATCTACGGTATGGCACGGCGGATTCGCCGGACCAAGGAAGTCGCGTTGGAAGGAGCGGCGTCAACGGTGCGCCGTTCCGTCTTCTCCGACGATGCTCGTAACGCCGATAATGGACCTTCTGTCTCCAGCGGCTGAGGGCGCCTGATGCTGCGGCTGACCGGAACTCCTTTTCCGTAAGGCACCTGATGTATGAATCAGACGAGCCTCACCTCTGCGACGTAGAGGCGGCTGATGGCTGCATGCCTTTGACTGGCAAATTTGGGCGTGTGTACATTGTGCACATTTCGGGCTGCGGATCGGGTCGTATGTGGATCGGATCGGGCGGGATTTCGCATGTTTCCGGGAGTCCAGGGTTGGCGGGGGAGGGAATGCAGTTCGAGTCCCACCTCGGGCACGTGTTTTCCCTGTTCAGGGGCTTGTGAGCCGCTGAATGTGTACAAATCTCCTTTATGGGCCCCTGCGGGGGCCCATTTTTGTTGGTGGCCGGTTACCTCCTTTCGTCTTCGGGTAGCGGTGTCGCGGGTTATCTGTTCATGGTGGGGAGGCCGCTAACTGCATGACCGGATGCTGGCTGGGGGAGTGGGGCAGTCTTGGCTGGTTTGCACTCATTGATGTCTCGACTGTTCATGGCTACTTACCCGGGTAAGCGCATGACCGTGGGCGGCTTGTTGGCGGCTTCTGTCCGGCGTGGCCGCGGAACCTGGCCGATCCGATCGGGGTGGCAATGGCTAAGCGTCGGCCCTGGCCGCATCCACCATCCGCGCGCTGCAGAAAGCCCTCGACCTGTCCGGGGACCTGCCAACGGTGCCGCCTCCAACGTGCCGGTCTGGTTCGACGGCAAGCTCCTCTACTCCAGCCAGCGGGTCGGGGCCGGGTGCACGACCCCGACCTTCGTGCAACTGGGCGCGGAGCACCCTCGGCAGGTGGGCGACAGCTATATCGACGACGTCGTAATCAATGCCACATAACCCGGTTGCGCTATCACTTTGGACGCCAGGCCGCCGGCCGAATCTGATAGCGCAAAGGGTGCCGGGATGCCGGGATGCCGGGACGTGGGACAGAATGGGTCTATGACCCGAATCGCAATCATCGGCGGCCACGGAAAAGTGGCTAGGGAACTCTCCAAGGTCCTGGCTACGGACGGGCAGGAGGTCACCGCCATCTTCCGCAACCCCGAACACGAGTCCGACGTCGCGGCAGCCGGCGCCACCCCAGTCGTCCTGGACGTGGAGAATGCGACGACGGCGGAAATCGCCGAGGCGCTCTCGGGTCACGACGCCGTCGTATGGTCGGCCGGTGCCGGCGGTGGAAACCCCGGGAGGACCTACGCCGTGGACCGTGACGCCGCGATCCGCTCGATGGACGCTGCTGCTCAGTCTGGCGTCGGCCGCTACGTCATGGTGTCCTATCTTGGAGCCGGACCGGACCACGGAGTGCCCCGGGACAACCCTTTCTTCCACTACGCGGAGGCCAAGGCCGCCGCTGACTCCTACCTCCGCGGCACCAGCCTGGACTGGACCATCCTCGGCCCCGGCGCGCTCACGGACAAGCCGGGCAGCGGCCTGATAGACGTCCACGTCAACGAGCCCTGGCAGGCTGCCGAAACCGCCCGCGCCAACGTCGCCCTCGTCGCTGCGGCCGTCCTGGAGCTGCCCGCCGCAATCGGCCGAACTATCGGGTTCCGCGACGGCAGCCAGCCCATCGCTGCAGCCCTGGAGGCGGTGGCCTAGCCCGTTCGGGGAAAGTGGGCGCAAGGAGCAGCTGGCACTCATTATGGACTGCTGCTCGCCACGGTGGTCGCTGAAAAGCATCACCGTCAACTACCACAACCTCAAGGAGTCCGCGGAGAACGGCACCTCGGGCGGATATCGCATGGCTTAAGGGTGGATTGCCGGCAGTTCACCGCTGAGGCAGCATACTTGACGCCCCATCCGGACCGTGCCGTGGCCGGCACATTCCGCCCCCTACCCGCACCGGCACTCTGCGGCGGCGCTAGCACCTTCCGTTTCAGCCATGCCGCAGGAGAGGGGGTCCAGCCGGCCGTTGCCGGATCCCCGCCCGACAGGGAGGGCACGACGATGAGACGTGCGGTGGCGCGGAAGAAAAGGACCGTGCGAGGCAATTCTCCCCGGCTCACCGCAACACGTAAATGTCTCCGCCCGGTCATAGCCGGCGAGCTCCTCGGCGACACCCGACGGCTTCGGCCGAGCACACAGGGTGGGCCTGTGTACCCGGCCGTGTACCGGATCCGCCCGCTGGCGGATCCGGAGGTGGCTTACGCCGCCAGCGGCATCTCCTCATGGCGGGCCTCGACGACTAGCGACTGCCCGTCGACCGAAACGGCCACCTGGCCGCCAGACTGAAGGTCCGACGCCACGAACAGATCCGCGATCCGGTCGTCCAACTCGCGCTGGATCACGCGGCGCATCGGCCGGGCTCCGTATTCGGGCTCGTAGCCGCGTTCGGCGATCCAGTCGACAGCCGTTTCGCTGACCTCGAGAGTGATGCCCTGGGACTGCAGACGGGCTTCCGTCTGGTTCAGCATCAGCCGAACGATCCGGCGCAGCTGCGCCTGGTCCAGCTTGCGGAACAGGACGATCTCGTCGATCCGGTTGAGGAACTCCGGCCGCATCGTCTCGCGCAGCCGGCCCAGCACCCGGTCCCGCAGCGCCTTCTCCGAGCCGAAGCCGTTGCCCTCGTCGGCCTTGGATACAAAGCCCATCGCGCCGCCCTTGCTGGCCAGGAACTCCGAGCCGAGGTTGGAGGTCATGATGATCACGGTGTTGCGGAAGTCCACCATGCGGCCCTGTCCGTCGGTCAGCCGCCCGTCGTCGAGCACCTGGAGCAGCAGATTGAACACATCCGGGTGGGCCTTCTCCACTTCGTCGAGCAACACCACGGAGTACGGCTTACGACGGACGCGTTCGGTCAACTGCCCGGCTTCGCCGTAGCCGACATAGCCCGGAGGGGCTCCGACCAGCCGGCTTACGGTGTGCCGTTCGCCGAACTCGCTCATGTCGAAGCGCACCATTGCATTCTCATCCCCGAACAACGACCCGGCCAGCGCCTTGGCGAGTTCGGTCTTGCCCACACCCGTCGGGCCGAGGAACAGGAAGCTGCCGACAGGCCTTTCCGCGTCCCCCATGCCGGTGCGGCTACGCCGGACCGCCTTCGCGATCAGCGTCACGGCGTCGTCCTGCCCGACGATCCGCTGATGCAGTTCCTCCTCGAGCCTGGCCAGGCGTTCCCGGTCGTCTTCTGTGAGCCGGCTGGTTGGGATTCCGGTGGACCGGGAGATGATCCCTGCGATCTCCGCTTCGCTGACAACGGCCTCGGCGCCTTCGGAAGCCTCAGGTGCACTGGAAATCGCAGCGGAGAGCTTCCCGTTCACTGCTTCGATCTCATCCCGCAGCCGCGAGGCCTCTTCATAGCGTTCCGCGGCGGCGGCGTCGTTCTTGGACATTTCCAGGGTTGCGAGCTGCTCGCGAAGAACAGCCACGTCGGTCTGTGAGCCGAGTTTGATGCTCAGCCGCGCACCTGCCTGATCGATGAGGTCAATGGCCTTGTCGGGCAGGAAACGGTCCGTCACGTAGCGTGCGGAGAGTTCAACGGCGGCGCGGATCGCCTCGTCGGTGTAGCGGACGCCGTGGTGTTCCTCGTACCGTCCGCGCAGGCCATCGAGGATCTGTACGGCCTCCTCGATGCTCGGCTCGCCGACCTGTACGGGCTGAAAGCGGCGTTCCAGTGCCGCATCCTTCTCCACCTTTCGGTATTCGTTCAAGGTGGTGGCGCCGACGAGATGAAGGTCACCACGGGCCAGGCGCGGCTTCAGGATGTTTCCTGCGTCCATGCCGCCTTCCCCCGCGCCGCCGGCTCCGACGACCGTGTGAAGTTCGTCGATGAACAGGATGATTTCCCCGGCGTGTGAACCGACCTCGTCCATCGCCTTGGTCAGGCGCTCCTCGAAGTCACCGCGGTACCGCGTTCCGGCCAACATGGCCGGCAGATCCAGGGCAATGACGCGCTTGCCGCGGAGCTGTTCGGGCACGGCGCCTGCGATGATCGCCTGGGCCAGCCCTTCGATGATCGCGGTCTTGCCCACGCCGGCTTCCCCGACTAGGACAGGGTTGTTCTTGGTGCGCCGGGCCAGGATCTCGATGGTCTGCTCGATCTCGGCGCTCCGGCCGATCACCGGATCCAGGCTGCCTTCACGGGCATGTGCCGTGAGGTCGCTGCCGTAGGTGTCCAGGGTCGGGGTGTCAGACCCGGCGGCACCCGCCTGCGACAGTCCGGGCTCCGCGCCGGTCGGCGTGGCCCCACGCCGAGCCGACTGCTCGCGCGGACCGGACTGCAGGGACTCCGGCGTCACCCCGGCCGCGGCGAGCACCTGCCCGGCCGGGGCCTCCTGGTTGACGACGAGCGCGAAGAACACGTGTTCGGGATCGATGTAGGTTGAGCCGAATGCCCGGGCAACCTGGTAGGCGTCGAGTAGGGCTCGCTGGGCCGACGGCGTCAGGGCCGGCGTCGTTTCCGCCCTGGCGGTTGCCTGCTCCGGGAGACGCTCCTCGGCCGCCGTGGCGATGGCAGCAGGTTCCGCGCCTGCGCGGCGGATGTAGTCGGCGGCCGGTTCCCTCTCGACCATGACACGCAGGACGTGCAGCGCGTCCACATGGATGTGACCGTGCTGCGCGGCGAACTGTGCGGCACGCGCGAGCACGTCATGGGTGCGCCGGCTCAGCAGCCGGGTGATGTCCATCGGATGCCCGGGGCCGGCCGCACGCTGGCCCTGCAGGTAACGGGCAAGGAATTCGTCGAACGAGCCGTGGCCGGACTCCGCCGGCCTAAAAAATTCAGCCATGAAACCTCCGTAAGAGAGTTGAGTGTACTTGACTCAACGTTGGAAAAACGGATTTATTCCCGGGGCATCATCGGGCAGGGTGCGGACCCGGGGGACTCGGGTTGCCCCGGTGCCTGGACGCTGCTGAGGTTCAGGGCGCAACCCCGAGCGAGGACGCTTGGCAGAGCGAGCTCGCCAGCATAGCGGAGGCGTGTTCGACGGATCGTACTCGCAGTCGGCAGCCTTGAGCGCGCCGGTTTGGCCGTCCGGGTTCTACCCCGGGGTCGTGACACGCGTATCGGACCGCTGCCATGCGGTCGACACGTACCGTGAACCCTGGGGAGGGCACATAGGTCCGGGACACGGGCCACGGAACACCATGCCGGTCAGGCGGCCCCCTGCAAAAGGTGGTTCGCGGACGGTCATTTGCTGCAGGACTTGCCGCTGGAGCTGCGTTCGTGCGGTTCTGAGCGCGGCTGTTGTGGCCGCGGCGGCCTTCAGGGCGGCGAGGGCGGTGCCGACCGAATCGATGATTCGGCGACTGCCGTGGGCAGCCAGATATTCACGCCCGCGGGAATAACCAGCAGGAACACCGCGAGTGCGACGGCGCAGCCGAGGGCGGGATCCACGCCGGGGGCAAGCGGCAGGGGAGCTGGATCGGTGCTGTCCTGGCCACCGCCGGGTGTGCACAATGTGCACGCCTGGGGCTTCGGATTCGGTTGTACTTCGTGCCGGACTGCGCCGGTTTGGTGAGAATTTCGGGGGAGTGACGGAATTTCAAGAGGAGGAACCCGGCTCGAGTCGCACCTCAGGCACAATGTTTCCGCAGTTCAGCGGCCTTCGGGCCGCTGAATGTGTGCCGCTGGCCCGGACGGGCGCTCGGGCTTCGCTCAGGTCATTGATCAGGTCCTTTGGGGGCGCCCAGAGCCGTAAGCGCCTTGCACGGCGCTGCCGGGTCCTGTTCGTTTGCTGCAGATCCGGACGCAGCCACTGATCTGCGCGGGCGGGTGGAACCGTTGCGCGATTGACCACCCTTGGCGGGACAGTTTGCGGGCGGGGTGTACGCGAAGCCAGGTTTCCTGTAGCTGTTTCGGATTTCTCGCAGCGCCGGTGCGGGCGGAAGGTGTCGCGGTGGGACGATGGCGCCGAGCGATAGCAGTGTCTCTCTACATATACTTAGCAGGGCAATGGCCCTGTCACGCCTGCGCAGGAGGCCTCCCGCCCTAGCGAGCTTCATCGGGTTGACAATGCTCTGGGGCTGATGGGATATGGAACGCAGGAGGTTCGTCTTGGCTGTAGCACCTGTACCGCGTCTAGACGCGGATGTCCGCCCGTACCTCGACTCGCTGGGCTTGCCGGGGATCATTGATCTGCATGTGCATTTCATGCCTTTCAAGGTGCTGGAGAAAGTGTGGCTGTTCTTTGACCGTGTTGCGGACAGCGGGGCTCCCCCTTGGCCCATCACCTACCGGGACGCCGAAGAGGACCGGGTGCGAACGCTGCGAGACATGGGAGTGAAGGCATTCACGACGCTGAACTATGCACACCGCCCCGGCATGGCGCAGTGGCTCAACGACTACTCAACAGCATTCGCCTCGACCCATGCTGACGCCATCCACTCTGCTACTTTCTACCCAGAGCCAGGGGTGGAAACCGTCGTCGCGCACAGCTTGAAACAAGGCGCTCGAATCTTTAAGGTACACATCCAGGTGGGAGGATTCTCACCCTTGGATCCTCAGCTTGCACCCGCCTGGGAGCTTATCCAGGACTCCGCTACACCGGTCGTCATCCACTGCGGCAACGGTCCGCACCCCGGAGAATACACCGGGCCTGAACCCATACGCGAACTCATCAAAAGGTACCCCTCGTTGACGCTCATCGTCGCGCACGCAGGCCTGCCGGAGTACCAGGAGTACGCCGACCTTGCCGCAAACAATCCTCACGTCTACCTCGACACCACCATGGTCGGCACCTCCTACATGGAACAGGTCGCCCCGATCCCGCCCGGATACCAGGACACCCTTGCCGGGCTGTCACACAAAGTCGTCTTCGGCACGGATTTTCCTTCGATTCCCTACTCCTACAGCCACCAGATTCAGGTACTCGAAGGCTGGGGACTCGGAAGCCAATGGATGAAAAATGTCCTCTGGCACACCCCGCAGGCACTCCTAAGGCTGGACCGGCTGCCCTAGCCGCGCCCTCGGCACGGGCGGGTACCTTTTGCGCATCGGTAGGCCAGGCGCATGGCATTGGGGGATGCGGCGCAGCCGCAGACAGTTCGGTCACACAGAGTGGTCTTGGATGCGTACGCGTTCATCAAGGGCTGGCTCATCGCCACCTCGCTCTGGGTGGGCGTGCTACTTCTCCTGGTGGCGGCAGGCTACGGCGTACCCGCCTCGCGGGACCGCACCGACGCCGGACACGTATGGGGCCTTTTGGGCATGACGATTCTTTATGGCTTCGGAGTTTCCCTGGTGGTCGCGGCGCCACTGGCCTGGGTGTTGGCCTATCTTCAGGTCCATGCCAGCCCAGGGGTCCGCCACCACCGGTGCCTCGGTCCGGGCTCACGGTTCCCTGGCCATGCTGGTCCGGACCCTGCCCTGGTACACCGGACCCCACCCGGAAACTTTGGAAGCATTCCTCAAGTCCTACAGCCCCGCCCCGAGGAACCAGCCGCACTGTATGCAGCGGAGCCAGTGGCTAACCCCCCGGGTCACGACGCAGGAGGCTCTGAGATGGCCAATGACATCGGACGTTTTGGGACAGCTCCCATCACCAGCGAATCAGAAAAACCTGTCGAAAGGCCGGCGGAGGAGCAGAAGCCCTATCTGAACTGGGGGCTCACTCGGCCAGGCTTGAGCGATCGCGATCGCGATTGCTGCCCCGGGTGCGAGGCAACGCAGCCGCAGCAGGGCTGCGACGCCGCCGGTGCAGTACCAGCCAGAATGCTACGAGGAGTGCTATGAAGAGTCCGGCCGCTATGGCGACCAGGAGCACCCATTGCGGGCCGTCGTCGTTGATCGGAGCGACAGGTTCACCCGGGCCCACTTCGGGGAACGCGACCGTCGCGGTGGCTTCGCGTTCGAGAAGGCCGCTCTTGAGTTTGATCTGAGCCGTCCAGGGGCCGTTGGGGAGTATTCCCGGAGGGGTGAAGACGACGGTCTGGGCATAGCCGGGTGCGACGGTCGCTGCTTTCGGGACGTTGAAAGGTCCGGCGGAAAGGCCTCCGGGTCCGGCGGTTAGGCTGAGTTCTCCAGTGATGTCGAGGGCCCGGCCGCCGGTGTTCGTGATCAGGGCGCTTAGCTGGGGGGATCCGTCCTTGCTGCGTCCGGCCGTCACGGAGGTGAGGGTGAAATCGGCGGGTTTGCCGTTGCCGGGTCCGACGGAGAGGTAGACGCGCACGCCGACCCTGTTGGCCTGCACGACGCCGCCCCTGTCTGCTGGGCTGCGTACCTCGGCCCAGATGGCGCCGTACTGTTCACTTTCCGGCGCGTCTGTCGGGACCTTGATCGAGGCCATGACCTCCGCTTGGCCGCCGGGGGCTAGGTCGACCTGTGGCTGGGCTATCTGGGTCCAAGGGGTGAGGTCATTCTTGACCGAGGCGTTATCGCCGATGAAGGCACCGTTGTCGATGTGTGCCGCCCCGGGGTAGATGCGGATGGTCTGCGGGGTGCGGGTGTTGTTCTCCACCCGGACCCGGCGATTGATCTCGGAGCCGGGCGCGAGTCTATCGACGATGTAAGTGCGTGCCCGGGGATCGTTCTGGACGCTGGCGGGGATGTCCAGCAGGCGTATCCCGATGCCGTCCGGCTGAGTCGGCGAAGGCGCGGTAGTGTCAGGGCTGGCCGCCGTGGTGGGAGTCACCGGGGAAGCCAGCAGGGTCATCGCGAACAAGAACATCAGGGAACGCAAGAATTGCCTCTGCTTGATTGTGGGGCTCAGGGTGTTGTGCCTGTGGGCGTCGCCTTCCCGGGTACCGGCAGCTTTCCGACCCGGGAAGGCGCTTGTTCGACCGAGTCGCTTAGAGCGAAGAGTGGGTCAGCGTGGCCGTGTACGTGTCAGCCAGCGCGTCGGCCGGGGCGAGGACGCTCAGGCTGGCGTTCCAGGTCGCGGTGTTGTTCCCGGACACTGCAGTCGCCGTTTGGACCGTCTTGGCCGTGGACAGGTTCGACGCGGGGGTTTCCACCACCGTCGCGGTACCGGTAACGGTGGCCGCTTCGGGGGTGTAGGTGGCTGCCGTGGCAGGGATGACGTTTGCCGCGTTAATGCCTACAAAGTCGGTCAGGGCAACCTGGGCCGACCAACCGGCCACGCCTGCCCGGTCGTCGGTGATCTGTACGCCGGCAAGGCCGACGGAGGCGCTGGCACCAGGCGTCACAGTTCCGAGAGCGGCGGTCGCAGGCGCCGAGATGGAGAGGGTGCCGACGGGGACCTCGACGGTGACTGTGCTGTCCGCCGTCGGCGCGGCAGACGCCGGCAGGGTGACGGAGCCGACGAGGGCTGCCGATACGGCAGCAATAAGGGATACACGGGAGATGGTGCGCATAGTTGAGACCTTTGCAAATAAAAGTGAGTGACCGCCAAGGCACTATTCGGACAACGGCCTTGCCCGCGGGGCGCGCGATCTGATTTGTCCCCCACGGTCTCTGTCAAAGCTAACAAGGCTGCTCCTGCCCGGAACGGCCGCACGCTCCTTTGTGCACAGACTGGCCGATTTATCATCCACGTCTGCACGAAATCGACCTCCACGCCGTCGTCTCCCAACGTGGCCAGCCGTAAGATTTTGAATTCAGGACAGACCCAGCAACTGCTGGTTCCTCAGTACGTCCGGGCAGCACCGTCCCGGATACGGAGAGCCTTCGAAACCACACGGAAGTCATTGAAACCTCACATGGCGCCCTGATCCACCCGAGAGAGCGGCATGTCGGCTGGATCCCGACGAACATAGAGAGCAGGAACGGCAAAATGATCACGACCAATGAGACCGGGCGTATTTATCGCGTCACGGGCGACAGCCCACATATCGTTGGCGCCGGCTTGAATGCGGCCGTCGAGTTGGCCCAACAACCCGCCATGGGGGAGGGCAAGCACGGTGTCCTCGTCGAGCGGCATGGGCCCGCGTCCTTCACTGTGGCTGTGCGCGGCTATGTTCCCTACGGAATCACCCAGGAACGCGAGCACCCCTGACACATCTCTGGACATCAATGACCGCCCAGATCGCCGAGGATAGCAACGGTGGAGAAAACCGGGGGAGTCCGGTTGCCCCAAATGGATCCGGATACCCGGCTACTGACGCAGCCCCGTCGTGGGCGCGCACCCAAGAAAGTCGGCGAACGAACCCATGATTGATGAATCTGACAAGTCGCGAAAGACAGTGCTAGTGGACTGGCTTGCATATCCGGTCCTGATCGATCCCGGGGAAGGACAAGCTGTTGGCAGAACGACAAAGATTTCCGGCACTTCGTGCGAGCTCTCCCGATCACGCCGCGTCCACCTCCGATGATGGCGAAACCATCCAGGGAGGCGGGGTATTGGCCGCGGGGCTGGCAACTGTCCCGGCCGGAAGTCGCGTGCGTCTGCAAAGCTGGGGTCGGTCGGCGCTTAGCGGTTCCTGGATGAGTGGATGCCCGACGGCTCCGCTTTCTGGATCTGGCTGGATGATGGAGCAGGGCGGCGTCTTATCCATGAGGACGACGGCGTCGAGGTAGTCGCATAGTCCCGGCCTCACGCTCAAGGTCTTTGAATAGCCGCGGTCCGGCGGTTCGGTGCCGCAGCTGCCTCCCGGAGACCCCGGAGTAGGTGGACGTGCTTCATTGCCGGTACTGCCGCGCCAGCGCCCAATCCCGGTCGAGGCCGTCGGCCGCGGCCCTCCAAATCTACGGCCGCACGGCACCTGCCCTTGCCGGCGAGGCAGCCATTTCCGACCTTCGATTCCGGGTTAGCGGATGGTCCCAGCAGTGCCCTCAACTGGTCAGTCGCCCCGGTCAGCAAGGAATGGTGCTTGGGAATGGCGTTTCCCTGGCCTGCACGACCTACGAACCGGCGGAGAGGACGCTTTGAACCGACGTTCCGTGGCGCGACTTGCCGGGATGACTTGTTTCCCGGAGAGGCAATCACTCAAAGAAGATGATGTCTGAATTAAAAAACTTTGATCAGATCTAAGAAAAGTATTGCGGATCACAGTTTTTGGAAATAGCATCGCCAAGAGATCTGAAGTGCAGATCCAAATCAGCGACGGCAAAGGAGCCATCTACATGCATATCGAAATCGCCGGTGCCGGGCTGGCGGGGCTGACCGCGGCGGCAGCGTTCGGCGCGGCCGGGTGTTCGGTCCGGGTACACGAAAAAGGTTCCAACCTCCGGGAGATCGGGGCCGGAATCTACCTGTGGGAAAACGGCCTTCGGGCCCTCGAAGCAATTGGGGCTTACGACGAAGTCGTCTCCCGGGCCGAGAAGGTTGAAGTTCCATTCCTGCGGGACCACGACGGCAGCACCCTCCAGGACGAGTGGCTGCGGAACCACCGCCTTTACACTGTCGGACGGCGGCACCTTTACCAGAGTCTTCTCAACGCGGCCCACCGCCAGGGTGTGGAGATTGTCACCGATTCGTCGGTCACCGGGGCCACCCCGAACGGAACGCTGACCACGGCCGACGGCCGGGAGTACCGGGCTGACCTGGCCATCGGGGCCGATGGCGTATTCTCCAAGGTCCGGGATTCCCTCGGCCTTCGCCAGAAACTTGTGGATCTGCGCGACGGCGGCGGCCGGCACCTTATCCCACGAACGGGCGACGATCCGGTCCACCAGACCATCGAGCAGTGGAATGGTGGCCGCCGCATCGGCATCATCCCGTGCTCACCGGACGAAACATACGTCTTCCTCTGCTGCCCTGCAAACGACATTGAGGGCCGCAAACAGAATCCGTTCAACGCTGCCACGTGGATCGAAAGCTTCCCGGAGTTCCGCTCCCAGCTGGAGCGGATCCCCTTCGACACCGAAGGACGCTGGGCGCCCTTCCACGATGTACACGTCAGCCAGTGGTACAGCGGGCGGACGGTGCTGGTGGGGGACGCCGCCCACGCTATGTCACCGAACCTAGGTCAGGCGGCCTGTGTTGCCATGACCAATGCCGTGGCCCTTGCTATCTCGGTCACAAACAGCAGCAGCATCGATTTCGCCCTTGGATCGTGGCAGGAAGGCCAGCGCGAGATGAGCGAAGGAGTCCAGCGCTACTCCCGCGTCTATGGCAAGGTCGGCACCATGTGGCCCAAGGGTTTGCTGGACGCACGGTCCGCCCTGGTCAGGAAGCTCACAGCGTCCCGCCGAGTGCAGGGATCCATCAACTTCGCGGCCGAACGTTTTCCCGCCGGCCAGATCCAGCGCATCGACACCCCCGTCGGCGTCGTCCGTGAGGACGTGCTCGCATGAAGCCCCGGAAGCTGAAAACACTCGCCCTGGCCACCGTCGGTCTTCTCCTGCTCTCCGGGTGCGCAACGGCAAGCGCCGAGGCCGAGCCCGTCAGCGGCGAATCCTGGTCCGTGCCCGCGCTGCTCACGAACTGCAAGTCCCCCAAAGTGGACCCCCGTGGCTGCACAGGGCCGAACACCCCCGGGACCTACACGTCCCTGAGCCGGGGTGAGATCACCAAGCCCTGGCGCATCTGCTCCGTGTTGCCCCATCTGAAGGACCCGACCTGGGTGGGAATGAACTATGGTCAGGCCACGCAGGCGCGGCAGCTGGGCGTCTCCCTGACCACCACGGATGCAGGGGGCTACGAGAACGTTGCCCAGCAGGTGACGCAGGTGGAGGACTGTGTCAGCTCCGGCGTGAACGCGGTGCTGCTGAGCGCGGTGAGCAACGAGTCGCTGAACCCTGCCATCGCCAAGGCGAAGAAGCAGGGTGTAGCAGTGGTCGACGTCGGGAACGGAGTCTCCTCGCCAGAGGTGGACGCCCGCGTTCTGCAGGACTACGTGGACATGGGCAAGATGATCGGCACCCATCTGGCATCACTGAAGAAGCCGCTGAAGGTGGCGCTCCTGCCGGGACCGGCCGGGGCAGGGTGGACGGAGCGGTCCCGGAAGGGATTCGAGGCAGCCGTCGCAGGCTCGGCCGTCGAGGTCGTGGATGTCAAGTACGGCGACACAGGCAAGGAGGTTCAGCTGAAGCTCGTGGAGGACACCCTGTCCGCCAACCCTGGCATCGATGCAATCGTCGGCACAGCGATCACCATGGAAGTCGCGGCAACGCTCCTGGCCGAGCAGGGTAAGGCCGAGGACATCGGACTGTACGGCACGTACGTGACCCCGCAGGCAGTTGAACTCATCAAGCGCGGGCAGGCGAAATGCGCTCCGTCGGAACAGTCCAGCCAGATCGGCAAGATCTCCGTGGACCTCGCGGTGCGCACGCTCGAGCATAAACCGCTGGACAAGGAAATCCAGCGCTACGCCCCGGAGCCCCTCTTGATCTGCGGACCCAAGGAAGACGGTTACGATAACACCTCGAAATTCGATGCCGCCGGAAGCTTCGCCCCTCAGGGATGGTCACCCGCTTTCAACGTGGAAGCGGGCAATTGATGGGTGCAACTACCTTTGCGCTGACCGGCAACGTCGTCACCATGACCGCGGCGCCCAACGCACGCGTCGTTTACGTCGAAAACGGCAAAATCGCCGGCGTCGGTGACGACGCCTACGCTGCCGAACTGCAGCGGAACGGCGTCACCATCCACGACCTGGGCGGGCGGACGATCCTTCCGGGATTCATTGACCCTCACGTGCATTTCGCCCAGTACGCGGCAGGAACGCACCGGGGCATCGACTGCCGCGTGCCGGCGTGCAAAACCATCGCGGACGTTCTCGATGCCCTGCGGACGGGGCTGAACGAGGGCCGGACCGTGGGTGACTGGCTTATCGGATACGGCAACTTGTTCTTCGATCAAAAAATCGCCGAACGCAGGCTGCCGACCCGCCTGGAACTGGATTCGGTCAGCAGGACGACTCCAATTGTCCTGCACTGCGGCGGCCACGTGTCCGTGCTCAACACACCCGCCTTGGCCTTGGCCGGGGTGGAGCGCTTCATCACCGGCGGTGAAGGCCTGTGGGGCAGTCCTGTGGTCCACCTTGACGACGCCGGCCAGCCGACCGGCGTTGTTGCGGAGATTGACGGCCTGCTGCCGATTCCGGAAAGCAGCGTCGAGGAACTGACGCGCTTCTATTCCGGCACCTTCCGCAGCGACTTCCTCGCGCATGGCGTTACGTCAATCGGCGAAATGGCCGAATCAGCACGCAGCGTGGAGGCGCTGGATGCGGCGGTCGCGGATGGCAGTCTCGACGGGCGGATCGCGCTCTATGCGATGGCGCCGTCGCTGCTCCCTGTCGCGGCGGCGTGCGACTGGGCAGCCGGTTTTTCCTCACGCAGCGGGCCCGAGCGGGTCTGGGCCCGGGGCGTCAAGGTGTTCGCAGACGGGGGATACTCCGCACGGAATGCGGCCAGCCTCGACGACTACTCCCGTGACCACAGCCCCCGTCCGGGATACAGGGGCAAACTCAATCTTTCCCGCGGAGCACTGATGGAAGCCATCAGAACTGCACGCCACAAAAACGTGCAGATCGCCATCCATACCAACGGCACCAGGGCGCAGCGCGAAGCGATCGAGGCCATTCTCGCCGTAGGCGACGCCCACGGCCACCCGCCGGTGCGCATCGAGCATCTGGGCAACGTGCTGGACTCGGTGGAGGAGATCGCAGCATGGCGCGCGGCCAACGTGATCCCCGTGATGCAGCCGGGCTTCCTGCACAACTTCATCGGTGACTACCTGCCCATGCTTTTCCCCGCAACGGGCAGCACGGGAAGGCTTCCGCTGCGGACCGTGCTGCACGAAGGCGTATCGCCTGTCATCAGCTCAGATATCACCCTTGGCGGAGAGCCGGGAGCGACGAATCCCTTGCATACCATCTGGTCGGCGGTGTCCCGAAGGAGCTACTGGGGGAACCATATCGAACCGGAAGAATCGATCTCGGTGGCACAAGCTCTCAGGCTGCACACCATCGAAGCCGCGAAGGTCATCGGGCTCGACCATGTGGCCGGTTCCCTGGAGTCCGGAAAGGCCGCAGACATGGTGGTTCTGGCCAAGGACCCGCATACCGTTCCCGAAGCAGAGTTGAAGGACATCCGTGTGGAACGCACCTATGTCAACGGAGTTCTGGCGTATTCAGGCGGTGAGGAGGCATGACCGCCGCCAACCCGCTAGTGGCCATCCGTAATGTGAGCAAGAAGTTTCCCGGTGTCACAGCACTCAGCGATGTCTCGTTCGAGATCAAGCGCGGCGAAATCCATGCGCTCATGGGCGAGAACGGCGCAGGCAAGTCGACGCTGATCAAGATTCTCTGCGGAGTTCACAAGGCTACGACAGGATCTGTAGCACTGGACGGTGCGGAGACAGTCTTCGACCGCCCCCAGGACGCCGAGAAGGGCGGGATCCGGACGGTGTTCCAGGAACTGAACATCGTTCCGCAGCTTTCGGTGGCCGAGAACATCTCCCTCGGTTCGCTGCCCCTTAAATCCGGACTGGTTGACCGAAAGAAGATGCTCAAGCGCGCCGCCGACGCCCTGTCCGGGTTGGGGGCACACCTGCCGCTAGAAGCCCGTGCCGGTGACCTGCCGCGTTCCTCCCAGCAGCTGATCGAGATCGCCCGGGCACTGATGGGTGAAGCGCGGCTCCTGATCCTAGATGAACCCACGGCTTCGCTGGGGGAGAACGAGAGCCGGCAGCTGATGAACATCGTGACCGGGCTGGCCCGGCGAGGTGTCGCCATTCTCTATGTCACGCACCGCATGCATGAAGTGGAGGCAATTGCTGACCGCGTCTCGGTCCTCAGAGATGGAAAGTTCATCGAGACCCTCGATGCCCCGATGGACGAAGCCGTCATCGTCGAGAGGATGATCGGGCGACCGGCGAGCTCGCTCTACCAGCACTCGAGACGGGATCCTGGCCGCGAACTCCTCACGGTTTCCGGGCTCGACAGCGCAACGCTGCGCGATGTTTCAATGAGCGTGCGCGCGGGTGAGGTCGTCGGCGTCGCCGGCCTGCTAGGGTGCGGGAAATCAGACCTCGCCCGGGCGTGTTTCGGGCTTCACGCGATTCAGGACGGTGGCATTGAGCTCGACGGCGAGCAGATCGCCAAGCCATCACCGTCAGGAATGCTGGAGCGCGGGCTCGTCTATTATCCTTCAGACCGCAGGACCGAGGGCCTCGTTTTGGGCCGGCCGCTCTTCGAATCCATGACCATGGGTTCCCACGGGCCCGCGCAGATCTCCCGGAAAGGCTTCCTGAGGACGCAGAAGGAATCTGAGCTGGCCCACAGCATCGCCGAGGAGTTGGACCTGCGGCCCATGCAGCTTGACCGGGTGTCCGGGAAGTTCTCGGGTGGCAACCAGCAAAAAGCCGTTCTGGCCAGGGGCCGGCTGCGCCTGGCGAAAGTCCACCTGTTCGATGAACCGACGGTGGGAATCGACGTCGGAGCGAAGGCGGATGTCTACCGTCTGATCGACAACTATGCCGATGCCGGCCACGGCGTGGTGGTGATCTCCTCCGACCTGACGGAGATCATCGGCATCAGCGACAGGGTCTACGTGATGCGCGAAGGCCGCATTGCCGCCCACCTGGCCGGCAGCGACATCACCGAAGAAAACATTGCCAGGTCATTCTTCGCCGCAGCCCCGGCGTGAGCCCTCACTTCCCTACCTCTTAAGGAGCGAAACCCTTGACCACAACACTAAGTCCAGAACGCACAGCAGGCCCGGCCACCGCCCGGCGCAGCATGCAGTTCATCCTGACCACCGGCCTCCTGCCCGCCCTGCTGATCCTGATGTGCGTTGTCTTTGCCATCGTGGAACCGCGCTTTGTGGACGGCCCAAACCTGCTCAATGTTGCCCGCCAATCCGTTTTCCTCCTCCTCATCGCGATGGGGCAGATGATCGTCCTGATCAATGCCCAACTAGATCTGTCAGTGGGCGCAACGGTCGCACTGACAAGCGTGGTCGTGGCCTCCGTGACCGCGGCAAGCTCCGGCGGACCCGAAAGCGTCCTGCTGGGATTGGGAGCCGGGCTCCTGCTCGGCGTCGTGATTGGACTGTTGAACGGCTGCATCGTCGCTTTCTGGAAGGTTCCATCCTTCATGGCCACGCTCGGTTCCACCTCTGTGCTGACAGGCCTGGCACTGATCATTTCCAAGGGCGCCCCCATCATCGGGCTCCCGATGATCTTTTCCGACGTGCTGGCCACGTCCTCCGTTCTGGGGATTCCAGTGCCGGTGCTCCTGGGCGTCGTTATCGCCGTGG
Source organism: Arthrobacter sp. ok362 (assembly GCF_900102785.1). GTDB lineage: Bacteria > Actinomycetota > Actinomycetes > Actinomycetales > Micrococcaceae > Arthrobacter. The sequence continues at coordinate 253,194 of NZ_FNGC01000006.1, forward strand.
GAATGGGAGTCTTCATGTCCCGCACCGTGCCGGGACGCAACATGTACGCCGTCGGAGGCAACCGGACGGCGGCGCTGGTGGCGGGAATCAACGTGAAGAAAACGGTCATACTGGCCTTCGTCCTGTGCTCGGTCCTCGCTTCCCTGGCCGGCATCCTCCTCACAGCCCGCGTGGGCTCGGGAGAAGCGTCGCTGGGTGCGAGCTTCGTGATGCTGTCCATAGCCGCTGCGGTGCTCGGCGGCACGTCGCTCTTCGGCGGCGAAGGCGTCCTGTGGCGCGTCGTACTCGGCGTCCTCTTCCTGGGCGTGCTGAGCAACGGCATGAACCTGCTCCACGTCTCCAGCTACATTCAGGAACTTGTCATTGGAATCGTCCTGATCGCGGCCGTGGCAGCCGAAAGACTCAAGAGAGTGGCGTGAGGGTCTCCGTTCCAGCACAATCCCACTGATATGGTCATGTACTGACCAGCCGCCATCCGGCAGGCACAATCCGCGAAGGAGCATTCGGCATGGAAGACGCGGAGCCTACCGTCAACTCCGGAGGCACCCCCGCCACCACATCCCCGGGCCCGAGTATCCGTAAAATCCGCAGATCCAAGGACATGACCCTTCTCGAGCTGGCGCGTCAGACAGGGCTTTCGGAAGGGTTTATCTCCCAGGTCGAACGGCAAAAGGCCAACCCATCCTTCTCGTCACTGCTGCGGATAGCAGGGGCGCTAAATGTTCCCATGTCGCTGCTGCTCGCCGAATCTGATGAAACAAATTTGGCAGCAAATCCCGCACCCCGGACCCTCGTGAACCACCCGTCCGGCGTTTACCGGGACCGGCTGGTCACACCTGCGAACGCGAAAACGATCCAGGTCATAGAAGCGGTCCTGGAGCCCGGAGAAGGCTCACGAGTGGCACCCTACGCGCACCCAGACGAGGAAGAATGCCTCGTAATGCTGGACGGGAAACTCGAGCTCCAATCAGGACAAACCGTCTACAACCTGCAGGCAGGCGAATCCGTCCTGATCGACCCCGGAACGCCGCACTCTTACCGGAACCCGGGGTCAGTGCCGGCCCGCTGGCTTTGGATCTCGGCAACACAGGCCGCTCACCGGCATTAGGTACCAAGCTTCGCTGCGGGCGAATGACCCTCTAGTCGGGCCGGATCGCTACCGGATACACCACGTACTCACAAATACGGCTGCCCAAATCCGGGGGTTGGGTCTGACTACAGAAATCCCTCGCGCCAACCCGGCGCTACCAAGGAACCCATTAAGGAGAAGCATGTCTACGACCGTAGAGCGTGAGAACGAAATATTGGCGTCCGTTCCGACGGGCCTGCTGATCAACGGTGAGTGGCGTCCGGCCGCTTCCGGCAAGACCTTCGACGTCGAGGACCCGGCCACCGGAAAGGTCCTGCTCAGCATCGCCGACGCCGGTCCCGAAGACGGCGCCGCCGCCCTGGACGCGGCCGCGGCCGCGCAGGAGTCCTGGGCGAAGGTCCCGCCCCGGGAGCGCGGCGAGATCCTGCGCCGGGCCTTCGAGATGGTCACGGCCCGCGCGGAGGACTTCGCGCTGCTGATGACTTTGGAGATGGGCAAGCCGTTGGCCGAGGCCCGCGGCGAGGTCACCTATGGTGCGGAGTTCCTGCGCTGGTTCTCCGAGGAGGCCGTGCGCGCCTTCGGCCGGTACTCGGTGTCCCCGGACGGGAAGTCCCGGCTGCTGGTGACCAAGAAGCCGGTGGGCCCGTGCCTGTTGATCACGCCGTGGAACTTCCCGCTCGCGATGGCGACCCGCAAGATCGCCCCCGCGGTCGCGGCCGGCTGCACCATGGTGCTGAAGTCCGCGAACCTGACCCCGCTGACCTCCCAGCTGTTCGCGGCCGTGATGGTCGAGGCCGGGCTGCCCGCCGGTGTCCTGAACGTCATCCCGACCTCCACCGCCGGCGCCACGACCGGTCCGCTGATCAAGGATCAGCGGCTGCGGAAGCTGTCCTTCACCGGTTCCACCGAGGTCGGCCGCCGGCTGCTCGCGGACGCCTCCGAGACCGTGCTGCGGACCTCGATGGAGCTCGGCGGGAACGCCCCGTTCGTGGTGTTCGAGGACGCCGACGTCGATGCCGCCGTGGCCGGGGCGATGCTGGCGAAGCTGCGGAACATGGGCGAGGCCTGCACCGCGGCGAACCGGTTCATCGTGCACGAGTCCGTCGCCGGGGAGTTCGCGGAGAAGTTCGCCGCGAAGATGAAGGGCATGACGACCGCCCGCGGGACCGAGGCCGGGTCCAAGGTGGGCCCGCTGATCGATGCCAAGAGCCGGGACAAGGTCCACGAGCTCGTCACTGACGCCGTCGCCGCCGGCGCGGTCGCGGTGACCGGCGGCTCCGCGGTGGAGGGCCCGGGCTACTTCTACCAGCCCACCATCCTCACCGGCGTCACCGAGGGCACCCGGATCCTGTCCGAGGAAATCTTCGGACCCGTCGCCCCGATCATCACCTTCGGCACCGAGGACGAGGCCATCCGGCTCGCGAACAACACCGAATACGGGCTGGTGGCCTACGTCTTCACCCGGGACCTGAACCGCGGCATCCGGATGGGCGAACGCCTGGAGACCGGCATGCTGGGCCTGAACGCAGGCGTCGTCTCCAACGCCGCCGCCCCGTTCGGCGGCGTCAAGCAGTCCGGCCTGGGCCGCGAAGGCGGCCTCGAGGGCATCGAGGAATACCTCTACACCCAGTACATCGGCATCGCCGACCCCTACGCCGGCTAACC
>NZ_FNGC01000004.1 GCF_900102785.1 Arthrobacter sp. ok362
CCGCACCGGGGCCCTGGTGGAATACCTCAAAACCCTGGGCGTCGTGCCGATCACGGGCAAACCCTACAAACCCACCACCCAGGGGCAAGAACGAACGCTTCCACCGGACCCTGCACACCTACCTGAACCGCCATGCCCAAGCCGCGACCATCGCCGAACTACAGGCCCCGTGTCGATGTCTTCGACACGTATTACAACACCGAGCGTGAACACCAGGCGCTGCCGCCCGGCACGACCCCGGCCGAGGCCTGGAACGCCACCGCGACAGCCCTGCCGCCCGAGCCCCCGACCCCCGCGACCCGCCAACCCGCACCCCGCCACAGCGTGCAACGGAAGGTAGGGCGTCAGGGCGAAGTCACCGTCATCGGCATGCACTTCTACATCGGCATGAACCACGCAGGAGAACAGATCCACGTCCTCTACGACGACGCAACCATCATGTTCTTCGACGCCCGCGGAACCGAAATCATCAGCCACCCACGCCCGCCCAAAGGAACCGTCTACATCGGCCGCAGCGGCCCCACCGACCAACCGTCCACGAAGTCCTGAGACATGAACCGTCCACGATCAGTTGAGACATGAAGTGTCAACGATGAGGTGAGACATCACAAGCCCTCAGAGCAGCCCGATCTGATAGCGCATGCCGTGATTTCGGAGGACTTATTCGAGGCCGGACCGGGTGGAGTCGTCCAATGGCGTCCACCACGTCTGCGGCGGCACCACTTTGAAGCGCCGGCCGGTGACGGTGTCCGGCGTGATCCGGACGAAGTGTTCCTTCTGCCCGGCCTGCCACGGGAACAGCAACAGGCCCACCGTATCCATGACTTCCTGCGGGTTCTGCACCGGCGCGGCCTGTCCCTTGACCACAACGCTCCAGGCGACACCGGTGTCCGCGTCCACGCCGTCCGCTTCCAACGCCACCGGCGTGTCGCTGGTGGCGGCCTGCAGCTTGGTGCCCTCGGCGGTCCGAAAGACCAGCGTACCGTGGTCCACTTTGTAGTTGATGGGGAAGATGTCGGGGTGATCGTCCACCCAGACCGCCAGCCGGCCGACCGAGACGCTGCGCAACAACTGCCAGCATTCGTGATGGTCCAGGTGTTCCACTTTGTGGGCCTGGTCCCTTGACTCGTGGCTGCCCGGGCCCGGATCAGTACTCATGCCGGCGATCGTACGCTGCCGGGGCTGTGGACGGCTAGGGCAAATAGTCCCAACTGCCGTGTAAAACTCTGAATTCTGAGGCTTTCCTGAGTGGTTCGCTGTATTCTGGCATAGGGCCGTCAGCGTCGACACGGGCCGGAGCGATTGGGGCAATGACATGCATTCCACCGGGGAGGGTTCAGCCCATGCCGCATCCGAGCCAGATCCCGCGGTTGAGGAACTGCTGAAGGGGTTCGGCGCCCGGGCAGAAGAGCTACTCCAATTCAAGGAACGCATGGCGGGACTGCTGGAAGCGGTCGTCGCCCTGGCCGAGGACCTGAGCCTCGAGGCCGTCCTGGAACGCGTGGTCGAATCGGCCTGCCGGTTATTGCATGCACGCTTTGGCGCCCTTGGAGTCATCGGCGATGACCACGCGCTGAGCCACTTCATCACTGTCGGCATCGATGGCGAACTGGCGCGGCAGATCGGTCCGCTGCCGACCGGCCACGGCGTCCTCGGCCTCCTCATTGCAGACCCCCGGCCGCTTCGGCTCCATGATCTGGGCAAGCACCTTGAAGCCTATGGGTTCCCCGCACACCACCCTCCCATGCAGTCCTTCCTGGGGGTCCCGGTCCGCGTCCGGGAGGTGGTGTTCGGGAACCTCTACCTCACGGAAAAAGAAGGCGGGGACGACTTTACCGCCGAAGACGAGGCCTTGGCCGTCGCATTGGCGGCAGCCGCCGGCGTCGCCATTGAAAATGCCCGGCTCTATGACGACGCCCGCCGCAGGGCCCGCTGGCTGGAGGCCTGCATGGACGTCTCCGGGCTGATGCTGAGCACGGACCGCGACTACACCTCGGGTGGCTTGGATCCGATTGCCAGCCGGGCGCTCCAGGAGTCGGCGTCCGATCTCGCCCTGTTGGTGGCTCCCGCCGCCAACGGCGTTGCCCACGTGGTGATCGGCGTTGCCGGTGAGCGGGGCGCAGCGTTTTCGGGAAGGTCATGGCACCTGGACTCAGGGCTCCTGGATGGTGTCCTCGAAGGCGGCGAGCCGGTGCTGTTCGACGACGCGTCGGAGGTGATAGGCGAGGTCGACGCCGCAGTCACCGGTCCGCTGCTGGCAGTGGCACTGAGCACCCAGGGCGCCCACCATGGCCTCCTGCTGCTGGCACGGAACAAGGATTCGGTCCGCTACGCCCGGACAGACATCGAGATGGGGGCCGTCTTCGGCTCCCATGTGGCCCTCGCCTTGGAACTGTCCCGGGTGCACCGGCTGCGCGAAGAACTCCTGGTCTTCACCGACCGTGACAGGATCGCGCGGGACCTGCACGACCTCGTCATCCAGCGGCTGTTCGCCGCCGGGCTGAGCGTGCAAAGCCTGACCCGTTTCACCAAGGACAAAATGGCGTGGGAGCGCATCCGCAACATTACAGGCGAACTCGACGAGGCGATCCGCAGCCTGCGTGACACCATCTACTCACTGAAGAGCAACATTGGCGATACCGAATTGCTGAGCGGCCGGATCCGCCGGGTCACGCGAAGTTCGTCGAAGTCCATGCCCTTCGCGCCGCGCCTGACCATCACGGGACCCGTGGATGCCGTGACGCCGGACAAGGCCGACAACGTCGTGGCTGTGGTGTCCGAAGGGCTCAGCAACGCCATCCGGCACTCCGGGGCCGATACCATCTCGGTCTCCGTTGCGGTCGTCAGGGGCCGGGTGACGGTGGTGATCAGCGACAACGGCGCCGGATTCGCGCAACCCGGAAAGCGCAACGGGCTGAGCAACCTCGAGGACCGGGCGCGCATGCTCGACGGCGAATGCACCATCACAAGCGTGCCCGACGCCGGTACCAGCCTGGAATGGTCGGTGCCCCTCTAGCCGACGCGCACGGAGGCTACCGGCCGCTGTGCGGCCGGGTTCCGTCGCCGGCGTTAGCGCCGGAGGCCACCGGATAGGCGGGGCTGGCGATGAAGACAGCGGCCTGGGTGCGTCGTTCGAATCCGAGCTTGGCCAGCAGCGACGATACATAGTTCTTGACGGTCTTTTCCGCCAGGAACATTTCGGCGGCAATCTGCCGATTGGTCAGCCCGCCGCCCACCAGTTCCAATACCTTGCGTTCCTGGGGTGTGAGGGATGAGGTGCGCGGGTCAACCTCCTCGGCCTCCACCAGGCTGTCCACGACGCCGGCGGCGACGTCTTCCTCGAAGAGGGTCTCGCCCGCTGCCGCCCGCCGCAGCGCGCCGATCAGGTCCGTGCCGCCGATCTCCTTCAACACGTATCCCCGTGCACCGGCCAGGACGGCGCCGCGGAGGGCCTGTTCGTCGTCGAAGCTCGTCAAGATGATGCAGTTCAATGATGGATCCACCGACCGCACGTCCCGGCAGACCTCGATACCGGTCCCGTCCGGCAGCCGGGCGTCGAGCACGCAGACGTCGGGGTGCAGTGCGGGAATGCGGCGGGTCGCCTCCACCGCGGATCCGGAACTGCCGACCACGACGAATCCCTCGCCTTCGAGGAGTTCCTGCAGCCCGCGCCTGACGAGTTCGTGGTCATCAAGGATAAAGACGCGGATCACCGCCTGCACGCCATCAGGTGCAGTGAGACCTGCGTCAGCCCAGGCAATCATGGTTCTCCCGTCCGGCCGCTTGCGGGACCGCTCGATTCTGTGGTTCGTTGACGTACCCCAGCCTCTGCCATTCTTCTGCACTGCGCCGCAGCAGACAAGGGTCATAATGCCCGGCGGGCCGCCCGCGGCCTATTCGAAGGAGGCGCGCCGCACTGAATCCTTTCGGGCCCGCTGGCTGGTGTGATGGCAAGTCTTTTGGCCCTAGGCGGTGGGCCGGCGGGCGGGAATCATGGAAGCGTCGCCATCTGGCATAGGAAGCTCGGCCCGTACGAGGACAAAGGTCACCGATGAACGAAGTCATGGACGTCCGTACGATCGTGGTAGGAGTTGATGGCTCGGACGCGTCGGTATCGGCGTTACAGCATGCGCAGGCCCTCGCGGTGCCCCTGTCCGCCAAGGTGGTCGCGCTGGCGTGCTGGGACTATCCGCCGGTGTACGACGGTTATGTCGCCGTCGGCATCGACGACTTCGACGTCCGGGCAGGGCAAATCTTGGCCGAGGCGATGGTGAAGGCATTCGGCCCGGACACGCCGCACAACGTCGAGGCCCGCCTCATCCAAGGACATCCCCGCAACACGCTCATCGAGGAGAGCAAATCCGCCGACATGCTGGTGCTGGGCCGCCGCGGCCACGGCGGGTTCGGCGGTCTGCTCCTGGGATCGGTCAGTTCTGCCTGTGTGGCACACGCGCATTGCCCGGTGCTGGTGGTGCATTCGCCGGAAAAGGACTGACACCGGAATCCGTGCCCGGACAGATTCGAACCCGCCCTACTCGAATGTTGCGCGGCGCTGGTCCGAGAGGCGCGTGGTCCACACATCGGGCCTGTTGACCTTGAAACGCCGTCCCGTCAGTGCTTTGGGAGCCACCCGCACGTAATACGGTTTGGCGCCGGGTTGCCACGGTTCCAGGAGCAGGGCGTCCGCCGCGTCCCTGTCTGCCTGGTTCTCGATCAGTTCGGCTTCGCCACGCGCCATCACGCTCCAGGCCGTCTCCTCGTGGGCGTCGTAGCCGTCGATCTCGAATGCCACCGGTTTGCCCGTGATGGCGCCCCACAGTTTCGTGCCACCGGAGGTGCGGAAGATAATCGCCCGCCGCTCCAGCACGAAATTCACCGGAAAGATCTCCGGATGGCTGTCCACGATCAGCGCTACGCGCCCCACGACTTCGGCATCGAGCAGCGCCCAGCACTGGTCCATGGTCAGCGAATAATCCGGCGGGGGCGTGGTTGTCTCCATGTGGAGCCACGTTACACCGGTCACCACGGACTGGGCTTGTAATCCTTCAGGAAGACGCCGTACTGGTCCTCGCCGGACTCGCCCATCACGATGGGGTCATAAACGCGGGCGGCGCCGTCAACCAGATCCAGGGGCGCGTGGAAGCCCTCTTCCATGAGGCGGACTTTGGTGTAGTGCGGCCGCTCGTCCGTGATCCAGCCGGTGTCCACGGCCGTCATGAGGATGCCGTCGGCGTCGAGCATTTCCTGGGCGCTGGTGCGCGTCATCATGTTCAGCGCAGCCTTGGCCATGTTCGTGTGCGGGTGCCCGGGGCCCTTGTAGGCGCGGGAGAACTGGCCTTCCATGGCGCTGACATTGACGATGTACTTCCGCCGTGCGGTGGAGCGCTTCATGGCGCCGCGCAGCCGGCTGACCAGCAAAAACGGAGCCGTCACGTTGCACAGCTGCACTTCGAGCATCTCCAGCGGGTCCACTTCGTCCAGCACCTGGGTCCAGCTGTTGATCGTGGCGAGGTCCGGGACCAGCCCGCCGGCGTCGATCGCGGTGCCGGAGGCGATGCGTTCCAGCGACGCGGAACCCGTAGACAGGGCCAGGGAAGTGATTGCGTCCCCGGCCAGTACGGGATGGTCCAGCACGCTGCTGGCGAGGGCAAGCGGGTGCTTGTCGTGGGCGTGGCCGAACGTGACGAGCTCCGGGCCCCCGTTGGCAGCCTGGAGGGCGGCGGGCAGCGGCTCGTCCTCGGCGTCGACGAGGGGCTTGTAGGCGTTGCCGGAGCGCCGCACCGTCTGGGCCGCGTTGTTGATGATGATGTCCAGTGGTCCGGCGGCATCGAGGGTATCAGTCAGGGCCATCACCTGGGACGGGTCGCGGAGGTCGATGCCCACGATCCGGAGCCGGTGCAGCCAGTCGGCGCTGTCCTCCATGGCGGCGAAGCGGCGGGCGGCGTCCTTGGGGAACCGGGTGGTGATGGTGGTGTGGGCGCCGTCCCGGAGGAGCCGGAGCGCGATGTACATGCCGATCTTCGCCCGGCCGCCCGTCAGCAGGGCCCTGCGGCCTGCCAGATCGGTGCGGGCGTCGCGCTTGCTGTGGCTGAACATGGCGCACTCGGGACACAGCTGGTGGTAGAAGGCGTCCACCTGGGTGTAGTGCTGCTTGCAGATGTAGCACGGCCGGGACCTGATGAGGTGGCCGGCGATCTCCCCGGTCGCGGACGTGGCGAGCTTATTGCCGCGCGTCTCGTCGTCGATCCTGTCGGGGGCCGCGGTCGCCGTCTGGGCGATCACGGCACGGTCCGCTTCGGCGATCTCATCCCGTTTGCTGACCCGCCGGTGGCGCTTGACGGCCTTGAACATCTTCCCGGTGGCGCGGCGCACGGAAACGTAGTCCGGGTGTTCCTCGTCATAGGCGTGGATCGTGTTCAGGACCTTCAGGCAGGCCTGGATTTCCTCCGGGGTCAGCCCAGCGGGGCCCGCCTCGACACTGCCAAGCTCGGCGCGGGGAAGATCGGAGGACAGATCGGGGGAGCTCATTGCCCTAATTTTACAGGGTGCGGGGAGCCCGGCCTGACGGCAGTGCCGGGCCCCCGCCTGCCTATGCCGTGGGGGATTGCTTGGCCGGTCCGTCCGCGCCGACCGCGGCGGCCTGCACGTCGGCAACCTTGTCCACGGACTCCCGCAGTTCGGGCCAGTTTTCCGTGGCAGTGCGGACGGCATCCGGCACCAGGCGCAGGTTGGCCGCGGAGAGTGCCCGTTCCGCATCGCTGGGATCCGGGACAAGCTGGCCCTTGGACAGGACCGTGATTCCGGAGTCGGTGACCTTGAACCCGCGGGCGCGGTCCAGTTCGGGATCGAGCCCGATCGCGGCGCCGGCGGGAACCTTGACGTTCTTGTCGATGATGGCGCGTTTGATCACGGCGCCCTCGCCGACATTGACCTTGTCCATCAGGACCGAGTCCAGGACCCGGCTCGAGGTGCTGACGTAGACGTCGTTGGCGAGCACGGACCCTTCCACGATGCCGCCGGAGACGACGACGCCGCTGGCCACGATGGAATCCAGTGCCGTGCCCACCGTGTTGGACTTGCCGCGGACAAACTTGGCCGGCGGGGAAATGCTCTGGCGGGTGTAGATCGGCCACTCGGAGTTGTAGAGGTTGAAAACCGGAACGGGGGAGATCAGGTCCATGTGGGCGTCGTAGAACGAATCGATGGTGCCGACGTCGCGCCAGTAGGTGCGGTCCCGTTCGGTGGAACCGGGAATGTCGTTGAGGGTGAAGTCGTAGACGCCGGCCTCACCCTGGTTCACGAAGTAGGGAATGATGTCCCCGCCCATGTCGTGCTTGGTGTCAAGGCGCTCGGCGTCAACGTGGAGGGCTGCGACCAGGGCGTCGGCGTCGAATACGTAGTTGCCCATGGAGGCCAGGAACTGGCTGGGGTCGGCCGCGAGGCCGGGCGTCGTGGACGGCTTCTCGACGAACGCGGCAATCTTCTCCGGGTTGTCCGCGTCCGTTTCGATCACGCCGAACTGGTCTGCCATGTGCAGCGGCTGGCGGACGGCCGCGACCGTGGCTTTGGCCCCGCTGGCGACGTGCTGCGCCACCATCTGGGAAAAGTCCATCCGGTAGACGTGGTCTGCGCCGACCACAACCACGATGTCGGGATTGGCGTCCTGAATGAGGTTCAGGGACTGATAGATGGCGTTGGCGCTGCCCAGGAACCAGCTCTTGCCGACGCGCTGCTGGGCCGGGACCGAGGCCACATAGTTGCCCAGCTGGGTGGACATGCGCCACGTTTCGGAAATGTGCCGGTCAAGGCTGTGGGACTTGTATTGCGTCAACACAACAATTTGCAGATAGCGGGAATTCACAAGATTTGAAAGGGCAAAGTCAATAAGCCGGTAGCTTCCGGCAAACGGGACACCAGGCTTGGCCCGGTCCGCCGTCAACGGCATGAGCCGGTTTCCCTCGCCACCTGCGAGGACAATTGCCAAAACTCTCTTTTGATGCGGCATGGTGATCGCTCCTGAACGCCTTCGTTACTCCCCAATACAGTCCGGCATGCCCGAACGTCTTCACACTAGATCAGTTCCACCGTAACGACTACCTTGGTGCTTGTGCGAATAGATATTGTGACCAAAGAATTCCCGCCGGAAATCTACGGCGGCGCCGGGGTCCATGTGGCGGAGCTCAGCAGGGTGCTGGCCCAACGCGTGGACCTTCAGGTGCGTGCCTTCGGCGCGCCCCGCGAGCCCGGGTATCACGGAGCGACCGTCACGTCGTATTCCGTGCCCGAAGACCTGGGCTCAGCAAACGCGGCTATCCAGACCCTCGGGGTGGACCTGAGGATCGTTCCGGACATAGCCGGCGCGGACCTGGTCCACTCCCACACCTGGTATGCCAACATGGCCGGACACATCGCGTCGCTGCTCCACGGCATCCCGCATGTGCTCAGCGCCCACAGCCTGGAGCCGCTGCGCCCGTGGAAGGCCGAGCAGCTCGGTGGCGGATACGCGGTGTCCTCATGGGTGGAGAAGACCGCCTACGAGGCCGCTGCCGCCATCATCGCCGTCTCGGAAGGGATGCGCCAGGACATCCTGCGCAGCTACCCGGACGTTGACCCGGCCAAGGTCAAGGTGGTCCACAACGGCATTGACGTCAGCTTGTGGAACCGGGACGAGGGCGACGACGTCGTCCGGGCCCTCGGGATGGACCCGTCGCTGCCCAGTGTCGTGTTTGTCGGGCGCAACACGCGGCAGAAGGGCGTCCCGTACCTGCTCCGTGCCGCCGCCAAGCTGCCGGCCAATGTCCAGCTGGTGCTGTGCCTCGGCGCTGCGGACACGCCGGAACTGGCCGCCGAGACCGCGCGCCTCATCGAGGAGCTGCAGAGCCAGCGCAGCGGTGTGATCGTGGTGGAACGGATGCTTCCCCGCAATGAACTCGTCCAGGTCCTCAGCCACGCAACGGCGTTCGCCTGCCCGTCCATCTACGAGCCGCTGGGCATCGTGAACCTTGAGGCGATGGCCTGCGGCGCCGCCGTGGTGGCCAGCGCCACCGGTGGTATTCCGGAGGTCGTCGAGCACGGCGTGACCGGGCTGCTCGTCGAGCTGGAGCAGGTCACCGACGGCACGGGCACGCCGCTGGATCCGGAGAAATTTGTCACCGAGTTCGCCGCCGCCCTGACCGAAGTGGTGTCCGATCCCGCCCGGGCGCGCGCCATGGGTGTAGCCGGCCGGCGCAGGGCCGAGGAGCACTTCTCCTGGGAATCCATCACGGAGACCACGCTCGAGGTTTACCGCTCGGTGCTCACCAAGGACTCCTGACCCAGCGTCCGAACAGTAGTAAGGCGACACAGGAGTACGACGGCGCCGCCCCGGCTGAGGGGCGGCGCCGCCGTCGTATTTCGGCCGGGTCAGGCGCCGGGGGCTTTTGTGCCGTGGGTTTTTGTCCCGTGGGCTTTTGTGGACTGGGCTTTTGTGCCGTGGGCCGCGCGGGCGAGCAGGATCTTTTCATCCAGGGGCGCGTGGCCGCTGGCCCGCTGTTTCCGGAAGTAGTCCCGGGCCTCGTCCTGGCGGACTTTCTCCGCGCCGGTGGAGATCTCAGCGCGGAGATGCTCCGGCCCGTAACCGAAGGCGTCCACCAGGTCGACGGCGTGCGGGCGGATCTTCACGAGCAGGCGGTTGATGTATTCGCCCACGGTGCGTCCGCGCTGCATCGACAGCCTGCCGTTCATGAGGTACCAGGACAGGTTCTTCTCGATGAGGGACAGGCCGAACAGATCACGCAGCCACGTCAGGACCGTGTGCGTGCCCGGGTCTGTCACTTTCCCGAGCGCCGCGGTAAAGGCCTCCCACTGCAGCAGCTCCGCATGGGCCTGGGCGGCCTCGATGAGTTCGTGCTGGTGCGCGTTGAACAAGGCGGCGCCCTGCTGCTGCGGGAGCCTGTTCGCGCCCTTAAGGGCTGTGGCCACCTCCGCGACCATGGTCTGGACGCGGTCCGTCAGCAGGGTCCGCTGGCTTGCTTCGTCCTTGATCGCCAGGGCCGCTTTCTGCACCGATCCGGAGTCCGCTACGAACTGGGCGACGCCGCGTAGTCCGGTGCGGTGGATCGCGACACCGGTGGCCTGGCCCACGACGTAGCGGGCCAGCACGCCGAAGTTCACGGTGCGGAATTCCTTGGCGTAGTCGGCCAGCAGCCGCTTGGCGACCAGCTGCAGCAGGACCGTGTTGTCGCCTTCGAAAGTGGCGTACACGTCGAGGTCGGCGCGGAGCGAGGCGAAACGGTTCTCGATCAGGAATCCGGCGCCGCCGCAGGCCTCGCGGCATTCCTGCAGCGTGTCCAGTGCGTGCCAGGTGCTGAGCGGCTTGAGTGCCGCGGCCAGGGTCTCGAGGTCCTGGCGATCCTGGTCGGTGTCGTGACGGCCGGAGAAGACGTCGTCGAATTTCTGCAGCAGCTGCTCGCTGGCGAAGCTCGCGGCGTACGTGGCGGCCAGCCGGGTGAAGAGCCGGCGCTGGTGCCGCTGGTAGTCCAGCAGGACTTCCTCATCGGTCTGGGAGGAGGCATTGAACTGCCGGCGTTCGGTGGCGTACTGGATGGCGGTTTTCAGAGCCAGTTTCGACGCCGTCACGGCGGCGCCGTCGAGGGAGACCCGGCCCTGGACCAGCGTGCCGAGCATGGTGAAGAAGCGGCGGCCCGGGCTGGCGATGGGAGACGTGTAGTTGCCCTCAGGGTCGACGTCGCCGTAGCGGTTCAGGAGGTTGCTGCGGGGGATCCGGACCTGGGTGAAGTGCAGCCGGCCGTTGTCGATGCCGTTCAGGCCGCCCTTAACGCCGTCGTCCTCGCCGCCGATGCCCGGCAGGAAATCCTTGGTCTCGGGGTCCCGGAGGTCCATGTAGAACGCGTGCACGCCGTGGTTGACGCCCTTTGTCACGAGCTGGGCGAACACGACGGCGGCCAGGCCATCGGTGGCGGCGTTGCCGATGTAGTCTTTCCACGCGGCCCGGAACGGCGTGTGGACCACGAACTCCTCGGCCGCGGGGTCGTAGGTGGCGGTGGTGGCGATGCTGGCCACGTCCGAACCGTGCCCGGTCTCGGTCATGGCGAAGCAGCCCGGGATCTCCAGGCTCATGATGCCGGGCAGCCACTTCTCGTGGTGTACGGCGGTGCCGAGGTGGTTCACTGCGGAGCCGAACAGTCCCCACTGGACGCCGGCCTTGATCTGCAGCGACGGGTCGGCGATGACCAGCTCCTGGAAACCGGCCACGTTCCCGCCGTGATCATCCGATCCGCCCACGGACTGTGGGAAGGCGCGGTGTACGGCGCCGTTGTCCACCAGGATCCTGAGCTGTCCGAACGCGCGTTGGCGATGATCGGTGTGGGTCAGGCCCTCGATCTTGTGCAGTTCCGGGCGGCCGGCGAGGCCCCTGGACTTCAGCCGGATATCGGCCCATTTGCCGAGCAGTTGTTCGCCAAGGGCCGCGACGTCGACGGCGGGCGCCTCCGGGGAGCCGGGCTGGGCGCCGGAACGGCCGGCTGGTGCGGTCGCCGCCGGCGTCGTGGTGCGGCGAGGCGCGTTGCCGGTGGTGCGGTCGGCTAGTTCAGTCATGTCGTTTCCTTCTGTGGTTCTGACAATCTTTAGTGCTGACAATTCAGTCCGAAGGCGTAGGCGTAGGCGTGGGCCGGAGCGCCGCGGCTACGGCGCTCCGGGGTCCGCCGGTGCCGGAGCCGGGTCCACCGGTGACTGCAGCTCGGGGGCTATGCCGAAGCAGAGCCAGTCCGTGATCTGCCGTGCCATGGCTTCCTGGTCCGGCCGGCCGGGCCCGGGCGGGCTGGCGAGCCACTGCTCTCCGGCGTTCCGGACCAGGCCGATCGCGGCATTGGGCCAGTAGCCGATCACGGCTTCCTTGTCCTGGCCGCCGCCCAGATGGCTGCGCATGGGCCGGGCAATCATGTCGCTGATGGCGGCGAAGAAGTGGCTCAATGCGCCGGCCGTGGAGATGGGCGCGCTGGCGGTATCCGCTTCGCCGGGGGCGTGGCGCGTGACAAAGGCGTAAACATTGGGGCTGGTCTCGGCCATCTGCAGGTAGGCGGACACCATCGCGAACAGGCCTTCGCGGGGCGTCTGGGCGCTCTGGGCCGCCTCCTGGATGCGCCGCTGCATCTGGCTCAGAGCCACTTCGCCCACGGCCTGCTGGAGTCCGGCCTTGTCGCCGAAATAGCGGTAAAACACGGACTTTGAGGTTCCCGCGGCTGCGGCAATGTCCTCCATCGATGCGTCACTGCCAAGGGCGTGCACCGCCCTCCGGGCCGACTTAATGAGCTCCCGCCGCCGTTCCTCGCGGTGGGACTGCCAGCGGGAAGCGCGGCCGTCGACGGCGGCCCGTCCGGCGGGCGGGAGGTCGTGGATGATGTTCACGATACCCAGCGTATCAGGTACGCTGGGTATCGGTAATCGCTTTGATCGAAGGAGACAGCCCATGTCCGTCAACGGACCGTCAGTGCCCGGACCGCAGGAACCACCGGCCGCGGCCACCCCCGCAGGGGGCGCCGCGGGGACCGCAGCAGGGATGTCACAGCACGGGGGCACAGCCTCGGCGCAGCTCCGCAGGGCCGTGGTTGTGGGCGGCAACCGCATCCCGTTTGCCCGGACCGGCGGCGCGTACACCAAGTCCTCCAACCAGGACATGCTCACCGCCGCTCTGGACGGATTGATCGCCCGCTTCGGCCTTCAGGACGAACGGATCGGGGAAGTCGCGGCCGGAGCTGTCCTCAAGCACTCCCGCGACTTCAACCTCACCCGGGAAGCCGTGCTGGGCTCGGCCCTCTCTGCCGAGACCCCGGCGTACGACCTCCAGCAGGCCTGCGCCACCGGCCTGGAAACGGTGCTCGGCCTGGCGAACAAGATCAAACTGGGCCAGATTGATTCCGCGATCGCCGGTGGCGTCGACTCCGCCTCTGACGCCCCCATTGCGGTCAGTGAGGGACTCCGCGAGGTGCTTCTTGACCTCAACCGTGCCAAGACGGTGTCTCGGAAGCTGCAGGTCCTCAGCCGGCTCCGGCCCAAGGATCTCGCCCCCGACGCCCCGAACACGGGGGAGCCGCGTACCGGGCTGTCGATGGGCGAGCACCAGGCGCTGACCACCGCGCAGTGGAAGATCACCCGCGAGGCCCAGGATGAGCTCGCCTTCAACAGCCACCGGAATCTTGCCGCGGCCTACGACGCCGGCTTCTTCGACGACCTTCTGACCCCTTACCGGGGACTGAGCCGGGACTCCAACCTGCGCGCCGATACGAGCCTGGCGAAACTGGCCACGCTCAAGCCCGTGTTCGGCAAGAACCTTGGCGCCGAGGCGACCATGACGGCCGGCAACTCCACCCCGCTGACGGATGGCGCCTCCACCGTGCTGCTCGCGTCCGAAGAATGGGCCGACGCCCACGACCTCCCCAAGCTGGCCACGGTCGTCGACGGCGAGGCTGCCGCGGTCGACTTTGTCCACGGCAAGGACGGGCTGCTCATGGCGCCGGCCTTCGCGGTGCCCCGGCTGCTCGCCCGCCACAATCTCACCCTCGCGGACATCGACTTCTTCGAGATCCACGAGGCCTTCGCCGGCACGGTGCTGAGCACTCTTGCCGCGTGGGAGGACGAGGAATTCGGCCGCACCCGCCTGGGCCTGGACGGCGCCTTCGGCAGCATCGACCGGACCAAACTGAACGTCAACGGCTCCTCGCTGGCCGCCGGACACCCGTTTGCTGCCACTGGTGGACGGATAGTGGCGTCGCTGGCCAAAATGCTGCACGCCCAAGGCCAGGTTAGCGGGCGCCCGGCCCGCGGGCTTGTGTCCATTTGCGCCGCCGGCGGCCAGGGCGTCGTCGCAATCCTCGAAGCACTCTAAGGAGAATCCGATGAGCGACAAGTACACCCGGTTCGTCAGCCACGGATTCGGCAAGGACATCGCCAAGCGGCTCGGCCTCCCGCAGCCGGTGGCCCTCCGGCGGTACGAGACCGGCAGCCCCGTGATCGAAGGACCCGTCCTGGTCCAGGGCTCAACCGCCGGCGCCGACGACCTCGCCGCCACGCTCCTGGCCTGGAACCTCGACGTCCGCCGCCACGCGATTCCCAAGGAGAAGCTCGGCGCCATCATCCTGGTGCTGGACGAACTGGCCCACCCTGGCGACCTCGAGAAACCGGTGCTCACCGCCGCCACCTCGCTGCGTGATCTCGCCCCCAACGCCCGCGTCATCACCGTATCCCGCACGGCAGACTCCGCGACGGAGCCGGCAACGGCAGCGGCCCGGCAGGGCGTGGACGGCCTCCTGCGGTCTCTGGCGAAGGAACTCCGCGCCGGCGCCACCGGCAACGGCATCCTGCTCGCGGACGGCGCGCGGACCACCAGCCCCGCCACGCTGGGAGCGTTGAGGTTCTTCTTGTCGGGCCGCTCGGCGTTTGTGGACGGGCAGTTCCTGACCGTCAGCTCCGGCGCCGGGCAGCTGCCCGAGGCCGTCGAGAGACCGCTGGCCGGCAAGGTGGCCGTCGTGACTGGCGCCGCCCGGGGAATCGGGGCCGCGATCGCCCGCACCCTGTACCGCGACGGCGCCACCCTGATCCTCGTCGACATCCCGGCCGCCGGGGACCATCTTGCGGAGGTGGCCAACCAGGTCCACGGGACGGCCCTGCAACTGGACATCAGCCGCCACGACGCTGGCCAGCGGATCATCGACCACGCCGCGGCACGGCACGGCCGGCTGGACATCATGATCCACAATGCCGGGATCACCCGTGACAAGCTTCTGGCCAACATGGACGCGGGCCGCTGGAACTCCGTGATCGCCGTCAACATCGCCGCGCAACTGCGGATCAACGAGGCCCTCCTGGCCTCGGAGCACCTCGGCGATGCGCCCCGGATCGTGTCCGTGGCCTCCACCAGCGGCATCGCCGGAAACCGCGGCCAGACCAACTATGCAGCTTCCAAGGCCGGCGTGATCGGCATGGTGCGCGCCACTGCGGCGCTGATCGGCGAGCGCGGCGGCTCCATCAACGCCGTCGCTCCGGGCTTCATCGAAACGGAGATGACCGCCAGGATCCCCTTCGCCACCCGCGAAGTGGCGCGCCGGCTCAATTCCCTGCAGCAGGGCGGCCAGCCGGGCGACGTCGCCGAGGCCATCGCGTTCCTGGCCAGCGACGCCGCTGGCGGGATTTCCGGCGAGGTGCTGCGCGTCTGCGGGCAGAACCTGGTCGGCGCATGAGCGGTTCCCGGACCGTCATCCTGGGCGAGATGCCGTCCCTGTCCAAGCTCTACGTCAACGCGGCGGCCTCGGCCGCACGCCGCCGGGTCCTGGGCACCCACGGCGGCACCGAACTGCCGGCCTACACCCACGAGGTCCGTGGCGTGAAGGCCGACGTCGCCAACCTGACGGCCTACCAGCACCTGATCGGTGAGAGCGCGAGCGATGTCCTCCCGGCCGGGTTCATCCATGCCCTGGCGTTTCCGCTGGCCATGAGCGTGATGAACCGGGACGATTTTCCGCTGCCCCTGCTGGGCATGATCCATCTGAGCAACAAGGTGGTGCAGGCCGCGCCGGTCCCGTTCACCCAGGCCCTGGACATCCGGGCCCGGGTGGAGAACCTGCGCGGCCACCGGGCCGGCACCCAGCTCGACGTCGTGGCAGAGGTCTTTACCGCCGGGCGAGACGCCGCCGGGCAAGCCGCCGCAAAGCAAGAAGACGTCCGCTGGCGCGGGGTCTCGACCTACCTGGCCAAGGGGGTGTTCCTGCCCGGGATCGACAAGCCCTCGGTGCCGGTGACGCCGCCGCCGTTCTCGGCGCCGGACCCCACGGCGCTGTGGCAGCTTGGCGTCGACACCGGGCGGGCCTACGCCGCTGTGTCCGGCGACTTCAACCCCATCCACCTGAGCGTCTTGACTGCCAAGGCTCTGGGCATGCGCCGTTCCCTTGCCCACGGCATGTACCTAGCGTCGCGGGCGCTGGCCGACGTCGGCGCCGTCAGGGGGGACTCGTTCCGCTGGGAAGTTGCCTTCGAAGCGCCCGTGTTCCTGCCGGCCCGCGTTGCGCTGGACATCGGCACGGTGCAGGCCGACGGCGGCGCCTGGGAGCGCTCCGACTATGTGGCGTGGAACCCGCTGTCCGGGCGCCGGCACTTTAGCGGGTCTGTCGCGGCGCTGCCGTAGCCGAGCGGGACAAATCCGCGGGACCCGCCCAGCGGGCGGACGGCGCGCGCTTGCCTAGCCTGCGGGCGCCTTGGCCGGTTCTTCCTCCGGCCGGCCGGGTGTGGCCACCCGCAGCATGCGGTGGAGGCTCACGAGGATTGATTCCGCCGCGCTCGGGGCGCCCTTGCTGTGCGGTTCGGAGGCAAGCCGGGCAGTCAATTCGTTGATTGCCGAGTCGGCGGAGCGGGCCAACTCGGCCTGGCGTTCCGGCTGTTCGTCCTCCAAGGCATGCAGCACGTCGCCGACAGAAGCCATGGCGTCCCCGAGGGGCGCCGCGGAGGCGTCGGGGATCACGAAGGGGGTGTCCTGGGCCCAGATGACGTCCGAGAGCACCTGGGTCACGTCCTGGACGTGGAAGGTCAGCCGCTCGAGGTCCCGCAGGTTCCGGTAGTCGAGTTCCATGTCCCGCGGATGCAGGCGGCGGCGGGGATTGGCCTGGCGGCTCGCATCCGCCTTCTCGACGGCGAGGCGCACGGAGCGGGCGTGCGCTGCGAGTGCCTCCGAACGGCGGGACCAGTCCTGATGTTCCGGCGGCCAGCTTTCCTTGAGGGCCTTGCCCATGTCCCAGAGCTGCTGGGCGAGTGCCTGGCGCAGTTCCGCGATACTCAGGGCCGCGGCCCGGAAGTGCAGCGGCGGGAACACCAGCAGGTTCACGATGATGCCCACCGTGACGCCGACGCCCATCTGAAAGAGGTACCCGAACGAGAACGTGTCCGGATTATGGCCGCCAACCAACAGCACCAGCAGCGCCGCCGTCGGGATCCAGTCCCGGCCCGAGCCGATCTTCGGCAGTCCGGCCAGGATAACGCCCAGACCCATAACCACCGCGACCGTCAGCGGAGACGGCGATCCGAGGCTGAACAGCACGAACGCCAGCCCTACGCCGATCGCCAGGCCGACGAGCGTCTGCAGGCCCTGGCGCATGGAACCGGCCACGTTCTCGTACATGGCGACCAAGGCGCCGAGGGGCGCGTAATACGGATATTCGGCGGCGGATCCCGGCATGTAGGGGGCGATCGCGAAGGCGATGCCCGCGGCCAGCGCCGCTTTCAGGGCCAGCTGGAGCCGGGGCCACAGCAGCGTCGCGGAGACAGCGCGGGATACATTCCGGGCCCATTTGCGCGGCGGGGAGGGCGGGCTGTCTGCTGTCTTTTCGGGAGTGACCATCCCGGCTCACCCTAGGGCCGGGAGGTTGCTGCGACAAGTGGACGAAACCCGGTGCGGCGCCGACGGACCCGAACGACGCCGGTCAGGACGCGGCGTGGGCGGCCCGCCGCACCGCCGCGGACAGCCGCTGGGCCCGGCCCCCGGTCCTGCCCTCTTCGCTGCGGCGGGGCACATACCCGAACCCAAGGCCGTAGCCGGGATCCGCGAAGCCGAGGGCCGCGTTGGCGCCCTCGTGTCCGAACGCCAAATGGCTGCCGAAGTTCCGTCCCGGCTGGGGTTTCATGAACACGACGGCAAAAGCATTGTCCGCGCCGGAGCAACGGTCCAGTCCCCAGACCTGCTCTGCGGCCATGAGATCGATGGTGGCCGGGCTCAGGAATGCGGGAGTACCGTCCAGTCCGGTTGTGGCGGCGGCATAGAGCCTGGCCATCCCCTCGGCTGACCCCACGCCACCGGCGGCGCTCATTCCCGCGGCGCGCACGGCGCGATGGTTGGGCAGCTCCATGATGGTGCTGACCGGCGCGTTGCTGCCCAGCCCGTCGAGGCTGAGCGGATCCAGCCACGGCTGGGCCGGGTCCGGATCGTAGAGTACTTCGCGGTATCTCGGTTCCTGGTCCTCGGGCAGGCCCAGGAAGAAGTCGATGCCCCACGGGCGACGGATGCGCTGGTCGTAGAGCCCCTGGAGCGGCATCCCGGAAGTACGGCGGCAGAGCTCCTCCATGAGGATCCCCATGGTCAGGGTGTGGTAGCCGAAGGCCGTGCCCGGGCGCCACAGCGGCGCCGAGGCCGCGAGGCGCCGTGCCGCGTCGGGCATCGTGAATTCCGCCAGCGGAAAACCGCCGACGACGCCGGGCAGCCCCGCCTGATGGGAAAGGGCCTGCCGCACGGTGAGCCGGTCTTTGCCGTGGACGGCGAACTCGGGCCAGTAGGACGCGACGGTCCGGTCGAGGTCGAGCCGGCCGTCCTGGACGAGGAGGGCGATCACGAACGCGGCTACTCCCTTGGAACAGGAATAGGTGCCCGTGATGTCCCCTGGCGCGAAACCCGGGCCGCCGCAAAGATCCACCATCTTGGTGCCGCGGAGGTAGACGCTCAGTTGCGCGCTGTAGCCCGGGTCATCGGAGAGGAAGGAGTCGAAGAGCTCACGCACTCCCGTGAATTCGGGGGTGGCAAGGCCAGTCGAGAGGGACTGCGCCGATGTGTCCACGGCTCCTGTCTCCACGGACGTGGTTGCCTTGCCCCACCCCGGCGCCGCGCCGGCCCCTGCCGGCATCAGGCTGCGCCGTGTCCCGGGGCGACCTCTTCGCCGGCGCGGACCGGTCCGGGAGGCGTGCCGTCACCGAAGGGCCGGCCGCCCAGCGCTTCGCGGCCGTGTTCCGAGAGCCAATTGCCCAGTTCCGGTCCGCGCGGGACCACTCCGGTGGGATTGATGTCCTCATGAACGATGTAGTAGTGCTCCTTGATCTGCACAAAGTCCGTGGTGTCACCGAACCCGGGAGTCTGGAACAAGTCGCGCGCGTAGGCCCACAGGACCGGCATCTCGCTGAGCTTTTGCCGGTTGCACTTGAAGTGGCCGTGGTAGACGGCATCGAAGCGGGCAAGAGTGGTGAACAGACGGACATCGGCCTCCGTGATGGTGTCGCCCACCAGGTAGCGTTGGCCGGCCAGGCGCTCCTCGAGCCAGTCCAGGGCCGTCCAAAGCCGGTCATAGGCTGCGTTGTAGGCCTGCTGGGAACCGGCGAACCCGCACCGGTAGACGCCGTTGTTCACCTCAGTGAAGACGCGCTTGTTGACGGCGTCGATTTCTTCCCTCAGGTGCTCCGGGTAAAGCTCCGGCGCGCCGGCACGGTGATACTGCGCCCACTCCGTGGAAAAGTCGAGCGTGATTTGGGGGAAGTCGTTGGTGACTACCTGCCCGCTGGGGACGTCCACGATCGCCGGGACGGTAATCCCGCGGGGGTAGCCGGGGAAGCGGCGGAAGTAGGCGTCCTGGATGCGCTCAATCCCGAGGACGGGGTCCCTGCCGTCCGGGTCGAGCTCGAACGTCCAGGACCGGACATCGTGGGTGGGACCGGGCTGGCCGAGCGAGATGACCTCTTCCAGGCCGAGCAACCGGCGCACGATCACCGTGCGGTTGGCCCACGGGCAGGCACGCGCGGCGATGAGGCGGTAGCGGCCAGGCTCCACCGGCCAGCCGGGCTCGCCGTTGCTGCCTGGGCCGCCGTCCCGGGTGATCCGGTCCTCGATGTACTTGGTGTCCCGGGTGAATTCCTCGCCTCCGGTCACGTAGGCGCCCTTGGTGCTGAATCCCGGATCGTTGGTGTGGATAGTCTGGCTCATGGTCCCAGCCTAAGGCCGGGCATTGAACGGTCCCAACAAGGCCGTGAAGACCGGCGCCATCGGCTGCCAGGCAAACCACCAGGCTCCGGCCACTACCGCCGCGAAGAGCGCAATCCACACCGCCGCAGGGACGGAGGTGGCCCGGGCCAGCAGGTAAGCGTCCGACGTCGGGAGCCTGTCACGGTGCCGCAGATGGACGTTTGCCAGTTTGCCGAGGTCCCTGACGGCCGCGACCAGAAGCGCCAGGCCCAGCACGATCATCACGTGAGCGTTGAACACCGGCGGGACAAAGAGAACCAGGAGCGCCGAGGCCAGCACGGCGGCGGCGGTAATGAGGAGGCCCACGCCGTTGCGGAGGAACAGGAATGACGCCAGGAGGATCAGCGTGCCCACCGACATCGCGGCCGGGCCCCAGCCGTTGAAACCGCACCAGACCATCACTGCCCCGACGACGGCCGGCACGGGGTAACCCCAGAAGGTCGACCAGGCGGCGGAGAGTCGGCTCTTGCTGTAGGTCGTGGTGGTGCCGGAGTGGTCCAGGCCCAGCCGGATGCCGCCGAGCCGCTGGCCGGTGGTGAGGGCGGCAAAGGCGTGGCCGAGTTCGTGGGTCACGGTGGCGAGCAGGCCAAAGTAGCGCCAGGTCAGGCGCGGCAGGGACACCGCGACGGCCAGCAGGATCACTGCAACGAGCTCGGTGCTGGTCACGTGCGGGCTGGGGGCGTGGGTGAATCCGGCAACGATCCGTTCCCACCACGTCAGGGCGAGGTTCGATTCCACCGGCAGGCCCGGCCAGGTCATGCCCTGCCCGAGGCGTGCTCGATGCAGTACGCGGTCCAGGGCCTGGCCTCCAGCCGGTCCTCGGGGATGGAGGCGCCGCACACTGCGCAAATCCCATAGGTGCCCTCATCCATCCGGGCAAGGGCGGCCTCGATCTGCACCAGGGAAGCCCTGCTCTGTTCCAGAAGCGCGGATGCCTGGGACAGTTCGAAGGCGATCGTGCTGCCTTCGGGGTCGTGTTCGTCGTCGACATTGGAGTCCCGGCGGGCGGCATTGACCGAGGTGATGTCTCCGCGGAGAGCGGGCAGGAGGGCAAGCTTCCGGTTACGTTCCTCCTGCAGCAGGATCCGGAACCGTTCGATGTCAACCATAGAGTGCAAGGCTAGCGCGGACGCTGCGGCGGCGTCTAAACGGGCCGAAAGACCCGTCCGCACCGGTGGCCGTATCCGTATGGTGGTAATCGACCATCAGTCCTGCACAGCCACAAGTCACCATGGAGAGTCACCATGGACAATCCCGACGCTACGCCGCCGGGGGACGCGCTGCCCGGCCCCGCGGGCGATGAGGCCCGCGCCCTTGAGGCCGTGGAACACCACCACACTGCGATGGTCAAGCGGCTGGAAGCCTTGACAGGTTCTCTCATCCACGCGGTCAAAGCAGGTAACGCCGTTGACGAACACAACACCCATGGGGTCCTGGTGGAATGGTGCGAAACCGACCTCGTCCCGCATGCGCTCGCCGAGGAGGGCTCGCTGTACGGGGGAGCAGGCCGCACAACGGAGGGCCGGCTCCTTGTGGAGGCTCTGCTGGCCGAGCACCAGCGCATCGTCGGCGTGATCGAGGAATTGCGCGTTTCCAGCGGCGTGGACGCTGCCGTGGCGGCCGGCACCCTCCGCGGCCTGTTCGCGCTGCACCTACAGACCGAGAACCGGGTCCTGCTGCCGTTCCTTGCGGGGAACCCGGAGCTGTCACTTGCGGCCGCCGTGGAGGGACTCGAAGAACTGGTAGGTGAATCCCAAATCCACAGAGGGGGCGCGGGGCGTGGAGGCAGCGTCTAGAGTGGGCGCATGGCGGACCAGACGCACCCCGAGAACACCGCAAACCCCGAATATGCCGGGACACCTGGAAGTCCGGGGCGCGCAGGGGACACTGACACGGCCGACGCGCTCCTGAGCGAACTCGCCGCGGCCTATGGCGTCGACACGAGCTACTGGGGCTGGGACGGGGTAGAGCGCCCCGTGGCCGCCGGAACACTCCAGGACGTGCTGGCGGCCCTCGGTGTCCCCGCCAACGGGCCCCAAGAGCAGCAACGCTCCTTGGCGGAGTTCCGGGTGGCACCGTGGCGGCGCATCCTCCCGCCGGTTCTTGTGGTGAGGGAGGGACGGGAGACCCACGTGGATGTCCACGTCCCGCACGGCAGCGACGTCCGCGTTTGGATCGACGCCGAGGGCGGCAGCAGGCACGAGGCCGCCCAGCGGGAGAACTGGGACCAGCCGGTTGACGTTGACGGCGTCCTCACAGGACGTGCCACCTTCACCATTCCCGGCGACCTCGGCCTCGGCTGGCACACCCTGAACGCCGACGCCGAAGGCACCCCGGCGCAGTGCCCGCTGGTTGTGACACCCGGCCGGCTCCGCACCTCGACCCGGCTGGAGGGACGACGGAGCTGGGGGCTGACCGCCCAGCTGTACTCCGTGCGGTCCTCCCGGTCCTGGGGGATTGGCGACTTTGCAGATCTCAGCGATCTCGCGGAAATTGCCGGCGAGCAGGGGGCAGGCTTTGTGCTGGTCAATCCGCTGCATGCCGCCGAACCAGTGCCGCCGGTCGAAGACTCCCCGTACCTGCCAGCCACACGGCGCTTTTTCCACCCGCTCTACCTGCGGGTGGAGGAAATCCCGGAATACGGCTACCTGGACGCTGCCGCCCGGACCGAGGTAGCGCGTCTGGCCGAAGGTCTGCAGGCGGCCAACCGGTCCCGGGACCTTCTGGACCGCAACGCCAGCTACGCGGCGAAGCTCACGGCCCTGGAACTCGTGTTTGCCGTCAGCCGCGGTCCGGCCCGCGCCCGGCAGTTCGCAGACTTCCGCGCCGAGCAGGGACAGGGGCTCGAGGACTTCGCGCTGTGGTGTGCGCTCGCCGAACAGCTGCCGCCGTCGGCGCCGGAATGGACCGGGGCGGCGGCATCCCCGGCGTCGCCGTACTGTGTCGAGCAGCGGCCGAGGCTCGCAGCCCGGATCGAATTCCACTGCTGGCTCCAGTGGCTCTGTGACCAGCAGCTTGAGGCGGCCCAACGTTCGGCGCGCCAGGCGGGGATGGGGACCGGCGTCGTCCATGACCTCGCCGTTGGCGTGAAACCTGGCGGTGCCGACGCCTGGACGTTGGCCGGCGTTCTCGCCCGAGGCGTTACGGTGGGCGCACCTCCGGACATGTTCAACCAGCTGGGCCAGAATTGGTCCCAGCCGCCGTGGCATCCGGGCCGGCTCGCCGAATCCGGCTATGCCGCCTACCGGGACATGCTCCGGACCGTGCTGCGGCACGCCGGCGGGATCCGCGTGGACCATATCCTCGGCTTGTTCCGGTTGTGGTGGATCCCCGAGGGCGCCGGCCCCGAGAGCGGCACGTACGTGCATTACGACTACGAGGCGCTCATCGGCATCCTGGCCCTAGAGGCGCAACGGGCCGGGGCGATCGTGATCGGCGAAGACCTGGGCGTGTTCGAACCGTGGGTCCGCGGCTATTTGGCCGAGCGGGGCATCTTCGGCACATCGATCCTCTGGTTCGAACACGACGCCGACGGCCCGATCGCGCCGGAGCACTACCGCCAGCAATGCTTGACCAGCGTCAACACCCACGATCTGCCCCCAACGGCGGGTTACCTTGCCGGTGAACACGTCACTTTGCGCGAATCGCTCGGGCTATTGCGGCGCCCGGTGGCTGAAGAACGCGCCGAGGCCGCGGCCGAGCAGGAGGCAGTGCTGGCCCAAGTCCGGGCACGCGGCCTGCTGACGGACACCGGCGGCACAGACGTCCGGACCACGGTGGAGGCGCTGTACGCCTTCACGGCACTTGCCCCATCCTCGCTGCTGGGCGTGGCGCTCGTCGACGCTGTGGGGGAGACCCGGACCCAGAACCAGCCGGGCACCAGCATCCAGTACCCGAACTGGCGCATCCCGCTGGCCGGTCCCGAGGGCGTGGTACTGATCGATGACATGCCGGGCAATGAGCGGTTCCTGTCCCTGCTGGGCACGGTCCGGACGGCGCTCCATCCCGGAGCCCTGAACCAGACCTGAGCCGGGCCTGAGACCGGGCCCGGCGACAGCATTGGCCGCGCCGCCACCGGCCGCTAGCATGGTCCGATGACGCGGATCGGCCGAGGCTGCCTGGCCGGCGTTTGGGCGCTGGCGATGCTGTTGGTGGGGTGCACCCCGGTGCAGCCCTTCCAAGCCGGCCCGCCTGGGCCTTCCCAATCCTCGCCTGCCGAATCCACGCCTGCTGAGTCGGCTCCCGCCGAATCCCCGCCCCAACCCTCTAACCAGGGCACGCCTCCCGCCGCGTCCCCGCCGCCGTCGTCCCCGTACTTCGCGCAGCCCGCCCCGCACCCTGCACCCGGGGCGCCGGGCAGCGGTGGCATCCAGCATGTTGTCGTCATCGTCCTGGAAAACAAGGCGGCCTCGCAGATCCTCGGCGCCAGCTCTGCGGGGTACTTCAACCAGCTGGCGGCGGAATTCTCGCTGGCTGCCAACTACCAAGCGATTATGCACCCGAGCCTGCCGAACTATCTCGCCCTGACGAGCGGAACGAACGCGGGGATCACCAGCGACTGCAAACCGAGGTCCTGCACGGCGGATGTGCGGTCCATCGCTGATGAGATCACGCAGTCCGGACGAACCTGGAAAATGTACGCCGAGAGCATGCCCGCGCCCTGTGTTGCGCGGGACTACGGGGCGTACGCGGTGAAGCACAACCCATTCTTGTACTACCCATCGGTGACAGGCGACAAGACCTCGTGTGCGGACCATGTTGTGCCGTTCGACCGGCTGGACCAGGATCTGCAATCGGCATCCTCGCTCCCGGATTACGCCTTCATCAGCCCCAACATGTGCCACGATACGCACAACTGTTCGATCAGCACTGGTGACGACTGGCTGTCCAGGGAGGTGCCGAGAATTCTTGGATCGCCGGCCTTCACGACGCAGAATTCCCTGCTGGTGGTCACGTGGGACGAGGGAAATGACGACGACAACCGGGTGGCCACGGTTTTTGCGGGCCCGGCGGCCCGGAAGGGCTTCACGTCCCATGCCGCCTATTCGCATTACTCGCTGTTGCACACGATCGAGGACGTGTGGGGGCTGGCGCCCCTGACCGCCAACGTCCGCAACGCGCCCCTCATGAGCGAATTGCTCAACCGGTAGCGGCGGGCGGCCTTCCCGGCCAATACACAGGAAGCACTGCCCATAATGGTCCCGAAGCTCCGGTCAACCGCTATTTGACCGGAGCTTCGCCACGTGCACCCTGGCCAGCGAAGGCGTGCGGGGTTCCGGTGATAGGGGGCTTTGGGCACGGGCGAGCGGGTGTGCCGCTTCCTAGAATGGAGTATGGCCGGTTCCGAAGTCATTGAGGTGGAACACAAGTACAGCCCTTCGGAATCTGACGCCCTCCCGCGACTGGGATCAATCCAAGGGGTAGATCGCGTCGGACCACCCGTAAACCAACAGCTGGACGCCGTCTACTTTGATACCGAGTCACTGGCGCTGGCCGCACGGAGGATCACGCTGCGCCGCCGGTCCGGCGGTCCGGATGCAGGCTGGCACCTCAAACTCCCAGTCACCCCGGGGGAGCGGCGGGAGATAGGGGAGCCGCTTGGAGGCGATCAGGATGCCGTGCCGGAGCTTTTGCGCCAGTTAGTGCTCGTGTACACCCGCAGCCGCGTGCTGGTGCCTGTGGCGCACATCAAGACCAACCGGAGTTCGACTGCCTTGTACGCCGCCGACGGAGCAGTCCTGGCCCAGTTCAGCGATGACCACGTCGAGGCCCAATCCCTCATAACCCCGGCGGAACCGTCGCGGTGGCGGGAGTGGGAAATTGAACTCGCCGACGGTCCCCGACAGCTACTGCAGGACGCCGACACACTGCTCGCAGCTGAGGGTGTCTCCGTATCCTCCCTGCCGTCCAAGCTGGCCAGGGCGCTCGGACCCAACTATCCGTGTGATCCCGCCGCGGCTCCAAAGCCGGGCCGGAGCGGGCCGGCCTCGGACGTCGCGCTGTCCTACATGTTCCAACAGGTACGCGCCCTGAAGCTGCATGACCCTGGAGTCAGAGTCGATGCCCCGGACGCCGTACATCAGCTTCGGGTGGCCGCGCGCCGCTTACGGTCAGCGTTGGCGACCTTCCGGAAGCTCACAGATAAGACGTCGACCAAGGTCCTGCGGGCCGAACTGCAATGGCTGGCCGGCGCTGTGGGCCAGGCCCGGGACACCGAGGTCATCCGCGCCCGGCTGAAGGACATGATCAACGCCGAACCGCCAGAACTGTTGATCGGTCCAGTTGCGCAGGAAATCGAAGAGCACCTCGGCACCATCCAGCAACAGAGCCGTGCCGCGGGCTTGGCGGCGCTGGACAGCGACCGTTACTTCCGTCTCCTCGATTCCCTCGATGCGTTCCTTGCGGCACCTCCATTCACCGCCTCAGCGTCGAAGGAAGCGCTGCGGACGGTTGGCCGCCTCGTCTCGGCCGAGCAAAAGCGCCTGAAGACAGCGGTCCGCGCCGTCGATAGTGCCACCGGACGGGGGCCGCAGGACGTCGCACTGCATGAAGTTCGAAAGAGCGCCAAGCGGCTGCGCTACGCCGCCGAAGCGGCTTCTCCGATTTTCGGCAAACAATCAACTGCCCTTGCCCGGGCCGCCGAGGACATCCAGGAAATACTCGGAGACTTCCAGGACAGCGTCGTCACCCGAGAAACCCTGCTCACACTCGCGGCACAGTCCGCGGCCGGCCGAGGCAACGGATTCAGCTATGGGCGCCTTCACGCCTTGGAGCAGCTACGCGGCGATCAAGCCCGCGCACGGTTCTATGATGCGTGGCAAAAGTCCAGGCCAAAATCCCTGAAGTGGGAGTAGTCGCGACAATTCAGCGCTGCGAAGGAGAGACCTATGACCGAGCTCCGCACCGGTATCGCGGCCATATGGTCGGACGGACTCGGCCGGGCCAGCATCCGTTCCGTCCAGGCCCTCACGGTTGCCGCCCTCGCGTGGGCGATCATCTGGATGGCGACCCGCGTGCCGCTCGTCATTATCCCGGTCCTGATTGCCGTCATCCTGGCCGCCGCAATCTCCCCGCTGGTCCGGTGGCTCACAGGGCGCTCGTGGCCGCGTTCCCTCGCCGTCGTTGCCTCGTTCGTGGCCATCCTCGCTGTGGTCGGCGGCGTCATCACCGGCATCGTGATCCTGGTTTCCCACCAGTGGGCAGAGCTCTCAG
Source organism: Arthrobacter sp. ok362 (assembly GCF_900102785.1). Lineage (GTDB taxonomy): Bacteria > Actinomycetota > Actinomycetes > Actinomycetales > Micrococcaceae > Arthrobacter. The sequence goes on from NZ_FNGC01000004.1 coordinate 26,972, forward strand.
CCCGCGCCGCTGCCGGGGTTGCCCAGCTCCACGCCTTCCTCAACACCGGGCCCGTCCCCGTCAGCGACGAACAGATCACCGCCGCCGTCGACTCCGTGCGGGAGTTCTTCGCCTCCAGCACCTTCGGTGCAGAAGCCCTCATCGGGGTACGCACCGTCGGGGAAGTCTTCGCCGGCGCCATTTTGATGGTCGTGACGCTGTTCTTCTTCCTCAAGGACGGGCCTGAGATCCGGACTTTTCTGATCGGGTTCCTTCCCGCTGACCACCGAGCCAAGGCACGTCTGGCCGCAGACCGCAGCACCGTCGTCCTGGGCGGTTACGTCCGCGGCACCGCCATCGTCGCCGCGATCGACGGTCTGGTCGTCGGGATCACCCTTGCCATCATGGGAGTACCTCTGGCCCTCCCGCTGGGCGTGTTCATCTTCATGGGCGGCTTCATCCCGATAGTTGGTGCCACCGTCGCAGGGACCCTCGCCATCGCCGTCGCGCTGATCTCCAACGGTCCCATCCAGGCGCTCATCGTCCTCGCCGTCGTGATTGGGGTGAACCAGCTTGAACACCACTTCCTGCAGCCGGTCCTGATGGGCAAGGTGCTCAGCATCCACGGGTTGGCCATCCTGCTTGTCCTGGCCGCCGGCACCATGCTGGCAGGTATCGTCGGAGCGCTGCTGGCCGTGCCGATCACCGCCGTGGCCTGGACCGTCCTGAAGACGTGGTCCGGCCGCGATCAGCTGCCCGGACCTGAGCTGCCGGCCGGCGCACCCCTGGAGTAGGGGGCAACTCCGTCCCGATGCCACAGCCGTCCCGACCGTGCACCGGAACATCATGGACATCCCGGCGTAGCTGTTCGAAAATCGGAATATGCCCCGGGCCCAGCAGTATGGGCACTTCTTCGAACGCGACCTGCCGCCGCGGCGCTACCTGCGGACCGCGTGGCTGCTGGCGTTGTTTCTGGGCTTCACAGGCGCGGACCGGTTCTACCTGCGCAGGCCCGTCACCGGCACCCTGAAGCTGTTGACGCTCGGCGGCGCCGGCATCTGGTGGCTCATTGACCTGTTCCGGATCACCAAAGAATACGCCGCCGACGGTGCGTCCGTGCCGTTGGCCGGGACCAACTCCCTGCGCCGCGGCCTGCGCCTGGCCTCGACTGTCTTAGTCGCTGCGCTCGTGGGTTTGGTGATCTACGTCACCGCGGCTCCCGTCACTGGGACTGTCGCTGCCACCGTCACCGCCCTGAACGCACTGCTGAGCCCGGCCCCGCCGGCACCAGTGAAAGAGTGGGTCACCGTCGCGAAAGCCTCCAGCACTAAAGCCGTGGAGCGGGTCGTGACGGTCACCGGCAAGCTCCACGTCGAATTCACCTTTACCGGCCCGGCCGTCGTATACCTTCAACCCGTGAAAGGGCCGGCCGTCACCGTTCTTTCCCTCGCCGAGGGCCGCGCCGGGGCGATCGGCGTCACCCTGCCGCCAGGGACCTACACGCTCACGGTGAGCACCACCGGCACATCCTGGACGCTGAAGGCCGAGGAGTTCCGCCTCCCCGGGTAGCGGCGCCGCGCGCGCTGCAAACATACGCCCGGTCGGCGGGTGTCGCATTTCAGCATCCACGTGGCTGAAACTGGAGCTCGCGTGGGTGGGGACAGAAAAAAACCCCTGGAATCCTTGGATTCCAGGGGTTTTCCCTTGTGCGCGGAGGGGGACTTGAACCCCCACCCCCTTTCGAGGACTAGCACCTCAAGCTAGCGCGTCTGCCATTCCGCCACCCGCGCAGGTGGTAATTCCGGGAAGTTTTCGCCTCTCAGCGTTTTGCTTTTCTCGGAAGCAGCGAGAAAGACTCTAGCACGACTTTTCCGGAAACAAATAATCGGGGCTTTGCTGGGGTGGGTGGGTAGGCTGAAGCCAGCAATTGAGCCACCGCCAAGAGGAGCCGCAATGACTGACAACCGGACCGAACCCAGGCCCGAGGACGAGGTCGTCAGGATCTGCCAAGAGCTGATCCGCATCGACACATCCAACTACGGTGACGGCTCCGGCCCCGGTGAACGCGCGGCCGCCGAATACACCGCCGGGCTCATGGCGGAAGTCGGGCTGGAGGCCGAAATTTTCGAGGCCGCCCCCGGCCGCGCCAGCGTGGTGACCAGGCTGGCAGGGGAGGACCCCTCGGCCAGTGCCCTGGTGGTCCACGGCCACTTGGACGTCGTCCCGGCCCTCCGCGAGCAATGGTCGGTTGACCCCTTCGGCGCCGAGCTGAAAGATGGCCTGATCTGGGGACGCGGCGCCGTGGATATGAAGGACATGGACGCCATGATCCTCTCCGTGCTGCGCAACTTCGCCCGCACGGGGCGCAAACCCAAGCGGGACCTCATCTTCGCGTTCTTCGCCGACGAGGAAGCCGGCGGCACCTACGGCGCCCGCTACGCCGTCGACAAGCGGCCCGAACTCTTTGAGGGCGCCACGGAAGCGATCTCCGAGGTCGGCGGCTTTTCCGCCACCATCGGCGGGCAGCGCACCTATCTGCTCCAGACGGCGGAAAAGGGCCTCTCGTGGCTCCGCCTTGTTGCCCACGGCCGCGCTGGCCACGGCTCCCAGATCAACACCGACAACGCGGTGACCAGGCTTGCAGGTGCGGTCTCCCGGATTGGTGCCTACAACTGGCCGATCGAGCTCACTCCTACCACCCGGCAGTTCCTCGACGGGGTCACCGAACTGACCGGGGTCGAGTTCGATCCCGACGATCCGGACAAGATCCTCAAGGAACTCGGCACGGTGGCCCGCTTTGTCGGCGCCACACTGCAGAACACCACCAATCCCACCCTGCTCAAAGGCGGCTACAAGCACAACGTCATTCCGGAGTCGGCCGAGGCCCTCATCGACTGCCGGACCCTGCCCGGGCAGGAGCAGCAGGTCCTGGAGACCGTGCGTGAGCTTGCCGGCACCGGCGTGGACATCAGCTACGTGCACAACGATGTCTCCCTAGAGGTGCCGTTCGCCGGCAACCTCGTCGATTCGATGATCGATGCCCTGCATTCCGAGGATCCTGGCGCCAAGGTGTTGCCGTACACGCTCTCTGGCGGTACCGACAACAAGTCCCTGAGCCGGCTGGGCATCACCGGCTATGGCTTCGCGCCGTTGATGCTTCCGGACGAACTCGACTTCACCGGCATGTTCCACGGCGTCGACGAACGAGTCCCGGCGGATTCCCTGAAATTCGGCGCGCGGGTGCTGGACACCCTGCTCACCAACTACTGAGCGGACACCCGGCCATGACGCCCGAGGACATCCTTAGTGGGCCGCTGCTGGAACGGATCAGGGGCCGCGCCGCCGGCTACGACCGCGACAACGCCTTCTTCCACGAGGACCTTGCCGATCTTCAGGCCGCCGGCTACCTGTTGATCTTTGTCCCCGCGGCTGACGGCGGTCTCGGACTCGGGCTGGCGGAGGCGGCGCAGCTGCAACGCCTGCTGGCGACGGCGGCGCCTGCCACGGCGCTGGCCGTCAACATGCACCTGGTGTGGACCGGCGTCGCACAAGTGCTGGCCGCCCGAGGTGACTCCTCGCTGGACTTCATCCTCCAGGAAGCCGCGCGGGGAGAGGTCTTTGCCTTCGGCAATTCGGAAGCCGGCAACGACTCCGTGCTGTTCGATTCCCGCACCGAGGCCGTCCCCCAGCCCGACGGCGGCTACAGCTTCACCGGCCGCAAGATCTTCACGAGCCTGTCACCGGCGTGGACCCGGCTGGGGATTTTCGGGAAGGACTCCTCCGCGCAGGACGGCGCCGGGGAACTTGTCCACGGATTCATCACCCGGGAAACGCCCGGCTACGAGATTCTGCCGGACTGGGACACGCTCGGGATGCGGGCCAGCCAGTCCAACACGACCCTTCTCGACGGCGCCGTCGTGCCGGCGGACCGGATCTTCCGGAAACTGCCGGTGGGCCCGAACGCCGACCCATTGATCTTCGCGATCTTTGCCTGCTTCGAGACTCTGCTCGCCGCCGTCTATACAGGAATCGGTGAGCGAGCCCTTACGCTCGGGGTGGAAGCGGTGAAGCGCCGGACGTCGTTCAAGAACGGCGGCCGCAGCTACGCCCAGGAGCCGGACATCCGTTGGAAGGTGGCAGAGGCGGCGATGGCCATGGATGCGCTCTACCCGCAACTGTCCCGCGTGGCGGCCGACGTCGACGAACTCGTAGACCACGGCAGCCAGTGGTTCCCCAAGCTCGTCGGCGTGAAGGTACGCGCTACCGAGACGGCGCGCACTGTGGTGGACCTGGCCATCAGGGTCTCCGGCGGATCGAGCTACTTCCGTGGCTCCGAACTCGAACGCCTCTACCGCGACGTGCTCGCGGGTATGTTCCACCCGTCGGACGATGAATCCGCGCACAATACCGTGGCGAACGCCTGGCTAGGCCCGCTGGAGTCCTAGACGGTCCGCTGGACCTGGATGACCTTCCGGCGGAGCCAAAAGCGTCGGCCGCCGCCGACGTAAAGGACGCTGCGCTCGAGTTCCCATTTGCCGTACTCGGAGTGCGCGGCGAGGAGGCGGCGCGCCTCGGGCAGCGAATCCTCAGGACTGACCGTCAGCACGAGGTACTCGTACTGCTTTGCATAGTCCCGCTCCCGACGGACCGAGCTGCTCAGAAAATGTTCCTTCATTGCTCTCCATTCTCGTCTTTTTCGGGCTAACGTGAAGTCATGAGCATTGATCCGCGTGTCGCGCTTCAGTCCCTTGCCGCCGCCTTGGAAGAACATTTGGCCGCGGCCTCGGCGCGGCGGGGAGACGGGGATCCCGCTGTCGAGGCGGCGTTCTTTGCCGTTGCTGATGCCTTTGAAGTCTACGACGATGCCCTCTACGAAGCGTATGGGGAAGTGACCCCGCTCCAAGTCATCGACGAGGAAGATGACGACGACGAAAGGGACGACGTCGACGACGAGGAAGACCTCGAACTGCTGCAGGACTAGGGCTCGGACCACTGCAGATCGGCGCGGACCCTACATAGCACTGTCCTTTTCCCGCACGGAAATTTGAAGGCCTCTGGCGAAGCGTCTTCTCCGGAACTCCCCAGCTTGAGGGAGTATCCTGTCGACGTTTGTCCACGGGACGCCGTCCGTATTCCGGTCGGCTTCGGATCGGTTGATAGACGGTCCATGTCCCGGGTTTGTCTAATGTCGGAGGTTGTCGTTGCCTGCACCGTGGCGCACTGTGAGCCTGCCCGGGACCGGCGTTAACGACGTCCCCTCGGTGAACCGCGCCGTGGCTCTAGTTCCCCCGGACGGATCCTCTGCGGCCGGGAACCCCGTCCGGCGGAGCCGGCCGGTCCGGTTCTTGAGGCGGCTAGCTCGGAGCATCATCAGGATCCCGTTGGCGCTGACCCTTACTTTGCTGATGTGGGCAGTTGGAGTCATCACCGGCTCCGTGTTTTCAGGGCCTCCGCCCGGGCTCGGGTCAGCCCTGTCCATAGGACCTGATCTGCTGATGCGCGGCCAGTGGTGGTCGCTGTTTACCTCTTTGTTGTTCCCGGGACCGTTCGCCTCCTACCTGCTGTCAACCGCCGTGATCCTGGGGTGCGTCGGCCTGGCGGAAGTCACCATGGGAATGGGCCGGACCGCCCTCGCGTTCGTCGGCGGGCACCTCGGCGCACTGCTCCTGTATTTTGCGGTGGTCGGGACCGGTGCGGCCGTGGGCAGCGAATGGCTGGCCACGCTCCGTCACCCCGCACCGTTGGGGCCCTACGCTGCGTCTCTGGCCGCTGTCATGGCCGCAAGCCCGCGGATCAGCGCTCTCTGGCGCCGGAGGATCCGGTTCGTGAGCATATCCGTGACGGTGATGCTGCTGTTGTATATCGGGCATCCGCAGAACCTCAACAGCCTGCTCGGAGTGGTGTGCGGGCTCGGCATCGGCGCCGTGATGGGCGGCCTGCACGGCGGCGGTCACTTCGTCCATTCCACAAGCCGGGAAGTCAGGGCGCTGCTGTCAATGGTGGTGGCGGTCTTTGCCGCGGGCCCGGTTCTGGCCACCCTGGCGAAGGCGCCCTCCGGGCCGCTCGCGGTGCTCAGGAACTTGGTTGTCAACCCCATCCCCACCATCAACGACCTGCAGGCGAGCTGCTCAGCAGCCGTCGACCTTTCCTGCCTTCAGGTCATTCACAGCCCCGGGTTGCGCGGGCCCGGCGGGGAAGCCCTCTCGCTGGTTCCCCTGGTCCTGCTGCTGGTATGCGCGGAAGGGCTCCGCCGGGGAAACCGGGCTGCCCTGTGGGTGGCGATTTCCGTCCAGCTGGTGATCGGTGTACTTTCCGCCATTTACCTGCAGCTCTTCGCCCAATTCGGAACCTCCGTGCGGAGTGGGCCACGGGTACTCTCCGTGGACTCGGGAATCGCGGAAGTTCTCCCGGTGGTTCTGGTGCCCCTGCTCATCGCGGCGGCGCTGTTTGCCGCCCGCAGGCACTTCAACGTCGACGCCGATCCGGTTCTGGGCCGCCGCTCACTGATCCTGCTGGCCAGTGTCTTCGCGGTGTTTGTCACTGGGTACGTGGTGGCATGGTTCGCCGAGGACAACTACTACCACCGGGCCGGCCTGCTTGCCCTCTTGGCCACCCTGCCAAGGATGTTCCTGCCGTATCCGTTTTCCTTCCGGTACTCGGTGTCGGTATACCCGCACGGCGTGTGGTCGCCCCTCATCTTCAGCTATGGCGGTGCCGTGTTCTGGCTGATATGCCTCATCAGCATCCTCGCCATGTTCGTCAGCCGCAAACTCCGGGACCTCCGGGCGGACAGTGGCATCTCCCTGGCGCTGCGGCTGGTGCGTCAGGGCGGCGGCTCGCTATCCTGGATGGCCCTCTGGCCCAACAACCGGTACTGGTTCAACGACGCCGAGACCGTGGGCATCGGCTACCAGATCCACTACAACGTGGCGCTGACGGTTGGCGGACCCTTCGGCGAACCCGGAGACTTCGAGCGGGCCATTGAGGCGTTCACGGCCTTCTGCGCCGAGCAGTCTCTCTCCCCGTGCTGGTACTCCGTCACCGATGAACACTGGAGCCTGTTGCGGGACCTCGGATTCAGCCGCGTGAGGGTGGCCGAGGAGACCCTGCTGCCGCTGGGCAACATCGAGTTCAAGGGCAAGGAATGGCAGGGAGTCCGCACGGCCCTCAACAAGGCCCGGAAACTGTCTGTCGAGGCCCAGTGGTCCACCTACGCCGAGCTCACGGGAACGCTGCGAACCCAGGTCCACGAAATCTCCGAAGAGTGGGTCTCCGAAAAGACCTTGCCGGAAATGGGATTCACCCTTGGCGGCATTGAGGAGCTCAAGGACGAGAACGTGCTGCTCTGCCTGGCGGTGGATTCGGCGGGAAAGGTCCACGGCGTGACCAGCTGGCTGCCGGTGTTCAAGGATGGTGGCGTCACCGGGCGCACGCTCGATTTCATGCGGCGAAGCCCGGACGGCTTCAAAGGCGTGATGGAATTCCTGATTGCCTCCGCGGTCCTCCACTTTGACGGAACCATGGCGGAAATTTCCCTGTCCGGGTCTCCGCTGGCGCCGATTCATGACGGCGATGCGGCGAGCAGCCCGTCAGACGGCGCAGCGGTCGGCCGCTTCCTGGACTGGCTGGGGGCGGCCCTGGAACCGGTCTACGGATTCCGGTCCCTGGCTGCCTTCAAACAGCGCTTCCACCCGCGCCGCCGGACGCTGTACATGATGTACCACGACCCCTTGGCGCTGCCGGTCATCGGACGTGCGCTCACCGAGGCCTACATGCCCACCATGTCCATCCGACATACGGCCAGGCTGCTGCGCGGAGTCATCGGCTGAGCATCGCGAACGCCATTGCGGCTTCGGCCTGCTACGCGAGTACTGACTGAGTGGAGCAGGCGCGATCGCGGGCATTAAACACGTAGTCCGTACTGCTGCCGCCAAGGACTATTGCTAATAACCTTGGGAGAGGTCGAGTACCGGACTATTCAACGCCGCCAGGGGGCTGGCCGGTTCCACGAACCGACCGGCTTGAATCGAGGCGATGATGGGCGCGAATGGTTGCCGGCCTGAACGCCGAGCCGTGATCCGTGCTGCGATCGCCGGAGCGGCTTGGGTCGCCGCGGAGGCCGCATCGAGTGAGCGGTGGCTTCGGACCCCCCTTAGTCCAAGCACCGACGGCATCGACTGCACGGGCCACGACAGTGCCGGAGTTGCGGAACGTGAGGGCACTGCAAAAGACGGTCAGTCACGGGCGCGGTCTCCTGGGGCTGGGTTTAGCGCTGCGGCGGAGAACCGGCTGCCCGGCACCCCGAGGAGGGACGTCGCAGCGAATTGGTCGGCCACCCCGACGCTGGAAGGGTTCCTGGGCCAGCATGCATCCACCGCGCGGCGGCGCAACGTGGATGTCTACATCAACTCCACTTTGAGCAGTATCCGGATCAAGGCCTACCGGATCGGGCACTATAACGGGGAGGGCCAGCGTCTGGTGTGGACGTCCGCGCCAGTGTCGGTCCGGCGGCAGCGGCCGTTCACCCTTCAGCGCGACACACGGATGGTGTCCTGCCATTGGCGCGTAACAACGTCGATCAACACGACCGGATGGCCCGAGGGGTTGTACTACCTGGTGCTGACTGGCGGTTCCGGGCGGGACCACATGATCCCGCTCGTCGTAGAGTCGGCGTCGGTCGTCGGTAAGACAGTGCTGGTATTTAACGACTGCACAATGCAGGCGTACAACAAGTGGGGCGGCTATTCGCTCTACACCGGACCGAAGCACGGACCGGCTGACCGGTCCTACAAGGTCTCCTTTGACCGACCCTACCGGAACTTCGAAGAGATCGAGCGTAGTAACGCTCCACTGATCCGGTCCGCGGAGTCTATCGCAGACACCGAGCTCAACCTCGCCTACACCACCGAAGCGAGGATCAGCGGAAACCCACGCCTCGTGAGCGGCGCCGCAGCCGTGATCTTCTCCGCCCATTCGGAATACTGGTCGCCGGCACTGCGCCGGACCGTCGAAGACGCCAGGGACACGGGCACCAACATTGTATTCTTCGGCGCGAACAACGTCTATTGGCGTACTCGTCTTGAAGCTTCCTTCACAGGGGAAGACCGTGTATTGGTCTGCTACCGGAAGGCTCTGCTGGATCCGGACCATTTGAGCCACCCCGATGCCACGACCACAGAGTGGCGCCAAGGGTCCGCCCCCGAACCGGAATCGACACTGACAGGCTCGGCTTACGGAGACCTCGGAGTCACGGGAATGTTCACCGTGACAGACCCCGATTTCTTCGCCTTCGCTGGCACCGGCGCGGCCCGGGGCGCCACCTACGCCGGTCTTACTGCCGGCGAAGTCGACCGGCTGTACCCGACGGCACAGCGGCCTGAATTTGCCCACGCGGGAAACCTTCTCGTCTTTGCCCATTCGCCGGCAGCCGGGGCGCACGCGTCCCGCGGCTGGTCAGATTCGACCTTCTACACTTCCGCGTCCGGCGCGGGCGTGCTGAACATGGGCACCACGGGTTGGCTCCAGGCCCAGTCCGATGAGGCTGTCCCGGCCCGCTCCCGAAACTTCGCCACGGGGGTCACGCAGAATATTATCCGCGCAGCGGCGTTCGGGCCTCTGGGCCGCTGTTCCACAGCGGTCCCGGAGCCCGCACGCAGGCTCAGCCGGTGACAGGTGTCGACGATGCCAGGGGACGTGCGGCCTAGCCGACGACGCCGAGGCGGGTCATGAGCCAGTTCATGTTGTTCTCCACGCCGTATTTCCACGCTGGCCACGCGTGCCCGCCGGGTGCCTCCTGGAGCAGGACGTTGATACCGGCCCTTTTCATGCTCTGGTAGACCTGGATTCCCTGAGGGCGGTAGAACTGATCCTCGGCGCCGACGGTGACGATGCCGGCGGTGTGCGGATATTTCCGTTTCTTGATGACGTCGAGGGCGTTCTGTTTCTGGAACTCAGCGGCGCTGCCGCCGAAGTACTGCTGCAGGAGAACCTGATGCCCCTGCCTGATGGTCGGCTGGTTTTCGCCCGAGCTATCGATGAAAGTGGGGTAGACCGCCGGGTAATTCATGGACAGCTGCATGGCGCACGTCCCGCCGTAGGAGAAACCTCCGATGGCCCACTGGCTGCTGGAGTGGGTGCCTGCCCCGAAGGTCGCTTTGACCCAGTTCGGCACGTCCTGGCTCAGGTATGTTCCGGCCTGGCCCTGCTTGGTATTCATGCAGAGGGGTGGGTAACTGGCCCGTTTCCCGCCGGCGTCGGGCATCACAACCACCGGCGCCAGCCCGTTGTGTGAGGCTGCATAGTCGTCCATGAACTGCCCGATCCGGCCGTTGCGGATCCAGTCGGTAGTCCCCCCCGGGACGCCGTGGATAAGCACCAGGACCGGAAGATCGGCCCGCGGCGTGGCGAGGTACGCCGGGGGAAGGTACACATAGGCTGTCGAGGACTCTTGATGCGAGATGGGCGCCGGGATGATCGCACTGACCACCGTCCCCCGATCCGGCATACCCGCCGGCGGGGTCCAGTTCGCCAGCGAGGTGGGGGGGTCGCTCCGCTTTGTCTTGGGCACAGGGTCGCCGCTTTCCTGGCTTTTGAACTGGTCCAGGCTTTCCATTTTGACGCCAGCGTCCCCAAAGACTGAGCCCAGGGTGGGGTAATACTCGAAGTTCTGGTTGATCAGCGACCCCGAGGCCAGGACCACGACGAGCGCGGCGGGCACCACGGCAATGCGCGCCGACGGCCGGCGCAGGTCCAGGATCTTGGGCACGATCAGGAGCAGGGCCAGGATGCCGAGGCCGGCATAGGCATAGACGCGTTTCGGCAAGGGGGAACCCCATAGGTTCCACACCCGCTCCGAAAACAGCCACACCAGGATGCTCAGAAGGCCAGCGGCCACGGCCCCGGCCGGAACCCAGCGGGACAGATGCCGCCGGCGCCCCCAGACGAGCCAGGCCTGGGCGGCCGCCGCCAGGATGTAGAGAACCACAGGCACGACGCCGGTAGTGATCGCGAGGTTCTGCATGTTCACCGCCCAAGGCTAAAGCTGCAAACCGGGAATTAGCCCGGAAAAGCCTGAAGGGCACCTCGGCTCAGGCCGGGTCGGAAACGTCTTCGAGCGCCTGCGCGATCTCCGGCGGGAGCGGCGCGAGGGCAGAATCCAAGATCTCTTTGAGCTGCACCGGTGTCCGTGGGCCGACTACCGCGGTTGCGACCCCCTGCTGGGACAGGAGCCAGCTCAGCGCCACATCCAGCGGCGTCCGGCCGAGCCCCTTAGCTGCCATGGCGACGGCCTCTACCACGCTTGACGCCGGCGCCTCAAGATACGGTTCCACGTATGTGGCGAGCCGCTGGTTGGCGGCACGGGAATCCCCGGGGATGTGCCCGCGGTATTTTCCGCTCAGGACGCCGCGTCCGATCGGACCCCAGGCCATCAGGCCGAGGCCGGCGTCCTCGATGGCCGGAATCAGCTCAATCTCCGCGCTGCGCTGCAGGAGCGAGTACTCGGACTGGTTGGCCACGAGGGGAAAGCCCGCTATGGCGGCGGCCTTGGCTGTCTGCCAGCCGTTGAAGTTGGAGACGCCGGCGTAACGCGCCCGGCCGGACCGCACTGCGTGGTCCAGTGCGGACAGGGTCTCCTCCAGCGGCACATTTGAATCCCAGGCGTGCGCGAACCAGAGATCCACGTAGTCGGTTCCCAGCCGGGCAAGGCTCGCGTCAAGCCCGGAGAGCATGCCGTTACGCGACGTGTCGACGCCGCGACGCCCGTCCGCCGTCGTTAGTCCGGCCTTCGTGGAGATCACTACTTCGGAACGGGCGACGACGTCGCCCAGCATTCCGCCGAGCATCGCCTCGGCCTGCCCGTCGGCGTAGGACGCCGCAGTGTCGATCAGGGTTCCGCCGGCATCGACGAAGGACCGGACCAGGGCGGCGGCATCCTGTTCCTCGGTTTCCCGGGCCCAGGACATGGTGCCAAGGGATAGGGCGGACACGCGCAACCCACTGTTGCCGACATAACGCTGCTGCATGCCAGCAAGCTTACGGGAGTCGCCGTGCTTCATAACGTAGGGTCTATAAACGTGAACTGGATACAAGCGGCTCTGCTCGGCCTGGTACAGGGGCTGACCGAGTTCCTCCCGATTTCCTCGAGCGCCCATCTGCGGATTGTCGGCGCCTTCCTGCCGGAGGCATCAGACCCCGGCGCGGCTTTTACGGCCATCACCCAGCTGGGCACCGAGACGGCCGTGATTGTCTATTTCTGGCGCGACATCCTGCGGATCATCCGCGCGTGGTCCGCTTCGCTGACCGGCAAAGTGTCCAGGCATGACCCGGATGCGCGGATGGGTTGGCTGGTGATCCTGGGCAGCATCCCGATCATCGTCCTCGGCCTGCTGTTCCAGGACCAGATTGAGTCGGTGCTCCGCAGCCTGTGGGGCGTCGCGACCATGCTGATTGTGTTCGGCATGGTCCTCGCGGTGGCCGACACCATCGGCCGGCAGGACCGCGAACTGAAACAGCTGACCTACAAACACGGCCTTTACTACGGACTCGCGCAGGCCCTGGCGCTCTTCCCCGGGGTTTCCCGCTCCGGCGGCACCATCAGCGCCGGGCTCCTGATGGGCTACACCCGCGAGGCGGCGGCCCGCTACTCGTTCCTGCTGGCCATCCCCGCCGTGTTCGGCAGTGGGCTGTACCAGCTGTACAAAGTGGTCTCCAAGGAAGGCATCACCGGCCCGTACGGGCTCCCGGAAACGGCCCTGGCCACGGTGATCGCCTTCATCGTGGGCTACGTCATCATCGGCTGGTTCCTGAAGTACGTCTCCACCCGCGGCTACCGGCTCTTTGTCTGGTACCGGATCATCCTGGGAATGTCCCTGTTCTTGCTGCTCGGTTTCAGTGTCATCAGCGCCTAGCACTAGGCTTGGGCTGTGAAATCCTGGATCTCCCGCCCCGTTGCCCAGCTCCCCGGCAGCATGCCCGCCCTGCGCCTTTTCGACACCGCCAAGGGCGGAATCGTCACCCTTGAGGCCACGGGTGAGCAGTCCATGTATGTTTGCGGCATCACCCCCTACGACGCCACGCACATGGGCCACGCGGCCAGCTATGTCGCCTTCGACCTCCTGAACCGCGCGTGGCGGGACGGCCGCCAGCACGTCGCCTACGTCCAGAACGTGACCGACGTCGACGACCCCCTCCTGGAGCGCGCGACGGCCACCGGCGTCGACTGGCGCGAACTCGCCGCGAGCCAGATCGAGCTGTTCCAGACCGATATGGAGGCCCTGAACGTCCTCGCCCCGGATCATTACATCGGTGCCGTCGAGGCCGTTCCGCTGATCGTTCCAGCTATCGAACGCCTCCTGCACAACGGACTCGCGTACCGCGTCCCCGGCACCGGCGGCGAGCCCGACGGCGACGTCTACTATGACGTCGAGGCGGCCGGCAAGCACGCGGCGGACGCCGTCGACGCCTGGACCCTGGGCTCCATTTCCGGCCTTTCCGACGCCGAAATGCTGGAGCTCTTCGCCGAACGCGGCGGCGACCCGGGCCGGGCTGGAAAGCGCCAGGCACTGGACCCGCTGCTGTGGAGGGTTGCCCGCGAGGGCGAGCCCAGCTGGCCCGGCGGCGGGCTGGGGGAGGGACGGCCCGGCTGGCACGTCGAATGCACCGTGATCGCCCAGGAGTACCTGCCCAAGCCGTTCACTGTCCAAGGCGGCGGCTCGGACCTCGTCTTCCCGCACCACGAAATGGGCGCCGGCCACGCGTACTCGCTGGCCGGCGTGCCGCTGGCCCGCCACTTCGCACACGCCGGCATGGTGGGCCTCGACGGGGAAAAGATGAGCAAGTCCAAGGGCAACCTGGTCCTGGTCTCCAGGCTCCGCGCCGACGGGGAAGAGCCAGCCGCGATCCGCCTGGCGATCCTGGCCCACCACTACCGCACGGACTGGTCCTGGACCGCCGACGGGTTCACCGAAGCCAACGAACGGCTCCGCACCTGGCGCGAGGCCCTCGCCGTGGCTCCGAACGGCTCCGCCGCGGACCTGATCGGCCGGATGCGGACCGAGCTCGCCAATGACCTCAACGCGCCCGGCGCCCTCGCCGCCGTCGACGCCTGGGCCAAGTCCGCCCTCGAGGCCCCGGGGACCGCCTCGGCCACGGACGCCGCGCTGGTGAGCGACGCCGTCAACGCCCTGCTGGGCGTCGAACTCTAACCGGGCCCTTCGCTAGGGCTTGTCCTTGCCCCGGCGCTTGAGGTAGCGCTCGAATTCGCGGGCGATCGATTCACCGCTGGCCTCAGGAAGGTCGGCGGTGTCCTTCGCCTCCTCCAGCTGGCGGACATACGCCGCAATTTCGGGGTCCTCGGTGGCGAGCTCGTCCACGCCGCGCTCCCACGCGTCAGCCTCCTCCACCAGTTCCGTGGTGTCCAGGGGGACCTGGAGCAGCTCCTCGATCCGGTGCAGCAGGGCCAGCTGCGCTTTCGGTGACGGGGCCTGGGCCACATAATGCGGCACGGCCGCCCAGAGCGAAACCGTCGGGAGCCCTGCCAGCAACGCCACCTCGCCGAGCACGCCCACAATCCCCACCGGCCCCTCGTACTGCGAGGCCTCCAAGTCCATCCGTTCACGCAGTGCGGCGTCGTCCGTGGACGTGCTGACCGGAATCGGCCGGCTGTGCGGCACGTCAGCCAGCAGCGCACCGACCAGGATGACGTAGTCGACACGCAGGGCCTCGGCGTGCACCAGCAGCTCCGCCGTGTAGGCACGCCACTTGTAGGAGGGCTCGGTTCCCTGGACGAAAATGACGTCCACGTTCGAGTCGGGGACGCTGGCCTTGAAGATCCGCGTGGACGGCCACTTGATCTTCCGCTCACCGGCCGCCGTCCGGCGGATCGTGGGCCGGGTGAACTGGAAGTCGTAGTACTCATCGGCGTCGATCGCAGCGACTTTCTTGCCGCCCCAGAGCTTGTTCAGATAGCGCAGGGCATCGCTGGCGGCCTCCCCGGCGTCGTTCCAGCCTTCAAAAGCCGCCAGCATGACGGTGATGCGCCGGCCCTCGGGGACGGGCTGCAGCAGCCGCTCCGGCTCGGAGACGGCGCCTGGTTCGGTCGGGTCTGCCTCGAAGCTGTTCATGCCATCACCCTACGTCCAAGACCCCGCCCCGCACACGCAATAGAGCGCCGCGCGTGCCCCATTTCCGCCCAATTTCCGCCCGGAATCCCCCGGGTAGGCGGACGGAATTCGCCGTAGGCGTAGCCCGGGCGCCCGGTTGCGGGCTTCCCCGTAGACTTGAAGGCATGCGATCCTCAGCTTCCCGGCCCCTCCTTAAAGCAGCGCTCTGGGACATGGATGGCACCATTGTCGACACCGAGCCTTACTGGATCGAGGCCGAACGCACCCTCGTTGAAGCCCACGGCGGACAATGGTCCCAAGACCAGGCCATGCAGCTTGTGGGACAGTCCCTGATGTTTTCCGCGGGCATCCTGCAGGAAGCCGGCGTGGCTATGGAACGGCGCGACATCATCGACACTCTCACAGGCCATGTGGTCAGCCAGGTCCGTGACTCCGTTCCCTGGCGCCCCGGTGCCCGCGAACTCCTCGACGAACTGTACAACGCAGGCGTCCGCTGCGCCCTCGTCACCATGTCCGAGGCCCCGCTGGCCCGGGAGATCGTTGCGAGCCTGCCGGAGCCCTACTTCGAGTTCCTCGTCACGGGGGACACGGTCACGCAGGGGAAGCCGCACCCGGAGGCCTACCTGACGGCCGTTGAGCTCCTGCAGCAGCAGGACCCAGAACTTGGCCTGCACCACTGCGTGGCCCTGGAAGATTCCGTGCCGGGTGTCGCCGCCGCCCTCGCCTCCGGCGTCGTGACGGTCGCCATCCCGCACATCCTGCCCCTCCCGTACGATCCGCGCCGCGCCACCTGGGACACCCTCGAAGGCCGCACGGTTGCGGACCTGGAAGAGCTCGTGGCCCTGCGGCATGAGTTCCCGGACGCCACGTTCGGGCGCGCGGCGGAGTCAGCGGCCCTCGCGACCGGGGGCGGTCTCCGTGGCTGACACCGGCAGCCGGGGACAGCCCGGCAAGAATACGTCTACCCGCCGGGAGGGGATCCCGCTGGGCCGCATTGCCGGCATTCCGGTATTTCTGGCGTACTCGTGGTTCATCATCGCGGCGTTCACGGTGATCGCGTATGGGCCGGTCCTGCAGAGCAACAATCCGCGCCTCGGCCTCACCGCCTTCTTCGTCGCCTTCGCCTACGCGCTGCTGCTCCTGATTTCCGTGCTGGCCCACGAACTCGCGCACGCTCTGACCGCCAAGCTGTTCCACTGGCCCACGGAGAAAATTGTCCTCAACCTCTGGGGCGGCCACACCCAGTTCCAGAGCTTCACTGCCTCACCCGGCCGCTCCGTCCTGGTGGCGATGGCCGGCCCGGCTGCGAACTTCGTCCTTGCCGGCGCCGGCTGGCTCCCGCTCGCTTACGGGGACCTTAGCGGCGTGGCCGATATCCTGGCCAACATCTTTGTCTGGGCCAACCTGCTGATCGGCATCTTCAACGTCCTTCCCGGCCTCCCGCTGGACGGGGGCCGACTGGTCGAATCCGCAGTATGGAAAGCCACCGGCAACCAGGAAAAGGGCACCATTGCCGCCGGTTGGGCGGGCCGGATCATCGTGATCGGCCTGGCCTTGTGGTTCATTGTCCTGCCCCTGCTCAGCGGCGCACGGCCAGATATTTCCTTCACCCTCATCACCGCCCTCGTGGGCAGCTTCCTGTGGATGGGGGCATCGGCGTCGATCCAGCAGGCCCGCCTGCGGGGCCGGCTGTACCTTGTCGACGCCGCGGCCCTCGCCGAACCCGCCCTCGGCCTTCCGGAAACGGCGACGGTCGCCGACCTCGTGGACCGGGCGCCGGCAGGAAAGCCCGCCGTGGTGCTGTGCGACCGGGACGGCCGCCCCGTGGGCATCGTGGACGCCGCAGCCGCGGCAACCGTGCCTGCCGCCCTGGCCGCAGCGACCGCACTGACCGCGGTCTCCTACCCCCTTGGCGCCGGCGCCTATGTCCCCGAATGGTCCAAGGGCCAGGAACTGGTCCAGTACTTGGCCCAGATCGAAGGCCAGGAGTACGCGGTGGTGGACCGCGAGGGCGCCGTCACCGGGCTGCTGCGCCAGTCCGCCGTCCTGCGGGCCATTACAGGCAAGTACCGGAACGAACGCCAGAACCAGGGCCAGAACCGGTAGAGTTACTGGGCGGTCGTGAATTTCCGGCCCCCACGCGCAAGGACCGGTGCCCGCCGGCATGTCCGCGGCCACACAGCTTTACAGGAGCGAGGAACATCTTCATGAGCAGCGACACTGCCGCCAACACCAGCGCCGCCGCAGGCACTAACACCGCCGCAGCGCAGGCCGCAGGCACCACCGCCGCGACCACCCCGAACGGTGCGACCGGCGCGGCGCGCCGCCGCGGACCGTTCCGCGAAGGCGAGCGGGTCCAGCTCACGGACGAGCGCGGCCGCATGAACACGATCACGCTCGAAGTCGGCGGGGCCTTCCACACCCACCGGGGATTCCTGAACCACGACGAGATCATCGGCAAGCCTGACGGCTCGGTGGTCGTCAACAACGTCGGACAGCAGTACCAGACCCTGCGCCCGCTACTCTCGGACTTCGTGCTCTCGATGCCGCGTGGCGCGGCCGTGGTCTACCCCAAGGACGCCGGCCAGATCGTGACCATGGCGGACATCTTCCCCGGCGCGCGCGTTGTTGAAGCCGGCGTCGGCTCGGGCGCCCTGTCCATCTCCCTGCTGCGCGCCGTGGGGGACAACGGATACCTGCACTCCTTTGAGCGGCGCCAGGAGTTCGCGGACATCGCCCGCGGCAACGTCGAGACCATCTTCGGCGGCCCGCACCCGGCCTGGAAGATCTCGCTCGGCGACTTCCAAGAGGAAGTGGTGCGCACCGAGGAACCCGGCTCCGTGGACCGCGTGGTCCTGGACATGCTCGCCCCGTGGGAATGCCTCGACGCCGTCGCCACGGTCCTGGCACCCGGCGGAGTGTGGATCAATTATGTCGCGACTGTGACGCAGCTTTCGCGCACAGCCGAAGCCATCCGCGCTGACGGACGCTTCACCGAACCCGACGCGTGGGAATCCATGGTCCGCGGCTGGCATCTCGAGGGCCTGGCGGTCCGCCCGGACCACCGCATGGTCGCCCACACGGGCTTCCTGCTGGTAACCCGCCGTCTCGCCGACGGCGTCACGGGAATTTCGGTGAAGCGCCGCCCCTCCAAGACCGACTTTAACGAAGAAGACGTCAACGCCTGGACCCCGGGCGCTGTCGGCGAACGTGCGGTCTCGGACAAGAAGCTGCGCCGCGCCGCCCGGGACGCAATCGCCGGAACAAACGTCGTTGACGCACCGGAGATAACGAACTAGGCAGCATATTTCGGATGTCTCCAGCGGCACCCGCCTTCTTAGGGCTATGGTCTTAACAGAAGAGCAGGAAGGGGCTGATGCACGATGGAGACTCCGAATACTGACCCGGGCCGCACACCGGCCAAGGACGCAGCGGATGCTGCCGCGCGCACGGACGCGGCCCTGGCCGCAGCCGGCGAGGGTGAACGGTACGCCGCCAATGAGCTGTCCGTCGCAGAGCGGCAGGTCAACATCCTCCGGGACAAGCTCCGCCACATTGACCGCCAGCTTGCCGCCGCCACACAGAACAACTCCAAGCTGGTCAGCATGCTGGAAACGGCCAAGGCCGAGATCCTGCGGCTGAAAAACGCCCTCGACCAGGAGGGACAGCCGCCGTACAGCTTCGGCACAATCCTTCAGCTCAACCCGAAGCGGCAGCCGACGGCCGGAAACAGCGGACAGGCAGCCACGGAGGAATCCGTGGACATCTTCAACGCCGGCCGCAAGATGCGCGTGGGGATCAGCCCTCTGGTCAACATCAACCAGCTGGCCGTCGGGCAGGAAGTCCTGCTTAACGAGGCCCTGATGGTAGTTGCCGGACTCGGCTACGAGCGGGCCGGGGACCTCGTCACGCTGAAGGAGATGCTGGGGCCGGACCGCGCCCTGGTAGTCGGCCGCGCGGACGAGGAGCGGGTCATCCGGCTTTCCGGTGCCCTGCTCGCCCAGCGGCTCCGGGTCGGCGACGCACTGTCGATCGATTCACGCACCGGTTACGCGCTGGAAAAAATCCCGCGCTCCGAGGTGGAGAACCTCGTGCTCGAGGAAGTTCCGGACATCACCTATCAGGACATCGGCGGCCTGGGCCCGCAGATCGAGCAGATCCGCGACGCCGTCGAGCTGCCGTTCCTGCACCCGGACCTGTACCGGGAGCACGGGCTGAAGGCGCCCAAGGGCATCCTGCTGTACGGCCCGCCAGGCTGTGGCAAGACCCTGATCGCCAAAGCCGTCGCCAACTCGCTGGCCGCGCGGGCCGCCGAGCGCGCCGGCAAGACGGACATGAAGAGCTATTTCCTGAACATCAAGGGACCCGAGCTGCTCGACAAGTATGTCGGCGAGACCGAACGGCACATCCGCTTGATCTTCGCGCGCGCCCGGGAGAAGGCGTCCGAGGGCAGCCCGGTGGTGGTGTTCTTCGACGAGATGGATTCCCTGTTCCGCACCCGCGGCACGGGCATTTCCTCGGACGTAGAAACGACCATCGTCCCGCAGCTCCTTAGCGAGATCGACGGCGTCGAACGGCTGGACAACGTGATCGTGATCGGCGCCTCCAACCGGGAAGACATGATCGATCCGGCGATCCTGCGCCCGGGCCGCCTGGACGTCAAGGTCAAGATCCAGCGTCCCGACGCCGAGGCCGCGGCCGACATCTTCAACAAATACATCACCACGGACCTGCCCTTCCACGAGACCGACCTCGCCGAGCACAACGGCGACGTGCAGGCGACCGTGGACGCCATGGTCCAGCGGACCGTCGAGGCGATGTACTCCACCGAGAAGTCCAACGAATATCTCGAGGTGACCTACGCCAACGGCGACACCGAAATGCTCTACTTCAAGGACTTCAATTCCGGCGCCGTGGTGCAGAACGTCGTGGACCGGGCCAAGAAGTATGCCATCAAGGAGCTGCTGACCATCGGGCAGAAGGGCCTGCGGATCGACCACCTGCTCCGGGCGGTCGTGGACGAGTTCCGTGAACACGAGGACATGCCCAACACCACCAACCCGGACGACTGGGCACGGATCTCGGGCAAGAAGGGCGAGCGCATCACGTACATCCGCACCATCGTCCAGGGCAAGGCCGGCCAGGAGCCCGGGAAGTCCATCGAGACGATGCCCAGCACAGGGCAGTACCTGTGACGGCTGTTGTCCCCGGCAAGCCCGCCGACACTTCCGGCGGCCTGCCGGTCGGCGGGGCGATGAGGGTGATGGGCTCGGAGACCGAATACGGCATCCACGCGCCCTCGGCGCCCGGAGCCAACGCCACTATGATGTCGGCCCGGGTCATTCAGGCGTACGCCCAGGTGACCCGGCAGCGCGCCGCCGGCGGCGCCGAAACGCGGTGGGACTACACCGACGAGGAGCCGCTGCACGATGCCCGCGGCTGGACCTTGGAGCGCAGCAGCGCGGACCCGGAACAACTCACCGACCAGCCTCCCGTCCTCGACGCCGAGGCGATCGCCCTCGCCTACGGGCGGCAGGAACTCGAGGCCGACGGCGAGGACGAGGCCGGCACGCTGCTCATGAACATGGTGCTGGGCAACGGCGCGCGGCTGTACGTGGACCACGCCCACCCGGAGTATTCCAGCCCCGAAGTGACCAACCCCCGGGCTGCCGTCACCTGGGACGCCGCCGGTGACCTGGTGGCTTTGGCCGCCGTCCGGCGACTCGCCGCCGATCCCGACCTGCCCCCAATCAACCTGTACAAGAACAACACGGACAACAAGTCGGTCTCCTACGGCTCGCACGAGAACTACTTGATGCCCCGCTCGGTGCCGTTCGGCGAGATCGTGCGCGGCCTCACGCCGTTTTTCGTCACCCGGCAGATCATTTGCGGTGCCGGGCGAGTGGGGCTCGGGCAGGACAGCGCCCGGGCCGGCTACCAGATCAGCCAGCGGGCTGACTTCTTCGAAACCGAAGTGGGCCTCGAAACCACCATCCGCCGCCCCATCATCAACACCCGGGACGAACCCCACGCCACCGCGGACAAATACCGCAGGCTGCACGTCATCATCGGCGACGCCAACCTCAGCCAGGCGTCCAATTTCCTTAAGTTCGGCACCACCGCCATGGTCCTGAGCCTGATCGAGGCCGGATTGGCGCCACGGATTGAAGTCCACGAGCCCGTCGCCGCGCTGCAGGCCGTCAGCCACGACACCTCGCTCACCGCGCTGCTGCGCCTGGGCGACGGCCGACGGATCACCGCCCTGGACCTGCAGTGGATCTATTTGGAGGCCGCGTCGAAGCATGCGCAGGACACCGGAGTCGCGGACGCGGTGGACGGTGACGGCCACACCCACGAGGTCCTGGAACGGTGGTCCGCCACGTTGAGCGAACTCGGCAGTGACCGGGCGGCGGCCGCGTCCTCGGTGGAGTGGCTCGGCAAGCTGTCCCTGCTGGAGGGCTACCGGCAGCGTGACGGCCTGGGCTGGGACAACGCGCGCCTGGGCCTCGTGGACCTGCAGTGGGCTGACATCCGCCCCGAAAAGGGGCTTTACTACCGGCTCCTGGCCCGCGACCGGATGCAGCGAATCGTGGACGACGCCGCTATCGCCCGCGCGGTGACCGAACCGCCGTCGGACACGCGGGCGTACTTCCGCGGACGCTGCGTCAGCCGGTTCGGCGCAGACCTCGCGGGGGCCAGCTGGGACTCGGTGATCTTCGATGTCCCCGGCCGCGGCAGGCTCCAGCGGGTCCCTACCCGCGAGCCGCTGCGCGGCACCGAAGCCCTCACAGGCGGCCTGTTTGCCCGGCACCGGGAGGCCGGGTCGTTCCTGGCTGAACTGTTGGGACTCAGCCCCAGTTCCTAGGAATAAAGCCCCCCGCGGGCGCCCCCGGCGTGGCACTATTGCTAGAGGATGTCCCTTAGGAGAAAAGGGACGGACATGAAGGAGAAAACAATGGCAGGCCAGGAGCAGCAGCAGCCGCAGTCGCGGGACACCGAGGTTGACGAGGACGTCCCCGCCGCGCCGCCGGCCCCAGGGGACGCCCAGGCGTCGGCAGCCACCCAGGGCGTCGACGATCTCCTCGACGAGATCGACGGCGTGCTGGAGTCCAATGCCGAGGAGTTCGTCCGCGCATTCGTCCAAAAGGGCGGCCAGTAGGAGCGCCGCCGGCCGCAGCATGAGGGCGGCGGCAGGGGCTAAGGGCCGGAAGTGTCGTTGATCCACCACGTTGAGGGAGAGCGTTAGTGCAGGAAACAACAGCCAACCGAGTAGCAGCCAACGCGACGTCCTCATTCACCGAGCATCTGCAGCGCGAACGGCCCGACTTAATGCCCTTCGGTCAAGTGCCTTTCAACCAGTTGGCCGGCACTGGCCACGCCGCGCATCAGGCAGCGCCCCTCCAGGCCCCGCACGGGACCACGATCCTGGCGATGACCTACGCCGGGGGAGTGCTGATGGCCGGGGACCGCCGCGCCACCATGGGCAACGTGATCGCGAGCCGGCACATCGAGAAGGTCTTCCCCGCCGACCAGTACTCCGTGCTGGGTATTGCCGGAACCGCCGGAATCGCCCTGGACATCACCAGGCTGTTCCAGGTTGAACTGGAACACTACGAGAAAATCGAGGGCACGCTCCTCAGCCTGGACGGCAAGGCGAACCGGCTCGGCGCCATGGTGCGCGGCAACCTGCCCATGGCCATGCAAGGCCTCGCCGTCGTCCCCTTGTTCGCGGGCTTCGACCGGCCCGCGGGCATCGGCCGCCTCTTCTCCTACGACGTCACGGGCGGACGCTACGAGGAGCAGGAGCACCATGCCGTGGGATCCGGCTCGATGTTCGCCCGCGGCGCGCTGAAAAAACTGTGGCGGCCCGGCCTCTCGGAGGAGGACACCGTGGCGGTCGCCGTCGAGGCACTGTACGACGCAGCCGACGACGACTCCGCCACGGGCGGCCCGGACCCCGTCCGGCAACTATGGCCGGTGGTGTATATCGTGAACCGATCAGGCGCCTTCCGGGTCCCGGACCGCGATCTCGCCGCCGTGGCCGGCCGCGTCATCGAATCCCGGGCCGTCGCCCAGCGGGAGGCGTGAGATGACCCAGCAGTTCTATGTATCACCCGAACAGCTGATGAAGGACCGTGCGGATTTCGCACGGAAGGGCATCGCCCGCGGACGCTCGGTGGTCGTCATCAGTTGCCGGGATGGGATTGCACTCGTGGCGGAGAACCCGTCCCCGTCGCTGCACAAGATCGGCGAGATCTACGACAAAATCGCGTTCGCGGCGGTCGGAAAGTACAACGAATTTGAGAGCCTGCGGCAAGCCGGGGTGCGATACGCCGATGTCCGCGGCTACTCCTACGACCGCGAGGACGTCACGGCCCGCGGCCTCGCAAGCGTGTACGCGCAGAGCCTCGGCGCTGTGTTTACGGCCGAACAGAAACCCTTCGAGGTGGAACTGGCCGTGGCCGAAGTCGGCCCGACCCAGGAAGCGGACCATCTGTACCGGCTGACCTTTGACGGGTCTATCGCCGATGAGCACGGCTTTATCGTGATGGGTGGTCAGGCGGACAAGGTTTCCGAAGCTGTCGCGGCGGGCTGGCAGGGCGAACTCGACTTCGCGGGCGCTATCCGGCTGGCCCTCGCCGGACTCGTGGCAGACAAGGAAACCACCACCCTGCCGGTATCCGCACTGGAAGTTGCGGTACTGGACCGGGGATCTGAAAGCGGCCGCGGCACCCGTCGGGCGTTCCGCCGGCTCGAGGATCCGGACATCGTGGCATTGCTGGCTGAGGAGAAGTGAGATGGACAAGCGCATATTCGGCATCGAAACCGAATTCGGAATTTCCTATTCAAGTCCGGAGTCCCGGCCGCTGGCGCCTGAGGAAGTGGCCCGCTACCTCTTCCGCAAGGTGGTCAGCTGGGGCCGGTCCTCCAACGTCTTCCTGACCAACGGCTCACGCCTCTACCTGGACGTCGGATCCCACCCGGAATACGCCACGGCCGAGTGCGACGACCTGGCCCAGTTGATCGCACATGACCGCGCAGGGGAACTGATTCTGTGCGACCTCGTGGACGAAGCCCAGGAACGGCTGGCAGCAGAGGGATTCAACGGGACCGTGTACCTGTTCAAGAACAACACGGACTCGGCCGGGAACTCCTACGGCAGCCACGAAAACTACCTCATCCCGCGCCGCGGGGAATTTTCCCGGCTCGCGGAGATCCTCATCCCGTTCCTCGTCACGCGCCAGTTGATCGCCGGCGCCGGCAAGATCCTCAAGACCCCACACGGGGCCACCTTCGCCTTCTCCCAGCGGGCCGACCACATCTGGGAGGGCGTCTCCTCCGCCACCACCCGCTCCAGGCCCATCATCAACACCCGGGACGAGCCGCACGCCGACGCCGAGTTCTACCGGCGCCTGCACGTGATCGTGGGCGACTCCAACATGTCCGAAACGACAGCCCTGCTCAAGATCGGCACGGTGGACCTGATCCTGCGGATGATCGAGGCAGGGGTGATCATGCGCGACATGCGGATGGAAAACCCGATCCGCAGCATCCGGGAAATCTCCCACGACCTCAGCGGCAGGGCACTGGTGCGGCTTGCCAACGGCCGGCAGCTTACGGCCCTGGAAATCCAGCGCGAGTACCTAGGCAAGGTGACCGCGTTCGTGGCCGAACATGGCGCGCACAACGCACACGTGCCGCTTATCCTGGACCTCTGGGAGCGCACCCTGGACGCCATCGAAAGCGGCGACACGAGCACGATCGATACCGAAGTGGACTGGGCCATCAAGAAGAAGCTCATGGACAACTACCGGGAACGGCACGGGCTGGGACTTGACGCGCCCAGGATTGCGCAGCTGGACCTGACCTACCATGACATTTCCCGCGGCCGCGGCCTGTTCTACCTGCTCCAAGCCCGGGGTGCGGTGCGCCGGGTGGTGGACGACACCGCGGTCAAGGATGCTGTGGACGCTCCGCCGCAGACCACGCGTGCCAAACTCCGCGGCGACTTCGTCCGGCGTGCCCAGGAGCTTGGCCGCGACTACACCGTGGACTGGGTTCATCTGAAGCTGAACGACCGCGCCCACCAGACCATCCTGTGCAAGGATCCGTTCCGGAGCGTGGACGACCGGGTGGATGCGCTGCTGGACTCGATGGGCTGACACCCAGCTTCGCACGTTATTCTGGGGTAGGGCCGCCTTGCGGTCTCCGCTTTCTTTGCCACGGGAAACCGAACGGCACAGAGTCCACCCTGCCCCGACGAAAGTTTCCAAGTGCGCCGACTACTAGCAATTCTCCTTCCCGGACTGCTGCTGCTGACCGCCTGCGGCGGCGGCGGCGGCGAAGCGCCCCCCGCTCCGGAGCCCACCAGCCAGTCCGCGGGTGAGACCGCCAAGCTGGACTCGGTCAAATTGACCGAGAAGGGCGACAAGAAGGCCCCCGGTGTCGAGTTCACCAAGCCGCTCGACGTCAAGGAACCCACTGTCAAGGTGGTCACCGAGGGCAGTGGCGAGCGGGTCAAGGCCAACCAGATCGCCGACATTTCGATCGTGGCCTTCAACGGCAAGGACGGTTCCACCCTCGAAGACACTTTCCCGAACAGTCCCGAGCCGCTGGAGCTGAACGACGAGCTCAAGACCAGCAGCCCTGTGATCTACAACGCGTTCGTTGGCGCCAAGATTGGCTCCCACATCGCCCTGGCCGTACCCGGCCAGGCGGCGGCCGAGGGTACCGCGGCCAAGCCGACGCAGCTCCTGATCGTCAAGGTGCTCGCCGCCAAGGACGCACCACCGGTCTTGGACAAGCCTGAGGGCGACGCCGTCACCCCGCCGACCGGGCTGCCGACCGTCAAGGAAAACGACAAGGGCGTCCCGCAGATCTCAGTCGCCGGCGTCAAGGCTCCGACCAAGCTGATCTCCCAAAACCTCATCACCGGCAAGGGCCAGGCGCTCAAGGAGACCGACACCATCACGGTCAACTACGTCGGTGTGGCACTCGCCACCGGCAAGGTCTTCGATTCCAGCTTTGAGAGTGGCAAGAAGGCCACCTTCCCGCTGACCGGCGTCATCAAGGGCTGGACCCAGGGCCTGACCGGCAAGACGGTCGGCTCCCGCGTCCTTTTGGTGGTCCCGAAGGGCCTCGCCTACGGTGATCAGGGCCAAGGCGACGCGAAGGGCGACCTCGTCTTCGTCGTCGACATCCTCGGCGTCAAATAATCCACCGCATCCACCCCACGTCACCACACGTCACCTCAAAGGAGTAACCATGTCATTTGGACAGCGCGACCTCGACCGCGAAAAGCCGGAAATTGACTTCCCCGAGGGAGACGTCCCCACCGAACTGGTCATCACCGACCTGATCGAGGGGGACGGCGCCGAGGCCAAGCCCGGCGACACTGTTTCCACCCACTACGTGGGCGTCGCCTGGTCCACCGGTGAAGAGTTCGACGCCTCTTGGGGCCGCGGCGCGCCGCTGGACTTCAGGGTCGGCGTCGGCCAGGTCATCCAGGGCTGGGACCAGGGCCTGCTGGGCATGAAGGTCGGCGGCCGCCGCCGCCTCGAGATCCCGTCCGAACTTGCCTACGGCTCCCGTGGCGCCGGCGGGGCGATCGGTCCCAACGAGGCCCTGATCTTCGTCGTGGACCTCGTCGCCGTCCGCTAGGACAACACCCACACGCAGACAGTAACGCCGGCTGAATCAACCGGCTGAATCAGCCGCCTGGATCAGCACCCTGAATCATCCCCCTTGGGGTGGAAGCGCGGTAACAATCGGAAAAGTTCTTCCGGCTGTTGCCGCGCTTTCGTCATTTTCCGGGATCGGCTTTAGTACCCTTGCGAGGTGTCCGCCTCACGTACAGAACGCCTCCTGAACCTTCTCATCGCCCTGCTCAACACCAAGTACGGCCTGCGCCGCGGCGAGTTGCGCGAAAAGGTCTATCACGACACCGAGAGCAGCGACGTCGCCTTCGGCCGCATGTTCGAGCGCGACAAAGGCGAGTTGCTCCAGTTTGGCTTCGACGTCGAAACCGTGACGGACACGGGCTGGGGGTCCGACGACCCCGCAACCACCCGCTACCGGATCGGCAAGGAATCGAACCGGCTGCCCGACGTCAGCCTCACCCCCGAAGAGTGCACCGTCCTCATCCTCGCAGCGCAGCTCTGGGAGCACGCCGCCCTCGGCTCCGCTGCCGTGGACGCGGTCCGCAAGCTGCAGGCCGCCGGCGGCCTCGTCGACGCCGAACTCCCCACCGGCGTCCAGCCCCGCATCCGCCCCGCCGGCCAGGCCTTCGAAGACCTGGTGGCCGCGATGCACGCCCAGCACCCGGTAAGGTTCAGCTACCTCGCCAGCAGCACGGGCCAGGAGCAGGAACGATTGGTGGAGCCCTGGGGCCTGGGCAGCCGCTTCGGCCAGTGGTACCTCGTGGGCCACGACCGCGGCCGGGGGGACAAACGGTTCTTCCGGCTGTCCCGCCTGACGTCCGCCGTGACCGTGCTGGAGAAGGAGAGCTTCACGCCTCCCGCCGGGTTCAACGTCCGCGCCGAACTGGCGGGCCTGGCCGAGCTGCCGGTACAGAGCGCCGTGGTGGACGTCGAGCATGGACGGCTCCTGGGGCTCCGCAAACGCGCCCAGGCGGTTCCGGACTCAGCACGGGAACCCGGAGCTCTGGAACCTGGGGCACCGGAACGCGGGACACGGCGGCCGGCGGCCGGGACGGACCGCCTCACGGTGCCCTTCCGCGATGCCGAAACGCTGGGCGAGGAGCTGGCCTCCTACGGTCCCCGGGTCACCGTGATTTCACCTCCCGAACTCGCCGGCGCCGTCCGCCGGCGCCTCACCGCCGCCGCAGCCTTCGCCGCCAGGCCCGTTCCGGACGCGGCCTTCCCCGAAGCCGGCCGCACCGGCCGCACCCGCAAACGCACCTCGGAGGACCAGCTCAAGCGGATGCTGCAGCTCGTCCCCTTCCTTGTCCACAACCAGGGGCTGCACATCAGCGAGGTCGCCGCCAGGTTTGGGATCACCCGCAAGGCGCTCGAGGACGACCTGCGGATCCTGATCTGCTCGGGCCTGCCCGAAGGCTACCCCGACGATCTGCTGGACATCCAGTGGGACGATGACCACGTTTTCATCACCCAGGCCCTGGACCTGACCCGCCCCGTGCGGTTCACCGTGGACGAGGCCTGCGCCCTCCTGACCGGTTTGGAGACCCTCAACGGCCTCCCCGAGATCGCCGAAGGCGGCGCACTCGAATCGGTGACGCTCAAACTCATGGCCGCGGCGGGGGAGGAGGGGGTGCAGGCCGCCGCACTCTCAGGCCCCGGGGTGGCCCCCGGCAACTCGGCCACCCTCGAAACCGCCCGTACGGCCATCGGGTCCGGGGCGCAGCTGCACTTGAGGTACTTCTCGCCACAGCGGGACGCGGTGTCCGAACGCGACGTGGACCCCTTGCGGCTCTATTCGCTGGACAACACTTGGTACCTCGAGGCGTACTGCCACTCCGCCAAGGGCCTGCGCAACTTCCGGCTGGACAGGATCGAAGCCCTTGAGCCCAACGGCCGGCCGGCGGCCGCGATGGCGAAACCGGCGGACAGCTTTCCGGTGAAACTGTTCACCCCGAACGATGACGACACCGTGGTGGTGGTGGAACTTGCGCCGCGTGGCACCGGCCTCGCTGACGACTACTACGCCGAGCGGACCGCGGACCTGCCCGGCGGCGGCATGCTCGCCGAAATCCGGTTCGGCAGCACGGACTGGCTGCCGATGTTCGTAGCCCAGCACGGCGGAATGGTGCGGATCCTGCAGCCAGACGCTCTCGCGGACGCGTCGCGGGAATGGCTCGCCGCGGCCCTGACGCAATACGAAGCCTCGTCCGATCGCCCGATAGACTGATCTGCATGCCTTGGTGGTCCTGGATCCTGATTTGGATAGCGCTCGTCGCGGTTTCCCTGCTGTTCTTCGGCGTGCTCGGCCTGCGGCTATACCGGCAAGCCATGACCACGCTCGAGGAATTGGGTGAAGCCGCCGAACGGTTTTCCCACATGCCGTCGCCGTCGGGCTCCGGGGCCGGGTCCGCAATGGCCGACACCGGCGCCCCGGACGGCACTGTCGCCCCGGACGTCACTGTCGCAGGCCCTCGGCCGGTTCCCGGCGACGCCGTTTTTGGCTCGCCTGCCCGGATGCGACATGATTACCACGCATCCAAGCTCGCCCGGCAGAACGCCCGCCGGCTGCGCCGCATCCAGCGCAAGAAGGACCGCGGGCAACCCCAGGCCCTGCGCGACATCGAATCGCGTTAGTCATAGGATGTATTCAAACGAAAGGACCTCCCCCTCATGAGGCTTGAAGGCTGGCATCTCATCATCATCATCATTCTGGCATTGGTGCTTTTCGCTGCGCCGAAGCTGCCGGGCATGGCCCGCAGCCTGGGCCAGTCGATGCGCATTTTCAAGTCGGAAGTCCGGGAAATGAAGAAGGACGGCAGCACCGACGCCAAGGATGGCTCCGAGCCGGTCGAAGGCCGGGTCATCAACCACCCGCAGGCCGGTGCACCGGAAAGCCGCACGGGCGATGGAACCGACGTTCCGCCGTCGACCCGCGCCTAAGACCGCATGGCACTAACCATGAGCCGTCGATCGAACCCCGAGGGGAGGATGGCGCTCCTCGACCACCTGAAAGAACTTCGCAACCGGCTCTTCAAGGCGGCAATCGCCGTCGTCCTTGGGACGGTAGTGGGTTTCCTTGTCTACCAGCCGATGCTGTCGGCCCTGATCAAGCCGATCCGCGACCTGAACGAGCACACAGGCCGACAGGCGACCCTGAACTTTGACGGCGTCGCGAGCTCGTTCGACCTCATGATCCAGGTGTCCGTGTTCCTGGGCCTGATCATCGCCAGCCCCGTCTGGCTCTACCAGCTGTGGGCCTTCATTGTGCCCGGGCTGCACAAGAAGGAACGCCGTCTGGCCCTGTCCTTCGTCGCAGCGGCCGTGCCGCTGTTCGTCGGCGGCGTCCTGCTGGCCTGGCTCGTGCTGCCCAACGCGGTGCGGGTCCTGACCGATTTCACGCCGTCGGGCGGCTCCAACTTCATCAGCGCCCAGGTGTACCTGTCCTTTGTGCTGCGGCTGCTGCTCGCCTTCGGCATCGCCTTCCTCCTGCCGGTGGTCCTGTTCGGGCTGAACCTGGCCGGTCTCATCAAGGGCCAGCAGCTCCTCAAGAGCTGGCGGATCACGGTGTTCCTGGTCTGCCTGTTCGCCGCGATGGCCGCCCCTGGCGCCGACGCCATGAGCATGTTCTACCTGGCCGGTCCCATGCTGGCGCTGTTCTTCGCCGCGATCGGGCTCTGCCTGCTCAACGACCGCCGGCGCGAGCGGCGCGCCGTCAAGCGCGCGGCCGAGACCGAAGCCACGGCCGACCAGGCCACCCCCAGCTCCGAGCTGGAGAACCTCTAGGCTTTCGCGCATTAGGCTGGAAGCATGTCGTCACACCCCGGGCCGGAATCGCCGTCCGAACGTTACCGCGCCAGCGTCGAGCGGGCCGCCGAAGCCAAGACCCATCTGGGCGGCTTCATCCGCTCGCTCGAATTCGAACTCGATGACTTCCAGCGCGAAGCATGCCTGTCCCTGCAGGCCGGCCGGGGCGTGCTGGTGGCCGCCCCCACCGGAGCCGGGAAAACCATCGTGGGCGAGTTCGCCATCTATCTGGCCCTCCAGCGCGGACTCAAAGCGTTCTACACCACCCCCATCAAGGCCCTGAGCAACCAGAAGTACGCCGAGCTGGCCGCCAAGTACGGCGCCGCCCAGGTGGGCCTGCTGACCGGGGACACCAGCATCAACGGGGACGCCCCCGTGGTGGTGATGACCACCGAAGTTCTCCGCAACATGCTCTACGCGGACTCGGACACCCTGGATGACCTCGGCTTCGTGGTCATGGACGAGGTCCACTACCTCGCTGACCGCTTCCGCGGCGCGGTGTGGGAGGAAGTCATCATCCACCTGCCCAGCGAGGTCCAGGTGGCATCGCTGAGCGCCACGGTGTCTAACGCTGAGGAGTTCGGTGCGTGGCTCGACACCGTCCGCGGGCAGACAGATGTGATCGTCTCCGAACACCGCCCGGTGCCCCTGTGGCAGCACGTCATGGTGGGCCGGAAGATCGTGGACCTGTTTGCCGGCGACACCAGCTTTGACGAGATCGCGCTGTCTGGTGAGGCAGCTGCAACTGAGGCAGCTGCCGGCGAGGCCCCTGCCGGCCGGGCCGCTGCCGGCAAAGAAGTTGCCGCCGGTGCCCCCGTGGCCGTCACCGCGGAACTGCCCGGGCGGCCCGGGCGGCCCGAGTTCGAGGTCAACCCGGAACTGCTGTCCATGGCACGGGCCGAGAGCCAGATGAATTTCCGTGGCCGCTTCGGCCATGGCGGCCGGAACCAGCGCCGAAACCAACGCAGTCAGCGGGACGAGCCGCAAAGCGCCCAGCGCAGCCCGGTGCGGAAGGCCAGCCGGCCGCAGGTTATCGCCAGCCTGGACCGGCAGGATCTCCTGCCGGCCATCACGTTCATCTTCTCGCGGGCGGGCTGCGATGCCGCCGTGGCCCAGTGCGTCGCGGCCGGACTCTGGCTGACCACCGAGCGCGAACAACAGATCATCGCCCAGCGCGTCGACGAGGCCGCCCAGGACATCCCCTCCGATGACCTCGATGTGCTCGGCTTCTGGAGCTGGCGGGACGGCCTGCTGCGCGGACTCGCCGCGCATCACGCCGGCATGCTGCCGACCTTCAAGGAGGTCGTGGAGAAGCTGTTCGTCGACGGGCTGGTCAAGGCCGTCTTCGCCACCGAAACGCTCGCCCTCGGCGTCAATATGCCGGCCCGCTGCGTCGTGCTGGAAAAGCTGGACAAGTTCAACGGCGAGGCACATGTCAACATCACGGCGGGGGAGTACACCCAGCTGACGGGCCGCGCCGGACGCCGCGGCATCGACGTCGAGGGCCACGCCGTGGTCCTGTGGCAACCCGGCACGGATCCCGCGGCTGTCGCAGGCCTCGCCTCACGGCGGACCTATCCGCTGAACTCCAGTTTCCGGCCCACGTACAACATGTCGATCAACCTCCTGGCGCAGTTCGGCCGGCCCCGCGCCCGGGAGATCCTCGAATCGTCCTTTGCCCAGTTCCAGGCGGACCGCTCCGTGGTTGGGCTGGCCCGGCAAGTCCGGAGCCGGGAGGAATCCATCGCCGGGTTCAGCAAGGCCATGACCTGCCATCTGGGGGATTTCACCGAATACGCACGGTTGCGGCGGGCCCTGGGTGATGCCGAGACCACCGCCTCCAGGAGCAGCTCCCGGGCCAGGAAGTCCCTCACCGAGGACTCCCTGAGCCGGCTCCTTCCGGGCGACGTGGTGGATGTCCCCGCCGGCAAGTCGCCGGGACTGGCGGTGGTGCTCAGCTCCGACCACGAATCCCGGGAGCCCCGCCCGGCCGTCATGACGCTGGACAACCAGCTCCGCCGGATCGGCCTGCACGACGTCGAAGGTCCGTTGTCTCCGATCACGCGGATCAGGATTCCCAAGTCCTTCAACGCCAAGGTCCCCAAGTCCCGCCGCGATTTGGCGTCCTCGGTGCGCAACGCCATCCGCGAGCACCGGCCGCCCGCGCCCCCGCGCCGCGACGACGACTTCGGCCGGGCCTCCGCAGCGCCCAACCAGGAGAAGCGGATCGCCGACTTGCGCCGGGAGCTCCGCGCCCATCCGTGCCACGGCTGCAGCGAACGCGAGGACCATGCCCGCTGGTCCGAACGCTGGTGGAAGCTCCGCCAGGAAACGGACGGGCTTATCCGCCAGATCCAGGGCCGGACCAACACCATCGCCAAGACCTTCGACCGCGTATGCGGCGTCCTGAGTGGCTACGGCTACCTGGAGACCTCGGACACCGGTGTGCTCTCCATCAGCCCCGACGGGCAACGCCTGCGGCGGATCTACGGCGAAAAGGACCTGCTGATTTCGCAGTCCCTGCGGATGGGCGCGTTCAACGACCTCGACGCCGCCGAGATCGCCGCCCTGGCCAGTGTGCTGGTCTACCAGGCCAAGCGCGAGGACCGCGGCCTGCGGCCCAAGATGCCGAGTGTGTCCCTGGAATCCGCGGTAGACACCGTGGTCCGCGAATGGTCCGCACTGGAGGACGTGGAGGAGGCCAACAAGCTCCCTCTCACCGGCGAGCCTGAGCTCGGCCTCGTCTGGCCGATCTTCAAATGGGCCAAGGGCCGGCATCTCCAGGAAGTGCTGAGCGGCACCGACCTGGCTGCAGGCGACTTTGTCCGCTGGGTCAAACAGGTGATTGACCTCCTGGACCAGCTCGCCGACATCCCGAACCTCGACCCCCGGCTTGCGCGGCTGTGCGCGCAGGCCATCAAACTCATCAAACGCGGCGTCGTCGCCTATTCCTCCGTGGCGTAGGGCTGCGGCCGTGCAGCCCGCACCTGGCCCACTCGCTGGCCCGCTAACGCGGCCCGCCACGACTTTTGAACCCGCCGGCGCTGGGCCGGCCACCAGTTACAAGGAGTTCCCGCCCCATGACCGATTCGCCGGCCGCCCCCGCCCCCCACAAAGTCACGCTGTACCGCAACGGCTCCGTCTACACCGCGGCCGATCCCTTTGCGACCGCGATGCTGGTCGACGGCGACACTGTCGCCTGGGTCGGTTCCGAGCAGGCCGCCACTTCCATCGCGGACTCCTCCATGGACGTGATCGATCTGCAGGGCGCGCTCCTGGCCCCCGGCTTCGTCGACTCCCACGTCCACGTGACGGAAACCGGCATCGCGCTGGATGGGCTCCAGCTGGCCGGCGTGCGCTCGGCCGCTGAACTGCTCGACGCCGTAGCCGCCTTCTGCGTCTCCGCTTCCAGCGCGGGAGGCACCGTCCTGGGCCACGGCTGGGACGAGAGCACATGGTCCGATCCCACCCTGCCCACCCGAGACGAAATCGAACGCGCGGCCGGTGGCCGCCAGGTCTATCTGTCCCGCGTGGATGTCCACTCGGCCCTGGTTTCAAGCTCCCTGGCCGCGTCGGCCGGACTAGACGGGCTCGACGGCGCCGCCGCCGGCAGCCAGGTCAAACGCGGGGCGCACACCGCGGCCCGCCTGGCCGCCCGCCAGCTGCCGGCCGAAGCCCTGCGCACCTACCAGCGTCGTGCCCTCACCGAGGCGGCCGCCAACGGTTATGTAGCCCTCGCCGAGATGGCCGCACCGCACATCGGGAATATCGAGGACCTGCAGCTCGCGGCGGCCTGGAATAGCGCTGCCAGCGGCGTGAACGGCGTCGCTGTCCCCGAGATCCTGCCGTACTGGGGCGAACTGGCCACATCGCAGGAACATGCCCAGTCCATCCTTGACGGCCTGGGCGTGTCCGTCCTCGGCCTGGCCGGGGACCTGAACATTGACGGCTCGATCGGTTCACGGACCGCCTCCCTCCGCGACGATTACTCCGACGCACCCGGGGAGCGGGGCAACCTGTACCTCTCCGTGGCCGACGCAGCCGCCCACCTTGCGGCGTGCTCGCTCCTGGGGATCCAGGCAGGCTTTCACGTGATCGGCGACGCCGGCCTGGACGCCGCCCTCGACGCCCTCGACCTCGCCGCGGCCGAGGTGGGGGAGCAGCGCGTCCGCGCCGCGGGGCACCGATTCGAGCACGTCGAGCTCGCGGATCCCGCGGCCATCAGCAGGCTGGCACGCTATTCGGTCACCGTCAGCGCGCAGCCGGTCTTCGACGCCCTGTGGGGTGGCGGGGACAGCCTGTATCAGCAGCGGCTCGGTTCCCGTCGGCTCGAAATGAACGCCTTTGGAAGCTTCTACGCGGCCGGTGTGCCGATCTGCTTCGGCAGCGACAGCCCGGTGACGCCGCTGCGGCCGTGGTCCAGCGTGCGTGCGTGCCTGCAGCACACCAATCCTGCGGAGCAGATCTCCGCCCGCGCCGCGTTCCTTGGCCACACGAGGGCCGGCTGGCGGGCCGCCCGCTACCCCAACCCCATGGCCGGGCAGCTGGTGCCTGGGGCACCGGCCAGCTTCGCGGTGTGGGAGGTCGAGGAACTCATGGTCCAGGTTGCCGACGGCCGGGTGCAGTCCTGGAGCACCGACCCGCGCGCCCGCACACCACTCCTGCCGGCGCTGGACACCGGCAGCGATCCTGCCTGCCTGCTGACGGTACGGGACGGCCAGGAACTCTATGCCAGTGGCGCCCTCGGCGCCTGATCCTGGGCCGTCATCCGGCCGGCGGAGCCGAAACATTCACGTGGATGGCCCTGCCCTGAACTGCAACGATGCACGTAAGGGCAGGTCACCGCTCGGTTGACAGATCGGACCGCCCCCGTAGCATTGAGGGGCAACGGAGGGTTGCGCACGGCGCACGCTCCGGCAGTCCCCGGTCCATCCCAGGTTGCTGCCGCACCCGCGGGAGCTTACTGGTCATGACCACGGGCACCCCCAAGGGGGCGGGTCCACTTCGCAGCAGAAAACGGTTCCGGCGCCGTAATTTTCAGGCCTGCCGGAACTGGCCCGAAGCGGGTGGACCTGCCCGGGGGTCATGCGGCCCCGTCAGGGGCGCGCAACTCCCTATAATGGGAAGTTGCGCCTGAATATCCAGAACGATTGACCTTCGGCGCACCGACCGCTCCCTTCAAGGAAAGGCCTCGCTGTGCGTGTCCTCACCATCATCCCGACCTATAACGAGCTGGAATCGTTGCCCAAGACCCTCGGTCGCCTGCGCACAGCCGTGCCCGCTTCCGACGTGCTGGTTGTCGACGACAACAGCCCCGACGGTACGGGGCAGCTCGCGGACCGCATGGCCGCCGAAGACGGCCAGGTCCACGTCCTGCACCGCGCCGGAAAGGCGGGGCTGGGAGCCGCCTACATCGCCGGTTTCAAGTGGGGCCTGGACGCCGGTTACGACATCCTCGTGGAGATGGACGCCGACGGCTCCCACCAGCCCGAGCAGCTGCCCCAGCTGATCGAGGCCGTGGAACAGGGCGCGGACCTCGCCATGGGCTCACGCTGGGTTCCCGGCGGCCGTGTGGTCAACTGGCCGATCTACCGCCAGGCCATCAGCCGGATTGGCAGCACCTACGCCCGGATCATGCTGGGCGTGAAGATCAAGGACGTCACCGGCGGCTTCCGTGCCTTCCGCCGTACCACGCTCGAGAAACTGAACCTGGATGCGGTGGACTCGGTCGGCTACGGCTTCCAGGTGGATCTGGCCTGGCGTGTGGCCAAGCTTGGCCTGACGATCGTGGAACGCCCCATCACCTTCGTTGAGCGTGAGCTCGGCGCTTCGAAGATGAGCGGCAACATCGTCGTCGAAGCCATGATCAACGTCACCAAATGGGGTCTCACTGCCCGCTGGAACAAGCTCCGGGGCAAGCAGGGCGCCAGGCAGGACGCCTAGCAGCGCGGACGGCTCCCGTCCCCGGATGCCAATCCGGACCAAAAAGGGCCGGGCCCGCATCAAAACAATGATGCGGGCCCGGCCCTTGCCGTAGCCGGTGCGCTGGGGGTTAGGCCGAGCGTCGTTCGCCGCGGCGTTCGCGCAGGATCGTGAGGCGGTCTTCGAGGATCTGCTCAAGCTCGGGAAGCGAGCGGCGCTCCAGCAGCATGTCCCAGTGCGTACGCACTGCCTTTTCGTTGCTGTTGACGGGGCGTTCGCCGTCCACCAGCAAGGCCTCCTTGCCCGTCTTCGAAACCCAGACCGGGGGGATTTCGGCTTCCGAAGAGAACGTCACGAACACCTGTTCGCCGTCCTCGCAACGGTATTCAACCCGCTGGCGCGGAGCCGGTTCGACGCCGGATTCCGTCTCCATGCTCTGTGCGCCAAGGCGCATACCCCGCAGGCTGCGATCGCTCATCTTTTCTCCCTCTATTCGGTTCGCAGGGTCCAGCCCTGCGTTGTCCGGGGGCCGTCAGGCGCCGGACTTCTGGTTCCACCGCGCTGTACCGTACCTGGCCCGTATGGCCCGGCCAAGAGACAGTCACCAGTGGACAAAAACTTTTTGGAACATCATTGGAATCAACGCTGTGCGGAGCGTTTTTGTTCCGGACGACTGAACCGACCGGACAAATATTCAAGTATACGGGAGTGGTGCATGCGAGGTAAAGCGAGTGGTTCCGCGGGCTGAGCTGCGTAGGCTGTACCCGACTGGCCCGGCTTAAGTTCGCTGGCCCCCGCAGCCGGGCCGAAAGGGCCGGGCTGCGGGGGCCAGCAGGGGACTACGCGGCCGCGCAGTTACGCATGCGGCGTCCAAATCATCCAGGACGGGCGCAGGCTCAGGCCAGGTGCCCTTGGCCGTCGGCCCCTACGGGCGCTGCCTGCGGAGCGACGTCGGGCGTCGGGGATACCTGCTCTTGCACGGCGTTTGCACCCAGCACGTTGCCAATCCCCTTGAGTGCCTCGCCAACCTCGCTGGGAATGATCCACAGCTTGTTCGAGCTCCCCTCGGCAATCTTCGGGAGGGTCTGGAGGTACTGGTAGGCGAGCAGTTTCTGATCCGGGTTTCCCTTGTGGATCGCGTCGAAGACCTTCTGGATGGCCTGCGCCTCGCCGTCAGCCCGCAGGATCGCGGCCTTGGCGTCGCCTTCGGCCTTCAGGATGGAGGATTGGCGCTGGCCCTCGGCGGTGAGGATTGCGGACTGCTTGGTGCCTTCCGCGGTCAGAATGGCGGCGCGGCGGTCACGTTCGGCCCGCATCTGCTTTTCCATCGAATCCTGGATCGAGTGGGGCGGATCGATCGCCTTGAGCTCCACCCGGGACACCCGGATGCCCCATCGTCCGGTCGCCTCGTCCAGGACTCCGCGGAGCTGGCCGTTGATCTGGTCGCGGGACGTCAGTGCTTCCTCAAGGTTGAGGCCGCCAACCACGTTGCGCAGGGTGGTGGTGGTGAGCTGCTCCACGGCCTGGATGTAGTTGGCGATCTCGTAGGTGGCCGCCCGTGCGTCGGTGACTTGGAAGTAGACCACGGTGTCGATCGAAACGACCAGGTTGTCCTCGGTGATGACGGGCTGCGGCGGGAAGGAAACCACCTGCTCACGCAGGTCGAGCAACGGCAGCAAGCGGTCCACAAACGGGATCAGCAGCGTAAGTCCGGGATTCAGCGTGCGTTGGTATTTGCCCAGCCGTTCAACGACGCCGGCCCGGGCCTGTGGAATGATCCGAACCGACCGGACCAGCACAATAATTACGAACACAATTAGTACTAGCAGCACAATTGCGACTGCGATATCCATACATCACCTATTCCCCAGTTGTTTGTTTTGGTCTCGCTCCGGCAGTTCCGAGGGCTACTGGACAGCACTGCCGGCAGAACTGCTATTGGATTGCCGATTCCGGTTCCGGGGCCACGATAGCGGTGGCACCGTCGATGGCGCTGACCACAGCCTGCTGTCCGGGCACCAGTACTCCCGATTCGGACCGCGCACTCCAGACGTCCCCGCCAATCTTGACGAGCCCGCCGCTTTCGTTCACTGCCTCCATGACGACGGCGGATTCGCCGATAAGTCGTTCGATATTGGTGCGCCGATCCGCCGGGCCCCGGTGCAGATGTTTGAGGGCCACCGGCCGGACGAAGCCGATCATGAGCAGGGATACCACGCAGAAGGCGATGATCTGCAGCCACGGATCTGCACCCGCGAAGTCCGCCACGAGCCCGGCGAGGGCGCCGCCGCCGAGCATGATGAAGAACAGGTCCAGAGTGATCATCTCGACCACGGCAAACAGGAGAAAGAGCGTGAGCCACAGCGCCCACCAATTATCGATCAACCATTCAGACATCAATTCCCCCTTGAGTTCCGGGAGCTGCAGGCACAGTTCCCCAGTAACTGTCTTTCCATCCTAAGCGGAAGGGCAATAGCTGGGACAGGGAGTTGGGAATTGATGGACAAAGTGGCCAAGTCGTTATTTCGCGGGTAGCGCCTGCCCCCGTTTCCCCGTGCCAATTCCCCTCTGCCAGTGGTCCAGGGCGTTCTGAAGGCAAGCCACGTCGCGGCCGGAATGGTCAGGGGATGGGTTCAAAAACGCTGATCCGGAAACGGGCCGAGACAGAGGTCCACGCCGGAAGCGCGGCTTCAAGGGCATCGAGTGCGGCACGGTCCAGGTGGTGGCCGGCCGGACCCATGTAGGCGAGGTTGGCGACGTCGCGCGGACTCAGGGTCAATGCCAGGTCCAGATCCCTTGCTTCGACGGGCCCGAAGTGCGTACCTAGGGATGCCGCGAGCCGTTCGTCCTTGGCCGGTTCGATCCCCAGCATCCCGGTGAGGCCCGCAACCTCCTCCAGGTGGCCGGGCCGAGGCGTGACAACAACCAGGCGGCCGCCGGGCCGGAGCACCCTGGCGAACTCAGGCGCGTTGCGCGGGGCAAAGACCACGGTGACGACGTCGACGGCGTTTTCCGCGACCGGCAACGGCTGCCAGACGTCCCCGACCACGTTCAAGGCCCCCGGGTTCATCCTGGCGGCGCGACGCAGTGCGAACTTGGAAATGTCTAGGCCGATTGCCGCGGCCGAAACGCCGTCCGCCGACGCAGTGTCCGCCGGTCCACTGTCCGCCGACGGATCACGCGGTACTGCAAGAGCCGGTGCTGCGCGACTCAGGGCCATACGATCCAGCACGGCCCTGAGGTAGTGGCCGGTTCCCGTTCCGGCGTCCAGCACCACCGGCCGGCGGGCGGAGGCCTCCATGAGCGCCGGCGCGGCAAGCTCGGCAACGGCATCGGCCAGCCGCTGGTAGTGCCCTGCCGAGAGGAAATCGAAGCGGGCCGCCACCATGTCTGCGCTGTCTGCTTCAAAAACGGTCCCCTTGCCGACCAGGAAGTTGAAGTAGCCCTGCTTGGCCGCATCAAAGCTGTGGCCGGCGCCGCACACCAGGGTACGGGCACGGCCGTCACTGAAGCGGAGAGCGTTCCGGCACACCGGGCACAAGAGGGGAAAATCGGTGGCGGGAGGCATAGCTTCATCCTAAGCGCGGATCCCCGCTCCGCGCCGGGGCAAGGGCGCCGCGGACAGAACGCCGGGGACAGGCGCGCTCCGCGTTCCTCGCCATGGGCTGCTCGCCGGGGAATGGGACTGCCGCGGCGCACCGGCAGGACGTGAGGTATTTCACAGCCAGCGCACCACGGGCTAGGCTCGCATTCGTGAAATCTGAACATCTACCGCTGCTCAATTCCGTCTCCGCCCCCGCCGTGCACCCTGACGGCTCCCGGGCCGTGGTGTCCGTGATCCGCCCGGATTTCGATGCCGATGCCTACGTGGGCCAGTTGTGGACGGTCCCCTTGGATCCGGACCTGAAAAACTCAAACATCAACAACCCCGACCAGCGGCCGCGCCGCATGACCCGCGGCTTCCGTGACACCGCACCGGACTTTTCACCGGACGGCCGGGCGCTTGCGTTCCTGCGGGCCACAGCCGGTGGAAAGCCGCAGCTCCACGTGGTGGAAGCCGCCGGCGGCGAACCCCAGCTGTTAACGGCAGCGCCACTGGGGGTCAGCTCCTTTGCCTGGTCACCCGATTCCCGCACCATTGTCTTCAGTGCCAGGACTCCCGACGAGGGCCGGTACGGCAGTACCGACGGCGTGGGTGCAGGCAGCGAGGACGCGCGGCTGATCACCGATTTCCAGTACCGAATGAACGGTCTTGGCTACACGGCCGACAAGCCCCTGCAGCTGTTCCTCGTCGAGGTGCAGCAGCTTGACGCCGAACCGAAGGTGGCCCCGGCCGGGCGCGCCCTAAAGGCCCTCGGCGCCGCGGCCGATCCCGCGGAGACCGGGGCCAGCCTGCTGCCGGCCGCCAAGCAGCTCACCACCGGGGCGGCCGACCACAACGACGCCAGCTTCAGCGCCGACGGCGGCACCATCTACTTCACCGCGGCCCTGCACGACGGGCGGGACACCGACCTCGTCAGCGGAATCTACGCGATTCCCGCCGCCGGAGGGCAGCCGCAGGCCCTCACACCGGCCAATATCGGACGGCAGACCGTCAGTGCCGTGCGCCAGTCCGCGGATGGGAAGTGGCTGTTCTTCCTCGCCCAGGACCTGGGCGCATCAGGCCGGGACTTCGTGGCCAGGAACACAGCCCTGTATGCCATGCCGGCCGCCGGCGGGGACGCGACCGCACTCAGCGACCCCGAGACTCTGGACCTGTCCGGCGGCAGCCGGATCGAGCTGCGCGGCGCCGCGGGAGCCCTGGTGCTGAACAATGCGCGGGGAACCGTGGAGCTGCACGAATTCGTCGCGACGGGAGGCCATTGCGTCCTCTTGGAAGGGAACCGGGTGGTGGCCGGAGCCGCGGATGGCGGGGGACGGCTCGTGGTGAGTTTCAGCGATTCAACGACCGCCGGTGATCTGGCCGTGCTCGACAGCGGGCACGTGCGCCGCCTGACGGATTTCTCCGCGCCGCTGCGGAGCGTGGCGGGCATCAGCGAGCCGCAGGAGCTGACTCTGCCCTCGGCCGACGGGTACCCGGTCCATGGCTGGCTGGTGAAGCCGACGGGCCCCGGCCCGCACCCGGTACTGCTAAACATCCACGGCGGCCCTTTTGCCCAGTTCGGCGTGGCGTTGTTCGACGAAGCCCAGGTCTATGCCGGGGCCGGATACGCGGTGCTCATGTGCAATCCGCGGGGCTCGGCCGGCTACGGCCA
Organism: Arthrobacter sp. ok362; assembly: GCF_900102785.1. GTDB lineage: Bacteria > Actinomycetota > Actinomycetes > Actinomycetales > Micrococcaceae > Arthrobacter. The sequence goes on from NZ_FNGC01000004.1 coordinate 68,714, forward strand.
GGAGCACGGACGCTCCATCAAGGAGCGGATGGGAACCCTGGATATGCAGGACGTCCTCGCCTTCCTGGACGGGGCCGTGGAGAAGTTTGAGGACCTGGATGCCGACAATGTCGGCATCATGGGCGGCTCCTACGGCGGCTACCTGACGGCGTGGACCATCAGCCACGACCACCGCTTCCGGGCGGCCATCGTCGAGCGCGGTTTCCTGGATCCTGTGAGCTTTACGGGTTCTTCTGACATCGGCTGGTTCTTCGGCGGCGAATACACCGGCCCTTCGGCGGAGCAAATGGCGGCCCAGAGTCCCATGGCCCGCGTGGAGAACGTCCGGACGCCGTCGCTGGTGATCCACAGCGAGGAGGACCTCCGGTGCCCCGTGGAGCAGGGCCAGCGGTACTTCACCGCCCTCAAGCAGCAGGGTGTCGAGACCGGATTCCTGGTCTTCCCGGGCGAGAACCACGAACTGTCCCGCTCCGGCACTCCGCACCACCGGAAGCAGCGGTTCGACGAAATCTTGAAGTGGTGGGCCCGCTATCTGCCATCCGCCGGGAATCCGGCACCGCAGCCTTAGTCCTCCGCCGGGCCCGGCAGGAACCCGAGTTCCTGCCGGGCGCGGCTGATATCCGGCTGGGCCCAGCGGGCGGAGTATTCGGCATTGTTGCTGATGGAGCGCAGCTCGGCCCGGTCAAGGAACAGGACCCCGTGCAGATGGTCGGTCTCATGCTGGACAATCCGGGCCTGCCAGCCGGTGAAAGTCTGCTGGAGTTGCGTGCCGTCCGGCGCCGTGAAGTCGAGCTGGACCGATTCCGGCCGCAACACGGCCGCCTGCAGGCCGCCGATGGAGAGGCAGCCTTCGTAGAACGCCACGGACTTCTCGCCAAGGGGCCGATAGCCCGGGTTCAGCATGGCAAAGAACGGCAGCGGTTCCCGCCCGCGGACGGCAGCTAGGTCCGGATCGACGGTGAACTGGTCCTCCAGGACTGCGAGCTGCAACGGAATGCCCAGCTGCGGTGCCGCCAGGCCGACGCCCGGGGCCTTGTGCATCACGCTGCGCATGAGGTCGATGAGGTGGCCGAGTTCGGCGTCACTCAACTGGCCGTCGAACGGTGCCGCCACATGCCGGAGCACCGGATGCCCCGCCTGGACAATCGGCGGAAGGATACCCGCGCTCAGGATCTCCTGGACGGCCTCGCTAATCCGGGCGGCGCTGAAATCGGTGGGCCTGGCGTCAAAGGACATGCCCCCAGACTACTGGCGGCCGCACGCCTTCGTCACAAAGTCATAAATCCGGCCACGAAGTTGGCTGCCGGCGTCGATCTTCAAGACACCCTCCCGGCCCGCCACCCTGACTCGCAGCGGCAGGAGCGTGCCCACCTTGTCTTCGGCCACGGCGTGGGGATCGCAGCGGGAGGGCCGGATGCCGAGGCGAACTTCCGCCAGGGGCCCACCGGCGCGGAGCGTCAGCGAACGGGGCCAAGGGGCTTGTGGGGCCTCCGCCAGGAGGGTGGTTTCCTCGATCCGGTCAATCACCAGCTCACTGGCGCCTGCAGCTCCTGAACCGCTGGCAGCGCGCGGTTGCATCAGCAGACGCAGGACGGCGGTCCGCCCGTCCGCGGTGACCTCAAGGTCCGAAGCCAGCGCGATCGCGGCCACGGCGGCGGCTTCCCGAGTCAGGCACATCTCGGAATTGTTCCGCGCCAGGACGCCGAACGGGTCTGCGGCCGGTGCCGTGGCGGCGGCTTGAGGCGGCCTGGTTTCCTGTTGCGCAGTTCCCTGTTGGACGGCGCCCTGCGGCGCCGCCAGCCGGAGGGAGACAAACGCGTTGCCCGCGTCAGCGCCGGATGCAGTTCCTTGCCCACTGGGGGCCGGGGACGGGGAGCTACATTCTGGTGCGGGCAGCGGCGCCGGCAGGCTCTTCGTCTGTCCGGGCGGAAGCTCTATCCCGCCCGTGCGCGCCGGCCACGGGATCGACGCCGCGAACAGCGGGCTGGTCAGTTCCGCGCCGAGGACGGTCAGGGGAGCGTCGGTGGTGTTGGTGAGCTGGATTTCGATGATTTGTTTGCTGTAGTTGTCACGGAACTGGCTGATTTCCGCGGTCACAGGGCCGGTGGGGACCAAAGTCGGCGTCGCGGTCGCCGTCTCCGAGGACGCCGAGCCGCCGGACCCGCCGACCGTACCGGGGCTGCAGGACGCCGCTACGCCCAGCACGGCCGCGGCAGCCGCAACCCGCAAAAGGATGCGGCGCCGGCGCGTCACAGGAAGGCCGTCCATGCGCACAGTCTAATCCGAGGCTTATCCCTCTTGACCCGCTGCTGGTCAGGCGGCGGGCGATGCAACAGCGGGAGCCGTGTCGCTCAGACGCCGCAACTTGGGAATGGGGATCCGTTTGTTGATTTCGACGGCGGTGCCCGAGCCCTCCTCGTGGGACCAGCGCATGAGGGCAGGGCCGCCGTGGAAGGGGGACCGAAGTCCCGTCAGGCGCGGGCCAAAAAGTGTGGGCTGCGCAGCTGCCTGCGTGCCAGAATCCTCATATGACCAAGGAACGCAGTGAATTGAAGAGCATCGGATACGAGATCTTTATCGGTATCCTTTCGATCCTGTCGATCGTCAATCTCGGGCTCTTGTATATCGTGCAGCAGCAGTCGCTCGACACCGTGCTCAGCGTGATGAACGGCATTTTCAGTGTGGTCTTCCTCGCCGACTTCCTCTACCGGATAGTCACCGCGCCATCGGCGGGCGCCTATTTCTTCAAGCACTTCGGCTGGGCCGACCTGTTGGCCAGCCTGCCTTTCACGCAATTCAAGATCCTGCGAATTTTCCGGCTGATCCGGGTGTACCGCCTGCTCCGCGAGGTCGGCCTCGGTGCGATCAGCCGCGCGCTGATCAAAGATCGGGCGGGCAGTTCCCTGTACATATTGCTGCTCATGGGCATTCTCGTGCTGGAATTCGGAAGCCTCACGATGCTCCGCGTCGAGCAGGACGCCCCAGCGGCCAACATCACGACCGCCTCGGACGCCCTCTGGTACACCATCGTCACGATCTCGACGGTTGGATACGGTGACCAATATCCGGTCACGGATGCGGGGCGTATCGTCGGTTCCGGCGTCATCGTCGTCGGTGTCGGTATCTTCGGCACATTCACCGGTTACCTGGCCAACTTCTTCCTCTCTCCCAAGCAGAAGGAACCCGAACCGCCCGTCGGTGCGGCAGACACGAGTACCGCGACGGTCGAAGGACTCCGCCTGCGCCTCGAAGAGTCCGAAGCCAAACTCACCGAGATCAGAAGGCTGCTCGTCGAGCCAAGCTAGTGAACGTCTGCACGGAATCGCTCTCGGACCCCTCAATGCATCGACCCTCAATGCATTGTGAAGCGGCGGGCAATCAAGGAATTCACTGCCGGAACTGCGGCGACGCCTCCGATGGCCCGGTTCCGCACCGCCAGGAGGCCGTCCGTGAGGGGCCGGCCAAGGGCCATGTTGATTTCCGCCTGGCGCGATGCCCTGGCCGCCGCCCGCAGCCGGGTGCGTTCAAAGGTCTTCAAGACGCCCGTTACCTCCCGGCCGCGCACGGCGGCCGACACGATCGGGGCCAGCGCCGCCGCATCCAGCCAGCCCAGATTCATGCCCTGCCCGCCGATGGGACTGACCTCATGGGCCGCATCCCCGATCATCACCACCCGTCCGGTGACCATCCGGCGGGCCAGGCGCGTGCGGACGCCGAAGCTGCTGAGCATGCTGTTGGTCCCCGCGTCGATCTCGAGTCCCGTCCTCTCGCGCACGCAGCGCATGAGCCACCGGGAGTCGCCGCCCTGACCGTCCGCAGTGGGGCCGCCGGCAGTGGGGTCGCCCGGGCCCAGCCGGACCACCCAGCGGCGGAGCTGGCCTGGCAAGGGGAACGACTCCACGATGCCGGCCCCGGCCAGGAAGAGCGCGGCGTCCGGGCCGAACCCCGTGTCGTCCGCGAAGTCACCCATGAGGTAGCTGTCCGGGTACGCTTTCGCTCGCACGGCGACGCCCTGCAGCGCCCGCGCTGTGGAGCGCACGCCGTCGGCGGCGATGACCAGCGGCGCCGTATAGCGCAGGGTGCCCCGCCCGGATACGGCTTCCACGGTGACCCGGGCGCCGTCGTCGGACAGCCGGGTGAGGCGGACGCCGCGGTGCAGGGCGCCGCCGGCGAGCTCATTGACCCGCCGTTCCAGCAGCGCCTCTGTTCGGCCTTGGGGCAGGGACAGGATGAACGGAAAACGGTCCGAAACGCGGGCAAAGGACATTTGGGCGAGGCATTTCCCGCCGGCCAGGGCGACTCCGCGGCGGATCGGGACGCCTTCGGCAACCAGGGCCCCGGCAACTCCCGTTCCCGCGAGCGCGGCCAGCGCCGGCGGATGGATGCCGATGGCACGCGAATGCGGTTCCGGTGCGCTCCGCTGTTCCAGGACCTGCACATCCACGCCTTCCTGCAGCAGCAGCGCGGCCATGAACAGCCCCACCGGGCCGGCACCGATGATCAGCACGTCAGCCACGGGCAGCGGGCCTTTCCGGATATCCGCCGTCGGGAGTGTCCAGCAGCAGCAGGTTCCGGAATGGGGCGTGGCGGGCAACTGTCCAGCCCGGGGGAGCAGCGGCGGCCAGCTCCGCGGCGGTGTAGCTTCGCCGGATCGAGGTCAGCCCGTCCTGCCGGATGTAGGAGCCGGTGAGCACCCAGGAGCCGGCAAAGAAGAGCGCGTAGGCGGCGGGGCTGCGGCGGATGTCGTTGTGGATGACGGTGCCACGGGACAACATGGCCGACTCGGCAAGGAACGCTCCCAGCCCGTCAAGGTGGTGCAGCACATGGTTGGACACCACGACGTCGTACCGGTGGCCCCCTTCGAGCAGCTCGGCAGAGCTCGCCTGGCGAAACGTCACGTCGGCCGTCGCGTGGCGGTCGCGGGCGAACAGGATTGCCCGCGGGTCCGGGTCGATGGCGGTGACCTCGAGGCGCAGTCCGTCCCGGGCGGCCCATCGGGCAAGCAGCACCGATAGGTCGCCCCCGCCGCACCCGATGTCCAGCAGGGACGTGGGGGAGCCTCGGGTCAGGCGCGGCCGGATCCGGGTCCGATAGATGCCGCGCCAACCGGCGACCACACGGTTCACGGGCGCAAACTGGGCATAGGTGCGCTCCAGGCGGCCGGGATCGCAGCCGGGCAGGTCCATTTCCTCGACGGCGTCTGACGCGCGGTCACGCAGAAGGGCAGCCCGGAGGCGTTCCGGGATCTGCTTGGCGCTGAACGGGTTCAGTGTGGCCGCTCTCAGACCCGCACCGCCACCGGCTCCGCAGGTTCCGCCGCGGACTCCTGCCGCGGAGCCGCAGCTGGTCGCGGGGCGGCCAACCTGGTGAAGAGCGCCGTTTCCACCGTCAGGCCCGGGCCGAAGGCCATGGAGCAGATCCGTTCCGCGCCGGGGCTGCCCGGGCCGCCCGGCCAGGCCCCGGCGTCGACCTCCGCCGGCAGGTCCAGGATGTGCTTGAGGACGAACAGGACGGTGGCGCTGCTCATGTTGCCGAAGTTTCGGAGGGTTTCGCGGGCGGGGACCAGCTGTTCGTCGCTGAGATCCAGCCTGGACTGGACCTTGTCCAGGATGCTCCGGCCCCCCGGGTGGATGCCCCAGTGCTGGATGTCCCGGTAGGGGAGTCCCTGCAGCGAACTGTCGCGGGACAGGAGTGGTTCGAGGGCGCCGACGATGTGGTCATCGATGATGTGCGGGACATAGTTTCCCAGCACCATCTCGAAGCCCTCGTCGCCGATATTCCAGGCCATCGAGTCCTCCCCGACGGGCGTCAGGACGGTTTCGAAGTGGTCCAGCCGCAATAGGGGCGCTTCACCGGGGATGTCCCGGGCAGTGATGATGGCCGCCGCGGCGCCGTCGGCGAACAGGGCCGATCCCATGATGGTGTCCGGATCATTGGAGGTCCGCACGTGGAGGGAACAGAGTTCGGCGCAGACCACCAGCACCGTCGCCTGCGGATCCGCCTCACAAAAGGACTTTGCGGCCCGCAGCGCCGGGAAGGCGGCGTAGCATCCCATGAACCCGAGGTGGTAGCGCTGGACGGCCGGATTCAGGCCGAGGGCCCGGACAATCTTGTAGTCCGGGCCCGGATTGAAGAATCCCGTACAAGAGACGGTGATCAGGTGGGTGATGTCCGGCGCATCGACTCCCGGACAGGCATCCAGGGCTTTTTGGGCGGCCTCAATGAAGAGCTTGGTCGCTTCCGTGGCGAAAATGCCGTTGCGGATCTTGGTGCTGGGGCTGAGCACCAAGCCGGTGGCCGGGTCGAAGAACTGGGGATCTTCCGCCCGGCTGTCCTTGGTGAGTTCCTCGACTGCCGTATGCCGGGTGTCGATGGCTGCGGAGTCAAAGCACGTGTTCACCAGCCGGGATCCGAGCCGCGTGAGGCCCGGCTGGGCGGCGAACACGGCCCTGGCTTCGGGCTGCACCAGGATGGTTGGCGGGACTGCAGTTTCTAAGGACCTCAGGTAGACCGTCATGGTTCATTCTCAGCGAGCCCGCCGCCAAAGACAATGGAACAGCCGGAGATTCGGTACCACCGCCGGGCTGGACAACTCCGGTGCGACGTAGCACGATCTCACATGTGACCAGCAAACCCGACACGGCGCAGCACCTGCGCGACCTCGCGCTGCTGCGCCGCGTCCGTGACCGGATGGACCGGGAGTACGCGCAACCGCTCGACGTCGAGGCCCTCGCCCGCGGCGTGCACATGTCCGCCGGGCACCTCAGCCGCGAGTTCCGCCTCGCCTACGGCGAGTCCCCGTACAGCTACCTGATGACGCGGCGCATCGAGCGCGCGATGGCGCTGCTGCGCCGCGGCGACCTCAGCGTCACCGAGGTCTGCTTCACGGTCGGCTGCTCGTCCCTGGGCACCTTCAGCACTCGCTTCACCGAACTGGTCGGCGTACCGCCCAGCGTCTACCGGCGCGAGGGCGCCCGGGCGACCGCGGGGATGCCGTCCTGCGTGGCCAAACAGGTGACCAGACCGGTCAGGAATCGAGAAGTGCCGGCCCCCGAACCGCAGCTAGCATGAATTTCATGGACATCAACATTCACGCGAGTTTCCTCCCACACAACGATCCCGATGCCGCCCTGGCGTTCTATCGCGACACGCTCGGCTTCGAGGTCCGCAACGACGTCGGATACGGCGGGATGCGCTGGATCACCGTCGGCCCGGCCGACCAGCCGGGCACGTCCATCGTCCTGGAGCCGCCGGCCGCCGACCCGGGCGTCACCGACGACGAGCACCGCACCATCGACGAGATGATGGCCAAGGGCACCTACGCCCGCATCCTCCTGGCCAGCAAGGACGTCGACGCTACCTTCGAGCGGCTGCAGGCCCGCGGCGCCGAGGTGGTCCAGGAGCCGACGGAGCAGCCCTACGGGGTCCGCGACTGCGCCTTCCGCGATCCCGCGGGCAACCTGATCCGGATCCAGCAGCCGCTCTGAGCCGTCCGCGGACGAAGGGCAGGGCGGACGAAGGGCAGGGCGGACGTAGGACAGGAAGGCACAGGGCCCGAAGCTGGTTAGATAGAGCAAAGCGACGCTGAGGGAAACCGCGCAGGCGGCCCCGCAAACAGATGGAGACACCATGAGCATGGCCACGAGGGCGGACACGCAGTCGCCGGCGCAGCATGTTGCAGACACCCACGATTTGATCCGGGTGCAGGGCGCACGCGAGAACAACCTCAAGGACGTCAGCATCGAGATCCCGAAGCGCCGGCTGACGGTGTTCACCGGCGTCTCCGGCTCAGGCAAGAGCTCTCTCGTGTTCGCCACGATCGCCGCGGAGTCGCAGCGGATGATCAACGAGACCTACAGCGCCTTCGTGCAGGGCTTCATGCCGACGCTGTCGCGGCCGGAAGTGGACCATCTCGAGGGGTTGACGACGGCGATCATCGTCGACCAGGAGCGGATGGGCGCCAACCCCCGGTCCACCGTCGGCACCGTCACCGATGCCAACGCCATGCTGCGCATCCTCTTCAGCCGGCTGGGATCGCCGCACGTTGGGCCCCCCACGGCGTTCTCCTTCAACGTCCCCACTCGGAAGGCAAGCGGGGTGATGAGCACCGAGAAGGGCGGCCGGGTCGAGAAGAATGTGGTGCACGATGCGGTCTACCTGGGCGGCATGTGTCCGCGTTGCGAGGGCATGGGCTCGGTCTCCGACTTCGACCTCACTGCGCTCTACGACGACTCCAAGTCGCTCGGCGGCGGTGCCCTGACGATCCCCGGCTACAGCATGGACGGCTGGTACGGCCGCATCTTCAGCGGCGCCGGCTTCGACATGGACAAGCCGATCGCGAAGTTCACCAAAAGGGAAATGCACGACCTGCTCTACAAGGAACCGACCAAGATCAAGGTCGAGGGCATCAACCTGACGTATGAGGGGCTGATCCCGAAGATCCAGAAGTCGATGCTCTCCAAGGACGTCGAGGCGATGCAGCCCCACGTCCGGGCCTTCGTGGAGCGCGCCATCACGTTTCAGGCCTGCCCGGAGTGCGACGGCACACGGCTCAGCCGGGAGGCCAGGTCCTCGAAGATCCGGGGCAAGAACATCGCCGACCTCTGCGTCATGCAGATCAGCGACCTGGCCGCGTGGATCCGCGAGCTCAACGAGCCTTCGGTCGCGCCGCTCCTGAAAGGCTTGCAGCACCTGCTCGACTCGTTCGCCGAAATCGGGCTGGGTTACCTCTCCCTGGACCGGCCGGCCGGCACGCTGTCCGGGGGAGAGGCCCAGCGGACCAAGATGATCCGGCATCTGGGCTCGTCCCTCACGGACATCACCTACGTCTTTGACGAGCCGACGATCGGCCTGCACCCGCATGACATCGAGCGGATGAACCAGCTGCTGCTGCAGCTGCGCGACAAGGGCAACACCGTGCTCGTCGTCGAGCACAAGCCGGAGACCATCGCGATTGCCGACCACGTCGTTGACCTCGGTCCCGGCGCAGGCACCGAGGGCGGCGGTGTCTGCTTCGAGGGAAGCGTGGAGGGGCTGCGTGGGAGCGACACCATCACCGGCCGCCACCTCGACGACAGGGCCGCGGTCAAGGAATTGGTACGCCAGTCCTCGGGCGCACTGGAGGTCCGTGGCGCGTCCACGAACAATCTCCAGGGCGTGGATGTCGACATCCCGCTCGGCGTGCTCTGCGTGGTCACTGGCGTCGCCGGCTCAGGGAAGAGCTCACTGATCCACGGCTCGGTGGACGGCCGCGAGGGTGTGGTGGTCATCGACCAGGGTGCCATCAAGGGGTCCCGCCGCAGCAACCCCGCGACGTACACGGGCCTTCTCGAGCCGATCCGCAAGGCGTTCGCGAAAGCCAACGGAGTGAAGCCGGCGCTGTTCAGCTCCAACTCGGAAGGCGCCTGCCCCACTTGCAACGGCGCGGGCGTCATCTTCACCGAACTCGGTGTCATGGCCACCGTCGAGTCCACCTGCGAGGACTGCGAGGGAAAGCGGTTCCAGGCCTCGGTGCTGGAATACAAGCTGGGCGGCCGCAACATCGCCGAAGTGCTGGCAATGTCGATGACCGAGGCCGAGGTGTTCTTTGGCGAAGGGGAAGCCCGCACGCCGGCGGCCCACAAAATCCTCGACCGGCTCGTGGACGTCGGCCTCGGCTACCTCAGCCTCGGCCAGCCGCTCACCACGCTGTCCGGCGGAGAGCGGCAGCGCGTCAAGCTCGCCACCCAGATGGCAGAGAAGGGCGACATCTACGTCCTCGACGAACCCACCACCGGCCTGCACCTCGCCGACGTCCAGAACCTGCTCGGCCTCCTGGACCGGCTCGTCCACTCCGGCAAGTCGGTCATCGTCATCGAGCACCACCAGGCGGTCATGGCGCACGCCGACTGGATCATCGACCTCGGCCCCGGCGCCGGCCATGACGGCGGCCGGCTCGTCTTCGAGGGCACGCCCGCCGGCCTCGTCGCGGCCCGCTCCACGCTCACCGGCCAGCACCTCGCGGCCTACGTCGGCGCCTGACCGGTCCGGGGAGGGCGCGTGGTGAACGGAAGGACCAGCCGGGACCGGTGGGCGGCGTCGCGGTAGATCTTGTGCGTGACGGGACGCCCCACCGGCAGGTGGAAGGCATCCGGGGGCAGCAGAGCGTTGTGCTCGTCGGCCAGGGGCTCGCCGTTCGACAGTTCGACGGTGAGCGTGTGGCCGGGTTTGAAGTTGTTCGCGAACGGGTAGAGGCGCAGCACGTACTCCTCGATCGTGCCGGGTTCCACCGGAACCGATCGGGTGTGCGGATGTACCGGACTGCCCTCTGTGCTGCGGTCGTCGAGTTCGCGGTGCGAGGCCTTGAGGTACCCGCTCGTGATGAGCTGGCGCTTGCCGTTGGGGGCGTAGTCCCACAGGCGAAGGATGAAGTTGGTGTCCGGCTGGTCGATCTCGGCGAAGATGTGCGCGGCGCCGGTGCCTATCAGCTCCGAGTCCTCCTCGAACGGTTCGGTGCTCCAGCTGATGATCTGCACCTTGTCGGTCACCGTCAGCGGCGCCTGGTAGAAGCCGTCAGGGGCGGCGTATTCCGCACCCATCAGCTCTGGCTCGGTGGACAGCTTGTGCCGCGGGCGCAGATAGAGGGCCTTGTACTCCACGTCCTTGGGCGGCCACTGCTCGGCGGTCACGAGCTCGCGGGAGCCCTCCACGAAGACGCTGACGGCCGGCTCGTCCATGACGCCGTTGTCGATGCCCTTGATCCAGTAGTCGTACCACCGGAACATCTTGTCGTGCTCCTCGATGAAGGGACGCGACTGCATCGGCGGGTAGGGGCCGATGTCCAGCTTCTTGGGGCCCTTCAGGGCGTTGAACAGCCCGATGGTGCCGTCCATAGTCCAGCCGCGGCCCTGGTCGATCTGCAGGTAGACCGGGATGTCGATGTTCGGGGCCAGCGTGATGGGGTTGCGCTCCTCGTACCAGTCCCCGTCGAGTTCGTTCATCACGATGTCGAACCAGGCTTCGTGGTTCTTCGGGTAGTTCAGCACGTGGACGAGGTTCGGCCACGCGGCGACGTCGGGATCCTGCAGGCGCTGGGCGACGAGCTCTTTAAGCTCCGCGGGGGAGTACTTCTCGATCATTCGCGACTTGACGCCGTCGGTGAACGCCCAGCCGGAGTCGCCGCCGCGGCCCTCGCGCGCAGCCCGCGGCATGAACCACATGATCCCGCCGTGGTAGGTGGTCTCGTAGAAGTCGTAGTGCCCGCCGGAAACGAAGATCGCCTTCAGGTGCGGCGGGCGCTCGGCCGCGGCCAGCACCTGCATGGAGCCGAAATAGGAAATACCCACCATGCCGACGTTGCCGTCGCACCACGGCTGCGCCGCTACCCATTCGATGAAGTCGTACGCGTCCTGGCCTAGCGAGACACCGCCGGCGTTGTAGTTGCCGATGTGCTCGCCGCCGGAATGTCCGGAGCCGCGGAGGTCGCCAATGACGTGGGCGTAGTCCTCCTTGACGATGCGGGCGATGTCGCCGGCCTCAATGCAGCCGTCCCACATCGGGCTGGGCCGCCGCTGCGGCGGGGTGGTCAGGGCCAGGGCCTGGAGTTCCTTGCCGTAGGGGCTCAGGGCCACCAGTGCGGGCCGCGGCTTGTCCTCGGTGCCGTGGTAGACGTCCGCGGCGAGTTCGACGCCGTCCCGCATGGGGACCCGGAGGTCCTTGCGAACGGCAATCTTCTCGCCGCCGGTATTCAGCAGCTGGAAGTCATCCATGAGTGTTGATCTCCTCATCTTCGGTCATGCGGTCGAATGTGGTGCGGTAGCCGTTGAGCGTCGTGAAGAACGGGGAAGGCTCCAAGGCGGGGTCCCCCTCGTAGCCGAGATCCTCTGCCACGCGGGTGAAGGGCGAGTACGGCGAATCTGAACCCTGCAGCCCGGCAGACCAGCAGTCGTGGGCCGCACTATTGACGCGGGCTTCGATCTCCAGGCTCCCCTGAAGCGCTTCCTCGGCCTGCCCGGCGTCTAGCTCCACCCCGTAGGGCGTGCCGTCCGCGCGGCGGTAGGGGTGGCCCAGGTAGAGGTGCCGCGGACGGATCTGGTCGCGGAGGTACTGCAGGCTGGCACGGTAGCCGGCCGGGTCCACGAATCCGGGGAATCCGTTGGCCGCACCGTGGACCTGCACGGCATCGCCGACGAATACGTCGTTTTGCCCGTTGATGACGTACGCCACGGATCCGCGGGTGTGGCCCGGAACCGAGTGCACGGTGACGCTGACGTCGCCGCCGAGTGAGATGGTCTCGCCGCCCCGCACCAGCAGCGTTGGCTCCATCTCGCCCGAGATGACGGCATTCGTCGCCTCGGTCAGTTTCGCCTCGCCGTCGGGGTCATCCAGGTACTGCGCCCGGCCGGCAAGGTATTCGTCCACGTGCGCCCGGCGCGAGCGCAACATCGGCGCGTCGGCCTCGTGGATGACCACCTGCGCGCGCCGTCCGGTGAGCTCCCACAAGGCGTAGGCGCCGCCGATGTGGTCGATATGTCCGTGGGTTAGCAGGATCCAGCGGACGTCCTCGATCCTGCGGCCGATCGCGGCCAGTGCCGGCACCATGCCTTCGGCGGGCGAGGACGCGATTCCCGTGTCGACGATCGCGGGTTCCGGAGCGTCGATGAAGAAGCTGTAGAGACCGAACCTCCCCCACGGGGAGACAAGCGGGTGGACGGCGACTGACTCCGTCATTGCGCTGCACTCCCTTGAAGCCCTGCGTTCCCACTAAGCCCAGCGCTCTTGCTCAGGAAGGCTGCGGTCTCTTCGAACGGCCTGTAGAACTCCGGAATCCAGGAGAAGTTCTGGACGAAGCCGTGGTTGGCTCCCTCGTAGCGGCTGACGGCCACGTTGACGCCGGCCTCCCTGAGGCGCAGGCCGTAGAGCTCGCCCTCGTCCCGCAGGGGGTCGTGCTCGGCAGTGATGACCAGGGCCGGCGGCAGGCCGGCGAGGTCCTGGCGCTTGATGGGGGAGACGAGCGGATCCGCCGGGTCCGCCCCGCTCTGGAGGTAGAAGGAATTGAACGGCAAGAGACCCGCCGTCTCCAGTCCGTATCCTTCGGCGTTCTCCCGCAGCGACCCGTAGCGGTCGACGTCGAAGTCCAGGTCCAGCGACGGGTAGAACAGGATCTGGTGGGTGATCGCCGGGAACCCGTCATCGTGGGCCCTCGCGGTGACGGCGGCGACGAAGTTGCCGCCCGAGCTGTCTCCCGCGACAGCAAGGTTCTTTCCGTCCCAGCCCAGGTTGCCGCGATGCTCGGCAGCCCAGCGGACCACGCCGTAGCAGTCGTCCAGGCCGGCCGGGAAGGAGGCTTCGGGGGCCAGCCGGTAGCCCACCGAGATGACCTTATGGCCGGTTTCCTTGGCCAGGGATCGCGCGACGTGGTCGTGCGTGTCCAGGCTGCCAAGGAAGAACGCGCCGCCGTGGAAATACACCAGCAGGCCGTAAGCGTCGGCCTCGGCCGGCGTGTAGATGCGCACGGGCACCTCGCCCGATGGCGTGACTGCCGTGGCATCCTGGACAGAGTGCAGCGGGAGGCGCACTTCCGGCGGGGCCACCATGGCGGCCCCGCCTGCACGCATGGCTTCGGGGTTCAGTGGAGAACCATCGGGTGCAGGCAAAGTTGCGAGGATCTTGGCAATTTCAGGGTGGATGGTCATGGGTTCAGCCTTTCGCCTGTGCTGGTGCGTTGACGCTGGCGGGCTTCTGGGACGTCGGCTTCTGACCAGGGAAAACGTCGTCGACCTCTTCCTCGGACCATCCCTGCCGCGAGATGCGCTGCAGTTCGTCCGTCACGGGCTTGCGGGCCGCCTGGAATAGGGCCAGTGCCTCCTTGACCGAGCCCGCCTGGGCCAGGGCGTCGGCCAGGGCTCCCGCGTCCTCAATGGCAGAGTTCGCGCCCTGGCCCTGGTGGTGCAGCATGGAGTGAGCCGCGTCGCCCATCAGGACCACGGAGTCCGTGTGCCAGGTGTCGACGGGGTCGATGTCGTAGACCGCGCGGATGTTCACTGTGTCCATGTCGAGGCCGCGGGTGATGCTCACCAGCCGCTCGTCGAAGCCATTCACGGTGGCCAGGAGGTCCTGCTTGGTTACCTCGGGTGCCCAGGTACCGTCCGGGTTCAGGGCGGTGATGTCGAAAGAGACCTGGTTGCGGTGGCGCAGCGGCAGCAGGTAGACCTTGGTGCCCTTTCCGATGTACATCCGGAGGTTGTCGTCGACCACCAGGCCGTGGGCGTCGTCGGCGGAAATCACTGCACGGTAGGCATGTTCGCCTGAGAACACCGGGCCCTTGTCGCTGAACAGCTGCTCGCGCACCACGGACTTGATGCCGTCGGCACCGACCACCAGGTCGGCCTCGACCGTCTTGCCGTTGGTGAAGGTCAGGACGGAGCGGCCGCCCTTGTCCTCGATGGTTTCGAGCTTGTGGCCGAGATGCACCATGCCCTCGGGGAGAACGCCCAGGAGAGCCTCGATGAAGTCACCGCGGTGGATGAGGTACGTCTGGGTCTGCTCGCCGAACTCCGGCCACGTGTCCTTCATGATCGGCTCACTCGAGGCGGTGAGGATTTCGAAGTAGTCGCTTGGCGAACTGACCTTCGCGATCGCGTCGAAGATCCCCCACTGGCTGAACCGGTCCATGGTGGCGGGACGCAGGCCGATGCCGGCGCCGACTTCCCGCATTTGGGACGCTTGCTCGTAGACGTTGACGTTCGCGCCGAGCAGGCTCAGGGCCTTTGCCGCTGCTGCGCCGCCGTACCCCGCGCCGACTATGGCGATGTTGAGGTTCTTGATTTCCGAAGCCTTCATGGTTTCATCTCTTTCTTGACTATTCTTGGCCCGGGCCAATTCTGGGAGACGGGTAAGTTGTGGTGGCCTGTCCGCAGGTCAGCCGTGAAGCGACAGGAACTCGGCCGGATTGTCCTCGAGCAGGAGTTTGAGGGTGGCGTCGTCGATGCCAGCCGCGCGCATGTCGGGGATCATGTCCTCGAAGATGTAGTTGATGGTGTGGCCCTTCACGCCCGGCCAGCCCAGCGGGCTGCAATTTGCGTCGGCCGAGACGAGAAGCTTGTCCGCATAGCCCTTGTTCACGAGGTTGACGAAGTGCTCCATGCGTTCGGTGCGCTTGCGGCCCCAGAACGGCGGATCCGGCAGTTCGAGGTCGTAGCCGAAGGTGTCGAACCCGATGCGGCCGCCCTGTTCGTAGATCCAATCGTGAGGAGTGACCGGGGAGTTCAGGCCGTCGTCGGCGTGGCCGAACAGCACGCGGTCCAGCGGGAGGCCCTCTTCGTTGAAGATGTTCACTGCCGGTTCGGCGTCGATGGCCAGGTGGGTCAGGATCGGCGCGCCGGTGACGACGGCGGCGCGGGCCGCGGCCCGGTAGATGCGCTTGTCCAGGTCCGTCATGCGGCCGCCGCGGCTCACGCCGACCTTGATGACGCCGGCCTTGGCGCCCGTGTTGCCGATGCCGACGGTGATCTCGTGGATGAATACCTTCGCGAGGTAGTCCACGCTCGCGCGGGAGAAGTGGGGAAGGGCGGTGTCGCCGCCGACGAAGCCGGTGCAGGCCACGATGTGCACGCCCGTCTTCTGGGACAGGGACTTGTAGTAGTCGACGTCGCGGCCGTTGCAGATGCCCGTGGCGTCCACGAACGTGCCGCCGCCGTATTCGCGGAATTTCCGAAGCTTCGGCACGGTCTCCTCGTAGGCCTGCTCGGGCGACTTCCACCACCTGGTGTCCAGCTCGGACCCGGGCATTCCGTAGCCGATGTGTTCGTGCACCGCCACGATTTCCAGTTCTTCGGCCGGAATGGTTCCCAGCACTGTGTTGACCTTGGTCATTTCGTTCACCTCAGGGGTTCGAAAGCTTGTTGTGTGATGGCGGACGCGTGCTTAGCGCACGGTCAGCAGGTTGCGCGGGTTGTCCACGAGGATGCGCCGGGACTCTTCCTCGCTCAGGCCGTTGGCCTGGAGGAAAGGCACGAACGTGGTCAGGACGTGGCTGTAGGGCAGGTTGTACTCCGGCAGGCCCTTGGCCACGCCGATCGAGTTGCCCGAAAGGATGATCTTGTCGGCATGGCCGGCCCTGACAAGCTCGAGCACCAGTTCGGCGCGGTCGTGGTCGGTGAGGTAGTCCGCGTGGTCGTTGAGGCCCACGTGATCGATGCCGACGAAGGCTCCGCGGCTAGCCACCTCGACGGCGGAGCCCGCGGCATCCTTGCGGTCCAGGTCACCGACGAGCACCCGGTCGGCCTCGAGCTGCTCATCCAGAACGATGTCCAGATCGTGCAGGGCATCGGCGCCGAAGCGGATGGAGACAGGGACGCCGGTGTTCTTGGCGGCGCGGGCGGAGCCGCGGAACAGGCTTTCCTCGGTCGGGGTCATGCCGGCGCGGTCGGCAATAGTGGCAACGATGCCAGCGGCGGCGCGGCGCTCGACCCGGGGAACCACCATCCCCTCAGTGACTTCCTTGGTGAAGAGATCGCCGAACTTTTCGGCCGGCCAAGGGGTGGGCGGGTTGGTCTGCGGCGTCAGGAAGTATCCGCCGAGTTCTTCCTCCGGGCCCAGACCCGTGGAGGCGACGATGTGGACGCCGGTGGAGCGCGAGAGCGCCTCGTAGAGCTTGAGATCGCGCCCGTGGAACATGCCGGTGCTGTCGACGATCGTCCGCCCGCCATGCTCGCGGAAGTCCGCAAGCTTTGCCGCCAGGGCCTCGAAGATCTCCGCCCGGTCCATGGAGATGTCCGGGGCGTACTGGGCGCCGGGGAGCACCGACAACAAGGCTTCATGGACAGCGACAACCCCTAGGTCGGAAGCAGGGACCGGGCCCAGGACCGTGTTGACGGTTTGCCCGGCCGGGGCGTGGACTGCGTCGCCGGTCTCGGCGGGTGTGGGGTGACTCACGTGGGTTCTCCCTAGAAGTTCGGGTTCTAAATGCAGGGCGCCGCGGAGCCTGGCCGTGCCGTCGCTCCGTTGCGGTGTAGTCAGCATCACATATTTCTTTACATTGTGTCAAAGAAATAGTCAGAGTGATTCTTTCGAAGTGTTCATGAAGCCAACGTTGCGTAAATACTCTTGACAGCGTGTAAATCTTGATACCAAACTGTGGGGAACGACACAGCTATCTCCGGTCGGCCGGCTCTTGCCCGGCAGGGCACCAGTTCTGGCATGTCACCGGAGAGTCCACCGGAAACAAAGGAGTTTCATCGATGAGTCAAACCAACACTGCGCAGAGGGGCACAACGTCGAGCCGTGGCTCTGTACGGGCCACCTTCGTAGCCGCCTACAGCGCGGTCACACTCGCCCAAATCACCAATGCCCTGCCGGGCGCCCTCAACGGCACTTTTGCCGTGGAATTCCATACCTCGGGCGCAGGCCTGACCTGGATCGCGGGCATGTTCATGATGGGCATCGTGGTGTTCGAGCTCAGCTGGGGGCTCCTGGGCGACCTGTTCGGCCGGAAGAAGCTGCTGTACGCGGGCGCTCTGGTCAGCGTGGCCGGCTCGGTGCTGGCGGCGCTTGCGTCCAACACCGAAATGATGATCGCGGCGCAGGCGGTCGGCGGCATTGGGGCGGGCATACTCTTCCCCATCTCGCTGTCCATGATCGCGGCGATCACCCCGGACCATCGCGCCCGGGCGAAAGTTATCGCCACCTGGGCCGGGTTCTTGTCGCTGGGTGCGGTGATCTCCCCGGTGCTGGCAGGCTTGACGGCCCAGGCCTTCACCGTGGCGGGTCCGGCGGTGGGCGCGCCCAACGTCTTCAGTGGTTGGCGCGTGGCGTACTACATTGCCGCCGCGATCGCCGTCGCCGTCCTCATCGTTGCGGTGCAGGCGTTGGACTCCGCAGCTGCGGAGGGACGCAAGCTGGACCTGCCGGGCCAGATTACCCTCGCGCTCGGCCTGATCGCCGTCCTCTTCGCCACCGTGCAGGCGGTCGACGCCGGCTTCGGCAGCCCTGAGGTGATCGCGAGCTATATTGCAGGCGGCCTCCTCCTGGTCGTCTTCGTCGTCATCGAGATGCGGACCAAGCAGCCGCTCATCCACCTCTCACTGTTCAGGAACAGTGCGTACTCGATCACCGGGGTCGTCGCGGTTACCGGCATGTTCGCGTTCCTTGCGGTCTGTTTCAGCACGAGTGTCGCCGTCGGCGGGCTCGCCCTCGCCGAAGCCTGGAAGGTCGGTGTGCTGTTCGTCTTCATCCAGGGCCCGGCCTTCGCCTTCATCCCGGTGGTGGGCTGGCTCATCCACCACGTGGCTCCGCGTTGGGTGCTCACGGCGGGCTTCGCGTTCATGGCCCTCTCCGCCTACTGGCTCTCGACGTACTCCCTGGGCACGCCGGAGGCCTTCGGCGGAACTCCCTGGACGGCGTTCATTCCGCCGCTCTTGATGCTGGGCATCGGATTCGCGCTCACGGTCGGCTCCATCACCGCCGTTGCCATCAACACCGTGCAGCCGCAGCACATCGGCATGGCCTCGGCCACGACAAACCTCCTGCGCGACCTCGGTTTCGCCCTGGGCCCCGTCATCGGCTCGGCCATCGCGTTCGGAATCGGAGCCACCGTCTTCGCAGGACCCCTCGCGGGGATCCTCGGCGGGGCAGGGTTGCCTGCCGAGGCCGTCGCCGGGCTGTCGAACGTGCCGCCACTGGGCTACCTCTCAGGCTGGGACGGCGTCATCGCGCAGTTCTCCGGCCAGGCAACCGCCAGCGGTGCACCCGCTCAGGCCGTCGAGGGCATGGTCAGCGCCCTTACCTCCGCGAAGCAGCAGATCCAGGGCGTAGCGGGGACCTCCCTCGGCCAGGGCTTCCAGACTGTGTACCTCGCCGCGGGCATCGCGGCGACGCTCTCCGCTGTTCTTACCCTCTTCATCTCCGCGCGCTCCTCGGCGCCCACGCCCGATAACAGCGCGGAAACCTCGAAGACAACTGAAGCCAACGCCGAGGCCGCCGTCTGAGACTGACGGCCTCGACCCCACCACTGATCCTTCACACGACTGATCCTTCACCCGACCGTTCCTTCACACGGAGAACACCATGACTGCACCCATTGAATCCGACATCGACATCTGGGATGACGACATCCTTGTTGACCCGTACCCCACGTATGCCGCGCTTCGCGAGCAGGCCGCAGTGGTCCACCTGCCCAAGAACGACCTGTACGTCCTGACGCGCTACGACGCCATCCGCGACGCACTCGGCGATCCGGAAACCTTCTCGTCCAGCAGCATCGGCTTCAACCCCATGGTGAACGAGGCGCTGCGGGGCACCTCGCTTGCCTCAGACCCGCCCATTCACACACAACTCCGCGCCACTCTGTCGCAGAACCTCACCCCCCGCGCCCTCCGCGGCCTGAAAGTTGTCATCGACGAGAAGGCGGACAAGCTTGTTGCCGAGCTCGCCGCCAGCGGCAGCTTCGAGGCCATCGATTCCCTGGCCCGGGCTTTCCCGATCGAAATAGTTGCCGACCTCATTGGCTTCAGCGGACACGTCAAGGACAATATGCTGCGCTGGGGCCAGGCCGCGATGCAGGTCATCGGCCCGCTGAACCAGCGCACCCAGGAGAGCTTTCCGATCGCCGGCGAGCTTTACGGCTGGTGCTCGTCGGTCACTGCCGCGGACCTCCTGCCCGGTTCAATCGGCCGCGGCATCTTCGACGCCGAGACCCGCGGCGCCATCCCTCAAGGCTCTGCGGGGCACATCATCCACCAGTACCTGGGTGCCGGCGTCGACACGACCATTGCCTCGATTGGGAACATTGTTGCGCTGTTCGGGCACCACCCGGAGCAGTTCGAACTGGTCAGGGAGAACCCGGAACTCGTCCCCGCGGCTTTCGCCGAGGTGTTGCGCTACTGGGCACCGGTCCACATCTGGGGCCGCAAAGCCACCCGCGACGTGGAAATCGACGGAGTCACTATTCCTGCCGGTGCCCAAGTGGGCATCCTCTTTGGGTCCGGCAACCGGGACCCGCGCCACTACGAGAACCCCGACACCTTTGACATCATGCGCAACCCGGTGGACCACCTGTCCTTCGGCTACGGACCGCACGGCTGCGCCGGCCAGGGCCTGGCGAAACTCGAAGCGCATGCAATCATCGAGGCCCTTGCCCGCAGGGTGAAGACGCTGACAATCTCCGACGAGGTCCGGGAGCCAGGCAACATCACCCGGAGCTTCGAGTCGCTCCAGGTCGTCAAGGTGGTGGAAGCATGAGAATCGAACTGGATCGGCCCCGCTGCGAGGGACACGGCCTCTGCGAGGAAGCCGCACCGCGGCTGATGCACCTCGACGATGACGGTGAGCTGGTTATCGACGTCCCTGACGTGGACGGCCCCGAGCTCGACGCCGCCAAAGCGGCGGTCCGGGTCTGCCCGGTCGCCGCGCTGCGGCTGGAGGCGGCATGAGCATGCGCAGGATAGTGGTGGTCGGCAACGGCATCGCCGGACTCACGGCCTGCGACTCGCTGCGCTCGGCAGGCTTCGACGGTGAGCTCACAGTTGTGGGTTCCGAGCGGCACCATCCCTACAGCCGGCCAGCCCTCTCCAAGGCGCTGCTGCACAGTGTCGATGGAACCAGTGTTGGCGGGAACAGCGGCGATGGGAACGGCGGGGGTGCCCTCCAGGCACACGAGCTCCCTGAACCGGCCCACGGGGCAACGGAGTTGCTCGGCGTGAGCGCCACGGGCCTGGACGTCGATGCCCGGTTGGTTCGTCTGGACGGGGGCGGTGAGCTGCCGTATGACGGCCTCGTCATCGCCTCCGGTTCCCGGGCGAAGCGCCTCGCGACCGGGCAAGGAGCAGCCGGGCAGGGAGCAGGAGGACCGCAACAGGGCGGTTCCCTCCGGGAGTTCACCCTGCGCACCATCGAGGATGCGATCCTTCTCAAGGAGCGCATTGCGTCGCGGCCCTCGGTCATCGTGGTCGGCGGGGGACCGCTCGGCATGGAGGTCGCGTCCGGGTGCCTGCACGTGGGCTGCGACGTCACCCTCGTCTCCGACGCCAAGCCACTGTCGCGTCAGCTTGGCGACCATCTGGCCGACCTCTTCACTTCCGCCGCCATCCGGCGCGGACTGCGGGTGGTCAGCGGCGGGAAGGCCCGTCTGACCGATCACGGTAGCGGGGCCAAAGTTGTCCTAGGCGACGGCACCGAACTCGAGGCGGATCTTGTGGTCACCGCCGTCGGCGATGAGCCGAACATTGACTGGCTGACCGGCTCAAACATTCTCACCGAGGGGTCGCTGCGCGTCGACTCGCGCGGCAGGGTCCGGCCGGACATCGTGGCGGCTGGCGACGTGGCGTTCTTCCCGACCCGACGCGGCGTGCAGCGGGTTCCCCTGTGGACGAGTGCCATCGACCAGGCCAAGGCCGGGGCTGTCGGCCTGCTAAAGGGCGATGCAGCCCCAGAGTTCAACTTCCAGCCCTATTTCTGGACCGAGGGCTTCGGGCTGTCGCTTAAATCGGTCGGCTTCACGCCGGTGGTGGGTGCGCCCGACTATTGCGAGCCGGGTGGGGAGAACGGGTCAGCGCTCCTGCGCTGGGACAACCCGGACGGTTACGGGACCGCCGCCGCGGTCAACTACCGGATCCCGATCCCCAAACTTCGCCGGCTGGCCGACGGCGGTCCGGCCGCGCTGCGTCCAAACGCGCCCGCCCGGGTTTGACGCCACGCCACCGCTAGGATTGATCTATGTCGTCGTTGCGAGAAGCCCAGAAGAAACTCACCCGCGACATGATTGTCGAGCGCGCGCTTGAGCTCTTTACGGAGAAGGGTTACGCCCCGACCACCATCGACGAGATCGCCGCGGCGGCCGGCACCACCCGGGCGACCTTCTACGCCTACTACCCCTCACGCGCTGATTTGATGAGGGACTTCATGGCGCGTGTCAACGCGGTGCTGGACCGTGCCGATGCCCCGGGGAGCGGCTCCACCGCGGCCGACCTCGTTGACGTGGTGCGCGCCGGCGAGCTGCCGGGCATTCTGGCCTGGCTGGAGTCGCGGGCGGCGCTCTGGCCGGTCTTCCGCCCCTACCTCGACGTGCTAGACGAGGCCGCCGCCGTCGACCGTGAGGTGCGCGCCATGGTCGAGGGATGGCATGAGGAGGTCATTTCCGACCTGGTCCGCGGGTTGAAGCTGGCCGGGCGTTTCTCGGAGGAGACGCGCCACATCCGCGGAACCCTCGCCTTCACCTCCCTTGACTACGTTGCCACGCTCTGGACGCGCCGCAAGTTTGAACCAAACCGCGAACACGCCCTCGAGGTGCTTGCCGACAACTGGTACCACCTGCTGTGCGCTGAAGGCTAAGCCGGCCGTCACGTAACGAGGAAGCCTATGCTTATGCAATGGAAAGTATCGAAGCAGCTGACGGGCCCGCGAAGGCTGTGGACCACCGGTCCCTTGCCGTCTCGGTGATAGATATTTCCTCCGATATTCGCCGGAAATCGCACAATGACACCGGCGTCCGGCCGCTGTCTAATGGCGTGCTGGAAATCCTCCGGGTCATCGAGAACCACCCCGGCATCACCGTGGCGGACGTTGCCTCGCGCCTCGGCCGGCAGTTAAGCAACGTCAGCGTCCAGCTCCGGGAACTGGTGGCCGCGGGCCTCGTCACCCGCACCCGCGACGCCGCAGACAAGCGTTACGTCGCCCTTCATCCCACGGCGGAATCCCAGCGGATCAAGGCGCTGCTCGAGGGCGCCTGGGCGGAAGCGCTTAGCTCGGCGAGTTCCCGGCTGCTGCCCGAGGAACGCGATCAAATCGCCGCCAGCCTGCCGGCACTGCAGCGCCTCGCCTCAATTCTCGGCGAGCCCGAGTAAGGCGCATCACACCCATTTGCGACAGTAAGTGCTGATCCTTAGTAGTTATACTTTTGTAAGTATTACTACTTTGGAGGATGACCTTGGGCATGGCAACACAATTAGCAGTTGAGGGCGTAAAGCAGGCCGGCAGGCCCAAGAGCGCCAGGTGGGCGCTGGTGTTCCTGGCCCTCGCGCAGTTCATGGTGGTCCTGGACGGCACCATCGTGAACCTGGCACTGCCGCGTCTCCAGATCGAGATGGGGATCAACGACTCGACGCGTTCCTGGGTGGTCACGGGCTACGCCTTGGCCTTCGGCGCTTTCCTGCTGCTCGGCGGCCGAATCGCGGACTTCTGGGGCCGCAAACGGACCTTCATCGTGGCCGCCGTAGGCTTCGCCGCCGCGTCCCTGATCGGCGGCATCGCACAACAGCCGTGGGAACTGATCGGCGCACGCGCCCTGCAGGGCATCTTCGCTGCGCTGCTGGCCCCCGCCGCCCTGGCGCTGCTGACCGTCGCCTTCCCGGGTGGAAAGGATCGCGGCACGGCGTTCGCGATCTTCGGCTCCATCACCGGTGTCGGTGCCGCCGTCGGCGTCCTGCTGGGCGGGTTCCTGACAGAACACGTGACGTGGCGCTGGTGCTTCTTCGTGAACGTGCCGATCGCCATCATCGCCCTCGCCGGTGTGTGGTTCCTGGTGACTGAAAGCAAAGCCCAGGGGTCCACCAAATACGACTGGCCCGGCGTCATCCTGGCCGCCCTGGGCCTGGGGTCTCTTGTGTACGGCTTCACCAATGCCGAGCACGGCTGGGATGCCCCCGAAGCCTGGGGATTCATCGCCGCCGGCGTCGTGCTCATGGCACTCTTTGTTCGGGTCGAGGCCACAGTCAAGCATCCGCTCCTGCCGCTGCGCGTGGCCACCGAGCGCAACCGCGGAGCGGCGTACCTGGCCTCATTCCTGTCCGGCGCGGTCCTGATTGGCGGCATTCTCTTCATCAACTTCTACATCCAGATCGTGCTTGGTTTCGCACCCTTCCTCGCGGGGCTGGCTTCCCTGCCCATGACGGTGGCGCTGATCATCACGGCGGGTCTCGTCGCAAATAACCTGCCTAAACTGGGCGCCAAGATCCCGACGGCCACGGGCCCGGTCTTCATGGCGACGGCCATGCTCTGGCTCACGCAGGTCAGCGCCGAGGGCCACTACCTCGTCAACTTGCTGCCCGCCTTGCTTCTCATGGGCGTCGGGCTGGGAATGGTCTTCGTCCCCATGCAGAACCTGGCCCTGTTCGGCGTGGGCAAGGATGATTCCGGTGTGGCCAGCGCCCTGGTCAACGCCTCCCAGCAGATCGGCGGCTCCCTGGGAATCGCCCTGTTCAGCACCATCGCTGCAGAAGCGACGGCCGGCGGCGTGTCGCTGGCGGCCCTCTCGAGTGGCTACGCGGCGGTCTTCCTTTGGGCTGCGGGCGTGGCGATCCTGATCGTCCCGGTAGCCCTGCTTCTCATCACCATCGACCGCAGGAAATTCACTGGCACCGAGGACGCCTGAGTCCGTTGAGGGCGATCAGCCGACCTTCCCGGCCACCGCGGACTCAGTACAGGAAGATCGGCAGCCAGTAGCGGTTGTGGGCGTGGACCAGCGCGAGGAACAGCACGAAGTCGAAGGTTAGGTGCACGGTCACGACGTAGGTAAGGGACTTCGTCAGCTTGAACGTGTAGCCCTGCAGCAACGCGAACGGAAACGTCAGAAGCGGCCCCCACGCCTGGTAGCCGATCTCCCAGAGAAAGGATGAGAAGATCACGGCTTGCAGGATGTTGGCCAGCCAGTCTGGAAAATGCCGCCGCAGCAGTGCGAACGTGGTGCAGATGAAGAACAGCTCGTCCCAGATTCCAACGGCGTTCACTCCGAGAAAGAGCCGCCAGAAGGTCGTTGGGTCAGATGGGTCCGGCCAGTTTTGGTACACCCCGGTGCTGATCAGGTAGAAGGGCAAGATGAAGTATCCGAGCAGGACCACGCCGATCAGGTACAACCTCGCGATCAACGGCCATTTTCGGCCGGTGTTCACCGGAAACTTGATGATCTTTTCGCCGTAGACGAACCGCGATACCACCCATGGAACCAGCACGGCCAAGGCGAGTGCACTGCCCATGAGGACCATGTGTTGGATGCTCAAGTCAGCGTTCAGCGCCACCATGCTGATGATGAGCATTCCCGCCGCGATCAGCGCCAGGTGCCTCGTCAACTCGCGGTCGATGAAAGCCGCAGTGGCCAGGCCCAGTGCAAGGCCGCCGTAACCAAGCGGGTCATTCCCGACGCCGAATAGCGCCACTCCGGACAGCGAGACCAGCACCGCCGGCAGCAGCTTCCAGCTGAGCGCGGTACGTTGGCTTTCCGTCGAGACCGATGTCACCCCACAAGCATGCCAGTGCCCTCCCCGGCGCGAAACGGTTTAGAGGCAGCCACCTTTGGGGCACGGGCAGAGTTAAGGTGGAGATTCACAAGATTCACAAAATACACAAGGATTCACAGGAGCTGGTGCGGAGAACCCTTTTCGACCCACAGCGGGAGCAACACCACCTGACCTCATCGGCCGCGGGGGAGTCCTGGATGAATTCGCCTATGGACTGCGCATCGGGTCAGGAGCGCCCGGCCTGCTGACCATCTTCACCGGAGCCCGGGGCATTGGCAAGACTGTGATGCTCGGTGCCGCTGAAGATCTGGCGCTCCGCAGCGGCTGGGCGGTCATCTCCGAAACAGCCACCACTGGCTTTGTCGGGCGAATCGGGGAATCCATGCGCCGGGTGACGGACGATCTTGGAGACGGGCCCACCGGGCGGCGGATCACGGCAGTGTCGTTGGCAGGGTTCTCCGTCACCACCCAGCTCGGTCCTGAAGAACAGGTCGACTGGCGTGCCCGGAGGCTACCCCTTCCTCATCCAGCTCGTCGGCTATCACCTTTGGCAAGAAGCTGAAAAAGCGGGCTACAGTCTCGACGCCGCCGCGGTTGACCGCGCAGTGACCGCTGCCCGGCGGCGCAACGAGCGCATGGTCATCGAAGCTGCGCTGTCCACCACCTCCGCCAGGACCGCGACTTCCTCCAGGCCATGGCGGAAGACGCCGGCCCTTCGGCAACCCTGGATATCGGCAACCGCACCGGCCTGCGACCGAACGCCGTCGGCAACTACCGGACACGCCTCATCGACGCCGGACTCATCGAAGCATCAGGGCACGGACGCGTGAGCTACGCCATCCCGGGCCTCCGCGAATACCTCACCTCGCACCCGAACCGGCATTAGTCGTTGTCGCGCCGTCCTTGCCAGCTGGCAGAGAGGCTTTCAGGTGGTGACGACGAGTTTGCCGCTGACGCGGCTTTCCTCCATGTCGGTGTGGGCCTGGACGATGTCATCGAGGGTATAGACCTTGCCGATGGGAACAATTGCGGTGCCGTCGCTGACTCCCTGCAGGAATTCCTGGAGCACGCTGCCAGGAAGGTCGGCGGCTCCGCCCGTGTAGGAGGTGAGCCGGACACCCCGCGGAATGTAGTCGATGGGATAAAAATCGGTAACCGTCCACTGGTTTGAGAGCATGCCGGTGAAGCAAACGACGCCGTGGACTCGGGTGGCGCAGCGTGTCACGCAACGTCGGGGTACCGACGAGCTCGAGGGCGGCGTCCACACCGCCGGGAACAATGCGGCGCGCGACGACTGCGAGGTCGCCGTCGTCGATCAGGACATGGTCGACGCCGATCGAGGCCAGCGCTTCCCGCTTGGCCTCGTCCCGGGTTGATGCCAGGACGGTGAGCCCGCGGCGCTTGGCAAGTATTGCGGCGGCCATACCGACGGACGAGGTTCCGCCGCGGATGAGCAGGCTCTGGCCGGGCTGGATGTCGAGGCCGATGGTGAGGGAACCGTGTGCGGTCTGCAGCATCTCCGGGATGGCGCCAATGACGGACCACGGCAGCTCTGATTCAAACGGAATGACCTGTCGGGCCGGCACGCACGTGTACTCGGCGTAGCCGCCGTCGAAGACGCGCCCCATGCCGCCCATCAGGGTGACGACCTTCTGCCCGGCGCGGAACTCGCCGCCGGGGGAGTCCGCCACTTCTCCGACTGCTTCGATCCCGGGCACGCGCGGAAACGTGACACCCTCGGCCAGGCCCAGGCGGGTATGCAGTTCGGAGCGGTTGAGCCCGAAGGCCCGGACCCGGATGAGTACCTGACCGGGCCGCGGCACAGGGATGGCCCGTTCCCGGATCACCAGCGCCTCGGCCGGCCCCGGGCCGTCCAGCACTACTGCCCGCATGGTGCCGCCGCTCACTGACCGGCCGCCTTGGAGTCCAGCGAAGGCTGCCGTGCGCTGCGCAGCCGTGCCAGGAGTTCGTGCAGCGTGCCCGCCTCCTGCTTGGTCAAGGCCGGCGTAAACCAGCGGGCAAGTTCGGCCTCGACCACCTGGCGGCCCTGTTCCACCACGGCGGCCCCCGCCGCCGTGGGTTCAAGGAGGGAGGAACGCCTGTCGCCCGGGTTCAGCTTCCGCGAGCAGTACCCCGCCGCTTCAATACGGTCAACGAGCTTGCTGGCGCCGCCCACCGTAATGGACAGCGCCGACGCAATGTCGAACACCCTGCACGTGCCGAGGGAAGTGACTACCACCATCGCCTCGTACCTGCCGAGGGGGAGGCCGCATTCCTGGCGCAGGCGGGCGTCAACCGCGTCCCACAGCTCCGTTTCGAGCCGGGTCAGCGTACTGAAGAGGGGATAGAAGTCAGCATGGTCGTCACTGGTGTCCATGGATCAAGACTAGCAGTTAGCTTCCATGGAAGATACTTCCTCGGATTCTAGTCCTACCGGCGTGAACGGCCTATCGAGGCGGCCAGCCCAGCTGACTTCGTTCCGAGCAGAGTTTCAGCCGGCACGACGGCAAGCTGAACCCAATCCCCACATATCGGCATGGGGCCACCGAGGGTTTTGTACGCCGCATCCAGACCAAGCTTCAGGTGAGTTCTTCATCCAGGATTTCCTGGCGTTCAGGCCCGTTGGAGGGAACTCAGGGCTGGGGCCTTACTGAGTTCCCTGATCCTGCGACCGCCGCCGGCTTACCGCCCAGCCGCCGATCAGTTGTGCGATTCTCGCGACGACGAAGAGGGCCATGCTGCCCAGGACGAGGAGGACCGATGTGGCGACGTCGCCCGCGCCGAATTCCGTGCGCCCCAGTAGGGAGCCCGGGACTGTTCCATACTCCGCGACCACGACGCCGATTCCGACGACGAATGCCACGGCCAGGACTGCCCAGAGGATGTTCCAGAGTGTCCGGACGCCTCTGCCTCTTCGATGGTCCCCTGTCGTCGCACCCATGGCGACCGCCTTCCGATAGTGATTAGCCCTGCCCCCACGGATATCTTCAGCAATACCTCGGGCGGCCCGCCACGCAACTGAACGGCTGACTGCGCTCGAAGGAACACCTCTTTGCTCGCTCGCGACGTATTGTTCGTAGAGGTCCGACATCAGTTCCTCTCGCCGGGCAGCAGCGACCTGTGACGGCACTGAACGCGTGTAGAGGTTTACCCACCGCAGGGCTGCCCTTGCACCCCAGGACTGAAAGTATCCCTGGGCCTCGCTCACGTGCGGGCCCGCCTTAAAACACTCGACGCCGGCTTCGACATCTGGATCCCCTCAGCCGATATCAAGGCCGCCTTACCGGAAAAGGTGATGCTGTACAGCCGGCGACGAGGACGGCCCTGGTTTTCGGCGATGTCTGCATCTTCCCACCGCGCATCCAGTAGACCCGCCTCAGTCATTCGAGTGAGCGCCTTGTACAGGGTTCCGTGAGCCGTCAGCATCCTTCCATCTGCCGATAGCGCACTGGCAAGGGAGAACCCGTACTCCTGGCTGCCTCGTGATTCCGATTCCTTGACGATTTCCAAGATGCGCACCTCGATTGGGAGTAGCGTTCCTGGCTTCCTGCGGCCCATAACTGGAGAATAGGAAGATAGCTTCTTATAGTCAAGAGCCAGGTTTTGCGCTGGTCCCCGGGGGGGTGACTGCGGCGAGCCGGTGATGATGCGGACTATCGTGGGAGCACGAGCCTGCGATCAAAGGATTTGCCTTGGACACTCAAGTTCCCCAGTTCGATGGCGTGCACCACCTCAAACTCCCGGTCAGTGATCTCGATCGCAGCCGCGAGTGGTACCAGAGCCGGCTGGGCTATGCCGTTGCCATGGAGTTCCGCGAAAATGGCAAAGTCATGGGTCTTGCCCTTAACCACCCGGATGGCGGGCCGAGGCTGGCCCTGCGGCTGGACCCGGGCAAAGCGGCGTCCTCCTCCGGATTCGACTACTTCTCCATCGGCGTTCCGACCAAGGCTGCAATGGACGCGCTCTCCACGCGGCTGACGCAGTTGGGCGACGCCCACGGCGGCGTCCAGGTCGCCTCTCTCGGGTGGATCCTGCCCGGTCTCTCAGACCCGGACGGACACGAGATCCGCTTCTACACCACGGAGTCTCACAAGAAAGCGCCCGAAGGACAGGTGTATGTTGTTGAAAATCCCCGGCGGACAGCCCCACCACGCAACCAGGAACCGTAGCCCTGGCAATGATCGAGACACTGGAAGTCACAGCCCTAATCCCGCCTTGGACCTACTGCTCACGCGCGCGCGCGAGCCATTCGACAACCAGTGCTTGCATGAGGGTGGGTTGCTCGTGCGCCAGGGCGTGGCCGGCGCGATCGAGTACGCCAAAGGTAGCGCGAGGGTAGTGCTCCATCAGCTCCCACGGGTCTGTGTGCCCGGCCGTGGCATCCTGTCGCCCTGCAAGAATTAACACAGGATGAGAATAGGTAGTCGTAGCCTCCGCGCGATGCCGAACCTCCCAGTTCGAAAAGATCCGCATCAGGCCCGGCTCGTCAACAAGGGACGCCGCGGGTGCCAACAACTCCTGGAACCGGCTCAGGGTTTCATCCGTCTGCACCACGAAGTAGCTGCGGTAGGAAGCCTCGAGTTCCGGGCTCAGTTTGCCGGTAAGGTCGGCCGACGAAACGAGAACCTCATGCGCGGGCACGTTGCGGGTACGCGCGCCAACCGGGCAGATTAACGCCAGCCCGACCACCTGCTCAGGTCTCCGATTGGCCAAAGCGCGGGCCAAGTACCCGCCGTAGGACTGGCCCATGACCAGCAACGGTTCATCACCAATGATGCTGTCGATCAGGCCCAGCAGAAGGTCCAGGACGTCATCGTTGCTGTTGATCGTCCCGGGCGCCGGCGTTCGGCCCATCCCTGGCAGGTCCGGATACAACCGCCGGAAGCCGGGAACACTGCGGAATATCGGTTCAAGGGCGCCGGCGATCTCGCGATGATCCACGCCGGCGCCGTGCAGAGCGAGGACCGGCGTGCCGCTGCCGTGCTCGGCGTAGTGCACAGGCACCCCGCTGACCGTCGCCTCCATCCAGACAGTGTAGATCGCACCGCGGCTTCCTGGCGGGGGTTGTTTGTGCAGTTTCCTTCGAGGGCTGTGCACCGGCGGAATCAGGGCTGCGAGGGCTCAGATCCACTTCGGCGCAGCCGGAACCGTGCCGATTGTGGCTGCAGTGCCGGGCCCGGCGGCGGTAACGCCGCTGCTGCCCCGGCCAGCGGCCCATTCCACGACGGCGGCCAGCGGTCCGGAGAGCACCGTGGCGGAGTCCGACGTCGTGTCACCGAACGTGAGGCCGCGGTCCGTTACCTTGACCACCAGGCCCTCGTGGGTGCCGCGGGCGTGCCAGGCGCCGGTGATGTCCGTCAGGAGCCGCTCGAGAACGGGGACGGGGATGTCGGCGAAGCTGGCGCCGTTGTCCAGGTCCACGGCGTGCATCCAGACTTCCCGGCTGCGCATCCAGACCGTTTCGGTGGCGGGCACTTCCCGGCCCTGGATGGTGCGGACCAAGTGGCGCCAGGCGTCCTCCGGCAGGTCCCGCCATTCGACGCTCAAATGCACGGCGGAGTGGTCGAAGAGATGCCGCAGCGCGATCGGGCTCAGCGTGGCGCCGAAGTCGATCTCGTGGTCCCGGACCTGCGTGGAGGCATACATCGGGGTTTCCACCCCGGTGGCCGCCCACTCGACCAGCCGGGCGATGGCCCGGGCGTTGTAGCCGATGTGCGCGGTGATGTGGCGGCGGGTCCAGCCCGGCAGGAGCGAATCGCCGTCGAGCTCCGCGTCGGAAAGTTCGTTGAGCTTGCGGGCGAAGAACGCCGTGCCGCGCCGTGCCTGCAGCAGTGCCGCGAGTAGTTCCGGTTCCGTCGTCTGGTCCTGGCGGGCAACCATCAGGCTTCCTTGACCACGCGGTTCTTCAGCTGGCCCAGTCCCTCGATGGTGGTGACCAGGATCTGCCCCTCCTGCAGGTAGCGCTTGGGGTCCTGGGCGTGGCCCACTCCGCCGGGGGTGCCGGTGGCGATCACGTCGCCCGGGTTCAGCGTGATGATGGTGGAGATGTAGGAGACCAGGTACTCGGGGGTGAAGACGAGGTCGCCGGTGGGGGTCTGCTGCTGGATGTCGCCGTCGACCGCCGAGGTCATCAGGGGCCCGGCCGTGAATTCGTCTTTGGTGACCAGGGCAGGCCCGAACGGGGTGGACTTTTCCCAGGTCTTGCCCTGCAGCCACTGGATGGTGCGGAACTGGTAGTCGCGCATGGACACGTCGTTCAGCACGGCGTAGCCGGCGATGTGGCCGCCGGCGTCGGCCGCGCTGATCCGGCGGCCCTTTTTGCCGATCACGACGGCGAGTTCGGCTTCCCAGTCCACGGCGTCGGATTCCTGCGGCAGGGCCAGGTCATCGTTCGGGCCGATCAGGGACTCCTGATACTTCGCGAACAGGGTAGGGAACTCGGGGACGTCCCGGCCCATTTCCTTGATGTGGTTA
This sequence comes from Arthrobacter sp. ok362, assembly GCF_900102785.1. Classification (GTDB taxonomy): domain Bacteria; phylum Actinomycetota; class Actinomycetes; order Actinomycetales; family Micrococcaceae; genus Arthrobacter. Next base: position 100,393 of record NZ_FNGC01000004.1, read on the forward strand.
CGGTAGTTGTGGCCCACGCAGATGATCTTGCCAGGGGAGGGGACGACGGCGTCGAGGTCCGCGCCTTCGGCCGGGTGCGTGGCGCCGTTCGCGGCCTTCGCGGTGGCCTCCCAGTCGTTTGAGCGGAGCAGCTCTCCGACGTCGGCAAATCCGTCGATCTCGGTCAGGGTGTCGCCGTCCTGGCGGACAGCCTTGGTTCCGTTTTCAGTGCGGAGGGTGAGGAGTCTCATGCGTTCTTGCGTCCTTCGATGTAGGTGCGGTTGAAGTTCAGTCGTTCGAAAATGGGGGCGTCACTGAAGCGGAAGAGGTCAAACGAAGTTTGAGAGCCAGCTCCCGCCTGGAGCGACCATTCCTGCCAGGACGGGACCACGAAGAGGTCGCCCTTCTCCAGGCTCCTGGATTCGCCGTTCAGGACCACGGTGCCGGTGCCTTCGAAGACCTGCCAGACGCTGGAGCCGACCTCGCGGAGGCTCTCGGTGGAGGCGCCGGCGCGGAGGCGGTGGAATTCGGCGCGGATGGTCGGCATCACGTCCCCGCCCGTGGTGGGGTTGGTGTAGCGGACGGCGGCGTGGCCCTGGGACACGGTGGCCGGGTGGCCCTCGTCTTCCAGCAGCAGCTGCTCGGCCAGTGCGCGGTCCGTGTGTTCCCAGCGGTAGGCCGCGATGGGGGAGCTCGTGGTGTCGTCCAGGCCGGAGACCGGGCGCAGGCCCGGGTGGGCCCAGAGCCGCTCGGAGCGGGAGATGTCCGGGGTGGCCTCGTCGGTGACGCGCTCGGTGCCGAACTCGAAGAACCCGGCGTCGGCGTAGTGCACGAAGGGGATGTCCAGCCCGTCGATCCAGGCCATGGGCTGATCGGTGTCGTTGTGGTGGCCGTGGAAGTTCCAGCCCGGGGTCAGCAGGAAGTCGCCGCGGGACATCCGGACCGGGTCCCCGTTCACCACAGTCCAGACGCCTTCGCCCTCGACGACGAAACGGAACGCGTTCTGGGAGTGCCGGTGCTCCGGGGCGGTTTCGCGGGCACCGAGGTACTGGATGGCCGCCCACAACGTTGGCGTGGCATAGGGGGTGCCGCCCAGGCCCGGGTTGGCCAGGGCAATGGCCCGGCGTTCCCCGCCGCGGCCCACCGGGACCAGATCGCCGGCACGGGCTGCCAGCGGGTACAGGTCGCTCCACCGCCAGACGTGGGGGACCGCCTTGGGGGCCGGGACCATCGGCATGAGGTCCGCGATCTCAGTCCACAACGGGATCAGGTTCTCGCGATCAAAATCCCGGTATAGCTCTTTGAGCTGGGCAGCCTCAACAGGTGTCGGCTCCGGAGCAGTGTGCCCCGCGGCCACTGATTCGTGAGTCGTGTTCTCGGCGCTGATGGACACGTGGGCCTCCTCGGTAGGTCAGAACAGTTTCTTGAAGTAGTTCGACTCTACGGATGCCGGTTTGTGACCCCCAACATATTCTGCTGGTCAGAATATGTTGGGGCGGTCCTGCCGTGTGCTTAGTCCGGGTCGGCCGGGTTTGCCGCGATATCGATTTCCAACTGCCGGCAGGTTTCCCGCAGTGTGGGAACGAGTCCGGCGTCGAACACCCGCCGGAAGCGGGTCGCGGGAGTGGCGGCGCTGAGCGCGCCGACCACCTGCCCGTGCCGGTTGTGCAAGGCCATTCCGAGCGCGCTCACGCCTTCCTCGGTGCCTTCGAAATTGGCCGCGAAACCGTTGCTGCGGATGGATTCAAGCTCGCGCAGGAACGCCGGATATTCGTCGGCCGGGATGGTGTCCCCGCCGATCTCGGCATTGTTGCTCCGGAAGAGCTGGTCGATCATCGCCGGTTCCAATTCGGCGAGCATGGCCTTGCCTCCGGACGTCTTGTTGGCGGGCATCACCGTTCCCTGCCGGTCACCAACCCGCAGCACGTTGTCCCCTTCCACCGTCGCCAGGAAGCGCACTTTCGTGCCCACCCGGACCATGAGGTTCACCGTCTCGTTGAGTTGCGCCGAGAGCAGCTCCATGTGCGGCTGGGCGAGCGAGCGGAGCAACCGGGTCCAGCTCAGCCCCGCCGGCCCGACCCCCATCGCCGGACCGGGGACGTAGCGGCGGGTTTCATCCTGCACGGCGAATCCCCGGTAGACCAACATCGCCAGAAGGCGGTGCGCGGTGGACGGCGCCACACCCAGCTCCTCGGCGGCGTCCTTGAGCCGGAGTGCTCCGCCGTCCCGGAGCAGCTGGAGGAGCTGCAACGCGTTGTCGACTGCCTCGATGGAATAGGTGGGCCGCTTCTGCACGGGCTTGCGGGCTGCCCTGGCGGATGGGTTGTTCTGCACATCAGAATTGTATTGTGGTTCACCTGCGGCGGCCACGACAGTGGTGGCATGAATCACACACCATCTGTTGCAGCGCCGCAACGGTTCTCGCCGGGGGCTCCCGCCCCCACTTCCGCTGACGGGCCCGCATCACGGTTCTCCAAGGGCTCGGCGGCGGCGGTTCTTGTCTGCTGGTTATTGGTGGTCTTCGATGGCTACGACCTGATCGTCTACGGCACCGTGCAGTCCTCCCTGATCTCCGAGACCGGCTGGGGCCTGAGCAAGGCCACCGCCGGAACCATCGGTTCCACGGCCTTCGTCGGCATGATGATCGGGGCGATCTTCGCCGGCCGGATGGCCGACTCCTGGGGACGCCGCCGCACCATCCTCGGCTGTGCCATTGTCTTCTCGATTTTCACCATCCTTTGCGCCTTCGCCCCCAACGCAGCGGTCTTCGGGGGACTGCGGCTCCTCGCGGGCGTCGGGCTTGGCGGCCTGGTGCCCTCGGCCAACGCACTCGTTGCCGAGCTGGTCCCCACCCAATGGCGGTCCACCATCGCCACGCTGATGATGTCCGGCGTCCCGATCGGCGGATCCATCGCCGCCCTCGTCGGCATCCAGCTGATCCCCGCCTTCGGCTGGGAGTCCATGTTCCTCGTGGCCGTGCTCGCACTGATGATCGTGGTGCCGCTCGGACTGAAATACCTTCCGGAAACGCTCGCCCCGGCGACCGCCGCGGGGAGGACAACAGGCAAGGCAACCGGCAAGGCAACCGGCAAGGCAGCCGGCAGCGGCGAGGAGCCGATCGGCTTCAAGTCCCTGCTCCGCGCCCCGTATCTGGGAGTCAGCCTGCTGTTCGCCCTGGCGACGATTGCCACCCTGTTCGCCTGGTATGGGCTGGGTACCTGGCTGCCTAACCTCATGCAGTTGGCCGGCTACAACCTGGGCTCCGCCCTGACCTTCGCCCTGGCCCTCAATCTGGGTGCGGTGGCCGGCTCGGTCGTCACGGCCTGGGCCGGGACCCGTTTCGGTCCGATCCCGACGGCGATCGCCGCGGCGGCCGTCGCCGCCGGCGCGCTCGTGGTCCTGGTTACGGGACCACCGGTCACCGTCGTGTACCTCATGCTGGTCCTCGCCGGCGTCGGCACCCACGGCACGCAGTGCCTCATCATCGCCGCCGTCGCCAGCCACTATCCCGGGCATCTGCGCGGGACCGCGCTGGGCTGGGCGCTCGGGACGGGCCGTGTTGGCGCCGTCGCCGCACCCCAGATAGGTGGCATCCTGCTGGCCGCCGGGCTCGGCGTCAATTCCAATTTCCTCGCCTTCGCCGGTGCAGCCGCCATCGCCGCGGTCCTGCTGGCCGCCGTCGGCCTCAAACTCAAGTCAAAATCCCCAACCCCATACGCAACAACAGGAGCAAGCAATGTCTGAGCACGCCACGTCCACCGATGTCCTCGTCATCGGAGGGGGAATGGCCGGATTGGCCGGAGCCCTCGCGCTGCGGGAAAACGGCGCCAACGTCACCCTCGTGGAGCGGGCCCCCGAGTTCGGCGAGGTTGGCGCGGGGCTGCAGATGGCCCCCAACGCCTCCCGCGTCCTCCGGCGCTGGGGCCTGCTGGAAAAGGCCCTGGAGATCGGCGTCCAGCCCAAGCACCTTGTCTTCCGCGACGCCGTCACCGGCGAGGAGCTGACGCGCCAGACACTCGGCGGGGAATTCGAAGAACGCTACGGTGCACCGTACGTCGTGATCCACCGCAGCGACCTGCACCGGGTCCTGCTCGAAGGCTGTGAAGCGGCGGGTGTGAAGCTCGTCAACGACGTCATGGTTGAACGTGTTGAAACCGTAAACGGCCGGGGTGTGGCCCACACTGCTGCCGGCGTGGACTACGAGGCCGACGTCGTGATCGGCGCCGACGGGCTCAAGTCCACCCTGCGCCCGCTGGTCGCCAACGACGAGCCGGTGCCCTCGGCCTACGTCGCCTACCGGGGCACCGTGCCGATCACCGAACACACGCCCAAGGCGGACCTCGAAGACGTCATCGTCTACCTCGGACCGGACTGCCACCTGGTGCAGTACCCGCTGCGCAAGGGCGAGCTGCTGAACACCGTGGCCGTTTTCAAGTCCGCCTCGTTCGAACGCGGCGAGGAGCAGTACGGGGGAGTGGACGAACTCGAGGCTGCGTACAAGGATTGCGTCCCAGCCGTCCAGGATGCGCTGAAGAACCTGGGCACCAGCATGCGCTGGCCCATGTACGACCGCGATCCGATCGAAAACTGGGTCGCCGGCCGGATGGTGCTGATGGGCGACGCCGCGCACCCGATGCTGCAGTACCTCGCCCAGGGCGCCTGCCAGGCGCTCGAAGACGCAGCCGTGCTGCAGGACGTCAGCAACGCCACGGTGTTCACCGCGGACGGCGTCAACCCGGAAGCCTGGGACGACGCCATCAAGGAATTCAACAACGTCCGCGCCGGCCGCACCGCCCGGGTCCAGCGCACCGCCCGCATCTGGGGCGAATCCTGGCACGTCTCCGGACTGGCCCGGACCCTGCGCAACCTGCTCTTCAAGAGCCGGAAGGACAACGACTTCCAGTACAACGACTGGCTGTACGGCCAGACCGGCGACGGCGTGCCGGCAGCTCGCGCGGCCCGCTCCAGCAGGGCGGAACGGGTTTCCGCCTGACCTAGTGACGCGTCCCGGCCGTCTCGTCGGCCGACCAACACCCGCTGCGGGCCGGCTCCCTACGGAGCCGGCCCGCAGGCCGCGATCAAGTGTCGCAGGTGCGGGGGAGTACCCCGTTCCGCTGATGGCCGCTCGCCTATACCAGCGGCCATGGGTAACGCATGCCGGTGGGATCGACCGGCAGCACCCCGTCGTGCAGCAGGCGCCGCACCCGGCGCTGCAGGGCAGTGACCTCCGCATCGTCGAGAAGCTCCGCCACGTCTTGCGGCACGGTCTCTGCGAGCCCGGCAATGCCCTCGAGAAGGGTCCCTGGGATGGCTTCACCGGCGAAGTCCCAGATCACTGTGCGCAGTTTGAAACCTGCAGAGAAGCACAGTCCATGATCGATGCCCCACACCCTTCCGTCGTGGCCGCGGAGCACGTGCCCGCTCTTGCGGTCGGTGTTGTTGGCGACGCAGTCGAACAGGGCGATCTGCAACAGCCTGCGATGGGTCTCGGGCGAATCCGCATACAGGGTGAAATAGTGCTCACGGAAGTCGCACTCAACAAACCACTGGAGCGAGCCGACCCCCAAAGGCGGGTCCTCGCGAATCACCGTCGGCGGCACGATTCCCCATCCCAGGTGTTCGCTGAGCAGATACGCCGCCCGCTCCCGGCGGTGGAGCCCGGGCTCGAAGTCGAACAGCGGCCGTTCCCCGGCCTCCGGCTTGTAGACCGCGTAAACCGAATCGTCCCCGCGAGAAACGCGGACGAGGAACGCCGCGTTGCTACCGCGCGGGATGAGTCCGCGCAGTTCAACGCGGCCCTCGACGAGCAGTGTCAACTCCCGTTCGGACACTGTCCGTCCCCGTTCACGGCTCCCTCAGCCCACTCAACGGTTCCAGGGTCGCGTTCACCATAAGCACGGCGGGCGCCTGACCCTCCACATACGAGATGGCCGAGACCGAGCCCGGGCTGATGACGATCCGCTGGAAGTGGTCCAGATGGGTGCCCAGGGCGTGGGCGACGGCGGCCTTGATCGGGTCGGCGTGGGAGAAGCACACGACGACGCCCCCGGCGTGAGCAGCGCACAGTGCCTCGAGCGTTCCGACGATCCGGGCTTGCATCTGCGCGAAGCTCTCCCCGTTCGGGAAGCGGAAGGCGGACGGGCGGTGCTGTACGGTCTGCCACTGCGGCAGGCCCGCCAGTTCGGCGAGCGCGGCTCCGGTCCACTCGCCGAAGTCACACTCGATGAGGCCGGCGTTCTCGTTGATCTCGAGCCCGGTGCAGGCTGCCGTCGACTCTGCAGTCTCGCGGGTGCGCTCCAGCGGAGAGGAGTAGATGACATCGACGGGAAGATCCGCGAGCCGTTCCGCGACCCGTTTAGCCTGGACCCGGCCTCGGTCGGAAAGATGCAGTCCCGGGGCCCGCCCCGGGAGCACCGTGCCCGTAGTGGGCGTCTGCCCGTGGCGCACGAGAAGGAGGAGGGTGGCTTGGGATGCCGATGGTGCCGACGGCGCTGCTGCAGTCATCAGCATCCAGCGTATGCCGTTCCACGTGCTCATGTGCAGGAATATTGAGAATTTCCCTCGATTCGCCGCACTCTCGAGGACTACCGTGGAGGGGTGAGTGATCGTCCCGATATCTTCACTGTTGGCGAACTGCGTTCAGCCGGCCATGTCTACAAGGACTTGCGCCACGAGGTACGCGGCAACCTGCTCGCCGCCCTCGCCGCCCGCCGCGATCCCTGGCCGGGGATGTTTGGTTTCGGCCGGACCGTCCTTCCCCAGCTCGAGCGTGCTTTGATCGCCGGCCACGACGTTGTCCTGCTCGGCGAGCGGGGACAGGGCAAGACACGGCTTCTGCGTACCCTGGCGGGACTCCTCGACGAGTGGTCGCCGGTCATCGAGGGATCGGAACTGAACGAACACCCATACGAACCGATCACGGAGCACTCCCGCGCCCGTGTGCTCACCGAAGGTGACCGGCTGCGTGTGTCGTGGCGCCATCGATCGGAACGTTACGTCGAAAAGCTCGCCACGCCGGACACCTCCGTTGCCGACCTCATCGGCGACGTCGACCCCATGCGCGTGGCCGAGGGCCGCCGGCTCGGGGACCCGGAAACCATCCACTACGGCCTGGTCCCGCGCTCAAACCGCGGGATCATCGCCATCAACGAACTGCCCGACCTCGCCGAGCGGATCCAGGTCGCGATGCTTAACGTGATGGAGGAGCGCGATATCCAGATCCGCGGCTACGTGCTGCGGCTGCCGCTGGACGTGCTCGTCGTCGCGTCCGCTAACCCGGAGGACTACACCAACCGCGGTCGGATCATCACGCCCCTGAAGGACCGCTTCGGCGCCGAGATCCGCACGCACTATCCAATAGAGCTGGATGACGAGGTCGCAGTCATCCATCAGGAGGGGCGGCTGGTCGCCGACGTCCCGCCCGTCATCCTCGAGATCCTGGCCCGCTATGCCCGCGCGCTGCGGCAATCCCCGGCTATCAACCAAACCTCCGGAGTTTCGGCGCGTTTCGCCATCGCAGGCGCCGAAACCGTCGCAGCTTCGGCCCTGCGCCGCGCCAGCATGCGCGGGGAGGAAGAGGCAGTTGCGCGCATCGTTGACCTAGAGACTGCGGTCGAAGTCCTCACGGGCAAGATTGAGTTCGAATCGGGTGAGGAAGGGCGTGAACAATCCGTCCTCGATCACCTCCTGCGCATGGCTACCGCCGAAGCGGTGCGGGCGCATTTCCATGGTCTGGACCTCGGTCCGCTTGTGGCGGCGCTCGACGGCCACAGGACCGTGACCACAGGAGAGCACGTCACCGCGCGGGAGTTCCTTGAAAACCTCCCGTCCCTTGACGGATCCGGCCTTTACGACGAGATCAGCGGGCGCCTGGCCGCCAAAAACGACGGGCAGCGCGCCGCCGCAATCGAACTTGCATTGGAGGGTCTCTACCTCGCCCGGCGGATCTCTAAGGAGTCCGACGACGAGGAGACGGTCTACGGCTAGGAATGACCTCGGCTGGAAAATAGGACAGGGATAGGCGGCATCATGGGCGTTCACAACCGCTCCTCCAGGTACGGCCGGTATCGGGGAGGACCCGATCCGCTCGCCCCGCCGGTAGACCTGGCGGAGGCGCTCGACGCGATCGCCGAGGACGTCATGGCTGGCTACTCGCCGCGGCACGCCCTGCAGGAGTTCCTGCGGCGCGGCGGCCGCAACCATGAAGGGCTCGACGCCCTCGCTGGCCGCGTTCAACAGCGCCGGAATGAACTCCTGAGCCGCCACCGGCTGGACGGCACCCTCAGCGAGGTCCAGAAGCTGCTCGAGACTGCCGTGCTGGAGGAGCGCAAACAGCTCGCCCGCGACGCCATGATGGACAACACCGACCGCGCATTCCGGGAGATGCAGCTGCAGAACCTGCCGTCGTCCACAGCTGCGGCGGTCAACGAACTCGCCTCCTATGACTGGCAGTCAAGCAGCGCTCGTGTTGCGTACGAGCGGATCAAGGATCTGCTGGGCCGTGAGGTCCTCGACCAGAGGTTCGCCGGAATGAAGCAGGCGCTCGAGAACGCCACCGAGGAGGACCGCGCGGCAGTGAGCGAGATGCTGCGCGACCTTAACGAGCTCCTCGGCAAACACCGGCGCGGCGAGGACACCGAGGCGGACTTCCAGGAGTTCATGGCCCGGCACGGCCAATTCTTCCCAGAGAATCCTCAATCCGTCGAGGAGCTGATCGACGCTCTCGCCCAGCGCGCGGCCGCGGCCCAGCGGCTCCTGCAATCCATGTCCCCGGAGCAGCGCGATGAGCTGATCCGTCTATCCGCCCAAGCGTTCGGTTCGCCCGAGCTCATGGCCCAGCTCGATCAGCTCGACTCCAGCCTGCGCGCCTTGCGCCCCGGCGAGGACTGGACGGGCTCCGAACGCTTCGAGGGTCAGGAAGGACTCGGGCTAGGCGACGGCACCGGCATGCTCCAGGACCTGGCCGAACTCGACGAGCTGGCTGAACAGCTCTCCCAGTCCTATAGCGGGTCACGCCTCGACGACCTGGATCTGGATGCCCTCGCCCGCCAACTCGGGCAGAGTGCCGCCGTGACGGCCCGCGCCCTCGGGGAGATCGAGCGGGCCATGCAGGACGGCGGCTACCTGCGGCGCGGTGCCGACAACGAGCTCAAGTTGTCCCCGCAGGCCATGCGACGGCTAGGCAGGTCACTGTTGCGGGACACCGCCAAGCAACTGTCCGGCCGGCAAGGGCGCCGCGACACGCACGTCGCTGGGGCGGCCGGGGAGCAGACCGGCTCCAGCCGCCAGTGGGAGTTCGGCGACGCCGAGCCGTGGGACGTCACCCGCACGATGACAAACGCGATCCGCCGGACAATGGCCGACGGCGGTGATCCGAGCGGCGGAGTCCGCCTCGGCGTGGGCGACATCGAGGTGACGGAGACGGAGGCGCGCACCCAGGCCGCCGTCGCACTGCTCGTCGATGTGTCGTTCTCGATGGCCGCCGAGGGCCGGTGGGTGCCAATGAAACGCACCGCACTCGCCCTGCACCACCTCGTCTCAACCCGGTTCCGCGGGGACCGGCTACAGCTGATCACGTTCGGCCGCTACGCGCAGGCCATGGACATCGGCGAGCTCACGGCCCTGCCGGCTCTGCGGGAACAGGGAACCAATCTGCACCACGGCCTGCTGCTCGCGGGTCGTTTCTTCCGCCAGCATCCGTCGATGCAGCCTGTCCTACTCGTGGTGACCGACGGCGAGCCCACCGCGCACTTGCTGGCCGACGGCGAGTCGTGGTTCTCCTGGCCGCCGGACCCGGAGACCATCCGCGTTACGGTGGCCGAGTTGGACCGCCTCGGACGTGCCGGCACACAAGCGACGTTCTTCCGGCTCGGCGATGACCCGGGGCTCGAGCGGTTCGTCCAGCGCATGGTCCGCCGAATCGACGGCCGGGTGGTCGCGCCCGAGGCTGGGGATCTGGGGGCTGCGGTTGTGGGGGAGTACCTCCGCGCGCATTTCCGCGGCCGCCCATACGACGACGCCGACTGGGTTTCATAGTCGGTCGGCGGCAGCAAGCCCTTCGAGCGCCCCCGCTTCGAGTACTCCAAACGTGACTGAACCGTCATAGGCCAACATCGAAACTGTCACGTCGTTTCCCCTAGTCGCAGGACAAATGGCGGCCGTAAAGTGAGCGCCATCACTCACCTCGACATTCGGAATCGTCTGAGGTTTTGGCCCTCAAACGGAGCAAGACGACGGGAAAGGTTACCAGTGAAGTACAGCAGGAATGATGAGTTTCCGGCTCCGCTGAGCACAGCCCGGGCCAGGAAGGTCCTGGCCAACCACTTCAGAGCGCTGCGGTTCAGCGTCAAAGACCTCCCGGATGGACTGGAGGTCAGGGCGGGATCGGACTTCGTATTCCGGCTCCTGGGCTTCCTCGCACCCAGGAGCCTCCCGGTTGAACTAACAGTTCAGCTCGAAGAACTCGGCGGCGGCACAATCGTGAAGGCTAGGGCTTCCGACAGGCTTGGGTGGTACATGAGCGACCGGATGTTTTTCGGCACGGAAAAGGCTTTGGACGGCAAGCTTGCTGCTCTGCTCAAAGAATCGCGGATGGCCCTCGGAGTGGACGAACGCTGAAACAGGCCACCGGGCTAGGGCGGCACCACCGCCCGCCGCCGAATTCGCCGCTGGCCGCCAACCAGCGAAGCGGAGCGGCACAACCGGTCAGTGTCAATGCAAGGTTCTGGGGAGTAGCGGCACGGCACGAGCACGAACCTTTTACTTATCGTCCCGTCGGCGAACCATCTCGGTGATCCAGGTAGGCGCGAACGGAGACGTGCAATTCGGGGGAGTCGGGTAGTCCTTGAGCACCTCCAGGCGCTCACCGACGTCGATTGCACGGGCGCGGTGCTCGGCGTGCTCGATCCCGATCTGCGCCAGGCAGTGGTTCATCGCCCACTGCAGGCGGTCCGGGGCGTCCTTCATCCCCGCCTCGATGACGTCGAGCAGTCCTGCGAGGTCCAGGCCCTCGGGATTCTTCGCCACGCGTTCGGTGGTCAGCGCCCAGCCGGCACTCGCGACCACTGGATCCGGATCGGCGGACCACGCCAGGCGCAGTTCTTCGCAGTGCGGGTTCTTCTTCACCACGTAGTTCACGAGCCAGCCGTGCACCTTGGGGGTACGCGCCTCGCGCAACATGACGTCCAACTCGTCACGCTCGAACGCCTTCGGACGGCAGATCAGGATCGCCAGCAGTCTCGCCGCGGTGTTATCCGTCTCCCAGAGCTGGTGCGCGAGTTGCTGCTGCGTCTTCAGCCGCTTCGCGAGCGCGCGCAGTTTGCTGAGATTCACGCCGTGATCGTCACCGTGTTTCTCGTTTACATCGCGTGCCTTCGGGTCCTCGAGTGCGGCCAGCTCGGCCATCACCTCGGCGAGAGTCGTCTCGGCCACCTCAGCCTCCTGTCTGTCACTTGTGAGGTTCAGCTTACTGGGGAACCGCACTCATCCAGGTGATCAGCAAGGTGGCTGGCACAAACATGGCCGTTAGCGGCTGACTTGTCGGGTCCGGGTGGCTGTACCGAGTTTGTCCGGGTTTCTGACCAGGTAGAGGCCGGTCACATGTTCGTTGTTGGATTCCACAATGACTGCGAGTTCCACAACGGCACCCCTGTAAATCATGATGGCCGGCATCCCGTTCAGTGATGTCAGTTCAACGCGCATGTCGGGGACTGGGGTTTTCGAGATACCGATGAGGAAGCGGGTGATGTTCTCTGCCCCGATAACCGGTTTGCGGGCTGCTGTAACTTTTCCGCCACCGTCTGAGAGGAGGACGGCCCCGGGGGAGAGGACGTCCATGAGCGCTTGTACGTCGCCCCCAAGTGTCGCAGAGACAAACCGGTCGGTGACCGCCTTTTGCCGTTGCGCGTCCACTTCGAAGCGTGGCTGCCGCGCACGCACGTGTGCCTTGGCTCTGCTTGCTAGCTGGCGGACGGCCGCCGGCGACTTGCCGGTCGCTTCGGCAATATCCGCATACGGAAAATCGAAAACCTCGCGCAGGACGAAGACGGCTCGTTCATCAGGGGACAGGGTTTCGAGGACCACGAGCATGGCAAATGACAACGAATCGCTCAGCACTGCGTCCTCGGCAACATCAGGGAGTGTCACCACGGGCTCCGGCAGCCAGGGGCCGATGTAGTCCTCTCGGCGCCGTTGCATTGTGCGAAGGGAATTCAGTGCTTGGCGGGTTACGGTTTTGGCCAAGTAGGCCCGCTGATTTCCGACGGCGTCGGCGTCTACTCCGGACCATCTCAGATAGCTGTCCTGGACAGCGTCCTCGGCGTCTGTCACTGTTCCTGTGATTTCGTAGGCGATAGTGAAAAGCAGCGAACGGTGTTCTTCAAAGACGTTGACGGCTCCCATCGTCTTACCTGGCTTCCGTCGGCAGCGGACCCTTGGGCCACTTGTACGAACCGCTTCGGCGCAGCTCGCCTTTGAGCCAGGAAAGCGTCATCCGGCATATCTGTTCCTTTGCCAGCCCGGCAAGGCGACCCCGAACGACCAAAGGTCGCGGCCGGTCGTCGGCAGTAACCGCCTGGATGAACCCGGACCTGCGTCCCAGGCTGATGCATCTGAGCGCGTATCCCGCCGACAGCGCATCCGGTGTCTGTTTCGCCAAGCGGGCGATGATGCTGTCCGCTGCGTGTGCGCCCAGCGGCAATGCCGCAGCACAGCTCATGCGCAGATGACCGGCCACCGAGTCCGGCACTCGAACGGCATCGCCTGCCCCGAAGATTTCGGGGTACTGCGAACAGGACAACGATTCGTCGACCATGAGCCTGCCCTCGGCGTCGGTTGGCAGCCCGCTCTCACGCGCCAGGGCAGGTGTACCGAAGCCTGCGGCCCAGATCGTGCAGTCAGACGGCAGGGTGTCCCCACCTGAAGTTGTAACCGACCAGATATCGCACCGTTGCACGTCGGTATTCTCCACCATTTCGACGCCCATTGCCGAAAGCCGTTTCCGCACCGCGTGTCGGCCTGAACCGGAGAGACTGTCCGCAATGACTCCACGGGAAACGAGGCGGACCTGTAACTGGGGATATCTTTCGGCGACTTCCGCAGAAAGTTCGATGCCGGTCAAACCGCCTCCAATGATGCTAACGGCAGCGCCCTTATCCAGTTGTGAAAGCCTGGCTTGTATTCGGCTTGCGGACGCGGCATCCCTCAGTGCAAACGCTCCGACCGGTATCCTGTCAGATGCCTGGGTACTGCCCACGGAATACAGCAATATGTCGTAGTCGATCGGTGCGCGGCCGCTCGCGAAGTACACCTTGCGGTTTTCAGCGTCGATTCTCGAAGCCTCGTCTTCAACGACGTCCGCACACTGGTTCAGGACCGACCACATTGGCACCGCCGCTGATGTCCTGCTCCCGGCGGCAACTTCGTGGAGCCGGATTCGTTCTATGAAGTCAGCGACTGGATTGATGACGGTAACACTCAGGGACTCAGAAAATTGCTTACAACCGGCAAGTCTGTTCGCCGCCATGACGCCGGCATACCCAGCTCCGACAATGACCACCCGACTACGTGCTGACACTTGAACTCCCATCGCTAGAATCGTGCGCTTGAACATAGGACACCGCAGAGCCCCGAAATGTGACACGACGAGGAGAACCGGTGCATATCTGTGACGAGTGACGCGACGAGCCGGCGTTACCCAATCAGCCCCTCTCGACTGATTATTCAAACGCCGATAATCAACATTATGTAAAGTAAATCAATGATCATTGCATCTGATGCAAGTTCGCTGACCCCAGGCGCTCTCCCATCGCTATGGAACCATTTGCATCCATCCCCGCGGTGACGCTGGCAGATAGTCAGGGCGCTGCCAAACTCTACAAGGTGAACGGTTGCTATCCGAGGGAACCTGTTGACGGCACGGACTTTCCGAGAATTGGTCCCAGCAATTCGCTGAATTCATCATTCAGATGGTTCGTGTCGAAGTAGACAACCACTCCCCCGATCACCGCGTAGCAGTCTCGACGGTCGCAGAAGTGGTCCGTCAGGTCGATCAGGGAAACGTCGGGATTTCGAGCAGACCGGGCGGCCATAGTGAGCGGATCCTGCGGCTGCGCCGCTGCCAGCGGAACAGCGCACTGGGCCGGATCGGCCTCCTTCAAGGACACGCAGTCCGCGGCTCTCACCCCGGCATTCAACGGAGGGTCCGCCAGCACGTAAACTTTGGCGCCGGCATCCGTCCACTTCTTCCAGGTCCGCTGGAACCCATCGCCAAACTGTTGCGGTTCCGGGACCCCAGAGCCGTCGTCGACTTTTTCATCCCGGGCGAATGCGGACGAAAAGACAGCGGCCGGCCGGTCCTTGGCCACGGCATCGGCAACGGCCGCAGACCAGTCCATGCACCGCTTCGCTTCGGCCCGGTCGGTCTTGCCCTCATAACCAATGAAACGAACGTCAGCCACGGGGCAGCCGCCGAGCATGGCCGTCTTGACGAGCCAATGCCGCTGCCGGGCCAGGGCAAAGATGGCACCCTGCCACTGCTGGGCGTGGGAATCCCCCACCAGCCAGACAACCTTGGGGTTCGGCCTGCCGGAGGAGAAATCACACGAAACGTGCGTCTTAGTTCCGCCCGCCATCAGGGCCGTGAGTGGCGCCCCGCATTCCGGCGCCAAGTTCCAGTACTGGTTTGCCTTTGTCATGACGGGAACGGTGGCCGGCCCGAAGGGGCTAGGGCAGTTTGCCCCTGGTTCCATGGCCCTGGGTCCACGACAGGGCGAACGGTCTGCTGCGGCGATAGCTTCCTCCGCGGCAGCGCTCTGGACCCCCCAGGCCCAGGTTTGGCCTGCCGCAATACAGCCGATGACCGCTGTGCCTGCCGCCAACGCTAGGAAGCTCCGGCGGTTACTGAGGGCCAGGATCCGGGCTTTCTGCCCGCGGTCTTCGACAAGGACCTTGGTGACGGCGGCTAGGGCGGCCGAAACCAGTACGATGGCCAGCTTGTCGACCGAACTCAGTTGCCTGTCCAGCACGAACGGGGCAACAACAATAAGCGGCCAGTGCCACAGATAGACCGAATACGAAATATTGCCAAGATACTGGACAGGGCCTCGGGCAGTCACCTTGTCATGCACCAAGGGCCCGCCTCCCCCGCTGGCGATGACCAGTGCAGTCCCCAGCACCGGCAGGAGCGCGGCGACGCCGGGGAAGTCGGTTTGCTCGGTAAAGAACAGACCGGAGAGCAGTATCAGGGCCAGCCCGGATATGGATGCCGCATTGGCCGCTGCCCGCCCGAAGGAGAGCCTGGGTCCAGCGACCGCGATCAACGCACCGGCACCGAACTCCCATGCACGGACAGGGGTCGCAAAGTAGGCCTGGTTGTGGGCGAACTCAGTCATCAGCACAGACACGATCAGGCTTAGAACGCAGAGCGCACCGATACCGAGGCCAAGCACCAACTCCCGGCTCCGCTTCAACCGACGCGCGAGCAGGAAAAGTCCGACCAGAAGCAGCGGCCACAGCAGATAGAACTGCTCTTCTACTGACAGGGACCAGTAGTGCTGGGCTACCGTAGCGGACTGCGTCGACGCCGAGTAATCGACAGACTTGGCGGCCAGTACCCAGTTTTCGCCGTAGATGGCGCTGGCCACGATTTCCTGGGCAGTTGTCAGCCAGCGGGAGAACGGAAGCCAGATCATGACCGCGGCGCTGGCTGCTGCCAGCACCAGGGATGCGGCCGGCAGCAGGCGCCTCACCCGCCGGGCGTAGAACGAAGTGAGGCGCAGACGGCCCGTTGCCGACAGCTCCTTGTCCAGGTGCGAAGTGATCAGGTAACCGGAGATGACAAAGAACACGTCCACGCCCACGTAACCGCCGGTCAGCCTGGCGGGCCACAAATGGTTCAGCACCACCAGGCTGACGGCCACCGCCCGGAGCGCCTGGATGTCGGTGCGAAAAGCTGCCCGCCCCGTCCGTACTGGTGGAGAATCCGCAGGTGGGGACTCGGACAGTGCTGGTGGAGAATCCGCAGGTGGGGGCTCGGACAGTAGTGCTTTGGGCATGGGGAAAACGATAGTGCATCCGGCGCGACGGCACGGCGACCGGTAGAGCCTCCGGGTGAACGGCGCTCCAGGCGCGTTAGCGTCCGGCCATCTGACGGTTCGCGTGGACCATGGCCACGGGAACGGTCAGAATCGTTCGACGCCGAATATGCACCGTTTCCAGGAATTCGTTGCGGATCGCCTCGGATGGACCGACGCAGTCAACGTTCTACGTTCGGTATGTACCGGCATCATGAGGACCCGAACCAGGTTGTGATTGCCTGGCCGAGTCCGCGCTGATGTCGGTCTCCCACGTGTTGCGAAGCACGCGGGCAGCCACCGGGTGGCGCTCGGCGTGGTAGGTGTCCAGGAGGCTTTCCGGGGCAGCTTCCTTGACCACCAGTGCCAGTTTCCATCCCAAATTCACAGCATCCTGCACCCCCAAGTTGAGGCCCTGCCCGCCGTCCGGGGCGTGCACGTGGGCGGCGTCGCCAGCAAGGAGGACCCGCCCGGCGCGGTAGGCCGAAGCTTGCCGTGCCATATCTGTAAACCTGGAGATCCACGTGGGGCTGTGTGCCCTGAAGTCGGTCCCGCACACGGCGGTGAGCGCTGCGCTGAGCTCGCGAAGGGTGGGTTCGCTCCCGGACCCTACATGCTCTTCGGTCACCATGACCCCTACCGGCCCCGTATCCGCATAGACAATCTCGCCGTCCACGATCTCGTACTCCAACCGGCCGAAGGCATGAACGCCAAAAGCGTCCTGGTGGACGCCCCACTCTGGCTCCTCGGCCATTTCCACCTCGGCGATCAGGCTGCTGGTAGTCGGATCCCACCCGGGGAACCCGATGCCGGCTGCCTTGCGGATCAGGCTGCGGCCTCCGTCGCACCCAACAACAAATTCGGCACCCAGCTTCCGGCGGCCGGAAAGCCTGACGTCGACGCCGGCGCTGTGCTGTGCGAAACCAATGACTTCACGTCCGCGGTACATCGTCACGGCCAGCTCCGCTACCCAGCCGGCCAGTGTGCGTTTCATGGTGTTCTGCCACAGCCCAAGCCCGTACGGGTGCCGGGTGGGAAAGTCGCTGATGTCCAGGCCGGTGGAGCCGAACTTCGCCACTTGTGCGATTTGTCCCTGCGAAATGAACCGGTCGGCAATGCCTCGCTGATCGAAGACCTCGATGGTTCGAGCGTGCAATCCACCTGCGCGCGCACCAGGGAGGTCCTGGCTGGGACGCCGCTCGACAATGGCGACGTCAATTCCCGCCAACGCCAACTCGCCCGCCAACATCAGCCCCGCTGGCCCTCCCCCGACGATCACCACCGCATGGTCACGCATTCTGCTGCTCCGTTCTCCAAGTTTGGCCTTCGCGATTATGCGGCGCCGCCCCGGCCTTGCCGCAAGCCCCGGCACAGGGGATACATTGGAAATGGAAGGCCACCGTCTTACCTCCCCACGGCGCCGTCTCACGCGGGTCCGGATATCGACTGCATTCGCATCGAGCGTCTCCGTACACTGTGTTTCATGACATCCCGTATCAGCGAACTGGTCCTCAACTGCGCCGACCCCGAACGGCTCGCACGGTTCTGGAGCGAGGTCCTCGGCTACGTCGAGCTCGACCGGGAGGATGGTGCGATCGAGATCGGCCCGCCCGACGCCGGGTTCGGCGGCCTGCAGCCCACCATCATCCTGAGCCCCACCAGCGACCCACGGACCGGAAAGCTCCCCCTGCACATCGACGTCAACCCCGTCGACCGGGACCAGGACGCCGAGCTGGAACGGTTGCTCGCCCTCGGCGCCCGTCCCGCCGACGTCGGGCAGACTGGCGACGAGCAATGGCACGTCCTGGCCGACCCTGAGGGCAACGAGTTCTGCCTCCTGCGCAAGCGGCTGGAGCCCTGATCCGAAGATGTGCCAGTAGGCCCCAGCGAGTCGCACCGGATCGCTCTCACGGACGGGCATCGGGGGCTGCTCCGCGAAGAGGCTCGGACGGATTTGGGTGTCCTGCGCGACGAGATCTTAGGTCGGGGCGCCGCTAGGTCATGTATTCGGGTCGGCCGTGGACGTTGCGTACTCCGGGCGCCCACGAGGCCGATAAGTCTGGATGGTTATGCCACGAGATGTGGTCCGCGAGTTGACCAGATCGAGCGCGATGTCCGGACCGGAATCGGGGAAGAGCCGTGTGCCTTGGCCGACGACGACGGGATAAGTGAGCAGGTCGAGCTGGTCGACCAACTCGTTGGCGAGCAGCCATCGGACGAGGGCGCCGCTGCTGCAGGACGGCGGACAAAGCGCCATGGCTCCCTGTCGCTCAGCGACCTTGGGCGTAGAAGTCGCGGAGAACGGCAGCGAATATCGGCCGCAGCTGCTTTGGACGTGTCACGGAGCCTGCATCTCGAAGGATTGCTGTGTCAACGTCAGCCAGAAAGACATCAGGGGACACATGCCCATCCGGAACGCGGATCATCCAGACGTACCCCCGGGCCGCGGCGGGACGTCGGCGTCCCGGAGGTAGGAATCGATGTCGTCATCGACTCCTTGCCGGTCCGCGGCGGTGAATGGACCCTCGAAGTGGTGCCGAACACCATCATGCTCGATGTAGCCAGTGACCACCCTGTCCGCGTCAGAGGACGGGTGGCGGCGCAGGTTTTCCCGGCCGGCTGCCCACCCAATGAGCGCACCCCAGCCATTCTCGGGCAGCTCCACCCAGGATGCTGAGGGCCCGGCTTCCTGTACCTCACTCCACATGGTTGCTCCATATTGGTTCTGGTGCGCGTGCAAGGAGAGACTCGCGCTTGAGTTCCTGTTGGATGCAGAGCGCCGGCCAAGACTACGTCAAGCTTATGGTTCCGGCGCCCTGAAGGAGCAGCGCCTTAGCCTTCGCACTCGATGCAGTATGAGCGGCCATTGCTTTCGCGCGCGAGCTGGGACCGGTGCCGGACCAGAAAGCAGGAATTGCAGGTGAACTCGTCCTCGGCCTGCGGAACCACTTGGACGATAAGTTCCTCGGCGACGAACTCTCCGCCGGGGGTGATGGCATCATCCAGCGCGTCGGATTCGTCGAGCTCGCGGACGACGCTGCGGGCATCCGGGGCGTTCGCGGATTGCAAGGCCTCCAGAGACCTGTCCTGTGATTCCTTGACGTCGGAACGGACTTCGTCGTAATCGGTTGCCACTTTGGTGCTTCTCTCTTCCGTGACGATCATGTCTGACGATCTTGTCTGACTCCAGTCCAACACAAACCAGGGCGCCCGTATTCCCCGCTCGACAGGGAGTGGCAGGCGGCTTCTAGCAGCCGGAAATTGGTCCCAAGCCGTGGCCGCTGGACCAGCGGAAACTTCCTTGGCCGTGTCCCGGCGCACCCATCCCTTGTAGCGCCATGGAAAACCGCGTCAAAACTGTGACTTCCTTGGTTTTGCCTGTGAATCATCCGCGGGTCCTTGCGCGGATATGGTTGCCTTCGGCAAGCTGTTGCTCACTTGGTGAATTGATCAAGTACAAGGAAACCGACGGCGAGGATGCTGTCCGACCCCGCCGCGGCGATGCCGCCGCCCGGGCACGAACCCGCAGAACGGGAGGGCACGCAATATGCAACGTGCAGTATCCGGGCCGGCCAAACTTCGCGCCATCGTCATTTACTCGTTGATTGCCGCAGTGGTAAGTCTTGGAATTACGTTCATTTTCACTTCCCGGTCGACAGTTGCGCCGTTTATTGGAGCATCCGGGCCTGCCGGGGGTAATCCTTCAGTGTCTGGGCGCGCTACTTACCAGAGAGTCCCGAATCAGGTCCTGTTTGCACTTGATAGCGCCGGTAACCCGAATATCTCCGGAGACCTGACGAATATCGAGCAAGGTGACGCGGGCGATTGCTATTTCCTGGCAGCTCTAATGACAGTGGCCGCGCGATCGCCTGAGACCGTTCTGCACATGGTTCACGATGACGGCAACGGGACCTACACTATTTCGTTCCACAGCAGGTATGACGGCGTACCCAATCCGGTGACGGTGACCGTCAACGGCGATCTTCCGTATCGCCGCGACAAACCCTTCGAAAATGGCATCGAAACTATCGACGGCAAAAACGTTTCATGGGCGGCGATTATCGAGAAAGGTTGGGCGGCGGCAAACGGCAACAGTTATAAGGGCATCGATGGCACCGACCTCAGTAACGCCCAGGACCACGATGTGCATAATGGCCTGTATGCCATCACCGGCGAGGCGGGCGTCGACCGCAACCCCGGTGGCCCCATGACAGAGGTGAGCTTTGCGCAGCTCGAGCAGGATTTCACGAGCGGCCTGATAACACTTGGAACCTCTAACTCCCGCGGGAAGCTGGTGTCCGACCATTCCTACGCATTGCTGGGCGTGAGTTCTTCCGACCAAACCGTCGTGGTGGGAAATCCGGAGGGCGGCCAAGAGACGCTGTCGTTTGAGACCTTCCAGTCCACGAATATTAACCAATACATCGCGATACCGGCATATCCCTAGAAACGGACTTTTGAACAGCTGCCGCGCCCATAGCTGGCTGGCCAGCTATTCGTCGTGGCCCTGGTCCCCGCTCATCTGGTCCTCGGCCGGAGGCGTCTCTCCCGGAGGCACTCCCCCGCCTGGCTCCAGTCCTGTGATCTTGCCGCTGAGCGGATCCGGGTTGGCCGAGGAGGCGTGGTCGGTGGCCCCGTCACCGCGGGTGTCCGGATGCACCGGGCGCTCCACGCTCTCCGCGCTCTCCGCCTCCTGAGGAGGATCCGGGTTGGCCGGGTCATTTTCGGGATGAGAGGTGCTCATGGTTGTGCCTTCCCTCGTGTGGCGACTCTGGACTATTTGTAAGCATGCTGATAATTCTGTAACCGTCAAGACCGGGAATCCGAGACGGTGACACGACGTGAGGGAGCAAAGCGATGGACGACACCGACGAGGAACCCCGCCGGAGCTGAACGGTCACCATCCCGCCCCCGCCACGGGCACGGAGGACGGCTCGCGCCTCCGGCACCCGGACACCAAGCAGCAAAGCGGCCGCGTCGGCCTGAAAGTGTCGGCCTGAATTTAGAGAAGGAGTGACATGGTCGACCGGATAGCCAACATTTGGGGAACCCGGACCCCGTACTCGCGGGACGGTCTGTGGCCGGTCCGGGTGGACCAGGTCCTGGACGACGGCATCGCGGAGGGCGATGTTGACCGGTGGGTGCAGTCCGCCTGTGTCCTCTGCAGTAACGGATGTGCCTGCGACATCGCCGTCAAGGACGGCGCGATGGTCGGGATCCGCGGCCGGGCGCAGGATCTGGTCAATCATGGCAGGCTGGGACCGAAGGGGCTCTTCGCGAGCCGACAGGGCGTGTCCCACAAGGACCGCCTGAGGAGTCCGCTGGTCCGCGAGAACGGGCAACTGGTCGAATGCGACTGGGACACGGCGATGCGCCGGATCGTGGACCGGAGCCGGGACCTGCTGGCGGAACGCGGCCCGCTCAGCCACGGCTTCTACACCAGCGGGCAGCTGTTCCTGGAGGAGTACTACGCCCTGGCCGTGATCGGGAAGGCCGGCATCGGCACCCCGCACATGGACGGAAACACCCGGCTGTGCACCGCCACGGCAGCGGCGGCCATGAAGGAATCGTTCGGCGCCGACGGCCAGCCCGGGTCCTACACCGACATCGACAGCTGCGACGCGCTCTTCCTCTTTGGCCACAACATGGCCGAGACACAAACGGTGCTCTGGTCCCGTGTCCTGGACCGGATCGCTGGCCCCGACCGGCCCCGGATCGTCTGCGTAGATCCGCGCAACACGGAGGTCGCACGGCACGCCGACGTCCACCTGGCCATCCGGCCCGGCACGAACCTTGCCCTCATGCACGCCCTGGTCAGAGAGGTGCTGGCCCAGGGCTGGGAAGATGCCGGCTATGTCCGCGACCACACCGTCGGCCTGGACGGTCTCCGGAAGGCGGTCGAGCCGTGGACGGCCGAGGCGGCCGCCGCCGTATGCGGTGTCCCGGCGGCGGACATCAGGGACGCGGCCCGGATCTTCGGCACCTCCGACCGGATCGTGTCCACCGTGCTGCAGGGTTTCTACCAGTCCTCGCAGGCGACGGCGGCGTCGTGCCAGGTCAACAACCTGCACCTGCTGCGCGGGATGCTCGGCGCCCCAGGGCGCGGTGTCCTCCAAATGAACGGTCAGCCCACGGCGCAGAACAACAGGGAATGCGGCGCGGACGGGGACCTGCCCGGATTCCGCAACTGGGAAAACCCGGACCACATCCAGGAACTGGCCGGGCTCTGGAACGTGGATCCGATGACCATCCCGCACTGGGCACCGCCGACCCATGCCATGCAGATCTTCCGTTACGCCGAACAGGGCTCGATCGACTTTCTGTGGATCTCGGCGACGAACCCGGCGGTGTCCATGCCCGAACTTCCCCGGATCCGGGACATCCTCGCCAAACCCGATCTCTTCCTTGTCGTCCAGGACCTCTACCTCACAGAAACAGCACAGTACGCGGACGTGGTGCTTCCGGCAGCCGGATGGGGCGAAAAGACCGGAACGTTCACCAACGTCAACCGCATCGTGCACCTCTCCGACAAAGCGGTTGACCCTCCAGGTGAGGCCCGCAGCGACCTGGACATTTTCCTCGACTACGCGCGCAGAATGGAATTCACGACGCTCAATGGCGGGCCGCTGCTGGACTGGACCGGACCCGAGGACGCGTTCGAGGCCTGGAAAAGCTGCTCCCGCGGACGCCCGTGCGACTACACCGGAATTACCTACGACAGGCTGCGCGGCGGCAGCGGCATCCCCTGGCCGTGCAACGAGGACAACCCGAACGGAACGGACCGCCTGTACGGGGACGGCGTTTTCCCCACCGACCCGGATTACTGCGAGAGTTACGGCCATGACCTGCTCACCGGCGCAACGGTGGGAGCCCAGGCCTTCCGCGCCCAGGACGCGGGCGGGCGGGCACTGTTCAAGACCGCCCCGTTCCACCCGCCGCACGAGGAACCCGACGAGGACTACCCGCTCCGGTATACGACCGGGCGCACGGCGTACCACTTCCACACCCGCACCAAAACGGGCCGCTCCCGGCCCCTGACTGACGCGGCACCGCGGGCCTGGGTGGAAGTGGCCAGGGAGGACGCGGACCGGCTGGGCATTTCCGAAGGCGATCTGGTCCGGGTCACCTCCCGCCGGGGCCGGATAGAGGTCCCCGCACGGGTCAGCGGCATCGCGCCCGGCACGGTGTTCGCTCCGTTCCACTACGGCTACTGGGACACAGGCGGCCGCCCGGGGGTCCACCCGACGGCCGCGAATGAACTGACCCTGACCGAATGGGACCCAGTATCCAAACAGCCGCTGTTCAAGAACGCGGCGGTGACCGTGGAGAAGATCGGCGATGCCACCGGACCGGCGCCGGCGCCGACCACGACAGCGTCCCGGCCCACGGCGGCCCCTGGCACCACGCCGGTCCCGGCCACGGCCGGCGGCGACGGGGCCCAGGCCACGGAAACAACGGACACCGAACCTGCACCCCGGTTCCCCGACGCGAGCAAAAACGCCCTGGACGGTGGCCGGCCATGAACCTGAACATCTATCTGGGCATGCTCCGCCAGGCCGAAAACACTCTCGCCGAATCCTTCCGCCAAGTGGCGGAGGGCCACGGGGCCGAGCCGGACGTCCACTTCCTCTGCCGCACCCTTGCAGCCCAGTGTGACCGGCACGGGGAACTCCTCCACCCCGTCGTGCAGCGCTACGGCGACAACAGCTCCGACAACGAGCCCGAACGGCTTCACGCCCAGGGCCTGGCCACGACCCGGAACGGTCCCGTCGGTCTCCTGCGCGACCTGCAGGACCTTTACCTGCTCGCCAGCCTCGTCGACGTCACCTGGACGATGGTCAAACAGGCCGGGTCCGCGCTGCGCGATAAGGACCTGCTCGCCGTCGTTGATCAATGCGACGCGGAAACGGCCACCCAGCTGCGCTGGCTGCAAACCCGGATGAAACAGGCCGCACCCCAGGCCCTCGTCGCGGCACGCTGAGACCCTCGAAAGAGATCACACAGCAGCGCCCGGCAACGTGTCCTGAACAGGCTCACACCCCGCGGGCAGGCACACGGATGACCTCGCAGCACCCTGGTCCTGCGTTCGAAGGATCCGTCGGCGAAGCGCGGAACCTCACTGACCGGTGGCGGTGAACCGTTCCGCCGCGGTTTCCAGGAGGAGACCCTCGAGTTCGCGGAGCTGTGCCGTGGCCCTGTCCAGCAGATTCGCCACCCGCTCCTGCCCGATGCGCGGGTCGGTGCGGGACAGGACATTCAGCGTCTTCCAGAGCAGCGACTTGCCCGTGACGGCACTGATCAGGGCTTCGATTTCCAACTGTTCGGCGGCGCCAGTCCTGGAGTGCAGCGGATTGAGCGGGCCAAGGGACGCCAGGTGCGCCCCGATCCAGGCAAAGGGCTTTTTGTAGGCCGGCATACCCAGGTCGATCCCCTCGGTGATGCCCTCAAGGGCTGCCTTGTCGGCACTGACTTCCATCGCGAGCCGTCCGATCGTTTCGCCGCGTGGCGAGTCCTTCCACGTCTTGGCCGCCTGCCCAAAGAGACGCTCGCCCGCCGCCGCGGCTATCAGGTGACTGTGCAGGTACGCGGCCAAGGAGCTCTCCCCGGTCGTGTCCTTGCCGTGCTGTCCGGCGTTCATGCTCATGCACCTTTCCTAGCTGTGCTGTCCCCTTGCGCGGGGCCAGACGGTTCTCCAGCTCCTTCGGCGGACAACTTCCCCCTCACGCTAACAATTGAGTGCCGTGAGCGTAAGGGCCCGGGGCTGGTCCATGGTGGGCAGTGAATCAAGGCGTGTCCCGGTTGACAGGTGCAGCCCGACATTTTAAATTTTTTATGTGCCCGGCGAAGCCCGGGACGGTCTCGCTTCACCCCTTGATAGCTGTGCCAGTTGAGCGGCTACGCCGCCGGACGCAGGAGGCTATGATGTTGAAGTCACCGCTACACGAGTTCGTCAATGACTGCATCGCCCGGAATCAGGACGCTGACGGGCTCACCCAGGAAGAGTTGTACGGTCTGTACGTCAGTTGGTGCTCCCTCCGGGGATCCATGCCCGCCCCAGCCAGAACTTTCAGAGCAGGGCTGCGCGCGGCGAACATCCAGCCCGAACACCGTGGTGGCCGATGCACAGGGCTGGCGATGACGGGCCCCGCTGCCTGCGACTACATCGTCCACCGGGAGCTCCCCCTCGCGCCGCTCCCCCAAGAGATCCAAAAGAATGTTGCCGGCGACGACTGAACCGCCCCGATCGGCCGGGAACCGGCGGAAGGAGACGGCCCCGTGCCGGCCCCGGCTGCCCAGAGCCCGGGCCCCTCGATTCATCCGGGGACGGTGGTTTCCGAGTATCCGATGCTCACGTTGATTCGACCGGAACGGCGCCCCCGCCGTGGCGGATGCGCTTCACGACGGCTGTCGTGGACACATCGGCCACGTAGTCCAGAATTGCCACCGTGCCGCCGTACCGTTCCACAGCTCGGGCTTCCGTAAGCATCTCCGGGGAGTAGTCACCGCCCTTTGCGTAGATCTCCGGCCGGAGTTGCTCGATCAGTGGCACCGGGGTGGGTGTGTCGAACACCGTGACATAGTCCACGCAACTTAGCGCGCCGACCACTGCGGCCCGGTCCGTGACGGTGTTGATCGGCCGATCCCGCCCTTTGAGCGCCCGGACGGAATCATCGCTGTTCAAGGCCACCACCAGGATGTCGCCCAGCTGCTTGGCTTGGTTGAGATACCGGGTGTGGCCCCGGTGCAGGACATCGAAGCAGCCGTTGGTCAGCACAATCCTCTGCCCGGCGGCCCGGTGACGGCCAATCCGCCGGGCGAGCTCCCCGGCGTCGAGGGCGGTATCAGCGAAGCTGGCCAGGTGCTGGCCGAGATCATCCGTGCTGCACACCGACGTTCCCGGCCGGCGGACCACAATGTCGGCTGCCGCCTGGGCGAGGTCCACGCTCGTGGTCAGCGGCAACGAGGCGGCCCGGCCCAGGGTCAGCGCAGCCACGAAGGTATCCCCGGCCCCGGAAGCCTGTTTCTCCGCGACGGGCTTGGCCCATGTTCGGTGGACATCGCCGGACGCGGGTAACAGGATCGCACCTTCACGGTCCAGTGTCACCACCACGGCAGCTGCCCCGGTTGCGCGCAGCAGCTCCTGGCGGTGCTCGACGACGACGGCGGGACGCCCGGCGCTCGCCGACAATTTGAGCCCGAGCAATTCGGCTGCCTCCTTTGCATTCGGCGTGGCCAGGTCTGGCCTGAGAGCGGCCCAGGACCGGGGATCGTGGGCGTCAACGACCGCCAGCAGGGACGCCGGACGCCCCGCGAGAGCTGTGACGAGGGTGCTTTTCACCGGCCCGCTAAGGAATCCGGCACCATAGTCGCAGATGACGACGGCGTCCTGGTTCTGGAGAACTTCCGGCAGGGACACGGCCGAGGCGGCGAGGGCCGCCGTCGGAATCCTGCCGGCAGACTCATCGAAGCGCAGCAGCAGCTGGCCGCCGCTGCTGATCCGCGTCTTCGTCGTGGTGGTCAGGTCCGGGACCCGGCAGACATACGCGGTGTCCACTCCGGCTTCCTCCAGCTGTCGCAGCAGTTCCGCACCTGCCCGGTCGCAGCCCACGACCCCTACGAGGCGCACCTTGGCCCCGAGCGCAGCCAGGTTCACGGCGGTGTTCGCGGCGCCGCCCGGGGCGAAACTGCGCTGGCCGATGTCGACTACCGGCGCCGGCGCTTCCCGGCAGAGTCTTTCGATCGTGCCGCTCCACCAGCCGTCCAGCATTGCGTCGCCGACGACCGTGACCGCTGGACCGATCGCGGCCAACCGTCTGGGAAGCCACTCTTCCAAACCACGCTGCCCCGCCAGATCCTCGCCGTTGGGAGTGTTCTCCCCGGCCGAGAGCGTTGTCACGGTTGCCGGTTTCCGGCGACGGCGGCGCGTCCCATGACTTCGGGCGTCGTCGGCGGAGCTGCCGGGAGACTGCCAACGGGTTTCGCCGTTTGCGGATCGCGGATGGAGATCCGCTCCCTGGATCTGTTGCGCGCACAGTTGACGGTCACAAACACGGGAATCCTTCCCTAGCTCCTGGAGAGGTCCTGAGCGGCTGCCGGCGTGCTCACGGGCTTTTCGTGGGTCCTCCTATGACCCATCATTTACCCCATTGGGGGCAGGTTTACACCCTTCGCCGGCAGCCGAAGTGTTGGTTAACGGCGGACGGTGTAGCCAGCGGCCCCGAGGGGAACTAGGGTTGCGGCACAGTCGGCCGAGGGCCCGCCAAAACGGGGCCCTCGGTAGGGACGCCGGGCCAAGTACCGGGCCAAGTACAGACGCGGGAGGACTAGATGCAGGGGTTCGAACCGGAAGAGCCAGGCAACCCTGACGTTGTCGGATGGGGCGTGGGACCGGTCCTGGAGCGGTTCGAACGCGTCAGGCGAATTGCAGTGCTGCGCGGGGGCGGGCTGGGCGATCTCCTGTTTGCACTGCCTGCCGTCGCTGCCCTCCAGGCGGCCTACCCTGATGCCTCGGTCACTGTCCTGGGAACACCCGTCCACCAGGAACTGGCGGCCAGCATCGCAGGACCGGCCTACGACGTCCGGATCCTGCCCTTCGCGGAAGGCATCCGGCCGGGCCCGGAAGACCCTGCTGCCCTGGAGGCCTTTTTCACCCAGATGAACCGGGAAACGCTCGACCTCGCTGTCCAGCTGCACGGCGGAGGGCGCTTCTCCAATCCGTTTCTGCTGCGCTTGGGCGCCCGGCATTCTGTGGGCTCCCGGACCCCTGATGCCGCCCGGCTGGAGCGCAACCTTCCCTACGCCTACTACCAGCACGAACCGCTCCGAGCCCTCGAAGTTGCCGGACTTGCCGGCGCTCCCCCGGCCGGCCTGGAGGCTCGGCTGCGGCCCTTAGACCGCTATGCCGGGGGGCTGGATCCTTTCTTGGCAGGCGAGTCCGCCGTCGTGGTTATCCACCCGGGCGCGACGGACCCGCGTCGACGCTGGCCGGCGCGAAGCTTCGGCGAGGTGGCGGCGGCCTGCGCGGCGGACGGTGCCCGGGTGCTCGTAGTGGGCACCCGGGACGAAGAAGACCTGGCCGCAACTGTAGTGGAGACGGCCGCCTCGGCACGGGTCACTTCGCTGGCCGGTGAGCTGGAGCTGGGCGCTCTGGCGGCGTTACTGGCCGCGGCGTCGGTCCTGGTCGGCAACGACAGCGGTCCGCGACACCTGGCACAAGCGCTGGGCACCCCGACAGTGGGCCTGTACTGGGCCGGGAACGTCATCAACGCGGGCCCGCTGGGCCGGAGCCGGCATCGGGTACACCTGTCATGGCTGACACATTGCCCCGAGTGCGGCGCCGACATCACCCAGATTGGCTGGACGGCTCCGCGTTGCCCACATGAGAGCCCGCTCGTGGCCGGCATCAGCGTCGGGGCCGTCTATCAGGACGTGCGGATGTTCACGGCCAAGAGCCCTCTTCCTCGGGGCAGATAAGCAACTCGCGGACCACGCATCCCGGAGGCTGGGAGAGCACAAAGAGGACAGCCTGGGCCACATTGGCGGGATCATTGAGTTTGGAATCATCCTGCGGCCTGTACTGCTCGGGCCGGTCGTCGAAGAACCTGGTCTTCATCCCGCCTGGAATCAGCGTGGTCACACCGATTTCCCCGCTGGTTTCCGCCGCCAGGGCGTGGCTGAAGCCCACCACGCCGAACTTTGAAGCGCAGTATGCGGAGGCCTCCGGCAGCGCCCTCTTCCCCAGGGTCGACGCTACCGTGACCACACGCCCACGTGATGCTTTCAGGTGTGGCAGCGCCGCTCGGACCACGGACACTGTGCCCAGGAGATTGACGAAGATGACCTGCTCCCAGTCTTCGGCCGGGACGTCCGCCAGTTTTCTGCAGCGATCAATGCCTGCGGCGGTGACCACTGCGTCCAGGCCACCCAGGGTTTCGGCGGCCTGGTTGACCGCCTCACTGACCGCCGTCCGGTTCGCGACGTCCACCTCGATAGCCTTCGCCGCGGACACGGTGCGGATGTCGCGGTCCAACACTATAGGCGTCCCGCCGGCCTGCAGCACGGCATCGACAACGGCGGCACCGAGTCCGGAGGCGCCTCCGGTGACCAGCACCCTACCGGTTTGCATCTCGTAGGTCATGATATTCCTTTCGCTTTGCGGCCGGTCGGGGGCGCCGGCCTGGGTCGGGAGGTGGGGAGGTGGGTCAGCCGACACGGGCCAAGGCATCGGCGAGGTGAGTCGTGGAGCGCGCCGGATGGTACGGGACGGTGAGGCAGCGGCCGCCCCAGCTCTCCACGAGCGGGGTTTCAGGCAATTCCCGCACGTCATAGTCCCCTCCCTTCACCCAGATGTCCGGTCGCAGCATGTTCAGGCATCTCTCCGGGGTGTCTTCGTCGAAAACGAGCACGGCGTCGACGCACCCAAGGGCCAGCAACAGTTCCACCCGGTCCAGCTGATTGATGATGGGACGGGACGCCCCCTTGATCCGCCGGACGGACGAATCCGAATTCAGGCACACGATCAGGCAATCGCCAAGGGCCCTGGCGGCTGCGAGCGACCGCGCGTGACCGGCATGGAGCAGATCGAAGCAACCCCCGGTCGCCACCACGGTTCCGCCGGTGCGTCGCACCCGGCGGGCCAGCGCCGCCGCGTCACCGCCCCTCCGGCCGGTGCTGTGCCCGGATACCGGCCGGGGTGGGCCATTCAGCGCCTCCACGCCGCCGCCAGCCAGGAACGACGCCGCTTCACGGACTGCGACGCGTGCCGATTCCGTGAGGTCGTGGCCTGCCGCGAGCTGGGCAGCGAGACTGGCGGCCAGCCTGTCGCCGGCGCCACAGGGGTCGACGACTCGGGCTTTCGGCGCCGCGATGTGAACGGTCGGCGCGGTGGCACGCGCCAGGGTCGCCCCGTGCTGGCCCTGGGTCACGAGCACGGCGTTGCTACGCCAGAGACTCATCAGTGTCCTGGCCAGCTCTCCCGGGCCGTCCGCGGATGGTGCTGCAGGGGACAGGACCGCGGCAGCGGCGCGGGCCTCGGCCCAATTCGGCGTCACGACGGCGACTCCCGCGACTGGCGGGGCCCCGCCCCGATGCGGATCCCAGATGATGGGAATGAGACCTGCCAGTCGGGTCAGCGCCGCACGAAGGGACGGGTTGGTCGTCAGGCCCCTGCCGTAATCGGCCACCACAATGGCGGCCGCGCCGTCCAGTGCCCGCAGCATTGCCGGCGTCACGGCGGGGACAGGTGCGTGTTGACAGCCTTCATCGAACCGGACAACCATGTTGCCGTCGGCGCGAACCCTGGTTTTGACCGGGGTCGGGGCCCCTGATGGACCAGCGACAACGGTGAGGCCGGCCAGTTGCCCTTCGAGCCGGGTGGAGGCCTCGTCCGCTCCGAGGACTGTCACCAGAATCACGTGGTGCCCGTCCTCAGCCAGCATTGTGGCGACCAGGCCGGCCCCGCCTGCACGGTAACGGGCGCCGGATACGTCAACCACTGGCACGGGTGCATCCGGGCACAGCCGCGTGGCCACCCCGTCAACGTCAACGTCAAGCAGGATATCGCCGACCACAACGATGTTCATGACCCGGCCCCGGGCGAGGTTTCCACGGGTCCTTGCCGCAGAATCTCGGCGTCAAAGGCGCGGCAGACGGCATGCAGGGCAATTAGATGACACTCCTGGGCACTGGCCGCGGGACTGTCGATCGTGACAGCTTCATCGCAGTTCAGGGCCAGCGGATTCGGGCCGACGCCGGTCAGCGCCCAGGTCGTGACGCCCAGTCCCCTTGCGGTTTCCACCGCCCGGAGCAGGTTCACGCTCCTGCCGCTGGTGGAGAGCAACAGCAGGACGTCCCCGGCGCGGCCGTGCGCCCGCACCTGGCGGGCGAAAAGCTCCTCAAACCCGTAGTCATTGGCGATGGCGGTCACGGCTGAGGTCTCGGCGTGAAGCGAGATTGCCGAGAACGGCACCCGTTCGCCGTCGAACCGTCCCACCAACTCCGCCGTCAGATGCTGGGCCTCTGCGGCAGACCCGCCGTTGCCCGCCGCGAGCAGCCTCGCTCCGCACGCCAACCGGCGCGCCAGATCCTCCCCCCACGCCGCCAACCGAAACGACTGGCTGCGCAGCGACTCGAGCGCCGGGAGGACGTTGTCCAGGTGCGATCGGACGGCTGCCACCGACCCGGGCCGGGCGAAGGTAGAACCAGGGCGGCTCGCGCGGTCACCGTCTTCGGGCAGCAGTAGAAGGGGATTCGGCCGGTTCAGAGACCACTCCGCGGTCATAGCGCCGCTCCTTCCACAGGGTCCAGCCGCCGTGAGTCAGCACAGGCGGCCAGCGTATGCAGATAGGCCCTTTCCGTTTCACCGGCGACGCGGTCCCACGAATAGCGGACCCGCACACGCTCCTGCCCGGCGCGCCCCAGGTCTCGGCGCAGCCTGGCGTCACCCAGCAATCTGGCGAGGGCTGCGGCTAGGGCGGCCGGGTCCTTCGGAGGCACGTGCAGTCCAGTGCCGTGATCCACCACGGTGTCCCGCAGTCCGCCGACGGCTGCCGCCACGACCGGGATTCCGCACGCCATTGCCTCCAGCGGCACGATCCCAAAGGGTTCGTACCAGGGGGTGCACACCACCGCGTCCGCGCTGCGGAAGATGCCAGGCATCGCGCCGCGGGGCACCTGCCCGCGGAACGTGACCTGGTCCCGGACTCCGAGTTCCGTGGCGACGGCGGAGAGCCTGGATGCTTCGGCGTCGTCCCCAAGTGCGGCAGCGTCACCGCCGCCGACTATGAGGAGTTCGACGTCGGCGAAGCCGGCATTCCGAAGCAGGGACAAGGCCCTGATGGCCAAATCGACGCCTTTGCGGGGAACCAGCCGTCCTACGGAGAGGATACGGTGGGCGCTGCTGCGGGGCTCGACGGCCCCGTCGCCTGCGAACAGATGAACATCCACGCCGCACGGCGCGATGGAGATTCTGGTGGTGTCGATTCCCATGGCCTTGAGTTCGAAGACCTCGTCGGAGCAGGTGGCAATAATGCGGTCCACGGACCGTGCCACTGACGGCTCAAGCCATTGCCTTTCGAGCGGACTCGTGTCCTGGGCGCCCTGATGCCGGCGTTTGACGGGGCCCAGCGCGTGGAAAGTCTGGACTACCGGGACGTGTATGCGGATGGATCCGCGCCGTGCCGCGTCGAGCGCGGCCAGACCGGACATCCAGAAATGCCCGTGGACCACGTCCGGGGGGCGGTTGCCCCAGTCGCGGGAAATACCGTCCGCGAGCTTGCCCATGAATGGTAGGAGTTCGTCTTTGGGCAGGCGCTGAGCGGGCCCGGCGTCGACGTGGACGACCTCCAGATCCGGCAGGATCCGGACCCGCTCGGGCAGATCGGCCGAGTCCCGTCGGGTATACACCGTGACGTGGTGCCCGCGGCGGGCCAGGGCCTCCGACAGCGCGGCCACATGCACATTTTGGCCACCGGCATCTACCCCGCCCAGTGCTGCCAGCGGACTGGCGTGTTCCGAAACCATGGAGATTTTCACTGGCCCTTCCCTTCTTGCGTTGGAATCAGAATCCGCCCCGTCCGGAAGCGCGGCGAGGTCACGTCGTCGAGCAGCTCGTTCCAGGCGCGGAGGAAGGCCTCGAGTCCGTAGCGTTCCAGCACCGCTTCCCGGGCCATGTTTCCCCGCTGCCGGGCTTCCGCGGGGTCCCGGACCAGCTGGGCGGCGGCGCGCACGAGGTCGTCGACATTCGTGGAGATTGCTCCGGCCTCGGGTGGAACGGCGCGTGCCGCTTCGGTGGTTCCCAGCACCACGACCGGCATCCCGAGGTGCATCGCCTCCAGAAGTGCCAGGCCCAGGGACGTCCACCGAACCGGGTGGAGATAGACCCTGCAGCGTGCGAGTTCGCGGTGCAGGCGTGCGGTTTGCAGGTCTCCGCAGACCGTCAATTTCCCCGCAGGCAGCCCGGTAGCCTCCGACAGCCCTGCTCCACCCATGCCGAAGACCCGCAGCGGCGCCACAGCCGCGAACCGGGCCAGCAGGTCAGTGCCGGTGACCCGGCCGCGCCGAACGGGCTCATTCACCACGGCGCCGAGCTCAGCGACTTCACCGCTGTAAAGATGCCCCGGGTCCGGGACACCGTGCTCGATGACGACCGTCGGGGCCGAGCCGTTGTCCCACATCAGCTGATTGAAGTGCGTGACGTGGACCAGCGGGATGATGTGTTGGTCTGCGAACGGATGCACCGAGTGGGGAACATCGCCCTTGGGCGTGTTGTGCTCCAGAAACACCCCGGGCAGGTCCTTGCCAGGGACCCGGCCCAGCGCGCGTCCGACTTCTGTCAACTCCTCCGCCCGTTGCAGGACGACAGCGTCCACGCTGCCCGGATCGAGTGCATCCAGGGCAACCTCCCGGACTGATGCGGGCCAATCCCGGCCTCCCCGGCCCAGCCCCCACGCCCCGCGCTCGGGAAGCACCGGCAGGAGATACTCATGCGGCCCCCGGACGAAAGCGTCCGTCCAGCCTCCATGCACATGCCAGAGAAGGACTCTCATTGGTGCCGCACCCTCCGTGTAGACAATGACGACACTCCGCCGAGTAGCCGTTCCACGGCCTCCAGGAGCTGCTCAGGTGCAACCGAGGCCAGACAGGGATGACCCGGGACCGGGCACTCGGTGGCGCGGCTCAACTTGCACGGCGCGTCCTGGTCGCCCAGGATCTCCAGCGGGACGCCGTAGGGGGCCCAGCGGATGGCAGGAACCACCGGAGAGAACAGGCACGCTACCGGCGTGCCGAGCGCCGCTGCCAGATGCGCCGGGCCCGTGTTGCCCGTGACCAGCACGCTGGCCCGGGCAAGGACACCTGCCAGGGTTTTCAGATCGGTCTGCCCGCCCAAATCCACGGCGGAAGGCCCCGCGACCGTGGCCGTGAGCTTCGTTTCAGCGGGGCCACCGGTCACCACAACCCGGTACCCGGCACCCTCGAGTAGTTCCACCGCCGCCGCATGATGCAGCGCGGGCCACGCGCGGGCGGGCGCGGAGGCCCCGGGATGGACCACGATGTAGGGTTCCTCCCCCACCAGGTCCCGCACGTCCGGATACCCTTCAACGCGGAGCCTGCCGTCATCCCCGGCAGGAAGGGTGAAGCCGGCCGCCCGTGCGATACCGAGGGCCCGTTCGGATTCTGGCTGGTCTTCAGGAAAGTCCTCGCCAGGTCGCAGTCGGATGTCCAGGAGGCTGCCCGCATAGTCTGTGGACGCGCCGGCAATGCGGCCGACGCCGGCCAGCCGCAGCAGGAGAGCAAGGGGCAGCGGTGACTGGTGGAACGACGTCAGGATGACCGCTTCCGTGATCCGCGAGTCGGCGACGAACGCTTTTAACGCGTCCACGTGACCCTTCTCCACCCGCGGGGCCGGGTTCGCGATCCAGGGACAGCTCCAGCTATAGGCCTCGGAAACCCCCGGGAGGAGCGACGCAGCCGGCTCACCCTGCGGGCCGCACAGCACGACGACGTCATTGGGATCACCCCCGTCAGACCGGCCGCCATGGGCAACGGCACGGATGGCCGGACCCGCCAGCAGAACGTCGCCGACGCTGTCCAGCCGGGCCACCAGGACCCGCGTCATGGCTCCGTCCTCCCGGCTGCCGCCTTCAAAAGCAGATCCACAGCAGCTCCCAGGTCCGCCGCCACTTCGAGGGCCGCTTCCACTTCTGCCGCCCGGGTCACCGGAGTGGGTACCAGAATGCCCCGGGCGCCCGAGAGTCGCGCCGCTTCCATGTCACTTCCGATGTCGCCGATGAGTGCGGCCTCCGACGGAGAAACCCCCAAAGTGCTGCAGGCTTTCAGGACCATCCCCGGTGCAGGTTTCCGGCACGGGCAGCGGTCAGCGGGAACGTGCGGGCAGATGATCCAGAGGTCGAGGGGGCCCAACAGCTGATCGATCCGGCCGTTGACGGCGCCCACCTCAGCAGCTGTGAGGATTCCCCGGCCTATCCCCGACTGGTTGCTGAGGACCCCTATCGGGATTCCGCGGCTGCGCAGCCGCTGCAGTTGCTCACGAGCGTGGGGCATCGGCCGGACCCGGGCGGGATCCGCGTTGTACGGGACGTCATGGATCAGCGTTCCGTCCCGGTCAAAGAAGACGGCCCGCGGCGGCGCTGTGCCAGAAGTTCCCATACCCACCCTGTTCCCCATTCGGACCCGGGCTAAACGCCCGTCCCCTTCCCGGCCCGGCCCTGCCCGAGGCTAGACTCCTGGAAAAGGAGATCAATCGATGTTCGGAAACCAGGACGAGGCGCCGTCGGTGTCCGGGCGTGACGGCCGGCCGTTGCTGCTGGTGTTGCGTGCGCTCCAGCTCGGCGATCTGCTCGTCGCTGTGCCCGCGTTGCACGCGTTGCGGCGCGCCTATCCGGATCATCACCTTCTGTACGCGGGCCCGGCCTGGCTGCGGGACGCCGTTGCCCTCGTGGGCGGGTATGGCCTCCTGCCGGCCGCGGGCCTGTCAGAGCCCTTGCCAGTGGAACAAGGCAGTGTGGATGTTGCGGTGAACCTGCACGGCCGCGGTCCGGAGAGCCAGTTGCTGATTGAGGCAGTCGGTGCCCGGCAGGTGATCTCGCATGCCTCGAACCATTGGGAAGGTCCGGGGTGGGTCGAGGACATTCACGAGCGTCGGCGCTGGACACGTCTCCTCCAATGGCACGGAATCGCCGCGGATCCCGATGACGTCCAGCTGACATCACCTCCCGTCCGCACACAGTGGCCGGACGCCACCGTCGTCCATGTCGGCGCAGCGTTTCCCAGCAGGCTTTGGCCGGAGAACCGGTTCGCCGAGGTGGCGGACCGCCTGGCGCAATCCGGGCATCGCGTCGTCGTGACCGGCAGCGCGGCTGAACGGGCACGCTCCCTGTCCGTGGCCGCACAGGCCGGCCTCCCGGAGGAAGCTGTTTTAGCCGGAGGGCTCTCCCTTGGCGCATTTATTGCCCTCGTGGCGGAGGCCCGGCTGGTGGTCTCGGCCGATACCGGGGCCGCGCACCTGGCCACAGCCTACCGCCGCCCTTCCGTGGTGCTCTTCGGGCCGGCCCGCCCCGAGCATTGGGACCCTCCGCCGGGGCCGCATGCAGTCCTGACCAAGGCGGAATTGCGCCGAGGCGACGCGTTTGCCGGGGACCCGGATCCGGCCCTACTTGGTGTCCGGGTTCAAGAGGTCTTGGACGCCGTCCGAGTTCTGGGATTGCTCTGAGAGTCGGCTTCGGCGAGCAGTTGCTGCAGTCGCATCAGCACCTTGGACAGCCGTCGCGAGACCTGCATTTGTGAGACGCCGAAGCGCCTTCCAAGTTCGGCCTGGCTTTCCTCACAGAAATAGCGGTGGTACAGCAGTTCGCGTTCCTGCCCGGACAACTCGCCGATGGCCTGGTTAAGGCACAGGAGTTCCTCCAGCCGTTCCAGCGGCAGTTCCCGCGAGGCCAGTGCCTCCGCCCTGTGACCGCCATCGTGATCGTCCACGACGTCGAGTGAATCCGGACGCATGCTCGACGCCGCTGCCAACGCCTCCTGTACGGCTGAGACGGGGACCCCGAGTTGCTCCGCCAGTTCACCTGCACTC
Source organism: Arthrobacter sp. ok362 (assembly GCF_900102785.1). Lineage (GTDB taxonomy): Bacteria > Actinomycetota > Actinomycetes > Actinomycetales > Micrococcaceae > Arthrobacter. Next base: position 137,035 of record NZ_FNGC01000004.1, read on the forward strand.
GGCCGATGTCCCAGGGCCTGGGTCAGCTCCGGTTCGGACCGCAGAATTTCCGTTCGCAGGTCCTGGATCCTCCGCGGCGGCCTGACCACCCAGCAACGGTCGCGCAGATAACGCTTGAGCTCGCCCGTCACCGTAGGGGCAGCGTAGGCCGCGAAGCTTTCTCCCCTGGCCGCGTCAAAACGCCGCGCGGCTTTGACCAGTCCCAGATACGCAACCTGGTTCAGATCATCGTGTTCCCGACCACGCCCTGTGAAGCGAAAGGCCAAGGCTTCCGCCAGTTCCAGATGGTCAAGGACCAGCCGGGTTTCAAATGCCTCCCGGATCTGACCTGTTGAAGCCCGCCCCGTCGCCGCGGGCTGCCCGGACTCGGCCGGGACGTACGGCATCCAAGATGGCGGGCGCTGGGGTTCTGCCATAGTTGTTCATTCCTCTGAACCGGAGTCGTTCAAAGCCTGCGGCAAGACCTAAGCAGTAGAAAACCATAAGCCTGCTTATTAAACAATGGGTGAGGGGATGGGGCCCCGTCCCCGGGCCTGAAAGAGGCAATAGAGAATGAATTGCCGGCCCGGGCCCCTGCTGGATTCTCTTGTGAACACACCGGCGAGGTCACGTTTGAACCGAAGACCCCGGACGGCTCGGTGGGAGCCTATCTCCACGCCCGCCGGTGGAGTGGCGCAAATGCACTCTGGCCGGGATGCACCGGAGAAGTTATAGTAAGCATGCTGATGATTGATTCCGCTCTCGTCAGTTCCCCCCAATCCCGTCAAAGGAGACACCGTGAGCACCAGGGTTGAAAAGCGAGTTCTGGTCAACGTTCCCGTGAGCGTGGCCTACAACCAATGGACCCAGTTCGAAGAATTTCCGCACTTCATGGGCGGGGTGAAGAGCGTCAAACAGCTCAGTGACAACCGGCTCGAGTGGGTTGCGGAAATCGGCGGGGTGCGCAGGCAGTGGCAGGCCAGAATCCTCGAGCAGGTACCCGACCGAAAAGTCGCATGGGCCGCCACAGAGGGCGCAACGAACGCGGGGTCCGTGGCGTTCGAAGACCTCGGCGGCGGGCAGACATCCGTACAGCTGTCCTTGGAATATGAACCCGAAGGGATCGTGGAAAAGGTCGGCGACAAGCTGAACATCGTAGAGAGGCAAGCCGAGAGTGACCTCAACCGGTTCAAGGCCTTCATTGAAGACGAGGGCTACGCGACCGGCGCCTGGCGCGGATCCGTCAGCGAAGGCGCGTCCGCCGGCACGCCCGGCATTGATGAGGCGGCAGGGTCGCGGGGGGACAGCGGCAAAGCCGGTGTATCGGGCAAGGTCATTGCCGGCGCTGGGCTCGCCGCGGCTGCCGCTGCGGGCGTCGCGGCCGCGGCAAGCAACAAGGAGTCCGGCGGAGACGCGCTGGCTCAGTCCACGCCATACCCGGAGGTTAAAGCCGTTCCGCCTACCGGGACATCGGGCAGTGTTTTCCCCGGTGAGGAGTTGCCCCGGGACGCGACTCGTCCCGGGGACGGAACTGTTGGCCGGTCCGAAGCGAAGCCTTTCGACCAGACCAATGGCCTTGTTGACTTCGAAGGCGATTCGGACGGGACAGCCGTGGCCGACACCTCCAGCGCGGCCGACCGCGAGACGGACCCGAAACGCGGGCCAGGCCTTGTCCCGCCGACAGGAGGAAGCCTGGGACAGCACTGACCACGGCCGCGGAGGGTGGTGTCCCGGCCGTCACGCTGCCGAGGGCCAGTCACGGGGCCTAATCAAGCGGCGCTTGCCATCCGGGACCAGTTCACGCGGATGGAGTGGCCGCGCAGGCGCGCCTGCAACAAAGCACCGGCCCTAGACGGCGCTGTCCGAGGCCCGGCTGACGCTGGGCCTTGGACGGTGCCGTCGCGACGCTTCTGACCGCAGCCGACCGTACTGCCGGCGGCTCTTGGGCGTCCAAAATACCCGCGGGCCTGGACATACTTGTCCTGCGCGGCGGCCGGCGCGGTGGCCCGACAGGAAGACGTTCAGCGCCGGTTCCATTCGTCTGCATTGGGACTATTCTGTTGGCAAGATCTTCACAGAGGAGGACCAAATGAGCGCCTCGGATGAACTGGCCGCCATCCACGCGCGGCTCGCCGCGGACGAGGACGAATACGCGGATGGGGTCCTCGACCAGAACGTCCGGGACCGGCGCTACCTCCTCTCCCTGGTGCAGAAACAATTAGCGCGGCTCGAGAAAGTGGCCGCCGTGGCATCCGACTTTGCGGAGCGGGGCCATCGGATCGAAGAGCAGTTTGGAGGCACCGGCACGATCCACACGATCAGGGCTGCGGGTCTGGGTGACGGGTACCGGGAAGCTGCCAGGAGCATCCGTGCCGCGTTGGGCCCCGCGGTGAGTGAGCTCGAAGGCGATGCAACCGCAACCGCGATCACAAGCCGCGCATCCGAGCACCAGCCTCAAGCGGGCTCCCCTCTGCCCCCGGAGGCTCTGGCAGGATAAGGGCGTGAGCGACCCCATCGGCCTCCTCGACGCCCGCATCAGCGAGGACCAAGCCGCGGCGCGCGCACCCAGCCGCCCCCGATGCCGACTGGTCCCGCGTCGCTGTCCACGGCCCTGTCCGGGTGCTTGCGGTCAGCCTAAACGGCAGCCACTACGCGCTCGCCGTTGAAGTATTCGAGCTGCCAGCCGTCGACGTCGTGGTGGTGGGCCAGGTTGAGCACGGCGTTGTCGATACTTTCCAGGGTGCGGCCGATCGCGCGGCTGAGACTCACGCGGAGGAGCGTGCCGTGGGCGACGGCGAGGACGCGTCGGCCGCGGAACTCCTCGGCCAGCGCTTCCAGGGCCGCCAACCCGCGGCTGGCTGCCTCGTCCTCGCTTTCTGCCCCGCGGAAACCACCGGGGATGCGCAATGCATCTAGTTCCGGGCCGTCCTGCAGACCCTCGGCGGGTCCGAAGCTACGCTCGGCGAGCTCCGGCACGCGCCGGGCCACCCTGAGGCCCAACCCGGCGGCAATGAGGTCTGCAGTTTCGGCCGCACGGCTCAGCGGCGAGGACACGATTGTGTCCCACTCGTAGCCGGACAGGACGGCGACGGCGTCGCGCGCCTGGCCGCGGCCGACGTCGTTTAGCGGAATATCGCTGGATCCCTGCAGCCGGCGCTCCGCATTCCAATCCGTCTGGCCGTGGCGGACAAGGGCAAACGTCGTAAAGTTCATGCCTTCCATTCTGTCTTGAGGGCGGACAGGCTCCGGCATCAGCGAGTCACTACCGTTGAACTTATCCGGTAGGGCCCGACTGTGCGGCGTAGGCAGTGGCCCGGTCGCGGACGTGGGCCACGTAGGAATCCGACTGGTTGTAGGAGTAGATGGCGTCCGTCCAGCCCGCGGCGGTCGTGAGGTCACCGCCGTGGGCGCATAGGTACGAGGCGGCACTTAGCGCGGCGTCGTCGATGTTGAATGGGTCGGCTTTACCGTCACCGTTCCCGTCCCGCCCCGCGAGCTGCCAGGTGGAGGGAATGAACTGCATGGGTCCGACGGCGTGGTCCCACTGGGCGTCGCCGTCCAGTGCGCCGGCGTCCGTATCAGGGATCGCCGCAAAACCGTCGCCGTTAAGGCTCGGACCGACAATTGGCCCGCTCGCCTGTCCGGCGGTGGTCAGCCTTCCGCCGCCGTAGGTTCCGTGACCGGACTCGACGAAGCCGACGGCCGCCACCGTATTCCAGCCGATCCCGCATGCCGGAGCGGATTCGTTGGCCGCGCCGGCCGCGGCCACGTAGGCCTGGAGCGCGCGGGCGGGGATGCCTGTCTCCGCGGCGGCATGGCTGAGCCACTGGGCGTCCGCGCTCCGGGTTATGTTCACTGCGGAGGTGATGCCGGTGGACAGCGTTTCGAGTTTCGCCGCCGCCCGGGGCGGTGGTGGCATGGCCGTGCGGGTCTCCGCGCCGGAGAACCGGAGTGCCCAAAACAAGAACCCGGTGATGACGCAAAACGCGAACAGGCCGAGCACTGCCAAGCGTTTCAGCTGGAGCATGGACTAGCTGGACCCGCCGTGGACGATGCCGATCCGCTGGTCCGGAGCGGTGCGGAAAATCGCCCCGGTCCCGCACCCACGCGGGGCCATTGTCCTAGCCTTCACAGTCGACGCAGTAAGTGTGGCTGTTCTTTTCGCGTGCCACCTGGGACCGGTGCCGGACCAGGAAACAGGAGTGGCAGGTGAATTCGTCCTGCGCCTGCGGGATGACCTGTACGACGAGCTCCTCGGCGACGAATTCCCCGCCGGGGCTGATCGCATCGTCAAATGCGTCAGTCTCATCCATCTCGCGGACAACGCTGCGGGCATCCGGGGCGTTGGCGGATTGCAGCGCCTGCAGGGAACTATCCTGCGACTCCTTGACGTCGGATCGGACTTCGTCGTAATCGGTTGCCACGGGGGTGATTCTCATTCCTATGTTTAGTTCTGACGGGAAGCCAACGTACACCATTACACGCTTCCCTGCGTCATCTGAACTAAGGACGGGCTCGGCAGGCGCCGCTTTCAACAGGCGCTGGCTCGGAGACCTGCGCGGCGCGAAGCACGCCGCACAGGCCCCGAGGGACGAACCTGACGTTTGACTCCAGACAGCACCTGCCGTCGCCCTGGTCTGTCCGGAGCCTCGCCGGCATCACCGGTCGGAGACCAGGAGCTCCCCTCTTTGCGCAGCGAGGTCGTCCGCCAGAATGGCGGCCGCCGGAGTGGAGCCCTCCGGGCTGGAAAGGGCAGCCGTGGCGAAGGTGTTGGCCGGCCGGGGCAGCCCGTAGTGTTCACGGAGGGTCCGTCCGGTGTATTCACGCCGGAAGAGTCCGCGGTCCCGCAGGATCGGAATGACGTGGTCCACAAAGGCGTCAAGGCCGGACGGGAGCACGGGTGGCATGATGTTGAAGCCGTCCGCTGCCCCGGCCACGAACCATTCCTGGATGGCGTCGGCCACCTGCTCCGGAGTGCCGGAGAAGGTGCGGTGTCCGCGGCCGCCCCCGAGCCTTCCGATGAGCTGGCGCACCGTCAGGCGTTCGCGCCGGGCGAGGTCCACGATCAACGTGTACCTGCTCTTGGCGCCCTCGATCTCGTCCTCGGAAGGCAGGTCTTCCGGTAGCTCGGCGTCCAGGGCCAGCGATTCCGGGGACACTCTGAGCACCCCGGCGAGCTGCCGTTTGGCGTATTCGGCTTGGATGAGCCCGTCGAGTTCCTTCTCCAGCCGCCGGGCCTCGGCCTCGGTGTTCCCGATGACCGGAACAATGCCCGGAAGGACCTTGATCGTTTCCGGGTTCCGGCCGGCGGCGGCGGTTCGCTGTTTCAGGTCCGTATAGAAGCGCTGTGCGTCGGGCAGCGTCTGCTGGGCGGTGAAGACCGCTTCGGCGTAGCGGGCGGCGAAGTCTTTGCCGTCTTCCGAGGAACCGGCCTGGACAATCACCGGGTGGCCCTGGACGGAGCGGGGCACATCCAGGGGCCCCTGGACGCTGAAATACTTGCCGGTGTGGTTGATCGCGTGGACGCGGGTGTTGTCTCCCCAGGTCCCGGCGTCTTTGTCCCCGAGGGCGGCGTCCTCTTCCCAGCTGTCCCAGAGTTTGCGCGCGACGTCGAGGAATTCCGCGGCCCGCCCGTACCGCAGCGCGTGGGCTGGCTGGTCCCGCAGCGAGAAGTTTCTCGCGGCGGCGTCCCCCGCGGTGGTGACGACGTTCCAGCCGGTCCGGCCGCAGCTGATGTGGTCCACGGAGGCAAACCGCCGGGCCAGGTTATAGGGGTCGTTGTAGGTGGTGGACGCCGTCGCTATCAGCCCGATCCGTTCGGTGACGGCGGCGATGGCGGCGAGCAGGACGGTCGGCTCGAGCGTGCCGTAGGGTCGCTGGCCGACGTCGCCGTGCAGCACCGGTGAATCCGCGAAGAAGATGGAGTCGAACGTTCCGCGTTCGGCGGTCTGGGCCAGCCGCTGGAAATGGGCAACGTCTGTCCCGGCGAAGCTGTCGCTTTCCGGCAGCCGCCACGAGGCTTCGTGGTGCCCGGTGCTCATGAGGAATGCGTTCAGGTGCAGCTGCCGTGCGCCGCTCACAGCGGCGCTCCGGAGACATCTGCGCGAAGTTCGACCGTCTCGGAATAGACGGAGGAGTCGCCCTGGATGGACGTGCTGCTGCGGCCGTCGATGCCTAGGGGAACATCGCCGGCGACCGTGACCCGGTTCAGCTGGCGGGGCTGGCCGTCGTAGTTGTCCGGGGCGTAATGCTGGGTGATGCGGTTGTCGAAGAGCACCAGCTGGTCCGGTTCCCAGTTGACGCGGACCACGTTCTCCGGGCGGGTGACGTAGGCCTGCAGCAGCCGCAGAATGTCCTTCGATTCGGTGTTGGACAGTCCCACGATGCGCAGCCGTTGGGCGAAGCCGCCGATGAAGAGGCCGCGCTCGCCGGTCAGTGGATGGACCCGGACCACGGGGTGGGCGGTCTCGAAGTGGATCCGGGTGAATTCCTTCCGTCGCTCATCGGCGTTGGCGTGCTCGAGGTTTTTCGGCACGGAGTAGTCGTAGTCATTGGTGTGGACGGCCCACAACGTGTCGGCGAAGTCCCGCAGTTCCTCCGGCAGGTCCTGGTAGGCACCTGCCGAGGAAGCGATCAGGGTCTCCCCGCCGTAGGCCGGTAGGGTGACGCTGCGCAGGGTGGAGGCCTGCGGCGGGTTCACGACAAACGTGACGTCGGTGTGCCAGTTGTTCGCGCTGCCGTTTTCGCTGTCTACCGGCAGGACCGCCGGCTTGCCTTCGACGGAGGCCACGGTGGGGTGTGCCTGGGTAAGCGGGCCGAAACGGCTGGCGAAGCGCACCTGGGTTTCGTCGTCGTGGACGTTGGCTTCCCGGAAGACCAGGGCCTTGTGGGTGTTCAGGGCTTCCCGGATCTGGGCGATGGTGGCGTCGCTGAGGTCGCTGCTGAGGTCCAGGCCGCGGATCTCGGCGCCGACGCGCGCGCTGAGTTTCCGGAATTCGAGACGGGTTTCGGTAGTTGTCGACATGGTATGTGTGTCCTTGATCTGTCGGGGTGAAGTTAGCTTGGCTGGCTTAGTTTGATTGGGATCCGACGGCGGTCCGCCACCGGGAGAAGCGCCGTTCGACGGCGACCAGCAGGTAGTTGACCAGCAGGCCAAGCAGCGAGACGGTCAGGATCCCGGCGTACATGTCCGGGATCAGGAAACTGGACTGTGCGTTGACGATCAGGTACCCGAGTCCCGCTTTGGCCCCGACCATTTCCGCGGCGATGAGCACCAGGATCGAGGACGTTCCCGCCATCCGGATACCCGTGAAAATGGTGGGCACGGCCGAGGGAAGGATGACCTTCTGGAACAGCCGGAAGTTCGAGAGCCCCAGGGAGCGGGCGGCACGGATGAGCAGCGGATCAACGGTCCTGACGCCGGCGATGGTGTTCAGCAACACGGGGAAGAACGCCGCGTACGCCACGATGCTGATCTTGGACGTCTCCCCGATCCCCAGCAGGAGGGTGAAGACCGGGAGCAGGGCCAGCGCGGCCGTGTTTCTAAAGACCTCCAGCAGCGGGTTGAGGAACCGGTCAAGGGACCGGTACCAGGCGACCAGCAGGCCAAGGGCGACGGCGGCCACGACGGCGATGCCGAAACCGCTGGCGGAGCGGGTCACGCTGGCCGCCAGATGGTTCTGCAGTTGGCCCTTGGCGATGAGGGATCCCAGTGCCCGAAGGACCTCGTGCAGCGGCGGGAGGAACACCCTGGTCGAGGCCGAGGCGAGGTAGGTGGGCCCCAGTTCCCAGAGCAGGAGGAACAGCACGATGGCGCCCGAAGCCCAGATCACGCGCCCGACCCTGCGCACTCCGGGCCGGACCAGGGAGGAAAGGTGTCTGGTGGCCGCGGGCTGCGCGGTCCGCCCGACGTCGGCGTCGGCCACGGGTGCGGCAGACGCGGCGGCGTCTTTGGTCAGTGTTGGTGCGGTCATCAGGCTGCCCTTCCCTGGCTGAGCTGCGGCGCCTCGTCAGGTGCGGACCCGTCGGGCCGGATTTTGGCGTGCCCGGCTTCCTGGGCCTTCCGGACCTCGTCGTGCAGCAGCGACCAGACTTTGTGGCGGTGTTCGACGAAGACGGCGTCGGAGCGGATGTCCCCGTCACCGCTCCGCTCCCCCAGGTCAATGTCAACAATCTGCTTGAGCCGGCCGGGGCGGGAGCTGAGCACGGCCACCCGCTGGCCCAGGTACACGGCTTCGTCGATGCCGTGGGTGATGAAGATGATGGTCTTGCCCGTGGACCGCCAGATACGGAGGAGTTCCTCCTGGAGCTGTTCCCGGGTCTGGGCATCCAGCGCCGCGAACGGTTCATCCATGAGCAGGACGTCGGGTTCGTACGCGAGGCTCCGCGCGATGGCAACACGCTGCTTCATGCCGCCGGAGAGCTCATGGGGATACCGGTCCTCGAAGCCGGACAGGCCAACGAGTTCCAGATAGTGGCGGGCCTTGTCCGCACGTTCCTTGCGGCCCAGGCGGCGTCCGTCGCTGCCCGGTCCTTCGAGGCCGAAGGCGACGTTGGCGGCCGCGGTGCGCCACGGGAAGAGCGCGTACTGCTGAAAGACGACGGCGCGGTCGCGGCCGGGTCCGGTCACCTCCTTGCCGTCCACCAGCACCTGGCCGGTGTCCGGCCCGGTGAGCCCGGCAAGGAGGTCCAGGAGGGTGGTCTTGCCGGATCCGCTCGGACCGACCAGGGTGATGAACTCGCCCGCGGCGACATCCAGGGTGATGCCCTCCAGCGCCGTCAGGGTGGTGCCCTCCGGCTGGTCCTTGCTGGGCCGGACGGTGAACTGTTTCCCGACGTTCCGGAGGCTGATTTTTGGCGTCGGACCGGTGCCGCGGGTCATGAGGCCGCCCCCTTCAGCAGGTCGTTGAAGTCGTTGGTGTAGTACTTGGAGGGGGTGATGTCGCCGGTGACGATGCCGGTGTCTTTCAGCCAGGCTGACCAGCGGGTGAAGTCCTGGTCGCTGATGGCGCCCTTGGACGGGACACCGACACTCTTCCAGTACTTCAGGGCCGCGGTGCTTTCGGAGCGCTGGCGCTTGTTGATGATGCTCGTAAACCGTGCGATCACCTCGTCGCGGGGCGTACTACGTTCCCATTCGATGGCCTTGGCCACCCCGGTGGTAAAGATCCTCGTGGTTTCCGGGTTTTTCTCGATGAAGTCCTTGCGCAGCACGTATTGGCCTCCGGCGAAGGTTCCAAAGAGTTCGAAGTCGTTGAACAGGGACCGCAGGCCGCCCTTGGCGACAGCGTTATCCTGCAGCACTCCGCCTAGCGCCCCGACGTCGACCTGTCCGCGGCGGATGGCCTCCTCGGTGTCATTGGGCGGAACGACGACGAGCTGTACCTGCTTGATCTCCTCCTGCGACAGACCGTTCTTCTTCAGGTAGCTGTTGATCACGGCGTCCGAATGGGCGCCCAAGGTGTTGACCGCGATCTTCTTGCCGATCAGATCCCGTGGCGACCGGATCGGGCTGTCCTGGGTGACATAGAAGCCGTTGAACGTCTTTTCGTCCTCGCCGTAGTAGTTGATCACTGCCGCGACCGGTGCGCCGGCTTCGATGAGCTTCACCACCGCGCCCGAGAAGGCGCCGCCAAAGTCGGTGGCTCCCGTCGCGGCTGATTGGATGCTCGCAGGCCCGCTGATGGTGTTACCCACCCAGTTCAGCTTCACGTCGCCCAGGTAGCCGAGGTCCTCGGCCAGCTCCGGCAACGTGACGCTGTTGGCCCACCCCTCGTAGCGGAGTTCGGTAACTTCGGGCGTCCCGGGAGTATTTCCGGCCGGGGACTGGGCGCTCGCAGGGCCGCCGCAACCGGAGACCACCAGCGAGACCGCCACGGCGGCAGCAACGCCCAAGGTGGAGAAAAGTCCTGCGGGTAAGAGTCGGTTTTTCATAGCGGATACTTTCTGGATTCGACGGTGCGGACCGGGGCTACCGGACCGTGTCCACCATCAGAACAGAGTTCAATCCATGCCGGCAGGCGCCGCGACACCCGAAGAAACCGCGCGTAATCCGGCGACGAAAACAGCCACGGACGGCAACCGCTACCCAAGCGGACACATGGGTACGCAGTCCGTAACAGGGCAGACTCACGCGGTCATCTGCGGCCATTCCGGGACACATCCGCGCCCCACCGGACCGGCACTGTGAAGTCATGGTGACGCCCGGCGACCGCGCGTGACGGGGCCGGCGTCGCGCCGCCGTCGTGCATGGCACGAAAGAATTCCTGGGAATGCGGCCGAATGTTGCGCTCCCGGCGCGGCGCAGATGGTCAGGGCCGGCTATTGGACACGGCCCGAGCTGCCCGCGGGTCCGGCGGTTAGGCTGACCAAGAAGATCAAGACATCGCGGCACCGTACTGCGACTTGGGGCCACTCATCGAACCTCTGTTAGGAGCATCATCGGATAGCCTCAGCCGTCGCTTTCCTGCCACTAATCCGCGCCGAGCGCCAGGAGCGCGAAGAACTAAAAGCACACGGCTATCAACGCGAGACCCCGCCGGTGACCAGGAAGTCCTTATTCCTGCTGACCATGCTGACGGCACTGCTTTGGGCCGGAGCGGCAGCACTCATGACCTTCAGGCAGGAACTTCTCGTGCCGGTCGTGCCCGCCGTGCTCACGGTCCTCTTGGTGCTTCGATACCGGCAGTGGAATCGAGGCCAGGACCCTGATCCGGGTCCCGAGTAGGAACACTTGGGAACTGGCCCGGGCCGCTCAAGGGTGTTCGCCGCTGCCTTGGCGCAGCGGCGAACACCCTTGGGGATTGGGTCGAAACGCTGCTTACATTCCGGGGATCTGCTGCGCCTCGTGAACCTCGATTTCGCAGCCGCCGGGCATGTTCAGGTGCGGGTGCACCTTGGCCAGTTCCACGGCCGCCTCAAGGCTGTCGGCCTCGATGATGCTGTATCCGGCGACTTCACGCTGGCTTGGCGCCGTGGCTCCGCCGGCGGAGACGCGGACACCGTTGGCCAAGGGCGTTCCGAAGTCGATCAGGCCGTTGCCGACCTTGGCGGCCCAGTTGTTCCACTGTTCCATGGCGGCTGCCATGTCCTCCGGCGCGGGCGGCGCGGCCTCGGCGGGGGTCATCGGGGCGTGGTAGATGAAGACGAACTTGGACATATTGATCCTGCTTTCCTGGAGGTCTTGACGGGCTTGGGTTGGAAAACTTCAGACGGTGACGGTCCGGCCGGTGAACGCGATCAGGCGCTCCAGGCTGCTCGCAGTCTCCGCGACCGGCTGGACAGCGGCGAAGCTGCCGCTGGCGCGGACCTGGTCCGAGATGGTCACCAAGGCCAGGGCCTCAACGTGATCCGTGACGACGTCGGAGACTACTAGTTCCTGGCCGATGGCCTTCGCGAAGTCCCACGCGTGGACGAGCAGCTCCAGGTTGACGATCCCGGCGACGACGGTCGCGGGCAGCTCGGCGAAGCCCATGTCGATGGTGCCTTCGAAGCCGCGGCGGCTGAGCGCCTCCAGGGTGGCCTGCGCGAGTCCTGCGATCCGAACTTCCGGGCCTGCCCCGGCGTCGTCGCTTACGTCCGCGCCCAGCGCGCCGCCGACATGCTTCAGCGAACCGGCCAGGTGCTCCAGCAATTCGTGGGCCGTGAAATTTTCGCAGGGAGTGGCTTTCTCACGGTCCTCCGGGGTGAGCTTGCGCAGCACGCCCAGGAGCACGGCGAGCGAAGCCTCGGCCGAGCTGAGGTGATCGACCGGGTCCGGGGCAGCCGACCATTCGTCCGGACCGGCACCGTCCGCGGAGGAGGTCTCGGCGATCAGGCGATCCAGGTAGTGGTTCCAGCCCTCTGCATGTGCTGCGGCCTGTTCGGCGTTGAGGCCGTCGTGGACCAGGCGGAGCGTGGTGCCGTCGGCGTCGGGCTCCAGCGTGATCGTCACGGTCGAAGCGCCCGGAGCCAGATCCATGCCGGACTCCCAGCCCCAGGTGAAAACGATGCGCTTGCCCGGCTCGATCTCCTGGAAAGTGCCGGCGGCGTGGTGGCCGGGAGTGACAGTCCAGCGGTATTCGCCGCCAATCCGAAGGTCAACCCGGGCCGCCACCGTCTGCCAGCGGCGCAGACGTTCCGGCTCGGTGATGAGTGCAAAGGCCTCGTCGGCGCCGACGGGCAGGTGAATGGTCTTATCGAACGTCATGAGAGTGGTCCTTTTTCTTGAGGAGAAGTGTCTGAATTGGTCGTGTGATGTTGCAGTGGCCCATGACGCTGCGTCGCAAGGGCGGCCGCATCTGATGCCAGCAGATCCAGTTCGTAGGTCCAGAACTGTTCGACAAGTTCACGGAGCCGGCCCATTCCCACTGGGTCGAGCCTGTAAAACCTGTTCCGTCCCTCTTTGCGGGCAGACACCAGGCCGGCCTGCTCCAGTAACAGAAGGTGCTGGGACACCGCGGAGCGGCTCACCGTGAAATGGGCGGCCAGTTCCCCGACCGCCTGTTCGTGGCTGGCGAGAAGATGCAGCAGGCGTCGCCGATTTGGCTCCGCAGCAATCTCCAAGGCATCCAACACAAAGAATACGTTAGTATCCGCTAACGCATTCTGCAAGAGCAAACTAGTCGGAGTGTCAGGTGAGGGGAGTGCGGCACTTCTGTGAGCGGGATCAGAGCCGGCTTCGACGTCTGCACGGCGTCGGGGCATGGCGGTGTGTCGACGACGGCGCGCCCGCGCCGTTAGAGGTGTCTTTTGCGATTAGGAAGCTGCGGCGTTGCGCAGGGGCAGGGGCAGGGAGGAGCCAGCATCAAGTGCGGGGCACTCCCCCGGCGCGGCGGCTATAAGCCCCGGTGGTGTTCGATGAGCCATCGCGCCATCTGCTGGGCGCGCTTGGAGGCCTGCGTGTCCCCTTCGGTGGCCGAGATGATGGAGCCCTTCATCAGGATGTGCCAGGACCGCGAAAATTCCTCGGGCCGGTCCAACCCGGCTTCCTCGGCCAAGGCCTGGATGTGGCCCCGGATGCGGCTGAGGTAGTCGATGCTCGCCTTCCCCAGCGGGTGCCCGGGCCCCATCTCCAGCAGGACGTTGATGAACGAGCACGCCTCGAAATCCTCACGCTGGAACCAGTCGCCGAACACGTCAAATACGGCGAGCAACCGCTCCTCGGCGGTGTTGCCCCGCCGGCTGGCCTCGGCCACGATGAGCTCCACCGTCCACACTTGGTCGCGGAGTTCCAGAAAGGCCAGCACCAGGGCGTCCTTGGACGGAAAGTGCCGGTAGAACGTTGCTTTGGAGACCCCGGAATCGCTGATCAGCTCGTTGACCCCAACTCCGCGGATGCCGCGGCGGGAGAACAACTCGTAGGCGGTGGCGAGAATACGGTCCACCGGCTCTTCGCGTCCGGCCATGGCCGTGGCAGGCAACAGCGTAGGGCCTGCAGTGTCGTCGTAGACAGTCATGATAAAAAAATTTTACACCGGGCTGGGGCGTACAGACCGGTCTGCCTCGGAGTGTGCTATTAGTGTCCGCTGGATTCGCCCGGCGCATTCGCCCGGAGCATTCGCCCGGCACGGCGCTGGGCGGGCCGTCCAGGGACCCGCCCGGCGCCTTGAGTTCCCTAGGGATGAAGAACATGGTCCCCATCGCGGCGTGCCGAGAAACGGCCGTCCAGTGCGTGGACGAAGCTGCGGAGGGTGGCGGATTCGTGCGTGTTGCTGGCCAGCCGGACGATGGCCGAGGCCGTGTGGGCTAGCTTGATGTTGTGGTGCTGGCTGTAGGCGGAAAGTCGATCGAAGGCGGCGTCGGCACCGATGTGGAGGATTCCCATCAGGATGCCCTTGGCCTGTTCAATGAGGCCTCGCGTGCCGATGGCTCCAGCAACCGCCTCGCGGGCGGACCGGTCCGTTTCCAGCTGAACTGTCCGGGTGAGATCGAGCATGAATCCGTCGATGAACAGCAGTTTCCCGTCACAGTCCGGCGCGCCCTCCCCAGCTGTCAGGACGCGGCGTTCCCGCGTGCGCGCGTCGAATAGACGGTGGTAGCTGGCAAAAAAACCTCCGCCACGGCACACGTCCTCGAAAATTTCCCTGCACCGCTTCCGGTCGTCAGGGTGCAGGTGCGACATCAGGACGCCCACCGTCGGCACCACCTCGCCCCGGTGATAGCCATGGATTTGGTAGATCTGCTCGGACCACTGCAGCTCCCCCGAGACGACATCGTAGCGAAAGGTCCCGGCCAGGCAGTCCTCGGCGGCCAGCGCGCTGGAGTATGCCTGCAACGCCTTCAACTGGGTCATGGCCATGCCTGCCTGCCCGGCCTGCCGCCAGGCGCCCCGCCCCGAGAGCGCCCCGGGCGGCTAACACGGGACACCGCGACAGTCAGCACGAGCTGAGCCCGGCCTGGGCGGTCCGCGCTTGCAGCGCCTGCCGCCACCGTACGATCAGCTGCTGGTTCCGGATGACGGCGCGGCCGCCCAGGAAGCGCGCGGCGGACGGGATGCCGACGCGCGGCGGCCGTCCCGGGGATCTGGGCGCTCCGACAGGGGCCGATCTCGCCCGTGACCGCGGCTCGTTGGTGTGCGTGTCATGGGCAGCACGGTTCTGCATGTTGGGCTCCACCGGAATGCTGTCTGCCATGGACTGGCGCAGCCCGTCATTTTGCGGTGCCATAATTTCGGTCACCAGCCCCATGCCGGCGTACTCCCGTACTGCGGCGATTCCGGCCACCGCCGATGGCAGGTCAGGAAAGGGCCTGGAGAGGGCCATGACGGTCCCGTCCGGGGCGGTCAGTCGAAATCGGTAGGAAGTATCGGAATCGGTGAACAGTTCGAACATGCCTGTCATAGAACCCTCCTGGTAGCCGGGACCCGGTTGTTCCCGGTGACGCCGTTGTCACCGGGAACAGCCTGAATCCACCCGAACGATGCCAGCCACTCGTGGTGAGCCGAATCGAATTGATGAATTCATGAAAGTCTGAACTACGGTTCTTGTCTGCGCAAGAGGTACCACCTTGTCTGCCGGCGGCGGCGACACGGCAGCGGTCCGGCGCTACGATGTATGTGCGGGCGGACCAATCGTGGGGGTTGGGAGACAGACTTTTCTGTCTCGCACGTGTTAGTTTTTCCTGTCGGCGGGTTCTGCCCAGACGCGCTGCTCAGAATATTTGAAAGTGAAGGAGGGAGGTCCCGATGCCGGATGATCTTCCCGCAGCCCTGGTCCTGACCGATGTGAAGGCCGAACTTTTCAAGTCCATGGGCCACCCTGCGCGAATCCAGCTGCTGGAGATGCTCGCGGACGGGCCAGTTGCCGTGAGCAGACTGCGCGACAACACCGGTCTGGAGCCGTCGAACCTCTCCCAGCATTTGAGCCTGCTCCGCCGCCAGCGCCTGATTGTCCCCTCACGACGCGAGGGGCGGCTGTTCTATGAATTGGCCAGCCCTGAGGTGAACGTCCTGCTCGCGGCCGCCCGATCTCTGATCGGCACCCTCCTCCACAGCACCCGCTTGACCCTGAGTCCCATGGGTGAAGAGCGGGAAGACGCAATCCGCTAGCTGCCGGCGCGTGGTGGACCGCTGCAAGAACGGGTCCTCTGCCCCTCCCTATCGTCCGCTCCACTTGTCGGCTTAGGCTGGTCGCATTCTATGAACTCAGTTGAGCATCGAACGCTGCCGGCATCCTAGAAGGCCGGCGACGGTTCAGCGGGGCAGGAAGGAGGCTGGGGATGACGCAGGCGGACAGGACGTGGACACCCGAGGATCGAAGTTGGCTCCGGGAAAACCTCAGGGAGGCCATCGACCATCTGGTGGAGATGGGATACACGGTGCGCGGGGGCCAAGGCGAGGATCCGGAACTGATCCACCCCGGCGGTTCGGCCGTGCAGACGTGGCGGGAAGACTACCCCTACGACGAGCGGATGTCGCGCGAGGAGTACGAGCTGGAGAAATACCAGCTGCAGGTTGAACTGCTGAAGTTCCAGTACTGGGGCCAGGACCAGGACCTCAGGCACGTGGTCGTTTTCGAGGGCCGGGATGCGGCCGGCAAGGGCGGTACGATCAAGCGCTTCACCGAGCACCTGAATCCGCGCTCGGCCCGGGCCGTGGCATTGAGCAAACCCTCCGACCGTGAACTGGGCCAGTGGTATTTCCAGCGCTACATCCAGCATCTGCCCACGGCCGGGGAGATCGTGATGTTCGACCGCTCCTGGTACAACCGGGCAAATGTGGAGCGGGTCATGGGCTTCTGCACGGAGCAGGAGTTCGACACCTTTATGGTTCAGGCGCCGCTCTTCGAGAGGATGCTGGTGGACTCCGGGATCCACCTGACCAAGTTCTGGTTCTCGGTGACCCGCCACGAGCAGCGCACCCGCTTTGCGATCCGGCAGATTGACCCGGTGCGGCGCTGGAAACTCTCACCCATAGACCTGGCCTCCCTGGACCGGTGGGAGGAGTACACGGCAGCCAAGGAGGAGACGTTCCTGCGGACCGACACGGACCATGCGCCGTGGATCACCATCAAGTTTAACGACAAGAAGCGGGGACGGATCAACGCCATGCGCTTCTTCCTCAACCAGTTCGACTACGAGGACAAGGACACGTCAGTGGTCCACGGCCCCGACCCGCTGATCGTGCGTCGCGGCCGCGACGCCGCCGGCGACTAGCGGTCCGTCATGACCGGCGGACGCCGCGCAGCCGGCCCGGCGCAGCCGCCGGATCGCACCGTCGCCGGCCTGGCGGACTTCGGGGCCCGCGACAGAGCCATCGCCGGGGGGAAAGGGGCGAACCTGGGCGAACTGATACGGGCCGGTTTCCCGGTGCCTCCGGGGTTCGTCATCACCACCGCTGCCTATCGATTGATGCTCGAAGAAACAGGTTTGGCCCAGACCCTCAGCGCCTTGCTGCAGGAGGATGCGGACGGGGAAAAGATCCGGGCAGCCTTCAGCTGCGTGCCCATGCCGCCGGGCGTGCGCGACTCAATCACCGATGCGTACCGGCAAATGGGATCCGGCGCGGTGGCCGTCCGTTCCAGCGCCACCGCCGAGGATCTCCCCGGAGCCGCCTTCGCCGGTCAGCAGGACACCTTCCTGAACGTCGTGGGAGAGGACGCGCTTGTCACAGCGGTTGCTGGCTGCTGGACGTCCCTATGGGCCGACCGGGCGATTTCCTACCGGAGGCGGCAGGGCATAACACTGAAGGCCTGGCGATCGCCGTCGTCGTCCAGAGCATGGTTGACGCAGATGTCGCCGGAGTGATGTTCAGCGCGGATCCGGTCACGGGGCGAAGGGACCGGATCGTCCTGGACGCCGGCAGGGGGCCGGGCGAGGATGTCGTCTCTGGGCTCGTGACCCCCGAACACTATGTCTTGGACCACCGCGGCCAACCGATGAGCTGGCATCCCGGGGGCTCTGCAGTGCTTATCCGTGCCGGATCCGCTGCTGGCCGTGGTCCCGCAATGGAAGAGAGCGCCAAACCTGCGCTAACGAAGGACCACCTCGCCCGGCTTGCCGAACTCTCGGCCCGCGCGGTCAATCTCTTCGGGGCACCGCAGGACATGGAATGGGCAGTAGCGGGTGGGAGGGTGTACCTGCTTCAGGCCCGTCCGATTACGGCTTTGCCGCCTGAGCCTGCGAATCTGAACTTCTTCCAGAAAAGAATCGGCCCCACGTACGTCGAAATGTTCCACGAGCGGCCCTTCCCACTTGATGTTTCCGGGTGGCTTCGGCTCGGGCTGTTCGACATGCTGGGGCAGATGGCCGGCAGCATCGGTGTTGTCTTCCCGTCCGTAGCCCAGATCCTTCCCCAAGAGGACGGCGTCGTGGTGCGGCTGGTGCCGCCTGTCCCCCGGCCGACGATCAAAATACTGGGCGCGCCCGCATCCATCGTGGCCAGAGGGCACCGCTACCGGCTGTCGCAGTGGACCGGTGACCAGCGGCTCGCGGCCTTCCTGGCGGAGGTGGACAAGCTGGACCAACAGGACCCCGGGCTACTGGGCTGGCCACAGGTCCTGGAACACGTGCGTCGGATTTTTGCCGGGCTGACACCGATCACCGATCTGCGCGTCTCGTACCTGCCCGGCCTGCTGCTTTCCCAATTGAAGCTGCGATCGCTGCTGCTTTTGCTCGGCAGACCGCGCCTGGCGCCGGCCCTGAACGCCGGCGCACCCACGCAAACCAGCGCCGCGAACGAGGAACTGGAAAACCTTGCCGGACTGGTGCGCGCAGAACCCAGCCTGCGGGCCTCGTTCGAGCACCTTGAACCTTCGGACCTGACACCTCTCCTGGCCAACCCGCGGTATGCGGACTTCGCACGCAGGTTCGCTGCGTTCCTCGCTAGCTACGGCCACCGGGAGACTTCCAGCGTCGTGCTGAGCAGTTCACCGACATGGTCCGAGGCGCCCGAAGTTGTCCTGGGACTGGTCAAAGTCCTGGTCGGTGCCCCGCCCCCGAAAACAGACCAGACCGGTAACGCGCTTCGGGAACTCCTCGCCCACCCGGCCATGAACATCCCCCGGCTCCGGCGCCTCGTCCTGAACGCCGTGGAGCAGGCCAAGGCAGGAATGGCCTTCCGGGAGGACACCCACTTCCACGCGACGGCGCTGCTCCCCCCGCTGCGCAGGTCCCTGCTGAACCTCGGCCAACGGCTGCAGGCAGCAGACATCATCGACCGCCCCGACGAGGTCTTCCACCTGAGGTTTGAAGAACTCGGCACGATGGTCGACCCCGCCCGGTTCACAGCCGGTGAACGGGACCGCTGGCGCAGCCTCGTGACCGCGCGAGCCGCCAAACGCCAAGAACTGGCAGCCGTCCCGCTCCTGGACCTCACCGCCCTGTTCGGGGAAACCGCCCGGAGTGCGGAAACGCTCGTGAACGGATCGGGCGCCAGCAGGGGTACCGCCACCGGTGCGGTGCGCATCATCCGCCAGCCCGCCGAATTCGGGGCCCTGCGCAGCGGCGAAATCCTCGTCTGCCCCTACACCAACCCGTCCTGGACACCTCTGTTCCAGAGGGCCGCCGCAGTCGTCGTCGACACCGGAGGGATAGGCTCGCACGCGGCCATCGTCGCCCGCGAGTATGGCATACCCGCCGTAATGGGAACCTGCAACGGCACCAGCACCCTCAGGGACGGACAACGCGTCACCGTGGACGGAGGCAGCGGGCTGGTCATTCCCGCCGTGACGAGCCCTGACATAACCGGTCATCTGCATCCCCTCGATCAATGACCCCACCGCTGCAACTGGGAGACCTACACGGCGAACCGGGCCGGGTATCGCCACAATTGCAACCGGGCAGCCAGCACCCGGACAATGGTGCGCATGACCGCTGTAACCCTGCTGGCTTTTGCCGGGCTGTGCCTGCTGCTTTCCGTCACCCCCGGCCCGGATACGTTCCTGGTGCTGCGCATCTCGCTGCAGAGCGCCGGGGCCGGCCTTGCAGCGGCCCTCGGCTCGGCACTGGCATCCCTGATCTGGGCCGCGCTGGTGGGAGTGGGGCTCGCCGCAGTGCTGGAGGACTCCGCGGAAGTGTTCCGCTGGCTAAAGATTGCAGGCGGGTTGTACCTGCTGTACTTAGGAATCTCTTCGCTGATCCGGGCCCGCCGCGCTGCACCGTCAGCAACAGCCGGACACGCTCCCCGGCGAAGCTACCGCCGAAGGACCGGGTTCGGTGCCGGCGCGCTCTCCACACTGCTCAACCCCAAAGTCGGCCTGTTCTACCTCGCCGTCGTGCCGCAATTCATTCCGCACGGCGGCAACACGCTGGACACCGCCATGGTGCTTGGCGCCATCGAAAGCGGCATCGGATTCATTTATCTCGCGGCCGTATCCATCGCGGCAGCGAAGGCAATGGCCTGGCTGCAGCGCCCCCGTGTGAGCAGCTGGCTCGAACGCGGCAGCAGCGGCATCATCGCTGCACTCGGCCTGGGCGTGCTGGCATCCAGCACCAGTTCTTAGCCCGTACCGGCGCGGAACGTATCGATCAGGATCGGAGAAGCGATCAGGGAGGCCACAGCATAAAGTCAACAACACGACCTGCCCACCTCACCGAAGGATCTGCCATGACCTCCATCGAATCAATCACCCTCGAAGTACCTGATCCCACAGCCGCCACCGCCTTCTACACCGGCGCCTTCGGATTGGGCACGCAGGTGCGCGTGCGAGCCGCGGATGCCCCGACGGCCGGGTTCCGTGGGTTCACGGTGTCGCTCATAGTGTCGCAGCCGTCCACCGTCAGCAGCCTGATCGACAGCGCTCTGGCTGCTGGCGCCACGACGCTGAAGCCGGTCCAAAAGTCACTGTGGGGCTACGGCGGCGTCGTACAAGCCCCGGATGGTGCGATCTGGAAGGTAGCGACGTCGGCGAGGAAAGACACGGGCCCGGCCACCCGGCAGATCGACCAGATCGTGCTCCTGGTGGCGGCAACCGACGTTGCTGCGAGCAAACGGTTCTACGTCGACCACGGCCTCTCCGTAGGGAAGAGCTTCGGTAAGTACGTCGAGTTCGCCATGCCGGCGAGTCCCATCAGGCTGGGGCTCTACGGGCGCCGCGCCCTCGCCAAGGACGCCGGCGTCTCTCCCGACGGCACCGGCTCGCACCGACTCACGGTCGGCAGCGACGCCGGCCCGTTCACCGATCCGGACGGGTTCGCGTGGGAGGCCGCCTCAGTGTGAGCCGGGCGGCGGCGGTCGTTTAGCCGGTCGTGTCCAGTAGGTGGTCGGATTGCGGCGGTATGGGAAGAGCAGGAGATGTTGTCGGGATTCTCCGTCTCTGCGTCGCAACAGACCAGGAGGCGCGGCTGAGGAGCCGCGCCGCTGAAAACAAGGAGAAGTCACATGTCCTCATCGGTGCTGTACATGTCGATGTCCCTCGACGGGTACATCGCAGGTCCGAACGACGGACCGTCCAACCCCGGCGGCGACGGATTCGACCGGCTGCACGAGTGGATCGCAACTCCGGACGGGGAGTTCGGCAGGCCGGCCGGGCCAGCCGGGAAATTGTGGGACGAATGGAACGCGACCGGCGCCGTGCTGGCCGGTCGACGCACCGTGGAGCAGGTCGATCATTGGAAAGGTGATCATCACGGAGTGCCGATCGTGGTGCCCAGCCACCGGCCCCCGGGTCCCTCGGTGGCGAACTATCCGCTGGTGACCTATGTGGCTGACGGGATCGAGAGCGCGATGGCGCAGGCGAAGGCCGCGGCCCGAGGCAAGGACGTGATGGTGCACGGTGCGTACACTGCGCAGCGGGCGCTCGAGGCAGGGGTGCTGGACGAGCTGCAGATCCATCAGGTCCCGGTGCTGTTCGGTCGCGGCCGCCGGTTGTTCGACGTCTTGCCGGCGCAGGTCGAGTTGGAAATCGTTCGGGTGATCGACACTCCGGAAGCCACCCACATCCGCTACCGCGTCCGTCGCTGAGCGGTCCCTTCCGCACAGGGGTTCGGCATGCCATCGTTACAGAATGCAGACAGTGTACGAAGCTGCCGGCGGTGCCGACTTTTTCCTGACGCTGGCGGACGCATGGCATACCAGGGCAATGGCGGACGAGGTGGTCGGGCACGCGTTCAGCCATGGCTTCCATCCCGAGCATAGGCGGCGGCTCGCCGCCTACTGGGCGGAGGCCTTAGGTGGGCCGACGACCTATACAGACTCCTACGGCGACGAGACATCAGTGGTCCGGATGCATAGCGGCAACGGGCCGCACGAGGACATGGATCGTAGGGCGATCGTCTGCTTCGATCAGGCACTGACCGACGTCGGACTCACCGACGACAACCGTCTCCGCAAGGTGCTGCACGACTACTTTGCCTGGGCAGCCTCCACCACGATGTCCCGGTACCACCGCTCCTCAGATGACGTTCCAGACGGACTGCCCATCCAACACTGGTCCTGGGACGGGCCCGTCGGAGGGATGGGTTCAGAAGACATCTGATCGCTCAGCTCGCCGCGGGGGCTGTCATACTCTGACCACGGCCGTCAACGTCGAATGCACAACGCGGACAAGCATGCCCAAGCCGGAGTTGTTTGATCTTGCACGCAGCATCGACGCCCACAAGGACTCGTGCGGTCGAGAAGCTGGTCCTGGCCCGCTATCTCCAGACGCTCATTGAGACACGCAATCGACACCTCACGGCGGACCCTCAGCAGGGATAACTGGTTTCCGCCGCCGAAGGCTTTGGCCACGAGTCGGTCTCCGACGTCGTCTGCGGACATCCGCTGCAAAGAACCAGACGCCGGTTGAGTATTACGTCGTCTCGAAGGAGCGCGACCACAACAACGGTGGCGTCCCACACGGCGGCGACCCCAGCAGTACGCTTCTGGTCCCGCGAACGGATACCCATGCCATGAGCCTAACGAGGGCGTTACCAGGGCGCCTCCACGAACGAATAGAACCCTTTAGCGACCCGCGCCTCTCTGCTTTTGGAAGTCACGGCTGAAAAGTGTTCCCAAGGTTGAGGAGTCAGGGCGCAAAAAAGCGGCGGCCAGTCCTGTCTAGGACCGGCCGCCGCGAATAGGGATCAGATTGTGCGTCAGGCCTTAGCCTTTCGCTTCACCCAGCCCCAGACAGCCGTCGCCACCAGCAGCACCAGGCCGATGATGGCCAACCAAAGCAGTCCCTTCACGGCGAAGCCAAGGATCGAAAGAATAAGCCAAATGATAAGTAGTGTGATTATTAGTCCCATACCGGAAGCTTATGCCACCCCAGTGATCGCGTGGCACTGTCAGAGATCTGACGGCGCGCCTGTTCGAATAGAGATCAGCTCGGGACGAACACGGTGGACTGTCTTTACTCGTGCATGGTTCCCGTTCTGTGAATTGCAGCGGTAAATGGCGGCTTTCTCGCAGCGCTAAATGTCACCCCGCTGCACGCAAGACCATCCTGATGTGGGGCGCGGTGGGGCCATCGTGTTTAGAGACTTCAACCTTTGAATCGGTGGACCCACGAGGAGCTCCGTCCGCGGAGCACTCGCGCACGCCGCCGCCGGCGGGAACGCTCACCTGCTCACCGTCGGCCCCACCGAGGGAGCACACCCACGGGGAGGGGTTCGTCGCCAACATCTTCGCGTACCCACACGTTGAGGTTCAGGCAGTCCTCGCTGAATTCGTTATCGGCTTCGAACCAGCTGGTGTTCCCGGCTTGGAACGGTGCGGGACCTTTCTGGTCGTAGGGCAGGTCGGGATTGAACGGCAGCAGGGTGGGGCGGCGGAACCGTTCCGCGGTGGCGTAGGGGATCCCGAGCCAGGACCGCACTGCGTGCGGTGCGGGGGTCTCGGTCATGTGAGGGGTCCGTTCGGAGAAGGGTCAGTGTGCGTCGGATTTGGGGGTGGGGTCGCGCTGTCGCCGTTCCGGAGCTGCGCCCAGTGACGTAGCCGTGCGGTAATGGCTCGCTCGTAACCGCCGGTGGTGGGTTCGTAGAAGGTCTCCCGGGGCATGCCGTCCGGGAAGTAGTTCGCGCCGGAGAACCCGGTCTCGGTGTCGGTGTCGGGGTCGTACTGGTATCCGTCGCCGTAGCCCAGGTCCTTCATGAGGCGGGTCGGCGCGTTGAGGATGTTCGCCGGCGGCATTAGCGAGCCGGTGCGTTTCGCCGCGGCGCGCGCCTTATTGAACCCGCGGTACACGCCGATCGACTTCGGCGCGGTTGCGAGGTAGACGACCGCTTGTGCGATGGCGAGTTCTCCTTCGGGGGAGCCCAGGCGTTCGTAGACGTCCCAGGCGGCGAGTGCCTGTTGGACGGCGTTCGGGTCGGCCATGCCGATGTCTTCGGTGGCGAATCGGGTGATGCGGCGGGCGATGAAAAGCGGGTCTTCGCCGCCGTCGAGCATCCGCGCCAACCAGTACAGGGCTGCGTCCGGGTCGGAGCCGCGCATCGACTTGTGGAGCGCGGAGATGGGGTTGTAGTGGCCTTCCTGCGATTTGTCGTACAGCGGTGCCCGTTTCTGCACGGCGGCGGCGAGGACGGCCGGGCCGACGGGTGCGGCCAGGGCTTGCACCTGCTCAATCATGTTTAGCAAGTACCGGCCGTCACCATCCGCCATCGCGATCAGCGCCTGCCGGGCCTCATCAGTCAGTGGCAGCGGCCGACCGAGGAGCGCTTCGGCGCGGGTGATGAGGGTGCTGAGCGCGGCGTCGTCCAGGCGCTTCAAGACGAGGACCTGGCTGCGGGACAGCAGCGCGCCGTTGAGTTCGAAGCTGGGGTTCTCTGTGGTCGCGCCGACGAGGACGACGGTGCCGTCTTCGACGTAAGGCAGGAATGAGTCCTGCTGGGCGCGGTTGAAGCGGTGGATCTCGTCGACGAACAGCAACGTGCCCTGCCCGACCTCGCGGCGGCGCTGGCTGCTTGGAACACTTTTCGGAGGTCGGCGACGCCGGAGAAGGTGGCGGAAAGCGGTTCGAACGCGAGGTCGGTCTGTTCGGCGAGCAGCCGTGCGATCGTGGTCTTCCCGCACCCTGGCGGCCCCCACAGCACCATCGACACCAGCCGCTGCGTGTTGACCATCCGCCCGACCGGCGCGTCCGCGGCCAGCAGATGGTCCTGCCCGATGACGTCCCGCAAGGTGCGCGGACGGAGCCGGTCAGCCAGAGGCCGCGAGGCGTCATCGACGTCGAACAGCGACGGCGTCTCGCTCACGGGTGCTGCTGCCGGTGGCGGTCGCCGGCGAGGTCGTAGGAATCGTGCACCAGGTCTCCGATGAGCTGCTTCGTGATCCCGGCGCCGGGCCCGATGGAGATCCAGTGTTGCTTGTTGAGGTAGTGCCCGATCGTGATCGTGTCGAAGTCGCGGCGGAACGCATCCCCGTGGTGCGGGTCGACCTTCACGGTGACGATCTGCAGGTCCGGGTCACCGTCGGTGATGATGAGGAACACCTTGTCGTGCACTTTCCACACATCA
Source organism: Arthrobacter sp. ok362 (assembly GCF_900102785.1). Taxonomy (GTDB): domain Bacteria; phylum Actinomycetota; class Actinomycetes; order Actinomycetales; family Micrococcaceae; genus Arthrobacter. The sequence goes on from NZ_FNGC01000004.1 coordinate 161,866, forward strand.
AGGTGCGGCGTGAACGGGCGCCCATTCGTGACGTCTGCGAGCGATGCCGCGACGTCGCGGGCGTGCTGCTGCAGTTGCTCGCCCGAGAGAATCACTGGTCCCTCCGGCCGAACGTTTCAGGGTCGACCGGACGCTTCGCGTGCGGCAGGTTCTCGACCACGAGCAGGTAAGACTCGGTGACCAGGTCATCGACAAGCCGCTTCTGCAGGTCCCCGCCGGGATGCAGGGTGATCCAGTGCTGCTTGTTCATGTGGTACCCCGGCGTGATGTCCTCGTGCTCCTCGCGGAGCGCTTTGCCGTCCTCCGGATCCGCCTTGACGATCACGATCGGCTCACCAGTGACCTCGGTGACCAGCATGAAGACCTTCCCGCGGACCTTGAACACCTCCCACTCGGGCCCGAAAGGATGCTCCAACCCAGCACCCGGAAGCTCCTCGACGCGGCTCCGGGCGTACTGCTGCAGCGTGTCACCCTGCATATTCGTCCTCCTGAGGTCGCTGGCAGGAACAAGCCTATCCGAATATGCGTACGATGGTACATACTTGGGCTGACATCGAAGGAGGAGTGCGTGCGGAAGGGCAAGCCGAATGACCCGGAACGCAGAACCCGGATCCTCCGTGCGGCGCTGGAGGTCATCGCGATGGAAGGCGTGCACGCGGCATCGTATCGGCGCATCGCCGCGCAGGCCGGCGTGCCCCTCGGGTCGACGACGTACTACTTCTCCGACCTGGAAACATTGATCGTCAGCGCGTTCAAGACCCTGCGAGACGGACTGGAACCGCGATACGCGGCCCCGTTGAGGGACGCGCGAACCGATGGCGACGTCGTTGACGCGCTCGTGGCCGCCACGTGCGGTGCGACGGCCCCGACGCTCGACGACATCCGCTTGTACGAGGAGATGCACCGCTACGGCGCGCGCAGCCCACAGGTCGCTGGTCTTCTCCGCGACTTCCAGGAGGCGTCCCTCGTGATCCTCCGCCGCTCCCTGTCGGACGGCGCAGCCCGAGCTGTCGACGCGCTCATGTGGGGGTGGTGGAGCTACCGCGCCCTCAACGAGCATGATCGGCTCGACACGGGCATGGTGCACGACGCGTACCGGGCCCTCGTCACTATGGCAGCCACCGAACTAGTACCGCAGAAGTAGCATCACCGTGTCTGACACCCGCGCGATCCGACCCACCGGCCCCGTCGCACCTGGCTACGCTGCCGAAATGGTCAGGCCTTTCGCTGCGACCCCATGCATCGCAATTGTTTTCGTTCTTCTGGTGGATGCTCTGTACAGAACAGCGAAGGGCGAGACGGCCTTGACCGTCTCGCCCTTCGTTCATGTGCGGGTGATTACTCCCACTCGGATCGCATGCCCTCGGGGTAGCGGGCGCCGAAGCCTCCGGTGGGGAGGATCTCCTTGATGCGGTCGAGGTCCGCTGGGGTGAGGGTGAGGTCGGCGGCGCCGATGTTCTCCTCGACCCGCTTGGCGCTGCGGGTGCCGGGGATCGGGACGATGTGCTCGCCCTGCGCGAGAAGCCAGGCGAGAGCAAGCTGCGACACCGTGGCATCCTTGGACGCGGCCAGCTCGGTCAGCTGACGGGTGGCTTCGAGATTCTTCTCGAAGTTGCCGGGCTGCCAGCGGGCATCGCGGCTGCGCATGTCGGTCTCATCGTATTCGGATGCCGGTTTCGCGGTGCCGGTCAGGAATCCGCGTCCGAGGGGCGAGTACGGGACGAATCCGATGCCCAGTTCATTCAGGACCGGGAAGAGGGCTTCGACCTGACGCTCGAAGAGGGAGTACTCGGTCTGCAGGACTGAGACTGGCTGCACTGCGTGCGCGCGGCGGATGGTGTCGGCGCCGGCTTCGCTGAGGCCGAAGTACTTGACTTTGCCGGCGTCGATGAGTTCCTTCACGGTCCCGGCGACGTCCTCGATGGGGACGTTGGGGTCAGGGCGGTGCTGGTAGAGGACGTCGATGTGGTCGGTGCCGAGGTAGCGGAGGCTGTTCTCGGTGACCTCACGGATGTGGTCGGGCCGGCTGTCGTACCCGTAGTCACGGGTCCAACCGAATTTCGTGGCAATCACGACGTCGGCGCGGAAGCTCTTCACGGCGGCGCCGACGATCTTCTCGTTCTCGCCCCACCCGTAGAGCTCGGCGGTGTCGAAGTGCGTAACGCCGAGGTCGTAGGCGCGCTGGATGGCGGCGGTGCCGCCCTCAGCGTCGGCTGCGCCGTACGCGATCGAGATACCCATCGAGCCGTAGCCGATGGCGGAGGATGTGAGGCCCTGCTGGCCCAGTGTGCGTGTCTGCATGAGATGTCCTTCTATCAGCGGGCGATGGCCTGGTAGCGGTCCCACCAGGAAGCGATGGACCCGAGCGCGGCGTTGTTCTCAGCGCGGAACTTCTCGCTGAGGGGCCCCACGAAACGAATGTCGGTCAATTCGGTGGACCCGCCCCACATCTTCTGGCCGTCGGCGGTCCTGTCGAGGTGGCGGGCGATCGCTTCCTCGTTCTCGTAGCGCTCGTGTTGCAGGATCGTCGTCCCGTCAGCGCTGCGAGCCAGCGTGTATTCGAGGACGTACGGCTCCTCCTTCTCGGTGACGGGAAGCACCGTCGCGACGTACTGCTCGAAGAGGTCCTGATCGAGGACACGGTAGGTGAAGAAGACGTCGATCTGATCAGTGGTGGGCATTGCTATTCCTTACGTCCATAGATTGGACCGCTTCGGTGGTCGGGGTGTGCCCGAGCATGTTGGCTGGCAGCACGTCCTCAACGCCTTTAGCGGATATAGACAGTATATGCACAGTTTGGCAGTCACTGCCACAAAGAACGCTGTATGCTCATTGAGTGAGCCAGAAAACGAGTGCAGGGCGCGGACTGAGACAACGGACACGAGACGCCGTCCGAGCGCAGATCGCTGACGTCGCTCTCGTGATGTTCGACGAGCAAGGCTTCGACGAGACCACGGTCGACCAGATCACATCAGCCGTCGACATCTCCCCCCGAAGCTTCTTCCGGTACTTCGCTTCCAAGGAAGATGTCGTCCTGGGTGACCCGATGATCTACGGCGAGCCCGTTCGCCAGCGTCTTGCCCAGGGCCTGGAATCCATGCCGGTATGGGAGGCCCTGAGGTGGGGATTCGAGGCGGTCATCGAGACCGTTGAATCAGACCCTGAGTGGGCGCTGCGTGCGGCCAGGGTGATGATTAGTACTCCTTCTCTGCGCGCTCGGAACACGGAAAAGCACTTAGCGTGGATGACTGTTCTCGAGCCGCTGGTCGCCGGCGCCATGACTGGCCCCGAAGCAGATCGCCACTATCAGGCGCGGGCCGTCACCCTGTGCGCCCTGACCTGCCTCGACGCCTACTCCGCTGAGTGGGTACACCGCGGCGGCGACGTGCCATCACGGGTGCTGCTCGATGACGCCTTCCGGATGCTCAAACCCGCAATCCTGACCGAATAGCCACCTTGGCCAAGCGGGCCCACGTGTCCGACAGTGCCACCTCGGCGACCGCCTCCGCACGGCCCACTCGACCTCCAAACACGCCACCCCAACATCGACGACGTCCCCGGCTGAGGACTTCTACAGGGAGTCGAGTTCGTCACTGATCCCGAGACGAAGAACCCTCGAACCAGTTCGGCAGCGAAGTCATCGGCGTTTGGTTCGAAATCGGTCTGCGCCCGAACATCGTGCAATCCATCACAGCAGCATCATTCTCCGGATGGCACCGCCGCTGACCCACAGCGGCGACCAGCGCGACACGAGACTTCGCATCCTGGACCAAGCACCTACCCCGTGCCGAGGACCTCGCCACGCAACGCGCCCGACCCGTGGCGGGCGCCCATTTTGAACCCGGCACCCGCTGCCGCTGTATACGCGGCGGAGGTCTCAGCGACGCGTCAGCGCCTTCACGGGCAGCGATCTCGAGGTATTGCTCCGCAGCGCCGCCGCCGAGCACATCGTTCTTGCCGGTATCACCACCAGCGGCGTCGTAGTCTCCACCGTCCGCCAGGCCGCCGATATGGACTATCGCATCACCGTCCTCGAGGATGCCTGTGCCGACCCTGATACCGAGGTTCACCGTGTCCTTATGGATGAGGTCTTCCCGAGACAAGCGGTTGTCACCTCGACTGTTGCCTGGTAGAGACCGTCGCCTGAACTCAACCTGAATCTTGTAGACGACCGTTCATGAGACTGCCCCGACGTCGGCTTTCAATGTGGACTTGCGCGCTTTGCGGCGGCGTTCTGTGACCGCTCTCTGTCGCTAGTCACCGACGACGAGTACGATCGCGGCAGCTTCCGATGGGCCCGTCCTCCCAGTTACGCGAATGCGGGGGTTGTAGGCTCAGAGCATGTCAGCTCATTGGGGGATGCAGACTCAGCGCGGAAGAGCACTGCTTGTTTTGGCCGGACTCGTGCTTGCGCTGGCGGGTTGTGCGTACAGTGATCCGCCTGAGCAACCAGTTAGCTCATTGCCTGAAGGGGCCACGGCGCCTCCCCGGTCCTTTGAGGAAAACGTTGGTGAAGTGGCCCGCTTGCTTGATGCATCCGTAACGGACGCTGGCATGCCAACGGAAGCAGAGCCTGCCGGGAAACTGGCCACTGTACTTGCTCCCGGGGACTATGTCGTCAGGGCCGCGTGTGCCGGCGGCTACTTCGCCAAGCTGACGATCGTCGAGGGCGATGGGCTTCCGCTGTCAACAGACGTTGACTGCGATGCGACCACATTCCAGCGGTTCCTAAGGCACGCGGGCGGTCCCATCACGATCAGCGCGATCCCGTCGACCGGCAGGCCCGCAGCCGCCGGGGTTGCCGTAGGGCCCAACACTGACCCCTTGGCTTCAGCGCAAGAGGACATGGCCGAATGGTCATCAACGCGGCTGAAACCCGCAGTGCCGGGAGAGCAGGCCGGCTCCGCTGCTTCGAATTCCCCCACCAGCTTCGGAATGTCCGCCAAACCCGGCACCTACGAACTGCAGTTCTTGTGTGAAGGACCCTCCGGGACCGAACTGTCGGTGGCCAGCTGGTCCGGTGCCGAAGTCGTCGCCCCGGTGCAAGTCCATTGCAATGGGAACGTCTTCAAAAGGACAGTGCAGCTGGAAGCGGGCACTGACAGAGTGGATTTCACGATGAAGCCCGGCGATGGCGCGGAGACCCGATACGCTTTCAGGCTCGTTCCGCCCAGGTAGCCTCTCACTATCCAGACGCGTCGACGGCGACTTCCATCATTGCCAGGGCGCCGATCAGCCGGGACGGTACGGCGCCGGTGAAGTGCCACAACAAAGCAAAGGGCAGGAATCCGGGATTCACCACGGTTTTGGCTTAGCCCCTAAGCATTGAGATTTCTTAGGGGAAATATGAATAAAGCGCAGAGACGCGCTCACGTTGAGTCGCCGTGTTAGGACTGCGGTTCCCGGGTGGTTCCGATCTGGAGTGACACGCGCGCCCGTTCTGAGGCGCAGCCGGACTGGCGCGTTGTCGCCCGTGAATGCAGCAACCAGCGCTGCCCCCGCCGCAGCCACGTGAACCGTTAGGCCTCCCTGGGGCCCGGGCGCCCATCGGTGAATTCGCCACCGCGGTACGCGCCAACCGCCACATCGGCGTCTGCTACGGGCCGCCCAGCGTCGGTAAAACCCTCTCCGCACGCGCCTACGCCGGCGCGACCGAATGGGAACAATGGCAACGGACCGGTCAAAACCAACACCGAGCCCGTCCCTGCCCGCGTGCTCGAAGCAAGAACAGCATTCTGGACCCCCACCGTGACCATCAGCCCCCGAGAGATCGATCGGCAACTGCCCGGATCTGCCAGAGAATCTCCTGGGCAGTCGAATACGCCCGGGAAGGCAACATCGACGTCTTCGAGCACCGCGACTCCCGGGCATCCGGCCTGACCGAACTCCTCATCATCGACGAGGCCGACCGGCTCAAACCTCCAGCGCTCGAGCAGGTCAGGGACTACTACGACCGCCACACCATGGGCGTCATCCTTATCGGTATGCCCGGCATCGAAAAACGCCTCGCCCGCTACCCCCAGCTCTACAGCCGCATCGGCTTCGCCCACCACTACCGGACCCTCAGCACCGAGGAGCTCACCTTCGTCCTGGCAAACCGCTGGCAGGAACTCGGCCTGAGTATCGACCCCCAGGACTTCACCGATGCCGAAGCCATCGCCGCTGTCGCCCGCATCACCAACGGCAACTTCCGGCTCATCCAGCGCCTCTTCACCCAAATCACCCGTATCCGCGACATCAACCAGCTCAACAGCATCACCAAGGAAGTCGTCGATGCAGCCCGCGAAACCCTGCTCATCGGCACCTGACCGCGCCAAATACCGCCGCGAAATACACGCTAAATACCGCGGAAAATTACAGTTTCCGTTCCCCGGAAGGACGGCTGAACTGGCTTCCGCCCGGCACGTTCGTGCCGCTCGAGGGTTTTTGGTCGTTTGAACCTTCCCGCCGCCTGCGCCCTGGGCGCTGAGCGCGCCACGCTGTCCGGGCCGCTGTGACGTTGAAAGTTCCACGTGACAGACGGGCGTTAGTTTTTGTCACGAAGATTACAAGCATGCTTCTCTAGTCATTGGACAAAACCCGGTCGTAAAGTGATCGTCATCACTCATTTCCGAGTCTGGAGCTACGATGCTTATTGGGGGAAAGCGGCGTACGCCGCAACGTTCAGATCGATCCGCCGGTGGCCACGGTCCGCCGGCTTTGTTGTTCCGCGGGGTTATACCCACCGGCCTGGGGATCGGGCTTCAGCCCGGGGCGGCAGGTCCAGGCCTGGCACCGATCACCTGTGCCGGATAAGACGACTAAACCCTGGATTTTCCGCGCCCTCATTGCGGTGGCCTCGTTCGTGATCTTCATGGCAGTCTGGCTAGTTATCGAAGTAGTTTCAACTCGGACCCTAATAACCGGAGCTGTGGTCGGAGCGGTAGTGTCTGCAATCCTGTCACTAGCCTTTGCCATCAAGGGGAGACAAAGGTGACACTGGGCCGTTGGCTGGATGATTCAGGGCCAACCTTCGTCTGCGACGGCCTGATGAGTGGGGCCCTCTGGGCTCCACTATTATGCCACCAACAGCGCCCAGGCTGCCGCCGCAGGCTACGCCTAGAATTCCCGCGGCAACACCACCCGCGCCGACACCCAGGCAGCCGCCAGCCCTCCCCCTCGTTGCCCCAGGGCGCTGGACCTAAGGACCTCGTGGTGAACAAACCCAAAGACGACCGTGGCCGGCGATCGCAATATCTCCAGATGGCGGCAACGGTTATCGCCATGCTCATTTTCATTTCAGTCTTCACCGAGTCGAAAACTCCGGAGCGAACACTTACGTCCGGTGCTGCTCTCATTGTGTGCCTCATCGTCCTAGCAGTCATCGGTTCGAAGCTGTTCAAGTCTCGGATTCGGCGGCAACGGAGCGATCGGAAACCTTGATGGGAACGTGGCAAGCAAGAGAAGCGCAGCGCGCGCCGGCTCGTGTCAGCGGTGCGGCAACGACGGGATTTGGTTTGGCCGGCAAAGCCTTCGGTAACTACCTGAGAGGACTGTGATGCGATCCCCAGATCGTCGCAGCATCGTCCGCTACCGCCTGCTGGTTGTCGTGGCCATAGCCATCATGCTCCCGGTTGGTTTGGTGGTCGCTACCCTGAGCTCCTGGCTTTTCGGCCATCCCCTGGGAGAGGTCCCAGGCGTCGCAATGTATCTTGTCGTTGGCATCTCGGTCCTGTCGACGCTGGCTGCATTCATGGCCTTAATGCGCCCGGCCTATAAGTCCAAACCTCGAAATGGACGGTAGAGCGGCTTGCACAGGGCGGTTAGCGCGATTTCGCGGGCAAGTTGGTGGCAAGTCGGCCTTCTCCTCATACTCGCCGTAGTGAGTCTGGCAGACTTAACAGCCCCGCGTGTCGCGGGAGGAATTGTGTTGATGGGTCTCGCCATCTTGACCGCCTCCTGCAAGTTTGTTGCACGTGGCAGGAGAGGTGAGCCTCCCGTAGTGTGAGTCGGCGGCGACGGGAGTCCCGTACAGGAGTGGTTCTTTCCGGAGGGGTTCGAGTTCAAACCGGACTGAGCGCAGGTTTCACCTGCGCTCAATCCCGCCGGGAGGATGCTGACTAGGGCTCTGTCTCGGCATCGGTGCCAGATTTGCGGACGGGATTCACTCTGCCGCCTTCTCCGTAGTTACCCTCCGGGTACCCGCCGATTTCGGATTCAGCGGTGCGGCCCTCTGTTGCGCCGGCATCGCCGTAGTCCCCCTTCACATAGCGTCCGGATTCCCTGGCCTTGTCGCCAAGGGGTTCGGGCAGTCCGCCTTCGCTGCCGGCCGCACCGTAATCCCCTCCTATGTATTGGCCTTCCTCATCGTCCGCATGGCGGCCGGGCTGTGCACCGGCCTTGCCAAAGTTGCCTTTGACGTATCGGCCGCGCAGGTCCGGTTCTTCTGGTGTCTTGTCCGCACCACCGTTATCCGGGGTGTCTTTGAAGCCGCTGTTGTCGGTCATGATCCTGCCTTTCCCGAAACAACCTCTGCGTTTTGCTACGCAATTTAAGTCTAGCGAGGGGCGCCGCTCCCCAACAGGTGCAGCTCGGGGCGGCCGCCGCGCCGGGTACCACAGCATTGAGGTGCGTCCACTGGAACGGGTCTTTAGACCATGGCAAATCGGAGTCAGGTTCCATATCATGAAGCTACTGGGGTTGTCAATTTTCGTAGTAAATCGGATGACTCGAGGAGGCACTCGCGATGAGCGATATCAGTCCACTACGGAACGCGGTCCGCAACGGAAGCGGCCTCAAGCAGTTGGGCGGCACTTGGGGTGAACTTCTTGCAGAGTTTCTCGGCACGTTCGTGCTGATCTCTTTCGGCGATGGCGTCGTGGCCATGGCAGTCGCAGCTTTGCCGGGATCCGGCCGGGCCGCGACATCGACGACGATCTTCCTGGCCGCCGGAGACTGGCTGTTGATTACCTGGGGATGGGCCCTGGCGGTGACAATGGCCATCTACGTTGCCGGTGGCGTGAGTGGCGCACACATCAATCCGGCGGTGACTCTGGCGTTCGCGGTCCGGCGGAAATTTCCCTGGAACAAAGTGGGCCCGTATATCGTCGCCCAGGTTCTGGGCGCCTTCGCCGGCGCCGCGATGGTGTACCTGCTGTATCACGACGCCATCGATGCCTTTAACCGGGCCGTCGGTACCGGGCGCGCGGATCCGAAGGGGCTTGCCAGCTACTCCATTTTCGCGACCTTCCCGGCACCCTACTTCAACGGCAACAACGTGGGGCCGCTGGTCGACCAGATTGTCGGCACAGCCTTCCTCCTCATGTTCGTGGTGGCCATTATTGACATGCGCAATACCGCGGTCCAGGCGAACCTGGGTCCGTTCATGATCGGGCTGGCCGTTGCAGCCATCGGCATGTCGATTGGCGCCAACGCCGGCTACGCCATCAACCCGGCCCGTGACTTCGGGCCACGGCTGTTTGCCTGGCTGGCCGGATGGGGGCAGACGGCGCTGCCGGGCACCGTGGATGGGGCTTTCAGTTGGTACTTCTGGGTGCCGATCGTCGGGCCCTTCATCGGCGCAGTGATCGGCGTGCTGATCTACGACTGGTTTATCGGCGACGTCCTGCATGCGCGCATGAGGCTGCAGGAACCCACGCCCCCGGGCCGAGCGGGCGGAGAGACACCTCCGGCCACACCTCCGGCGACCGAACCGACAAGGAGGCAAGAAAAATAGCGACACCCTGGACTTCATCCGCCGTGTACGGGGGGACAGACTAGAGCCCCAAGGCTCCCCATGCTTCAGCCACTGCACGTTTGGATGAGTCAGGAGGCCGGTGACGGGCTGGGCACGGAGCCGCTAGGATTCGCAGACCTTTAGACGCCCCGATGAGTCAGAAGGTGGGACCAATGCAGCTTGACGAGGTCATCGACCAGTTTCATCAAGCGGTAAATCAGTTTGCGCAAGGCGACCCGGAACCCGTCAAGGCCATTTTCTCCCACAGCAGAGATGCTTCCCTGGCTAATCCCTGGGGCCCTCCCGTGGTGGGCTGGGAGCGAGTATCAGAGGCCCTGGACTCAGCGGCGGCACGATTCAAGGATGGACGCGTCACGGCCTTTGATGCCCTCACCAAGCACGTCACCATCGATCTGGCCTGCTTCCTGGACATAGAACACTGGCAGGCCAAGGTCGGAGGAGCCGACAAAATATCGCCATTTGTTCTGCGGGTAACGAGCATTTATCGCCTCGAAGGCGATACTTGGGCACTCGTGCACCGCCACGCAGACCCGATCACCGCACCGCGGGCCCCGGACGCCGTCTTAGGAAAGTGACGCCCGGGAATCAGGCGACCCAAACCCACCACGGGGTTGCAAGACTGAGTTCCGGCCTCGGCGAGTCCTCACGTTTTAGGAGTTTCTGTCCTCTTTCGTAGCGCCGTCCCTCCGGCGCCATGCGCCGAAGGGTGCCGGGCGGGAGGGACCGTTCGGTGACCTCACCCGACGGACGGCAACCATGGCCCATGCCCCAATCAGCACGCCGATGAACACGGTGAAAAGACCGGCGGTGAACCAGCCGTCCTGCCCGAAAACCATCATCACTACGCCCGTCAGGGACAGGCCTTTCGCTGCGATGTCCAGATACAAGGGACCCCTCAGGTGCTCCATGCATCTAAGGTAAACCCGGAGGCACTCTGCCAGCACCGGTCGGCTACTGAGGCGATTTGTTCCAGGCTGTTGACAAATGGCAGTTGAGGTGGGACATGGCCCTGGAGTCGACACGCTACGTGAACACTGGCGCACCCAGCACGCGTCCGCTCGCTCTACCGGAGGCGGGCTTCGATGTCAGGTGCGATCCATTGTGCTGGCGCCGCTGAGGGGAGCGCTCCGGTCCCGTTGTATCGTCAGTTCATCGTCAGCGTCGCCGTGCTGTTCGCGGAGCTCGCGGCCACGGCGGATGTCGTCCTCTTCGTTTGCCTGCTGTTTGTCACTCTTCTTTGTGTCCCGGGGCGGCAGTTGGATGGTTTCCTCGGCTTCGATGCCGGCCTGGAGCTGGCGGCCCCGTTCCATTTCGGCGTCGAACTCGGCGCCAAACAGCAGCGACATGTTCAGGATCCAGAGCCACAGCAGGGACACGATGACGCCGCCGATCGCGCCGTAGGTCTTGTTGTAGCTGCTGAAGTTGGCCACGTAAAACGCGAAGCCGAGCGAGGCCAGCAGGAAGATGGCCAGGGCGATGAACGACCCCAGGCTTATCCAGCGGAACTTGGGCTGTTTCACGTTCGGAGTGGCGTAGTAGAGGATGGCGATCGCCAGCACGACAAGGACCACCACGACCGGCCATTTTACGATGTTCCAAACGGTGAGGAAGGCGTCGCCCAGGCCGATCGCGCTGCCGACGGACTCCGCCACAGGCCCGGTCAGGACGAGCATGGCGGCCAGCACGACGACGATCAGCATGTTGACCACGGTGACGCCGAGCACGGTGCCCCGAAGCTTGATGAACGGCCGGCCTTCGTCGATTTCGTAGACCCGGTTCATGGCCCGGGCAAAGGCTCCGACGTAGCCGGAGGCGGACCAGAGGGCGGTGAGGATGCCGATCACCAGGGTTAGACCGGCCGTTGAGGAGCTGCTGAGCTGCTGAACTGGCTCGCGGATGGCGTCCACCGTGTCGCCCGGAGCGAAGCCCCGGACGATCTCCAGAAGCGCCCCGGTGGTCTTCTCGGCCTGCCCGAAGATGCCCAGCAACGACACCAGTGCCAAAAGCGCGGGAAAGAGCGAGAGGACCGAATAATAGGTCAGGGCAGCGGCGAGGTCGGAGCACTGGTCCTTGGTGAACTCATGCAGCGTCTTCTTGGCGATGTACAGCCACGACGGTTTAGAGACATCGGTGGGGCTGTCGGGCTTGCGGGAGTCATCCGGGGCAGGCGCCGTGCGGGCTTTGGCCGTGCTGCTTTCCTCAGATTCCGCGTTGGCAGGGGCGTTCTCTGCGGCGTCGTTTTTCGCCATGGGTACCATCCTTTGTGGGTTTCAGTGCAGCGGCCGGCCGCCCCTCACATCCGTGAGAAGCGGCCGGTCGGGATCCTGCGTGCTCAAGCCTGCTGGACGTTGTCCTTAGCGTCCGCAGCCTTGTCCTTCACATCGGCCACAGCGCCCTGGCCTTCGGCCTTGACGTGCTCGGTGGCGTCCGCGGCTGTTGCCTTGACGTTCTCAACGGCTGCCTGAGCGGGTTCCTTGAGCCCCTCAGCCACGCTCTTGGCGGCATCCGTCAGTTCCGTCGCGAGCGGTTCCGCGGCCGTCTTGAGCGCCTCGGCTGCTTCGCGCTCCTTCTGGCTGGCCGGAACCAGGGAAGACACCAGCAGTCCTGCCCCGAACGCGATCAGCCCTGCTGCCAGCGGATTTCCCTGAGTCTTGGACTTGACCTGGGTCGGTGCATCCCCAAGGGCGGAGCCTGCACCACCAAGGTGCGAACCGGCACTGGACGTGGCCGAATGCACACTTTCGGCCGTGTGGTCGGCTGCTCCCATGACTCTGTTTTTAACGCCGAAGACGGCGTCTTTGACCTTGTCGGTTTGCCGCTGGACGATGTGCGACGGGGTGACTTTGTCCGCTACGGCGTCGACGTTCGTGCCGAGGCGCGCGCGGGTTGCTTCAATATCTGCTCGGATGACATCCGGGTTTTCACTCATACTGTTTCCTCCGCTTGATCTAAGAGTTGGGCTTAAGCGTGGGGGGAATTTCCTGCAGGGTTTCGGCGGTCTGAGGTATGCCCTTGACCGCCTTGAGTTCCTTGCGGCCCGTGGAGGCCAGGACGGCGGCAATGATGCCCCAGATGATGGCGACAACAACGCCGGACCAACCGAGGCCCATCAGGTCTCCGAGCGCCCACCACAGCGCCACGGAGAGGAACACCAGCACGAAGTGTCCGGCGACTCCGGCGCCGGCGAGCAGTCCGCTGCCCTTGCCGGCCCGGGTTGCGGACTGCTTGAGCTCCACTTTGGCCAGCTCGACTTCCTGGCGCATCAGGGTGGACATGTCGCGTGTGACGTCGCCCAGGAGGTCCCCAAGGGAGGCAGTTTCCGCCTTCGCGTGCGCGGCTGTGGGAGGTACCTCTGGTAGCTGGTGGCTCACAGCTGGCCCCCTTCTCGGCTCGGGAAGGGGACATCGTCCCGAAGGGTTGTTTCGGCTGCCGTGCCGGACGGCAGTGTTTGGGTCGAAACAGGACCCGCCGTGCCGGGAAGGCCCGGCTCGTCGAAGAACCGGTCGCCGGAGCCGGCGGCGAAAACCGTCTCCTGGTGGGCTGGGGCCGCCGCCGGGGAGGACAGGCGCGCGGGTTTCGATGGCGCCTGCTGCGCATCTGGCGCTCCGGCTTGCAGGCTTCGTCCCAGCCGGCCGGCAAGCAGTCCGGCGCCGGCTGCGGCCAGGAGGAAAGTCCCCGGGCGCTGGCGCGCGAAGGACTTCACTTCCTCCAGCAGAGATCCCGGATCCCGGTTTTCAAGCCACGAAGCCACGGATTGGGAGCGTTCCGCGGCCTGGCGGATAAGATCAGTTGCGACGCCGGGCTGGTCGGATGCATCGGCCATCGTGTGCAGCTGCGACGACAGGGTGCGGATCCCCTCAGCAGCCTTCTGCTGCTGCGTGCCCGCCTGATCCGTCAGGTCGGCTTTTGCCTGGTGCAGCAGGTCGCGGGCGCTGGTCTTTACCTCCGAGGCGACGTTGGCAGCCTCAGCCTTGGCGGTTTCAGCTACGTTCTTGGCTTCCCCTGCGGCGTGCCCCGCCACTGCTGCTGCTTCGTCTTTCACTGCTTCTTTTGTGGATGCAGAGCCCGCCGCACCACCGGAGGGCACTGCGCCGGTGCTCGGGTACTCGTCCGTGGACGCCGATGGAGTCGTCTGGGGCCATTGGTTTTCTGTCATCGTTGCTCTCTTTCAGGAAGGGTCCGCAGGTGAATCGTGAACCAGCGGTGCCGGTGAATTAGTAAGCACGGTTACTAATTAGATACTAAGCACACTTCCTGTCTGTTCCGCAAGGCACCCCCCGCTCCACCGGACAAAATAGTAAGTAGGCTTGCCAAGTGGTTACTAAGCATGCTTATGGTGGAGTCATGCAGCGTTCAACACGGAGTCGTTGCAACCCCAAATCGAACCACAGATCCAAGGAGACATCATGCTCGCCAAGGAACATATCGATGACCTGCTTCAGCGCAACGGAAACGTCCTGTCCACTGACGGGGCCAAGATCGGATCCATCGGCCAGGTTTACGCGGACGACGACAACGGCCAGCCCACGTGGGTAACGGCCAAGACCGGATTGTTTGGCACCTCGGAATCCTTCGTCCCGCTGGAAGGGGCCCGCACCGAAGGGGACGACATCCTCGTCCCATACACCAAGGACCAGGTCAAAGACGCCCCGCGTGTGGACACCGACGGGCACCTCGAGCCTGCCGAGGAGAATCGGCTCTACGCCCACTATGGTCTGGGCGGCGGACGGCGGACCTACACCGATGCGACGGCCGGCCGGGATGCGGACTATCGCGGAGCCGACTATGCGGATACCGATAGCGGCACCGTAGGACGCGACACCTCAGGCCCCACCACTGATGATGCCATGACACGTTCGGAGGAACGCCTGAACGTAGGCACCGAGACGGAAGCCGCCGGACGGGTGCGGTTGCGCAAGTATGTCACCACCGAAAATGTCACCCAGACCGTTCCGGTGCAGCGTGAAGAGGTCCGGCTCGAACGTGAACCCATCACGGACGCCAACCGCGGGGCGGCGCTGTCCGGCCCGGACATCAGCGAGGAAGAACACGAAGTCACCCTCCACGAGGAGCGCCCCGTTGTTGAGAAGGAAACGGTGCCGGTCGAACGCGTCCGTCTCGACACGGAAACCGTGACGGACGAAGTTACCGTCAATGAGGAAGTCCGCAAGGAACGTATCGAAACCGACGGCGACGGCGACGCGCGTCGATAGCCATCTGGGCAGGCCAGGGTCATGCTCACGCCGGCCTTGGCCTGCCCTTCCTGCTTGACCTCTGTTCCGCTCAAGGAAGGCCGTCATCGATGCCTCTCGACCCCCCGGCCCACGTCCGGGATGGCTATCTGCTTCTCACCACGGCGGCCCGCCTGGTTCAGCGCCGGCTTGACGACGCACTGGCGCCACTGGGCCTGACCCGGGCGGCAGTTATCGCCCTCAAAGCCGTGTCGCCCCGCCCCCTGAACCAGGAGCAACTCGCGGCAGTGGTCCACGTTCAAAGCCAGACCCTGGGCCGCGTTGTGGCGCGTCTGGAGTCAGGAGGCCTGGTCTCGAGGAAACGAAACCCCCATGACCGCCGCCAGTTCCAGGTTGAGATAACCCATGCCGGGGAAGCGGCCCTCAGCGCAGCCCGCGAGGCCGAGAGCGCCGCCGTTCCTGCAGACTTCGATGGATGGGAGATCCTTCGGGACCAGCTCTCCCACTTTGTGAATTCCTTCCAAAGTCCCCGCCGCGCAGGTGGTTAGACCCGCAGTTGATCCGCCGGGTTGAGACAGGTCGCAGGGGTTCGGACCCTTCGACGACCCGCCCTTCACGTCCGCGGACCGAAGCGAGCCGGTAGGGCGACCCTATGCCGCCGCAATTGCCTCAGGCCTGGGCCCCTGCGGGGGCGGCGTCCGCGTCGGGGCCTGCGCCGCCGGTACGCCGCACATCCACGGACGGCACGGGCTCTTCATTCGCCCGGCGGAAAGAGAGCCAGGCCGCGACTCCCACGGTCACCGCGACGGCCACCACCCCGGCAATCAACCATGCTTTCCCTGACCCCGTCCGCCGCGACTTGGCCGGGGCGGGCACCGGAAAAACTTTCGCTTCAGCCCGCTTCAGGCCCTCGTGAACACGGGGAGCCAGAGTTTCCACTCCACCGGCGAGCTCGTCAGCGAGCCGCCGCAGCCCGGTCTGGATCATCGGCGACGCAGATTCAATCCCGCTATCGAGCCCCACCACCACTCTTTGCAATGCCGCCTCGACCCCGGGAGTGGCCCACTCCCTTCCCTTAGTGAGCTGCGTGATGAGATTCTCTGAAAGATGGCGGACCTGATCGGCCTGGGCGGTGCGTGTTGTCGTGCGCATGAATGCCTCCTCGATGTGTCGGATCCCCATAGCCTACGGCGGCCAGCGCCGTCGAAACAGGCCCCTCCCGGCTGCAGCCAACAAGAACGCCGGGATTCCTGTCTGCGCTGCCTCCCGGTTGTGCGGGGGTGCCGGCGTCCATGCGGTCGGGGTGAAAATGGGGAGATGAGATCCGTGATGAAACGAAGTCGGCCCAACGGCCGCCACCTGCCGGTCCGTCGCCGGGGTCCCGTCGTCGGCGTTTGGCCGGTACGACGGTGAGTACGTTCGTCCTGATACCGGGAGCGGGCGGTGCAGCCTGGTACTGGAGCCGTGTCCTTCCTTTGCTTCAGGGGGCCGGTCACGGAGCCGTGGCGGTCGATCTTCCCGGCGACGATGAAAGCGCCGGGCTGCCCGAGTACGCGCGCCTGGTTCTCGAAGCCATCGGTGGGCGCCACGACGTGGTGCTCGTTGCGCAGTCGCTCGGGGGCTTCACCGCCCCGCTCGTTTGTGAACGGGCTTCCGTCAGAGAGCTTGTCCTGGTGAATGCGATGATCCCGGTACCCGGCGAGACCCCCGGCGCATGGTGGGACAACACCGGCTGGGCTGCAGCGCAGCAAAGCGCGGCGAAGGCCCACGGGTACAGTACCGAGTTCGACACAGACACCTACTTCCTGCACGACGTACCACCAGAAGTCGCGGCCGAAGGGGAACCGCATCAACGCCCTGAAGCGAACGCGGTCTTCGAGTCGGCCTGCAACTTCACAGACTGGCCCAGGGTCCCAACCCGCGTGCTTACCGGAGAGGCAGACCGGTTCTTTCCATTGGATTTCCAACGACAGGTCGCCCGCGAACGCCTCGGCATGGAGCCCGACGTCGTGCCTGGCGGCCACCTCCTCGCCCTAGCAAACCCCGATGGCGTGGCCAATTACCTGCTGCGCAGTGGAACGTAGGAAATACCGCTCCACGGGCAAACCATTCGTGACCCCGGCAGGTCGGCTGTTTCCGCCCTGCCAGATGGTTTGCCGACTCATGTGCCCGCCTGGGCCCGCGAAGAAGCTGCCACGTTCACGACACTGGCTGGTGCCGGGCACTGCATGATGCTTGAGCAGCCCGCACCGTTTGGCAGAATCCTGGCGGCAGGGCTCGACGCTGCGATTACCTTCGCGCGCCGACGTAGGCCTTCACGGGCTTGGTGGCGGGCATCGCGATGACGGCCAAGACCGTGAGTACGGCACAGATCATGACGGCCAGGAACACGGCCGAGGAAGCCGCCACAATGGTTTGGGGGTCCGTGTCGGCCTGCGGGGAGCTGGCGTAGACGGCGTTAGCTATCGCCCCGAATACGGCGACACCGATGGAGCTGCCGATCGATCGGGCGAAAAGGTTGGTGCCGGTGACCACGCCGCGCTCATTCCATTCGACGCTCGTCTGGGCGGCTATAAGGGTCGGAGTCGCGACGAGCCCGAGTCCGAGCCCGACGATGAAGCAACTGCCCGCCACCAGCGCAATGTTGGGCGCAGAAGCGGTGAGGGCAAGGACTGCTGTGCCGATGACGGTGACCGTGACGCCGATCATTGCCGTGTTCCGGAACCCGATCCGAAGATACAAGCGTCCAGATTGGGACGCACTAATCGGCCACCCGATGGTCAACGCCGCCAGGGCTAGTCCGGCCAGGATCGGGGAAGTCGAGAGGGCACCTTCGAGGAACGTGGGAACGTAAGACGTCAGGCCAAGCATGACCGCTCCCACACCGAAGGCGATCATCGCCGTCGTCGCCAGCAGCCGCCGGGACGCTACCCACGGCGGCAGGACCGGCTCCGCTGCCCTCCGCTCGACGAGGATGAACGCGGCGAATAGGACGGCACCGCCTGCGAACACTGCGCTGCTGATGGCGGAGTTCCAGGCCCAGGCCTGGCCGCCTTCGAGGGCCCCGAGGATGAGCAGGGTGAGCGAGACCGTGAGTAGCCCCGCCCCCAGATAGTCGACCCTGTGCTTCACGCGCTCGATATCCTCGTTGAACGACCGGACCAGCATCCACCCTGCCATCAGGCACAGCGGAATGTTCACGAGGAAAATGCCGCGCCAAATGCCGAGTGAGGCAAACACTCCCCCCAGTGTTGGGCCAACCACTGAGGAGACGGCCCACACGCTCGCAAGGTAGCCCTGCACCTTTGCCCGCTCTGCCAGCGTGTAGATATCGCCGGCGATGGTGATGGCCATCGGCTGGACCGCTCCCGCGCCCAGTCCCTGCACGACGCGGAAGGCGATGAGCACCGGCATGCTCCAGGCGACCCCGCACAGGACCGAGCCGAGCAGGAACAAACCTATTCCGATGAGGATGATCGGTTTGCGGCCAATGACGTCGGAGAGCTTCGCGTAGACAGGTACCGACACAGCCTGGGCCAACAGGTAGGCGGAGAAAAGCCACGGGAACGACGTGAACCCGCCAATGTCATGCACGATCGAAGGCACGGCTGTCGCCACAATCGTCGCATCAATCGCCACCAGACCCGTCGAGAGCATCAGGGCAATGAGGACCGGGCCGCGTTTGGACCGGAAGCCGACTCCCTCGGCAGGCGTAGTCGTCATGTGACCTCATTCCAATCGGAGCCCAAAGGGGGCCTTTCGCGCAGAACCGGTTCCGGCCCCGACTGCATAACGGCACCATTCACCGAATTAGTCCCGGCCCTCCCTCATAATCGAGCCGATGGTCCGGAAGCGGGTTGGCCGGAGGGGCCACCCCGAGTAGCCTGAACGACGGGCAGGTGGTGCTGCCGCCGCGGCCGGGCGATTTCTAACCCAGGCCTTCCACCATTAGCCAGCACATCAAAGAAAGAACTTGCCATGTGTCGACTTTTCGGCCTGCACGCTGGTCCCCAGCCGGTCAGGGCGACGTTCTGGCTCCTTGACGCCCCGGACAGCCTCGCCGAGCAGAGCCGGCGGGAGCCCGACGGCGCCGGCATAGGCACCTTCGACGCTGACGGTAGAGCCCACGTGGCAAAGCAGCCGCTTGCCGCTTGGGAGGACCACGCGTTCGCGCGCGAGGCACGGGTTCTGAAGAGCACAACGTTCCTTGCCCATGTGCGGTATGCCAGCACCGGAGCCCATGCTCTGGTCAACACGCACCCGTTCGAGCAGGACGGGCGGCTGTTTGCCCACAACGGCGCCTTCGGAGATCTCAAACGGCTCGATCAGCATCTGGCCGAGCTCGGCGTTACGGACCTCGTGCAGGGTCAGACCGACAGCGAACGCCTCTTCGCGCTCATCACTGCCGAGAGCCGTCGGACCCGCGGCGACGTCGGAGAAGGCATTGCCCGGGCCATTAGGTGGATCGCCGAGGAGTTGCCCGTCTTTAGCCTGAACCTCATCGTGACCACTGCCACGGACCTCTGGTCGCTCAGGTACCCGGCAACCCACGAGTTACACATTCTTGAACGGGACCCTGCCGCTGCTCCGGCTCCGGCGGCCCCTATGGACGCCCGGAGCATTCGAATCCACGCCCGCAGCACGGATCTTGCCCGTTCCCCGCATGTCCTCTTCGCTACCGAACCGATGGATCACAACCCGGGCTGGCGACCCATGGCATCCGGCGAGCTGGTGCACGTTGGCCCATTACTGGCGGTGACCTCCACCTGTCCTTTCCCGGACTCCCCTGCGCATCCGCTCAGTCTCTCCGATCTTGAACCGTCCGCGGCGGCGTCCCAGAAGCAATGACCACGGATCGACAAACCCTTAACGCGGGCGTCGTTTGATCCTCTACATTGACACCCAGCAGTCGACCGCCTGGTTGGGCTCAACGCCGGAAATCGAGGCGCTCCCCCTTCGTTCCGCAGCGCGATGTCAGGCCGCGACGCCGGGTCTCCAGGTTGTGTTTCGAACACGCGACCAGTCAAGACCCGTCATCGCCGAACATACCCGACGGCAGGAACACCTTTGCCGTGTTCTACCCGGGCGATTACGAAGCCACCCTGATCGGCGAGTACTTCGCCGGCCCGTTGTTATTCGGCCCCAGTACACCGACACACCAGAACCACTTCGGCGCATACCGGCCCAAAAGCCGGGGCGTTCTATAGCGTGGACACGATGACGGAGAATCACGCTACCGACCTGTACGACGCAGTCAACAACTGGGGGCCCAGCGACGACTTTTTCCTGGGCTTCGTGACGACCATCCCCGGCGCACGCGTCCTTGACCTCGGCTGCGGGACTGGCGGTATACCAATCGCCGCCGCGAAAGCAGGATGCGCCGTCACGGGCGTTGATCCCCACCGCCCGTCCCTCGAGGCAGCCCGCGCGAAGCCGGGCGCCGACAGGGTCGTATGGATCGATGGCAACTCCCGGGCCATTCCCGCCAGTGCGCTTTTCGATGTTGCCCTCATGTCCTCCAACGTCGTTCAGGAGATTCTCGACGACGACGAGCTTGCCCGGTCATTGGCTGACATCGCGGCCCATCTTGTCCCGGGAGGTCGTCTCGCCTTCGATTCACGCGATCCGAATGCCCGTGGCTGGGAGGCCTGGACCAAGGAACGCACCCACAAGATGGTCCACCTCCCTCGGGGCGATAGCCAGCACTGGTACCAAACCACTTATGTAAATGAACAAGCCGGTGTGGTGGACTTCTGCGCGCACGAGATCGGCCCGGATGGGATCGAACGTGTCGAGTCCGGGCCTCTCCGCTTCCGCTCAGAAGACCAGCTCCGCGCCATGCTTCATGAGGCGGGGCTCGCCGTCGACGACGTGTTCGGCGGATATCACGGCGAACCGGTGGGACGCGGCGTTGGCACCCTCACGTTCACCGCCCACCGCCCGTGAGCGCCCAGAACCCCGACCGCCCGGCGATACCGCCATGTTTTGTTGTGCTCTCTTTGCAGCACGTTGCCGCCAAAGCTGCTCTCACAACCGGCCGGGCATCTGATCCTTCGGACAGCAGCCTCGGATTTTGTGGAATTGCGCCGATATAGCAGTACATGCACGATTGTTGTTGGGCGATTGAAATCGGCCGACGTGACCCGATCACGGATTCAAGTCGAACCAGTCCGAGGCCTTCATGGGTCGCGCTTTCGGCCGTCGCACTCGATCTACGACGGGGACCCAAGTCTTCACCGGCACGTCTTCTGCGAACCATTCAAAGGCCCGAATCGTCGGGTGGGCCGCGATTCCCTCCGGATCCGCACCCGACAGAGCAACCGCCCGAATGAGCAACAATTCCTCCAGGCACGGCGCTTCTAGGAGTGGGCCCAACCCGGAGAGACCCTTCATCGATCCGATCTCCAAGCGCTTGAGGTGCACAAGGCCAGCCGTAAACGCCACGACCACAACCGGTTCCGGATTATCGGCCTAGACCAGCGGGGTTGTGGCAAGAGCACTCCCATTGCCCAGGACGACCTTGACCACCTGTCGGGGAACACGACGCAAGCCTTGATTGAAGACATTGAGGCCGTGAGAGAGCACCTAGGTGTAGAGAAGTGGGTCCTCACCGGCGTTTCGTGGGGTAGCACGCTTGCCCTCGCCTATGCGCTGGAACATCCCAGTCGGGTCCTCGGTATCGCCTTGGTAGCCGTGACAACAAGCAGCCGGGAAGAGATCCAATGGATCACTGAAGACGTCGGACGCGTCTTTCCCGAAGCGTGGGCGGACTTCGCGGAGGCTGGCAACGCGGAACCGGGCGAACGCGTGGTCGAGGCATACGCACGTCGACTGGCCGGTCAAGATCGCGAAGACGCCCGGCGCGCCGCCCTATCGTGGGACCGATGGGAATCCACGCACATATCGCTGGACCCCCACTGGCTTCCTGGCCCGCTGTTTGAAGACGAGCGAGAGCGCATGACGTTTGCTCTTCTAGTTACGCACTACTGGGCGAACGACGGATTCCTGTCCAACGGGCAGGAACTTATCCCGCGGATTCACGAGCTCAACGGCATCCCCGGATACCTTATACATGGCCGGCGCGACATCAGCGGACCCGCCATCACTGCATGGGAGCTGCACCGACGCTGGGAGTCAAGCCGACTCGTCGTCAGAGAAGACGAAGGGCATGGCGGCCCTGCATCCATGGCAGCACTGACCCGGGCAGTTGAAGAAATCGCTGCAATGATTTGAGGTCCTAGTCGTTCTGACTGCAGCCCGACATCGTGGCCGAGCCCGTTCGTCTCTGACGACCGGGCCAGGGCGAACCCGAGCCGGGCGATGACAAGCACTCAGGCAACGATGACTGACAGACCGGAGACCGGCGCGCGATTAGAGGCTGGGTTCCCCGCCCCGATAGCGGCGGCGCAACCGGACCGCGACCGCGAAAATCCAGGCCATGAACGTGACCAGGATGACTCGTTGCACCAGACCTTTCCATTCGAACAGTGCGCTCCCGGGCTGCTGGCTGAACTTGAGCAGGCCGATCCCGAGGGTCAGGACTACACCAGCGGTCAGCGTCCACCCCGCCAGAGTGCGCCAGAGCGGGTCGCCGCGGAAGCGCCTGTAGAAAACGAAGCAACTTAGAGGCGCGAACGTGAAGACGAGGGCCCCGAAGATGCCGTGCACGACGCCATGGGTGCTTATTTGGTCGAACATGGCGGACGGGTCGGTGGTGAATGGTCCGGACGCAATCAGGCTGACGCCGATACACTGTACAAGCACCGGCCCGGCCAGAGAAGCCGCCCCGGTATTGAAGTGAGCCGCGAGACCGCGACCGAATACCAATACCAGGGCACCGGTCAGCACGAAGTTGAGCATCTGGACCCAGCCGTAGGGGCCAAGGGACAGCTCGCTGACGAACATGCTGGTCCAGGAGTAACCCGGGCACAGCCACCCATAAACAGTGAAAACGGTGACAAAAAGGACTGCCCCCGCCATCCCCGCTACAGCCCCCAGTCTGACGCGCCGATGTCCGGCCGCTGCGAGGCAAGGGGCGGAACTCGAGATCACAAACTGAAGCTTAGTGCGTCAAAGCCTCATTGCCCCGTTGCTCTTGTTCAACATTCCTGGTGTGGCCTGCAGAATCAAGGTTCAATATCCGCGGCGCGGCATAGGAGAATGCCAACGGCACAAGCGCACAGTAGCAGTATGAAATCACTACTAAGCGATGAAATCGTCGCCCTACGTGGCGTCCTCACCGATACACACCCGGTCGATTTCCACGCTCTTGGGGTAACCGGTGCAATTGACCGCTTGACGCTTCCCCTCCGCGAACGCGGGACCGTGGTGCATCTGGAGACTCCGCACCACAGGATGGAAGTAGACCGGCAATCCGCAACCCTTCTGTACCGAGCGGCGCAGGAGCTCCTCAGCAATGTCTACAAATTCGCTCACGCATCAACTGTGACGCTCCGGCTGGGCGGCGTCACCCAAGGCATGAGCCACGGCGTTCAGCTCAAAGTGTCAGACGACGGCCGTGGTTTCGACGTGCCGACAGCCATGATTGCTCGGCACACCGGCATGGGGCTGCGCCTCATGCGAGTGGCCGTAGTCCTTGCTGGCGGAGAGATGACCATCGATTCGTCCGCCGCCGCCGGAACCTGTGTGACAATAACACTGCCTCTGGACTAGCATCCGCTGCACGGCTTTTCTGCTCGGGACCAGCAGCCCGGCTGGCGTGCTCACGACCAACGCCGGGGTGGAGTCCATGACAGCCCAGTCCCCCCGGCATGTCCCTGGTTAGCGTCGACTCCGGCGGACACAACACGGCCGCCCTGATTACCGCCGATGCGACGCTGGGGCGGAATGGTCCGATGCAAACCTTCACTGCTCCTCACGCACCCGAATCACCGCAGGCAAGGGTTGGTCGACGAAGTCCTCGCCGTTGCATGCATGCATGCATGTCGAAGACATTTCTTGGGGTGTCTGACAGATGCGTTTCCCGGTGGAGCAGCTCCCCGTCCGTGCCCGCAACGGCTGGCGCCAGGCTCCCTGACGCGGTATTGCGGCGGGCACCATGTCCGGTGGCTGTCCGGCCTCCCATTCCCGGGCGTCCGGCGGCGCCGGCGCGATCGAGAGGGCAGCGGATATCCAACCCGTCGTGGCGAATGGGTCTGCGGGCAAGCGTTCCCGGGGATGTGCAGCGGGTGAAGAACCGGTCGATGGTTGATTCGCTGTTGGTACTGCCGCCACCTCTCCGCAGGGTCCATCCGCGACTGAGGAGGCATGAAACGACGTGACCGGGGCAAGTCAGCCTCCGTGTTGGCTTGTGAAGCGTGCGGGCTGCTGCCCCATCCCCAAAAGGCCCGTCTGACACTGGCCAATGTGTCTTTCATGTTGCCCATGGAGCGGGAGGTTCACGCCGCGGTTTGCATGCGACGGCGGCCCTGTGGCGGATCCGCACCGTTATCGCTGGCGGGCCAGTTGCGCAGGGAAAGCTGGCCCGCGGTGCCGCCGGTGTGAAAGCAGAAATTCACCTCATGCCGGGCAAAGTCGCGGGCGGAGCCGACTCTAGATTCCAGGGCCTCATCCTCGCGACGGTCGCCTCGTGGGCGCACCGGTGCTCCCCGGATCCGCTGCGACACGCGACACGGGTACCGCATCAGCGGGTCGGCCTGACAGCCCACTGAACTTCCGAACCTCTATCGGCCAGGTTTGAAAATGCGGTAGCTCCGTGTGCTCTGCGATGGGGTTTTCTGTCTTACCCGGCCCGCAGGCCGCCTGCGCGGGTTTTGGATACCGACGGCGGAAACGATGCCCCCGAGGATGAGCAGCACCGCCGTCACGGTCACCATCCGGTGAAATCCGTCGAGCTCAAGTTTGCCGCCCACGACCAAGCCGACCAGCGCGATGCCGATCAGACCGGCAACCCTGCTGACGGCGTTATTCACTGCCGAGCCGATGCCGGCCTGCTGTTCCGAAACCGAACCGAGAATGGCGGCGGTCAGCGGTGCGACGGTCGCCGAGAGCCCGACTGCGAACAGGAGGATCCCAGGCATTAGCTGGGTCCAATAGTTGACCGGGATTTCGGCCGCGAGCATCAGGAGGTAGCCAACTCCGGCGAGAGCAGGTCCGAATGCCATGAACCACCTCGGCCCGAACCTCCCGGCCAGGGAGCCAAACCATGACGCCAGGAGGATGTTGACGATGCTGACGGGAAGCAACGCGAGTGCGGCAAGCGTCGCCGGAAACCCGGCAACCTGCTGCAGGAAAAGCACGATGATGAATCCCCCGATCGACAGAGCGGCGTAGACGAAGGCCGTAGCCACATTCCCGACGGCAAAGTTTCGGACCGAGAAAAGACTGAGTGGCAGGAGCGGCTGCTGCGCGGTCATTTCCCGCCAAATGAACCCGGCGAGGCACAGGATGCCGAGAACGAAGGGCATCAGAATGGGCGGGCTCCCCCAGCCATAGTTGCCTTGTTCGATCAGCGCGTAGACCGGCCCCGCCAACCCGAGCACACAGAGCACAGCGCCCGGGTAGTCGATGCGCACCCCCTCCACGCGAACATCCTTGGCCCGCAGCACGGCTAACAGGTACAAGGTCACAGCAATGGGCAGGACGTTGATTCCGAAGACCCAACGCCAGCCCACCGAATCGACCAGCAACCCGCCGAGCAGGGGGCCCGCGATGAAAGCCACGGTTGTGCCGGCTGTCCACTGGCCGATCGCCTTCGCCCGGGGGGCCTCGTCGAAGTTTGACGTGATCAGGGCCAGGGAGCTGGGCACCAGCAAGGCGCCCGCGACGCCTTGAAGCGCCCTCGCCAGGACCAGCACCTCCGCCGTGGGTGCCAGCGCACACATGACTGACGTCGCGCCGAACCCGATCAGCCCTGCCCGGAGAACCACAACGCGTCCGAGCAAATCAGAGAGCGAACCGGCAACCAGGATCAGGGAACCCAAGGTGATCAGGTAGGCGTCGACAACCCATTGCTGCGTCGTAAGTCCGCCGCCTAATTCGCGGGAAATGGCCGGCAGCGCCACGTTGATGACGCTGCTGTCGAGAAACGACACGAAGGACGCGAGAATTGCGATCCAAAGCACGAGCCTCTGCGTACGCGCCGACGGTAGGGAACTCACCCTCCCAGTTAACACCCGCACCCGCGGTTGCCGGCCTCTCTCACTGAAGGCAGTACCAGCAACCGTCCCGTCGTCAGTGCAGGAGTCGTGCGGATCGCCCCTTGAAGTGCCTGGCCCCGGCTGCTGGGTTGTGGCGTCACCGCCGCCAACGGTCCCGATCCACCTCAAGGGCCTCGCGGTCCCAGTGCCCTGTCTCCGCGGCCGCCTCGTAGGTGGCATGAAGGAACCCCAACAGCTTGCTGTCGGGGTCCGGCGCGGAGCGGACGTTTTCATATGGAAAGAGGTATAGCCTGTCGCTTTGGCGATATACGACGCCGTCGGCTTCGTTCACATACTCGGCGTAGCCTGGCGGCTCTGGGTACGTGTAGGCATAGAAGGCCCCCTCCTCCCCCACACCGGGCCAGAACCCGCAACTGCTCAGCTCGTGGGAATAGCCCTCCACCATGACCCAGTCGGCACAATTCGGAACCCCACCGGGGTGAGCAGGCGCCACGCGTCCGGAGAAGCGCGCGTAGGCCAGGTCCATGCCTCCCCAGAACAGGTGGACGGGACTGGCCTTGCCCCTGAAGCGGGAACTGAATTCTTTCAGGACCCGGTCCGCCTCGATTAATTGCTGCCAGAACGTCCGGATGGCACCCGGGTCGTAGGAGGCGTGCTGATGGTCTTCGGCGAAGGGTATGGCCGGTTCCACTTCGTTCGGGACCGCACGGATGGATGCCTGGATGCCGAGCCTGCCGAGGGTCTCAAACACTTCCGCATGGAATGCTGCCACCGATTTGGGTTCCAGGACGATGGTCCCGGCAGTTCCATCGCTGGAGCGGACGTGCAACTGGTGGTCGCAGAAGTCGAATTCGATGTCGAAGGCCCCGCCCCCGTAGGGGATCGTCGACGTCGTCAGTCCGCGCGGCGTGACGTACAGCGTCACGTGCCACCAGTGGTTCAGCATCGGAGTGAGCGCCATGCGGATCTTGCCGACAATCTGCGTCCACATGTGCACGGTGTCCCGGGTCTGAATCCAGTCATTGACCCGGAGTGCCGGCCACCCGCCGCCAGCGCCAGGAACTTCAGCCGCGTCCATCGCAGGTCCTTCCGTGCCATCTACCGACTCCACGATCCGGCCGTGCCCGCTGGTTCCGTCCATGGAAGGGTGCCCAGTTGCCGGCGCAGTAACACCGCCGCTCCTGCGGGCGAGCCTACGCCGACGCCGGTAGGCCAGCAAGGGGCCCGCAGTGGACAGGAATTTGTCCTTGACTTTCGCCCGGAGGCGGACAAATGTGGGCTTCCGAGGGCAGCGTCCCCGGTCCGCAGACCGGCCGGGGGGGCGGCCAGGAAAAGCTGGCGGCGAACCCGCAGCGCGGTGCCGCAGCGTCGGCATGTTGGCCGGCGTTCGGCCGCGTTCCCAGGTCCACCACCCCTGGTATCGCCCTGTTTTGGCGGGCCCAACTTTAGGGGAGGCCGAGATGAATAGTCTCGATACAAGCAGCAAAAGCGCCATCGCCAGCCGGCCGGTGAAGCCCGGGGAGTTTAGGCTCGAGGTCATCGTCGTGCCGGTCTCGGACGTCGACCGGGCCAAGCGCTTCTACGAGTTGCTGGGCTGGCGCCTCGACGCCGAAGTCGCCGTCGAGGACGGCTACCGGCTGATGCAGTTGACGCCTCCGGGTTCCGGCTGCTCGATCATCATTGGCGCGGGCGTCACCTCGGCGGCGCCGGGCTCGGCCCAGGGCCTGCACCTCGCGGTCTACGACATGGACGCTGCCCGAGCCGACCTCATCTCGCGCGGGGTCGACGTCAGCGAGACATTCCACGACGCCACGGGCGTATTCCACCACGCCGGGACCGAAGGGCGCCTGGACGGTCCGGCTCCCGGGAACAAGGACTACGGCTCGTTCGCCTCCTTCAGCGACCCGGACGGCAACGGCTGGATTCTTCAGGAGATTAAGACCCGGCTTCCGGGCCGCTGAAGCAATCAACGCTGAAAGGAGAGGCTGATGGCCACCACTTACGAGTCCGTGGGCGACCTTGCGGAAGCCCTCAGGCGGGCCGCGAAAGCGCACGGCAAGCACGAGGAGCTAACCGGCCAGGAAGACCCGGATTGGCCCGACTGGTACGCGCTCTACATGGTGCGCGAGCACGCCGGGGAGGAGTTGCCGACATGAACAGCGACTACGACGTGATCGTGATCGGCGCCGGCTCCCCCGGCGAACACTGCGCCGGCGCCCTCGCCGAGGGCGGCCTGCGCGTGGCGGTCGTGGAGCGCGAACTGGTCGGCGGCGAGTGCTCGTACTGGGCGTGCATCCCGTCGAAAACCCTGCTGCGGCCCGGTGAGGCGGTCCATGCGGCACGCGAGGCTGCCGCCACCGCCGAGGTCGACGTCGAGGCGGCGCTTGCGTGGCGCGACTTCATGGTTTCGGACTACTCCGATGCCGGGCAGGAGCGCTGGCTGGCCGATCACGGCATCGACCTGCTGCGCGGCACCGGGCGGCTCGCCGGTCCGGGCGTCGTCGAGGTCGACGGCGTGCGCCACACCGCCCGCCACCTGGTCCTCGCCAACGGTGCCGAACCGGTCGTGCCCCCGGTCCCGGGCCTGAGCGGGCTGAAGGGTGTCTGGACGAGCCGCGAGGCGACCTCCATGAACGGCATCCCCCGCCGCCTGCTCATCCTCGGCGGGGGGCCGGTCGGCGTCGAAATGGCCCAGGCGGTGCGCCGGCTCGGCGCCGAGGTGGCGGTGGCGGATATGTCCCCGCACGTCCTCGGCCGGGAGCCGGCACCGCTGGGCGAGGCCCTCGGCGAGGTCTTGAGCCGCGAGGGCATCGAGCTCGTCCTGTCCGCGCGCGCGTCCGCAGTGCGGCGGGAGGGTGAGGACTTCGTGGTCGAGTTCGACGACGGGCGCGAGCTGCGCGGTGACCGGCTGCTCGTCGCCACGGGGCGGCGCCCACGGGTCCGCGGGATCGGCCTGGAGAGTGTTGGCGTCGAGCCGGAGGCCCACGGAGTGCCCGTTGATGCGCGCCTGCGCGTGGCGGAGGGTTTGTGGGCGATCGGCGACGTCACCGGCATCTGGCCGCTGACCCACGTTGGGAAGTATCAGGGCGATGTCGTCGCCGCGAACATCCTCGGGGAGGCGCGGGAGGCAAACTATGAGGCCGTTCCGCGGGTCACTTATACGGACCCGCAGGCCGCGGCGGTAGGCGCCGCCGAGGGCCGCTTCAGCGCCACGGTCCCGGTCTCGGAACTGCCGAAGACCGCCACCTACACGCGCGCCTACGCCGAGAGCAACGGCTTCCTCACCCTCCTCAGCGACGGCGACAAGCTCACCGGCGCATACGCGCTCGGCCCGGAAGCCGGCGAGTGGCTGCAGCAGGCGACACTGGCAATCCGGGCCCACATCCCTTTGGACGTCCTGAGCGACACCATCCAACCGTTCCCGACATTTTCGGAGATCTACATCGCCGCGCTCAAAGCCCTCCGCGGACAG
The DNA here is from genome assembly GCF_900102785.1 of Arthrobacter sp. ok362. Taxonomy (GTDB): domain Bacteria; phylum Actinomycetota; class Actinomycetes; order Actinomycetales; family Micrococcaceae; genus Arthrobacter. The sequence goes on from NZ_FNGC01000004.1 coordinate 191,386, forward strand.
ATCGCGGCCAGCCACAAACTCATAGGCGCGGGACCACAAACGGCGGGCTGATGACTCGCAAAATCCATCGGATTTGCCCTTCTCACACCTTGGGGAGGTCGCCACACGCTGAGCCAGCCAGCTCACCAATTAATTTTTGGCGTGAAAGAAGAAAGAAGAAAGAAGCCCGTAATGGAATTTCTGACCCACCTCGTCACCACTGTTCCCGACGGAACACCGGACGCGACCGTGGACGAGACCAGGTCGCGGGAGGCGATCAGGGCGGCAGAACTAGCGTCCGACGGTCATCTTCTCCGGCTGTGGCGGCCCCCGGCGGCACCGGGTGAGTGGCGAAGTATCGGCCTTTGGAGTGCGGAAAATGAAAGCGAGCTGATGGGCATCCTCGCAAGCATGCCTTTGCACGTATGGATGACGGTCGAAATCATCCCTCTGCAGCCGCACCCGAACGACCCCGCTAGCAAGAAGGCCTAAGGGGCGGCCGCGAGATTCCGTCGTTGGATTGCCGAGCTTCATGGAGAGTTCAGCGGGTAAAGACTGGACCGGAGAACGTTTGCAAGTCTGGTCTCTGTCCCGCCGTTGCCATATCGTTGGGGCACGGATTACATTCGACCGGCGGAGCTCCGCATCGGAGGTACAAGATGGGAATCATCTCGTCTGGTTTTCACGGAAAACGGCGCACCGGCAATCCAGCGTTACCACCCGGCCAATACGAGACAGCAAGCTTTCCCGTGCTGACGGCGGGCCCTGCACCCTATATCGCCACCGCTGACTGGGAATTCTTCATTACAACGGAGACGGGGCAGCGCCGCGCCTGGTCCTGGAATGAATTCTTGGCGCTACCACAGGTTGATGTCCGGACCGATATTCATTGCGTGACCAGCTGGTCCAAGCTGGACACGTCGTGGCGCGGGGTGTCCCTCGACACCTTGTTCGAGGACGTGGAAACAACGTCCGAGTTCACTACGGCTCACTCCTACGGCGGCTATACAACCAATGTCCCGCTGCAGGACCTGCTGGGCGGCCAGGCATGGGTGGCCTGGGAATTCGACGGTGAGCCACTGGAACGGGCCCACGGCGGCCCTGCCCGCCTGCTGGTACCCCACTTGTACTTTTGGAAGAGTGCGAAGTGGATCAATGGCATCGAGCTGATGCCGCACGATGTTCCCGGCTTCTGGGAATCTAACGGCTACCACATCTACGGCGACCCGTGGCGCGAGGAGCGCTACTCATGAGGCAGGACACATGAGCACCCTGTGGCGCGTCGCCGAGGTGGTCAGCGGCGTTCCCGAAACGGAATCGTCCAGAACCATCGGGCTGCGCGTAGACGGTCTGAACGGCAACCTTCCCGGCCAGCACATCGATATCCGGCTCACGGCCGACGACGGTTACACGGCAGTGCGGTCCTACTCCGTGGCCACAGCCGGGATGGACGAAATCCTGGAGATCACGGTCGACGAATTGGCCAACGGGGAGGTCTCCCCCTATCTGGTCAGAGACCTGATGGTCGGAGACCAGTTGGAGATCCGGGGCCCCGTCGGCGGCTGGTTCGTCTGGCGGCCGACGGACCCGAACCCGGTTCAGCTGATCGCCGGAGGATCCGGCGTCGTCCCGCTCATGTCCATGATCCGCGCCCACGAGGCATCCGAGAATCCCTCACAGTTCCGGTTGCTGTACTCGCTCAAATCCCCCGAGGCAGGGTTCTATCGGGAGGAGCTGACCTTGAGACAGGAATCTCCCAAGCTGACCGTCGACTATTTCTATACACGCAAAGTTCCGGAGGGCTGGCCAAGCGCCCCGAAGCGACTCACCGCTGAAACACTGTTGGCAAACGTCCTGCCGGCGGATGTTTCCCCCGACACTTTCATCTGTGGTCAGACAATGTTTGTCGAAACGGTCACAGAGTGGATGGTGCAGGCGGGCTATCCGACCGCCTCGATTAAAACCGAACGCTTCGGCGGAACGGGAGGAATACGGTGACTGGCAACAACAGCTCCGCTTCCCCTGGTGCTGAGGACCCGCGCCTCGAGGACCAGGACATCGCCGGAACCGCAGGCAATCCAATACCTCATCTTGACGGGAACGCGGCAGCAGGACAGCTGTGGGAATTGTTCCGCATTGACATCATTGCAGCGATCGGTCGGTGCAAGAACTGTGGCGCTGTCAGGGTCTTCGGGGAAGCAGCGGTATATGCCGACGCCCCGGGAATAGTTGTGCGCTGCAGTTCCTGCGGGGGCGTCCTGCTGCGTCTCGTAGAGACTCCGACCAAATTCTGGCTCGATGTCAGTGGACTCAGCTACCTTCAGATCGACCGGGAGAGCTAAGGTACGACTCTGGCATCCGCCCCGCCGTGCTCAAGACCGCAGGACGCGGACACGTCACAGCACGGTGAAGAAAAAACGATCCCCGCGCTGCGGAACTCCTCAGAGACGTCATCTTCACAGCGCTCAAGAACGGGCCGCCGCCTTGGCGAGTGCTATCTGTGAGGAGGTAGTCTACGACAGTGCCGAAGACCCTCAACCCTTACCAAGATGTCCAGATGAAGGTCGAGCATAGCCTGACGGCATCTTCCGCACGGAGGGATCAGGCCGCGCCCTTCGTTCCCGCCGCGGCAATCGTCAGAAGGGGGCCGGCCCCAGCGGCGGCAGCCGCACCCAGAACAACGAGTTCTGCCGGAACACCCGTGGCCGCGGTTAGGCTTGCAACCATGGCGATCATTCATCAGGCAGAATTGCAGCCGACGAAACTTGAACTTCTTGAAGAGTGGCTGCCCCGCCAGCCGTGGTTCACTGAGCCCGGCACGGCAGGACTCCGCAAAGTAGGCTCCTACCGGTTCGATGACCCCGCCGGCGAAGTCGGCATAGAAACGATCATCGTCTCGGTGGGCAGCTCAACCGTTCAAGTTCCACTCACGTACAGGGCCCAGCCCTTGGCCGGCGCGGAACCATGGCTAGTCGGAACGATGCAGCACTCGGTTCTCGGCCCGAGATGGGTTTACGATGCCTGCGCCGATCCAATCTACGTGGCAGCGTTGGCGGCGAGCATCATGCTGGGCCGTCCGCAGGCAGATCAATACCTCCAAGCAGAGGGAAAGCAACAACTCCTGGCGCAGTCGGTCCTCGTGCACAGCACCGGACCGAAGCACGATGCAGTTCCTGACGTCTCTTCGCCGACACCCCGCACCACCGACGCCGGCACTGCTATCGAGACTGCCAACCTCCGCATACTCGTTACCCGGCGACTGGACCTCACCGAGCAACCAGTCGGCCGGCTCACGTTGACCGGTACCTGGGAAGGACAAACGGAAAGCGTGAAACTCGCCGCCATAGGTGACGCCTGACCGCCGGAGACGAACCCGCCCTCCGGCCACAGAGTTTGAGCGCCCACCGGCCCGCCAACTTGAGCGTTAGGTGCGGTCCACCCCATCGGTGTCTCCGGGGAGCTTGCTGCCTTCCTGCTGTTCAGCCTGGTTCCCGTGCTGTTCCCGCAGTTCTCGCCCGCGACGGATGTCGTCTTCCTCGCGGGCCTGGAGTTTGTCGCTCTGTTTCGTGTCCCGTGGTGGCAGCTGGATGGTGTCTTCGGCCTCGATGCCGGCCTGGAGCTGCCGTCCACGCTCCATTTCGGCGTCGAACTCGGCACCGAACAGCAGCGACATGTTCAGGATCCACAGCCACAGCAGCGAGATGATGACGCCGCCGATCGAACCATAGGTCTTGTCGTAGCTGTTGAAGTTGGCCACGTAGAAGGCGAAGGCCAGGGACGCAAGCAGGAATATTACCAAGGCGATTGTGGATCCCAGGCTCATCCAGCGGAACTTGGGCTGCTTTACGTTCGGGGTGGCGTAGTAGAGGATGGCGATTGCGAGGATCACGAGCAAGATGATCACAGGCCACTTGAGAATGTTCCACGCCGTTAGGACGGCCCCGCCGAGGCCGACCGCGTTGCCGACGGCCTCGGCCACCGGTCCGCTCAGGACGAGCATGGCTGAAAGCACGAGGACGATCAGCACGGTGGCAATCGTGACGACGAGCATCGTGCCGCGAAGTTTGATAAAGGGCCGGCCCTCATCGATTTCGTAGATCCTGTTCATTGCCCGGCCAAACGCGCCGACGTATCCGGAGGCGGACCAGAGGGCGGTGACGATGCCGATCACTAGGGTGAGTCCGGCGGCGGAGGAGCTGCTGAGTTGCTCGACTGGCTGGCGGATAGCGTCCACAGTGTCACCGGGCGCGAAACCCTGGACGATCTGAAGGAGCGCGGATGTGGTCTTCTCGGCCTGCCCGAAAATGCCCAGCAACGACACGAGGGCCAACAGCGCCGGGAAAATCGAGAGGACCGAGTAGTAGGTCAGGGCGGCTGCGAGATCCGGGCACTGGTCCTTTGTGAATTCACGCAGAGTCTTCTTGGCGATGTACTTCCACGAGGGCTTGGTGACGTCGGCGGGGCTGTCCGGTTTGCGGGAGTCGTCCGGAGCGGGCGCCGTGCGGGCCTTGGCGGTGCTGCTCTCGTCCGTTTCAGCGTCGGTCATGGAGTCATTTTCTGCCTTGGCAGGGTTCTTGGCCATGGGAAATCCTTCTTGGGGGGTTAAGCGAAGTGGCCGGCCGCCCAGCGCATCAGCGAGGGCAGCCGGCCATATTCAGATGCGGCCATTAGGCCTGCTGAACGTTGTCCTTAGCTTCGGCGGTCCGATCCTTGACGTCCGCCACAGCGGTTTGGCCTTCTGCCTTGACATGATCGGTGGCGTCCGCGGCAGTGGCCTTGACGTTCTCCATGGCTTCCTGAGCGGGCTCCTTGAGTCCCTCAGCCACGTGCTTTGCGGCGTCCGTCAGTTCCGTGGTGAGCGGCTCGGCGGCCGACTTGAGGGCCTCAGCGGCTTCACGCTCTTTCTGGCTGGCCGGGATCAGGGACGACACAAGCAGGCCTGCGCCGAAAGCGATCAGCCCGGCAGCCAAAGGGTTTCCCTGCGCCTTTGTCTTCAGCTGTGCGGGAGCGGCAGCGACTGCTGAACCGGCGTCACTCACGTGGGCGCCGGCGCTTCCGGCGGCTGAATGGACGTTGTCCGCGGTGTGGTCGGCGGCTCCCATGACCTTCTCCTTCACTCCGGATACTGCGTCCTTGACCTTGTCGGTTTGCCGCTGGACGATGTGCGACGGCGTGACCTTGTCAGCGACGGCGTCAACGTTTGTGCCCAGGCGTGCGCGGGTTGCTTCAATATCTGCTCGGATGACATCCGGGTTTTCACTCATCGTGTTACCTCGCTGGATCTAAGAGTTGGGTTTAAGTGTGGGCGGGATTTCCTGCAGGGTCTCCGCGGTCCTCGGCATGCCCTTGATCGCGTTGAGTTCCTTTCGGCCCATGGCTGCCAAGATGGCGGCGACAATTGCCCAGATGACGGCGACAACAACAGCGGACCAACCCAGACCGATCACGTACCCCAGCGCCCACCAGAGCGCCAAAGACAGGAACAGGAGCACAAAGTGGCCCGCTACGCCGGCGCCAGCCAGCAGGCCGGTGCCTTTGCCGGCGCGGGTGGCGGACTGCTTGAGTTCGACCTTGGCCAGCTCCACTTCCTGCCGCATCAGGGTGGACATGTCCCGCGTGACCTCACCCAGAAGGTCACCCAGGGAAGAGGCGTCAGCCTTCGCTTGGGCTGGGGTGGGAGGAATTTCGCTGCTCATCGACGGCCGCCGTCAAAGGGCTCATCGCGAAGCGGATCAGCCGGCCGCAAGGGCTCGCCGGCAAGAGGCCCTGAGGCCCGGAGGCCCGGCCCGGCGTCCCCGAGTGGATCGGTAGCGCCCAACTCGGAGTCCAGCGGATTCGGAGGGTAGGTGTCCGCAAAGCCCGCCGTCGTGGTTTGCGGAGCCGGCATCTGCACCGGCGGCGGCGGAACCGCTACCCCGGTGTCGGGGATCCGCCCGGCGGCGGACGTTCCGGTAGCGGTGGTGCCCGTCGTTTCGGGGGCCCCGGTGCTCAGGCTGCGGCTCAGACGTCCGGCCAGTACACCGGCTCCGGCCGCGAGCAAGAGGAACGTGCCCGGGCGCTGGCGGGCAAAGGATTTTACCTCGGTCAGGAGCGAACCCGGGTCCCGACGATCGAGCCAGGACGCAACAGCGGAGGACCGCTCTGCGGCTTGGCGGACGAGGTCGGTGGCCACGCCGGGCTGATCGGAGGCAGCGGCCATGGAATGGAGTTCGCCGGCGACGGATCTCAGGCCTTCGGCAACTTTCTGCTGCTGGGTTCCTGCCTGATCGGTGAGATCAGACTTGGCCTGGTGCAGCAGGTCCCGGGCATTGGTCTTGACCTCGGCGGCGACGTTGACTGCCTCCGTCTTGGCCGTTTCCGCGACATTCTGCGCCGCGTCTGCGGCGTGGCGCTTTACGTCCGCCGCTTCCTCCTTGGCTGCCTCCGATTTAGAGGCAGAGCTTTGGGCACCTTCAGCGGGCACCACCCCGACTTGGGCGTACTCGTCAGTGGAAGCCGGGGGTGTTGTCTGGGCCCATGGGTTCTCTGTCATCGTTGCTCTCTTTCAGGAATGGTCCGCTTGGGATCGTGGCTGGCGGTTCCGGATGAATTAGTAAGCACGGTTACTAACTAAATAGTAAGCACACTTTCTATATGTTCCGCAAGGCCTTCGCCGAAATCAGACGGGAGGCGAACCGCAAACAGCGTGCGGCGCGGGCTTCCTGCATGAAAAATAGTAAGCATGCTTGCAAAATGGATGCAAGGCATGCTTAGTGTGGAGGTGGACGTCGGCCCATATTGGCGCCGTCCCCGACAACGTGATTTCGTTGCCACCCAATCAGGAAGGCTCTCTTCGTGATCCTCGCCCCTGAGCCCCACGCCTGGGACGGTTACCGGCTTCTGACCGCAGCGGCCCGTCTAGTCCAGCGTCTCCACGACGACGCCCTGGCACCGTTGGGGCTGACGCGTGCCGCCGTCATCGCCTTGGAAGCCGTGGCACCCGGCCCCATGTACCAGGAACAGCTCGCCGCAAAGGTTCACGTACAGAGCCAGACCCTCGGGCGCGTCCTCGCTCGGCTGGAAGAGGGAGGTCTGGTCACGAGGACACGAAACCCAGCTGACCGACGCCAATTTCAAGTCCAGATAACCGACGCCGGAAATGACGCCCTGCGAGCGGCCCGCCAGGCCGAGAGAGCTGCCGTCCCCGCGGATTTCGACGGGTGGGAGACCCTGTCGGAACAACTCGCCCGGTTCGTGGATTTCTTCCAGACCCCCCAGCCCAGGACGACTCCAGGCGCCGGCGCCCCTCCGGCGCCCAAACCAGACCCGGCAGCTCCAAGGGACTAGACTCCTGCGCTCGGATCCCGTCCTACCTGCCACCCGTCGCCCATGGCCAGTCGACGCAACCATTACAGGCAGAGCCGCGAGGGACGAGGCTCGACAGCAGGCCGCGACACCGGGTATTGCACGACACTACGCATGCTGATTAAATCGCGGTTACGGCCGCATTCTACGACCGGACTACCGAAAGGAAGTACAGCAATGGGCATTCTTGCATTCCTCATTCTCGGCCTTATCGCAGGAGCTCTCGCCAAGGCGGTCCTTCCCGGCCGGCAGGGAGGCGGCTGGGTCATCACACTCGTTCTTGGCGTCGTGGGCGCAATCCTCGGCGGCTGGATCGGTTCATTGATCTTCGGCGGAGGGCTCGGTGACTTCTTTGACCTGCGAACCTGGCTCCTCGCCATCCTCGGGTCCGTTATTGTGCTCGTGATCTATGGCGCCGTTGCCGGCCGCAGAACCAGGGCATAGAGCCCTCGCATGCATGATCATCCCGTGAGGGCGGTCTGCGATTTCTGTTAGACGGCTGCTGGCCGGTGCTGTGACACCCCGGGAAGCAACGCCCGGGGTGCTCAGCCCGAACCTGCCGGAGGCACACACTGAATGAGGCCCAGGACCATGACCGGCCCCGCTGCCCGCAACACTTCGTCGAGCGCAGGCTCCGGAGGCGCCCCGGGGGCAGGTCCTTAAGGGGGCCGTCGTCACCTTCGCCTTACTATGCGAACGGCGCCGACGCCGAATCGCGCATCTTGACCGGGCGGCAGAAAACGGGGTGCGCGCCACGCTGATCGGCGTCCCCGGTACACCGGCGAAGCGGCCGAAGTCGCCGCTCCGCGCGCCCGGCACCACGGTGACCAGAGATGCAAAATCAGCAAGGAGATGGACATGGAAAACTTATTCCGCCGCACCGGCATCGACGTGCCCGAACCAGTCCGGCGCTTCCTGCAAGGTGAGACAGATACCTGGCTCAGAGTCGAGGAATACCGGGACGGAAGCACCTTGGTCATCAGAACCGATATCCCCGGCATCGACCCCGACAATGACATCGATATCACCGTCACCGACGGCACCTTGCACATTGCTGCCCGGCGCACGGAACCAGCCCACAAGGATCAACCGGGTTACCGGAGCGAAGTGCGCTACGGCGAATTTTCGCGCGGCATCCCGCTGCCCCGCGGGGCCAACCCCGAGGCTGTTGAGGCCAGCTACGTCGACGGTGTCCTCGAGATCCGTGCCCAGCTCCCGGAGCAGTCCGGAACGTCCGCCACGAAAGTCCACGTCTCCCGTGGTGGAAGCCAGTCACCGGAAGCACCCGAAAACTACGTGACCTGACCGGCAGGACAGAGCGGGAACGACCAGATGACAATCAAGCTCAACAACGCGGCGCTGCGGCATGCCCGGCGGCTGATCAAGGACACAAGGATCGCCCGGGATACCCGGGGCGACTGGAGCGAGCACGCCCCCGACACCGACCAGGAAAACGCGTTCATCGACCAGCACGGCTACACCGAGTACGGCACGTGGCATCTGGGCGAAGACACCGAGAAAACAGCCGACACCAAGGGACGTTACAGCTTTCCCTTTGGGGATTTCCGGCGGCTGCACCGCTGCGCGATTCTTGCCATCGAGAACCGGGCCGCCCAGAACGACCACGATGACATCGCCAAAGCAGCGAAGTCCCTCCTCGACGAACTCGACAAGGACTAAGGCTGGCCGCCCGGTGCAGCTATGGCCTCTTGCCTGTTGCAGTGCCAGTATGTTGGGAATCAGGCTCAATCACGGCACCCCGGCTCCGGGCAGAAAGGACGCACGGTCATGACCTACATCAACAACTTCGGCGATGTGGGACAAGGCGACGTCGCTGTGGCCGGCGGCAAGGGCGTCGGATTGGGCGGTCTCATCCGGGCTGGGCTGCCGGTTCCTCCAGGGTTTGTCCTGAACACCGCAGCCTACGCGGATTTTGTGGCTGCCAACGAGCTCGAGGCCGGCATCCGTGAGCTGGCCGAGCTGTCGCCGCTGGCGGCGCCACAAGACTACGAGGATGCCTCGAAGCGGATCCGCGCCCTGTTCTCCGACGGCACCATGCCGGCAGTGATCGCAGCCGAACTCGGCGTTGCTTATGGGCGCCTGGGCAAGGGGGATTCGGCCGTGGCAGTGCGCTCCTCTGCCACGGCCGAGGACCTCGCCTCGGCCAGCTTCGCCGGGCAACAGGAAACCTACCTTAACGTCCGCGGGACGGAGGCCCTGGCCGCGGCCGTCACCGATTGCTGGGCTTCCCTGTGGACGGCTCGTGCCATGGCCTATCGGGCCCGTGAGGGCATCGGGCCGGACGCGGTACGCCTCGCGGTAGTGGTCCAACAGATGGTGGAGGCCGAGGCGGCCGGGGTCATGTTCACCACCAATCCGGCTAACGGGCGCCGCGACCAGATCGTGATCAGTGCCGCGTGGGGTCTGGGCGAGTCCGTGGTCAGCGGTACCGTGACCACGGATGACGTCGTCGTCGAGGCAGGCACGGGCCGGGTGCTGTCTCGCCGCACGGCTGCCAAGGAGGTCATGACGGTCTATGCGGACCACGGCACGCGGGAGCAGGCGGTGCCGGCGGCGCGCCGTCGTCAGCCCGTCCTGGATAACCAGGCGGCGGCCGCGCTGGCCGGCTATGGGACACGGATTACTGATCATTTCGGGGCGCCGCAGGACATCGAGTGGGCACAAGCCGGCGGCGAATTCTTCATCCTTCAATCCCGGCCGGTCACGGCACTGCCTGAGCCGACGGCTGACACCCCGGATGTCTGGACGGTGCCCTACCCGAAGGGGCTCTACTTCCGGGCGAGCATAGTGGAACAGTTGCCCGACCCGCTCTCGCCGCTGTTCGCAGACCTTATTGACGGCTCCGTGGCCCGTTCGTTGCGGGCCCTGATGGCCGAGGCCGTCGGCAAGAACGTCATCCGCGATGACGACGTGGGACTGCCCACCATTAATGGCTACGCCTATTACTACTACCGCACCTCGGGAATGTGGCGGGTGATGGGCAAGTCGCTGACCGCAGTACGGGCGCTGGTCCGCGGCAAGGCGCACATGGGAGTGGCCGGCTGGCGGGAATTTTCGCATCCCCGCTACGAGCAGGTGATCAAGGACTGGTCCGCGACGCCCGTCGAGGAGCTTTCCGGCGAGGAACTGTTCGACGGCGCGCAGGCGTTGCTGGACGCCGGCACCGTGTACTACACGGCCGTGCAGTCAATCATTCCCATCGCCGCGACAAGCGAAATCTCCTTCCGGACGTACTACGACAGGCTGGTTCGGCGCAACGGAGATCCCCCCGCCCAGACCTTCCTCCTCGGCTACGACAGCGAACCCATCCGGGCGGAGAAGTCGCTGTACGACCTCGCAGCCTGGGCCCGGGACGTTCCCGGGCTGGCCCCGGCAATCCTCAACGCACCGACAGCGGCACTCGTCGAGGCGCAGCGCACCGGGGTCCCGCCGGCCGGTGTGGATCAGGCGCTCTGGCAGCAATGGCATCCCCGCTTCCGGGATCACCTCGACCGGTTCGGCCATGCGGTCTACAACCTCGACTTCGTCAGCCCGTTACCGGCCGACGATCCCTCGACCCTGCTGGGGACGGTGAAGTTTTACCTGCGGGGACAGGGCAATGACCCACACGAGCGCCAGCGGCTGTCGGCCGAGCGCAGGGAGAACCAAACCAACCAAGCGATCACCCGGCTCGGACCGAAGCGCAAGGCCGCGTTCCTCCGGTTGCTCCGGTGGGCTCAGAACGCCGCGCCGATCCGCGAGGACGCCTTGGCCGACGTCGGTCTGGCCTGGCCGCTGCTGCGGCGCATGCTGCTCGAGCTCGGACGACGGCTGGTTGACTCCGCCGTCATCGCCGAGGCCGCCGACGTGTTCTGGCTGCGCCGCCATGAGCTGCAAAGCGCCGTCGAGTTCGGCCTCGCCGCGCCGGGCGCACCCGCGGCAGTGGCAATTACCGGAGCCGACAGGCCCGTCCGCGCCGACGCCGTCGAGGAGCGCAAGATGCTCTGGCGAGGCCAAGCCAAGGCCGCTGCCCCGCAAATGCTCCCGGAAAGCCGGTGGATGGAGGGGGCCTTCGGGAAAATGATGCCCGCAGGCTCTCAGGACCAGCCCGGCGACATCATCAAAGGCGTCGGCGCCAGCGCGGGCCGGGTCACCGCTCCGGCCCGAGTCCTGAGGGGACCCCAGGATTTCGCCCTGATGGTGCCAGGCGACGTCCTGGTCGCCCGCATCACCACTCCGGCATGGACCTCGCTGTTCGCGATGGCCTCCGCCGTGGTCACCGACGTCGGCGGTCCGTTGAGCCACAGTTCGATCGTGGCCCGCGAGTACGGCATCCCGGCCGTGCTCGGCACCGGGGTGGCCACCCATCGGCTCACCAGCGGCCAGCGGATCCGCGTGGACGGCGACGCCGGCACCGTCACGATGGAGGATCCGGCCGCTACGCCGGGGCCGTGAAGACGGGCGGCCTTCAGAACGCTCCTGCAGCCGGCTTGCCTGCTGGAAGCGCCTACAACCAGTCCCCGAATACCTTTGGCATCCGGCAGCTGCAAGAGGGACGTCAGGTCACGGGCGAACGTTGCCGGATGGCTCTCATAGTCGTCTTCCAGGAACAGCAGCCACCGTCCAGGGCCGGCATGTACGGCGTCCCCTGAAGCAGATGAGCGTGCAAAGGTTGCCGCCGACGACACGGCCGGACGCCTTGCCCGGCTGGCGGCCCTCCCCCGCTCCCCCGCCATGGTCACGCCCCGGAGGGAGTGATCTGGACTGCATGGCCGGCGAGGAGCATCGGCGGTAGATTGTGGGCATGGGACAGACTTCCTCAGGCCGCCGGGATTTGCTCACCGATCGACTCTTAGGCGTGGCGGAGTTCAGCCATGCGCATTGGTTCTTCGGCAATCTCTATGAGGCCCTCGTCAAAATTCCTCACCGTGTCGCGGCCGCGGAAGCAAGCCGTGAACTCCCCCGCTCGCCCTTTGGAGCGGGCAGCCCCGGCCGCTACTACGCCCCGATCGCACCGATCAACGCGCCGGCGGCCATCGCCGCCCTCGCGGCAGGCTGGAATCATGCCGACAGCAGGCCATGGCTGATAGTCGCTGCCGCCAGCTCGACGACAGGTGCGGCCGCCACCGCGTATCTGCTCCGGTCCATCAATCCCGAGCTATTCTTCAGCCCACAACCGCTCAGCGAGACGCGCCGCAACCCCCTGCTGAAGCGGTGGTACAGGGTCCACGCCCTCAGACTCACAGCCAGCGCCGTTGCCCTGGCCGCCATCCACGAGGCACGAACACTCCGGCTCAGAAGCCGCGGATAGCAGCCAGGCGCCACCGACCTGAAGGAGATCTTCATGGGCAGGCTCACTGTCACCGCTTTCACCACTCTGGACAACGTGGCTGAGGAGCCCCAGCTCTGGTCTGGCCCGTTCTTCAGCGACGCCACCGTGGCATTCAACGAACAAGTGCTGTCCGTGGCCGACTCGATGCTGCTCGGCCGGGTCACGTATGACGGTTTCGCCGCCTCCTGGCCGTCGCGATCGGGCGACTTCACCGCCGACAAGTTCAACGCCATGCCGAAGTATGTCGTGTCAACCACCATGGACCACGCGGACTGGAACAACAGCACGATTATCGCCGGCGACATACCCGGCCGGGTCCGTGCTCTTCGCGAGCGGGAGAACGTGATCGTTTGGGGAAGCCCGACGCTCGTCAAGACGCTCATGGACGAGGGTCTCGTCGACGAATACGTTCTGCTGGTCTCCCCCATCGTGCTCGGGCATGGCAAGAAGATGCTGTCGGAGGACGGAACCCGGCGCACGTTGCGGATTGTCGAACAGCGGCTCCTCGAAGGCGGGATGCTGGCACTCCGGATGGCTCCGGCAGTGCCCTGAGGCGTATGCCGATCGGCCGATGGGCTAGCTATCCAGTTTGGGTGCTGCGCGGACGTGGGCGCGTTCCGGAAGTAGTGGCATCGACCGGGAAGGTCATGAACGCTGGCGTCTCGTACGGATGCGCCGACAGCGCGGCGTCGACGACGGCGTTGCGCCGGGAGCGCGGGTAGATCGCCTCGATCCTGGTTTCCGGCGCCTCCTCGGGCACATTGACGGTGCCGATGGTCGGGTTCGCGCCCGGCAGCGGCGTAAAGCGCCCGGTGCCTTCGAGGCTGAAGGAGCAATGCGAGTAGTTGCCCAGCCTGCCCGCCCCGGCGTCGCCAATGGCCTGTCGGACCGCGTGCGCAGCTTCGGTGGGGACGTAGATGACCAGACAATCCATTGGTTCCATGGCAGAAAGTCTGCCACGCCGCACAGATGGGTAACGGTGCCATACGCCCCCTGGCTCCGCCCTGACGAGGTCACGAAAGCTGCAGCGCCAGAAACCGCAGGCCTGGACCGTGTCCGACCTTCCGCTGCTGGATGCGGCCCTCAGCATCAACTACCGAACGCCCGAGGAAGTCATGGCGGAAGCCGAGCCGGTCATCAGGGCGGCCCTTCCGGACGCCAACGTGCCGACGTCTATCCCTAGCAGCGGCACCCCCGTCGTCCACGGGTCGACGTCGGAGCTAGGCTCGCCATGTCGCGATGACCCGGGCCACCCAGCAACTCGTCATCCTCACAACCCCCGATACCCGCCAACGATCATGATCGCCCCCCCGACGACCTCGAGGTGGAGGAACGCTGAGCGGCGCGAAGCGAGGTGCGTGCGCCGGGCGCCAAGGCGCCAGCTCCGGCTTATCATGGTGATCACGGAACGGAACGCAAGCGGGGGCCGCTTGGCATGATCAACGAACGCGAACGCAATGAAGAGCCGACGGGAAACGTTGCGCTCGTGACCGGTGCCAGCCGAGGCGTCGGCCGGGGCATCGCGCTTGGCCTACTGGCAGCGGGGTTTCGAGTTTACGGCTCGGGCCGCTCGATCGAGCAGGCAGACCTGCCGCGGGAGATACGGCGCCTGCGCTGCGACCATCTCAAAGACATAGAGACGGCACGCGTGTTTGAAACGATCCGGGCCGAGTGCGGCCGCCTCGATCTCCTTGTCAATTGCGCCTGGGGCGGCTACGAGAAGATGGTCGAAGGTGGAGCATTCACGTGGTCCGCGCCGTTTTGGGATCAACCGGCGCATCGCTGGACCGGCATGATCGACGCCGGAGTACGCGCGGCATTTGTGTGTTCGGCACACGCGGCGCGCTTGATGACGCCGCGGCACCGCGGCTTGATCATCAACATCAGCTTCTGGTCGGCGCAGCGTCACCTCGGCAACACGATCTACGGCGTCGCAAAAGCGGCGACGGACAAGATGACCTCCGACATGGCCGTCGAGCTGAAACCGTTCGCTGTGCCGGTAGTCTCGCTCTACCCCGGACTGGTTCGAACCGAGGCGGTCGTGGCAGCGGCGGAACGTGGGGCGTTCGATCTCTCGACCAGCGAAAGCCCTGAATTCATCGGCCTCGTGATCAACGCGCTGTTCCACGATCCGAACCTGCTGACGCGAACCGGTCAGGTGCTCATCGCCGCCGCGGTTGCGAAGGAACTCGGCGTACTGGACATCGACGGAAGTTCGCCGCCGGCGCTGACACTTGGGGACATCGATTTGGAGGGATAAGCCCCCGATGATGTGGCACCAGACTCGCCGTCGGAGTCCAGTACGGACTCAACGCCCACTTTGCCCAGGGCTGACAGGTCCCGGACGTACACGGTGGTCATGAAGAAACGGTAAGGGCCATGCAACACTGGTCCGATGTCGGCGTTTAGCATCTTCACTTCCAGCGAGTTTTCCGATGGCGAAGTTCTGTCGTTGTACGAATCTGTGGGGTGGTCCGCCTATACCCGGGATTCAGAGCTGCTCACTAGGGCGATCCGAAGTTCCTCGTTTGTCGTGATGGCCCGGAATCAGGATGGTGAGCTTGTTGGCCTCGCGCGGGCAGTGTCCGACGATGCGACCATCTGCTACCTGCAAGACATCCTCGTACGGCCGTCATTCCAAGGCGCCGGAGTAGGGCGGGCTCTGCTTGAGCACGTCACTGCACGGTACGCGCATGTCCGACAAACAGTGCTCGTCACTGACAATGATCCAGAGCAACGCGGCTTCTACGAAGCCATGGGATTTACCGAGGGGCTGAACTTCGCTCCGGAACCCGTGCGCGTCTTCGCTTTATTTCGGTAGCTTCCGAGTTTCAGCGCTGAGTGACAGCTCTCTTCGGTGCGGAACGATCACCTGAGCCGACCGGATCCGGCAGTTCTTCCGGGGGCGGGGCACAGCGTCAAAGACGTGCAACTGATCAGCTGAACCTTCTGGGGCCGGGGGCGTCGTCGAGTCAAACCTTGGAATCGCAGCTGCCCCACTGTTGGTAGTCTTTAGCCGACTATCGCCATTCCTCCAGACATCACTTGAGGTGCAAGCCATGACCGCAACGACACCCCATCCGGGCACCGTTCTTCTCGCCGGTGCCACCGGCGATCTCGGCGGACTCATCCTTCGGCATCTGGTCGCCCTGGGGGCCACCGTTCGGGTCCTGACACGACCAGAAACCAACTCAGCGCGGGTTGCGCAGCTACGCGCCCAGGGCGCCGAGGTGATCCAAGCGGATTATGACGATCCGGACGGCCTCCGAAGGGCGTGCAGGGACGTTGATTGCGTGGTCTCCGCGGTCAACGGTCTCGACAGCGCAATCTTAGGTGCCCAATCGCGCTTGCTGGAGGCGGCGGCCGCGGCGGGCGTGCCCCGTTTCATCCCTTCCGATTTCTCCATCGATTACCGTGGTATCCGGCCCCGAAGCAACCGGAACTTGCAGCTCCGCAGAGACTTCGCACAGATACTGGACGCATCCGAAATCCGGGCCACGTCGATCCTCAACGGCGCCTTCACCGACATGCTCTCCGGGCAGGCACCAATGATCCTGTTCTCCCGGCACCGGGTGCTCTTCTGGTCCGACCCCGACCAAGTGCTCGACTTCACCACCAAAGACGACACTGCGACCTACACTGCCGCCGCCGCCCTCGACGAGCGGGCTCCCCGTGTCCTCCAGATCGCCGGGGACCAGGTCACCGCAAGGACCCTGGCATCCACCATGACCGATCTGACGGGCAGGCAATTCCGGCTCCTATACGCGGGCAGTGTTGGTTCCCTGACTGCTATGAGTAGGGCAGTCAGAGCCGTTATGCCGGCCTCTACCGAGCCGTTCCCGCCGTGGCAGGGCATGCAGTACTTCGCCAGCATGTTCAGCGGCGACGCGAACCTGCGTTACATCAACAACGACCGGTACGGCAGCCGGAAGTGGACGACCGCCCGGGACGTCCTGGAGCAGCACGCCAGGAGAGCTGACTGTGCAGCAAGCGATGCCGGCATCCTAGATTCGCTGTGAGTCGGAACGGTACGTGGCGCTGTTCTTATACCGATTAGTGCCGAAAGGGTAAGGAGCTGTGTACGGCGTCGACGATCAACCAAGCCTGCAACTCATGAGACGTGTTCCTTGCCGACCGATACGCACTAAAAACAGATAGACCGGCTATGCGAGGGCTTGTGCCCAGACCCCTTGATTCCGTACGACGTACTGAGCGGCGGCACGCCAGTGCCCGCCGTGTCCATTGACATACATGTCTGCCCAGGGCTGGAATCCGGTCTCGTTCGAGGACTTCAGGAGATTGAACATCGCTGCTGTTCGTTTCGCCATAGCGGCCGGCAGGGCCTTGCGTAATGCGTCATCAGCTTCGTACCCGTCAACAACGGCACGCAATCTCAAGGCCGCATCTTCCGCCGGTTGCCCGTCGAACAGTTGGCCGAATGACTGCGCGGCGTACGCCAGATCCCACAGCCGAGTGCTGGGCCCGGCGCCGTCCCAATCGATGAATACCCAGCGGTCTCCCATGATGAGGTTCCAGGGAGCGAGGTCGTTATGGCACATCAGGTTCGGATTCTCAGCGGGCAGCAGCATGTTCCAGTCGCCCGGATTGGGAATCAAGACTCCTTCGCTCGCATCATGGATCTGCCGAATCATCCGACCCACCCGTAGCAACTCGTCCGGTCCGAGCGGCAATTGATCCAGCACGAGTACGCCTTCGATGTACTCGACTACATGTCGACCGTCTTCGTCCCGGCCTAGGGGCTGAGGAACATCCACCCCGGATGAGCGGAGCGCGCCAAGATAGCTCTGTACGGCGGAAGAGTTTTCCAACCACGGTTTTCGGATGGTGTTACCAATGCGCACAACACTTTCCGACGCATTTCCACCTGTCAGTTCCTGCTCGTCCTCGACCATCCCATCACGCTACTGGGTGCAAACCCGATGGCCAAAGGCCCGCTTCGCCAAGAGGCGCGGGCTGTCCTGACGCTTGAGCCGTAGCCCAGCTCGTCAATCCAGCCCTCCCCTGGGCCGATAACGTTCGATATCTTTAGTCCTCCAACTGCTGCCCGTTATGTAGTCTTGCCGATTCCACCCGACGTGCATCAGACCCAGCTCAACGAAGGGTGGAGTGACCCCTGATGCCGACCGTGAATGCTGCCCTCGATCCCTATCGCGGCTGGACCGAGCCTCGCGACGGAGTCGGGTCGAGCCCATTCCGGCTCGCCAGCAAGGTGGAGTCACGGGCCTCTATCGACGAGGTTTCAGAAGTTTGGCCCGCTCACGCACTTTTGCCCGAGCTGGAGGCACTCTGGCTATCAAGTCGCGAGGCGTGGCTGTTTCAGGACATCGACTACGGTCAATGGGGCCTGCACATCCTCGACCCCGCGGCGGCGGCGGCGCGCACCAGCGCCGGGCGAACGAGCAGACCGGGCGACTTTGAGGCGACCGACGCCGTGGTCGGCGAGTTCCTCGGCGACACCGACCTCTTGGTGCTTGAAGCCAACGGCGGCGTCCTGGTCGCGCTGCCCTTGGATCCGCGCACTGATTGGCCGCGGGTGGCGTCGACGCTACCCGAGTTCCTGACTCGTTATCTCGAAGCTGTTGGCGACAAGTACTGGGAGAGCTCCTGACCCCGACCGGAGCGCTCCGAGTGGCTGCGAGGCCTCGGCAACTTTCCCGGGTGGGCGTGGCGTCCTGGTGAAGCCGGGCGCACTGCATATTGTTCGGAGGGTGGGACGAATTTGGGCGGGGTTTAGGAAAAACCGGGGGCCTCATGAGGTGTGGTCGGATTGGAAGGCCGCGGACGAAGCAGGAGACGCTGGCAGTGCGGCCGCGTTTGCCTCCGAGTTGCTGCAGCTGACTCCGAAGTCATATTTCAGCTGGTTTCAAGCAGGCCTGCTGTCCAAGGCCTTTGGCAACTGGCCGGAAAGCTCCGCACGCAATGTACAGGCGCTGGAACTCTTCACTCCGAAGGATGCTGACGAATTCAACGGAGCCAACCCGGCAGCCTGGAATCTCGGCATCGCATCAACAGCACTGGGTGACTGGGCCACAGCCAGGCAAGCGTGGGTCGCCTACGGCCTGGAAAGGTTCGGGGGCGAAGCCGGGCCTATCGACGTTGATTGTGGGATGGCTCCGGTGCGTCTTAATCCCGACCGGCCCAGCCTCCCTCACCAGGTGCTGTATGCGGCCGGTACGACTGAGGTGGTCTGGTGCTGGCGTCGGAGCCCGGCCCATGCGGTCATCGCCAGCGTTCCGTTGCCCGAGTCCGGCCACCGGTTCAGAGACACTGTCCTGCATGACGGCGAACCCAAAGACACCCGACGGCTCGACGAACAGGAAGTGTCGGTCTTCGACGAACTCGGACGTCTCGAAGAATCTGGCGTGCCGACGTGGCAGGCCCAGGTGATCGGTGCGTCCGCCGACGACATCCAGGCACTGTCAGACCTCCTTGAACAGCGGGGGCTCGGACTCGACGAGTGGTCCGGGATCCGGTTGATGTGCTCGAAATGCTCGTACGGGGAACCCGAGAATGGACACAACCACATCCCCGCAACATCGGATGCGAAACGACTTGGACTCGCAGGCCACGAATCAGACCTCGGCGAAGCGATGGAGACATGGCTGGCCAGCAGGCACGGAATCGACGTACACAGCCTCGACCTGCTCTGGTAATCCCAACCAGTCCCGCCAAGCAGGCCCCATGGCTGGTAGCTCCAAATCGCGTGATACCACGATGAAGGTGTGGCATGACTCTTTGCGGTAACGTCCCCATGAGCTGCCAGGGCGCTCGGACCCCGTACCCCTACGGGTGCTGACCGCGTCGAATATATCAGAGGCGGCTCGCAGCTTCCTATGCGATCGGGCGGACGTTCTGATTTGATCGGAAGAGGTTGACTGGGTCGAATCTGGCTTTCACGGCGGCCAGCCGATCGTAATTGGCGCCGTAGGCTGCCCTCACCCGCTCCTCCCCTTCTTGGCCCAGATCGTTGACGTACACCCCGCTCGCGGCAAAGGGCTGCATCGCTTCGAAGAAGGCGCGGGCCCAGCCGACGTTGCGCTCCGTTTCTGCCGGGTCGGACCACTGGGCCAGGATGAGGAGTTCGATCTGGGACCGGCGATGGGGAAATGCCGTGGCTGCCGGGTCGACTCGAGCGGCCACACCGTGTAGTTGCTGCATTCCGACGCCACTCGCCGCTGAAGGCATCTCTGTCGCAAACTGGAGCAGCATATCGATGGCGTCGGCGGTGAAGTCGGTGAAGAAGCTCGATTTCCAGTAGTGGTTCTGGCCCAACGGAAAGTCCGCGTCGTGAGCGCTTTGCAGGCCGACGTAGTCGGTTGGCAGCACCACGTCCACAGCTGGGCCGAGATCGCGCAGCGGTCGGAGCGCCAGCTCCGCCTCATCGTGCCCTCCGCTCCAGCAGACGGTGACGCCGAAAACTGGACGCCCCGCTGCGTCGCACCCCAGACTGGCCGACATCGAGAGCTCGTCGGAACAAGATGCGGCGAATTCAGGGTAAAACCGCAGGACCTCCCTCGTCCGTTCGGCCGGGAACGAGAGCGCTCCGGCCAGGACGGTCCCAACGGGATGCAAACGATAGGTGAAGGAGGTAACAACGCCGAAGTTTCCGCCGCCACCTCGGATGGCCCAGTAGAGGTCTGCGTGTTCGTCGGGGCTCACCGTCAGCATCTCGCCATCTGAAGTCACGATGTCGGCGGCGAGCACGTTGTCGCAGGCGAGCCCGTGTTTGCCGTTGAGCCAGCCGATGCCACCTCCGAGAGTTAAGCCGGCGATGCCGGTAACCGAGACGACTCCGAGCGGCGCGGCTAGGCCATATGCCTGAGTGGCGACGTCAAGGTCGGCCAGGAGCGCACCGGCTCCAGCCACGGCGACGAGCCGTGCGGCATCGATCTGAACGTTCTTCATGCCAGAGCAATCCAGCATGAGCCCATGGGCGCCGACGGCGTTCCCTGCCACGTTGTGGCCGCCTCCCTTAATGGAAACAGGGAGAGAGTTTTCCCGGGCGAAGGTCACCGCACGGCGAATATCTTCGGCGTCAGCAGGGCGGACAATCACGTCCGGACGGCGGTCAATCATCGCGTTGAAGACCTTCCGGGCTTCGTCGTAGCCGAATTCGCCAGGACGGAACAGCCGGCCGCGGAGAGCCGAACTCAAGTCATCGACGACGGATGGGTCAAGCGAGGGTGAGGGGGTCTGGATAACCACACCGAGGCACCTTTCTCGATCGAGACCGTCAAGAACGCGGCCCGGCAGCCTCCCGCCGGGCCGGACGTAACGTAACGCGGCACGGCGTCGTACTCATTTGACCGTCAGTGAGCCGTGCATGTTGGAGTGATACCTGCAGTGAAACGCGTAAGTGCCCGGCGCGGAAGGTGCTTTGAATGTGGCCGTACCGCCGTTTTCCTTGACCTCGACATCAAAGAGCGCCGCATCCTTGTCTGCTGTCACCGTGTGCTCGACAGTGTCCATGTTCGTCACCTTCACCTCCGCACCGGGAGCCACCGAGCCAGGGATCTGGTACGCGTAGTTGCTGATCGTGATTGTCGCGGCGGCGGCGTTTGCCGCCCCGCTTCCCGGCCCTGAAGAGGTTGAGCCCGCCGGCGCAGACGGTTCCATCGACATGCTCGGGGAGGTCCCGGCCGTCGTGGCGGGGGCCGACGCCGGTGTTCCGCCGCCGCCGGCACAGCCGCTCAACCCGACCAAAACGGTGGCCAACACAAGTGCAGTCCGTGTCTTATTGCTCGTCATGATGTGCCGTCCTCGACGCTGGAGGGGGCTGAGGAATCAGCCCGGCTTCTTTCCATTCTGCATCCAGCCCCATCAAAAAGCACTGCTAAATACACCGTCACGAAGCACGGGCCAACTGCGCGTCCTCACCGCCTGCGGCGGCACCGGTTGCAGCGTCTCTGTCGGATGTGGTCAAGATTGCGTCCTTGCCTTTTGCAGGTAGGCCAAGAGCCCGGCCAGCTGCTCGGAGGACCATGGCAGATCCGCGCTGAGGGCGGCCCTGTTGTCCTGCCACATGGAACGGGCGGCGGCTTTGGTCTGTTCGCCTGAATGGAACATGGAGCCGATTTCGTCCCATGACCTGGCCCAGTCCCGAATGGACGGATCAGATACCGGCGTCCCGTTCTCGACGTGCCGGAGGCCTTCCTCGACCAACGCGGCCCATCGGGCCTTGGCGGCCTCGATGCGGTCGCTGCCGAGTTCGGCTCTGCGTTCGGCCAGTTCCTGGCGCTGTTCTGGTGTGAAGTGGTTTTCAAGCACGGTGATCATCTCCAAAGTTGACATGAACTCTTCCGGAGCCGGCATGGCGGCCCCGTCGATGCGTGAAAGCAGGTCCCGTATCCGGTTCCGGACGGCCTGGACCTGCTCGGCGTGCCGGTTCATGTGCAGCAATTGTCGTTCCAGGAGAATGCGCAGCGAGGCCATATCATCGGCAGGGGTTGCCAACGCGGCGCCGATATCGGCCAGCGGGAGTCCAAGCATCTGCAGCGCCCGGATCCGGTACAGCCGCCGCACGTCTTCCTCGGTGTAGCGGCGGTGGCCGGAAGTCGTCCGCTGGCCCGCTGACAGCAATCCAATCTCGTCGTAGTGATGGAGCGTCCGGACCGTGACGCCACAGGCCTTGGCGAGTTCGCCTATGCTCCATTGGCCTGCGGCACCGCTCGTCTCTTTCATGTGACAACCGTAGATCCTCACGCCGCGTGAGGATCAACTCCCTCCCGGCCGCCTGCAACAGGTCGTCGGCCCCTCAGCCAGCCTTCCCGGCGTCGGCCAGCCGCTTGTTGAGCCGGTCCACCTCGTCGAGGACTTCGGTCGCCGCCCAGGCACGGCTGCGCTTTGACTGAGTGACCGGAGTGATGACCCCGGCAGTGGAGAGCCTCTGCAGGGCGGCGTAGACGGAACTTTCGGCGACGCCGGCAATATGGGCAGCGCTGTGGGCCTCGAACACGGGCCGCTCCAGCAGCCACGGAATGATCTTCTCGTCCGCGGATCCCTTGCGTGGCCTGGCCAGCTCCAGCCACATCGCCGGCAGGGCATCGAGTGCGGCCACGGATTCCCGGGCTGCGTCCGAGGCGCGGACCGCGGAACGGGCCAGGTAGAGCACGAACGGATCGGCGTCGCCGGAGCGGTAGTTGTTGACGAGGCTGAAATACGTGTCGACGTCGGCGACCATCGCCGACGCGATCGGGGTGACCGTGTTCTTTGTGAGCCCGCGACGCCGGGAAATCGCACCGATCAAGGCCCGGCCGATCCGGCCGTTGCCGTCGGTGAACGGGTGGATGGATTCGAAGTGGGCGTGCGCGATCGCCGCCTGCGCCATGATGGGTACGTCGCGGCGGTTGCAGAAGACCTTCAGGTCCTCCATCAGGTCCGGTACGAGCTCCGGCGGGGGCGGGACGTGGATGGCGCCGCGCGGTGAACGGTCGCTGCCGCCGATCCAGTTCTGAACCTCCCTGAACTTGCCGGCGTGCGGGCCGTCCATCGGGTCGTCTTTCATGAGCGTGTGATGGGCGCCCAGCATTGCCTCCAGCCGGATCTCCCCGGTTCGCCCGGCGTCGTCGATCATCCCTTGTACGGCGTCGGCTGCAGCCACCATGGAACGGGCGTCATCACTGGCCTTGAGCCCGATCATGGCCCGGGCGTAGTCGTCACGGTTGGCGTTGACGTGCTCGATTTTGGAGGAGGAGACGGCCTCGCTGCGGAGCAGGAACCCGCTGATGGCGGCCATCCGGGTGCCGGCTGTGACGTCCAGGGACGCTATGGCGACGGCGGCCTCCTCCAGGGCGACAATTGTCTCGCGGCCCGGATCGAACCAGCTCTCGGCGATCATGGGTGGCAGCGAGACCACAACCTCGGTGAATTCCCGGTCTTCGCGCGGCGGCCTTCCCGACGACTTCCACGGCATCGTCTTGCTGCCGTGTGCGGGCCAACGGGTCATGGATCCTCCGGAAGTCTAAATAGTCACCCTACTATTTAGATTTTAGGGGTCAAACATGAATAACGCGACGCTTGCCGGGAAAACCTACACCTGAGTGCCGCAACGCGGCACCAGGTGCACCAGGCGCGGCGCATGTGCGATGCGCTGCTGCAGTGTCGGGTCGTCGAGGCCGAACCAGTGCCGGCGCGGCGGCGGCGGCGCTGGGTTCGGCGGTGTACGCGAAAATTGTCCAGCAGTGCTGTCACACCGTGGGGGCGATGTTCTGGTTCAGCCGGAATAGATTGGTGGGGTCGTATTCGTTCTTGAGTTCCACGAGCCGCCGGTAGGTATCCGCCGGGTACGACGCCCGGACGACCGCCGTATTCGCGTCACCTGTGAAATTCACGTAGGCCGCCGCATCCGGACCGAGCGCGGACGTCACGCCCCGGGCCCATTCGACGACATCCGCGAAGCCTTCCGCCGTCGGCGTGCGCGCAATAACATTGACGATGAATTCCTGGTCGCGGAGTGCGAAGGCCGTTGCTTCGGCCTGAACCCGGCCGACCGCGCCGCCAAGGTGGTGCAGGTGAATCTGCGTCATGGCGTTGGGCAATGCCGCAAACGAGTCCAGCAGAACGCGCACGGACGCGTCGTCGGCGGCGCGCAGAAATGCCGAGCGGAAATAGTTGTGCACGCCCCGCGGGTACAGCGGATCGAGCGCCTGCTGCCACCCCGCGTACGGGTTGGCCGCGAACACATCGGCGATGACCGTGCCCAATGACCGGAAGGGCGCGGTGGCGGCCTCGCCGGCATCGAGATCGCCGGACCAGCACCCTCCCACAGCGATGACTGGCTTGCCGTGAACTGATTCAGGCAGGAACGGGACCGGCGGCGCCATGGTCATGTTGACCAGCGTGGTCAGCTCATCGGGGGCCGCCGCACAGGCCGCCCGATAGCCGCCCAACACCTGCTCCGCCTCTTCTGCGGGGTAGAAAACCAGGCCGGAAAGGACGATGGGCCCCACTTCGTGCAATTGATAATCGAAGGACGTCACCACCCCGAAATTGCCGCCGCCGCCGCGCAGTCCCCAGAACAAATCGGGGTGCTCGTCGGCGCTGGCGTGAATAAACTGTCCGTCAGCGGTGACGACGTCGGCGCCGACCAGGTTGTCGCTGGCCAGCCCGTGCTTGCGTACGAGCCAGCCGATGCCGCCGCCGGTGGTGAAGCCGGCGATGCCGGTTGAGGACACCAGGCCACCGGTCACCGCAAGCCCGAATTGCTGAGTCTCTGCATCCAGGTCCTTCCAGGTACACCCGGCCTGGGCCGCCACGCGGCGGCGGGCAGGGTCCACCTGGACCCCCTTCATCAGCGAAAGGTCCAGCACGATACCGTCGTCGACGGTGGAAAACCCGGGGATCGAATGGCCACCACCGCGAACCGACAACGGGAACCCCTCGCTGCGCGCGAGATCGACCGTGCGGATCACATCTGCCACACCCGCACAGCGTGCGATGAGCGTCGGGCGGCGGTCGTGGGCCCCGTTCCAGATGCTGCGTTCGTGGTCGTAGTCCGCGTCCCCTGGCCGGACGACCGTGCCGCGCAGGCCGGCGGCGAACTCGGCGATGGTGGCCTCGCCGATGCGGGTCGGCCTAGTCTGCGTCGTTGTCACGATGCGTTCCTCCTGATTGCTGTTTATTTGTCTGATCCATTTGTCAGATCCAGGAATAACGCTAGTGAACCGTCCTCAACGAGCACTCAACGCCGTCTCAACATCATCATCCGAGTCTCGCCTACGCAGTTCGGCCAGCCGCTGACCGGCGATGAGGCATCTCGTTCGGTCGAAAATTGCCCCAGCCCTGTCAATTTCGCGGGCCGCCCGATGTGGGTCGCCGAGCTCGTTGGATAGCTCTGCCACCATCAACCGTTGCCAGCCAGTGTGTCGCCGCCATGGGGCGACCTTTTCCGCTGCCTGCCTGTACATTTCCCGCGCTGCCCGGACCTCCCCGGAGATCAGTTCGGCGGCACCGAGGATGGTCAGCGTGGCGCCCATCCCCACCTGATCTCCCGCGGACTCGAACCCTGAAAGGCAACGCCGAGCGTCTGTCAGGCCGCGGTCGATCTCACCACCCATGGCGCGGAGCAGGGCGATATTGATCTCGGTCAGCAGCTCGCCCCGCCGGTCGCCCAGGCCGAGCCGAAGCTCCCGCGCCAAGGATAGGGCCTCATCGGCCGCGCTGTGGTCGCCACAGTCGCGCAGAATGCAGCCAAGTTGGTGAAGTGTTTGCGCCCTAGCCAGGTCATCTCCTAACTCGGCGAAATGTTCGGCTGCATCCGTGATGACGGATATCGCAGACTGCGTGTCTCTCGAAAGCCTGGCCGCGTAGCCGATCGCGGACAGCACGTAGCCTTTGGCTTGGATAACGCCAACCCGCCGGCCCAACAGCAGGGTCTCCTCGACGCAGGGAACCAACCGTCCGGCGATCGGGACCAGTTGCAGGCTGGGCGTGATCACCGGCAGGAAGGGTGGAGTGCTGGTCTCAGACTGTGCGAGTTCGCTCAGGCAGGTGTTTAGGTGACGGGCGGCGAGTGGTCCGTCCTCCCGTGACAACGCGCACTGGCCGAGCAGCCAACTGCTGGCAGCGGCATGTTCGGGTCTGCCACCCTCGACTGCCTCGGTGTGCACGTCGGCTGCCAGCTGTTCGGCCTCGTCCAAGTCGAAAGTGCTCCAGGCGAGCGAGGTCTCAATGAGCCGGGCCATCGCCACCTCGTCGGGGTTGCCGATCTCCCGCATAATTGCCAGGGCCTCCGCGCCGAGCGCCCGATGCCGATCGCCGCGGCCCTGCCGGCTGTCCAGCCCGGTCAGGCCGATCAGAGCGGCCGCGCGAGGCCGGGTCGGGTCGGGAGCCACCGCCAAGGCACGCTCGACCCAACGTGCTCCCTCGACCGCGTGACCGCGGACGAACCAGAACCGCCACAGGCTGGCCGCGAGCCGGAGCGCGGTCTCGGGCTCGCGGGCGCACGACCAGCGCAGCGCAGCGCGCAGGTTGTCGTGCTCGCGGTCGAGCAACTTCGGCTGTTCGATGACCACCCCGGTGGCCCGTTCGGGATTGTGGGATTCGGCGACGGCAAGGAAGTAGGCGCAATGCGCAGCCGCCAATTGAGCCGCCTCACCTGCATGATCGAGATTCTCCTGGCCAAACTGGCGGACCGTCTCCAATTGCCGGTATCGGGTCCCGGCGCCCCTCCTTTCGGTGACCACCAAAGACTTGTCCACCAGCTTGGCCAACAGGTCGAGCAGTTCGATCTGCTGGAGGGGCGCGTCAGCGCAGACTGCCACCACAGCGTCGAGGGTGAAACCACCCGCGAACACAGATAGCCGGCGCAGCAGAACCTGCTCCGGTTTGGTGAGCAGGTCGTGGCTCCATTCCAAGGTGCCACGCAGCGTCTGGTGCCGCGTGACGCCGCTGGTTCCCCCGCCGAGCATGGACAAAGCACCGCCCAATCTCTGGACGATCTCGGCGGGTTCGAGTACGGCGGTTCTGGCCGCGGCCAATTCCAGGGCCAGCGGCATCCCGTCGAGCCGTCGAGCCGTCGGCACAACTCTGTCACCCCCTGCGCGTTGTCGGCGTCGAGCGCGAAACCCGGCCGGACCTGCGCTGCCCGCTCAACGAAAAGCCGGACAGAGGGCAGACGGCCCAGCACGGCCAGGTCGAGAGCGTCGGTCCGCAGGGGCGAGGGCAGGGGCAACGACGGCACCCGGTAGGTGTACTCCCCGTCGGCATGGAGTGGCTCCCGGCTGGTGGCCAGCACTTTAACCCCAGGGGATCCGTCAAGTATCGCGACGACGAGTTGCGCACAGGCCGCGAGCAGGTGTTCGCAGTTGTCCAGCACGAGGAGCAGCGAGCGTCGCCGCAGCTGGTCGACCAGCGCTTGCACGCGGCTTGGCGCCGCGCCGGAATCCAACCCGAGGACCTCGGCTACGGCATCGGCCACCAGCAGCGACTCCCCAACGGCCGCGAGGTCGACGAACCAGACTCCGTCCACGTACTCAGGACGAACTGTCTTCGCGGCCTCCAATGCCAGTCTGGTCTTGCCGCTGCCGCCAGCCCCGGTGAGGGTGAGCAGGCGAGCATGGCCCATCAGCCGCTCGACGTCAACGAGCTCACGCTCGCGCCCGATGAAGCTTGTCAACGGGGATGGCAGATAACCGATGGCATCGTCTTTGCCGGGCACGCCGGCGGGCTGGTGGAGGCGCTCCTCGGGCGGCGCGCCGGTCAACAACTCGCGAAACAGTCCCGTCGTCCGGGTGTCCGGGTCGGTCCCGAACGCGTCGAGGAGTTCGTCGACCAGCCGCTCATATCGTGCCAATGCTTCCGACCGCCGGCCCATTCCAGCCAGCACCACCATCTGCGCGCGCACGGCTCCCTCGTGGACGGGATCGGATTCGAGCGCATGGGAGAGGATGACCAACGCTTCCTCCGGTGCGCGCTGCGCCACCGTGGACGCCAGTTTCACCAGTACCTCGCGATGGATTTCCCGGAGCTCATCGCGGCGTGTCGTCAGCCAATCCGCATCCGGCAGATCCGGCAGAAGATCACCACTGTACAAATCGGCCGCATCGCGCAGGCTTGCCTCGACACCGGCAGCCAACGCTGCCACGGCCGAACGCTCGAACTGCAGGACATCGACATCGACCGGGCCCGTGTCATCCAGCACGACCACTTCACCGCGGATGGCGAGCATCCCGTCGGTGCCGGCTCCAGCGCCAGCGAGCGTACGGCGAGCGATGTACAGGGTCTGATGCAGATTCCGTGCGGCCGCCACCGGCTCCATGTCAGGCCACAGGCGGTCCAGTACCTGCTCGCGACGGCCACGCTGACCACGCGCCAACGCCAGCATCGCCACCACGGCCTTTGCCTTCTGCAGCCGCCAGTGGCTGTTCTCAACGGCGTTCCCGTTGACGTACACGATGAACGAGCCGAGAAGCTGGATGCGCAACCCGCTTTGGGTAGGCTTCATGGTTCTTCAGTATCCGCTCGCCAACCGGCGTTGTCGAACAACGAAATTTCCCACACGCGCGCTGCCTTGGCGCACTCTGTGAGCGGCCCATCACTAGCAAGCAAACCACCAGAACCACAGCAGCCAATCGCCCCCATCCGGCTCGATTCAGCAGTTTGGGTCGACTGTAGTAAGACAATGTGGGAAAGTTTGTCTCCCGACGTCGGACCTGCTCGCCCTGGCGTCCCTGGCCGCCGATGCCGTGGGGCTGCGGCTGCGTCTAGCGCTGAACGGCTTCCCGAACATCCGGCGGCGTAGCTTCCTGTATGACCCAGCGGTTGCCGTCAGGGTCACTGAAATAGGCGAAAAGGACTCCACCCATGTCCTGGACCTCGCTGATCTCCGCTCCCCGTTGAAGAAGCTCAGCCCGTGCCGACGCCATGTCCGGGACCACCAACTGCAAGCCTTCCAGGCTGCCCGGCTGCATGCTGGTCATTCCCGTCCCGATGACTATGGACGCGGCGGAACCTGGCGGCGTGAGCTGGACGACTCTCATGCCCGGTATGTATTCCACGTCGTGGTCCAGGGCGAAACCGAGCCGGTCTCTATAGAACGACTTAGCTGTGTCCACATCAGCGACCGGTACCTGTACGACCTCAAGGCGCATCTCCATGCGCCTCACAGTACCCCGGTTTCCCCCGGGAAAGGCCGAGGAAGAAAGTACGGCGCAAGTTAAGCCTTCGATGGAGTGGAACGTGCAACCTGCGGCGTACAGGAAGTATCCGAGGGAGCAGTCGTCTAGTACCCAGGTACCGGTTGTCCCTGATCAGGAGAGTCCTCGGGGCCGATGTCCGTGCGATGGGCGATCCGTAGCGTGAAAGAGCAACGCTGGGCACATGGAAAGCGATGGCCCCGCAACTCCATACGGAATCGAGACTCACTCATGGCTTCCCTCTCTAGACGACTCATTCATGCCGCTCTCTCGGTTGGATTGTCCCTCCTCGCTGTGGCTGTGCTGGCTTTCGTCGGCGCTGGGGTGGCGGATGCGGAAGGTCACGTCCGCCCCGCCTCTCAAGAGCTGCAGGACCTGCCCACGAATCGGCCCTCCTCCTCCGGCCCGATAGTTGTCGCCGTTGTCCTGGGTTCGTCAGGCACCGTGGGAAGTGATGTCCTGGCTCCCTACGAAGTATTTGCCAGCTCTCCGGAGTTTTCGGTCTACACAATCGCTGCGCATGCCGCCCCCGCCGCCGTTGACGGGGGCCCGGCGATAGTGCCCACGTACACGTTCGAGGACATTCGATCGGGCAGGGCGCGGCAGCCGGACGTGGTGGTTGTCCCGGCGGTCGGCGCCCCGGAGGACGCGGAAGAAGCCCCAATGCGGAAGTGGATCGCGGAACAATCCGGCCGCGGCGCCCGCATCCTGGGCGTCTGCAGCGGATCAATGGTCCTGGCCGGGGCCGGTTTGTTGGATGGGCATAAGGCGACAAGCCATTGGTCCCGCCTGGGTGCCCTCAAACGGAGCCATCCCCAGGTCCAATGGGTGGGAGGTCTGCGATTCGTCCAGGACGGCAGGATCACCACCACGGCCGGCGTAACCTCCGGCATCCCCGGCGCCCTGAAAGTCATGGAGGAGCTGGCGGGCGCCGTCGAAGCCGAACGAGTCGGCAGGCTCCTGAACTACCCGGGCTGGCAGTTGGCGGCGACAGCGCAGATACCCGTCCAGTCCTTCACCGCCTCGGACATTCCCATCGGACTCAACGCCCTCATCCCGTGGCTCCGGCCGACGATCGGCGTTTGGCTCTTCAACGGGGTCGGCGAAATCGACGTCGCCAGCGCATTCGAGGTCTACAACGCGTCCTTCGCGGCCCGGGCGGTGGCAATCGGCGCCACGGACACAGTCACCACCAAACACGGTCTCATTCTGCTGACCGTCCCGGAACGCCAGGCACCTTCGGTGGACCGGCTTATCGCCCCCGGCGCGTTCCGGGACCAGGATATCGATCCGCAATTGCGTGACTGGGCCGCGTCCCGCAACGTGCCCGTCGATGCCTTTGCCGGCGCCGACGGACTGCTCGGGTTCGACGGCGCCATCGAGTATCTGGCGCAGCACACCGACCGTGCCACCGCTGTATCGGCAGCCAAGATGATCGACTATCCCACGGCGCGTCTGTTCCTTCCGGCCGGAGGAACCTCTGCCCGGGTTCCCGGACTGCTCGCGCTCGGCCTGGTGCTCGCCATTTTGACCGGCTCTCTCCCGGCGGTCATTCGAAGTGCCATCCGGCGCCGAAGGGAGGGGCGCGGATGGCAGTTGCCATGATTTCCCCGAATTCACGAATATGCTCTCCACAGCCACCACAACAGGGCATGAACCGCACGGCGCAGCTCTGGGAGGAACCGGATCAGCGCAGCCGGCGGAAATTACTGATCAAGATCACGGCACACACGACACACGTTGCTGCTTAGGACTGGACAAGAGGATGGATATAGATGCCGTTGGATCAGCTTTTGGCAATACTCGCCTGCGCACTTTTGGCCGGCCTGACCATCTTCCAGGGCGCGCTTATCGCCGGAGCTCCGCTGGGCAAAGCGGCGTGGGGCGGACAACACCGCGTCCTCCCTGCCAAACTGAGAATCGGGAGCGGCCTATCCATAGCCGTGTATGGGCTCTTCGCCTATGCAGCGCTGGCCAAGGCTGGCCTGGTCCCGCCGTTGGTCAGCGATTCATTTACTGCGGTCACCATATGGGTGATGACGGCATACTTCGTGCTCGGCGTCCTCATGAACGGAATCTCCCGCAGCAAACCAGAACGCCTCATCATGACCCCCACCACGCTGGCCCTCGCGGCCCTCTACCTGGTCCTTGCGCTCCACTGATCTCCCTGACAGACGACCAAAGGACCCTTATGCACTCCCCGACCGGTAGAGTCCGGAGCATGACCGGGACAGGAACACTGCGCACCTGGCAACACTGCCGGAAGTGGCCTTGACGTCGCCGGTTTCGTCGAGCGAACCGCTGGGGCCACACGGATGGCGCTCTCGCCCGCGCATCACAGACCTCGTGGTCGCCGCCGCCTACACGGCGCCGGCCCTGGCGGCAGCCATCGCCTTCCGCGGTCACGAGGCTGAAGGCCCAGGCTTCGTTCTTCCGTTGCTCGCGGTGGCGGCTTCCGGCACTGCACTGTTGTTCCGTCGGCAAGCCCCGATGTCGTCGTTGGCTGCCACCGCCGGCATCATGCTCATCACGTTCTCGGTTCCGGCGAGCTTCGCAGCGGTGGCGACAGCCATGGCGCTGTACGCCGTCGCCGTCTACCGGTCCGCGCGGCACGCCGTCTTTGCCCTCCTGGGCACCAGTGCAATGCTCCTTCTCTCCGCGGTCCTGCAGCCCCGGTCGCTGATTGACCTTGGCCAAGCCCTCCAGGCGATTGCCGTACTAGTGATCGCGACTCTGATCGGCCTGAACGTACGCACGCGCCGCGGCTACGTGAGCGCCCTCGTGGACCGTGCAGACCGGCTGATGCGTGAACGGGAGCATCTGGCCAGCATCGCGGCCGCCGCGGAGCGCAACGCGATCGCTCGGGAGATGCACGACATTGTCTCGCATGGATTGGCTGTGATGATTTCCCTGGCCCATGGTTCTGCCGAGATCGCCTCCACTGATCCTGCCCGCGCCGTCCAAGCGATGCGCCAAGTCGCCGAGACGGGGCGCGTGGCGGTAGCGGACATGCGCCGGATGCTCGGAGTTCTGAATGAAGGCACTACCGGGGAGTTGGCCGGCGCGATAGCACCCTCTCCCGGGGTGGGGGATATTTCCGATTTGGTGGGGCTCTTCCGTTCCGCGGGCCTTCCTGTGGTTCTGCAGTCGGCCGGTGTTCCTCCGGCCGATCCCGGAATCCAACTGGCTATCTACCGGGTCGTCCAGGAAGGGCTCACTAATGCGCTTAAGTACGCGAGAGCAGCAACAGCGGTCACGGTTCGTACACAGTTCAGCCTGCAGCCGATCTTGGTCTCGGTGACCGACGATGGGCAACCGGAGGTTGCCCATGCCGACCATGCTGGGCGGGGCGTCGCGGGAATGCGTGAGCGCGTCGCACTGTACGGCGGCACGCTGCGCGCGGGTCCTCTGACCAACGGTGGGTGGTCCGTGACCGCCCGGTTCCCGCCGCAGAAGGGAGCCCCATGGCAACGGTAGCTGCCTCGCCCACGCGCCCGATCCGGGTGTTGCTCGTTGATGACCAGACACTCGTCCGAATGGGATTCCGCATGGTGCTGGATGCCCAGGACGGGGTGGAAGTCGCCGGCGAAGCCGCTGACGGCAGGATCGGCATCGACATGTGCCGCCGTCTGGCACCGGACGTGGTGCTGATGGATGTGCGGATGCCAGACACGGACGGCATCGCCGCGACCCGGCGCATTGTCGAGGAGTGCCCGCAGTCACGGGTCATTGTCCTCACAACATTCGATCTCGACGAGTATGCCTTTGGGGCACTCCGGGCGGGTGCCAGTGGTTTTTTGCTCAAGGATGTCGGGCCAGCTGAGTTGCTCGCCTCCATTAGGGCCGTCGCGGGAGGTGACGCCGCCATCTCCTCCAGGGTCAGCCGCCGGATGCTGGACCTCTTCAGCCAAAGGCTTCCCTCCGGTCCCCCCGCCGCGGGCGACGAAGCCGTTGCAGTCCTGACACCCAGGGAACTGGAAATACTTTCGGCCATCGCTGGGGGACTTACCAATACCGAGATCGGGGAACGACTGGTCGTGGCGGAATCAACGGTGAAAACCCACGTGGGCCGCATCCTTATGAAACTCGGGCTGCGCGACCGTGTGCATGCCGTCATTTTCGCCTACGAACACGGCTTGGCCAGCTACCGGCGGCCGAACTAACTGTCGAGGTCCGACCCTGGCTGCTTGCCACAACGACCCGCAATTGGGCCTCGTCGGGCGATGACACGGGCAGGAATGCGCCCTCAGGACAGCCGGCCGGTCAGGCCTGGGTCAACGCCTTGGCCTTGACAGCTTCGAACTCGCTCTGCGTCAGCGTGCCGGCGTCGAGGAGTTCCTTGGCCTTCGCGATTTCCTGGGTGGGGGATGCTTTGGCCACGGAGCGGATGTACTCGTTAGTGGCGGCCTGGGCCTGTTCTGCACCCTTGGCCTGGCGCTCGGCCATGCTCCGGCCCCGCGCGATCAGGTACACAAGAACCGTGAGGAACGGGACGAATACGAGGAACACAATCCACACAGCCTTGAGCCAGCCGTTGAGATCCTTGTCCCGGAAAATGTCTGTGATAACTGCAAACAGTGCGAAAAGGTAGGCGACGAACGCGAATCCCCAAAAGAACAGCCAAATGACGTTCCAGAATTGCTCCACGGGAGCCATCCTTTCGTTCTGAGGAAGCCCTGCTGGCATTCCTTACGCGCCAAGGTAGTCCTCCGGGATATCCGCCGTTAGGACCATAAGGCCCGTCTTTACCGAGGCGGAGCCCATATGCCGCCCGGATGCGGCTGCAGCCAGGCGCCGTCTACCCGAGCGCCCTGGCCTTGAGCATCTGGAATTCTTCGCCGGTGATTGTGCCTTCATCAAGGAGTTTCTTGGCCGCCGCGATCTGTTCCGCCGGGTTGGTGTTGGCGGTCCACCGGATGTATTCAGCCATGTCTTCCTTCGCGACGTCCTGCCTGGCGGATTGTCTGATGGTCATTTGCTGTCCGTAGAACATCAGGTAAGCCAGGCAACCGAGGAGCGGGAACAGCAGAACCCCTAGAATCCACAAGGCTTTTACCCACCCTGGCCGCAGGCTGTCGGCAAAGATGTCCCGGATGACGAGAAAGAGCAGGATTAAATACGCCGCAAACATGACGAACGAAAACATGAGCCAAATGACATCCCAAAATCCCATGATCTTCGCCTTTCGCGAAACCTTTTTGAAGAGACATCGATGTGTTCAGCGGCGATGCCGGGCCGTGGGCGTGGCAGGCCACCATGCGCAAGTGCGACGCCGGGACCCGGTTCGGCACCAGCCTACGCACGGGGCACTCGTTGTCAACGAACTGGCCAATGAACTGTGGAGCCGGACCGCGTGGCGGACTTAGAGGTGGCGGGCCTAGAAGAAGTGCAGCTCACTGGCCGCGTCCGGGGATGGGTGTACCACGGGAGCTTGGCCGAGTTCGAGCAGGATGTCGTTAATGCTCAGCTGGCCGTCCAGCTGAGGATCCAGCTGCACCGGGACAACAGCCTCCGGAACGGCGTCGCTACTCATGCCACGATCATATGTGCGGACCGTCCCTGAGCCCGGGGGCCACGCCGACCGGGGGTCAGCGGTGGGGCCGGCCGCTGCGCCGGATTCCTGCGCAGCCGGATTCCGCCGCGCCAAGCCAACCAGCGCTGGGGCGCCGGCGGCGGCGGGCGCCGTCAGGCGCCGTCGTAGGCCCTCTGAAGCGCGGCGATG
Source organism: Arthrobacter sp. ok362 (assembly GCF_900102785.1). Classification (GTDB taxonomy): domain Bacteria; phylum Actinomycetota; class Actinomycetes; order Actinomycetales; family Micrococcaceae; genus Arthrobacter. Next base: position 226,418 of record NZ_FNGC01000004.1, read on the forward strand.
TCCAGCTTGCGCATTCCGAGCATTGCCTGCATGGCGCGTTGGGCGCCGTCGGGATCGGGGCCACCGATCAGTTGCCCCAGCACGGACGGCACAACCTGCCACGAGACCCCGTACCGGTCCTTGAGCCAACCGCACTGGCTTTCCTGGCCGCCGTCGGTCAGGGCCGACCAGTACCGGTCCACTTCTTCCTGCGACGCGCAGTCGATGACAAAGGACACCGCCTCCGTGAAGGTGAAGGTCGGTCCCCCGTTTAGCGCCGTGAAGGTGCGCCCGTCGAGCAGGAAGCGGACAGTGATGGCCTGGCCGGCCGGCCCGGGGCCGCCGTCGCCATACCGCGCGACGTCGAGGATTTTGCCGTCGTCGAAGATGGAGACGTAGTACTCGGCGGCTTCCTCGGCCTGGCTGTCGAACCACAGGCAGGTGGTGATTTTTTCGCTCACAGCGCTCCCCTTGCGTTCGCCCGTGCCACCGGCTGGTCCGGCGGCGATCAGTGGCATGGGCCCGAGCCTAGCCTTACGGTGAGTTGGCACACAACGACCTCCGCCGCCCGGCCCATCCGGACGGGACTAGGCTTGGATGCATGCCTTCTCCAACCCCCAGACTCCCCCGCCCGTCCGCCCAGGACGCTTCAAGTACCGGCCTCCGGCCCGCGCAGACAGCCGCCCTGGCAGCCTCCGCGGATGCGCTCCTGATACTGCTCTTCGCGGCGATTGGGCGCGACGCGCACCAGCGCGGAGACAATATCGCCGGCGTCTTTGCGACGGCGTGGCCGTTCCTGGCGGGCGCGGCACTGGCCTGGCTCGTCCTCCGGCTGTGGCATGACCCCCTCCGGGTGTGGCCGGCCGGCGTCGCCGTCTGGCTCGGGACCGTCGGCATCGGCATGATTCTGCGAGCCGTCACCGGACAAACGGTGGTGCTGCCGTTCATCATCGTGGCCCTGCTGAGCCTGGGCGTTTTCCTCCTGGGTTACCGGCTTGTGGCCGCGGGCGTGCGGCGATTGCGTTCACGCCGCCGCCAGGGCTGATGCACTAGGCTTGCAGAAGATGGCAGCGCCCGGCAAGGGCCGCCGACAGGCCCGCAAACGGCGCAACCGATCCGGAAAGGCTCACACGTGGTCACCGCATTCGTCCTGATCAAGACAGACGCTTCACGCATCCCGGAGACCGCCGAGGAAATCTCCGCCATCGCCGGCATCAGCGAGGTCTATTCCGTCACGGGCGAGTGGGACCTGATCGCCATCGCCCGGGTCGCTAAGCACGAGGACCTGGCGGAAGTCATCGCGGACAAGCTCTCGAAGGTCCGGGGCGTGGCCCACACCACCACGCAGATCGCCTTCCGCGCGTATTCACAGCACGACCTCGACGCGGCCTTCGCCCTCGGTTTCGAGCAGTAGCAGCCAGCAGCAAAATGGATGACGGGCCCGGCAGAATCTGCCGGGCCCGTCCATTTTGCTCTGCGCCTTCCGTGCCTGCCTGGGGCGCGCTAGCCTGGTGCGCGCTAGGCGGTCTGCGACAAAGCGACCCACCGATCCAGCACCGCGGCCGCAGCACCGGATTCAATGGACTGCTCGGCGCGCTTGAACGCCGCGGCCATGCGCTCCGCCAGCGGACCCACGGCGTCGAGGTCGAACGCCACCAGCCCGGCCGCGGCATTGAGTAGCGCCGCATCACGGGCCGGCCCGGGTGCACCGCCCAGGACAGCCCGGACGACGGCGGCATTTGCCACGGCGTCACCGCCGCGCAGTTCCTCCAGCGTGGTCGTCCGGATGCCGAGGTCGCGCGGATCAAACATCTCTTCCGCGACCTCACCATTGCGGATCTCCCACACCCGCGACGGGCCGGTGGTGGTGAGCTCATCCAAGCCGTCATTCCCGCGAAAAACCAGGCCGCGGCTGCCGCGCTTGGCCAGCACTCCGGCCACCAGTGGGGCCATCTGCTCATTGGCGACGCCCACGGCCGAGGCCTGGACATGGGCCGGGTTAATCATGGGGCCAAGGAAGTTGAACGCCGTCGGAACGCCGAGTTCGCGGCGGGCGACGGCGGCATACCGCATCGAGGGGTGGAACACCTGGGCGAAGCAAAACGTGATTCCCGCCTCTTCGGCATTGAGCGCCACGCGGGGAATGGGAAGATCCAGCCTGACGCCGAGGGCCTCCAGGACATCGGCGGATCCGGACGAGGACGACGCCGCGCGGTTGCCGTGTTTGACTACCTTGGCACCCGCGCCGGCGGCGATGAGGGCGGCCATGGTGGAGATGTTGACCGTGTTCTGCTGATCGCCGCCTGTGCCGACGATGTCCAGCTTCTCACCGGCAATGTCTATGGGGTTGGCGTTGGAGATCATTGCCTCCACCAGGCCAGCCAGCTCATCCACGGTCTCGCCCTTGGAGCGCAGCGCCACCAGGAATCCCGCCACCTGCGCCGGCGTCGCCTCGCCGGACATGATGGAGTTCATGGCCCACTCGGTGCTCCCGGCGGTGAGATCGGCGCCGCTGATGAGTGCGTTGATGAGCCTCGGCCATGTGTTGCCTGCCGCCTGTGCAGATGCCTGTGAAGTCACCTCCCGATGCTATCGAGGTCGGCCCCGCAAAGACCAATGTGAACCCCTCCGGGAACTTTTCCGCGCGAATTCGCGTCTTTGTAGAAAAAGTCCTCCGAAAACGCGGTTTGCGTTGGGCAGGACGGACTTTTATAGACATAATGTCTATGTGACATCTGCGACCCATGCCCCCAGTACCCCGGCGCACCCGACGCTGAACCGCCCGAACATGGTTTCTGTTGGAACCGTTGTGTGGCTGTCCAGTGAGTTGATGTTCTTCGCCGGTCTCTTCGCCATGTACTTCACACTCCGTTCGACTTCCGGACTGATGTGGGCCGATGAGACAGCCAAGCTCAACTTCCCCTTTGCGCTCGTTAATACGATTGTCCTCGTGGCAAGTTCCTTTACTTGCCAGATGGGCGTCTTCGCTGCCGAACGGCTTCAGCCGCGCCGGACCGGCGGAGTTTTCAGCTTCACCCGCTGGGGGATGAACGGATGGTTCATCCTGACGTTCCTCATGGGTGCCTTCTTCGTGGCCGGTCAGACGACCGAATACTCCATGCTCGTTTCCGAGCATGTGACGCTGTCCTCCAACGCCTACGGCTCGGCCTTCTACATAACGACGGGCTTCCACGGCCTGCACGTCATCGGCGGCCTGATTGCCTTCCTGCTCATCCTGGGCCGCTCCTTCGCCGCGAAGAAGTTCGGCCATTTTGAAGCAACCTCGGCGATTGTCACCTCGTACTACTGGCACTTCGTGGATGTCGTCTGGATTGGCCTCTTCCTGGTCATCTACGTCCTCCAGTAGCCAGCCTTGACTCTTTTTCTACAAGAGGCAGAATTTCAAGAAGCGGCTCCCGGAGCCACCGCAGGATCGAATAAAGGAACCACCACGTGAAGGCACTCTCGCAGAAGCGACGTCACCCACTGGCAGCAATTGCACTGCTGCTGATGGGCCTCTTAGTCACGGGTGGGCTGTACGCCGTTGCCACCACCGTCAACCAGGCCAAGGCCGACACCACCACCTACAGCGCGAGCGACGTAGAGGAAGGCGGCAAGCTGTTCGCCGCCAACTGCGCCACCTGCCACGGCATGGGTGCCAGCGGCTCCCAGTCCGGGCCCTCGCTCGTGGGTGTCGGCGCCGCCGCGGTTGACTTCCAGGTCGGCACCGGCCGCATGCCCATGCAGATGAACGGCCCGCAGGCCCAACAGAAGCCCGCCCAGTTCAACGAGGAACAGACCAAGAAGCTGGCTGCTTACGTTGCCTCGCTCGGTCCTGGCCCGGCCATCCCCGAAGCTGGTGTCCTCGATGAGAAGGGCGACGCAGCCAAGGGTGGAGAGCTCTTCCGCACCAACTGCGCCATGTGCCACAACGCTGCCGCTGCCGGCGGTGCCCTCACCCGGGGCAAGTTCGCTCCGGCTCTCGCGGGCGTCTCCGGCCAGCACATCTACGAAGCTATGGTCACCGGCCCCCAGAACATGCCGGTCTTCAATGACGCGAACATCTCCCCCGAGGGAAAACGCGACATCATCACCTTCCTCAAGCAGATCGAGTCCAACGGTTCACCCGGCGGCGCCGATCTTGGAGCTTTGGGACCGGTTTCCGAAGGTCTCTTTGTCTGGATTGCGGGCTTGGGCGTCATCATCGCGTTCACCATCTGGCTCACATCCCGCACTTCCTAAGCGGACCTTGCACCTGTAAGAATTTTCTGCTGACCCGTCAGCATTTGAATTGAAACCTAACTCGGCAGATGCCGAGACGAGAGAAGGATGAGGCGAATTATGGGCAACCATAGTGACGGCAGTCCGAACAACTCGGGCACCGTAGCTACGGCTGGTCAGAATGAGGTGGAGAAGTTCCAGGATCCTGGAATTCCCCCGCACCGTTTGCGCCTGGCTGACACGGACCCGAGGGCCGCAAAGAAAGCAGAACGGCAGGTAGCCCTTCTGTTTGGCACCTCGGTCGTTGGCACCCTGATATTCCTGGTGTCGTACTTCGCGATCGATCTGGGGAATGATTCCTCGGTCGCCACGATCCGTCTCCAGAATGCCCTGCTGGGCATCGGCACCGCGTTCGCGATGCTGGGAATCGGCACCGGCATCGTCCACTGGGCCAAGGCCCTCATGCCGGACCACGAGGTCTCGGAAGAGCGCCACGCGATCCGCACCGAGGAAGACCGCCAGGCTGCCGTCCGGATCGTTGATGACATCGTGGAAGAAACCGGCATCAAGCGCCGGCCGCTGATCCGCAACACCCTGCTCGGCGCTGTCGCACTCGCACCCCTGCCGGCATTGGCCATCTTCGGTGACCTTGGCCCCCGGCCGGACTTCACGCTGTCCCACACGCTGTGGGCGCCGGCCCCGGACGGCAAACTGAAGCGCCTTGCCCGCGACCCCGATGGCACCCCCATCAAGGCCGCGGACGTCACCATCGGCTCCGCTTTCCACGTCATCCCGGAAGGGCTGAACGAGCTGAGTGAAGGCAAGCTCAACGAGAAGGCCAAGTCTGTTGTCCTGCTCATGCGCCTGGACCCGGACGAGCTCCACCCTTCCCCGGAACGCGCCGATTGGGCGTACAACGGCATCGTCGCGTACTCCAAGATCTGCACCCACGTTGGCTGCCCTGTTGCCCTGTACGAGCAGCAGACCCACCACCTGCTGTGCCCCTGCCACCAGTCAACCTTCGACCTGACGCAGCAATGCAAGGTTATCTTCGGCCCGGCCAGCCGCCCCCTCCCCCAGCTGCCTATCGCAGTTGACTCCGAGGGCTACCTGGTCGCCACGAGCGACTTCCATGAACCTGTTGGACCGACTTACTGGGAGCGTGAGCAGCATGTCCTCAACAACAACGCCTGATGCCCCCGCCTTCGTCGCCAAGACTTCGGGCGGCCGCATCACGGACTTCGTCGACCAGCGTGTCGGCGGCTCCGGAATCCTCCGTGAATTCGGCCGGAAGGTCTTCCCGGACCACTGGTCGTTCATGTTCGGCGAAGTGGCGCTCTACTCCTTCGTCATCCTGCTGCTCTCGGGCACGTTTCTGACCTTCTTCTTCGATCCGTCCATGGCGGAAACGCACTACTCGGGCTCTTACACGCCGCTGAAGAATGTTGAAATGTCCGTGGCGTACAGCTCGTCCCTGGACATCTCCTTCGATGTCCGCGGCGGGATGTTCATGCGCCAGGTGCACCACTGGTCAGCGCTCCTTTTCGTCGCCTCCGTGTCCGTGCACATGCTCCGCGTGTTCTTCACCGGCGCGTTCCGCAAGCCCCGCGAGCTGAACTGGGTGGTGGGCAGCGTCCTGCTCATCCTGTCCATGGCTGCAGGCTTCACCGGCTACTCGCTCCCCGATGACCTGCTCTCCGGCAACGGCCTGCGCATCATCGACGGCGTCATCAAGTCCATCCCGGTCATCGGCACGTACACCTCGTTCTTCCTGTTCGGCGGCGAGTTCCCGGGCACCATGATCATCAGCCGCCTGTACATGCTGCACATCCTCCTGGTTCCCGCGCTCATCCTGCTGATGATCGTGATGCACCTCTTCATGGTGGTCGTGCACAAGCACACGCAGTACCCCGGCCCCGGCCGCAACGACGGCAACGTCGTCGGCTACCCCTTGGGTCCGGTTTACGCGGCCAAGGCCGGCGGCTTCTTCTTCATCGTGTTCGGCGTCGTTGCCCTCATGGCGGCATTCTTCACCATCAACCCGATCTGGAACTACGGCCCGTACGACCCCTCTCCGGTTTCGGCAGGCACGCAGCCTGACTGGTACATCGGCTTTGTTGACGGCGCCCTGCGCCTGATGCCGGGCACGATCGGGGACTGGAAAGTCGAACAGATCTGGTTCGGCCACATGTTCACATTCAACGTCCTGCTTCCGGCACTTGTCCCGGCGGGAATCCTCTTCACGGTCATGTTCACCTACCCGTGGATCGAACGCTGGATCACCAAGGACAACCGCGAGCACCACGTCCTGGATCGTCCCCGCAATGCGCCGACCCGTACGGCAATCGGCATGGCCGGCTTCGTTTGGTACAGCGTGATGTGGGCAGCCGCCGGCTCGGACCTCATCGCCACCCACTTCCACGTGGCGCTGAACGATGTGACCTACTGGCTGCGCGCTTTGTTCTTCATTGGCCCGATCATCGCGTTCTTCGTCACGAAGCGCGTCGCCCTGGCACTTCAGCGCAAGGACCGCGAGATTGCCCTGCACGGCCGTGAAACCGGCCGCATCGTGCGCCTGCCGCACGGCGAGTTCATCGAGGTCCACGCCCCGCTGGACGAATACAAGCGCTACAAGCTGGTCGGCTTCGAGTCACCGGTCCCGCTGCCCGCGGTGCCGAACGAGCACGGCGTCGTTGACCGTAAGGAAAAGCGCCGCGCCAAGCTGTCCCGCTGGTTCTTCGAGGACCGGGTTGCCCCGGCCACTCCGGCAGAACTGGAGGCCGCTCACGGCCACCACGGCGCCCACGAGGCCGTCGAAGCGGCAGCGTCTGAGAAGACGCTGAGCCACTAGGCAGCACCAAGCAATGCACAGGAAGGCCCGGTCCCCTTGAACTGGTCCCCGAAAGTTGGACTCTCAAATTTGTGAGGTCTCCACTTTAGCGGCCAGCGACCGGCTCTTCTGAGAAGGCTCCGTCCCCACTTGGGACGGGGCCTTCTTCGCGTGGCAGTATGCCCGTGATCAACAGGTGCTGTCGGCGGGCATGTTGGCTGGCATATGTCTCTCTAGGTGGTGCGCTTGACGGCTCGACGGTACAACCACACGGGATTGCCGAAGCGGCGACCAGGTCCCGACCAAATACCGCGGCGTTACTGGCGGTGTCCGAGCAGTCGCCCAGGCCGAGATTGACGGCGGCGAGACGCCCGGGGTCACGATCGAGGAGAACGAGGAGATCCGCCGGCTGCGGGCGGAGAACCGTCGGCTGCGTGAGGACGTGGCGATCCTGAAGGCGGCCACAACTTTCTTCGTCGGGGAGCTCGACCCCCGCAACGGCTGATCGTCGCCTTCATCGACGAGCAGCGTTGTCGTGCGCTGTGCGGGGTCGCCTGTGCTCAGGTCGACACCGTCCGCACCGGGTTGCTCCGCGTCCGGAAGGACGAAGGCCATCCGACGTTCAGTTGGCTGGTACTGGCTCTGTGTGGCCGTTGAGAGCCTTCTCGACGTCGGCGGCGACCAGATAGTTGTTGAGCGCGATGGCGGCGGCGGACCCGGCGGCCGCGGCGTTGATCAGCTGGGCGGTGTGGTCCACGACGTTGCCGGGCGCCCACACGCCGTCGATGCTGGTACGACCGGTGCGATCGGTGGCGACCCAGCCCTCATCATTTACTTCGCAGCCCAGGGCGGTCAGCAGCTCGTCGGACGGTACGAAGCGTGGGCCGACGAACAGCGCCGTGCGTCCGACCATCGGACCCTCGGCGAGCTCGACACCGCGGACGCCGGTCTCGTCGGACACGATCCGCGTCACTTCGCCATCGACGATCCGCACGCCGCGAGCGACCAACCGCTCCCGCTCGTGGGCCTCCAGATCGATCCGGTGGGGAAAGAACACCACATCGTCGGACCACTGCCGGATCAGCTGCGCCTGGCGCAGGCTGAACGAACGGTCCTCTCCACCGATCACTCCGAGCGCGCTGTCCCGTACCTCGTAGCCGTGGCAGTACGGGCAAAATTGCACATCCTGGCCCCACCGCTGGCGCAGGCCCGGGATCTCGGGGAGCTCATCGCGAAGCCCCGTGGCTACCACCACCGCGCGTGCGCCCAGCCGCCCGCCCCCGGCCAGGCGCACGGCGAACCGCGCCCCGTCGAGGCGGTCGATGCCGACCGCTCGGCCCGCCAGTAGCTCTCCGCCGTAGCTGGCGACCTCTCGCCGGGCCGTGGACAGCAGCTCGGCCGGGTCCATACCGTCGCGGGACAAGAAGCCGTGCAGGTGGGTAGCCGGGGCGTTGCGCGGTTCGCCGGCATCGACGAGCACCACCCGCCGTCGGGACCGCCCCAACATCATCGCCGCGGACAACCCAGCCACCCCGCCACCGACCACAACCACGTCGTACTCCGCCATAACACTCACCCTTCCGGACCATCAGATAAAACCTCTAGAGGAAAGTTCTAGCACAGATCCCGAGGATTGTTCTACCCCGGGGTAGGATGGACCAATGACCAGGACCCCCACTCCCAGCACGGGCCACCGGGCCAGGCCCGGCTCGCGCCGCGAGGACATCGCGGCCGCCGCGATCGAGCTGTTCCTCGAACGGGGTGTCGCGGCGACCCGGGTGGACGACATCCTGGCCGCGGCCGGCGGCGTGAGCGTGGGCAGCTTCTACCACCACTTCCGCGACAAGCTCAGCCTGGCCGCCACGGTCTATCTGGAACACCTGCAGCGCTTCCAGCGCGACCTGCTCGTCGAGCTTGACCGCCACGCTCGCACCGAGGACGCCGTCCGCGGGGTGGTGGTGGCCTACCTACGGTGGGCCGGGGCTGATCCGCGGGCTATGGGCTACCTGCATCAGTGCCGCGAGCCCAACGTCGTCGAGATCTCCGAAGGCGAAGAAGCCCGGCTCAAGCAAGGCTTTTACGATCGGCTCGCCGGCTGGCTCGGCGAACGCGCCGCGACCGGGGAGCTACGAGCGCTGCCGCACGAGCACAGCCTTGCGCTATGGCTCGGGCCCGCCGAACAGCTCGTTCGGGCCGCCATCGAACCCTCCGGGCATTCCACCGAACTGGAGCCAGACGCTCTGGCCGCACACCTCGCCCACGCCGAACGAGTCCTCGCCGACGCCGCTTGGGAAGCCCTTCGACGCCCCGCCCCGGGCGACAGTGCCGACCAAGCGCGCTAGTAGCGGCCAGCGGCGGCGCGGCAGCAGCCACAATCCCCGCCGATCTGGGACGAGGACGAGGACAGCGGCCCGTTGGCGCAGATGATCCCCTGGCCGGGTCAATGGTGCCTGCCCCCGGAAGACAAGAGCCAGGTGGCTATCTAGCTTCGAAACAGCCCTCGAGAAGCTCTGCGGCTAACTAGACGCCTAAGCCGCGAGCATCTGAGCACGGTACTGGATCGGGCACAGGCCATTTAGCTTTGTGGAGATTCTCTCGGCGTTATACCAGTGGATGTATTCGTGCAGCGCTGCTGCAAGTGCCTCCGTGCTGAGGAATTGGACACGGTGGAAGAGCTCTTCCTTGAGGTGTCCAAAGAAGTTCTCCATGACGGCGTTGTCGTAGCAGTTGGCTTTGCGGGACATCGATTGGACCGCGCCGGCGTCCGCCAAGAGTGTGCGCCAGGAGTTGTGCTGATATTGGAATCCCTGGTCGGAGTGCACGAGGGGTTTCTGCCCCTTTTTCAGCGTGCCCAAGGCTCCGCGCAGGGAGGCATTGGCCAGTTCCAGATTGGGTGACGTCCCAATCGTGTAGGAGATGATCTGCCGGTCAAAAAGGTCCATGATCGGTGAGAGGTAGAGCTTCCGGTCACCGACGCTGAATTCGGTAACATCGGTCACCCACTTCTGACTTGGGGCGTCCGCTTGGAACTGGCGTTTCAGCAGGTTCGGGGCCACGATGCCTTGTTCGCCTTGGTAGGAGTTGTACCGCTTCCTGCTTCGGATCTTGCAGACCAGCCGCAAGGAACGCATCAGCTTCAGCACGGTCTTTTTGGCGACTGTCCATCCTTGTTTGAGGAGTTGGATGTGGATCCTGCGGTGCCCGTACCGGCCGTGGTTCTTGGTGAAAATCTCTGTAATAGCGGCCTTCAGGGAGGCCCTCGGATCGGGGCCTTGGAGGCGGGACTGGTGGTAGAAGAACGTGGACCGGGGTAACCCCGCTACGTCCAGAAGAACTTCCAACCGGTGTTCAGCCTTGAGAGCGATGACAGCGCGGACCTTTAGCGCTGTTCCTCGTCCCTCAAGGCGTTTACTTTTCCCAGGAAGGCCACCTCTGCGCGAAGGCGTTCGTTCTCTCGGCGCAGTCGCTCTACCTCAGGCTCAGGGTTCCTTGCTGTCCCGGGATTCGTCTTCGGACGGCCTTTCGGCTTGGGGCGCAGCCCGTCCTCGCCTTCGGTCCGGTACTGTCGCGCCTACTTCTCGAGCAACAGTGGAGAAGACAGCCCAAGTTCTTTCGCCAAGGCGACTTTGGGCTCACCCGCGCGGTATCGCTGCACAGCATCAAGTTTGAACTCAAACGAGAAGACCGGTCGTGTTGGCTTCGCCACCAGCGTCGTACCTCCGCGTATCCGCCATCGACCATACAAACGCTTGATGGCACCTCTACCTACTCCGAGTCGGGTCGCGACCGCCCAAGCACCCCAACCCGTTTCAAACAACGCTACCGCGGCCTCGCGCTGCTCCTCGGACAACGAACTTCTTCCATGCATAAAACTGCTCCCCGAAAGTCAGAACTGATTTCTCAGTCCAACTTTCGGGGAGCGGTTCACCTTGGGGACCGGGCCTTCCTCTGTTTCTGCTGTCACGCGAACAACAGCGTTGTGTGGTGGCTACGGGCGGTACCCCGAGGCGTAGTTGCGGGTGGGCCGGACGCCGGGGCGCTGCAGGGGCACCCAGAGCTTGTAGCGGTCAGCCCGGTAGTAGGACACCGAGTAGTCCACCATGGCGCGGGCCACAAATGCGTGGCGCTGGATCTTCAGCAGCGGAGTTCCGACCTCGACATTCAGGAGCCGGGCCGTGGACGGCGATGCGGCCGTCGCCTCGATCATGTCCTCGCCCCATTCCATCACCAGCCCGTAGCGTTCGCTCAGCACGTTGTAGAGGGATGTGGGCGGCTCGCCGTCCAGCAAGCCGGGGACCCGGTGGGCCGGAATGAAGTTCTCGTCCACGCTCATGGGCTCGCTGTCGGCCAGCAGGAGGCGCCGGAACCGGACCAGGGGCGTCCCCTCCTCCAGCTGCAGCTCACGGGCCAGGAAGGCGCTGGCGCTAATTTGCTCAAAGCTCAGGACCTTGGCGGCCGGGACCATGCCGCGGCGCTGCATCTCTTCGCTGTAGGAGGTGAGTTTTACTTGGAGATCCAGTTTGGGTTTGCGCACAAACGTGCCCAGCCCCACGACGCGCTCAATGACTTCCTCGCCCACGAGGGCATCGATGGCCTGGCGGACGGTCATCCGGGCCAGGCCGAAGCGCTGGGCGAGGTCGCGCTCAGACGGCAACGCGGATCCCGGCGGGCAGGCGGCACCGATGTGCGCCCGCAGGATTTCCCGCAGCTGCACGTAGATCGGCACCCCGCTCTGGCGGTCAATCTCGCCGATCATCTTGGACGCATTAGAGGACGCCATGGGTCAGCCTCCATTTGGGGCCGGCGCGGGAAATACACTCATAGCTCAAGGGTAAGCCAGTAACCCGGCAGGTCTAGACCACGGGGCCGACTCAAGTCGTGCGGGCCCCTCCCCCGCGGCTACCCTTGAAGTTACAGACCGGAGCGGAGCAATGGAGCCCGCCCAGTCTGATGGAACGCCAGTCTGATGCAGCGCCAGTCCGTACGGAACGCCTGTCGTGTGGGACAGCCCGTCCACTGGCACCACTAAGAGAACCAACACCAGCATGAGGGAGTCCCGTTGCCAGTTCGCAAGGCAATCGTCACGGCCGCCACCGGCCTCCACGCCCGTCCGGCGGCAGTTTTTGTCCGGGCCGTCACGGCCACCGGCCTCGCGGTGACCATCAGCAAGGACGGCAGGCCCGGCGTCGACGCCCGCTCGCTGCTGGAGGTCATGACCGAGGACTTCGAGTGTGGCTGCGAGGTAGAGTTGGCCGTCGCGGCGGAGGACCTCCCGGCCTTCTGCAGCCTCGTTGAGGCCGAGAGTGCGCTCGAGGAACTCCGGGTCCTCCTGGAGTCGGCAGCCGCTGCCTGAGGCCCTCAGGGCCGGCCTGCAGGCCCGCGTCGCAATCATTCCAGACGTGCGAAGGCGCGCCGCACCAGGTCCGAAGGCACAAACGAAGCCGGGCCCCACCGTTGGTGGGGCCCGCCGTCGTGCAATTTGAATTTTTAGTCCGGGTGGACGCTAGTGCGCGTGGTCACCGCGGCTGTATTCGTAAACCCAGCCGACCAGGGCGACCATTGCCATTCCGCCGGCGATGAAGACGATCCACCAGCCCACGGCCAGGCCGAGGAACCCGGTAGCGCAGGACATGCCCAGCATCAGCGGCCACCAGCTCCAGGGGCTGAAGTGTCCCTGTTCGCCGGCGCCTTCGTGAATTTCAGCGTCGTTGCGGTCCTCGGGACGCATGCCCACGCGCCGGCCGGTGAAGCCGAGGTAAGCGCCGATCATCCCGGCCAGGCCGCCGACCAGCAGGACGGCGAGCGTGCCCACCCATTCACTCCAGTGAGTCAGGTAGCCGTAGATGAATGCCACCGGCACGAAGAAGAAGACGCCGAGGCCAAAGATCCTTGATTCGATTTTCACTTGGCGGTGTCCTTCTGGTCGGCGTTACCGAGAGCCGCTGCTGCCGGAGCAGGCGAATCCGCGGTGTAGGACTGGGAGAGCTCCGGGTGGTGCAGGTCCAGGGCGGGACGCTCGGAGCGGATGCGGGGCAGGGACGTGAAGTTGTGACGCGGCGGCGGGCAGGACGTGGCCCACTCGAGCGATGCACCGAAGCCCCACGGGTCATCAACTTCCACACGCTCGTTGCTGCGCCAGGTGATGTAGACGTTCCAGAAGAACGGAATCAGCGAGGCGCCGAGGAGGTATGAGGAGATGGTGGAGAACTGGTTCATCCACGTGAAGTTATCCTGCGGCATGTAGTCGGCGTAACGGCGCGGCATACCCTCGACACCCAGCCAGTGCTGGATCAGGAAAGTGCCGTGGAAGCCGAGGAACAGCATCCAGAAGTGGATCTTGCCGAGGCGCTCGTTGAGCATCTTGCCGGTCCACTTGGGCCACCAGAAGTAGAAGCCGGCGAACATGGCGAACACGACAGTACCGAACACCACGTAGTGGAAGTGCGCCACCACGAAGTAGGAGTCCGAGACGTGGAAGTCCAGCGGCGGCGAGGCCAGGATGATGCCGGTGAGGCCACCGAAGAGGAACGTCGCCAGGAAGCCGATGCTCCACAGCATGGGGGTCTCAAAGGTGATGGAACCGCGCCACATGGTGCCGATCCAGTTGAAGAACTTCACACCGGTCGGAACCGCGATGAGCATCGTCATGAAGGAGAAGAACGGCAGCAGCACAGAGCCGGTGACGTACATGTGGTGTGCCCACACGGTCACAGACAGCGCGGCGATGGAGATTGTCGCGTAGACCAGGCCCTTGTAGCCGAAGATCGGCTTGCGGCTGAAGACCGGGAAAATCTCGGAGACGATGCCGAAGAACGGCAGCGCGATGATGTAGACCTCAGGGTGGCCGAAGAACCAGAAGAGGTGCTGCCAGAGGACGGCACCGCCGTTCTCGGGATCGAAAATGTGCGCACCAAAGCGGCGGTCGGCACCAAGGGCAAACAGCGCGGCGGCCAGCGGCGGGAAGGCCATCAGGACCAGGATGGACGTCACGAGGGCGTTCCAGGTGAAGATCGGCATCCGCCACATGGTCATGCCCGGGGCGCGCATGCAGATGATGGTGGTGATGAAGTTGACCGCGCCAAGGATGGTGCCGAAACCGGAGAGCGCCAGGCCGAAGACCCAGAGGTCACCGCCCACGCCGGGGCTGAACGTCGTGTTGGACAGCGGCGCGTAGGCAAACCAGCCGAACGACGCGGCACCCTGCGGGGTGATGAAGCCGGACACGGCAATGGTGGAGCCGAAGAGGAAGAACCAGAAGGCCAGTGCGTTCAGTCGCGGGAACGCGACGTCGGGAGCACCGATCTGCAGCGGCATGATGACGTTGGTGAAGCCGGCGAACAGCGGCGTCGCGAACATCAGGAGCATCACGGTGCCGTGCATGGTGAACAGCTGGTTGTACTGCTCCTTGGTCTGCAGGATCTGCATGCCGGGCTCGAAGAGCTCGGCACGGATCAGCAGCGCCATGATGCCGCCAAAGCAGAAGAAGATGAACGACGCGATCAGGTACATGTACCCGATCGTTTTGTGGTCGGTCGAAGTGATCCAGTTGACGACGATGCGTCCCTTGGACCTCGGTACAACGGGAGCCTCGAGGGTCCCGGCGGATTGAGTGTAAGTTGCCACGTCGCTCCCCTTACTTGGTTTCGGCCGGGGCCGGGTTGCGGTCGTACTCTTCACCGAGCAGGCCGGTGTTCCCGTCCTGGCGCAGCTTGTTCATGTGCGCCTGGAACTCCGACTCGGAGACAACCTTCACGCGGAACAGCATTTCGGAGTGGTACTCGCCACAAAGTTCGGCGCACTTGCCGTCGTAGGTGCCCTCCCTGGTGGGGGTCAACCGGATGTAGTTGGTCTTGCCGGGAATCATGTCCCGTTTCTGCAGGAAGGCAGGCACCCAGAAGGAGTGGATGACGTCGCGTGCGTTGAGCTCAAGGTCGACCGACTTGTTGACCGGCAGGTACAGGGTGGGCAGCTTGTCCTTGTCCACATCGTTACCGGTCAGGTGCGCCTGGACGCCTGCTTCGTGGACGTCCTCGGTGACGACGTCGCCCTTCTTGTAGTTGAAGTCCCATGCCCACTGCTTGCCGCGGACGTCGACGACGACGTCGGCCGGCTTGGAGCGGTCATCGATCTGCGCCGTGTCGCGGTCGGTGAAGTAGAAGAACACCAGGACCATGAACAGCGGGATCGTCAGGTAGAACACTTCAAGCGGAAGGTTGAAGCTGCTCTGGCGGGGGAAGCCCACGGTGCCCTTGCGGCGGCGGTAGGCGACGATGCACCAGATCATCAGGCCCCAGGTGATGATGCCGACGACGAGCGCGGCAATCCATGAGTTGACCCAGAGGTCCATGATGAGGCCAGTGTGATTGGTGGTGCCACGATCAGTGGGCAACCAGCCCTTCTCTACCTCTGGTGAACATCCAGTCAAAGCCAACGCGCCGGCGAGTGCCAAGCCAGTGATCGTAGTGATCTGTTTGCGTCGGCTGCCGGTTCGGTTCTGCGAACTCACAGACGGCCCTTCCTACTTGTTGCTGTTGCCCCGCGAATTACGGGCAGGGCAAACGAAAAGTTTTACTACTCGGTGTAGAGCTTACCGCTCCCCGGGAGTTTTCGCCCACATGTCCGCACCGTGCGTCGGGACCTTTTTGCCGGTGCCGCTCGTTGAGGATCCTGCGGCACTGAGGCCGGGCAAAATGCCCGGCCTCAGTGGAAGGAATTAGTGGAATGAATCTCCGCAGGCGCAGGACCCGCCGGCGTTCGGATTGTCGATCGTGAAGCCCTGCTTGGCGATGGTGTCCTCGAAATCGATGCTGGCACCGCTGAGGTAAGGAACACTCATCTTGTCGACGACGACTTCCACGCCGTCGTAGTCGCGCACCGCGTCCCCGTCGAGCAGCCGCTCGTCGAAGTAGAGCTGGTAGATCAGGCCGGAGCAACCGCCGGGCTGCACGGCAACGCGGAGGCGCAGATCGGTGCGGCCTTCCTGCTCCAGGAGGCTGCGGACCTTGCCGGCCGCGACGTCGGTCAGCTTGACCTCGTGCGTGGCCAGCTCGCCGGCCTGGGCGGCAGTGGCGTCGGCGCTGTTTTCATTGGTTGTAGTGCTCATGGCCTACCTTCTTGCAACGGTGGTGGCGGCTCCGCTAGCACGGTGCCCGCCCCTACTTAAACGGTATGGGCTATAGCTACATGCTACTTCGCGCAGCCTTCTAGCTCTAACTTCTGACGTAACCGTGTGTGACGGCTGGATGTTCCCCGGGTCCCGAGGGGCGGGCGGCTAGAGCGCACCTTCGCTGTTAAGGCGCGCGAGCAGCAGGGCCTCGGCGACGATCGCGTTCCGGAAGTCGCCCAGGTGCAGCGATTCGTTGGCGCTGTGGGCGCGGGAATCGGGATCCTCAACGCCGGTGACCAGGATCTGCACGTCCGGGTAGAGCTCGGTCAGGTCCGCGATGAACGGAATGGACCCGCCGATCCCCATTTCAACGGCGGGCACCCCCCACGCCTCGCCCAGGGCCCACATGGCCACCGACGCGGCCTTCGAGCTGGTGTCCGTCAGGAAAGAGTTGCCGCTCTCCCCCGGCGTGAACACCACCTGCGCGCCGAACGGCGCGTTGTCCTCGACGTGCCTACGGACAGCATCCATGGCGGCTGCGGGGTCCTGCCCGGGGGCCAGGCGCAGGCTGAACTTGGCCCGTGCCCGCGGCAGCAGCGTGTTGGAGGCTACGTCCACGGCCGGGGCGTCAAAACCGATGATGGACAGGGCCGGCTTGGTCCACATGCGCGAGGCAATGCTCCCGGTCCCGGCGAGCTTCACACCCTCGAGCACGGAGGCGTCGGCGCGGTACTCCTCCTCGGTGAGGTCGACCACCACGTCGTCCCGGCTCACCAGGCCCTTGATCGCGACGCTGCCCTCGTCATCGTGGAGGGTCGCGATCAGGCGGGCAAGCAGGGTCGGCGCGTCGAGCACCGGGCCGCCGAACATGCCCGAATGCACCGCGTGGTCCAGGACCTTGACTTCGATGGTGCCGTCCACCAGGCCGCGCAGGCTGGTGGTCAGGGCCGGAATGCCCACCTTCCAGTTGCTGGAGTCGGCCACGACGATCACGTCGGAGCGGAGAAGCTCGCGGTGGGTCTCGAGGAACGACCGGAACGTTGGCGAGCCGGCCTCCTCTTCGCCCTCGAAGAAGAACGTCACGCCCAGGCCCAGCTCGTCCCCGAGCACCCGCGTCACGGCCGAGTAGGCGGCGATGTGGGCAAGGATGCCGGCCTTGTCATCAGCGGCACCGCGGCCGAAGAGCCGCCCGTCGCGTTCGACGGCGGTGAAGGGCTCGGTTTCCCACAGCGCCAGGTCGCCGGTGGGCTGGACGTCGTGGTGGGCGTACAGCAGGACTGTCGGCTTGCCCTCCGCGGCCGGGCGGCGCGCGACGACGGCAGGCCCGCCGGGCGTCCCGTCCTCCTTGTCGCAGCGGAGGATCCGGACGTCGTCGAAACCGCTGGCCCGCACGAGGGCGGCCACGGCGTCGGCGCTGCGGTTCAGCGGGGCAGGATCAAAGCTTGGCCAGGCGATGCCCGGGATGGCAACGAGGTCCGTCAGCTGGCCGATCGTTTCGTCGAACGATTCGGCCACGGCCTGGCGGATGGCCTCGGCGTCGATGGTGCCGTCATGGTCCATGGTGGTCAGCGGGTTCCCCGCGGTTGATGAAGTCATGGCCAAAACACTACCCGTGCGCTGGATCACGCTAAACCTTAAACACTGTCATCGCCGGGCCAACGCCGTGTGGGCTGGGTCTCGGACCCGTGTCTGCGGGGTATTCTTTAGGGGTGTTTGGACGTAAAAAGGAAGCGCCATCGGCGCAGGACATAGTTGACCAGCAAGCAGCCGAGGCAGCAGCCCGGGGCGCCGTGACAGGCAAGGGCGCACCCACGCCCAAGCGCAGCGCCCAGGTGGCGGCCCGCAAGCGGCCCCTCGTTCCGGAGGACCGCAAGGCTTCCAAGGCTGCCGAGCGCGCCGCCGTCACGGAGCAGCGGCTCAAGATGCGGCAGGCCATGGACAGCGGTGACGAGAAGTTCCTGCCCATCCGCGACAAGGGTCCGCAGAAGCGTTTCGCCCGTGATTACGTCGATGCACGCTTCAGTCTGGGCGAGTACCTCATGTTCGGTGCCCTGTTGTTCGTCATCATCTCGCTGCTGGTGCCAGCCTCCAGCGGGCAGATGGTCTACGTTCTGGGCGCCTTCTGGGTCATGTTCCTCGCGGTCTTCGTGGACGTCTTCATCCTCTCCCGCAAGCTCAAGAAGCGCCTTGGCGAGAAGTTCGGCGAGGTCGAGCGCGGCACCGTTTGGTACGGCTCCATGCGTTCCCTTCAGTTCCGCCGCCTGCGCCTGCCCAAGCCCCAGGTCAACCGCGGCGAGTTCCCCGCCTGACATTCCCTCCTAGCCTTCTAAAACCGAGAAGCCCCCGGCAGTCATCTGCCGGGGGCTTCTCGCTTGCAACGAACTGTCCGGGGCATGCTCGCCCCGTGATGCCTAGCGACGGCTCGGGTGCATGGCCAGCAGCCGGTTGATGCGGGCGGCCCAGAAGGGGCCCTCGTAGAGGAAAGCCGTGTAGCCCTGGACGAGGGTGGCGCCGGCGTCCAGCCGTTCCTGCACATCCTGCGCTGTTTCGACACCGCCCACCGAGACGAGGGTCAGCGCTCCGCCCGTCACGGACTTGAGCCGGGCCAGGACCTCCAGCGACCGTTGCTTCAGGGGCGCCCCGGAAAGACCTCCGGCCCCACACGCTTCAACCTTGTCCGGGCTGGAGACGAGCCCGGCGCGGGCAATTGTGGTGTTGGTGGCGATAATGCCGTCCAGCTTAAGGTCCAGTGCCAGCCGCGCGACGTCGTCGACGTCCTCATCGCTGAGGTCGGGCGCGATCTTGACCAGAAGGGGAACGTGGCGGCCCGCGGCCTTGTCCGCCTCCTCGCCCACTGCGGCCAGCAGCGGGCGCAGCGTCTCCACGTCCTGCAGCAGCCGGAGGCCGGGCGTGTTGGGCGAGCTGACGTTCACCACGAGATAATCGGCCGCGGGTGCCAGGCTGCGCGCACTGATGAGGTAATCAGACACCGCATCCTCAAGTCCAACCACCTTGCTCTTGCCGATGTTCACCCCGATCACGGGCCGCACGCCGGGCCGGTGGCGCTGCAGGGCGGCGCGGGCGGACTTCAGCCGCGGGGCTACCGCCGCGGCGCCGTCGTTATTGAACCCCATGCGGTTGATGACGGCCCTGTCTTCCACGAGGCGGAACAGCCGCGGCGCCGGGTTCCCGGGCTGGGCCTGACCGGTGATGGTGCCGACTTCCACATGGCCGAAGCCGAGCTCGGTCAGCGCCTCGATGCCGTGGCCCTCCTTGTCGAAACCGGCCGCTAGTCCGAACGGTGAGGGGAAGGTCAGGCCGAACGCCTGGGTCTGCAGGGACGGCGCCGGGTCGGTGAACTTCTGCAGCAGCCGCCCGGCACCGCAGGTGTGGGCGAGCCGGATGGCCTTGAATCCGATCTTATGGGCGCGTTCGGCGTCCATCCATGAGAAGGCCAGCCGGAAGAATGTGGGATATACGCGCATGCCCCTAGTTTTCCGGTTCGGGCCGCGCAGACCAAACCAGCACTCGGCCGGAGGCCGGTTGTGACAGCCGGTTGTGACAGCCGGTTGTGACTGCGGCGCCCCGCGCCCTGGGCCGTCGGCCGAAGAGCGCCGGGGCGAGTTAGCATGAAGCCATGACCAGCAATGATGGTGTCGGAACGGGTGGCCGCGGGGCGCCGGGGCGCGGGATCGAGGCCGATGTCGTGGTGGTCGGGGCGGGCCTGGCCGGGCTTGTCGCGGCGGCCCAGGCCTATGCCGCCGGCCGGCGGGTGGCGGTGCTCGATCAGGAACCGGAGGCCTCCGTCGGCGGCCAGGCGCACTGGTCCTTCGGCGGGCTGTTCCTGGTCAACTCCCCGGAACAGCGGCGGCTCGGGGTGCGGGACAGCGAAGAGCTGGCCCTCGCCGACTGGCATGCGTCCGCGGGATTCGATAGGCCGGAGGACGCGCTGGCGAAGGAGTGGGCGGCGGCGTACGTGAACTTCGCCGCCGGGGAGAAGCGTGCCTGGCTCGCATCGCTGGGCGTCCGGCTCTTTCCCTTGGTGCAGTGGGCCGAACGCGGCGGCTACGGCCCGGACGGCCACGGCAACACTGTCCCGCGCTTCCATGTCGCGTGGGGCACGGGACCTGCCCTGGTGGCGCCCTTCCTTGCCAAACTGCGCGAGGGCGAAGCCGCCGGGCGCGTGTCCTTCCACTTCCGCCACCGCGCCACTGAGCTTGTGAAGACCGCGGGCCGGGTGAGCGGCGTGCGCGGCGAACTACTCGAGGCCAGCAGTGCGGAGCGCGGCGAAAGTTCTGCAAGGCGCCCGGCCGGCAGTTTCGAGGCCACGGCCGCCGCCGTGGTGGTGACAAGCGGCGGAATCGGCGGCAACCACGATTCGGTCCGCAGGCAGTGGCCCGGTGGCGTGGCGCCGGAGCAGATGTTGAGCGGCGTGCCCGCTTCCGTGGACGGGGACTTCTTGCCGGCGGTGGGACGGGCCGGCGGTAGCCTCATCAACGGCGACCGGATGTGGCATTACCCGGAGGGCATCCACAACCATGCCCCGGTCTGGCCGCTGCACGGCATCCGGATCCTGCCCGGGCCGTCGGCCCTGTGGCTGGACGCGACGGGACGGACGCTCCCCCCTCCCCTGTTTCCCGGCTTCGATTCCCTCGGCGCCCTCCGCCACATCCTGGCCACGGGGCATGCCCATTCATGGTTCGTTCTCAACAGGAGAATCGCCCTGAAGGAGTTCGCACTGTCCGGGTCTGAGCAGAACCCGGATCTCACGGGCAAGGATGTGCGCCTGCTGGCCACCAGGCTGAAGCCCGGCAGCGACACGCCGCTGCAGCGGTTCGTGGACCACGGAGTCGACTTCCTGCAGGCGGAGAACCCCGCCGCTCTGGCCGGCCAAATGAACGATTTGACGGGCGGGCACCTCATTGACCCCGCGGCCCTGGAGCAGCTGGTCCGCGACCGGGACCGGCAGTTTTCCAGCGGGATGGGCAAGGATCCGCAGCTGGCGGCTATTCGGGCCGCGCGCCGTTTCGCCACCGACAAGATCATGCGGGTGGCGCCACCGCACCGGCTGCTGGATCCGCGCCACGGTCCACTGCTTGCCGTCCGGCTCTCGGTCCTGACGCGCAAGAGCCTCGGCGGCCTGCACACGGATCTGCAGTCGCGGGTCCTGGACGTCACCGGGGCGCCCGTACCCGGGCTGTTCGCCGCCGGTGAAGCCGCAGGGTTTGGCGGCGGCGGAATTCACGGCTACCGGGCACTCGAGGGGACGTTCCTGGGCGGGTGTCTCTTCTCCGGACGTGCGGCGGGCCGCGCCGCGGCGTCCGCAGCATAGTCAGGAGCGCAGGCAACAGCGCAGGAGGAAAGTCGATGCAGTGGCGGACCGACATACTGGGGGATGATTTCCAGGCGTGCGCCTTCGAGGCGGCTGGCCCTGACGGTGTGCTGCGCACTGCCACCCTGGTCCGCCATACCCCGCTCGCGCCGGCACAATCCACGCTGCCGGCCCGGGCCGTGCTGTTCCTGCACGGCTGGAGTGACTACTTCTTCAACGAGGAACTCGCGGAATTCTGGGCCCGGCAGGGATGTGAGTTTTTCGCCCTCGACATGCACAACCACGGCCGCAGCCTGCGCCCTGGCACGCACGGCGGCTACGTCGCGGACTTGGACAACTACGACGCCGAAATCACCGCAGCGATCGGCATTATCGGCTCGCTCCGGCCGCCCGGCGCGGCGCCGCAGTTGATACTCATGGGCCACTCCACCGGCGGCCTGATCGCGGCTTTGTGGGCCGACCGGCATCCGCGGGTGGCATCGCAGCTGGTCCTGGACAGCCCGTGGCTGGAGGTCCACGGCAGCCCCGCACTGCGCCGGGCCGCGCGGACCATGGTGGAGCCGTTCGCCCGGTTCTGGCCAGAGTCGGTGATCCGGCTGCCCGAGCGTGCCTTCTACTGGCGCAGCATCAGCAGCGCCGCGGAGGGCGAATGGGCCCTGGACGATGCCTACCGTCCGCCGCATGCCTTTCCGGTCCGCGCCGGCTGGCTCAGCGCCGTGCTGAGCGGGCAGTCCAAGGTGGCGCGCGGCCTGAACATCGATGTGCCAATCCTGGTGCTGATTTCGGGCGCCAGCGCCAACGGGATGTTCTGGAAGGAGTCCATGCGCCGCACCGATGCGGTCCTGGACGTGAATACGATCGCCCTCCGCGCACTGAGCCTGGGCCGGACCGTCACGCTGGAGCGGATTGACGGCGCCCTGCATGACGTCTTCCTCTCCGCGCCGCGGGTCCGCGCAGACGCCTATTCCCGGCTGTCCCGGTGGCTCAGGGCGTACGTGTTCGATTGACGCGAACCACGACGGCGGTGGTGCCCCGCCTCCGGTACGCAGAGGCCGGTCTCACGCAGGCAGGGTTCCGGTCCTGCAAGCCGGTCAGGTGCCCTGGTTGCCTGCCACGGGGGCGGCGTCCACCGCGCCTCCGTAGCGGCGGTCCCGCTGGGCATAGATCTCGACGGCGTCCCACAGCGTCCGGCGGTCCACGTCCGGCCACAGGGTATCCATGAACACGAACTCGGCGTACGCCGACTGCCACAGCATGAAATTGGACAGCCGCTGCTCGCCGGAGCTGCGCAGGAACAGGTCAACGTCGGGCAGGTCCGGTTCATCCAGGAACTTCTGGATGGTCCGTTCGGTGATGGCGCCCGGCTTGAGCCGGCCCTGCGCCACTTCCTCCGCGATCGCGCCGACGGCGTCGGCGATCTCGGCGCGTCCGCCATAGTTGACACACATGTTCAAGGTGCAGGTGCTGTTTCCGCGGGTGTAGTCCTCAGCCTCTTCGAGTTCGCGGATCACCGAGCCCCAGAGTTTCGGACGCCTCCCGGACCAGCGGATGCGGACCCCCCAGTCATCGAGCTGGTTCCGTTGACGGCGCAGCACGTCCTTGTTGAAGCCCATCAGGAAGCGCACCTCTTCCGGGGACCGCCGCCAGTTCTCGGTGGAGAAGGCGTACACGCTGACGTGCTCGACTCCCAGCTCGATCGCGCCGGCCATGACGTCCAGCAGGGCGGGCTCCCCCGCCTTGTGGCCCTCGATCCTCGGCAGGCCGCGCTGGTTCGCCCAGCGCCCGTTACCGTCCATGACGATCGCTACATGCCTCGGAATGAACTCCGCGGGAATCGCGGGCGGAACAGCGCCGGACGGATGCGGATAGGGAGCCACCACCGGGGTGGTCCGCCGCCGGACGGTGGCCTGCTTCCCCTGGCTCTTCTCCAGGTTTCTTCCCAAGCTTCTTCCCAATGCCACTTTTACGTTCGCTCCACATGTTTGAGGGATTTCAGGACTCGCTCCAGGTGCCACTGAAGGTAGCTGGCCACCAGGCCGGCCGCTTCCCGGCGGTGAACCGACTCGGAGGCATCCGCCGTCGTCCAGTTCCCGGTGAGCAGGGCACCAAGCAGGAGCACGGTTTCCGCGGCCGGCGCCGGGGATCCCGGCGGCCGGCACTCGGCGCAGACCATGCCGCCCAGCGGCGCGGAAAAGGCAGTGTGCGGCCCGAGCGCACCGCACCGGGCGCAGTCGGTAAAGCTGGGCGCCCAGCCGCCGGTCGCGAGGGCGCGGAGCAGGTAGGAATCCAGGATGAGTTCAGAGGCGTGGTCGCCCCGGCTCAGGGACGCGAGTGCACCAACCAGCAAATTGTACTGGGCGGTTCCGGCTTCGCCGTCAACGTCCGTGAGCTTCTCCGCTGTCTCGGTCATGGCGGCCGCAACCGTGTAGCGGCCATAGTCCGCCGCGATGTTCCCACCGTAGGCGCCCTTGGCCACGGCCTGCGTGACGACGTCCAGGGTGCGCCCGGAAATTAGCTGGAGATCGGCCACCATGAACGGCTCCAGCCGGGCGCCGAATCGGCTGCTGGTCCGGCGGACGCCCTTCGCCACCGCACGCACCTGGCCGTGGTGCTTTGTCAGCAGGGTGATGATTCGGTCGGCCTCGCCCAGCTTATGGGTGCGCAGTACGACGGCGTCATCACGGTAGGCGCGCGCTGCGAAGGATTGTTGGGCCACAGTCAATCTTCGCACTGTCCTTGCGGAATCACGGCATGGGCAGCACCTCCGAGGTAAAACGCCGCGGCAGAACACTGCGCCGCCGGAGTGTTCCGGCGGCGCAGTGTGCGTCGGGTCAACCGTGTCTGCCGTGCCGGCGCATGCCGTGCCGGCGCATGCCGTGCCGGCGGACGAATCAGGCGCGGGCGTCCCGGATAGCGCGGTTCACGGCCGAGATGACGGCCTTGAGGGCGGACGTGCTGGTGTTGGCGTCGATCCCCACGCCCCAGAGCACGCGCTCCCCCACGGCGCATTCGACGTACGCGGCAGCCAGGGCGCTGCCGCCCTCGGAGAGCGCGTGTTCGCTGTAGTCCAGGACCCGGACGTCCACGCCGTCCTCGCGCAGGATGCTCAGCAGGGCCGCGATAGGGCCGTTGCCGGTCCCGGTCCGGCGGACCTGGTTTCCGTCGACCTTCAGGGCGGCTGTCAGGGTCATGGCGCCGTCCTCGTCAGTCTCGGTGCTGATCGAGCCGAGGGCGTAACGGCCCCACTGCGTGTCGGCCGAACCCGAGGGCAGGTATTCGTCCTGGAAGACCTGCCACAGCTGAGGTCCACTGACTTCTCCGCCAACCGTGTCGGTCCGTTTCTGTATGACGCCGGAGAACTCGATCTGGGCCCGACGGGGCAGGTCCAGGCTGTGTTCGTTCTTGAGCAGGTACGCGACACCGCCCTTGCCGGACTGTGAGTTGACCCGGATGACCGCCTCGTAGCTGCGGCCAAGGTCCTTCGGGTCGACCGGCAGGTACGGGACCTGCCAGGTGTAGTCGGCCACGTCCTTGCCGGCAACGGCGGCGTCCTTTTCGAGGGCCTCCAGGCCCTTCTTGATCGCGTCCTGGTGCGAGCCGGAGAACGCTGTGAAGACGAGGTCTCCGCCGTACGGGGACCGCTCGGCCACCGGCAGCTGGTTGCAGTACTCCACCGTGCGGCGGATTTCGTCGATGTCGGAGAAATCGATCATCGGATCGATGCCCTGGACGAACATGTTCAAACCCAGGGTCACCAGGTCGACGTTTCCGGTCCGCTCGCCGTTGCCGAAGAGGCAGCCCTCGATCCGGTCTGCGCCCGCCAGGTAGCCGAGCTCGGCGGCGGCGACGCCGGTGCCGCGGTCGTTGTGCGGGTGCAGGGAGAGGATGATGCCTTCCCGAGGGTGCAGGTTCCGGCTCATCCACTCGATCGAGTCGGCGTAGACATTGGGGGTGGCCATTTCCACTGTGGCGGGCAGGTTGATGATGACCTGCCGGTCCGCCGAGGCCTCGAAGACGTCGGCGATCGCGTTGCAGACGCGGATGGCGTACTCCAGCTCGGTTCCGGTGAAGGACTCGGGCGAGTATTCGTAAGTGATGTGCGTATCGACGAGGGTCTCCTCGTACTTCTTGCACAGCCGGGCGCCCTGCAGGGCGATGTCCAGGATGCCGTCTTCGTCCTGGTTGAAGACCACGCGGCGCTGCAGGACGGACGTGGAGTTGTAGAGATGGACGATCGCCTGTTTCGCGCCGACCAGGGACTCATAGGTCCGCTCGATCAGGTGTTCACGGGCCTGGGTCAGCACCTGGATCGTGACGTCGTCGGGGATGTGGTTGCCCTCGATCAGCTGCCGGACGAAGTCGAAGTCCGTCTGCGATGCCGAGGGGAAGCCGACCTCGATCTCCTTGTAGCCCATCCGGACCAGCAGCTCGAACATTTTCAGCTTGCGGGCCGGGCTCATGGGATCGATGAGGGCCTGGTTGCCGTCGCGCAGGTCCACGGCGCACCAACGCGGGGCCTTGGTGATGACTTTGTCGGGCCAGGTGCGGTCCGGCAGTTCAACGGTGATCTGGTCCTGGAACGGGATGTAACGGTGGACCGGCATTCCTGAGGGCTTCTGTGCGTTTCGCATTACAATCGGGGCCTTTTCTGTGATTCTTGGTGAAAGGGTGGCCGGGCAACACAAACTCCGCAGCGAGGGTGGGCCTTGCGCTAGATCGCGTCTGAGGCCTCGCCGCGGCAGCTAAGAAGAAGCAGTTCTGCGCGCACAATTTCACAGTAACACGGGTGCGTAAGATGAAGGAGCCAGACCACCGTAACGTCCACCATGCAGACCGTGCGCCGACAAACGTTCAGGTGCCGGACTGCCTCTCAAAGGAGCATCCGTGCCACTTTCGGGGATCGACCTGTCCACCATCGACGCCGGCGTCCGTCCGCAGGATGACCTGTACCAGCACGTGAACGGCGGCTGGCTCAACAGCACGGTCATTCCGGACGACCGGCCGCTGGAGGGCACGTTTACCGCGTTGCGCGACGCTTCGGAGCTCGCTGTGAAGGAAATTATCGCGCGGGCCGCCGCGCGTGGTGCAGAGGCTACGGGCATCGAGCGGAAGATCGGGGACCTGTACAACAGCTTCATGGACGAAGCGGCGGTGGAAGCCAAGGGCCTGGAACCGCTCCGGGCGCGGCTGGCGGAGGTGTTTGCCACGACGTCGGTGCCCGCACTCGTGGCGCTGGCCGGACGACTCTTCCGCGCCGATGTCTCGGGGCTTTTCTATATCTACCCCGCCCCGGACGCCGGAAACCCGGACCGGGTGCTGCTCTACACCGGCCAAGGGGGCCTCGGCCTCCCGGATGAATCGTATTACCGGGAAGAGAAGTTCGCCCCGATGGTCCAGGCATACCGGGAGCACGTTCAGGCCATGCTGGGCCTCGCGGATGTGGCGGACGCGGAGGGCGCGGCCGGCCGCGTAGTGGCGCTGGAAACTTCACTGGCCTCGCACCACTGGGACAACGTGACGTTGCGGAATCCGCAAAAGACGTACAACCTGAAGTCCGCCGGGGAGGCCGCGGAGCTCTTCCCGCTGCTGGCCGACTGGTTCGACGCCGCCGGCATCGAGCGGGAGAAGCGCGCCGAGATCGTGATGAGCACCCCCGATTTCTTCTCCGGTGCGGCCTCACTGCTGGCGAGCGAACCGCTGGCCGCCTGGCAGGAATGGCTCGCCATGCGCGTCGTCAGCGCGGCCGCCCCGTACCTGTCCTCTGCGTTCGTGGATGCAAACTTCGACTTCTATGGCACCACCCTGAGCGGTACGCCGCGGATCAAGGACCGCTGGAAGCGCGGCGTCGCGGTGGTCGAGGCGGGCCTCGGTGAGGCGGTCGGCCAGATCTACGTGGCCGAACATTTCCCGGAAGGCAACAAGGCCCGCATGCAGACCCTTGTCGCCAACCTCATCGCGGCGTACCGGGACTCCATCACGGGACTGGACTGGATGGGCGAGGCAACCAAGCTCGAAGCGCTCAAGAAGCTGGACTCCTTCCGCGCCAAGATCGGCTACCCGGACAAGTGGATCGACTACTCCGCGGTCCAGGTCGATCCCGCCGATCTGCTCGGGAACGTGGAGCGCGCGCACAGCGCCGACGTCGACCGCCACCTTGACGAAGTCGGCAAGCCCGTGGACCGCGAAAAGTGGCTCATGACCCCGCAGACGGTCAACGCCTACTACCACCCGCTGCTCAACGAGGTCGTGTTCCCCGCCGCCATCCTGCAGCCTCCGTTCTTCACCGCCGACGCCGACGACGCCGTCAACTACGGCGGCATCGGCGCCGTGATCGGCCACGAAATCGGCCACGGCTTCGATGACCAGGGCTCGCAGTACGACGGCAACGGCCTGCTGCGCAACTGGTGGACCGAGGAAGACCGCACCGCCTTCGAGGCCCTGACCTCGAGGCTGGTGGCACAGTTCGACGCCCTCTCCCCCACGGCCGCCCCCGGCCACTACGTCAACGGCAAGCTCACCCTCGGTGAGAACATCGGGGACCTCGGCGGCCTCACGATCGCCTACAAGGCCTACCTGATCAGCCTCGACGGGCAGGAACCCCCGGTGCTCGACGGGATGACCGGGGTCCAGCGGTTCTTCGCATCCTGGGCCGCAGGGTGGCGGCAGGTCATCCGGAAGGAAGAAGCCATCCGCCGGCTGGCGACGGACCCGCATTCCCCCAACGAGTTCCGTACGAACGCCATCGCCAAGAACCTCGATGCGTTCCATGAAGCGTTCGGCGTCACCGATCAGGACGGCATGTGGATGGCACCCCAGGAGCGCGTCAGCATCTGGTGAGGCCTTCGGGCTGTCGCACCGGCGGCGACTGACGCCTGCGGTACCAACGAAGGGCCGGCCATAGGCCGGCCCTTCGTCGTTGCGTGCGTCGTCGTGGCCGCCGGCGTCGGCCTAGCGGGTGATCAGCGCCGGGTTCGCCTGCTGGCAGACGGTGTCGCCGGCTGTCTGGTTGACGATGTCCGAAGGCAGCTGCGGCGTGGGAGCTGCTGTCGGCGTCCCGTTGGCGAAGTCGCTGCCCAGATAAACCTGGACTCCGGCGACGCCGGCAGCCGGGAGCACCTGGCCCGGCGCCACGCCGAGCACGGCCGCGACGTCAGCAGCCACGTCGGCGTAGTCCGCACCATAATAAACAGCCGTTTTCGCGACCGGCTGGGCCGTCAGCTGGCCCACCTGCGTGAAGCCGGCGCCCTTGATGGCCTGCATGATCGCCTGAGTCCGGGCCGGCACGCCTGAGCCGTTGGCCACAGTGACGGGCTGCAGCGTCTTGTCGTAGGCCGGTGCGGGGGCGCTCGGGGTCGGCGTGCGGGTTGCACTGGCAGCCGGGGACCCGCTGGGCGTCGCGGTCGGATCGGTCAGGTCAACATTCTTGCGCATGGCGTCGAACAGCTGGGACGCCGCGGGCTCGGCCAACTGCAGCCGGTTGATGTCGGAAACAGCTGGGACGGTCGGCGCGGCCACAAAGGCCACCTTCTTGACGTCGATGTCCTTGAGCCGGTTGGCCACGGTCAGCAGCGTCGGCACCGAGGCCAGGCCGTCGTCGATGGTCAGGTTCTTGGTGATCGCGTCCGCGATGCCGAGCATCCTGGCGGGGTTGGTGAGGGTGCCGTCGTCCTTGATTTTCCTGGTCAGGGAGGACAGGAAGCCCTGCTGGGCCTTGATGCGGCCGAGGTCGCCGCCGTCGCCGAAGGCGTGCCGGGTTCGGACGAACGACAATGCCTGCTCGCCCTGGACCGTGGACGTGCCCTTGGGCAGGCGCAGCTTCGAGTCGGGGTCGTACACGGCGTCGCTGACGCACACCTGCACGCCACCGACGGCGTTGGAGAGTTCCTTGACGGCGTTGAAGTCGGCCATCATGAAGTGGTCGATCTCCAGGCCGGTGAGCTTGTTGACGGTGTCCACGGCGCAACCGATGCCAGCCTCGGACATCGCCGAATTGATCATGACGCCGGTCTGGGCCGGGTACTCCCTGTTGGTCTTCGGATCCTTGCACTTGGGGATGTCGACCAGCAGGTCGCGGGGGAAGCTGATGACATTGACCCGTTTGTTGTCCGCCGAGATATCCATGAGCATCATCACGTCCGAGTGCCCGTAGCCGGTCGCGTCATCGCTGGTGCCGTACTCCGAGTTCTTGCCGTCGCGCGTGTCCGAACCCAGGATCAGGATCTGCATCCGGTCCGTGGAGTCATTCACGGCGTTCTCGGACTTGATGCTGCCGGCGCTCAGCGGGGCCTTGGTGAGGTTGCCCTGAAGCCGGATGGCCCAGTAAGCACCGAACGCGATGACGCCCACCAGGAGCACGGCAATCACGCCCGTGGTTACCTTCAGCCAGGTAGGGGTCCGCCGGACGGCTCCGAGGTGGCGGGCCGGACCAACGGCGGGATCGGCCGTGTGCCGGGCAGCGGCGGCTGACCGAACCGGCGGGGCGGATCCGTCGGCACGGTTGTCACGGGGTCGAACCACTTGTTGAGCCTTCCTAAACGAACGGGGAGTCAGCCCATTTTAGAGTCCGAATCTGAGAAAACGCCGATGGGCCCCCTCTTGGGAGCGGCGGGAAGGGCCAGCGGCCTAAATAGGGGCCTAAATAGAGCCCGGCTCAGAAGCCCAGTTTGACGAGCTGCTTCGGGTCACGCTGCCAGTCCTTGGCGACCTTCACATGCAGGTCGAGGTAGATCCGGGCGCCGAGCAGCGCCTCAATCGCCTTGCGCGCGTTGGTCCCGACCTCGCGCAGCCGGGCGCCGCCCTTGCCGATGATGATGGCTTTCTGGGAGGGCCGCTCAACGTACAGATTGACGCGGACGTCCAGGAACGGCCGGTCTTCGGGCCGGCCTTCCCGCGGAACGATCTCATCGACGACGACGGCCAGGGAGTGCGGCAATTCGTCGCGGACGCCTTCGAGGGCGGCTTCCCGGATGAGTTCGGCGATCATCACGGCTTCCGGCTCGTCCGTCAGGTGGCCGTCCGGGTACAGCGGCGGCGACGCCGGCATGTGGCTGATCAGCACGTCGGCAAGGGTTTCGACCTGGAAGCCGTCGGTGGCGGAGACCGGGACGATGTCCTTCCAGCCGTCCTCGCCGAGCACCTCGCGGCCCAGGGCGGCGACGGCGAGCAGCTGCTCGGTGAGGCCCTGGCGGTCCACGGTGTCGGCCTTGGTCACGATCGCGATGACCGGCTTGTTGCCGATGGCGGCGAGCTGGGCGGCGATGAACTTGTCTCCGGGGCCGATCTTCTCGTTGGCCGGCAGGCAGAAGCCGATCGCGTCGACCTCGGCGAGGGTGTCGGCGACGAGTTCGTTCAGCCGCTTCCCCAGCAGCGTGCGCGGGCGGTGCAGGCCCGGGGTGTCCACGAGGATCAGCTGCGCGTCATCCCGGTGCACGATGCCACGGATCGTGTGCCGCGTGGTCTGCGGCTTGGCCGAGGTGATCGCGACCTTTTGGCCGACCAGGGCGTTGGTGAGGGTGGACTTGCCCGCATTGGGCCGCCCCACCAGCACCGAGAACCCGGCGCGGTAGCCGCCGTAGGCTGCTTCGCCGTCGGACTTATTCTGCTTGCTCACGTGAGACTCCCTGCTGGATTGGTGCGGCCTCGTCGAGAAGGTCTTCAAGGTCAGTTTGTTCTTTTGCTACGGCGGCCGCAATGATGTGGCTGACGCGGTTCCGCCGGCCCTCGAGCCGGTCGGCGCGGAGGGACAGCCCGTGGACCTGGACGGCGCTGCCGACAATCGGCACCCGCCCGAGGGCCTTGGCGAGCAGGCCGCCCACGGTGTCCACTTCGTCGTCGTCGAGCTCGAGGTCGAAGAGCTCTCCCAGGTCATCGATGCTCATCCGGGCGCTGACCCGGTAGCTTCCGTCGCCCAGGGCCACGGCCTCGGCGCTTTCGGTGTCGTATTCGTCCACAATCTCGCCGACGATTTCCTCGATAAGGTCCTCGAGCGTGACCAGTCCGGCCGTCCCGCCGTATTCGTCGATGACGATCGCAACGTGCGTGGACTCCTTCTGGAGTTCGCGCAGCAGGTCGCTGACAAGCTTCGAGTCCGGCACGTAGCGGACCTCGCGGGCGAGTTCGTCCACCACGGGCGGTTCCTCGTCGGGGCCGAGGTTGTGAAGCGACGCGGCGACGTCCTTGAGGTACACAATGCCCAGGATCTGGTCCGTGTTTTCGCCGATGACCGGGATCCGCGAGTACCCGGAGCGCAGGAACAGCGACATGGCACGCCGCAGGCTGGACCCGGAGTCGATTGTGAGGATGTCGGTCCGCGGCACCATGACGGAGCGGACCAGGGTGTCCCCGAAGTCGAAGACCGACTGGATCAGCTCGGCCTCGTTGTCCTCGATCACGTCGGATTCGGTGGCGCGGTCCACGAGTTCGCGGAATTCCTCTTCGCTGAAGAACGCCTCGCTGTCGGCGGGCGCGCCGGGGGCTACGATGCTGCCAAGCCGCACCAGCCAGCCCGGGATCGGGCCGAGCACGGCGTAGAGGGACCGGACCAGCGGGGCGCTGAACCGGACCAGGGCGGCGGAGTGGACCCGGCCGAGCTGCCGCGGGGACACCCCGACAATCACGAAACCGACCACCGCCATGATGCCGGTGGCCGCCAGGCCGGCGAGCCAGACGTTGTCCAGCATGCTGTAGAGGAGGACAGTCACGGCGACGGCGGCTGCCATCTCGAACCAGACGCGCCAGAACCGGAGGGCGCGCATGTGCCCCACGGGCTGCGCCAGGATGCGTTTGAGCGACGTGCCCCTGCTGTGCAGGACCGCCTGTTCGGCGTCGTGCCGGGGCAGGAAGTTGAACGCGGACTCGGCAGCGGTAAGCACCGCGGCAAAGCTAAGGAACACCAGCGCCATGCCGGCCAGGATCAGTGGGGTCACTGAACCGTCTCGGACGGGGCCGCCTTGCCGGTGAAGGCGGTCAGCAGTTCGCGCTGCAGCCCGAACATCTCTTCCTTTTCTTCCGGCTCGGCGTGGTCATAGCCCAGCAGGTGCAGGATGCCGTGCGTGGCCAGCAGCAGCATCTCGTCCTGGGTGGAGTGACCGGCGTTGCGGGCCTGGACCTCGGCCACCTGGGGGCAGATGGCGATGTCGCCGAGCATGCCCTGCGGCGTGGGCTTGTCCGGCGTGCCCGGGGTGAGCTCGTCCATGGGCACGGAAAGGACATCGGTGGAGCCGGGCTCATCCATCAGTTCGAGGTGCAGCTTTTCCATGGCCGGTTCGTCCACCAGCAGGATGGACAGTTCCGCCTGCGGGTGGATGTAGAGGCGTTCGAAGATGAAACGCGACAGAGCCACGAGCTCCGACTCGTCCACGACGACGCCGGATTCGTTGTTGACCTCAATGCTCATGCGTGTTCTCCCCGCGTTTCCCGGGCAACGGAGTGCTTGACCCGGTTCCTTTGGACTTCATCCCAGATGCTGTAGGCGTTGACGATGTCCCCGACCAGGCGGTGCCGGACGACGTCGGAGGCATCCAGGATCGAGAAGTTGACGTCCTCGATCCCCAGCAGGATCTCCTCGACGATCCTGAGCCCCGAGCGGGTGCCGAAGGGAAGGTCCACCTGGGTGATGTCGCCGGTGACCACCATTTTGGAACCGAAGCCCAGTCGGGTGAGGAACATCTTCATCTGTTCCGGCGTGGTGTTCTGGGCCTCATCGAGGATGATGAAGGCGTCGTTGAGCGTCCGGCCGCGCATGTAGGCCAGCGGGGCGACTTCGATAGTGCCGGCGGCCATGAGGCGCGGGATGGATTCGGGGTCCATCATGTCGTGCAGGGCGTCGTACAGGGGCCGAAGATAGGGGTCGATTTTGTCGCTCAGGGTGCCCGGCAGGAAGCCAAGCCGCTCCCCCGCCTCGACGGCCGGACGGGTCAGGATGATGCGGCTGACTTCCTTCTGCTGCAGGGCCTGGACGGCCTTGGCCACTGCCAGGTAGGTCTTGCCGGTACCGGCCGGCCCGATCCCGAAGATCACCGTGTTCGCGTCGATCGCGTCCACATAGTTCTTCTGGTTCAGCGTCTTGGGCCGGATGGTCTTCCCGCGGGTGGAAAGGATGTTGGTGGTCAGCACTTCCACGGGGTTCTGCAGTGACTGGCTGCGGAGCAGGGAGACGAGCTGCTGCAGGACGGCAGGGGTGATGACAGTGCCCCTGGCCACCAGCCCGCGCACCTCGTTGAGCAGGCGCATGATGCGCGGCACGTCGGCGGCAGGACCGCTGATGGCGAGCTCGTTCCCCCGAACATGGAAATCAACGGCAGGGAACTGGTTTTCGATGAATCGCAGGGCTTCGTCATGGCTGCCCAGCGACTGGACCATCTGTTCTGAGTCGTCGAACACGACCACCTCCGTCCGCAGCCCTGGTAGGGAGTGGGGGAATTCCCCTGCGGTGCGTTCTCGGGCGCTGAACCGGGCCTTGCCGTTCGCTGCTTCAGTCATGGTGTTGGCCCGCGGGCCTCTGGTCCCCTCCAGTATGAATATGGTCGGTCGCCGTGATCCGTACCGACGGCGGTTCGCACCGCCCGCGGCCGGGGTCAACGGGTCCTTCCATCTTACGCCAGCGCGGCGCGCCCGACGCCGTACGGGAATCCGGCCTCGGGCGTTACACGTAGGTGTTTCCGAAGATGACTCACCCATCCACCGGTAGCTGGGGTTCGCCGGCCACGGCCGCTAGGCTCGGTCGATGGCAAACTCCGAGAACCTGTTGGACGTCAGATCCGCGTATGACACAGTTGCCGAGGCTTATTCAACTG
Source organism: Arthrobacter sp. ok362 (assembly GCF_900102785.1). GTDB lineage: Bacteria > Actinomycetota > Actinomycetes > Actinomycetales > Micrococcaceae > Arthrobacter. The sequence continues at coordinate 260,680 of NZ_FNGC01000004.1, forward strand.
TGCTCCCGGATACAAGCTTCGAGGCCCCTCTGGATATGGCCATGGTGGACCACTTCATCGCCCACATGCGCGCCGCGGCGGACCGGCTGGTGATCGACGTCGGATGCGGTGCCGGACGAATGACCAGCTACCTGAGCCACGCCGGGCTGAACGTCAGCGGTGTCGACCTGTCGCCCGAAATGGTCCGCGTCTCGCAACGGCTTCATCCGGAGCTGTTGTTCGAAGTGGGAGAACTGACCGACCTGCCGGTGGCCGACGCCGCTGCAGACGGCATCCTCGCCTGGTATTCGATCATCCATTCGCCCCCGACAGCCCTGCCGGCGATCGCGCGCGAGTTCTGGAGAGCGCTCCGCCCGGGCGGCTCGGCGCTGATCGCCTTCCACGCCGGCAGCGGTCACCGCACAATTGACCGGGCCTACGGACACGATGTCCAACTCCGTGCAGAACTGCACGCCCCCGACGACGTGGCGCTCCGGTTCACCGAGCAGGGTTTTGTGATGCGCGCCCAGCTTGTGCGTTCACCAAGAACCATGGAGAACCACCCGCAGGCCGCCATCCTCGTCGACAAACCCTTCGGGCCCTCGTAGGGGCGTTGACGTGTCCGCAGGCCATGACTGCCGGTGAATTGGTCTTCAAGGGCGCAGTCGAGATGCTTCATGCCGTCCGCGAGATGTCGGTGACGACCTGCTCGATTTGATATCTCGAAACCCGGGCCTACGCTGGGTTGGTGTGCAGATAGTAGGGATAGGCAATGACGCCAATCGACAGAGCCCAGGCGCGGCCGCGTTCCCACGTCGCCTGGTCAACGCCTGCAGCGTCCCGAAATGCGGCGCGCCCCTCGTCCTCGAGCAGGTTCCAGGCGACGATGAGGTTGACCTGCTGTGTGTCGATGTCAGGCTCTGCGTCGTGCAGCTTGGTGATCAACATATGTTCAACCTAATCGACTTTAGATCCGCCTTTGATGTCGCCCCGCGGACCCAGCGATGGGATGCGGCCGCACCGCCAACGTAGGGTAATTCCATGCTCATCATTCGCGAAGGACGCCCAAGTGATGTGGCCGGCCTTGCGACGCTAAGAACCACGTGGGCGGCCGAACAGGAGCCTGCGCTCAAGGACGATCCAGCCTTCGATGCCGTATTTAGAGAATGGACGGATGCAAGTCCTCGAAAGTTCTTTGTGGCCGATGACGGCGGCGAACTAGTCGGGATGCTCAACCTGATGATTTTCGAGCGGATGCCCAAACCAGGGACGGAATCGTCCCGGTGGGTCTATCTGGGAAACGCCTACGTGCTTCCGGAATTCAGGAACGCCGGAATCGGCGGCCGGCTCGTGGACGCATCGATCCAGTTCTCGCAAAGCATCAAAGCCGTACGGATGGTGCTTTCCCCCTCAGCCGAATCACGCGACTTTTACGCACGGCTGGGTTTCGAGCCGGCCGGGGAATTGAACATTCTCAGGTTTTGACCCACGCGAGAGTCCCATTCTCTGAATTCAACGCTCAACCGGGAATCAACCAGGTTGTGGCCGCGAGGCGTATGCGACGCGGACCTCTTGCCGGACCATCCGCTAGGCCGATGCGTCGGCTACGGCATGATGGAGGCATGGAATTGCAGACTGAACGCCTCCTGCTTCGCGAGTACACCCTGGGTGATTTCGCGGCGGTGCATTCGTTTGCTTCTGACGTGAGAATCGCCGAGTACGTGGACTGGGGACCCAATACGGCCGGCGACACTCAGGAATTCCTCGAAATGTGCGTTGCAGCCCAAGGCGACTCGGTGCGGACCGCCTTCACTTTCGCTGTCACTTTTCCCAATCGCGATCCCTTTGGTTCTGTCGGACTCTCCGTTGATCATGGCCGGGGCGAGCTCGGGTATGTGCTTGATGCTGATCACTGGGGGCGCGGGTATGCGACAGAGGCCGCAGCCTCGCTCCTCAGGTTCGGCAAAGAAACCCTCAGACTGCGGGACATTACGGCCACCTGCAGACCTGAAAACACCGCTTCGGCGAGAGTGCTTGAGAAGATCGGGATGGTCCAGGTTGGATTGCGGAGGGCGGACAAGCTCATTCGTGGTGAGTGGCGGGATTCTCTCGTCTTTTCAGCTCACCGAGTTGATCACAAGCGATGACCCACCGCATTGCCGTCGGCGTACTCATTGGGCCACGAGGCGTTCTGATGTGCCGCCGGGTCCCGTCAGCGAAGTGGTACCCGGCAATGTGGGACTTTCCGGGCGGCCACATCGAGGATGGCGAATCAGCCGGCGAGGCGCTGGCCAGGGAGCTCCTCGAAGAAGTCGCAGTCAGAGTAGTCCCGCCCAGGAACGCTCCCACGTTTACGGTCCAGGACAACGAGGGCTCACCTCACGGGTTGGCGCTCTCAGGGTGGGTCCTGGACACGTGGTCAGGCGATCCTGCGAACTTGGCCACGGACGAGCACTCCGAAATACGCTGGCTCAGCCCTGACGATGCCCTTGGACTGTCCCTCGCGCACGATTCCTACACCGAAGTACTTCGACACCTCTGACGGCGAAGGACAAGCGACGCAAGTGAAGAGGACACAGATTGCCGCTTCGTGACAAGTTCGCACCCGCAGATAGGCTCCGACAAATGTCGGCCGTCGGGGGAACACGATGAAGCGCACTCAGTTCTGGCGATGCCTCTCTTCCGTCCTGCTTTGCGGGATGCTAATGACGTCCTGCGCAGCCAGGACCACGAGTGGTCCCGGAATGGCCGGCCCCACCCCGCCCGCCGGGCCCCTAAATTCGCAGACAGAGTCCACGGCCCCAATCGAAACCTGCGCTACATTCCTGCCGTCAGCCTCCTGTTCCCCGTACGCCAGCATCTCCGGCACGGCCAACGGCAAAAATCTTCCTTGGTTGGCCTCCGGAGCAGTGACCGCGCAGCTAACCACTGTGGCCGGGTCGCTCCAACTGGCGGTCAAAACTCCATGCAACCCGGTAAGCGGTCCCGCCACGATCAGTGGAAATACGCTCCACGTCGGGAATATTGCGGTCGGCGCCATGGGATGTGCCGGGGACGTCGGAGCCCGGGAGCAGTGGGTCCTGCAGTTCCTGCAGCGTCCCGTCGAGATGACATCTGCCGACGGAGTGCTCAAGTGGACGAGCGGAGCAGACACACTGACGCTCAGAGCCAACTAGAACCAGACCGCTGATCCGCGGCAAACGCGCTCGCGCTGCGCACTGGGGGTATAGTCATCGCATGCTGTCTACGCGACGATTTACATGCCCCCGACCGGTCTCCGGTCGCGAGGGCTCTGAGGCGCGCGCCTAGGTCCTGGCGCCGGGTTGAGTCGGGGGGAGAAAACCACCACTCGAATCCGAACACAAGGACCTGCAATGCTCACTTATCTCCGTCCCTGCGAGCTCCACGACGCTTTGACCATCCGCGATCTGTCAAATCCGGACGGCGGGCCCCATTCGATGCAGACGCTGTTGCAGGGCATCATCGACGCCCTCTGCCGCGAATGGCGAGTGCCAGCACGAATCGTCCGCCACAGCCCCCTGGTGAGTGTGGCCGATAATTACGACCGCTTGGGGTTCGACGCGTCGGACGTAACGCGGGATCAAAGATACTCCCACTACCTCAGCCCAACGGTCATGCTCCGCAGTCACACGTCGGCTTCCATCCCGTCGCAACTGCGGGCATTGGACGACGACGCTTCCATGGACGAGCTCTGGGCCATCCCCGGTCTGGTCTATCGCCGCGACTGCATCGACCGCACCCACGTGGGAACTCCCCACCAAGTCGACCTGTGGCGCGTCAGCTCGCGGGAACAACTCGACGCCGACAACCTGCAGGAAATGATCGGATCGCTGGTGCAGGCGGTGCTTCCGGGTGCACGATGGCGCGCAGTTCCAGCCGTTCATCCCTACACCAGAGCAGGCCTGCAGGTCGACGTCCTCATGGAAGGAGAGTGGCTCGAACTAGCAGAATGCGGGCTCATGGCGCCCCATCTATTCTCCGAAGCTGGCCTGGATCCCACAAGGTGGTCTGGACTGGCTCTGGGGATGGGTTTGGACCGGGCCCTGATGCTCCGCAAAGGCATCCCCGACATCAGGTTGCTTAGGTCTACGGACGAGAGAATCGAACGGCAGATGTTGGACCTGTCCCGGTGGAAACCGGTCTCTCAAATGCCCTCTATCCGCAGGGACATCTCCATCGTGGTGCCCGCGGAAACGGATCCTGAAGTGCTCGGCGACCGAGTGCGAACAGCATTAGGCGAAAAGGCCGAGGATCTGGAAAGCGTCGAACTCTTGGCCCTAACTCCGTATCGCGACCTCCCCGTAACAGCGCAGGAGCGACTTCGCATCTGCGATGGCCAGGCCAATGCCCTGGTACGCCTGGTGCTGCGTCCGCTCGCTAGGACCATGACAGATCCAGAGGCGAATCAGATCCGAGACGATGTTTACTTGGCCCTGCACGAAGGGCCAGTCCGGGAGCTCATCGCAGGATAGAGCTGTAGAAGGACGTGAGCCGGCCTTCCACGCCGGCCAAGGAACCAATGACTGGCGCGAATTAGGTATCAACTTTGTATCGGCCTCATATCGTTCCCGTTGCAGTTCCGGCGCCGGGGCCGAAACCCGGCTGTCGCGCCGGGCCCGTGTGCCATGCTGGAATCCGGCCGTCCCAGGATGGCCGGGCCGCTCTCCGGCAGGTGAAGCATGCGCGGCCACCGGCGGTCTACGACGGCTACACACGGATCATCGCCGCGGAACGCGGGGCGCAGGAAGGGACAGCGGCATCAGGAAGCGTGAAGTTCAGCAGTCGTCGGTGGGGCGCGTCCGGCGCGTCGCGCTGGCCCTGGCGCTGCCCGCCGCCCTCCTCCTGTCCGGCTGCGTGGCGACGCCGCAGGACGGCATCACAAACTCCAGCAGCCCGTCGGAGCTCATTCCGGTCCCGGCCTCGGGCGTCCCCACCACCAGCGCTCCGCTCGAAACAGCCCAGACGTCGAACAAGGCTCCGGTGTATTGGATCGGCCGGAGCAATGACAACGCGTTTCTCTACCGCGAGTTCCGTGACGTTCCGGATCAGGACAACCCCGTCACCCGCGCCCTTCGGGTGATGATGTCCCAGACGCCGCTGGACCCGGATTTCTTCACGCCCTGGCAGAACCCGAAGAAGCTGGCGACGTCGATTTCCGGCAAGAATGTCATCACGGTGGATGTCTCCGCGGATGCCTTCAACAGCAACGTGGATGCGGCCATGGCCGAGCGCGCCATCCAGCAGCTCATCTACACGGCGACGGCTGCCGCGGCCAGTGCAGGCCTCATCGATGCCGGACAGCAGGCCCAGGTGGTTGTGCTGGTTGACGGTCACACGGACTACGTGGCCTTCAACCATGTCCGGCTGGGCGAGCCCACGTCCCGCAGCGCCGGGATGGTGGCACCTGTGTGGATCATTGATCCGCAGGAAGGCACGTCCGTGGCCGGCGGTTCGGTCAAGATCAGCGGCCGGAGCACAGTCCAGGGCGGGAAGCTCCGCTGGGCGATCCTTAAAGTCGACGGCGACGGGGACAACACTAAGACGGCCTATCTCAACGGCAACGCCACGGCCTCGGCCGACTCCACCCAGTCCGGGTTGTTCACCTTGTCCGTGAACCTCGGCCCGGGCAGCTACGAGGTCCGGGTGTCCCAGGTGGACGCGTCCGACAGCGCCAAGGAAGTGTTCCAGGACACCCGCGGCTTCACTGTCAAATAGTCTGGGAGATAGTCTGGCGCGTCATATAGTCTGGCGCGAAGAATAGTCCTGCGCGCCAAATAGCCTTCACGTCAAGAGGCCACCACGCCGGCAGCCGGTCACCAACGGCCGAGGATGTCGCTGACCAGCACGGTGGCGGCGGGCCCCGCGGTGGACGAGCGCAGAACATGGTGCCCCAACAGGGCTGTGACTGCCCCTGCGTCGCACAGCCTGGTCACCTCCCGTGGGCTGATGCCGCCTTCAGGGCCCACGATCAACAGCACTTCACGGGACCCGGCGTCGCCGGGCGGCGCGGTTTCCAGCCATGATTCCAGCACTTGCCGCAGCGGGCGGACAGCATCTTCGTGCAGGATGACCGCGAGGTCTGCGGCCGCCACGGCCGCCTGCAGCCCGGCGCCGTCGACCGCCGCCCGGACCTCCGGAATCCAAGCACGGCGCGCCTGCTTGGCCGCTGCCGCCACCACCGACTGCCATTTGGCGTGCGCCTTCGCGGCCCGTTCAGCCTTCCACCGCACAATGGACCGCTCCGCCTGCCAGGGAATGACGGCGTCGATGCCCAGTTCGGTGGCTGTTTCGGCCGCAAGTTCGTCGCGGTCGCCTTTGGCGAGGGCCTGGACCAGGACCAGCCTGGTCCCGGGCCGGGGCTCATCCGCAAGGTCGAGGCACTCGACGGTCAGCTCACCGGGCGCTACGGCGCTCACCGTGCCGGTCAGCCGTTTACCCGCGCCGTCGGCGATGTCCACGGCCTCGCCGACGGCGATCCGCTTGACGGTGACGGCGTGGCGGGCCTCAGGGCCCGACAGGACGAAGGCGGAGCCGGGGACCTGCTGGTCCAAGGTGCCGGGGGCGGTGAAGAAGACCGGGTTACTCACCGCTACAGGTTACCGAGCCGGTCCCGGAGTTTGGCGAAGACGCCGCCGCTGGCCGCGAGCTTTCCGGCCGTGAAGTGTTCGCCGCGCAGCTTGGCCAGTTGGCGGAGCAGGTCTTCCTGGGCGGAATCGAGCTTGCCCGGCGTTTCGACCTGAAGGTGCACTTTCAGGTCGCCGCGTCCGTGGCCGCGCAGGTGGGTGACACCGAGGCCGCGCAGGGTGATGATCTCGCCCGACTGTGTGCCGGCCCTGACGTCGATCTCCTGCTGCCCGTCGAAGGTGTCGAGGCTGATTTCGGTGCCGAGTGCGGCGGCCGTCATGGGGATGTTGAGGCTCGCGTGCAGGTCGTCGCCGTCGCGGACGTACGTGGCGTCGTTGTTGACCCGGATCTCCACGTACAGGTCCCCGGCCGGACCGCCGGCGGGCCCTGCCTCGCCCTGGCCGGACAACTGGATGCGGGTGCCGGTGGCGACGCCGGCCGGTACCTTGACGGTCAGCGAGCGGCGGCTGCGGATCCGGCCCTGGCCGCTGCATTCGTTGCAGGGATCCGTGATGACGGTGCCGAAGCCCTCACAGGATCCGCAGGGGGCCGAGGTCATGACCTGGCCCAGGATGGAGCGCACGGCGCGCTGGACCTGGCCACTGCCGCCACAGATGTCGCAGCGCACCGGGTGGGTGCCCTCGCGGCAGCAGGAGCCCTCGCACGTCGGACAGATGACCGCCGTATCGACCTCGAGCTTCTTGTTCACGCCGAACACCGCGTCGCGGAGGTCAATCCGCACGCTGATCAGCGCGTCCTGGCCGCGGCGGACCCGTGACGCCGGGCCGCCCTGGCCGCCGCCCGCCCCGAAGAAGGTCTCGAAGATGTCTTGGAAGGCGAAGCCCTGGCCGGAGTAGCTGCCGCCGCCGAAGCCGTTGTCGGTGCCGTTCTCGTTGCCGGTGGTGTCATAAACACGGCGCTTCTGCGGATCGGAGAGGACCTCATAGGCGTGGGTGACCGCCTTGAACCGGTCCGAGGCGTCTTCTCCCGGGTTCACGTCCGGGTGCAGGGTCCGGGCCAGTTTCCGGTAGGCCTTCTTGATCTCCTCCCCCGTTGCGTCGCGGGAGACTCCAAGAACGTCATAGTGGCTGCTCAAAGTGTGTATCTCTTCCTTTTCGTACTGCAGTTGGGGCATTGCCTGTGGGGCAAGAAGTCGCGTTGGGTCCCGGGCCCGTCAGGGCCCCAGGATCCTCGAAAGGTACCGGGCCACCGCGCGGACGGCGGCCATGGTGGTGGGATAGTCCATCCGGGTGGGTCCAAGGACGCCGACCTTGGCCGTGGCGTCCGGCCCATAGGCGGTGGCCACGACCGAGGCCTCGGCGAGACCGTCGTACGGGTTTTCGCGGCCGATGCTGACAGTCACACCGCGCGGGTCTTCGGCCATTTCGCTGAGCAGGCGGAGCATGACCACCTGTTCCTCGAGCGCCTCCAGCACGGGGCCGATGCTGAGCGGGAAGTCCACATTGGATCGTGCCAGATTCGCCGTGCCGGCCATGACCATGCGCTCTTCGCGGCTGCTCGTGGCCAGGGCCTCCAGGCCGCGGGCCAGCGCCTGCGCCGCACCACGGCGCGCGGGCGGGCCACTGGCGACGACGGCGGGCAGCAGCTGGGGCAGCAGGCTCAGCGGGGTTCCGGAGAGGCTCGCCAGGAAGCGCGTGCGCAGCTCGGCCAGGGCGTCGTCGGGAAGGTCCTGCCCGACGTCGATGACGCGTTGCTCCACTTTGCCCGTGTCCGCGATGAGGACAATCAGCACCTTCCGGGGGGCCAGCAGCACGAACTCTATGTGCCGCACCCTGGCGCGGCTAAGCAGCGGATACTGCACGACGGCGACCTGGTTGGTCAGGTGGGAGAGGAGCCTCACGGTCCGGTCGAGGATGTCGTCGAGGTCCTCGGATCCTTCCAGCAACGCCTGGATGGCCCGGCGCTCGGCCGGTGACAACGGCTTCACCGCTGAGATCTGGTCGACGAAGAGCCGGTAGCCCTTGTCGGTGGGGATCCGGCCGGCGCTGGTGTGCGGTGCCGTGATCAGGCCTTCGTCTTCCAGCGCCGCCATGTCATTCCGGATCGTGGCGCTGGACACGCCGAGATGGTGCCGCTCCACGAGCGCTTTGGAACCAACGGGCTCACGCGAATGGACGTAGTCCTCCACGATGGCGCGCAGCACTTCGAGTTTGCGCGGTTCGCTCACGCTCCACCTCCAATCGACTGTCCCGCAGTCAGTGCCGCCCGCGTTGTCCGGTCGCGTCCAGAAGTAGTACCCACAGGTAATACAGAGACGGCCCACTTGGGGACAAGGGTTAGCACTCGACATGCCTAAGTGCTAACCAGTCTAATATGAGTCGCCGCGTTGTTAGCATTGGATTCGCTCCAGGCGTGGCCCGAGGGGTCGCGATTCCCGTCACGCCGGTGCCGAGACCGTGGCAGCCGCTGCCGTTGCCGCCCCGTCGCGGTCCGGTTCGGGCCCGGAGAGTTCCACCGACCGCCGTACATTCCGAGTGCAAAGTAAGCGTGTAGAGATGTCGTACCAGAACTGGGGACCCCAGGACCTGTCCGCCCCCGCCAAGACCCAGTTGCCGGAAGTCCCGGTGGAACGCGGGATGGTCCTCGAAGAGGTCCAGTCCGGCTGGGTGGGTGCCGTGACCCGGGTGGAGAAGTCCGGCGGCATGCATGTGGTGGCGCTGGAGGACCGGAGGGGTAAGTCCCGGTCCTTCCGCCTCGGCTTTGGCTTCCTGTTGGAGGGCCAGCCGATCCGGCTGATGCCGCCGGTCCCGAAGAAGGCGGCGCCGGCCGCCGGCGCCGGCCGCACGGCGTCGGGCTCGGTCCGGGTGGCGGGGCACCGCGCACAGGTGGCAAGGGCCAGCCGCATCTGGGTGGAAGGAAAGCACGACGCCGAACTGGTGGAGAAGGTCTGGGGCGATGACCTCCGGGTGGAGGGCATCGTCGTCGAACCCCTGCACGGCATTGACGACCTCGCGGCCGCCGTGGCGGAGTTCGGTCCGGGCCCGGGCCGCCGCCTCGGCGTGCTCGTAGACCACCTGGTGGCCGACTCCAAGGAGTCACGGATCGCCAACGCCGTCATGGCCTCACCAGGCGCCGCCGGCAACGTCCTGATTGTGGGCCACCCCTATGTGGACGTGTGGCAGGCCATCCGGCCCGCGGTCCTCGGTATTGAGCAGTGGCCGGTAATCCCCCGCGGCGTTGACTGGAAGACAGGGATCCTGATGGCTTTCGGGTGGCCCCACACCACAAAGGAGGACATCGGCCTCGGCTGGCAGAAACTTCTGGGGGCTGTCCGCAGCTATGCGGATCTGGAGGCGTCCCTGCTGGGCCGCGTGGAAGAGGTCATTGACTTCCTCACCGTGCCTTAGACCGCCGCGGCGGACGCCCCCTGATCTCCATTTCCGCGCCCGAGCAAGTATTCTTGGAACGGCGGCCGCGCTCCCAGCGCGGTTCCGGCTATTCCAGGCACAACCCAGGCAGCAACGCATCACCGCAATCCGAAGGGCTACACCGTGGCAGATAACGCACGCGAACACACGGACAACCAGGCCGGCCATGGCCAGCCCCCGTACCATGGCGTTCCGGCTAATGCGCTGCCGCTGACGGCCAGCGAGGACCGGCAGTGGGCCACGCTGGCGCACTTTGGCGGCATCCTCGGCTGCGTGCCGTCGCTGCTGATCTACCTCATCTTCAAGGACCGGGGCCCCTTCACGGCGCAGGAATCCAAGGAAGCCCTCAACTTCACGCTGCCGCCGACCATCGCCGCAGTGCTCGCCAATCTGCTCGTCTTTATTCCCGTGGTGGGCAACCTCTTCGCCGTGCTCGCCACGGTGATCTGGATCGCCGTGACGTGCTTCTCGGTGGCGGCCGGCATCCACGTCAACCGTGGCCAGCCGCACCGCTACGAATTCAACCTGCGCTGGATCAAATAGCCCAGCCCGGACCCAAGCAAGAGAGCCGGCCGCTGCCCGTCAGGGCTAGCGGCCGGCTCTCTTTGTGTGGCTGCATCGTTGTGGCCGGCGGCCGGGCAACCCCGCGTGCCTTAGTCGGCCCGCTCAGTCCGGCAGGATTCTGCGGACCACGGCGTCGGCCAGCAGCCGGCCCTTGAGCGTCAGGACGAGCGTGCCCTTGAAAGCGGCCGCGGGGTCCACCAGGCCGTCGGCGATCAGCCCCGCGACGGCGTGCCGGCCGGTGTCCCCCAGGCCACCGAGGCTCGGGATGTCGAGTCCGGAGTTCAGCCGGGCCTCGAGCATGACGCGTTCCACGTTGCGGGTTTCGGTGTCCAGCGTTTCGCGTCCGGCCGCGGGTGAGACCCCGGCGCCGAGGCGGCTGGCATAGGCGATGGGGTGCTTGACGTTCCACCACCGCACGCCTCCGACGTGCGAGTGCGCCCCGGGTCCGATGCCCCACCAGTCGTCCCCCCGCCAGTAGGCAAGGTTGTGCCGGCAGGCCTGTTCGGGGGTGCGGGACCAGTTGCTGACCTCGTACCAGGCGAGCCCGGCCGCGGAAATCAGCTCATCCGCGAGTTCGTATTTGGCAGCGTGGTCGTCGTCGTCGATTTCCGGCACTTCGCCGCGGCGGATCTGCGCCGCAAGTTTGGTGCCGTCCTCAACAATCAGGGCATAGGCGCTGATGTGGTCGGGAGCGTAGGACAGTGCCGTCTCGAGGGAGCAGCGCCAGTCCTCCAGCGACTCCCCCGGCGTCCCGTAAATAAGGTCGAGGCTGACCGCGAGCCCCGCGTCCCGTGCCCACCGCACCACTTCGGGCACCCGGCTGGGCGTGTGGGTGCGGTCAAGGACCTTCAGGACGTGCGGCACGGCAGACTGCATACCGAAAGACACCCGGGTGAACCCGGCGTCGGCCAGCAGCTGCAGCGAGTCGGGGGTGACCGAATCCGGGTTTGCCTCGGTGGTCACCTCGGCCCCGGGTTGCAGGCCCCAAGCGCCAATCGCGGCGGTGAGTATGCGCGCCAGGTCCTCAGCCGGCAGCAGCGTGGGCGTGCCGCCGCCGAAAAAAACCGTGCTGAGGGTGCGCGCGGGCAGGCCGCTGCGCTTCAGGGCCTCGGCGGCGAAACCCACTTCCGCGATCGCCGTGGCGGCGTAGGCGTCCTGGGAGGCCCCGCCGCCCAACTCGGTGGCGGTGTAGGTGTTGAAGTCGCAGTACCCGCAGCGGACCGCGCAGAACGGGATGTGCACGTACAGCCCGAAGGCACGCTGATCGGCGCCCTGGCGCGCCTGGGCGGGCAGGAGCCCGTCCGGCGGCGCCGGGTCACCGAGAGGAAGAACGCTAGGCACGGGCCCGGCCTGCCGACACTGCAGCAACAGTCATTACCAGCACCGCTACTTCTTGGCCTTGTCCTTGGACTCGTCCGTCGTGAGCGCGGCGATAAAGGCTTCCTGCGGCACTTCGACGCGGCCCACCATCTTCATGCGCTTCTTGCCTTCCTTCTGCTTTTCCAGCAGTTTGCGCTTTCGGGTGATGTCACCGCCGTAGCACTTGGCAAGGACGTCCTTGCGGATGGCGCGGATGCTTTCGCGGGCGATGATCCTGGAGCCGATGGCGGCCTGGATGGGCACCTCAAACTGCTGGCGCGGAATGAGTTCGCGCAGCTTGCCGGTCATCATCACGCCGTAGGCGTAGGCCTTGTCGCGGTGCGTGATGGCGGAGAAGGCATCAACCTGCTCGCCCTGGAGCATGATGTCCACCTTGACGAGGTCGGCCACCTGCTCGCCGTCGGCCTTCCAGTCCAGCGACCCGTAGCCGCGGGTCTTGGACTTGAGGATGTCGAAGAAGTCGAAAACGATTTCGGCCAGCGGCAGGCGGTAACGGATTTCCACCCGGTCCTCGGAGAGGTAGTCCATGCCGCCCATGACGCCGCGCCGGCTTTGGCACAGCTCCATGATGGCGCCGACAAACTCGTTCGGCGCAAGGATGGTGGCGGACACCATCGGCTCGCGGACTTCAGCGATCTTGCCGGTGGGGTATTCGCTGGGGTTCGTGACGTGGACAATCTTCTTGTCCTCCAGCGTCACCTCGTATTCCACGTTGGGGGCGGTGGAAATCAGGTCCAGGTTGTACTCGCGTTCGAGCCGCTCGCGGGTGATTTCCAGGTGCAACAGGCCCAGGAATCCCACGCGGAAGCCGAATCCCAGCGCGGCGGACGTCTCGGGCTCATACACCAGCGCGGCATCGTTGAGCATCAGCTTCTCCAGCGCATCGCGGAGCACCGGATAGTCGGTGCCGTCCAGCGGGTACAGGCCGGAGAAGACCATCGGCTTGGCGTCTGCATAGCCGGGGAGGGATTCGGTGGCCGGCTTGGCCAGGTTGGTGACGGTGTCGCCCACCTTGGACAGGCGGACGTCCTTCACACCGGTGATGAGGTAGCCGACTTCGCCGACGCCGAGGCCCTTGGAGGGGGTGGGCTCCGGGGAGCTCACCCCGATTTCGAGGAGCTCATGCGTCGCGCGGGTGGACATCATCTGGATGCGTTCGCGGGGGTGCAGCATGCCGTCGACCACGCGGACGTAGGTGACCACACCGCGGTACGTGTCGTAGACCGAGTCGAAGATCATGGCGCGGGCGGGGGCGTTCGGGTCGCCCTCTGGGGCCGGGAGGTCGCGGACGATCTTGTCCAGCAGGACCTCGACGCCCATGCCCGTCTTGCCGGAGACGCGGAGCACGTCGTCGGGGTCGCCGCCGATCAGGTTGGCAAGTTCCGCCGCGTACTTCTCCGGCTGGGCTGCCGGGAGGTCGATCTTGTTCAGGACCGGGATGATCGTGAGGTTGTTTTCCATCGCCAGGTAGAGGTTGGCGAGGGTCTGGGCCTCGATGCCCTGGGCCGCGTCGACCAGCAGGATCGCACCTTCGCAGGCCGCGAGCGAGCGGGAGACCTCATACGTGAAGTCAACGTGCCCGGGGGTGTCGATCATGTTCAGCGCGTAGCTGGTGCCGTCGAGTTCCCAGGGCATGCGGACGGCCTGGGATTTGATGGTGATGCCGCGTTCGCGCTCAATGTCCATGCGGTCCAGGTACTGGGCCTTCATGTCACGGGACTGGACGACACCGGTGAATTGAAGCATCCGGTCGGCCAGGGTGGATTTGCCGTGGTCAATGTGCGCAATGATGCAGAAGTTCCGGATGATGGCCGGATCTGTTGCGGCGGGCACCGGGGCGGTGCGGGCCATGGGAGACACGCAGGGTCCTTACTGTTGGCATTAAGGTTGGCTTGTCCACGGATCGGCCCGGATGCTGGTTTCCCATCCTGCGACGTGGCGCATTTGTCGTTCCTATAGTCTCCCACGTCCGGGCCGGTGGCAGTGCATCCCTGCATTGCGTTGCGGGCTCTTGCCAGTCCCGTGGATTCTCCGCGCGATTCCCGTGCGGCTCTGCCCGCGATCCTCCCCGCGGATCTCCCAGCGGATCTCCCAGCACAGCGTGGCCTCTGGGACCGCCACGGGCCGGCAACCTGCCGCCTGCCCGCCGCCTTCCCGCTCCCCTCTCGGGGCCGGGGTTGCCGGTATGGTTTCCCCATGGCTTGGAACTTACTATCGATCGGCAACGCGGTCCGCGACGCCCTGCGCTACCTGGACAAACTGGGCGGCTCCGCACCGGGCACCACCCGCGGGCCGGCAGCAAAACCTGCCGGGAAGCCGGCGGGGACGCCGGCGGGGAAGCGGCGGCCGGGCCAGGCGCGGGCTGGCGCCCCGGCTGCCGGACTGACCGGGACGTATCCCGGCGACTTCCTGGGGCGGGCGGCCGTCCGCTACGCCCCCGCGCCCAACGGCCTGCCAGAGCCGGGCGAAATCGTGTGGACGTGGGTGCCCTATGAAGAGGACTATTCCCAGGGCAAGGACCGTCCGGTGCTGCTGGTGGGCACCAGCGGCCGGTATCTGCTGGGCCTGATGCTGACCAGCAAGGACCACGACGGCGACTCCCGCCGGTCGGATGACTACGTGGACATCGGCACGGGCCCCTGGGACCGCCAGTGGCGGCCCAGCGAAGCGAAGCTGGACCGGGTTTTGCAGATCAACGCCAAGGACATCCGGCGTGAGGGAGCGATCCTGGACGTAGGCCGCTTCAACCTCATCGCAGCGGCCCTGCGGGAGCGCCGCGGCTGGAGCTGACCCGCCAGAGCCCGGGTGCGGCGGCAGACCGCCACCCGTACTCGTGCCTGCACGTTCATCTCTGCTATTATTTACAGCTGTGTGTCCGTGCAGGTCGACGGCCACAGATGGTTGGTCGCCATAGGTATCCCCACGCCGCTCAGTCAATGGCCAATCTGAAAGCCCTCTAGACCATTTTCCGCATTGAAAAAGAGAGTTCACACGTGGCTAATATCAAGTCCCAGAAGAAGCGCATCCTGACCAACGAAAAGGCTCGCCTGCGCAACAACGCAGTCAAGTCCGAGCTGAAGACGGCCATCCGCGCCGTCAACACCGCCGTTGAGTCCACCGACAAGGATGCTGCGGCTGTTGCACTGCTTTCTGCCAGCCGCAAGCTGGACAAGGCTGTCAGCAAGGGCGTTCTCCACAAGAACAACGCTGCAAACCGCAAGTCGGCCATCTCCAAGAAGGTCAACGCGCTCTAAGGTTTCCAGTTCACTCGAACTGATGATTGTGGCCGGCACCCCGTGGGGTGCCGGCCACATCCAGTTAAGCCGCAAGTTGCGTCCCTAGCCCCGGCGGCCGCCAGCTGGCCGCGGCCGGGTCTAACTGCAGACGCCGGGCAGGTGTCCGAACGCCTGTGATCCGAACCCCTGCGTCAGGAACTGCGGGCCGAGGTGGCAATCACCGTTACTGCATGTTCAACGGCATAGACGGGATCCCGGGAGAGCCCCTTGACCTGGGCGTCGGCCTCGGCGGTGACCTGAATGGAGCGGACCAGCCCCTCGGGCGTCCAGCGCCGGACTTCCCGCTGGGCCTGTTCGACCAGCCACGGCTGCATTCCCAGTTGCTTGGCGATCTGCGAGGACGATCCCTGCGCGCCGGCCACCTTGGCAAGGGAGCGCAGCTTGGAGGCCAGGGCCGCCACTATCGGTACCGGGTCCGCGCCAGTGGCGAGGGCGTGGCGGAGCGTGGAGAGGGCCAGCGGGCCGTTGCCGGCCATCGCGGCGTCGGCGACCTTGAAGGCTGTTGCCTCGACCCGGCCACCGTAGTACTTGTCCACCATGGCGGCGTCCACGCCGGTGCTGGCATCAGCGATCAGCTGGCTGCAGGCGGCGGCGAGTTCCGCGAGCTGCGCGCCGACCGCATTGACGAGGGCGTGCACGGCGTCGGGGTCGATACGACGGGAGGCCGCCTTAAACTCGGCAGTGACGAAGGCGATCTTCTCGGCGTCTTTCTTGAGCGGCTGGCAGTCGACTACAGGCCAGCCCGCGGCCTTGATGGCGTCCAGCAGCTTCTTGCCGCGGACTCCCCCGCCGTGGCGGAGCACCAGCACGGCGTCCGGTTCCGGCTGCGTCACATATTTCAGGGCATCGGCGAGGAAGGCATCGTTCATCGTCTCGACCCCGTCGACCTCGATGAGCTTCTGTTCGCCGAACAGTGAAGGGCTGACGTTCATGGCCAGCGACCCGGCCGCGTAGCTGCCGGCATTGAGCCGGGTAATTTCGACGTCGGGCGCCGCCTCGCGGACCTGCCCGCGGATACGGTCCATGGCACGCGAGCCCAAATAGTCTTCCGGGCCGCCGACCAGGACTACGGCAGCCGGTGTCACGTCGCGCCAGGTGGCGGTGTTCGACGCCGAGGTCCTGGGCCGTTGGGTCTGGGCAGCAGCCACTCGTGATTCCTCCCGGAAGTTGGTTTGCGGACTCTAAGCGTCCCACGCCCGGACCGGTGCTCCAAGCCGCGCCTGAGGGCCTGCCGGGCTGCCGTCCGTGCCGCCGCACGCGACCTTCTTTCGAGGGCGGCAACGACACGCGCGTGTGCCGCCAGAGCGGCCCGAACAACCGCGGCCGGGTGCAGGGCCAGCCACCCCGCTGCCAGCACAGTCGCGGAAAAGATGCCCATGGTGGCTGCGCCGAAGGCCCCTTCCGGCCACGGCAGTGCGGCGCCCGGGAGTGCCGCGAACCAGCGGGCGATCCCCGCCACAGCGCCCGCGAAGAAAGCAGCAGCGGCCATCAGGAGCTCCGCAGCGGCAGGGACTGCGGGCAGGAGCGCCGCCGCGGCCGTGCCGAGGAGTGTCACTGGCGCCACGAGCCCCGCAGCGGCCACGTTCGCGGGCAGGGCGTACGCGCCGAACTGCGGCTGCAACAGCACGATCGCCGGAGCGCAGAACAGCTGGGCGGATAGTGGTACGGCAACGCCCGCTGCCGCCCAGCGCGGCACCGCGGGTGGCAGCCAGTCCATGATGCGACGTCCGGTGACCACAATGCCCAGCGTGGCGAGCACCGAGAGCAGGAATCCGAAGCTGGTGGCCAGGACCGGCTGTGCCAACAGCAGGGCGATGATGGCAACGCACAGCAGGCTGAGTCCGCGCCCTACGCGGCCAAAGGTCATGGATGCGAGGCCGACGCTGCCCATGAGCGCGGCCCGCAGCACACTGGGATCCGGTCCGACCATGAGGACGAAGAGCGCGAGCCCCGCGAGACTGGCCACGGCGGCTGCTGTGCGCGGAAGGCGCAGCGTGCGGGCAGCGAGCAGCAGGGTGCCAAGGATCAGGCTGCAGTTCGCACCGCTGACGGCAGTCAGGTGCGTCATCCCCACCGTCTTCATGGCGGCTTCCAATTCCGCGTCCAGGGCGCTGGTGTCGCCGGTGACCATCCCGGGCAGCAGCCCGGCGGCGTCGCCCCCGAACCGTGCCGCCGCGGCGGTGAAGGCGCGGCGCAGCTCACCGGGACCCTGCTGCCAGGGCCCGGGCCCCCGCAACACCGTGGGAGCGGACGTGGCTGTTAGGATTCCCGCGTCCGGCTCCCCTGGCGCTGCCGGCCGGAGCTTGCCCGGGGCGCGCAGGCGCTGGCCCGGGACTGCGTGTTCCCACGCCGCCCCACCCATGACGACGAGCCGGGCGCCTCCGGCAACCTTGTGGCCGCCGAAGGTCATCGTCTTCAGCATCACAGGGACTGCCCAGCGGTCCGCCAGTCCGCCGGGCCCGGGTATCCTGAGCCGCCGCGGGGCGCCCGCAATTTCCAGTTCCGCGACGACGGCCGCGCGGGCGGCCACGGCCTCGGCGATGGCGCCTTCATGCCGCCGGGACGCCTCCAGGGCGGCATGTGCGCCCGCCGCGAGGGACAGCAGCAGCGCCACAGCCACCGTGGCGCGAAGGCTACGTGCTGCCGCCGGCCCGGGACGGGGGCCCTGCCCGGCCGCTGCCCGCACAGCCCTTGCGCTCCGAAGCCTGGCGCTCCTCACTTTGCCGTGACCGAACCCCACCCGGCCCACTTTGCCGCGACCGGCAAAGAGGAGCAGGATTCCGGCGGCCGCCGTCAGTGCCGCGCAGAGACCCGCCAGCTCTGCAGGGGACAGCCAGTTTCCGGACACAGCGGTCCCCCAGACAAGGAGGGCGGGCAGCACCAGCCGAAGGTCCGTCCGCCGTGTCCGTTCCGTTAGGCGGCGACGCAAGGCCGTGTCACGCGTCGAGCGGGACAGCAGGCGGCCGGTGAGGTGCCCGTGAGGGAGCCGCACACGGCGCCCCGGGGTGCCCGAGAGGCGCTTGGCAGGCTGGCTCACAGGCGAGCTGCCACCGGGCAGCCGACCGTGGGCTTCTGGCGTGAGCATGCCCGATCCGCGGACCCGACCGGCGCCCACCGGGGCATCGCGTTCCGTGCGCGCCGGGGAATGGACGGCTGCGTCGACGTAGCGCTGCCAGCGGCTTTGTGGGGCTGCGGCAGGACCCCGCAGACTGGTCCGACCCACGCCACGGCGTGCCGCGTCACGCTGTGCCACGTCATGCCCTGCCACGTCATGCCGCCCCACGTCGGCGTCGCGCCGTGCCATGTCAGATGCCCACTAACGGGACCAGGGCCTCGAGCAACTTCGGACCGATTCCGTCAACTGCGTCGAGCTCCTGCACAGTCTTGAAGCGCCCGTGCTGTTGACGCCAGTCCACGATGCGCTGCGCCAAGACCGGACCGACGCGCGGGAGAGTCCCCAATTCCTCGAGGCTGGCGGTGTTGAGGTTGACCTTTCCGCCACCGCCGCCTGGCCTCGTGCCGCCTGCGGCGGAACCGGGCGCAGGTGAGCCACCCGTGGACGCATCGGCCTGATCTGGTTCGCCGCGGATGGGCACCAGGACCTTCTGGCCGTCCTCCAGCACGGCTGCCAGGTTGAGCCGGTCCGGATCCGCTGTGCCCTTGGCCCCACCGGCCGCTGCAATCGCTTCGAACAGCCGACTTCCCGCCGGCAACTGAACCACCCCCGGCCTGAGCACGGCGCCGGCCACATGGACTTCGATGTTTTCGGGCCCCGCGCTGGCATCCTCTCCCAGCGGCACGATGGTCTCGCCGGGTGACGGATCGCGTGCGTCCTCCGCGGCGGAGGCGGAGTCGGAGACGGTGGCGGACTCGCTGAGCGCGACCACCTGCGCGCCGCCGGTGCCGGCCTGCCACCAGAAGCAGCCGCCCAACACCGCGGCGAGGACGCCCAGCAGAGCCGCTGCACGCACACCGGTCCTGGCCCGCAGCCACGCGGAGAGCGGCGCCCTTGCTACGTCCCCGCGCCCAGGGGGCTGCATGGCGTGCGTTCCGGCGCCGCCGGCACGGCGCCCGCCGGCACCACCGGCGACCGCGGCGGCCAGGGACTGGCCGGGGCGGCCGGACTCCGGAACTTCCAACAGCCCCGAGGACAGATCCGCCGCCCGGTGCGCGTCCAACGACATCCCCGAACTCCAGGCCTTCGGCGAATCAACGGCGCCGCCGGCGGACGGTGAATCAACGGCGTCGCCGGCATTCCCGGCATCGGCGGCACCCCCGGCATCTCGCAGCGTCGCCGCCAGGCGTTCACGGGCAACCCTAACTCCGCTGGCGGATTCAGCTCCCGGGAATCGGCGTGACATGGAAGCGACTCTAGGCAACCCTCTCCCTCGACGACATCCAGCACCAGGCGTATGTGGAAATACCCGAGTAATACGCGTAATTTCGCGGCGCCGGGCAAGTATTCCCTACGCTGGTGCCCCCTAGGACCCGGTGGTAACGTCTGCATCCAATCGAGAAGACTTTGCCGGCTGGGGGCAACCCTGATCGCCTGGATGTGACCATCAGGCGTCGAAAGCTGGTGTGCAATGAAGTGGTTGTTTGGGCTCGCGGCGCTCGTGGCTCTTGGTGGCGCCATGCTGCCGGGCCCGCCTGCGGTGGCAGACACAACGCAAGCTACCTCAACGCAGACCGTCAACATTTCCCTTGACGGCAGTTTCTGCCCGCAGCACGGCCTCTACGGCATAGCGCACGTGACGGTTGACGGCACGGCAGGAATGCGGGCCGACCAGAATTTCATCTGGACCACCCAGACGGCCGCCACGTCGATTCATTCGGTTCCGCCGGGGGGCGCCGTCGCTAATTTCACGGTTGTCTACCACTGCAACGTCCAGGTGCTCTGGTGGCTGGAGCCTGGGAGCGCCCGTAGGGTGACTGCGGCACTTTGGGTCAACGGCTCGAGCCCGCAACCCAGCTACACCATCAAGCCGGGTCGGCAGGGGTCCCAGCCGACGCCTCCTCTGACTCCCTCGCAGGCGCCCCAGCCGACGTCACCGCAGGCGCTCCAGCCGACATCTCTGCCGACGACTCCACTGACACCCTCGCCCTCGCAGACACTCCAGCCGACGACTCCGCTGACGCCACCGCAGACGCTCCAGCCGACTCCCCCGCCGTCACTTACGCTGACGCCGACGCCACCCCAGGCGCTCCAGCCGACTCCCCCGCCGTCACTTACGCTGACGCCGACGCCACCGCAGGCGCTCCAGCCGACTCCCCCACCGTCACTTCCGCTGACGCCGACGCCACCGCAGACGCTCCAGCCGACTCCCCCACCGTCACTTCCGCTGACGCTGACGCCGACGCCACCGCAGGCGCTCCAGCCGACTCCCTCGCCGTCACTTCCGCCGACGCCAACGCCTTCCCAGACGCTTGAGCCGACACTTCCGCTGACGCCGACGCCCTCGCCGACGTCCCAGCAGACAACGACGCTAACGCCGTCGCAGACGCCCGCGCCTACCCCATGAGACGCAGCTTCAGTCCGGGATTCACTGCTGGTAGGTGATGTAGGCCTCGTACTGTACCCGCCATTTGTCAGCGGCCTTGGGATCCGGCACGGTGGTGGTGAGGAATTGGACGCTGGTCACTTGGCCCTTGAGGTATTTCAGCCATTTGGTCACCTCTTCGGCAACGTCGCGATCGAACTGGGCTACGTGGTGCACCTGCATTGCCATGGCGTCCTCCGGGTTCGCTGGGGTTCGGTGGAGTGACTTTACCCCCGCCGCCCGCTCCCGGCCAGCCTTTCGCCCATCACGGAGGACTCCGGCGCTAGTCGCCAGCGCGCGCGGTTGCCCGGCCAGCGTCCGGTTCCCCGCCGTCCAGCCCGCGGGCCGCCGATTCCCCGCGGATCGTAGTGGCACCGCTGGAGTTCGGGCTTCCGGGGGTGCTGCCCTCCCCCACGATCACCGCCAGCACGCCGAGCCCCGCGTGGGCGGCCAGGACGGCAGGGAGGGCGCTGATCTGGGCCGGCGGGCAAGACGGCAATGCCACGGCCAGGCGCCTGGCAAGCTCCTCGGCCTCGGCCTGGTTTCCGAAGTGGTGCACAGCCAGCCGCGCCTGCCCGGCAGCACGCGTGGAGGCATCGGCCGCAACGATTTCTTCCAGCCGTGCGATGGCCTTCGCCGCAGACCGAACCTTTTCCAGCGGGATGATCCGGCCATCTTCAACCGCCAGGATGGGTTTGATGGAGAACATGGTTCCCCACAGCGAGGCCGCGGCCCCTATCCGGCCGCCCCGACGCAGCTGTTCCAGGCTCGGAACATAGAAATACACCTTGGTGCGGTCCAGCCGGTCCTGCGCGAAGGCCAACACGCCGGCCGCGTCCCTGCCGTCGGCGGCCGCGACGACGGCGCCCTGCACGCCCATCCCCTGCGCCATCCCAACCGTCCCGGAGTCGAGGACCTCTACCGGGATGCCGACCCGTCGGGCCGCCAGGCGGGCGGCGTCGGCAGTCCCGGACAGCCCACCGGAGATGTGGATCGAGACCACGGACTGGAAGCCACGCTCGCTGGCCGCCCGGTAGGCGTGTTCAAACTGCCCGGGTGACGGACGCGAGGTCTTGACCGGCTTGCCGCTGGCGAGGGCCACGGCGATGGTCTCGGCAATGTCGTCCTCACCCTCGCCGTAGATTTCGGCGCCGACCATGACCGGCATCGGAACCACGGTCAGCCCGCCGTCGGCAGCGAAAGCCCGGACCCAGTCCGCGGGCAACGCCGCGGCAGAGTCTGTGACCACCGCAACCTGCACGACGGCGGCGGGAGCCGCTTCGGGGCCGCCCCGGGGGCCCTGTCGAAGGCGAACAAGCCGCTCGCGCAGCCATGGCCAGCCTGACGGCTCGCGGTCTGGCACGAGGGACCTCCTGCTGTCGGGACGCATGGACTTTTTTCTCCGGCCAGGGCAGCCGTGCCCCTCATGTTCTCTGCACTGGCCGCCGGTATCGCCCGACGGCCAGTGCAGGCTGGTGCGACCGGCTAGGCCGGGACGATGTTGACCAGTTTAGGCGCCCGCACGATCACCGTGCGAAGGGCACGGCCATCGAGGGCGCGCTGGACGTTTTCCGAGGCCAGCGCGAGTTCGCGCAGGTCCTCCTCAGAGATGTCCGGGGAGACCTCCAGGCGGTCCCGCACCTTGCCCTGCACCTGGACGATGGCCGTGATGGTGTCCTCCACGAGCAAGGCGTCGTCGTGCGTGGGCCAGCCGGCGTTGGCGACCGAGGCCGGGTGTCCCAGGACGTTCCACAGGTCCTCGGCGGTATACGGCGCAAACAGGCTCAGGATGACGGCAACGGCCTCCACGGCTTCGCGGACTGCCGGGTCCGCGCCGCCGGCACCGCCGACTGCGTCAATAGTTTTGCGGGTTGCGTTGACCAGTTCCATCAGCTTTGCCACAACCACGTTGAACTTGTTGTTGTCCAGCAGGGCCTGCGCATCGGCGATCGTGCGGTGGGTGATGGTGCGCAGTGCACGGTCACCGGTGGCGAAGTCGACGCCGGGTTCGCTCGTCACATCCTGGCCGAGGCGCCAGGCGCGGGCCAGGAACTTCGCGGAGCCTGACGGCGATACGTCCGCCCAATCGACGTCGTCCTCTGGCGGGGAGGCGAAGATCATGGTCAGGCGTACGGCGTCCACGCCGAACTTGTCCAGCTGCTCGCCGAGGTCGACGCCGTTGCCCAGGGACTTGCTCATGGCCTTGCCGCCGTTGAGCACCTGGCCCTGGTTCAGCAGCGCACTGAACGGTTCGTCCGCTTCGATCATGCCAAGGTCGTGGATGACCTTGGTGAAGAACCGGGCATAGAGCAGGTGCAGGATCGCGTGCTCCACGCCTCCCACGTACTGGCCAACCGGCATCCAGTCGTTGATCTTCTCCGGATCGAACGGGCCCTGGGTGTACTGCGGGGAGACAAAGCGCAGGAAGTACCAGGAGGAATCCACGAACGTGTCCATGGTGTCCGTGTCCCGCTTGGCCGGGCCGTGGCAGTTCGGGCACTCGACGTTGACCCAGCTTTCGACCGCGGCCAGCGGGGACGTGCCCTTCGGGGACAGGTCTTCGCCGCGCAGGTCCGCCGGCAGGGTCACAGGCAGCTGATCGTCCGGGACCGGGACCTCGCCGCAGGCCGGGCAGTGGATGATGGGGATCGGGGTGCCCCAGAACCGCTGCCGGCTGAGCAGCCAGTCACGCAGGCGGAAGTTCACGAACTTCTCGCCGGTGCCCAGCTCACGCAGGATCTCGATGGCGGCCGGGATGGCCTCGGCCTTCGGCAGCCCGTCCAGGCCGCCGGAGTTAATCAGAGTCCCCTCGCCGGTGGTGGCGATGCCTGTGGCTGCGGGGTCTTCCTCGCCGGTGTCCAGCACTGCCCGGACGGGCAGGTCAAAGGTCTTGGCGAAGTCGAGGTCGCGCTGGTCATGGGCCGGGACGGCCATGATGGCGCCCGTGCCATAGTCGGCCAGGACATAATCCGCGGCCCAGACGGGCAGCTTCTCGCCATTGAGCGGGTTGGTCGCGTAGCGTCCGGTGAAGACGCCGGTCTTCTCGCGCTCCGTGGACTGGCGCTCGATCTCGGACAGCGCCTTGACCTGTTCGCGGTAGGCGTCCAGGGCGGCGGCGTGCTCGTCGGTGACCAGTTCGACGGCGAGCGGCGCGTCGGCGGCGACGACGAAGAAGGTGGCGCCGTAGAGGGTGTCCGGACGCGTCGTGAAGACGGTGACATCCTTGGCGGCCTTGCCGCCGTCGGCCTCGATCACGAAGTTGACGTGGGCACCCTCGGAGCGGCCGATCCAGTTCTTCTGCATGGCCAGGACGCGCTCGGGCCAGTGCCCGCGCAGTTCGTCCATGTCATCGAGCAAGCGGTCGGCGTAGTCGGTGATCTTGAAGTACCACTGGTTCAAGGACTTCTTGGTTACGGGCGTGCCACACCGCTCGCAGGCGCCATTGACTACCTGTTCGTTGGCCAGCACAGTCTGGTCTTTGGGGCACCAGTTGACGGGTGAATCCTTGCGGTAGGCCAGTCCACGCTCGTAGAAACGCTTGAACAGCCACTGGGTCCAGCGGTAGTACTCCGGGTCGGAGGTGTGCAGCCGGCGGGACCAGTCCGCTGAAATGGCGTAGCGCTTGAACGACGCCGCCTGGGTGTCGATGTTGGCGTACGTCCACTCACTGGGGTGCGCGTTGCGCTTGATCGCTGCGTTCTCTGCGGGCAGGCCGAAGGAGTCCCAGCCGATCGGGTGCAGCACGTCGTAACCCTGCTGGCGCAGGTAGCGCGCCACAACGTCGCCCATGGCAAATGCCTCGGCGTGGCCCATGTGAAGGTCACCTGACGGATACGGGAACATGTCCAGCACGTAGCGGCGTTCCTTTGAGCCGTCGTCGAGCGGCGTGAAGACCTTCAGGTCTTCCCAGACCTGCGGCCATTTGGATTCCATTGCCGCGAAGCTGTAGGCACCTTCCTCGGGCCCCTCCGCCGCGGCTGCTGGTGATCCGGTCTGTGTTTCCGGCTGAACGCTCACTGCTGGCCTCTTCTGTTCTATGCGGCCTGTTAACTCAAGCCTGTCTACCTTCAGGCCTGCCTGCCGCCAGGCCTGTTCACCATCAAGTCTGCACTGCCACGGCCGGTTGCCCGGCCCTGACCCCATACTGTCCGTACGTGGTACTCCTGCTGTTACTTCGTCCTTTGCGCCCCGGAATTTACCCCGGACACACAAAAGCCCCTCGACATGGAGGGGCCGCCGCTCGGCAATCCGGGGACTCTTCGGAATCGAGGTCTCGTCGGGATGCCGGGCGGCTAGCTAAGCAGGAGCACGGCGCGCATAGGACCACTTTAGCCCCTCGGGCTGGTTCGCGCTGAACCGAGGGCCGCGATGCGGCCCGGTAGTCGCAGTCGACTCACGTTCCGGCGCACTTCGCGGGCCGCTATGTCCAAAATTGTTACAACTGCCATACCTATGGAATAGCGGTACTTACAGCCCACTTCAGAACGTCCCAGGCGAGTAGTCGAAACCGAAATTCAGGTAGCTCCTCGAGAAAAAACAGGTATAAAACCGACCAATACACGGGGAGCTGCCGGCGGGAGTCCGGGCAGTTCCACGAAGTCCGCCCCGAAAGGGCATTATTCGTCTTCAAACTGGGAGAAAGCCGTGAAAAGCCCGTGACGTGGCCCAGAGTTTTGACCTTGCCAAACGATTCAAATGGGAACACTATTCGATAAAGATCAGCAAAGGGGATCTCTTGGGGGGATTCGCAAATGGTCTCAGGTTGAGGAGCCTGTCATGTATCACTTGCGTAATTCTTCCGTGCACCTACCGAAAACCCCCGCTGGCCGCGCTCGCCAGGCCAGCTCCCAGGAACAGAGCTAGCCATGTTCGGCTGGATCACCCGTTTCAGTATGCAGTTCCGCATCCTGGTTCTCGCCGTGGCCGCCGGACTCATTGCCTTCGGGGTAGTGAACGTCCCCAGCGTAGCCATCGACAGCATGCCCGAGTTTGCCCCCGCACACGTCGAAATCCAGACCGAAGCGTTGGGCCTCTCAGCTGCCGAAGTCGAACAGCTCATCACCGCTCCGATGGAGGCCGACCTCCTTAACGGGGTGGCGTGGCTCGATGAAATCCGGTCCAAGTCCGTTCCCGGCCTGTCCTCAATCGAGCTCGTGTTCGAGCCGGGCACAGACCTTCTGCGCGCGCGCCAGCTCGTGGCCGAACGCATGACCCAGGCCCACGCACTGCCGAATGTTTCCGCGCCGCCACTGATCATGCAACCGCTGTCGTCAACCAGCCGCGTCCTGATGGTCCGGATGAACTCCAAGGAGCTCTCCGGGATCGAAATGTCGGTCCTGGCCCGGTGGAAGGTCAAGCCGCGGCTGATCGGCATCCCCGGTGTCGCCAACGTTTCCATTTGGGGACAGCGCGAGCAGCAGCTCCAAGTCGAGGTGACCCCCACGCAGATGCGTGACAAGGGCGTCACGCTCGAACAGATCATCAAGACCACAGGCAACGCAGTCTGGGTGTCGCCCCTGAGCTTCCTGGAGGCGTCGACCCCCGGCACGGGCGGGTTTGTGGAATCGCCGAGCCAGCGTCTGGGCATCCAGCACGTCTTGCCCATCCGAACGCCCGCAGACCTGGCCAAGGTCAGTGTCGAGGACGCCCAGCCTCCCCTGCGCCTAGGCGACATTGCCCAGGTGAAGGAGGACCACCAGCCGCTAATCGGCGATGCCGTCGTCGGTCAGGATACAGGCCTCCTGCTGGTCGTGGAGAAGTTCCCCGGAACCAGCGCATTGCAGGTCACCAAGGACATCGAAGCCGCCCTGAACGACATGCAGCCAGGGCTTTCCGGAATCCAGATGGATACGTCCGTCTTCCGGCCCGCCTCGTTCCTGCAGGATGCCGTGGACGGACTCGGCGCGGCGCTGCTCGTGAGCCTCCTGATAGCCGTCCTGCTCTTCTGGGTCCTCTTCCGTTCCTGGCGTGCCGCCGTGATCGCCCTCGTGGCCATCACGACGACAGTCATGGCGGCAGGAGTGGTGCTCTACTTACTCGACTCCACACTGAATATCTCGATCCTGGCCGGCATCATCCTTGGTGTTTCCGTGATTGTGGGAGACATCGTGGAGGACGTGCAGGCGCAACGGCGCCGTCCGTTGCGGACCACCGAGACCGAGACCGATGCCACTATCAAGTGGCGTATGGTCCAGCTTGTCCGCAGCGTCCGCACACCACTGTTCCACGGGTCCCTCATCATGGCCCTTGCCCTCGTTCCGACGCTGTTCGTTACGGGAGTCGGCCGTGCGTTCTTCCAGCCGCTCTTCTGGTCCTTGGCACTGGCCCTTGCCGCGTCGATGCTGGTGGGTTTGTCCGTGACACCGGTCCTGGCGCATCTTCTGCTTCCGGGTGAGAAAGCCCGGCGGGCGGACTCGCCAACTGTTGTCCGGGCCAGGTCCTATTACAACCGGGCCCTCGAGGCCTCACGCTCCCGCACCGCGCTCGGCGTCGTCGCTGTCGCCGTCGTAGGACTGCTGGGACTGGCCGCCGCATCCCAGCTGGTCGGAAACCGGGCGGTCGTTCCGACGATTCCGGACCGGACGCTCCTGGTGCAGTGGGACTCGATGGCAGGCACGTCCAACGACGAGGTCCGCCGGGTGGCGTCGAAAGCGTCAGATGAACTGCGGACCCTGCCGGGGGTTTCGGGAGTGGGCGGGCATATCGGCCGGGCCATTTCCTCCGACCAGGTTGTTGGGAACAGCTCCGCGGAACTCTGGGTATCCATCACACCGGATGCCAACTTCTCCGAAACGGAGCAGGCGGTCCGGGACGTCGTCCAGGGCTACCCGGGCATTGCGCACAACGTGGTGAACTACTCCCAGCAGAAGATCGGTGAACAGCGCAGCAGCATGGATCCTGGATTCGCCGTCCGTGTCTATGGAACCGACCTGCCGGTCCTGCGCGAGAAGGCCGAAGAGGTCCGCAAGGCGGTTGAACAGGTCGACGGCGTAAAGAACCCGACGATCAATGCCAGCGCCATGACGCCCATCGTCGAAGTTGAGGTCAACCTCGAGGCGGCGCAAAAGGTCGGCATCAAACCCGGCGACGCACGGCGCGCCGCTGCCGCCCTGATACAAGGCATCGTCGTCGGCAACCTTTTCGAACAGCAGAAGGTCTTTGAAGTGGTGGTGCGCGGCGCGGCGGGTGTCAGGGATGACCTGACCAGCATTCGTGAACTTCTGCTCGACACGCCAAGCGGCGGCCAGGTCCAGCTGGGCCAGATCGCCGACGTCCGGCTCGTTCCCAATGAGGCCGTGATCCTGCACGATGACACTTCGCGCCGGATCGATGTCGTGGCCGAGGTCAGCGGGCGGCCGCTCGCGGACATCCAGCGCGATATCAACTCGGCGATCGAGCAGATCCAGTTCCCACTGGAATACCACGCCGAAATCCCCACGAAGTACAGTGAACAGCTCGCCGGGGACGCCCTGGTTCTCTGGATCGGCGCGGCCGCCCTCCTGGCAATCCTGCTCCTTCTCCAGACAGCGGTGCGGAGCTGGAAGCTGGCGCTTGCCATCTTCCTTTCCCTCCCTGCCGCGCTGGCCGGGTCCGCCGTGGCAGCGTGGATCGCGGGAGGCGCCATCACCGTGCTGGCGCTCACGGCGTTTGCCGCGGTGCTGGCCGTCGCTGTCCGCAACGCGACGCTGCTCTCGGCCAGGACGGATGAGCTGTGGCGGGCTGTCCCGCACGAATCCCCTGACAAGGTGATCATGATGGCGGCCCGGGACCGGGTATCGCCCATCCTCAAGGCCGCCCTGATCACGATGGCGATCCTGATCCCGCTGGGACTCTTCGGCGGCGCCGTGGGCGGGGCTCTCCTGGGTCCGATGGCCCTGATCATTGTCAGCGGACTCATCACGACAACCCTCATCGGGATCTTCGTACTCCCCCTGCTCGCACTCTGGTTCGGGCCCAGGTCCGCCCCGGAAGAGTGGGCCGAAGTCTACGAAGCCGAAGTTCCCGTCCAGCCCGTTACGCAGGAAAAGGTGGAAGCAAAATGACCAGCCAACAGCCCCTGCGGCGCCTGCCCCTGGCGGCCGCTGTATGCGCAGCACTTTTGTTCGCGCTGCCCGCATGTGCCCAGACGACGGCGGCGGCCCCCGCCGCCGTATCGGCTAACGAGCCCGCCAAGGTGGAAAAGAATGCCGCAACAGGCATCGCCAAGCTGACCTTGACCGAAAAGGGAGTCGAACGCCTCGACCTGAAGACCGAAACCGTCAAAGCCGGTAAGGGGAAGGACGTCGTCGTGCCCTACGCAGCCCTGCTCTATGACGCCAGCGGAAAAACCTGGGTTTACACCAACCCGGCCCCGCGGGTCTACCAGCGGCAGGCGGTCACTGTAGCCAAGGTGGAGGACGGAGTGGTCACGGCCTCGGCCGGCCCCGCGGCCGGCACCACAATCGTGACCGTCGGCGCCGCTGAACTCTTCGGCGCCGAATTCGATACGGCGCACTGACATGCGCCGGATTGTCGCTGCAAGTCTGAGGTTCCGATCGATCATCATTGCGATGGCGGCGGCCCTCATGATCGTGGGCGGCGCGCAACTCAGCAGTGCTTCGGTGGATGTTTTCCCCGAGTTTGCACCGCCCCGCGTCGAGGTCCAGACGGCGTGTCTGGGACTCACCGCCTCCGAAGTGGAGGAACTCGTGACGGTTCCGATGGAGGAGGCCTTCAACGGCATCGGCGGCCTGGACCAGATGCGGTCGAAGTCTGTGTCGCAGCTGTCCGCCATTGTGATGGAGTTCAAGCCCGGAACCGATCTGCTCACCGCCAGGCAACTGGTGTCGGAGCGGATGGCAACGGTCATACCGACGTTGCCTACCTGGGCCGCGCCGCCGGTGATGCTCCAGCCGCTGTCCTCCACCAGCCGTGTCATGAAGATCGGGCTGTCCTCCGAGACTCGCTCCCTGATCGAGATGTCCATGGTTTCCTACTGGAATATCCGGGCACACCTCCTGCGGGTGCCGGGCGTCGCGAACGTGGCGATCTGGGGCGAACGCCTTCAGATGCTGCAGGTCCAGGTTGATCCGGCCAAGCTGGCGGCCAACAACGTCACGCTGGAGAACGTCATGGACTCCACGTCCGACGCCTTGGACGCCGGCCTGCTCAAGTACTCTCCCGGTGCCTTGATCGGCACCGGAGGGGCGCTGGAAACGCCCAGCCAGAGCTTGACCATCAGGCACGTACAACCCATCACGTCTCCGGCGGACCTTGCCCAAGTGCCATTGGAGGAACGTGAGGGACTGCCTCCCCTGCGGCTCGCCGACGTGGCCAACGTCGTGGAGGACCACCAGCAACTGATCGGTGACGCGGTCATCAACGGCGGCCCCGGACTTATGCTCATTGTCGAAAAGCTGCCCTGGGGCAACACGCTGGAAGTCACGCGCGGGGTTGAGGAAGCGCTCAAGGAGCTGCAGCCCGGCCTGACCGGGATCGCGGTCGACACCACCTTGTTCCGGCCTGCCTCGTTCATCGAGGAGTCCCTCGGCAACCTGAGCCTCGCGCTGCTGCTGGGCTGCTTCCTGGTGGTCCTGGTGCTAAGCGTCTTCCTCTTCCAATGGCGGACGGCGCTCGTCAGTGTGACGGCGATCCCGTTGTCGCTGATGGCAGCGGCCCTGGTGCTCTATTGGACCGGAGGCACGATTAATACGATGGTGCTTGCGGGGCTGGTGATTGCCGTGGGGGTCGTGGTGGACGATGCCATCATCGACGTCGAGAACATCGTCAGACGACTCCGGCACCACCGGGCCAGCGGCGGGACCGAAAGTACCGCCCGTGTGGTCGTCAATGCCTCCCTGGAAGTTCGCGGGCCCATTGTCTACGCCACCCTGATTATCGTCGCCGCCACGGTGCCGATCTTCTTCCTGGACGGGCTGACCGGCGCCTTCTTCCGCCCCCTGGCCACCTCCTACACCCTGGCCGTGATGGCGTCCATGCTGGTGGCCCTCACGGTCACGCCGGCCATGGCGTATATCTTCCTGCGCAATGCCAAGCTCGAGGATCGGGATCCGCCGGTGGTCCGGGTTCTCAAGCGCTGGTACGGCGCTGCTCTGCGGCCCATCGTGAAGCGTCCGCTCCCGGGCTATCTCACGGTGGCGGCGCTCGGCGTCGTCGGAATCATAGCGGCACCGCTGTTGGGTCAGTCGCTGCTGCCATCGTTCAAGGAACGCGACTTCCTCATGCACTGGGTCACGCAACCCGGCACCTCCAATGCCGAGGAAGTGCGCGTGAGCCAACTGGCCTGCAGGGAGCTGATGACCATTCCAGGCGTCAACAACTGCGGGTCCCACATCGGTCAGGCTTTCGCCGCCGATGAGGTGGTGGGCGTCAACTTTGGAGAGAACTGGATCAGCGTTGACCCGTCGGTCGACTACGACAAGACCCTGGCCTCTGTCCAGCAGGTCGTGGACGGGTACCCCGGCATCCACCGGGACGTCCAGACCTACCTCAAGGAACGTGTCCGCGAGGTGCTCACCGGCACGGGCTACTCGATCGTCGTCCGGGTGTACGGCGATGACCTGGACACGCTGAAGAAGCAGGCGGACAAGGTCAAGACTGTCCTTGCCGGCATCGAGGGGGCAATCGGAGCCAAAGTCGCCCTGCAGGTCAACGTTCCGCAGGTGGACGTCGAGGTGAACCTGGACGCCGCCAACCGCTATGGCCTCAAGCCCGGTGACGTCCGCCGTGCCGCCGCCACCCTGGTGTCCGGCGAGGAGGTCGGCGACGTCTACCGGGACGGCAAAGCCTACGACGTCCAGGTCTGGAGTCCTCCCGAGATCCGGACCAGCGTCACAAGCATCGAGAACCTCCCACTGGACACTCCCAGCGGACAGGTGATCCGGGTGGCCGATGTCGCCAAGATCGCGGTAAAGCCCACTCCCAACGTCATTGAGCGTTCGGAAGGGTCCCGCCGACTCGATGTCAGCGCCAACGTCAAGGAAGGCGATCTCGCTAAAGTCGTCGAGAAACTCGAATCCGACCTCAAGTCGGTGGAGTTCCCCACCGGTTACAGCGCAGACATCCTGGGCGAATACGCGGAGCGGCAGGCTGCCTCACAACGGCTTCTCGTCTTCGCGGCCGGCGCCCTGGTTGTGGTGTTCCTCCTGCTCCAGGCGGCCTTCCGCAGCTGGCGGCTTGCCACCCTTGGCATCCTGACGCTGCCGGTAGCACTGGTGGGCGGCGTGATCGCCGCGCACATGAGCGGCGGAATCCTGTCCCTCGGGTCGCTGGTCGGGTTCCTGACAGTGATGGGCATCGCCGCCCGCAACGGCATCCTGCTCATCAACCACTGCCAGCATCTGGAACAGTTCGAGGGCATGCCGTTCGGCCGGGACCTGGTCCTGCGGGGCGCGGCCGAACGCTTGTCACCAATCCTGATGACCACGCTCGCCACCGCACTCGCACTGGTGCCGCTGGTGGTCATGGGCAACCGCCCCGGCCATGAGATCGAGCACCCCATGGCCGTGGTGATCCTGGGCGGGCTGGTGACTTCGACACTGGTCAACCTTTTCATCGTTCCACCGCTCTACCTTCGGTTCGCCAAGAAAGGTCCGGCACGTGAACGCGGGTCCCGCGAGCCGGAACCCATACCAGCCGCCTAACACCAACCACGCAAGAGAGGCCAGTCAGATGACACCACGATCGAAGAGATTAACCGCTTACGGCTCCGCGCTCTTGCTGGTGGTGGCGTCGCTGACGGCGGCGACCGCGGCGACGGCGGTGGCGGCCGCCCCGGGGGCCGCCAGTTCCCAGGAACTGTGCGGCCCCGGCTCGGCGTTGTCGTTCCACCGTTCCGCTTTCCCGGCGAAGCCTGAGATTGACAACAAGTGGCTCACGCTGAAGCCCGGAATGCAGCGCACCACCACCGGCAAGGTAGTTTCGCCGGACGGGACGACCGCCCGCACGGTGGTCAGCATCGTCACTGGCCTGACCAAGGTCATCGACGGGGTCAAGACGATCGCGATTTGGGACCGGGACTACTCCAACGGTGAACTCGTGGAGTCCGAGCTCGCCTTCTTCGCCCAGACGAGGAGGGGGACGGTGTGGCTCTTCGGTGAGTATCCGGAGGAGTACGAGAACGGCAAGCTTGCCGGCGCCCCCAGCACGTTCATCAGCGGCATGGACAAGGCCCGGGCCGGCATCGCGATGCAGGCCGAGCCGCACCGGAACACGCCTGCCTACGTCCAGGCCTACGCCCCCAGCGTGGACTTCCTGGACTGCGGCGACGTCAAGTACAAGCACTTGTGCGTCTGTGTGCCCAAGGGGTGCTATGACGACGTCATGGTGATCGATGAGTTCAACCCGCTGGACCCGCCGAGCGCGGGCCACCAGCGCAAGTATTACGCGCCCAGGACCGGGCTTATCAAAGTGACGGCAGTGGGCGGAGAAGACCAGGAGTTCATGGATCTGGTCAAGATCAAGAAACTCAACAGAACGGAACTGGCCAAGGTCAATGCGCGCGCGCTGGCGATTGACCGCCGCGGCTACACGGTCAGCAAGGACGTCTACGCCAAGACGCCTCGCGCTGTCGTGACAAACCGGTAAGTGCGGCCCGCCTCCTGAGGGACAAAACGGAGCCGGACAATGAAGAGCTCCGGCCGGGTTTCCCTGGCCGGAGCTCTTCATTGTCCGCCGAAGCCGTACCCGCCGGGGCGGCACCCGGCGGGTCAGGGCGTGCCCTTACCGGACGTCCTCGTCAACCCAGTCCATGGACTTGGTGACGGCCTTCTTCCAGAGGCGCATCTGGCGTTCCCTCTCGGCCTGGTCCATTTGCGGCTCCCACCGCTTGTCCTCGGCCCAGTTGGCCGAGCACTCGCCCAGGTCCTTCCAGAATCCGACGGCCAGGCCGGCCGCGTAGGCTGCGCCCAGCGCCGTCGTCTCGACCACCTTCGGACGAATGACCGCCACGCCGAGGATGTCTGCCTGGAACTGCATGAGCGCGTCGTTGGCGACCATACCGCCGTCGACCTTCAGTTCCGTCAGCGGCACACCGGAGTCGGCGTTGACGGCGTCGAGGACCTCACGGGTCTGGAAGGCGGTGGCCTCCAGCGCCGCGCGGGCGATGTGGTTCTTGTTCACATAGCGGGTCAGGCCCACAATGGCGCCGCGGGCGTCCGAACGCCAGTACGGCGCGAAGAGGCCGGAGAACGCCGGCACAATGTACACGCCGCCGTTGTTCTCCACCGAGGCCGCGAGGGTCTCGACCTCCGGAGCGCTGCTGATCAGGCCGAGATTGTCCCGGAGCCACTGGACCAGCGAACCGGTGACGGCGATGGAGCCCTCCAGCGCGTAGTGCGGCGCCGCGCCGCCGAGCTTGTAGCCAACGGTGGTCAGCAGCCCGTTCTGGGAGTGGATAATTTCCTCGCCCGTGTTGAAGATCAGGAAGCAGCCCGTGCCGTACGTGTTCTTGGCTTCGCCGGCATCGAACGCCGCCTGGCCGAACGTGGCCGCCTGCTGGTCGCCCAGGATGCCGGCCACAGGAACCTCGCGCAGCAACTGGGAGGTGTGCACCGTGCCGTAGACCTCGGAGGAGGACTTGATGGCCGGCATCATGGAGGCCGGGACGCCGAACGCGTCCAGGATCTCCTGGTCCCAGGACAGCGTCTCAAGGTCCATGAACATCGTCCGCGAGGCGTTGGTCACGTCGGTGACGTGCACTCCGCCGTCGGTCCCGCCGGTCAGGTTCCAGAGTACCCAGCAGTCGGTGTTACCGAAGACGAGGTCGCCGGCCTCCGCCTTGGCCCGGGCGCCCTCGACGTTGTCCAGGATCCATTTGATCTTGGTGCCCGAGAAGTAGGTCGCCAGCGGCAGGCCGACCTTCTGTTTGAAGCGCTCCGGTCCTCCCTCCTTCGCGAGCTCGTCCACGATCGGCTGGGTGCGGGTGTCCTGCCACACGATGGCGTTGTAGATTGGCTCGCCGGTGGTCTTGTCCCACACAACCGCCGTTTCGCGCTGGTTGGTGATGCCGACGGCGGCGATGTCGTGACGGGTCAGGTTCGCCTTGGACAGGGCGGAGCCGATCACTTCGCGGGTGTTGTTCCAGATTTCAGCGGGATTGTGCTCCACCCAGCCGGCCTGGGGGAAGATCTGCTCGTGCTCCATCTGGCCTGAGGAGACAATGCTGCCGCTGTGGTCGAACACGATGGCGCGCGTGCTCGTGGTGCCCTGGTCGATGGCGACTACGTACTGGTTCATATTGACGTCCTTGTCTGTTTAGCGTGGCAGTTGAACTGGCGGTTAGAGAGGGATTACGGGGGCGATGATCGGCACGAACGCGGCGACAAGTCCGGCCAGGCCGCCACCGATCAGGGGTCCCACGACCGGGATCCAGGAGTAGCTCCAGTCGGAGGACCCCTTGCCCTTGATCGGGAGCAGGGCGTGCGCGACGCGGGGGCCGAGGTCACGGGCCGGGTTGATGGCGTAGCCGGTAGGCCCGCCGAGGGATACACCGATGCCGACAACGAGCAGGGCGACTGCGAGCGGTCCGAGTCCGGAAGGTGTCCCGCCGAAGGTCAGGATGACAAACACGAGGACAAAGGTGCCGATGATCTCGGTGGCCAGGTTCCAGGGGTTGGAGCGGATCGCGGGGCCGGTGGAGAAGACGGCCAGCTTGCTGGCTGGCTCTGATTCAACGTCAAAGTGCTGCCGGTAGGCCAGCCACATGACGACGGCACCCAGGAAGGCACCGGTCAGTTCACCGCCGAAGTAGGTCAGGGTTGAGGCGAAGTCGACCGGAACGCCGGGAGCGTACAACCTCTTGCCGTTGAGCAGCAGGCCGAGGGTGACCGCGGGGTTCAGGTGCGACCCGGACTGGACGGCAACATAGACACCGCAGAAGACGGCAATGCCCCACCCCCAGGTGACCATGAGGAACCCGCCGTTGTTGCCCTTGGTGCCTCTGAGCGCAACGTTGGCCACAACGCCGCAACCCAGCAGGGTCAGCATTGCGGTTCCGAATACTTCGGACAGGAATACTATTCCAAGAGACATCTTTGACTCCTCTTTTTCTGTTGTCGGCCCTTCGCGAGTTTGGAAGGCCGTGGGGCCGGCAGCGTGTTGGTGCTGCCGGCCAGCCACTGCGCCGGCCGCCAGGGCGGACCGCGCAGTGCTTGCACCCGGGCTTCCCTGCCCGGGCACGCAAGTCGTATCAGGCGACCAGGCTGTGGACCTGGACGCGGTGGAACCGCTCAAGCACCTCCTGCGTGTGGCTGATCTCCTTGGCCCGGCGAGCCGCATCCCAGCCGAGCGGGCCCGAAAGTGTGTCGGCAATTTCGTTCAGCAGTTCCCCTGTCACGAGTCCCCGGAAGGCCAACGAGGTGCGGCGGATGAGGACGTCCACGAGGTGTCCGATCTGCTCGTGCGCCGCCATGAACTCCAATTCGCGGGTGCTGAGCTCGCGTGTTGAGTGCAGCAGTCTGTCGGGTGCACCTGCCTGGTCAGCGTCCAGGAAGCGGATGACTTCTTCGGCACGGGTCCCGTAGCGGGTCAGCAGCCCGGTTACGCGGGCGGCGTCGCGGCCGGCCGACATATGGGCCTTGATCCAGCGCTGGACACCGTCCTCGCTGTCCGGGAACCCGGCGCCGCCGCCGATGGCGAGCTTCGCCGTCGAGACCTTCCGTTCCATGCCGAGTTCGGCCAGGACGTCGTTGCTCAGGTGCTCGGCGAGGGCCCGGAATGTGGTCCACTTGCCGCCCACGAGGCTGAGGACGGCCCGGCCCGCCGCCGCGCGGCGTTCGATCCTGTAGTCCCGGCTGACGAACCCGGGCTGGGTGGCGTCATGCTTCGGAAGCGGGCGCACTCCGGCGAAGGTGTAGACAATCCGATCCCGGTCCACGGGGATGCCCGGGAACACGTGGCCGATCAGGTCAAAGAAGTAGTCGATTTCCGCCTCGGTGCAGACGGCGTCCTGTGCCATGTCGGCGTCGACGTCGGTGGTGCCGACCAGGACGCGGTCCCCCATCGGATAGATCAGCACGATCCGGCCATCAGTATGCTCAAAGAAAACTTCCCGGCCGTTGCACGCCGCGAGCAGCTCCGGATGGTCCAGCACGATGTGCGAACCTTTGGTCCCGCCCATGAACGACGACGCCGCCCCCATCGCCTCGTTGGTCAGGTCGACCCAGGCGCCAGTGGTGTTCACGATGACGTCGGCGGTGAAGTCGAACACTTCGCCGGTCAGCTCATCGCGCAGCTGGACTGTTGTGCCTGTGGTTCCCGTCCCGGTGGCGCCGGTTCCGCCTGTGGCGCCGCCCGCGGCCCCCGTCGAGACGAGCGAGACGTAGTTGCTGGCCCGGGCCATCTGGCTGTCCGCGCCGCCGGCCTTCTCGCCGTCCTGGAGCACATCGAGGGTGAGGCGCTCGGGGTTGTGGACTGAGGCGTCGAAGTAGGTGGCCGCATATTTGATCCCGGGGTGAAGGCGGGGCAGCTCGGCCAGGGCGCGCTTGCGTCCGCGGAACTGATGGCGCGGAACCGTGCCGCCGTCGCGGGAGAAGAAGTCGTACATGCTGAGGCCGAGCTTGATCAGGAAGGCTCCGCGCTCGGTGTGCTTGCCCTGCTTGTGGGTCAGGAAGCGCATCGGGGCGGCCAGGACGCCGGAGAAAGTGCTGAAGATCGGGATCGTGGTCTGCAGCGGTTTGACGTAGTGCGGTGCGATCCGCAGGAGCCTGTTGCGTTCGACCACGGATTCCTGGACGAGGCGGAACTCGCCGTTTTCGAGGTACCGGATGCCGCCGTGGATCATGTGGGACGAGGCGCCGCTGGCGCCCTGGCAGTAATCGCCACGCTCAACGAGCGCCACGTCGACGCCCTGCAGGGCCAGGTCGCGGAAGGTGCCCACCCCGTTGATTCCGCCGCCGATGACCAGAACCTGCGCGTGCCGCCGCGTCAGCAGCTTCTGCACCGAGGCGCGATCGTTCGCCGGTGTGCCGACTGAGTCCTTCTGTCCCAAAACTGCTCCCTTGGGTTTGGTTCTGTGCGGCGCGCCTGTGGCGCGGCGCCGTTCAACACTATTCTTTGGACTAATGGAAAATGGAGTCAAGCACTATGCACAAACGTGCAGATGGGAAATTTCATGACGCGTTCACGCCAGTCCGACGCCCTCCGCGCGGCCCAGTTGTATTACCTCCAGGACCTGACCATGGACGCCATTGCCCGCGAGCTCCGGACGTCCCGGTCCACGGTTTCACGGCTGTTGTCGGCGGCCCGGGATTCGGGTCTGGTGCAGATCCAGATCCGCAGCCCGCTGGACACCGGCCCCGAACTTGAGAGCATGATCCGCGCCGAGTTCAAGGTGGATGTACACGTTGTTCCGGTGGTGGACACCCTCAACGAGGCGGAAACACTGGACCGTGTGGCCATGCAGGCCGCCCGGACGATCGGACCGCTGGTGGACTCCAACGCCATCATCGGCGTCGCGTGGGGCTCCACCCTGAGCGCCGTGAGCCGGCACCTGACCCGCAAGATCACCCACGACAGCGTGATCGTCCAGCTCAACGGCGCCGGCAACATGCAGACCACCGGCATCACCTACGCCTCCGACATCATGCGGCGATTCGGCAGCGCGTACGGTGCACGGGTGGAACAGTTTCCCGTGCCGGCTTTCTTCGACCACGCCGCGACCAAAACGGCCATGTGGAATGAACGCAGTGTTCAGCGGATCCTGGAGCTGCAGGCGCGGATGAGCATCGCGATCTTTGGTGTCGGATCGGTCGACGCCGACTATCCCAGCCACGTCTACGCCGGCGGCTACCTCGATGAAGACGACCTGAACGTCCTCGCGAACTCCGATGTGGCGGGCGATGTTGCCACGGTGTTCTTCCGCGCTGACGGGTCCTCGGACGGCATTACGCTCAACGAGCGGTCCACCGGTCCGGACCTGGCCCAGCTCCGTCAGGTGCGGCGCCGCATCTGCGTCGTGTCCGGCGCCTCCAAGATCAATGGGCTCCGGGGCGCGCTGGCGGCAGGACTGGCCACCGACCTGATCCTGGATGAGGCCAGCGCCCGCCGGCTCGTCCGGTTCGACGGACTGTCCTGAGCGGCTGCGGCGCACCGTGACCTACGCGGCCGGCGGCACCGGCGTCCGCCGCCCGGCAGCGCCAGTAGGTAAAGTCATTGTCATGAAACTCTCCCCCCGGCTGGCCCTGAACAACGGCGTATTGATCGACCGGCTGGGATTCGGGCTGTACAAGGTCCCCCCGGCCGACGCCGCCGCCCTGGTGACCATGGCGGTCGAGGCCGGCTACCGGCACTTCGACACAGCCGCCATGTACGGCAACGAGACCGGCGTCGGCAAGGGAATCGGGGCCCTGTCGGGATTTGAGGGCACGGGCGGCGGCCCCGGGGAAACCGCACCCTACGTTTCCCGCCAGGACCTCTTCGTCACCACCAAGGTCTGGAATGACGACCACGGCTACGACGCCACGATGCGGGCGTTCGACACCTCGATGTCAAACCTCGGACTGGAATACATCGACCTCTACCTGATCCATTGGCCGTGCGCGCGGCGTAACCTGTTCCCGGAAACGTACCGGGCCCTGGAGACGCTGTACCGCGAGGGCAAGGTCCGTGCAATCGGCGTCTGCAACTTCCAGCCGCAGCACCTGGACCGGCTCTTGCAAACGGCGGAGGTGGTACCCGCCGTGAATCAGATCGAGCTTCATCCCTGGCTGCAGCAGGATGAACTGCGGGAAAAGCACGAGGTGCTGGGCATCCGCACTGAGGCGTGGAGTCCTTTGGGCCGCGGCCAGGTCCTGACGGACCCCGTGATCCTGGCCCTCGCCGCCGAACACGACCGCACCGCGGCGCAGATCATCCTCCGCTGGCACCTGCAACTCGGCAACATCGCCATCCCCAAGGCCAGCTCGTCCGGGCGGATCCGCGAAAACTTCGAGGTTTTCGACTTTGAGCTCACCCCGCTGGACATGTCGGAGATCGGCGGCCTCGAACGCGGCCTCCGGACCGGCTCCCACCCCGACAACGTCGCATAGGATTCGAACCAATGGAACAAGTTGATACCGGGTCCTCAGGCACGCCCCTGTTCAGCGGCGGACTTGACGCCCGTACCCGGGCCGCGTCGGTTGAGGTTGACGGCGCCCGGATCGCGTACTGGGTCTACGAACCCGTCCGGGTCACCCCGGAAACCCGCACCATCTTGGTGGTGCACGGTTTCCGCGGCGACCACCACGGCCTGCTCCGGGTAGCCGACCAGCTGACGGACATGCGCCTGATCATGCCGGACCTGCCGGGCTTCGGCAGCTCGGGCGCCTTCAAGGGAACCGAACACAGCGTTCCCGCCTACGGCAGTTTCCTCGGCAGCTTCATGGCTGCGCTGGGCATGGGCGCGGATACCGTCCTGCTGGGACATTCATTCGGATCGATCATCGCCAGCCACTTCGTGGCGGCCAACCCCGGCGCGGTGGCCGAACTGATCCTTGTCAATCCCATCGCGGCGCACGCCCTCGAAGGGCCCAAGGGCCTGATGACGAAGCTGGCGGTGCTCTACTACGAGGCCGCGGCCCGCCTTCCCCAGCGGCTCGGGCTGGCCCTGCTGCGCAGCCAGGCGATCGTGCGGGTGATGAGTGTGACCATGGCCAAGACCGGGGACAAGGACATCCGCCGGTTCGTGCACGCCCAGCACAGCGCCTACTTCTCCTCGTTCGCGGACCGGGACAGCCTGCTTCAGGCTTTCAAGGCTTCGGTCGGCAGCAACGTCACAGAGGTGGCCGGCGAACTGACGCTGCCTGTGCTGCTGATCGCGGGAGAGAAGGACGAGATCGCCATGCTGGCGGACCAGCACACACTCGCGGCGCGGCTTCCGGACGGGAGGCTGGAAGTCATTCCCGGCGTCGGACACCTGATCCACTACGAAACCCCCGAACCCGCCGCCCGCTACATCCGACGCTTCCTAAAGGACCACGCCGCGTGAAGATTCTCATTGATGCCCGTTTCACCCGGCTGGACCAGCACGACGGCATCAGCCGTTACGGCGCCAGCCTGATCGCGGCGGCCGCCAGGATCGCTGACGTCTCGATGCTGATCAGCGACCCCCGCCAGCTCGCGCTCCTGCCCGACGTTCCGTACACCGTGATCAACAGCCCCCTGTCCCCGGTCGAGCTCTTCGTGGCTGCGAGGATCAACAAGCTGGGCGCGGACGTGGTGGTGTGCCCCATGCAGACCATGGGCAGCTGGGGCCGCAAGTACGCCCTGGTGCTGACCCTGCACGACCTCATCTACTACGAGCACCCCGCCCCGCCCGGGTTCCTGCCGGCCCCGGTCAGGGTCCTGTGGCGCCTGTACCACAAGGCCTTCTGGCCCCAGCGGCTCCTGCTGAACAGGGCAGACATCGTGGCGACCATCAGCTCCACCACGGCGGCCCTGATGGCGAAGTACCGGCTCACCCGGCGCCCGGTCAGAATCGTGGGCAACGCCCCCCAGCACGGCCACACACCGCGCGACCCCGGGGCGGGGGCCGACAAGACGCTGCTCTACATGGGTTCGTTCATGCCCTACAAGAACGTGGAGACCATGGTCCGCGGCATGGCCGAACTGCCGGACATGACTCTTCACCTGTTGAGCCGCATCGCTCCCGAGCGGCGGGCCGAGCTCGAGGCCCTGGCCCCGCAGGGCGCAAACATCGTCTTCCACAACGGCGTAACGGACGCCGAGTACGAGGCTCTCCTGGCACGCACCACCGCCCTGATCAGCCTGTCCCGGGCCGAGGGCTATGGTCTGCCCCTCGTCGAGGCAATGTCGCACGGGACGCCTGTGATCGCCAGCGACATCCCGATCTTCCGGGAAGTCGGCGATGACGCCGTCAGCTACGTCCATCCCGACTCGCCGTCGGAGTTTGCCGAGGCGGTGCGTCAGCTCGAGGACCCCGCCTTGTGGAAGGCCCGTTCCCGGCGTTCAGTGGAGCGGGCCGCCGACTTCAGCTGGGACGAGTCGGCGCGGCGGCTCGTGGCCGTGGCCGAAGAGGCCCTCGCGCTCCGGAGCCGGAACAAGGGCTAGCTCTGGCCACGGCTAGAGGACGTCCACGCCGTCCAGGCGCAGCTGCACCGGGTCGTCGCTGCGCCTGGCTGCGGCTGCCGCCTTGGCGGCCCGCATGGCGGCCGTGGCGTCCGCGGCCTGGGCGTAGGGGATGAACAGCAGGGTCCGGACCTCCTCGCCGGATTCCCGCGGCGCTGAGTCCCGTAACGCTGGGCGGCCGGCCCCCGCGGCCGCCGGCAGGACGAGGGGCGCGGGCCCGGCCGTCCGGAGGACGGTTCCCTGCGCCGCAAGCCGCTGCTGAATGGCATCCGTGAAATGGCCGACGGCGGTCCTGCCGCCGGTGACGGAGGCGACCCGTACGGCGGGCGGCAGCTGCAGCTCCTGCCGCAGCGCCAGTTCCCGGCTGGCGTACCCGGCGGGATCCCAGCGCAAAAGGGCACCAACGCCGGCGGCGTCGTCGGCGGTAATGACCACCAAACCGCCGTCGGGTGCCGGCCGCACCAGGGCCGCGGCGTTGAACCAGCGGCGGACCGCGTCCTCCCCCGCCCTCAGGTTTTCGCGGCGCAGCAGCGAGTCGCCGTCCAGCAGCAGGGCTGCGGCGTACCCGCCGGTGGCCACCGGCTCGGCACCGACGGTGGCAACCACGAGGGCCGTCGTCTCCGGAACGGTGGCCTTGATCTGGTCCCCGGAGGAGGTGATGACCGGTTTGCCCGGAAACGCCCGGCCCAGCTCCTCCGCCGTGCGCAGGGCTCCCGTGGCGCCACGCCGGAGCCGGACACCGTTGCACGTGCCGCAGCGCCAGGCCGGGGCCGGGGACGAGCACCAGCGGCATTGCGGCACGGCGCTGCTCCCTCCCGGACCCGCGATGGCCAGGGGCCCGCTGCAGGCGGTGCAGCGCGCCGGTTCCCGGCAGGTTTCGCACACCAGCGAGGGGGCGTAGCCGGCACGGGCCACCTGGACCAGGACCGGACCCCGTTCCAGGCCTTCCTTGGCAGCCCGCCAGGCCGCGCCGGGGAGGCGGGCGATGCGGGCAAGCGGGTCATGTTCGAGTTCATAGCTGTCGGCCGTGTTCAGGACGCGCGGGACAGTCCGCCGGAGGACGGTCCGCTCCGCTTCCACGGCCTGCGCCCAACCGGAGGCGACCAGCCGCTCCGTTTCGGTGCTGCGGGAATGGGCCGCGAGCAGGCACGCGGCCCCCTCCTGGCCCGCGCGGAGCAGGAGGACTTCGCGGGAGTGCGCGTACGGGGAGCGCTGCTCGATGTGGAGGTCGTCGCCGTCGTCCCAGCAGACCACGAGCCCAAGGTTCTGCACCGGCGCGTAGGCCGCGGACCGCGTGCCCACGGCGACCCCGGCCGCGCCGCTGAGGACGCGCAGGAAGCTGCGGTACCGCGGTGTCTGGCCGTCGTCCGCGGTGAGCCGGGCGACGTCGCCGGCAGGAAGGACTTCCAGCAGGGCCGACTCCACCCGGTCGAGGTCCCGGTAGTCGGGCACCACCACGACGGCACCGCGGCCGGAGATCCGCACCGCGGCCACCGCCTCCGCGACCATCCTGGGCCAGCCGCTAGGCCCGTACCCCTGGAGGGCGGTCAGCACAGCCCGGGGCGACTCCCCCGCGGCGAGGTGGCCGAGGAACGCCGGACCGTTGCGGTACGCGGCCCACACGCTTCCCGCGGCCGGCGAAGGAAGCGACACGGCGGTCGCAAGACCGAACATCTCAGTACCGAACAGCTCGGGGTCAAGCCGGCCGTCCGGGGCGAATTCCTTTTCCAATTTGGCCATGCGCGGCGGCACGGCAACGCGCAGGACATCGCTGACCGTTCCGGCGTAACGCGAGGCGATCCGGCCGGCGAGCTCGGCCACCGCAGGGGTCAGGACCGGGACGGGCGAGAGGACTTTGTGCAGCGGCACGAGCGGGTGG
The DNA here is from genome assembly GCF_900102785.1 of Arthrobacter sp. ok362. Classification (GTDB taxonomy): domain Bacteria; phylum Actinomycetota; class Actinomycetes; order Actinomycetales; family Micrococcaceae; genus Arthrobacter. The sequence continues at coordinate 304,415 of NZ_FNGC01000004.1, forward strand.
CCGGCGTCGGACCCGGCTGTGCGTGCCAGCAGGTAGCCGGCCAGTTCCTGCCCGTTGAACTTGACCTTGACCCGGACTCCGGGCACGGCTTCGGCGTCGAGGGCGGCAGGCACGCTGTAATCGAAAGGCCGGTCCAGATGTGGCAGCGAGGATTCGATCAGCACCCGCGCCACCGGCAGCTGTGCAGCAAGGGCGGGCCCGGACGCCTCCGCGGCGGAGGCGGGAAAGCCCTGGAGCAGGGACAGCTGCTGCGGTTCGCCGGGCGCGCCGCCGCCAGGATTGGGACTCACGGCTCGCACCTCCCCTTGGGATCGTAAATGCCGGTTTCTCAAATGCACTGTAGCCAGGCCACCGGGGGGCGGCCTGGCTACAGCACATCACACAGGACTGACAAAACTCGCCGTCAAAACAAACCGACGCGACGGCTTCGGACGGTGTGGCCCGGGCCTCAGGCGTTGAAGAACGCCTTCAGCTCGTCCACCCGGTCCAGGCGTTCCCAGGTGAAGTCCGGGTCTTCGCGGCCGAAGTGCCCGTGGGCGGCGGTCTTGGCATAGATCGGGCGCTTGAGGTCGAGGGCGTCGATGATGGCCCGGGGGCGCAGGTCGAAGATCTCGGCGATCGCGGCGCTGATCCGGGCCGGGTCCACGGTTTCAGTTCCGAACGTCTCTACGTAGGTTCCCACCGGGCGGGCCTGCCCGATCGCGTAGGCGATCTGGATTTCGGCTCGCTTGGCGAGGCCGGCGGCCACCACATTCTTGGCGACCCAGCGCATGGCGTAGGCAGCCGAGCGGTCCACCTTCGACGGATCCTTGCCGGAGAACGCGCCGCCGCCGTGGCGGGCCATGCCGCCGTAGGTATCGACGATGATCTTGCGGCCGGTGAGGCCGGCGTCGCCCACCGGGCCGCCAATGACAAAGGCGCCTGCGGGGTTCAGGATGTTGCGGGTCCGTGAGGTGTCCAGGTTGGACAGCGCCATGACCGGCCCCACCACGTGCTCGGCGAGGTCGGCCCGGAGCCGGTCGAGGCTGGTGCCTTCGGCGTGCTGGCTGGAGATGACGACAGTCTCGACCGAGACTGGACGGTCGCCGTCGTAGCCCACCGTGACTTGGGTCTTGCCGTCCGGGCGCAAGTAGGCGAGTTCGCCGTTCTTGCGGACCTCGGTCAGGCGCTCGGAGAGCCGGTGCGCGAGCCAGATCGGCACGGGCATGTAGGACGCTGTCTCGTCGCTGGCGTAGCCGAACATGAGTCCCTGGTCACCGGCACCCTGGAGGTCGTAGTCGTCCTCCTGGCGTCCCTCGCGGGCTTCGAGGGAGTTGAACACGCCGCCGGCGATGTCGTTGGACTGCTGGCCGATGGACACCGAGACACCGCACCGGGCGCCGTCGAAGCCGTTGGCCGAAGAATCGTAGCCGATGCCCAGGATGGTCTCCCGGACAATCTGGGGGATCTCGACGTAGGCGTCGGTGGTAACCTCGCCGGCCACGTGGACCAGCCCGGTGGTAGCCAGCGTCTCCACGGCAACCCGGGACTCGGGGTCTTTGTCGAGCAGGGCGTCGAGGATCGCATCGCTGATCTGGTCACAGATCTTGTCGGGGTGGCCCTCCGTCACCGACTCGGACGTAAAGAGCCGGAGCGCGGCGGGCGTGGACCCGTGGAAGGCGGGGATGTGCAGCGGTAAAGTCACTCAACTACCTTACTGGTTGGAAAACGGACGTCCGGCGGCGTGTGTCCCCGTGCTAAGGAGATGTTGGTTACGCCGGGCTACGCCGGCGGTACAGCCCGGCTCAGCTCGGCGCTGATCCGGTCGATCACGGCAGCCGCGACGTCGGATTTGGAACCCGACGCCTCTTGGGGTTCGGAGCCGTCGCGGGAAAGGATGACTACGGAGTTGGTGTCTTCGCCAAAGACCAAGTCCCGGCCCACCTGGTTGACGACCAGCAGGTCACAGGCCTTCCGGCGCAGCTTGGCCCGGGCGTACTCGAGGACGTCGCCCCCGGCGTCGCCTGTCTCGGCGGCAAAGCCGACGATCAGCTGATCCCTGGACGCGGCGTCGCGGACCTCGACCAGTTCCCGCAGGATGTCGGGGTTGCGCACCAGGTTGATCACCGGGTCGGCGACGTCGTCACGCTTCTTGATCTTGGTCCCGGAGACGTCCGCCGGGCGGAAGTCCGCGACGGCGGCGGCCATGATGACGACGTTGGAGTCGGCGGCCGCGTGCAGCGCCGCCTTCCGCAACTCCAGGGCGGTCTCGACCTGGACGACCTCGACGCCGGCGGGCACCGGAACCTCCATGTGGGCGGCCAGCAGGCGGACGCGGGCACCGGCTTCGAGGGCGGCCGCGGCCAGGGCCACGCCCTGCTTGCCCGAGGAGCGGTTGCCGAGGAACCGCACGGGGTCCAGCGGTTCCCGGGTGCCGCCGGCGCTAACGGTCACCGTGAGCCCGGCCAACGGCGGGACCACCGACGGTGCCGCTGACGGACCCGCAGCCAGGACCGCGTCCACGTCCGGCTCCGCGGCCGGTGCCCCCGCCGAAGGAACAGTTGCTGCGGCGAGGGCCATGGCGGCGGTGAAAATCGCCTCCGGCTCGGGCAACCGGCCGGGCCCGGAGTCGGCGCCGGTCAGGCGGCCACTCGCGGGTTCCAGCACCGTCACGCCCCGGCTGCGCAGGGTTTCAACGTTGGCCTGGGTGGCGGGGTGCTGCCACATTTCGGTGTGCATGGCCGGGGCCATGAGCACCGGGCAGTCGCCGGCCATCAGCAGGGTGTTGGTGAGGAGGTCATCGGCCTGGCCGGTGGCCGCGCGGGCCAGGAGATCGGCCGTGGCGGGGGCCACGACGATCAGCTCTGCCTCGTGGCCGAGCCGGACATGGTTGACCGTGTGGACGGCGTCGAACACGCTGTTGCTCACGGGGTGCCCGGAAAGGGCCTCCCACGTGGCGACGCCGACGAAGCGGGTGGCCGCCTCGGTGGGGATGACCGTGACGTCATGCCCGGCTTCAGTAAAAAGCCGGAGGAGCGATGCCACCTTGTAGGCGGCAATCCCTCCCCCGACTCCGAGGACTATGCGCACGTGATCTCCGTCAACAGGCAGTCTGTTTACTTGGCTCTTCCCGCGGAGGGAATTACTCTGCGGCTTCGATCGGCGTGGAGACGAGCTTGCCTTCGTTGATCTCGCGCAGCGCGATCGACAGGGACTTCTCGTTCAGCTTGGTGTCGACCAGCGGACCAACGTACTCGAACAGGCCCTCGTGCAGCTGGGCGTAGTAAGCGTTGATCTGGCGTGCGCGCTTGGCACCAAAAATCACCAGTCCGTACTTCGAGTCGGCGGCCTTCAGCAGCTCGTCGATCGGCGGGTTGATGATGCCTTCAAGGTTCGTGGACACGAATTCTCCAAATTCTAACGGGCCGGTACGTCCCGGCGCCTAGCGCGGGTTCGGGGTCAGCCCCATGAGTGAAACAAGCTCGTCCGCTGCCCGACGAACGTCATCATTGATGACGGTGTGGTCGAACTCCGGTTCAGCGGCAAGTTCTAGTTTAGCGGTTTCCAGCCTCTGCTGCTGTTCCTCGGCGCTTTCCGTGCCGCGGCCGACCAGCCGGCGGACCATTTCGTCCCAGCTCGGGGGCGCGAGGAACACAAACTGGGCCTCCGGGACGGCCTGCTTGACCTGACGGGCGCCCTGCAGATCGATCTCCAGCAACACCGAGCGGCCCTCTGAAATGGCGGCGTCAACGGTGCTGCGCAGCGTGCCGTAGCGGTTCCGGCCGTGGACGACGGCCCACTCGAGCAATTCGCCGTTTTCGATCAGGGAATCGAAGTCCTCGGCCGATTTGAAGAAGTAGTGGATCCCGTCCTGCTCCCCCGGCCGCGGCGGGCGTGTCGTGGCCGATACGGACAGCCAGACGCCGGGGTAGTTGTCCCGGATGTAGGTGGACACGGTGCCTTTGCCAACAGCCGTCGGGCCGGCGAGGACTGTCAGTCCCGGTTTCTTGCTCACATATTCCTTTGGGCGGTGGTGGGGCAGCTCGGCGGACCGAGCTATTTGTCGTCAATAAAATCTACCAGCGCGCGGCGCTGGTGGATTCCCAGGCCCCGGACCCGTCGGGATTGTGCGATGCCAAGCTGGTCCATGATGGCCGCCGCCCGGACCCGGCCGATCCCGGGCAGGGCTTCGAGCAGCTCCACGATTCTCATGCGGGCAATGGCGTCGTCGGTTTCGGCGGCACTGATGACTTTGGCGATGGTCAGTTCTCCCGTCTTGAGGCGCTCCTTTGCCTCGGCCCTGGTGGCCCTTGCGGCAGCGGCCTTGCGAAGGGCGTCGGAACGCTCCTGCGGAGTGAGGGGTCTCAAACTCACTGAAGTCCTCCCTGCATGGCGGGACGGGGCACTCATGCCCTTGCCCCGAACCTACCCGCTGGCGGCGGCAGAAATCAATGGAAATCTGCGGACCCCGGCATGAGCAAACCGTCCCCGAACCGGAAAGCCCGCAGCCCGGGTCCGGCAGTTCCGGTCCCGGGCCGGCTTGGCGGCTGCCGCTAGGCGGCGAGGAGTTCGTCGAGGGTGCGCCGCGCGGCGTCCCGCAGGGGCTGCAGCTGCGGTCCGGCGGAGAGGATGTCCCGGCTCGACGTGCCCAGAACCTGGGAATAGGCCGCACCGAACGTGCGGCGCAGGTCCGCGGCCGTGGCGCCCTGCGCACCCAGCCCGGGGGCAAGGATGGGTCCGCGGACCGCAGCCAGGTCGAGATCCAGTGCGGTGAGGGCTGAGCCCACCGTGGCGCCGACCACCAGGCCCACGGAACCGAGCGAACCGTCATAGCGGCGGTTCTCCACCGCGGCCGCTTCCGTGATCCGCCGCGCGACGGAGTCCGCCCCGCCAACGTGCTGGACCGATGCACCTTCCGGGTTCGAGGTCAGCGCGAGGACGAACACCCCGCGACCGGACTCGGCCGCCAGGTCCAGGGCGGGCCGGAGCGACTCAAAGCCCAGGTACGGGCTCAGCGTGACCGAATCCGCGGCCAGGCCCGAGCCGTCCCGAAGCCAGGCGTCGGCGTAAGCGGCCATGGTGGAGCCGATGTCGCCGCGTTTGGCGTCCGCAATGCTCAGCACGGAGGCTTCCGCCGCCGCGGCCAGGGTGCGTTCGAGCACGGCGATTCCAGCCGAGCCGTGCCGCTCGTACAGGGCCACCTGCGGCTTCACCGCGGCAGCGAGGGAGGCCACGGCCTCCAGAACGGTCAGCGAGAAGCGTTCCAGCCCGGCGGCGTCGTCAGTCAGCCCCCAGCGCTGCAGGAGTGCCGGGTGCGGGTCGATGCCGACGCACAGCGGGCCGCGGTCCGCCATGGCCCGCCCCAGCCGGGAGCCGAAGGACTCCCGGCTGGGCGTTTCGGCGGTCGATGCCTCAGGCATCCTGCAGGGCCTTCAGGTTCGCGGCGTGCTCCTGCAGGCTCGTGACGGACCATTCGTACGTGCGCTGCGCCTCAATGGCCTGGACGGCGGCGTTGAACTCGGCCACGGTGGTGATGCAGGGGATGCCGATCGACGTCGCGGCGGCACGCAGTTCGTAGCCGTCGCTGCGGGCCTCGCCGCCGGAGGGGGTGTTGAAGACCATATCGATCTCGCCGGCGATGATGAGGTCGGCGATGGTGCCTTCGCCTTCGGCGCTGGAGCCCTCGGCGACCTTCCGGACCGGGGTGGCCTGGATTCCGTTTCGGCGCAGCACGTCAGCCGTGCCGCCGGTGGAGACGATCTCGAAGCCGAGGTCCGAGAGCCGCTTGACGCCCATGATGACCGAGCGCTTGTCCCGGTTCGCCACCGAGACGAAGATCTTGCCCTCGGTGGGCAGCGCGTTGTTGGCGGCCGCCTGGCTCTTGGCGAAGGCTGTGTCGAAGTGCTTGTCGATGCCCATGACCTCACCCGTGGAGCGCATTTCCGGGCCGAGCAGGGAGTCGACCACCTTGCCCTCGGGGGTGCGGAAGCGGCTGAACGGCAGCACGGCTTCCTTGACCGAGACCGGTGCATCCAGCGGCAGGGAGGAGCCGTCGCCGCTCTCCGGCAGCATCTTGTACGCGCTGCGGAGCTGGTTGATGGTGACGCCGGTGCCGATCAGGGCCGCGGCCTTCGCCATCTGGACACCGGTGGCCTTGGAGACGAACGGCACGGTGCGTGAGGCGCGCGGGTTGGCTTCGAGGACGTAGAGCACGTCGGAGGCCAGGGCGAACTGGATGTTGATCAGCCCGCGGACGCCCACGCCCTCGGCGATCGCCAGCGTGGCGGTCCGGACCCGTTCCAGCACATTGCCGCCCAGGGTGATGGGAGGCAGCACGCAGGCCGAGTCGCCGGAGTGGATCCCGGCCTCCTCGATGTGCTCCATGATGCCGCCGAGGTACATCTCCGTGCCGTCGTAGAGGGCGTCGACGTCGATCTCGACGGCGTCCTCGAGGAAACGGTCGATCAGCACCGGGTGCTCCGGGGTGATTTCGGTGGCGTTGGCGATGTAGCGGGAGAGGTTGGGCTCGTCGTAGACGATCTCCATGCCGCGTCCGCCGAGGACGTAGGAAGGGCGGACCAGGACCGGGTAGCCGATCTCGTCCGCGATCTTCTTGGCGTCCTCGAAGGACACGGCGGTGCCGTTCTTCGGCGAGACGAGCCCGGCCTTGTCGAGCACGCGGGAGAAGGCGCCCCGGTGTTCGGCGAGGTCGATCGCCTCCGGCGAGGTGCCAAGGATCGGCACGCCGGCGTCGGCGAGCTGCTGGGCCAGTTTGAGCGGGGTCTGGCCGCCGAGCTGGACGAAGACGCCCATGACGCCGCCGGTGCGCTCCTCGGCCGCGATGACCTCGAGCACGTCCTCCAGGGTGAGCGGCTCGAAGTAGAGCCGGGTGGAGACGTCGTAGTCCGTGGAGACGGTTTCCGGGTTGCAGTTGACCATCACGGTCTCGTAGCCGGCCTTGCGCAGCGCCATCGAGGCGTGAACGCAGGAGTAGTCGAACTCAATGCCCTGGCCGATCCGGTTGGGGCCGGAACCGAGGATGATGATGGACGGCTTGGCGTGCAGCGCGACCTCGTCCTCCTCGTCATAGGAGGAGTAGTGGTAGGGGGTGTACGCGGCGAACTCGGCCGCGCAGGTGTCCACAGTCTTGTAGACCGGACGGATGCCGAGGGCCTGCCGGACGCCGCGGACGACGTCCTCGGAGTTGTGGGTCAGGGCACCGATCTGCTCGTCGGAGAAGCCGTGGCGCTTGGCGCGGGTCAGCATCTCCGGAGTCAGCGCCGCGGCCTGCCGGATTTCGCGGGAGATCTCGTTCAGCAGCTGGAGCTGGTCCAGGTACCAGGGGTCGATCTTGGTGGCCTCGAAGAGCTGTTCCACGGTGGCGCCGCCGAGCAGGGCGCGCTGGACCTGGTGCAGGCGGTCGGTGGTGGGACGCTTGGCATTCTCGATCAGCTCAGCAACTTCCCATTCCGGGACGTGGCTGAAGTCCAGCTGGGAGCCCTTCTGCTCCAGGGAGCGCAGGGCCTTCTGCAGCGCCTCGGTGAAGTTCCGGCCCATGGCCATGGCCTCGCCCACCGATTTCATGGTGGTGGTCAGGGTGGGGTCTGCCGCCGGGAACTTCTCGAAGGCGAAGCGCGGGACCTTCACCACCACGTAGTCCAGGGTCGGTTCGAAGGACGCCGGGGTCTTCTGGGTGATGTCGTTCGGGATCTCGTCCAAGGTGTAGCCCAGGGACAACTTGGTGGCGATCTTGGCGATCGCGAAGCCGGTGGCTTTGGAGGCGAGGGCAGAGGAGCGGGAGACGCGCGGGTTCATTTCGATCACGACGACGCGGCCGGTGTCCGGTTCGACGGCGAACTGGATGTTGCAGCCGCCGGTGTCGACGCCAACCTCGCGGATGACGGCGATGGAGATGTCGCGCAGCCGCTGGTACTCGCGGTCTGTCAGGGTAAGGGCCGGGGCGACGGTGATCGAGTCGCCGGTGTGCACGCCGACCGGATCGAAGTTCTCGATGGAGCAGACCACCACGACGTTGTCGTTCTTGTCGCGCATCATCTCGAGCTCGTATTCCTTCCAGCCGAGGATGCTCTCTTCGAGCAGCACCTCGGACGTGGGGCTGTACTGCAGGCCCTGGCCGACAATCCGGCGCAGGTCGCCCTCGTCGTAGGCCAGGCCGGAGCCGAGGCCGCCCATGGTGAAGGAGGGCCGGACCACCATCGGGTAGCCCAGGTCCTCGGCTGCGGTGATGGCCTCGTCCATGGTGTGGATGATGTGGCTGCGCGCCGACTCGGCGCCGCAGCGCTCCACGACGCCCTTGAACTTCTCGCGGTCCTCGCCGAGCTCGATCGCGGCAATGTTGGCGCCGATCAGCTCGACGTTGTACTTCTCCAGGACGCCGTTCTTGTCCAGCGCGATGGCGGTGTTGAGTGCCGTCTGGCCGCCAAGGGTCGGCAGCAGCGCGTCGGGGCGCTCCTTGGCGATGATCTTCTCCACCACTTCGGGGGTGATCGGCTCGATGTAAGTGGCATCCGCGAACTCGGGGTCCGTCATGATGGTGGCCGGGTTGGAGTTGACGAGGATGACCCGCAGGCCTTCCTCCTTGAGGACGCGCAGTGCCTGGGTGCCGGAGTAGTCGAATTCGGCCGCCTGGCCGATCACGATCGGGCCGGACCCGATGACCATGACGCTCTTGAGGTCAGTTCTCTTGGGCATTACTTCTTGTCCTCAGTCTTGGAATCGGTGGCAGTTTTTGTGTCGGTCTCTGTCTTTGAAGAAGCGTCCGCCATCAGCTCGATGAAGCGGTCGAAGAGGTAGGCGGCGTCGTGCGGGCCGGCGGCCGCTTCGGGGTGGTACTGCACGGAGAAGGCCGGGATGTCGAGGCAGGCGAGGCCTTCGACGACGTCGTCGTTGAGGCTCACGTGGCTGACCTCGACGCGGCCGAAGCGTTCCTCGGGGGCCTGGGTGGCGCCGTCGAGCGGGGCGTCGACGGCGAAGCCGTGGTTCTGCGAGGTGATTTCGACCTTGCCGGTGCGGCGGTCCATCACCGGCTGGTTGATGCCGCGGTGGCCGTAGCGCAACTTGTAGGTCCCGAACCCGAGGGCCCGGCCCAGGATCTGGTTGCCGAAGCAGATGCCGAAGTACGGGATCTTCTCATCGAGCACGGAGCGCAGCAGCGCCACCTGGTTGTCCGCGGTGGCGGGGTCGCCGGGGCCGTTGGACATGAAGAAGCCGTCGGGGTTGACGGCCTGGACGTCGGCGAGGGTCGCCGTGGCGGGCAACACGTGCACCCGGACACCACGCTCGGCGAAGCGGACCGGGGTCATGCGCTTGATGCCCAAGTCGATGGCGGCGATGCTGAACCGCGGCTCGCCGTCCCAGCCGAAGTCGTTGGGCTCCACCGTGTACGCGGCGTCCACGCTGACTTCCTCGGCGAGCCGTGAGCCTTCCATCGGCGCGCTGGCCAGGACGGCGTCGACGAGTTCCTTGTCCGTGGCGCGGGCGGCGTCGCCGGAAAAGATGCCGGCGCGCATGGTCTTGTGTTCGCGCAGGTGGCGGGTGATGGCGCGGGTGTCGACGCCCTGGATGCCGACGATCCCCTGCTCGACGAGCTCGTCATCCAGGGACCGTTCGGAACGCCAGTTGGAGGGCCGGCGCGCGGCGTCGCGGACGATGTAGCCGGCTACCCAGATGCGGCGGGACTCGGCGTCGTCGGTGTTGACGCCCGTGTTGCCAATGTGCGGCGCTGTCTGGACCACGAGCTGGCGCGCGTAGGAGGGGTCGGTGATGGTCTCCTGGTAACCGGTCATGCCGGTGGCGAAGACCGCCTCGCCGAGAGCCGTTCCGGTGGCGCCGTAGCTGGTGCCGCGGAAAATCCGGCCGTCCTCGAGCACGAGGACCGCGGGGGTGGATGCTGCTGCAGCGGGTGCAGTGGGGTTTGCTGTCACTGTTTTTTCCATCACTGTTTTTTCTGACACTTCGTGGGCTTCCGTCACGTCGTTACTTTCCACTATCGGCTTCTGCCTGAGGGGCTGCGGAGATCAAATCTTGGAGGGTGGTCAGGAGCACGGCCTTGTCCTCGGCACGGCGGGTCCGGTAGCCGGTGTCCAGCTCGTGGGAACCGAGCATCCAGCTGAGCACCAGCAGGCCGTCTTTCTCGACGAACTTTCCGGCCATGCCGCTTTCCTGCCGCACACCGGTGAGGCGTCCGGTCGGGATGAACACCGGGCCGGCGCCCGCGCGCTCGAACAGCACGCCTTCGGGGTGCACGCTGAGCTTGGCGTTGGTGCGGATGCCCAGATTGTGCACGGCGATCCGGTCCAGCCAGTCGCCGGCGGTGGTGGACGCGACGTACTGGCCGTCGGCTGCCGCCAGCGGGGCGCCAAGCTCGCCGGGAACCTCGGGGAGGGCCTCGACGTCGGACTGGCGGCGCAGGCGGTTGCGCCAGCCGACGGCGATGAGGACAAGCGCGACGCCGGTCAGGACGAGCGTGAGGAGCAGGGAAAGGTCCTTGACCGTCATGGGCGGCGGCCCGCCGGTCCGGCGTCGACGGCGTCGACCGGCCACCGGTACGGGGTGTTGAGTTTTCCGTCGAGAACGGTCGGGTGGCCCTTGAAGAACGTCGCCACTACCTTCCCCGGCAGTTCCCGGCCGGCAAACGGAGAGTTACGGCCCATGGTTGCCATCTTAGAAGGGTCCACCGTCCAGCGCGCAGCCGGGTCCACGAGTGTGACGTTCGCGGGCTCCCCGGCCTCGAGCGGGCGGCCCTGGTCCTGGACCCGGCCGATCGCGGCCGGAGCCGTGGAGGTCACGCGGGCGAAGTCTTCCCAGCCCATCAAACCGGTTTCGATCATGGTGTGCTGCACCACGGAGAGCGCGGTTTCCAGCCCGGTCATGCCCATGGCCGCCTGCGCCCACTCGCATTCCTTGTGTTCGCTCGGGTGCGGGGCGTGGTCGGTGCCGACGACGTCGATCGTGCCGTCTGCCAGGGCGGCGCGGAGGGCCTGGACATCGGCGTCGGTGCGCAGCGGCGGGTTGACCTTGTAGACGGGGTCGTAGCTGCGGGCGAGCTCATCCGTGAGCCAGAGGTGGTGCGGGGTGACCTCGGCCGTGACGTTGACGCCGCGGGACTTGGCCCAGCGGATGATCTCCACGGACCCGGCCGTGGAGACGTGGCAAACGTGCAGGCGGGAGCCGACGTGCTGGGCCAGCAGCACGTCCCGGGCGATGATGCTCTCTTCGGCGACGGCCGGCCAGCCGGCGAGGCCGAGGACGGCGGAGACCTCGCCCTCGTTCATCTGGGCGCCGGCGGTGAGCCGGGGTTCCTGCGCGTGCTGGGCGACGACGCCGTCGAACGCCTTGACGTATTCGAGGGCGCGGCGCATCAGCACGGGATCGTGCACGCAGATGCCGTCGTCGGAGAACACCCGCACGTGGGCGCGGGAGTCGGCCATGGCGCCGAGTTCGGCGAGCTGCTCCCCCGCGAGTCCCACGGTGACGGCGCCCACCGGCCGGACGTCCACCCAGCCGGCGGTCCGGCCAAGGGTGAGGACTTGTTCGACGACGCCGGCGGTGTCCGCCACCGGGGTGCTGTTGGCCATGGCGTGGACGGCCGTGTAGCCGCCCAGGGCGGCGGCCCGGGTGCCGGTTTCGACGGTTTCGGCATCTTCGCGGCCGGGTTCGCGCAGGTGGGTGTGGATGTCCACCATGCCCGGGAGCGCGATGAGGCCTCTGGCGTCAATTACTGTTGCGTCCCTCACCCCGGCGCCGTCGGCGTCCAGCTGCCGGCCGCGGGCGGCGATCACGCCGTCCCGGATCAGGAGGTCCTCGGCTGCCCCGCCCAGGATCGCGGCGCCTCGGATGAGGTAGGCGGCGCTGTTGTCTGCGTGCTGTTGCTGTTCGGCCATCAGTGGCTCTCCTGGTGGGAATAAGTGAGGTTCGGATTGGCGGCGTGGGACGCGGATGCAGATACAGGTGCCGCGGCCGGTTCGCGGTTCTCCCCGGAAAGCAGCAGGTACAGTGCCGCCATGCGGATGGAGACGCCGTTGCGGACCTGCGCCAGCACGGTGGAGCGGGGCGAGTCGGCCGCGGCCGCGGAGATTTCCAGGCCGCGGTTCATCGGTCCCGGGTGCATGATGATGGTGTCTTTGAGTCCGAGGCTGTCGAGGGCTCGGAGCCGGTTGTCGTCGAAGCCCCAGCGGCGCGAGTATTCGCGGGTGGTCGGGAAAAAGGATGCATTCATCCTTTCGGCCTGGACCCGGAGCATCATCATGGCGTCCACGCCCTGTGCGAGGGTCTCGTCGAGGTCGAAGCTGACGGCGCACGGCCACTTGTCGACGCCGATGGGCAGCAACGTGGGCGGCGCGACGAGGGTGACTTCGGCGCCGAGGGTGCGCAGCAGCCAGACGTTGGAGCGCGCCACGCGGGAGTGCAGCACGTCCCCGGCGATGGCGACGCGCATGCCTTTGAGGTCGGCACCGGCCGACGGCGTGCCGGCCAGCTTCGACCAGTGCCGGCGCATGGTGAACGCGTCCAGCAACGCCTGGGTGGGGTGTTCGTGGGTGCCGTCGCCGGCGTTGATGACGGCGGCGTCGATCCAGTCGGTCGCGGCGAGCCGGTGCGGGGCGCCGGAGGCCCAGTGCCGGATGACCACCGCGTCGGCGCCCATCGCGGCGAGCGTCTGGGCGGTGTCCTTGAGTGACTCGCCCTTGGAGACGGAGGAGCCCTTCGCGGCGAAGTTGATGACGTCGGCGGAGAGCCGCTTGGCGGCGGCTTCGAAGGAGATCCGGGTGCGGGTGGAGTCCTCGAAGAACAGGTTGACCACGGTGCGGCCGCGCAGCGCGGGGAGCTTTTTGACCTCGCGCTCCCCCACGGCCGCCATTTCCTCGGCGGTGTCCAGGATGCGGATGGCGTCGTGCAGGCTCAGGTCTTCGGTGGAGAGCAGGTGCCTCATGCGGTGGCCTCGATGACCACTTCATTCACGGGGGCGCCGTCGGGTGCGCCGTCCACGGAGTCGGTTTCCTCCAGGCGGACACGGACCTTCTCGGACGAGGAGGTGGGCAGGTTCTTGCCGACGTGGTCCGCGCGGATGGGCAGTTCCCGGTGGCCACGGTCGATCAGCACGGCGAGGCGGACAATCCGCGGGCGGCCGAGGTCGATGATGGCATCGAGGGCTGCCCGGATGGTGCGTCCGGAGTAGAGGACGTCGTCGATCAGCACAACAACTTTGTTGTCGATCCCGGTGCGCGGGAGCTGAGTGGGGTAGGGCGGCCTGGTGGGCTGGTGCGAGAGGTCATCGCGGAACATGGTGACATCGAGCTGGCCGACAATCGCGGCGGCGTCCACGGTGGGATCGGCGGCGGCGATCTTGGCGGCGAGGCGGACGGCGAGTGGATAACCCCGTCGCGGGATGCCCAGCAGGACGAGGTCCTGGGAGCCTTTGTTGGCCTCGAGAATTTCATGGGCGATACGAGTGAGGGCGCGGTCGATGTCAGCCTGGTTGAGAACAACCCGGGTGAGCACCACCTTCGCCGGACCCGGTGCTGAGGGCACAGAAGTCAAAGCTCGTCTCCCCTTTCCCCGCCTCACGGGACGGAATTAAAAAAGGATTATTTGCTCTTTCAAATTACCACAGGGGGGCTGACGCACTGTCTCCGCGGAATGCGTTTAACCTCACACGGACATAGGCTCGATTCCATGACGACGAACGAGCCGCGGCCCGGGCACGACCACCCCGGCGCCGCCGGCCAGCGACCGCTGCCCCAGCAGGCCAACCCGACGTGGCTGGGGCGTGTCCAGCCGGCCTCCTACCGGCGGGCCCCGGCCAACACCCGCGGCCAGTTCGAGCCGGCGCTCCCGCCGGCCCTTCCGGGCGGCCGCAGTTCCGCCGGCGTCTTTGGCCTGGTGCTGGCAGGCGGGTTCCTCGCGTTCGTCAGCCTCTTCCTGGTCCTGCCCTTCCTCCTGGAAAGGACCGGAATCTCCGGCTTTGTCATTGGCTTCATCGCCTCCCTGATCCCACTGGGGACCGTGCTGTTGACGGTGCGCTTCATCGACCGCTGGGAACCTGAGCCCAAGCCGCTGCTGCTTTTCGCCTTTGTCTGGGGAGCCGCCGTCTCGATAGCGGTCACGATGCTGATCCAGCCGTATTTTTCGCTGGTGGCGGGGCCTGCCTCGGGACTGGACTATACGACGTTCGCCGTGACGGTCCAGGCGCCGGTGGTGGAGGAATTCGCTAAGTCCCTGGGGCTGCTGGTGCTCCTGCTCTTCGCCCCGAAGCACTTCAACGGGCCGGTGGACGGTGTGGTGTTCGCCTTCACGATCGCGGCAGGCTTCGCGTTCACCGAGAACATCCTCTACTTCGGCCGCGCGATCGCCGAGTCCAGCGACCCCGGCACGGACCTCGCGGTGGTGTTCTTCCTCCGCGGGGTCATGTCCCCTTTCGCCCACGCCATCTTCACGGGAACCACCGGCCTGGTCATGGGCTTCGCCGCGCGCCGCGGGCGCACGGGGCTGTCCGTGCTGGCGTTCTTCGTCGGCCTCGTCCCCGCGATGCTGCTGCACAGCGGCTGGAACCGGATGGGCCAGGACTTCCTGGCCCAGTACCTGCTGGTGCAGGTGCCGATCTTCCTGCTGGCGGTCCTGGTCATCGGGCTGCTGCGGGTGGCGGAGCGCAGGCTCACCCGCCAGCGGCTCCAGGAATACGCGGCCGCGGGCTGGTTCAGCGCGGCCGAGGTGGAAATGCTGGCCACCGCCGGGGGACGCCGATCTGCGCTGCGCTGGGCCAAGTCCGTCGGGCGGGGCGCGCAGATGAAGGCCTTGCTCGATGCGGCTACCCAGCTTGCCTTCACCCGGCAACGGATCCTCAGCGGCCGGGACGTGCCGGCACACCAACTCGATGAGCAGCACCAGCTCGCCGAGATCGCCGCGCTCCGGGCCGCCGTCGTCGGTTAACGAAAGAACCCCGCCCAGGATGTCCTGGGCGGGGTTCTTCGTGGCACGGGGTCTCAGGCGAGCAGCGACGGCTTCAGCTGCTGCAGCCGGCCCAGCAGGCCGTTGATGAACGACGGCGACTCGTCCGTGGAGAGCGTTTTGGCCAGGGCCACAGCTTCGCTGACCGCCACACCGTCCGGGACGTCGTCGTTGTAGAGCAGTTCCCAAGTGCCGATTCGCAGGATGATGCGGTCCACGGAGGGCATGCGCTCCAGGGTCCAGCCCTGCGAATAGGTTTCCAGGAATTCGTCGATGGCAGCCTGGTGCGACACCACGCCTTCGACAATTTCGAGGGTGTACGGGTTGACGATCTGGTCTGTCTGCTCGCGGCGGGACTTCAGTACGTCGAACGCCGAGGCAGAGCGCTGCTCGGCCTCAAAAAGCACATCGAGGGCCCGGTTCCGGGCCTTACCTCGCGCACTCACTAGTCGTTGACCCGGCCGAGGTAGCTGCCGTCGCGGGTGTCGACCTTGACCTTGGTGTTGTTCTCGACGAACAGCGGCACCTGGATCTCGTACCCGGTTTCGAGGGTGGCGGGCTTGGTGCCGGCCGAGGAGCGGTCGCCCTGCAGGCCCGGCTCCGTGTAGGTGATCTCGAGGACGACGCTCGGGGGCAGCTCGATGTAGAGCGGGTTGCCCTCGTGAATGGCGATGTTGACCATCTGGTTTTCGAGCATGAAGTTGGTGGCGTCGCCGACGGTGGCGGCCGAAACGGTGAGCTGGTCGAAGTCCGAGGTGTCCATGAAGACGAAGTCGGCGCCGTCCTGGTACAGGTACTGGTAGTCGCGGCGGTCCACCGTGGCGGTCTCAATCTTCAGTCCGGCGTTGAAGGTCTTGTCGACGACCTTGCCGGACATCACGTTGCGCATCTTGGTGCGCACGAACGCGCCACCCTTGCCGGGCTTGACGTGCTGGAACTCGATGATGTTCCAAAGCTGGCCCTCAAGCTTAAGGACGGTTCCGTTCTTGATGTCGTTAGTGGTTGCCACTGTATCCTCTTAGTTTCTCTCTGGTTCCATCTGGCCGGTGCTATCAGCCAGACGTTCTATGCCGGGCCGGCATGCCAAGCGGCCCGCCAGCGCGTATTTGTCAAAAATCCAAGATCTATTCTACCGGTTCCCGCCGACAGCTGGCTGACGGAGGCTCAGGACTGCTGTTCCAGCACGTCCCGGGCGCGCTGCAGCGCCACCGTCGAGGCGTAGATCAGTGCCGCGTCTGCCGACCCGGCCACGCGCAAATCCAGCGCCTTTGCGAAGGATTCGACGGCGGCGCCAACGTTCCCGCCGGCGAAGTAGGACCGGCCGAGGTGCTGGCGGACGGCCGCCTCTTCCAAGGTGCCCTGGGTTTCGGCGAGGAGCTGGCGGAACACTTCGACGGCCCGGTCGAACCGGTTCGATACCCGGAGCACGTCCGCCTCGAAGATCCGCAGGCGGAGCGAGCCGGGGTCCTTGTAGCGGGCCTCGGCGAGGAGCTCGGCGGCTTCGGCCGCGTGCCCTTCGACGAGCCGGACGAGGATCAGGTCCCCC
Source organism: Arthrobacter sp. ok362 (assembly GCF_900102785.1). Lineage (GTDB taxonomy): Bacteria > Actinomycetota > Actinomycetes > Actinomycetales > Micrococcaceae > Arthrobacter. The sequence goes on from NZ_FNGC01000004.1 coordinate 320,904, forward strand.
GGGTCCGTTGAGACCGCCAACGCCTCGGCCAGGACCTCCTCATTGACGATCTGGGGCATCAGGGTCTGCGGGTTGATCCGGACCCCGGGAACACCCGCGTCCGGCCACTCGCTCGTGCCGCCCTTGACCATGTTCATCAGGAGGCAATCTCCTGGTAGGCGGCAAACAGCAGTGACGTGTCCGGGACGTCGAGGATCCCGGGCCGGCCGACGCCGTCGAGCACCACGAACCGCAGCAGGTCACCCCGGGACTTCTTGTCCCGGCGCATGCCGTCGAGGAGGGCCTGCCAGCGGTCGCGGCGGTACGTGATGGGAAGCCCGAGGCATTCGAGGATGCTGCGGTGCCTGTCGGCGTCGGCGTCGCTGAGCCGGCCGACGCTGCGGGCGAGTTCGGCGGCGAACATCATGCCGACGGAGACGGCGGCACCGTGGCGCCAGGAGTAGCGCTCGGCGAGTTCGATCGCGTGGCCCAAGGTGTGGCCGTAGTTCAGGATCTCGCGCTGGCCGGTTTCCTTGAGGTCCTCGGAGACCACCCGGGCCTTAACGCTGATGGCTCGTTCGATCAGTTCACGCAGCAGGTCCGAGCGGGGATCGGAGACCGCGGACGGGTCCTTTTCGATCAGGTCCAGGATGGCCGGGTCCGCGATGAAGCCGCATTTGATGACCTCAGCCATGCCGGAGATGATCTCATTCTTCGGCAGCGTCTCCAGCGTGTCGAGGTCCGCGAGGACGCCGGCGGGCGGGTGGAACGCACCCACCAGGTTCTTGCCCTCGGCGGTGTTAATGCCGGTCTTGCCGCCGACCGAGGCGTCCACCATGCCCAGCAGGCTCGTGGGCATGTGGATGACCTTAACGCCGCGCAGCCAGGTCGCGGCGACAAAGCCGGCCAGGTCCGTCACGGCGCCGCCGCCGACGGCGACGACAGCGTCGGAGCGGGTGAAGTCGTTCTGCCCCAGCACCTGCCAGCAGAAGGAGGCGACCTCGATGTGCTTGCCCTCTTCGGCGTCGGGTATTTCTGCGGTCAGCGCGGTGAAACCGGCGGCGGCCAGCTCTTCCCGGACGGTGTCCCCGGTCAGCCGAAGCGCGCGGGGGTGGATGACCAGGACGCGCTTGACGCGCTCGCCCAGCAGGCCCGGCAGGCTTGCCAGAAGGCCGCGGCCGACTACGACGTCGTAGTTCTCACCCGGCGTTTGTCCGGTGACTTTGATGACGGTTGATTCGGTACTCACTATTCAACTTCCTTTGTCGCCGCCGGAGTGGGCACGGCCGCGGTCTTCGCCACGGCGTGCTCCTCCAGCGCATCTTCCAGCCGGTGGGCCAGCTCCGGAACGCTGCCGCTGCGGACATCGAGGACGAGGTCGGCGAGCCGCTCGTAGACCGGCTGCCGGGTGGCGAACAAGGTCCGCCACCGGCCCATGGCGTCGCCGGCCAGGAGCGGCCGGCCCGAATTTCTGGCGATGCGTTCCGCCACAGTCTCGGCGTCGCATTCGAGATACACAACGGTACAGCGGCCCAGGAGCTGCTGTGTACCGGAGTCAAGGACAGCCCCGCCGCCGAGCGAAATGACGGCGGTGCTCCCCTGCGCTGCTTCGATGGCCTGTGCCACAGCCCGGGCCTCGAGCTCACGGAAGGCGTGCTCGCCCCGGCTGGCGAAGATCTCGGCGATCGTCCCGTGCTGGGCCACCACGAGGGCGTCGGTGTCCACGAACGCGCACCCCAGATGCTGCGCGAGCTGCTGTCCGATTGCCGATTTGCCCACGGCCATCGGTCCGATCAAGACCACCGGGACGGCATTTTTTGCCGCGGGCGCTGCCGCGGTCGAGTGCCCGTCGGTTTTCCCGGCCGGCACTATTGGCCGATCGAGTCCAGGGACGCCGGAATGCTGCCCAGGTAACCCTTGATGTTGCGGGCGGTCTCCTGCACGGAGTCACCGCCGAATTTTTCGGTGACCGCCTCGGCGATCACGAGGGCCACCATGGCCTCGGCCACGACGCCGGCGGCCGGGACGGCACAGACGTCGGAGCGCTGGTGGTGGGCCTTGGCGGCCTCCCCCGTACTGACGTCGACCGTCTTGAGGGCGCGCGGCACGGTGGCGATCGGCTTCATGGCGGCACGGACGCGCAGGACATCGCCAATGCTCATGCCGCCCTCGATCCCGCCTGCGCGGTTGGACGTGCGGATGATCTTGCCGTCCGCGTCCTTGACGATCTCGTCGTGGGCGGCCGAGCCACGGCGCGCCGCGGTACGGAAGCCGTCGCCGACCTCAACGCCCTTGATGGCCTGGATGCCCATCAGAGCCGCCGCCAGGCGCGAGTCGAGGCGCCGGTCCCAGTGGACGTAGCTGCCCAGTCCCGGCGGGAGACCGTAGACCAGCACTTCCACGACGCCGCCGAGGGTTTCGCCTTCCTTGTGCGCGACGTCGACCTCGGCCACCATGGCGTCCGAGGTTTCGCGGTCGAAGCAGCGCAGCGGATCGGCGTCCAGGGCAATTACGTTGCCCGGGACCGGCAGCGGCCGGCCTTCCGGCACGGCAACGCTGGCGATGGACACGGTGTGGGAGACGAGTTCGATCCCGAGCTGCTTGAGGAACGCTGCGGCGACCGTGCCGAGCGCCACCCTCGTGGCCGTCTCGCGGGCGCTGGCGCGCTCCAGGACCGGGCGGGCCTCGTCGAAGCCGTATTTCTGCATGCCGGTAAAGTCGGCGTGGCCGGGCCGCGGCCGCGTCAGGGGGGCGTTGCGGGCCTGGTCGGCCAAGATTTCCGGCTCCACGGGATCGGAAGACATGATCTGTTCCCACTTGGGCCATTCGGTATTGCCGACCTGGATGGCGACAGGGCCGCCCTGGGTCAAGCCGTGCCGGACTCCGCCGAGGATCGTGACCACGTCCTGCTCGAATTTCATCCGGGCGCCGCGGCCATAGCCGAGCCGCCGGCGGGCCAGGGCCTCGCTGATGTGGGCGCTGGTGAGTTCCACACCGGCGGGCACGCCTTCAATTATTCCGACCAGTGCCGGGCCATGGGATTCTCCGGCAGTCAACCAACGCAACATACATTCCATCCTGCCACGTCGGGCGGTTAGAACACCCGTCGAGGCGCCCCGACTGCGTCACACATCACATCTATGACTCCGGCCGGGAGGGCCTCGCCCAGTCCGGTGAAATGCCGCACTTGCTCCACCGCCTGGTAGATGAGCATTTCAAGTCCCGGGACCACCGTGCCGCCGGCTTCCTGCCAGACCGCCGCGATCCGGCTGGGCCACGGATCGTAGGAGACATCCAGGAGCACGCCCGGGCTCTCCGGAAGCTGTGCTCCTGCCAGTTCCGCGGCAAGTGCGTCTGCCGCGCGGGGCGGCAGCGTGGAGATGACGACGTCGGCCGCGGCGACGGCGGCGGCCGCACCGGCGAGGGGAAGCACCTGGACGGGGACCCCCACGGCAGCGGAAGCCCCGCGGGCCTCCCCGGCACGGCCGGGATCGCGCACGAACACCTCGGCAGAGACCGCCCCCAGCTCCTTGAGCGCAGCGATGGCTGCGGCCGCGGTCCCGCCCCCGCCGAGGATCACGGCGGTGGGCGCCGGGGCGGCCCCCGCGTGCCGGAGTGCGTTGATGATCCCGGCGACGTCCGTGTTGTACGCAACCAACTTGGTGTGGGCAGCACTGTCGCCGTCCGATTCGAACGCAACGGTGTTGACGACGCCGAGTGCCCGCCCGACGCCCCGGACTTCGTCCACTTCCGCCACCATGGCCGACTTGAGCGGCATGGTGACCGAGAGCCCGACCCAGGAACCGTCAGCGCGCGCCTCGTCCCTGACCTGTCGCATGAAATCCGGCAGCGCGGACTCGGTCACGTCAATGGCGGAGTAGGCTATGTCCACGCCCAGGTGGGCGTAGGCGGCGCGGTGCAGCGCCGGCGACTTCGAATGGATGATGGGATGCCCAAGGACGGCCGCCCGCAGCGTCATACGCAACGTCCCGGGTTGGCCGCGCACCAGGCGTTGTACTGCTCCACGTACCCGTTGTGTTCGGCCAGGGTCTTGGAGAACTTGGTCTCCTTGGTGTCCAGGTTGATGGTGACCCAGTAGAGGTAGCTGTTGGTCTTGGGCTTGGCGGCGGCGTCAATGGCCGTCTTGCCGGGAGAGCCGATGGGCCCGGCGGGCAGCCCCTGGTTGGCGTAGGTGTTGTACGGATTCGACTTGTCAGCCTTCTGGGCCTCGTCGATGTGGAAGCTGCGAATGCCCAGCCCATAGGTGACCGTGGCATCGGACTGGATCAGCCCGTTCGTCTCGGTGTTGTTCGGCTTGAGGCGGTTGTAGATGGCGCCGGCGACGTCACGGTATTCGGCCTGGCCGCCTTCGGCCTGCACGATGCTCGCTACCGTCACGACGTCGTACTGTTTCGCGGAATCGGTGACGCCCTGGGCCTTGAGTTCATCCAGGGTGGTGCCGACGAGCTTGTGCAGAATCTCCTTGGCAGAGGTGCCCAACGGGAAGCGGTACTCCCCCGGCGCCAGGAAGCCCTCGAGGTTCTTGGCTTTCTTCGGGACGCCGAACTGCGCGGGCGCATCGCTGAGCGCCTTCAAGTCGGAAACCGAAATCCCGGTGCCCTCGGAAATCGCCTGCAGGGACTCGCTGACCCGCAACCCGGCGTTGAGCGCAAAGTACATGACCTTGCCTTGGCCCTCGTTGAGCAGGACGGCCACGGCATCGGAGTTCTTCATTTCCTGGCGCATCGAGAAAGTGCCGGGGTTCAGGGCACCGCCGGAAGCGGTGAACTCCTTCAAGAACGTGTCCGCGTTCGCCACGACCTTCTTCGACTCCAGCTCGGTGGCCACGGACCTCGGCCCGGCGCCGGGTTCGACCGTGATGGTGACGTTTCCGGTCCCCGGGCCGGGGTAATCGGCCATTTTGTCCATGCCCAGGAGGGGCTTGAGGAACTGCGCGCCAACAGCGATTGCGACGACGAAGACCGTCAGGGACAACACCAGGGCCAGGAAGCGGCGCCGGCGGCGGACCTTCTTGGACGGAACCTTGTCGTAGCGGACCGCTCCGGCCATCAGCTCGTGGCCGGGCTCACCGTGGTACTCGGCGTCCGGGTGCGCCTGATCGTGGTGGTCGACGGAGTCGTCGTAGACATGGTGGGCCTCATCCTGTTGTCCCACATGGTGGGGCTGCAGCGCGTAACCGCCGCGAGGGCGGGTGCCGTGGGCCGCCGCGTCATGGCGGGCTTCATAGCCGTGCTGGCCTGCCGTCGCAAAGACGGCGTCCTCATGGACGGGCTCTTCGCGGACAGGGACATCGCGGACAGGCTCTTCGCGGCCAGGGATATCGCGGACAGGGATCATCTGCGTGAAGTCTTCGCGGACGGGCTCTTCGTGCACGGCTTTGTCGTGCACAGCTTCTGTGTGCACGGCTTCGTCGTGCACAGCTTCTGTGTTCAGGGGCTCTTCGTGCACGGGCTCTTCGTGCACGGGCTCTTCGTGCACGGGCGCTTCATGAACAGCGTCTTCGTGCACGGTCGGTGCTGCGTCGGGGAGTTCCGGGGCGGCCTGCGGCAGCTCGCGCTCCGGCGCAGGTGCCGGCGTCGGAACGTCCTGTCCCGTCTCAAAAGCCTGCGGCGGGATCACGTTGTGTCCCTGCGTCGCCAGGAGCTTTTCCTGGGCCCGGATCTCTTTGCGCGTCAGCGGTCGGCCGGCACCACTAAGGGCGTCACCGGAGGAGTCGTCTCTGTTGACCGGGCTCACTGTAGCCTTCCATCTTCTGAAGTGTGCGTCTGTACGGCCGGGCCGGTCTGTGCGCCGCCTCCGGTCGGCCCCGGCGCAGACTCCGCGTACACGCGGTTTCCGACCTCCGTTCCCCTGGCCTTTTGCATATCAATCGCATGTTGCAGAATACCTGCCGCCGCAACCTGATCAACTACTGTACGGTGATTTCTGCTGCTCATGCCAGCTTCGTGCAGGTTGCGGTGGGCGGTCACGGTGCTGAGCCGCTCGTCAATCAGGCGCACGGGCACGTCAGATCCGGCGCCGTGCAGGGCCCGGGCAAGCAACTGCGCGTACTCTGTGGCCATCCTGGCCGAGGCGTGCTCTTCGCCCTTCATGGTGCGCGGCAGTCCCACGAAAATCTCCACGGCGTCCAGTTCCGCGGCCAGGGCGGCCAGGATACCCACGTCGGTGTTCTTTTTCACGTTCCGCTGCAGCGTGCGCAACGGGGTCGCCAGGATTCCGTCGCGGTCGCAGACGGCCACACCCACGCGGACGGTGCCGACGTCCACCCCAAGCTTCACACCCCGGGGATAGACGCCGGCCACAGCAGCTTCAGACACGTAGGCTCCGCTATCGCCGGGTAATCGCGTCCACGACGGCGCTGAGGGCAGCGCCGACCTTGGCGGCGTCCGTGCCGCCGCCCTGGGCGACGTCGTCCTTGCCGCCACCGCCGCCGCCAAGGATGCCCGCGGCAAGCCGCACCAGGGCGCCTGCCTTGACTCCGGTTCCCCGGGCGGCTTCGTTGGTGGCGATCAGGATGACGGGGCGGTCGTTGCTGACACCGGCCACCGCTACGGCGGCGGGCTCGGAACCGAGACGCGTCCGCAGGTCCAGGGCCAGGCCGCGCAGGTCGTCCGCGCCGCTGACCTGGCCGGCGTCGTGTGCGATGACCTTGACGCCGGCGGCGTCCTTGGCGGTGCCAACCAGCTGGCCAGCGGCGGCGGTGAGCTGCTCCTTGCGTAGCCGCTCGAGTTCCTTTTCGGCCGTCTTGAGCTTGGTCAGCGTGCTGGAAATCCGGTCCGCGAGCAGCCCGGAGGGAACCTTCAGCATTTCGGTGAGCTCAGTGACAAGTGCCCGCTCGGCGGCCAGATGCCGGAAGGCGTCCATGCCCACGAAGGCTTCGACACGGCGGTTTCCCGAGCCGACGGACTGTTCGCCGAGCAGGGACAGGCTCCCGATCAGGGAGGTGTTCTCGACGTGGGTGCCGCCGCAAAGTTCGCGGGACCAGGCGCCGTCGATTTCCACGACCCGGACCTCGTTGCCGTAGTTCTCGCCGAACAGCGCCATGGCGCCGAGCGCCTTGGCCTCGGCGAGCCCCATAACCTTGGTTTCCACCCGGAAGTTGTTGCGGATGGCGATGTTGGAGACTTCCTCGATCTCGGACCGGGTGGCGGCGCTCAGGCCCTCGCCCCATGCGAAGTCGAAGCGCAGGTAGCCGGCCTTGTTGAAGGAGCCGCGCTGCAGGGCCTCCGGGCCGAGAATCTGGTGCAGGGCCGCGTGCACAATGTGCGTGCCGGTGTGGGCCTGCTCGGCGGCGTGGCGGCGTTCCCGGTCCACGGCGGCCTGAACCAGCGAATCGGACCCGATTTCGCCTTCGCGGACAATCGCCTTGTGCACGCTGAGGCCCTTGACGGGGCGCTGAACGTCCAGGACCTCGACGACGAAGCCGTCGCCGGTGATCAGCCCGGTGTCGGCGGCCTGGCCGCCGGCCTCGGCGTAGAACGGCGTCTCGGCCAGGACCAGTTCGATTTCCTCGCCCGTGGAGGCCTGGGCGACCTTCCGGCCGCCGGACAGGATGCCTCGGACCTTGGACTCGCCCTGAAGCTCGGTGTAGCCGGTGAAGACGGTCTCGCCGGCGGACAGCAGCTCCTGGAACGCGCTCAGGTCGGCGTGCGAGCCCTTCTTGCCTTTGGCATCGGCCTGGGCGCGCTGGCGCTGTTCGAGCATGAGCTTGCGGAACTCGGGCTCGTCGACTTTCAGCCCGGCTTCCTCGGCCATTTCCAGGGTGAGGTCGATCGGGAAGCCGTACGTGTCATGCAGGGCAAAGGCGTCGGCGCCGGAGAGCGGCTGGTTGGCGGCCTTGGACTCCTTGACGGCGTCCTCCAGCCGGGCGGTGCCGGAGGCGATGGTGCGCAGGAAGGCCTTCTCCTCGGCGTAGGCAATCCGGCTGATGCGCTCGAAGTCGGTCTCCACGATCGGGTAGACGCCCTTCATGGCGTCCCGCGAGGCCGGCAGCAGCTCGGGCAGGCAGGCCTTTTCGACGCCGAGCAGGCGCATGGAACGCACGGCTCGGCGGATCAGGCGGCGCAGCACATAGCCGCGGCCCTCGTTGGAGGGGGTGACGCCGTCGGCGATCAGCATGAGGGCCGAGCGGATGTGGTCGGCAACCACGCGCATGCGGACGTCGTCGGTGTGGTGCGGGTCCTCGGCGGACTCCGCGGAGGTGTACTCCCGGCCGGAGAGCGCCGCGGCGCGGTCGATCACGGGACGGACCTGGTCGGTTTCGTACATGTTCTCGACGTCCTGGAGGATCATCGCGAGCCGCTCCATGCCTAGGCCCGTGTCGATGTTCTTCTTGGGCAGCTCGCCGGTGATGTCGAAATCCACTTTGGAGCGGACGTTGTCGATCTGGTACTGCATGAATACGAGGTTCCAGATCTCGACGTAGCGGTTTTCATCGGCGATGGGGCCGCCCTCGACGCCGTAAGACGGGCCGCGGTCGTAGTAGATCTCCGAGCACGGACCGGCCGGGCCCGGCTGGCCGGTGGACCAGTAGTTGTCGGACTTGCCCATCCGCTGGATCCGCTCGGCCGGCATGCCGGTGTTCTTCAGCCACAGCTGCTCGGCCTCGTCGTCCTCTTCGTAGACGGTGACCCAGAGCCGCTCCGGCGGCAGCCCGTACCCGCCGTCGTCCACGCTGGTGGTGAGGAGCTCCCACGCGAACTTGATGGCGTCTTCCTTGAAGTAGTCGCCGAAGGAGAAGTTGCCGCACATCTGGAAGAAGGTCCCGTGGCGGGCGGTCTTGCCGACTTCCTCGATGTCACCGGTCCGGATGCACTTCTGCACGCTGGTGGCCCGCTGGTAGGGGGCCTCTTCACGGGCCGTCAGGTACGGGATGAACGGGACCATGCCGGCCACGGTGAACAGCAGTGAGGGGTCGCTGGAGACCAGGGAGGCGGAGGGCACGGCGGTGTGTCCCTTGCTGACAAAAAAGTCGATCCAGCGCTTGGTGATCTCCTGCGACTTCATGAGCTGATTTCTTACCCTTCAATATTCACTGCGTTATGTGGCCCGCGTCTGTGCTGCGCGGGACAAGCTGAGGTCCGGCACTGATTCGGGTCCCGTCAATCCGGGACTCCTTTTAAGAGGTGCCGACGTGCCGGCACGCCCCTGAGGGGCACCGTACTTACTAATTCTCTCCCGGCTAGCGCCGGACCGCATCCCGGCGGGCAACGGTGCCGCCGCCAGCAATATCCGCTGCCGTGTCGATGCCAAGGGCGGAGCGGAGCTCGGCTTCCCGCTCTCCCATGCCTTCGCGGACGGCGTCGGCGAAGTCGTACAGGCCGTCCGCCAGCCGTCCCACGGCCCGGTTGAGCCCCTCGGGGCCAAGGGCGGACTGGGCTTCGGTGACCTTGCGGAAGGCGATGACGCCGATCGCGACGCCGATTCCCATCCAGATGATTCTGTTCATGTCAGGTTCTCCTGGAGGCTTTAGCGGCTGCGACGGCCGGTGGCGGGCTTTTTGCTGGTGGAGAAGGCGGAGCGCACGCCGTAGCTGAACGCTGCCACCTTGATCAGCGGCGAGCCGAGAGTGGCGGCCATGAGTGAGGAAAGCGCCGAGATGTTGGCGGAGGCGTCCGAGACGTTGGAGGAAATGCCGTCGACCTTCTTCAGCTGCTCGTTGGTGGTGGTCACCGTGGCGGTGACTTCGTCCATGAGCGGGGTAGCGCCATCGCTGATGGAGCGGATGGAGGTCCGCACCTCGTCAAACACTCCCCCGAGTTTCAGGATCGGCACGGCGAGCAGCAGGACCAGCAGTGCAAACACCCCAGCCGCGATCAGGCCGGCAATATCGCCACCAGACATAGACACTCATCTCCTTGAACTGCAGTGGATACCTGCTCGTTGCGTCGGGTTCCGACGGATTTAACCGGCCGCCAGAACCGGCTCCCGGGGAACTCCCCCAAGTACCTTACATACAAAGAAGCCCGCGGCGCTTGCCACGGGCTTCTTTGTAGGTGCTGCCTTTTGAATTAGCGTGCGTAGAATTCCACGACGAGCTGCTCTTCGCAGGTCACGGGGATCTCGGAACGCTTGGGGCGGCGCACCAGGCGGGCCTGCAGGGCGTCAAGCTTGACGTCCAGGTAAGCCGGAACGATCGGCAGGACGTCGCGGTGAGCGCCGGCTGCTGCAACCTGGAACGGAGGCATGGTCTCGCTGCGGCTGTGGACGTGAACCAGCTGGCCCTCGCCGACGCGGAAAGACGGACGGTCAACGCGGATGCCGTCAACGAGGATGTGGCGGTGCACAACCAGCTGGCGGGCCTGGGCGATGGTGCGGGCGAAGCCGGCCCGCAGCACGAGGGCGTCGAGACGCATTTCGAGCAGTTCGATCAGGTTTTCACCGGTCAGGCCCTTGGTGCGGCGTGCTTCTTCGAAGGCACGGGTCATCTGGGCTTCGCGGATGCCGTACTGGGCGCGCAGACGCTGCTTTTCGCGCAGACGTACGGCGTAGTCGGAGTCCTGCTTCTTGCGGGCACGGCCATGCTCGCCGGGGCCGTACGGGCGGCGCTCCATGTACTTGGCGGCCTTGGGGGTCAGAGCGATGCCGAGTGCACGCGAAAGGCGTGCGGTACGGCGAGCACGAGTGTTGTTAGCCACTTGTGTCCTTCCAATATCTGCGGTGTGTCAGTGTTACTGGCCTCCACGATGGAGAGCATCGGCCAACCGCTGCCTTTTGCTACTGGGCACAGGGCAACCCTCATCAAATGCGAAGTTTCAATGGATTGTGCGTCCGTGCCTTGCCAGACAACGAATCAGCCTACCAGATCGGGCCGGCGGACCGAAGTCAGACTCTGGCGTGCACTCCCCGGGCACCGCTGCGCCCGAAGGACGCCGCACCCAGGAATTCCACGGCCACGAACGGTTTAGGGCCCACTACCCATTCGTCGTGGCCCGGCGGGATCGCGTAGGTGTCGTTGGCGTGGATCGTGGAGCGCAGCCCTTCGGCCGTTTCGACTTCCATTTCTCCGGATATGCAGAAACCGAGATGGTGGTGCAGGCACACCTCAGTCTGCTCGTAGGGCCTGGTGTTCTCCGACCACCGCCACCCCGGGCCCAGGATCAGTCGGGCCACCGAGTAGTCGTTCACTGTGCAGAGGTCGAATTCGGCCTTGTCCGGGCACCGCTTCTTGTCGGGCACATCGAAGGACTTCACTGCCATGGCTGAAACGAAATTGATACTCATGGGACGCTCACTGAGGAATAACTGGGACGGGGCAGGGACGCTTGCGCTAAACGATCTGGGATGGAGCGAAGCCGGCTGCCGTTCAGGGGTCCGGATAGCGAGAGCCGGCGATGTGACCGCGCTGTCCCCTGCGCCGCACGGGGGCCAGCAGATCGATGCTGACGTAATTCCACGTTAGACCTCTTGGCCCCTATGTCAACGGCGGATTCCGCGCTGCGGGGCCGCGGCGGAACAGCCGCTGGTCACGGGCCCTTCACTTGCCGCGGATGATCTTCCGAAGCCGCTCGAGCCGGGTGGCGATGTCGCGTTCGGCCCCGTTGGCGGTGGGCTGGTAGTAGTTGCGTCCGACGAGGTCGTCCGGCGGGTACTGCTGGGTGGCCACGGCATGCGGGGCATCGTGGGCGTATTTGTAGCCCTTGCCGTGACCGAGCTGCTTTGAGCCCGGGTAATGGGCATCGCGCAGGTGGGCCGGGATGCCGTTTCCGAGCCCGGCGCGGACGTCGGCGATCGCCTGGTTGATGCCCATGTACGCGGCGTTGGACTTCGGCGCGGTGGCCAGATGCACCACGGCCTCGGCGAGGATGATGCGGCCTTCCGGCATGCCGATCAGCTGCACGGCCTGGGCCGCCGCGACGGCGGTCTGCAGCGCCGTCGGGTCCGCCATGCCGACGTCCTCGGCCGCGGAGATCACGATCCGGCGGGCCACGAACCGGGGGTCCTCACCGGCCTCCAGCATCCGGGCGAGATAGTGCAGGGCGGCGTCGACGTCCGAGCCCCGGATCGACTTGATGAACGCGCTGGCGACGTCGTAATGCTGATCCCCGGCGCGGTCGTAGCGAACCGAGGCGACATCCAGGGCCCGTTCCGTGTGCCGCAATTGGATCGTGACGGGCTCCGCCGTTCCTGCGCCGGCGGCGTCGGTGTCGTCCGTGTCTCCGAAGGCGACGCCAGCGGCGGCCTCGAGGGCAGTCAGGGCGCGGCGGGCGTCGCCGCCGGAGAGCCGGACAAGGTGCGCCAGCGCGTCGGCGCTGAGCTCGGCCTTGCCGTTCAGACCGCGGACATCCGCAACGGCCCGCTGCAGCAGGCCCTCGACGTCGGCGTCGGTGAGAGGTTTCAGCGTCAGCAGCAGCGAGCGGGACAGCAGCGGGGACACGACGGAGAACGACGGGTTTTCGGTGGTGGCCGCCACCAGCACCACCCAGCGGTTCTCGACGCCGGGAAGCAGCGCGTCCTGCTGGGCCTTGTTGAAGCGGTGGATCTCGTCGAGGAAGAGGACGGTGGTGGTCTTGAAGAGGTCGCGTGCGGTCAGCGCTTCATCCATCACGCGACGGACGTCCTTGACGCCGGCGGTGATGGCGGAGAGCTCGACGAATTTCCGGCCGCGGCCCTTGGCAATGACGTGGGCAAGGGTGGTCTTGCCGGTGCCGGGAGGACCCCAGAGAATCACGGAGCTCGGCCCGGCGGGGCCGGTCGCGTCGGAGCCTGCAGCCAGCTGGCGCAGCGGGGAGCCCTGGCCGAGCAGGTGCTGCTGGCCCACGACGTCATCGAGGGTGCGCGGCCGCATCCGGACGGCGAGCGGGCTCCGCGGCGAGGCTGACCCGGCGCCAGAGCGGGCATGGCTCCGGGCGTGGCCGGAATCGTCGCCGCCGCCGTTGACATCTTCGCCAGGGTCGTCGCTTCCGTCGGCGTTGTCCCGCCCTGCGCCAAAGAGATCATCCACATAGATAGGCTACTTCTAGTTCCTGCCCGCCCTGTCACCATCACCCCTGCAACGGAAAGCCTGCCATGTCCAGCCCCGAAACCCGAGTGGCCTTCGTCTCCGGCGACCGGCTGCCGGGCTGGGTGGACCGCTTCGCCGCGAGCCATGGCACGTTGATGGACGGCGCACTGGTGGAGGAGGAGCTCGACGCCGGCTTGCAGTTGCGCGCCGCGGACGGCGCCGTGGCGGTGCTCCGGGCGCCTTGGCCCGTGGACGGCCGGCCCGGGAGCGGCCAGGACGCCATCTCGCGGCTGGCCTCGCTGGCCGGGCAGCGCCGGAGCATCGGTACCGTGCTGGTGCGCCGCGGTGGATATTCGGTGGCTGTGGTCAGCGCCGGCGCTGTGCTGGCGGCCAAGACCGGCACGCGCCACGTCCAGTCCCGGACGGCCGCCGGCGGCTGGTCCCAGCAGCGTTTTGCGCGGCGGCGAGCCAACCAGGCCGATGCCCTCGTCGAAGCAGTCGCCGAGCACGCCGGACGGATCTTCGCAGAGCACCGGATCGAATATTTGGCGCCGGGCGGCGACCGGACGCTGGCGGACCAGGTGCTCGCCGAGCCCGTCCTGAAACGCTACGCCGGCCTGTCGCGGCTCGCGTTTCTGGACGTCCCGGATCCACGCGCCTCGGTCCTGAAGAAGGCCGCCGCGGACCTGTGCTCGGTACGGATCCTGGTGACCGACCCGCAGTAGCGGGTCCTGCCGTGTAGTTCCCGGCACGCCGGCTTCGGCTCTCTTTGCTACATCCTTTTGGCGCGCCCCTGCCGTTCAGGCCCAGCGGCTCCGGCCGGCGCGGGACTGCCGGAAGGGCGCTGACCTTGGCTTCCACCCGATAACCAAGTAGTTCTGCAGAAACCCCGGCCACCACCTGAGTACACGCCGCTGCCTGGCGCCGCTTGAAGTCGAGTAATTTTTACTCGTTTCCCTTGCATTTTGTCGCCCATAGACTCAAATGCATCATTTGTCACTGAAGATCAATCGCTAAATGGGGAATTCAATGTGCAACATTGACCGTCCGATTCCCAGAATGATAAATCCGGAATCACCACCCACCGCAGTCAGCACTTACAGCGGCAAAATACGCATCGCACAGATTGCGGCGGGCCGTGAATAACCTACAACGCCCCCGGCGCTTAGTAGCGCTCATCCTGGCGTTCCTTATCCCCCTGAATTTTGTCGTGGGCACCGTTGCCGTGGCGGCCGACGCCGTCAATCTCGTGAGGAACTCGTCTCTGGAGGAGGGAACCGTGGACGCCACTTGCTTCAAGCGGGCCGGCTGGGGAACCGAAGGCAACTGGAACTTCGTCGAGGGTCGGCTCGGCGGCAGGGCGGTCTCCGTCACTCTCCAGGGCCATACGGCGGGCGATCGCAAGCTCATCCAGGAGGAGAGCACCCAATGCGCGCCGGCCGTGGTCCCGGGTCGCGGCTACACCATCCAGGTCTGGTACAAGTCCACGGCGCCGGTGTCGCTCACCCTGTTCCGCCATACCGCCCAGGGCTGGAGCTACTGGGGCGACATCCAGCAGCAGGCACCTGCAGCGGGCTGGACCCTCGCTACTGCCCCTACACCCACAATTCCCGACGGAACGGATTTTATCAGTTTCGGGCTTTCGCTTGGAATTGACGGAACTCTCGCAACCGACGACTATTCCCTGACGGAAATCCCGGCGCCGACACAAAACACCAGCGAATTGATAATCAACGGAAGCCTCGCAAGCGGAACCCCAACACCAACGTGCTTTATGCTGGCCGGGTGGGGAGACCGGCAAATAGCGAGTTCACTCTCAAATGACGTCCCGACGAATTCACCCGCCGGAGCGCGATCCTTTTCCTTAAATGTCACGGCCTATCAATCCGGAGACGTAAAACTCATCCAATCGGACGCGCCGGGCTGCGCACCCGCCGTCACGCCAGGGGAACAGTACGACCTCAAGGTCGATTACAAGACCACCGCCGCGGGCCCGTCCGGACTGACAGTCTTCAGCCATACCGCCAACGGCTGGCAGTACTGGACCGACCTCAAGGAGTTGCCGCCCGTTTCCGGCTGGACGACAGGCCAGGCACGAACGCCGGCGATCCCCAACGGCGTCGACCGGATTTCCCTCGGGGTTTCCATCGCCGGCAACGGCACCTTGTCCACCACCAACTACTCGCTGACCAAATACGAGACAGCGGGACCGGCTCCGGTGGGCGGGCCGGACGCCGTCGGATCCTGGGAAACTCTGTCCTCGCAAATGCCCGTGCGGGCGCTGCATTCAACACTGCTCCACGACGGACGTCTGTTGCTGATCGCCGGTTCGGGCAACGACGAGACGAACTTCAATGCAGGATCGTTCCGGGCGGTGGTCTGGTCACCCACAACAAACGACTTCAAGAACATCCCCGTGCCCTACGACATGTTTTGTGCCGGACACGTGACCCTGCCGGACGGGAAAGTGCTCCTCGCCGGCGGCACCCAGGCGTTCCCCACCGCCAACGTGGGGCCGACAACCTTCCAGGGGTCCAAGAAGAGCTACTACTTCGACCCCGCCGACGACACCTTCCATCAGCTGGCCGACATGGCCGGGGCCCACTGGTACCCGTCGCTGACGAAGCTGGGCAACGGCGATATCTGGTCTGCCGGCGGGCTCGACGAAAAGGCCCAGGGCACCGTATTGACGGAGATGTTCGACACCTCGGCCATGAAGTGGCTGCCGCAAAACCAGGTGCCGCAGACGTGGAGCTTCTGGGGCACCTATCCGCACATGTTCCTCCTCGAAAACGGCAGGATGTTCTACTCCGGGGGCCACACCTTCGGCAACGGGCTGCCGGGGACGGGATCCTCGATCTACGACTGGACAACCGCGCAGATCTGGGACGTACCCGGGCTGCGGCAAAAGGATCTCAGGGACCAGGCCGGCTCCGTTTTCATTGGTCCGGCCCAGGACCAGAAACTCATGATCGTTGGCGGCGGCAACGCTGACGGCAATACACCCGCCATCAACCTCGTGGACATCATCGACCTCAAACAGCCCAGCCCGCACTACGTGCCCGGACCGGACCTCCCCGGACCCGGCAAGATGTACGTCAACGTCCTCAACCTTCCCGACCGCACCGTGCTGGCCGCGAACGGCGCCCAGTTGAACCGCTCGGGAAACATCCAGACGGCTGCCATCTACACTCCGTCGACGAACTCCTGGAAGACTGTGGCGGCAGACCCTGTTGGCCGCAACTACCATTCGACCTCCATTCTCCTGCCGGACGGCCGCGTGGCGGTCATGGGCTCCAATCCGCTGGATAATTCCTTCGAAGCCAGGATCTCGGTCTACAGCCCGCCGTACCTGTTCAAGGGGCCCCGGCCGGCCATCACCTCGGCTCCCGGCCAGGTTGGCTACGGGCAGAATGTGCAGATCGGTGTGACGGGCGATGTCACGGCCGCCTCCCTCATCCCGCCGATGTCCCAGACGCATCAGACAGACACCAACGCGCGCGTCGTCGACCTGCCGCTGGCAGGCACGGGCGCGAACCGCACGGCGCAAATTCCCAGCAATCCGAACCTCCTGCCGCCAGGGCCGTACATGCTCACCGTGTTGTCCGCTGACGGAATCCCCAGTGTTGCCCGTTGGGTGTGGGTTTCATGAGGCGCGGCAAGGAAACTGCAGGCGGAGCCCGCGGGGCACGCGTCATCGTCGCCCTGACGACGGCGGGCCTGGCAGCGGCAGCGGCCATCGTGTGGGGCGGGATGTCCGCCGTCGCCACCGTCAGTGCCGTCAACGCCGGCCCGCGCGTGAGCCAAGTTCCACCGGCTGCCCAGCCGGCCGAAGCGCCCACAGGCGCCCGGCCGGGACCGTCCGCCACCACGGACGCGACCAAGGGCGCCACCAAGGACCCGACCAACGGCGCCACCGGCGCCGGCAACGCACCGAAATTGGGGCCCATTCCCCCGGTTTCCGCGGGCCCAAAGGCGTCCAAGTCAGCAGGCGACTCACCCGAGGTCTCCCTGGCTGAGGCGGCCCGGACGGAAGCCGGTGCGGCCGCCTCCTTGCCGGAGGGCGGCAACTCCATGGGCCTCAAGCAGCGGGGCCCCGTTGATCCGGCGGCGGTACTGACCGACGCGAGCCTGTCCCTGGGCGGTTGTCTCCCCCAGTACGGCTCCGACGGACAGTGCCTTCCCGCCATTCCGCCGAGCATGAGCCGGCATTTGAAGGAGATGAAAGACGCGGGCCTTGATCCCGGGTCCATGCCCCATTCCTGGACCTGCACCGAGGTCCGTACGTACTTCAAGAGCGGACTGTCAGTGCGCAAAGCGCATGTCGATCCACAAAAGCTCGATACCAACCATGACGGCGTCGCCTGCGGGGCGGCCGACTAGCCACCCCGCCCGTTCCCGGATCCGCCTGCGGTCCGGCTGAGTATCCACCCGACTGACGATCCCGCCAGTTTTCGAGATCCCCTGCGTCCACCTCACCTCATTGGAGCTCCGTCATGTCCGCTACCTTGCTGGCCAGCGCCCTCGTCCTCATCATCGCCGTGGCGCTCTTTGCCATCGCCGTGTCCACCCTCTACCTGAACACCTACGCATGGTGGGACCCCAAGACGCAGGTGCGGACGTCCTACTCCGGCCTTCAGTCGAGGGAGGGGCATTCATTCTCGCTGATCATGCCGTGCCGGAACGAACGCGAAGAGGTCATGCGGGCCACCTTGGCGGCGCTTCTGGCGCAGACCCATTCGCGCAAGGAGATCATTATCTCGGTCGGACATGATGACACGGAGACGGTGGAGATCGCGCACCGGCTCGCCCGGGAGTTTCCGGCGTTCGTCCGGGTCAGCGTGGACGTCAGCGAGAGGAAGAACAAGCCGCGGCAGCTAAACAAGGCGCTGTCGCTGTGCCGCAACAGCGTGGTCGGAGTTTTCGACGCCGAGTCAATCGCCGCGGAAGAGCTGCTGGCCCATATCGACAGCGTCTTCACCACCAAGAACGCCGACGTCGTCCAGGGTGCGGTGCAGCTGATCAACTACAAGGACACGTGGTATTCGCTGCGGAACTGCCTTGAGTACTTCACATGGTTCCGGTCCAGGCTGCATGCCCATTCCCGGCAGGGATTCATCCCCCTCGGCGGCAACACCGTGTTCATCAAGCGGGAACTGCTGACAGCGGTGGGCGGATGGGACGGCTCCTGCCTCGCCGAAGACTGCGATCTCGGCGTGCGCCTGTCGACGCTCCGCCGCAAGATCGTGGTGGCCTACTCCCCGCAATTGGTCACGCGTGAGGAAACGCCCGACAGCCTGTCCGGGCTGATCCGGCAGCGCACCCGCTGGTCCCTCGGATTCATGCAGGTCTTCGCCAAGGGCGACTGGAAGGCCCTGCCGTCCCGGCGGATGCGGACCATCGCCTGGTGGACGCTGATGCAGCAGCATTTCATGGCACTGGCCGGAATCTGCATTCCCATCGCAATCGCCGCGGCGATCTGGGGAAAGTTCCCCCTCGTGGTCACGCTGGTCACCTTCCTGCCGCTGATACCCACGCTCGTAACTGTCGCCTTCGATGTCTGCATGCTCCACGAATTCGGCCGCGACCATAAGTTCGCCATTAGCTGGTACGACTACTTCCGGCTCATTGCCGGCACTCCCCTGTACCAGATGGTCCTGGCGTTCGCGGCCCTGAGGGCCTTGTTCAAATTCGTGCGCCGCGATTTTGCCTGGGAAAAGACCGATCACTCCGGATCCCACCTGGCCTACCTCCTCCCCGGCGCTGCCGAACCCGCACGGCACTAGCACCCAATTGACGTTTTCAACAGCCCCTCGGTTTCAACGGCCCCTTAGGAGGCAGCCATGGCAACCACTGAACTAAAACCCGATCCACCAGCGGCGGCGGCCGGTGAGCGGAACGCAAGGGCCGCAAGCGCGCCCAAACACCGCGGCACGGCGCACGGCGCCCCGTTCAGCCTGAGGTACCTCCCGCTGTGGGACAAGATTGCCCTCGCTGCGCTAACGGTCACCGCAGCCGTGCTCAGCCTGTGGAACCTCGACGGCGCGCCCAGCTACCAGGACGACGAAGGCACCTACACCTCCCAGGCCTTCGCCGTGCACTCGGGGACCCTGGCCCCCTACACCTACTGGTATGACCACCCGCCGCTGGGATGGATCCAGATAGCGGCGCTGAACTGGCTTCCGAATCTGCTCGGGCTCGGCGACGGCACCACCATCGGTGCCACCAGGTACGTGATTTCGGTGTACTTCGTCGCCAGCGCGGTGCTGCTCTACATAGTGGGCCGCCGGCTGACCATGCGTATTCCTTTCGCGGCCCTGACCACGGTGCTGTTCATCCTGTCCCCGCTCTCCCTTGTGCTCGGGCGGCAGATTTACCTCGACAACATCGGTGTGCCCTGGCTCTTGCTGGCGTTCTACCTTGCATTGTCCTCACGGAACGCGCTGTGGCACCACGTGGGAGCCGGGATCTGTTTCGCGATCGCCGTGCTCTCCAAAGAAACCCTGTCCATCTTCGGCCCCGCCCTGCTACTCGCCCTGATGTACCGGCCCAAATGGAGCAACCGGTCATTTTCGGTGGTTGGCTTCCTCACCGCCGGCGGACTGCTGCTGGCCTTCTACCCGCTGTCGGCACTGCTTCGGAACGAACTCCTCTCCGGACCCGATCACGTCTCACTCCAGGACGCCCTCGCCTATCAGCTCCTGAACCGTTCCGGCTCCGGCACCATTTTCGAGGCCGGCTCCAGCCGCGCCGAGTTGCTCTCAGGCTGGCTCTACTTTGACAAGTACCTCATCGCCGCCGGACTGGCTGCCGCCGTCGTCTGCCTGCTGCGCCGGCAGTCCCGGATCCTCTTCATCGCCATCGCCTCCTTCGCCACACCGATCGTGCTTGGCCAGGGCTATCTCCCCGCGATGTACATCATCGGCGTCATCCCGTTCCTCGCGCTGGCCTGCGGGTCGGCCGTGGACATCGCCTGGAGCGGCGTGGAACGACTCGCGCGCCGCACGCCAGGCCTGACCCGGCCGCTGCGGACCGGGTTCGTCGCCGCGCTGTCGGCATCTTTGCTCCTGATGTCGCTGCCCCAGTGGTTTGAACAGGACAGGACCCTCCTGACCGCCCAGACCAACTCCAACTGGCGCAGCGCCATGACCTGGGTTCAGGACAACGTCTCACGCAGCGAGGTCGTGCTAGCCCCCTACTCCATGTGGCACGACCTGAATTCAAGCGGGTGGAACAACGCCTGGACCATGATCGCCACAGAGAAGCCGGACCTCGACAAGCAGTTCGACATCGAACGGCCCGGCGGGTGGCGGGAAATCCGCTGGATCATCGTCGGCCCGTCCGTCATGGCCAACATAGATTCCCTGGGACTGACCCGGGTGAAGACGGCCCTGCAGAACTCCGAACAAGTCCAGACATTCGGCGAATGGACCGTACACCGCGTCATAAATCCCCCGTCCAACTAGGACGCAGACCAACAGGACGGCAGTCATGAAACTTTCAGTCATCGTCCCCACGCGCAATGAGGCCCCGAACGTCCAACAATTGATCGGCCGGGCTGCCGAGGCCTGCCGTCATATCGACGCCGAACTCGTGTTCGTCGACGACTCAACGGACAACACCCGGGACGTCATTGCGGCCGCCGCAGCCGCGCAGCCAATGCGCATCAGGGTGATCCATCGGGAGGCGCCCGCGGGCGGCCTGAGCGGAGCCGTCGTGGATGGCGTGCGGTCCAGCGCCGCCGAGTTCTGCATGGTGATGAGCGGCGATCTCCAACATCCGCCGGAACTCATCCCCGTCCTGCTCGCGGAGCTTGAAGACAACGACGCCGACGTGGTGGTCGCCTCGCGCTACGGTGCCAGCGGCCGCCGCGGCGGGGGCGGCAGGGGTGGCGGGGGCGGCAGGGGCGGCAGGGGCGGCAGGGGTGGCAGGGGTGGCAGGGGTGGCAGGGGTGGCAGGGGTGGCGACAGTAGCAGCGGTGCCGCGGCCATCTGGTCCCGCCGTGTGCTCTCTGCCGGGGCCACGCGCATCACGCTGGCATTGTTTCCCTTGCGGCTGCGAGGCTGTTCTGATCCCATGACGGGGTTCTTTGGCCTGCGGCGCTCCGCCATTGAGTGCAGCGCTCTGCGACCCAGCGGGTTCAAGATCCTGCTGGAAATCCTGGCCCGGCACCAACTCACGGTGTCCGAAGTTCCGTTCACCCTCGGACCGCGGGCCGCCGGCAAGTCCAAGGCGGGCCTTGGCCAAGGGCTGTGCTTCCTCAGGCAGCTCGGCGAGCTGCGCGCCGGAACGGCGTTGCTGTTTGCCGCCGTGGGGGCTGTCGGGGCCATGTTGAACCTTTTGATCATGGCATTCCTGCTCTCTACCGGAACGCACTTCGTCGCGGCCGCCGTCGCGGCCGCGGAGCTCACGATTGTCTCGAACTTCCTCATGCAGGAAAACATTGTCTTCGGCACCCTGCCGCACAAGGCAAACGGCTTGCGGACCCGGTTTGCGCAGTCGTTCTGTTTCAACAATCTGGAGGCGCTGGCCCGGCTTCCGGTCCTGATGCTGGCTGTGAACGTCCTCGCCATCGACGCCGTCCTGGCGCAGGCCGCGACCCTCCTGGCGGCGTTCGTGGTGCGGTATTTGTACCACACGAGGATCGTGTATTCGGCCACACCCGCGTGCACGCCCGGCGTTGGCCGTACGCCGATCGGTGGCGGGCGGTTCGCCCACGGTCCTGTGCGCCTCCGCGGCTTCGGCGGGCGTGGCCTTGGGGCGCGCGGCCTCGGGACGGGGCACGCCGGAGAGGGAACCTGACGCCTGCCGGACGATGGCTAGCAGCCGGCGGCCAGCGTAGCCGTTGCCCGATTGACCGGCAGCTACTGCTCCGGCGCCAAAGTGACGGTCACGCCGTTGAGTTCCTCGCTGAAGTCAAGCTGGCAGGAGAGCCTGGAGCCGCATTCCTGGTACCCCTCCGCTTCGACCAGCAACTCGAGTTCGTCCTCGCTGCGTTCGCTCAGGGTGTCAAAGACCTCCTTCTCAAGGATGACGTGGCATGTGGCGCAGGAGGCCGTGCCGCCGCAGGATGCCAGGACGGGAGGTCGTTGTCGCGGAGGGCCTCCATGAAGGTCTGGTCCGGCTCCCATTCGAGGGAGTGCGTGGACCCCTCGCGGTCGACAACGGTGAGTTTGTTGTTGCTCATGGTGGTTCCTTTGTTTTAGGAAGCTGCGAACACAGCGTCGGTCAGTGGTGTGCCGGAATCGGCGGCGAGGAATGGGTCAATCCGTGCCCTCTGGGCGATCAGCTTCTTGGCCGGACGGAAGTCGGTCAGGCCCGCGACGGTGTCGACGGCGGCGAGGCGCCCGTCCCGGACATAGACAACCGAGAACTTGTCCGCTGCCACCCTGCCGGCCTGCGCCATGGCGTTCTGGATGCACTCGAGGCGCTGGCTGGCGCCGTCGATGTTGCTGGTGAAGCGCGTGGCGTCACCGGCGGCGTAGATGTGGGGATCGGAAGTCTTTCCGTCCCCGTCGACGAGGATCCCGTCCTGGCACTCGAGCCCTGCGGTTTCTGCCAGTTCTTGGTTGGGCACCACGCCGATTCCGGCCAGGACAACGTCGACGGGGTAGACAGCGCCGTCGGCGGTGACGATGCGCTCGGCCCGGTCGGTTCCCTCCACGGCGGTCACCGCGGCACCAAAGACGAACCGGACACCGTTCTGCTCGTGCAGTTGCTCGAAGAAGCGGGACACCGGTTCTGAGGTCACGCGGCTCATCACGCGGTCCTGGAACTCGAGAACGGTGACGTCGCGGCCTTTCGCGGCCGCGGCCGCAGCGACCTCCAGGCCGATGCAACCCGCGCCGATGGTGGCGACCCGGGCATCGGGCACCAAGAGCCTCTTGAGTTCGAGGGCGTCATCCCGGGGCAGTTCGGCCGGCCCGGAGGGAGTCTCTGCTACGGGCGATAGTTCTGTGGTGGCGGCAGACATCGTTGTCCTTCTTTCATGCGTGACTGTTCCGGGTGAATACCCTGGGTGAGTCGACGTGATCCACGTCTCAATCAAGAGTGCCCACCGGCCCCGCGTCGGCCCCATAGGGCTTCCGTTCATCGGTTGTGAAAGCCGCCTGGCAGTTCTTGTCCGCAGGCGAAGGCGATGCCAGAGGCAGGGTTGCGGGCCCAGCCTCACCGGTGCTGCTCGTCCAGCTCGTTGGGAACCACCAGGTCGGCTGGGTTTTCGCTCGATCCACGCACGACCACGCTTGGCGAGCCCCGGAAGGGGCCTGTATCCACATCGGCACCCTCACGTTCCAGCCGACGACCCATAAGCTCCCGACGGCGAGGACCATAAGTGCGCTGCCACCCCACAACCGCCCTCGAGTCCAGACCGGACCAGCGTAAGTCCCTTAAGACCGGGCTCGCTATTCACCGCTTGGGAAGTGGCCGCGTCAGGAGCGCAGCGGGTGGCGGGCCTGCGTCCGTGTTCTGAAGGACGAGGCGCTTTCTCTACCAGGTTTGTCTCTTTTTTTCACTGTGGCCTAGCGCTCAGCCGGCAGGAAGTGCGCCACCACGGCGGTTGGATTACCGCGCTGAAACGGCACCTAACCAGTCGATCAGGCACAGTGGAGCAGGAAACGTTCCGGGATGGCGTCGTCCGGGGGCGCCGGCCGGCCGGGATCGTCCGTGCCCGCAGCGGGGAATGGATGCGCGGCCATGAATTGGTGCCACTCGGGGAAGGGGTCCGGGGGCAGTTCCAGTTCGGGTTCCCGGCCGGGTTCCTGGCCGGGTTCCTGGCCGGCATGGCCTGTGGGCGCCGGGTCTGCCTGGTGTCCTGGATCCGCGGGGAGGCCGTGGTCCGGGAGGGTGTCCTTGGTGAGGATGTCGTGCGGCCACTCGGGCGGTTCCCAGTCCTGGTGTTCGCTGGGGTAGTGCCGGCTGGACGGCGAAGTCCACCCCGGCGGGTGGTCCTTGCTGGCTCCGGTGGGTTTCCAGGCGGTGCTGTGTTTCAGGCGGTGGTGTCTGGGGCAGGGTTGGCCCAGGTTGGTGATGCCGGTGGTGCCTCCGTCGGCCCAGGCCAGGAGGTGGTCTGCCTCGTTGTCCAGGGAGTGGTTGCTGCAGCCGGGGAAGGGGCACCTGCCGTCGCGGAGGCGGAGCCATTGACGCTGGGCCTTCGTGACACGGTAGCTGGTCCGGCCGATTTCCAGCGGGGCGCCGTCGCGGGGGTCTGTCAGGACGCGGTAGAAGGAGTCGGCGCCGTCGGTGATCA
>NZ_FNGC01000016.1 GCF_900102785.1 Arthrobacter sp. ok362
CCGGGCTACGTGGGCTACGAGGAAGGCGGACAGCTGACCGAGAAGGTCCGGCGCCGTCCGTTCTCCGTGGTCCTGTTCGATGAGGTGGAGAAGGCGCACGCCGATCTCTTCAACTCGCTGCTGCAGATCCTGGAAGACGGCCGCCTGACCGACTCCCAGGGCCGCGTGGTGGACTTCAAGAACACCGTGATCATCATGACCACGAACCTCGGCACCAGGGACATCTCCAAGAGCGTCGCCACCGGCTTCCAGTCCGGCACGGACACGCAGACCGGCTACAACCGGATGCGCGCCCGGGTCACCGAGGAGCTCAAGCAGCACTTCCGCCCCGAGTTCCTGAACCGTGTTGACGATGTTGTGGTCTTCCCGCAGCTGACCCAGGACGAGATCATCGAGATCGTGAACATGTTCGTCGGCCGCCTCGAGAAGCGCCTCAAGGACAAGGACATGGGCATCGAGCTCACGTCCGCGGCCAAGGTGCTTCTGGCGACCCGCGGCTACGACCCCGCCATGGGTGCCCGGCCGCTGCGCCGCACCATCCAGCGCGAGATCGAGGACCAGCTCTCCGAGAAGATCCTCTTCGGCGAACTGCACGCCGGCGACATCGTGGTGGTGGATGTGGAAGGCGAAGGCGACGACGCGAAGTTCACCTTCGCAGGCAACGCCAAGCCGCGCATCCCGGAGGCGCTGCCCGCCGCAGGCTGAGCCGTCATGTTCATATGCGGCGATCATTTCGCGTCTCTCTCTAATGGTCGTGGCTGGTCTGAGATTGGTTGGCAGGCTGGTGGCGGCCTCGCCGGGCGTGACTCCGCGTCTCTCTGGCCCATCGAAAGATGGTGCCTTGTGATTGATTTGTCCGCCCGCGGCCGGACACGTCATGTTTTCCGTAGCCGAGGTGCTCATCCATCTCCGCTTCCAGAGCGGTCTCCAAGACATTCTTCGTCAACCGGTTCAACAGCCCGCCCCGGCCGACGAGCTCGATTCCCTGCTCCCTGGCCTGGGCCAGGAGCTGCTGCGCTAACTCATGCTGGTCCAATTCAGTCGCCATGGGATCCATGGTTTCGCTCATGATCAGTCCTCCCCGCCAGGCACCGCCCGGCGTGTCAGGCCAACCCCGGACCACCGTTATTCAGACACTCCCGGCCGCAGAGCCCATTCCTTTGGGCGAAGCAGCCGTGGCTCGACCCAATGCACGACCTACCGGACGTTCTGTCGCTCCTCGACCGTCTTCCCGAGAGGGTGAGCCGGCAGTCAACCCTTGATGCGGTCTCAGCAGAGTTGAATGCGGGCAGGGTCCTCCCCGCATTCATTGCGGCGATGGTGTGGGGATGGGGCACCACCGCTGACATGGGTGCGCTGCGGACACGGTGGATACTCACCCAAACCAAGGCCAAGAGCACCGACGCCGTCTCGGAACCGGTGGATCCCTTTGTCGCAGACCGGCTGGAAGCAGGAGTCAGGTCTGTGCGCGCAGACGGGGCTCTTGAGGCTTTCCGGTTAATGAACAACGAGGGCCGCATCCTCCACCTCAGGTCCTCGTACTTCACCAAGTGGCTGTACTTCACTTCAGCCGTCGACGGCCCTGATGACTCGAACGCCGCCCCGATCTTCGACGACCGGATCGTCGGGTGGCTTGGGGACCCAGCCGGAGTGCCCCTTGAGAAGAACAGCACCGTTTCCTACGGCGAATACTTGGACCTGCTCGCAAACTGGGGAGAGTCGTACGGTCGAACGACAGCGCAAGTCGAAACCGAAAGCTTCAGGCTGGCGACAGGACGCGGATGAGTCGTCGGAGTACGACAGCCGACCTCTGAAGCAACCTCGACTGTCCGCAAGCCAATCCCTTACCGGGCCAGACTGAGAAGGTCTCCACTCTTGAGGATGGAGGTCGTTGTCTCGAGCCGAGCGGGCATCGTAGGTCGGTTGTCAGCCCAGCTCGGCTCGGCGGCCAGGCTCGGCTCCGTACTCTGACCACCCGCCTGCGTAGAGACGGCCCTGACCGAGTCCTGCATGCTCGAGAGCGAGAAGGTTGTGGCAGGCCGTGACGCCTGAGCCACAGTAGGAGATGACGGCAGCCGCGTCTTCGATCCCAACGTTCGCAAACGCTCGTCGGACCTCTGCGATCGGGCGCAGGCGTCCATCGGGGGCGAGGTTCCCACGGCACGGGACGTTCACTGCGCCGGGGATGTGTCCGGATTGGGGATCAGTGGGCAGTTGTAGGGTTCCGTCGAAGCGGTCGGCATTGCGGGCGTCGACGATGATCCCTGCAGCCCCTGCCGTGATGTCCTCAAGCTGGGCGAGGCCGGCCTCGGGCCACGGAGACGGCGTGAAGGTCGCGGGCGTCGGCTTCACGGGCGTCGTCTCCAGCGGTCCCGTCCATGCGGAAATCCCGCCGTCGAGCAGCGCTGCCCGATGCCCGAGCGCACGCAGCATCCACACGAGCCGTGCGGCGATGACTCCCCCCGCGTCGTCATAGGCGATGACGGTCGTGTCGTCGCCGATTCCCAGGGAGGACATTCCCTGTGCGAACACTTCAGAGTCGGGAAGCGGGTTCAGCCCGTATGGTCCCGAATTGCCCGACAGCCATGCGTCCAGGTCCACGAACACCGCATCTGGGAGATGCCCGCCGTCGTACGCTGCACGGCCCGACGCACCGTCGAGGTACCAGCGAACATCAGCGGTGACAACGTTACTTCGATGCGCCTTGAGCCACGCGGCATCAACAAAGGGTGGAAGATCTTCTTGGGTTATCCGGCTGTCCATACAGTGCAGGCTAGATGACGTGTCCATACTTTGAGCAAAAATATTCCATGATGTGGACATTATGTAGGGGATGCGACGCACCACTGCAGGCGCCCGTTAGCCAGTCCCCCCCACCGGGACACCATCCGACCGCGCTGGCGCTGCGAGAAATCGGATACGGATATTGGAAACCTGGATTCGCGGACGGACCGCCCGCAAAACTGCCCCGCTCAGGCTGGACAATCTCGACAGTTGCACCAGCCCGCGCAGAACATTGGCTACGTCCGGGTCTGCACCAACGAACAGGACCCGGCCGCGGCGCACAGGGCGCGTATGGGTCGGGTGCCCCGAGGGCCTGATCAATGGTGACCACGGTGTGACCGGCAGGAACGGGAACGGCCGGGACGGAACGAAGCCCTGGCGGCTGTCCGTCCCGGCGAGACTCTTCCCGTCACCAAACCCGGTCGGTTCGCCCGGCCCTACCCGATGCTCGAGAACATCATAGAGGCCATGACAAGAGGCTCCCAGGAGTTCCGACTGCCGACCGGGATGAACATGAGGGTTTGATCCCAAGTCGCAGCAAGTCATGCAGTTCCAGGCGCTCCCGGCCATGAAGGAGTACACAGCAACACCGCTGTCCAAGCCAAGGGAAGGAGCCGCCAGGCCGCAACCGCCACCAAAAAAATGTGCCCCGCAGGGGCCCATAAAAGGAGACTCGTACACATTCAGCGGCCCACAAGCCCCTGAACAGGGTAAACACGTGCCCGAGGTGGGACTCGAACCGGCCTCCAGCCCTTGCAAGCACTGGGAACCCCCGACAACATGCGGGATTCCAGCGAGTCTGAGGGCTGTACGACGGAGTCCGAGACGGAAAGTGTGGACAATGTCCACACTCCCCTAATTCATTTCAGGACACTTCGAACGGTAGTTGCCAGGCGTTCGGCAGTGTCCGCACCTACGGACCTTGGCGTCCTTGCTGCTGGCACTTCCGTACTCTGATCGGCGGCCGGGTTCGACTGTGTTGTACTTGGCTGCAGGTCGTCGAAGTAGCCCGGCACAGCCAAAGCATCTGCTGCACGTTTCAGCTCCGCCAGCTCTCCGGCGGTCAAGACCTGGTCTGCGAACGCCGCTTCGCGCATCATCTCCAGAATCCGCTCGTTGAGCCCGCGAACTTGTTCTGCGCCCATGCCACCCCTGGCTTCGTCGCCGATAATCTTGCCGTCTTCCAGTACGACAACCAGCAGCTCCAGGTACTCGGCAGCCGCCGCGTCGCTTACATCTCCTGTGCTGATGGGTAGTCGGGACACAAGTGACGACATCCATCCCTCTGTGCCTTTCCTCAGGGCAACTGCACGGGTTACCGGACTGACGGCTCCCAATCGGTCCGGGTCGAATAGGCCACGGGCCGGGTCGTGTCCGAATTCAATGGCCGACTGGTAGCGATCAAGCATCAAGGGAAGCAAGGCAGCGTCGCCCTGACGTTCCGAGAGCAGCGTGGGCGTCCACAAGCGATATCCCGGCGTGCTGGGCGACCTCTCCGGCGAGGAAAAACCACCACGCCTACTGCACCGACTGCGAGGGCTAAGCAGTCCCCACATCCAAGGTCCGGAACTCTGGCACGCCCGTCCAAGACAGTGTGACCCGCCCACCAGCGGGCGGCGACCGCCCTGGGTCGGGACTACGCGGCGCCACGTTCCCTGCCGACCGACGTTCTCCCTACCTTTGGCCTCTCGGCTTCATCACGGTCCGGTGGTGAAGGTCCAACGAGTGGTCTGGAGGGGGTTGCCGGCGGCGTCGCGGATGCCGCCGTACGTGCTGCTGGTCAGCGTGACGGTGTACTTGGTGTTTGCCGTCAGTGTTCCCCTCGGGTTCAGTGTGGCTACCCGGGTGGCGGCGTTGTAAGAGTACAACTCCACAGGAACCATTGCGCCGGTCGTGGCGTTGCTCAACATGAAGTAGTTTCCGCTGGTGCCGGTGACGGGTTCGCTGAAGGTTGCCGTGATATTCGCTGTCCGGCTTACCGCGGTGGCGTTCACGGCGGGGCTGCGGGAAATCACGGTGGGAACAGGACCGGTGGTGAAGTACCAGCTTGTCGTGGCACTGGGTTCCTTCTCCGAGGGGTTGTCCGCTAGCGGGTTGCCCGCGACGTCCCGTATGGCGGTGGCACTGCCGGTTAGGGTCGCGGTGTAACGGGTGTCCGCGGCAAGGGTTGTCGTTGGGTTCAGCGTGGCCACCCTGCTGGTGGGGTTGTAGGTTACCGTCGCGGGAACCGCCGCTCCGGCCGGGTTCTTTAGGGTGAACGTCGTGGCGCTGACGCCAATGACGGGCTCGCTGAACGTCGCTGTCACATCTGCTGTCTGGCTCACGCCGGTGGCGAACCAGGCAGTCCGGTTCATCACCGTCGGCCCGGGCCCTGTAGTGAGGGTCCATTGGGTCGTGGCCAGCGCGTTGTTGGAAGCATCCCGAATGGCGCGGGCGGATCCGGTGAGGGTGACGGTGTACTTCGTATCCGCAGCCAGGGCCGCCGTGGGGTTCAGTGTGGCGACGCGGATGGTCTCGTTGTAGGTGACCGTTGCCGGGATAACGGTTCCGGCTGGGTTCTTGAGGGTGAACGTGGACTCGTTGACGCCGGAAACAACTTCATTGAACGCCGCCGTGATGTCTGCGTCCTGGCTCACATTTGTAGCTGATGCTGCCGGTGTCCGGCCCGTCACGGTCGGTGCTGCTGTGTCGGCCGCTCCGGGAACATAGGTCTGGACACCGCATGTGGTCGGGACGAAGACGCGGTGTTGGGCGATGGCGAGGTTGCCGCCGAACGCGGGCGGACACGCAACCTCGGTGCCGCTCCGGACCCTGCCTGTGATCTCATCCAAGGCGAGAAGTTGACCCGGCGTGCCGGTATCGACCCCGGCGAGGATCCACACCAGCCCGTTGGCGATGATGGGTGCCGAGGACACGACTTCATAGCCGTAGTTTTGGTCCTTCATGCCCAGCCGGTGTGTCCACTGAACCGCCCCGGTCTCCAGGTCTACTGCGGTGATGACGGAGGGCTCAGAGTAGCCGGACGTGGTGAAGATTCCGATGCGGCCGTCGAAGGCGACGGGGATCTCGCTGTTGGGCAGCGTTCGGATGTATTTGCCCGTTGCGGCCTCCAGCACCAGCGTCTGCTCCGTGTAAGAAATGCTGGGGATGTAGAGCCTCCCGTTATGCACAGACGCTGCGGCGGTTCCCGCGCCCGGGCCGGAGTTGCCTCCAGGTTTCACGTACTTCCAGATCGACTTTCCTGTTGTGGCGGAGAAAGCCTCTACCAAACCTTGTCCGTTGTAAATGACCCGACCCGCTTCGATAAGCGAGGGTTCACTGGTTGCGCTAGGGCCTGCTACGAACCGATTAATGCCCGTGCTTGCATCCAGAGCGTAGTAACCGCCCATGACCACTCCGGAGCCGAACACGGTCCGGTATTCGCTCACGTAAGGGCTGGCCCACAGCAGTGCGCCGGTGTTGACGTCGAATGCGTCCAGGACCATCTGGCTGGTTTCGGGGTTGTCGTGGGCGAGATAGACCCTCAATCCATCGATTTTCGCCACGTGGGCGAAATGGTATCCATGGCGCCACAACAGCTTTCCGGTGCCCGTTTCGTAGGCAGATAACCACGAGCACTGGTACTGCCTGTCCACCACCACCGTCCGGTTTCCCGACACGCTGATTGACACGGCACTGCTGCCGCCGGAGGACGGGCAGTGCGGCGGCTCGGCACGCCAGGACTGGTTGATCTGTGCAGGAACGGTCTCCGCCAGCTGCGCATTCCGGTTGCCCGCGTCAATACCGTCTCCCAGTACAGATGTTCCGCCGGCCGGATAAGGCAGGTGGCCCGGAACGATCGGCTCCGCCGCCGAGGAGGCAGGACCCGCAACCAGAGACCCGCACAGTACAAGCGCAACAGTGATGCCCGAACCCCAATGGCGTATTTTCATTTGCTGCGCGCTCCGATCGGTGCCGGGGATATTTAGATAGAGCACACTCTCATATAGGGGGAAATAATTGTCAAGAATAGCGGCTCCCGGCAATTGTTCATGGCCTGTCTTTTCGGAAGCATCTTTCGAAGCTCTTTACATGAAGGAGGCCATTTCGGCCTTAGCGTGGCTTGGGTTGCCTTGCCGATGTCGGCAAGGAAGTACTCGGATTGGCGGTAATACTACTTGGTCCTAAGTCATTTACTACGTGGGAATTCAACGGCAAATACTGTGCCCGGCTATTTGGGAAGTATCACACTTGACCAATCGGCCAAAGCCCAAAAAGAAACGAAACTACGGACGGAAGTTCAGCCCTTTTTGGGTGTCCCGGACGAGAAGCACCGGTTTGAGGAGTCTGGTGCCCAAAACACAGGGGAACCGTAGGGTGGATGGCGCCCGCGGACGGGCGGGCCGATCGGTCGCCAAACTGCCTGGCGCGGACCTCTCCGGCGAGGAACTGTTCATCCAGGTGATCCCGCGGGCGGCGGACGAGTTCAACTGCGGGTCATCTTCCCGTAGGCGCCAGACGTTGCGGTTATCTTGCCTCCATTACCGCTGTAGGAGTTGTTTGTTTGAGCACCGCGCTCTTCGTTCCTAACTCTTTTCGCAGTCCTTGTGAGGATGGTTGCGCGTGCCTGACAGGCGCCGGCTCCAAACGCGACGCCTGGGGCCGCCCGCCGTTCATCCGGTTTCCCCTTATGAGGCAATACCCTGCGGCCCGTTCGACGAACCCTCCACGGGACATATCCATACGTATGGCTCTTTTGAGCGCTACGGTTATGGCGGGCTGTTAACTTCTCGTGCTGCTCGTTCTTCCGTGGCGGTGACGAAGCGCGATTATGAGTGTCCCAATGCTTGCAATGGTTGGAACTGTCAGGAAGGGCTGGGCTCCGCTGCCTCCTGTGTTGACGAGACCGGTGATGCCTATCCACCACAACAAAGCGGTCGTAAATGCGGACAGGATAACAACCGAGTAAGGGGCGCCGGGCGGGGGCGCGTTCCTGTGTCTGCGTTGTCGTTGCCCCATGGGGATTAGCCAGTGGCGTCGGAGTCGATTTCCAATCATGATGGTTCCGATGGTGGCCAGGGCCGGGACGGTCAGGAATATTGCTCCGCCGCCTCCAGTGGTGATGGTGCCGACGATGCCGATCCACCAGAGCAGGGCGGTTGTGAATGCAGCCAAGAGAGCAAGGAGCGTACGGCTGTCAGATCCTGCCGAGCTTGCTGCGTTTCGGTGGGTCATTTCTCTGGCCCTCCGGTGTCCATGGCTGGCTGATTCGCCGGCGGGACGGATCCAACGATGCTGTAGTCAATGGCGGTATGAGCGGTGAGATTATTGGTTCCCAGTCCGAAGAGTGCGTAGGTCATGACGGTGCGTTCACCGATGACCAGGCCAGTGGCCGGGTCAATGATGATTTCATCGCGTTGTCCTGCCCGGAGCGGCTCTGATCGGCCGATGGAGATCCCTGGTTTCCCGTCAAAGTTGGTTTGTTCACTGGCGTTCACGCCCGGGATCAATGCCAGTGCCTCGTAGAGGCCTGCGCGCAGGTCTGCCGGGACCAGTCCGGTCCGCAGCAGGTCCGTGATGCGCACGAAGTTATCTTCGTCGCGGGATGAGGACCCTCCCTGGTACTGGGCGTTAAAGTGCTCGATCAGGGCCTTGCCTTCGCGGGACAGGCCCATGATTTCCTGCTTATCGATCACGGTCCAGGGGATCCCGTAGAACTCGCCATCGGGTGCGTGGATGGTGTCCTTCTGACCGGGGCGCGGGGCGATGGCGCCCCAGTCCCGGTCCAGTACCCAATCCCGTGAGGGGTCCCCGGGAACGTAGACGTCAATGGTCTGGGTGTTCATGCTGAACATGCCATTTCCAGCAGCATCACTTCGGCCCACGAGCCAGTTGGCGTGCGTGTGGACGCGCTGGTATTCTCCTGGACCCGGGGTGGGGTCTGAAAAGGCCATAGTTTGTTCCGCTGCTGACCGCAGGAGACCGGCCGCGTGGGCGCTCTGGATCGACATATTGGTCTGACCCAGAACGATCACGCCGAAACTGGCTGCGGCCATCGTCAGCACCATGCGGCGCGTGCGTTGTGGTCTGTGGATAGGGTCATGATCGGTAATCGCCAGGTTGGCTGCAGGAACCTGCGAGCTTCCTGTCGGCCGTATTCTGGGGAGCTCTTGTGCCGGCATGTCTACGAGCTGGCGGCGAAGCGCATCGCTCCTGTCGGGCTCGAACTGATGTGTCTTCATTGTGGCCTCCGTTCATGCGCGGCCTGACGGTCTATCGCATAGGTACTGGAAACTTCGTCGAATAGGTCCCCGAGCCTTGCTTTGCCCGGTTTAGTCTGGATTTCACGGTGCCTTCGGGGATACCGAGTGCGGTCGCAGCATCCCGGATGCTCATTTCCTCGACCACGCATAGAGTCAGCACGTTACGGTCCGCTTGGCGCAGGCGTGCAAAAACCTGGTCTAAGGTGACGGCCTCAAACTCCTGCTGGTCCTCGTCGGCGAACACCTCAGCGATATCGGGGCTATGGGCAGGGGCAGGGAGGCGGTTTAGAAAGTAGTTGTACCGCCGGCGTTGGCTAAGATCGTTGCGGATGGTGTTGTTCGCGGTGACCAGCAGCCAGGCAACGATGGAGCCGTTGACCATGCGCACGTATTCACGGCGACGCCACGCCTCATAAAACACCATCGCTGTGACGTCTTCGGCGGCATGAGCGGAGCCGACGAGCCTCAGGGCGTGACGCAGAACCCGGTCGCGGTGGCGATCAAAGAGTGCGCCAAAAGCCTCACCGTCCCCATTCACGACAAGCTTCCAAAGAACCTCGTCTGTCCCTTCCACATCTCCGCCCATACCCCATAGTGTCCGGACCCATCGAAAGGTTCCATGATTTGCGCGACAACTTTTCGGGCGCCAACGCAAAGCGGCGTTTATCGTCCAAAAAGACGAACCCTTACCGGGCGGAAAACTGGCGTTCCGACAAGCAGTGCCAAAATTGGCCTGGACGGGACGCCGCAGACCACCGACCCCTGACCGGGCATTATTTCGCAAGGACGAAGACGCGAAGTGAGGGGTTGCAGTTTGCAAATCGTTAATCCTCTGGCCTACCAGTAGCTGTTTCATGCCCTGCTTGAACCGGATAGCTTCCGTTTGTGGGCATTTTCCAAGCGGTGCAGGTGACGGTCGAGGATGATCAGAACGTGTGGGTTGTGGTGGATGACCGCTTCCGGCTGAGCGAGGAATGCCGCGGTTACTCGCTGTGGCTATTCCATTCCGGGCGGGCGGTGAACACGCAGAAGGCTTACCAGCTTAGGCTGGCGCGGTTCCTGTCCTGGTGCACGGAGACGGCTACCGCGTGGACCGGGCTCCGTTTCCATCAGTTGGCGGCTTACAAAGCCTGCCTTGAAGGCTCCTCTGCCAACGGTTGTCGGCTTTCTGGAAAGACAGTCAATGCCCATTTGACGGCTGTGATGGCGTTCTTGCGCTACGCCGTGGCACACGGGTTTGCGACTGACCATCTCCGGGCGACCGTCGAAGGAGGCCGCCCTGGAGCGACTCCTCTGAATCGGGCGGGGCAGTGGAAGGTGGCTCCGGCAAGGCTGGTAAAGGCCCGAGAGATCAAACGACGGCCCGTGGTTCTGACCCCGACACAAGCCGACTGTATTTTGGAGGCGGTCGATCGGCCGCGGGACAGGCTCCTGGTACTGCTGATGCTGCGTTGTGGTCTGCGTGCCGGTGAAGCGCTCGGTCTGAGGCTGGAAGACATGCATATGCTGCCCGACTCAGGCTATCTGGGCTGCGCAATTCCAGGACCCCACGTCCATATAGAAAGGCGCAGCAACCCGAACGGGGCCTGGGCCAAGTCACCGTATGAACGAAATGTCCCTGTGCCGGCTGATGTTTGTGAGGGGCATTCGGCCTACATGGCGCAGAGATACAGTTCCCTTGGCCGCGACCAGCCCGACGCGGTGTTTCTGACTGCGACCGGGCAGAGCAGGGTGCCGCTGGGATACTCGGGGCTTCACAGCATGCTGACGGCTGTCGGGAAGGCCACGGGTTTGCCGGTCAGGGCGCATCAGTTCCGTCATACTGCGGCCACCGGCTGGGCGAGGGCCAAGGTCGACCCGGATGTCATCATGGCGTTGCTGGGCCACAGGTCTTTGGCGTCGACGTCCATCTATCTGCATCCTGCGCAGGGTGAGCTTCGCTGCGCGGTTGAAGGAACGCTGCCCGGCCGGGAGGCACCGCAGTGACAGCCGCCGCCGACTTCCTGCGCCGTGAATCACCGGTGTCCGAGGCCGGTTCATACATCACCTTCCTGGAATCCATGCTGGAACACCCCTGGCGTTCAGGGGAATGGGACGTCCGGTTATGGCTGTTCGCTGCAGACCCGGACAATCCGCTAACCGGCATCTACCCCTGCCCGACGCCCGGGTGCCCCCGGGTCGCTACCGTCACAGGCCGCCTCTGCCGTTCCTGCCTGGACGGAGAACCAGGTGCTGAACCTGTGCCGACCCGGCGCCGGGCCTTGCACCCGAACCCACCGCGCTGCATAGTCGGCTCAGCCGGGCAGGGCTGCGGGGCCATGGCCATGATCAAGGGACTCTGCCACCGGCATTACGCACGCTGGCACCACAGCTCTGACAACGGACAACAACGGCCCACCATCGAGGACTTCGCCGCGGCGGAGAAAGAAATGTTTCCTCCCGGCAAGGCATGCGCATCCCGGGGATGCGGGGAGGAATCGAACCAGCGCGCGTCCGGTCTGTGTCTTTGGCATCACGCCATGTTCGGGAAACTCGCCAAGCTCGGTGTCGACCACGAGGCCTTCATAGCCGTCGAACGCCCCCTCGGCATCCGCTACCACCGTCACGAGTTCTGCTTCATCGATCTGCCACCGATCCTTCGCACGGAGTTGCTGCTCGTCCTACAGGAACGGGACCGGAACTCATACCGGATCCTGCCTGCCACGATGCGCAGGATCGTCCGCGTTGCCTTGGAAACCCGTGCCCGCTCCATCCACAGGCTGCTGGACGCCGAACAGGGCCGGCCGCGCCCCGACGCTAACGTCGTCGGCTTCCTCCGGCATGCCGGCCTGCTCGCGGCCCGGTGGCGCTACCGTCATTCCGGCCGGGACATGCGCTCCGAGGACGTCTGGGACGCGGCGGTCATCGGCCTCCGCAAGGACCGGACAACCCACACAATCTGTTCCAAAGGCATTCTCGATTTCCGCTCCATCAGCGTCAACTGGCTGCGTCAGGCAGCCAAGGAGTACTCCCGCCACTTCGACCTCGCCGCCGATCAGGTCCGCGACGTCATTCGCACCGTTCAGGTCGCCTCGCACGCCCTGGCACGCCGGCCACACGGAACCCGGCCTGAGCAGCTGACCCGGGCCGACGCGAACGCGGTCGTGGACGCATACCGTCACCTCACCGGCCCCGACGGCGAACCTCGCACGGACTCGGTCAAGTACGACTACTTCAGGCTCTTCCAGCGGATGCTGCGCGATGGGGGCGATCTGGAGGTTCTGGCCCGGGTCAGCGCCCGGTTCATGTTCATCACCGCCGAGTCCCTGCCGACGGCAGGGCCTCACAAGAACCCCGGGAAAGCGATCCCGGACCACATCATCAGGCTCCTTGATGCGAACCTGGAACTGCTCGCCGTGGACGCGGCGTATGCCGTTCCGGCCGGACGAACAATGGCCTTCCACAACCTCATGCTGCAAACCATCTACCAGCTGTTGCGCGGTCTCGGCCGCCGGCCAACTGAAATCTACTCGCTTCCCCGCGACACTCTTCGGGAAACCGACGACGGCCAGCCGTACATCATCTATGTCCGGGAGTCCGTCTCAACACCGCTGGGGCTCTGCACCGAACCCAGCAACGTGAAAGCAGCCGGACAATCATGCCCCGTTCGCAACAAGTGCGGCGGCTGCCAGTACTACCGGGCTAACCTCTCCCACCTGCCCCAAATCGATGCCCATATCGTCGCCCTGACCGCGGACCTGTCCGCGGCCGGCGGCATCGCCGAACCCTGGGTCCACCAGTCACTCAAAGACGAAATCAGCTCCTACAAGCGAATGCGCACCGCACTCCTGAAGGAAAAATCCAGGCTCACTCCTGAAGACAGGGCCGCCATCGACGACGCCGTCACGCTGCTGCAGCAGATCCCTGCCGCGTCCCCGCCACCTGAAACAACCGGAGGGCATGCTGCCGTTGACCCCCGTCAGCACCGGCAACCGAACGTGAGCGAAAAACGACAGGCAGCAGTCGCCCAGCTAATTGCGGCCAAGAAAACGGAAAGCAAAGACAAACACGCCAGCGTCCGCAAAGCGGCGGCCAAACTTCTCAAAGGCCCGGAGCTCCTCACGGTCTCCTCTGTAGCCAGGACAGCCGGCGTCAGCCGCTGGCTGATCTACAACACCCCCGAGCTCAAAACCACGGTCAGCCGCGCAGCCTCCCAACAACGCGCAGCATGGGCCCAAGGACACGAGCAAGAGGGGATGACCCCAAAAGGCGCCGCGACAGAACTCCTCCGGCTCCACGAGCGGCTGGCCGCTGTCACCCGGCAACGCGATGACTACAAGCGCGCAGTACGCGCCAATCTCGCCGAAGCACTGGCCGGGCGGACGCCGGAACAGATGGCAAACTACATTCAGGAGCTGGAAAACGAGCTCACTTCAGAGCGGGAGAACGGTAACCAGGCCCGCACAGTCATCTCAACGCTCGAAGCCACAGTTGAGGACCTGAACGACCAACTGCGTGCCGCACAGTCCATCAACAGGACCATGATGAAACAACGAAACGAAACAGCGCCGGTCACGGAGCTCGAACCTCGAAGGCCCTGAAAGTGCTAGTCCTCGTCCGGCACGGGGCGGCCCTCGGCGGACTGCGCACGGACATACTCCGCGGTCTTCTCATAGCCCCGGGAAATGTATTCCTCCAAAAGGCGCGACTCAACCCGCCACTGGCCCCTGCCCCCGATCTGGATCGCCGGCAGCTCGCCGGACCGCACCAGGGCATAGGCCTGGGCTGAGGAAATATTCAGAATCTCCGAACATCGGCCAACGCCAGAAATCGCTTCTCAGCCACAGAACATCACGCCCCAAAGACTACCGAACCGGGCCCAACGATCCTCACGAACCTCGCACAAATCAGCGCCAGCCATTAAACCCTCTGCCCCCGAATTCCGGCAAAGCATTGCATCGACCCACTTGGCTGAGCAAGATAACCCCGTCCGCCAAACTACGCGGCCCGAAGTTCCCCGCTTTTCCAGCCTCGGTTCCGCGGGTGGCTTGATAGCCACTGGCGGATGTTGATCAGCACTTCGTCGACGTCATGCAGAAGGTCCCGTTGCTTGCCGATGAAGTTGCGGTCCGTGACGTTGGTCCGGAGCGCGTGGGCGGGCTTCTGCCGCGCCGCACGGACTTCGCGAAGCGGTTTCAGCGCCCACTTCGCGCTGTTCGCCTTCACATGGTTCATTGTGATTAACAGTTCCAGCCGGCTGAGGGTGCCCAGACGGTCCCCTCTCTCGTTTACCTTCGGAACTTTGGCATTGTCGAGTGCCGCTCTTTCGATGTTGTCCGAAAGGAGCTTGTCGAACGAGTGAATGAAGTGGTCCCACTCCCGTTTGTTCGCCCGGAGGATCCACCCGAAGTCTTCGGGTAGCTCGTGCGACCGGAAGAGACGCGCGCCCCATACGTTCTCGAACAGGTCGCTGATGGCTTCTAGCTCCTGGGCGAGCCGAGCGAACGGTCCCAGGCTGTCGGGCCAGTGGCCCATCTGCCAGCCATACCAGACTGGGTGAGGGGTGATGTCCTCGTCATCGACCTGAAAGCTCGCCCAGCGCTGCTGGTGCTCTGGGGTCAGGTCGTCCAAGTCACCGTAGAAGGCCGCGACGCGTCGGACAATCGGGGACTCTGGAACTTCCGGATCGTATTGGCGCAAGTCGTAGGCAAAGCCGAGGTGCAAGAGCCCGACTCTGTCCTTCTTTGGCTGGTCTTTATCGTCGTACGCCTCGTCCGACAGTCCAAAATTGATGCCGAAGTCGCTCATGCCGAACCTGTAGCGGGCGTCGTTACGGTAGCCTTCAAGGACGTCTGAGCTGAAGAACGCGAGCTCCAGCGTTGACCGACCGCGGGCCATTGCTCTGGCGAAGGGGGCGTCTTCAAACTTCTTGGGCAGCTTCATCCGCTTCAGTGCCTTTGCCTTGGGATAGAGGCAGACCCCGTAGTCGTCGTCGGAGAGTTCGCGAAGCTCGTCGATCTGCTCGGCGGCGGTCCGCCGTGAAGGCCAGGGGCGGATGTGGATGTTCAAGTTGTCGCTCGGGCCCACGACTTCGATCAGGCCGGCATTTAGCAGTTCGACGCCGCCTCGATCTCGTTGTGTGAGTTCCGGGTCGTGCTGATATGCAGTCCGTTGAAGTCCCGTGACTCCATGTAGCGTCGCTTCACCTTCTTCAGCATCTCCCGCGCGGACAGGGAGAGATCGTCTTTGCAGCCATTCCGGTCTAGCCGTTTTCCCTAGTCATAGCCTGACTGGGTTCGCCTGCAGGCTCTGGAAATACCTGCTCGGCCCCAGGGGCAGTCCTGTTGTCGACGGACTCAACCACACAGCCGTCCACGAACTTGGCTAGGACGCTCAGGGTCGCGAGCTGTTCGAGTCCGTCTTGCTCGGTGAAGTCCTCTGCGACGTGCGTCGCTGGGTTCCGGATCACCATGTTGACTCCGGGGGCGAAGCTCAGCAGCCCTGCCTGCATCGTTTTGACGTCCTGGTCGTCCGAGTCGCCAGGCCAGCGCAGTCGGGGCTTGCCCTCCTGAGGGGCAGTCATCGCGAATGCCTGCTGCCACAGGGAGGTGTCGCTCGCGTTGTTCCGGCCGGTGAGCTGCTTCATTTGGCCGCTGACGGCTTCCGCGGCGGCCGCAATTGCCTGACGGAGGTGGCCGTCGTTCCAGAGGCGTTGGGCTGCTGCCCACACCAGGGGGTGCAGGAGCGAGGGCTCGATCGTCGGCGACGAGAGCGCTTCGGCCTTCGCCTTGAGACCTTCCAACCGGTCTGCGGCCTGGAGGCAGCAGCCTCTGACGACAGGGGCGTCCAGCAGCGGCTTCGGCTCGAGTATCCGCTGCCAGTTCATGAAGGGGTCGAGCACCCCGGCTCCCTGAACTGCGATTCGGACGTCGGTGACGCTGCTGAGATCCATGAGCGCACCGGCGAGGCGGTTCAGTTCATCAGTGAGAACTCGGACGCGTGCCTTGTCAGAGCTGTCCTTCGGCAGGACAGCGGGAGCGATCCCCACGGCCATAGCCCCGAACCCGGAGTTTTCGACGTGGTGCGTCATGAACTCCTCGAACGTCCTAGAGAACTCCTCGAGGCGTTTCGTCAGGAAGTCCAAGTACTTGCTATTCGTCCGGACGTCCATGTCTCCCCTGATTTGGTCGTGGCATTTCGCACCCGAAGTCGTTCACCTGCCATAAGTCTGCTGGAGTTGCGCTGACTTCTCGAACTGGTGGTTCTGGCTGCTGCCTCAAGCATGTGTTAGTCGTGGAGGTCGAGACTCTGGACCGTTCACCGCCAATGGCCGGGTCCACATCAGGTGCAGTACCCACGCGACGGACAACAACCACCACTTATAGCCAGACACCAAAGCCGGGACATCTGCTGGACGTCATATCGGAGCCCGATAGTAAGCGGGGCCCCAATCCCCACGAATCCCCGAGCCTCCGGGCGGCTAGGGAACCGACCATTCCAACGGCTCTGCTGCATTAACGGCTGAGAAGTGTCAAGCTTTGTCAACACCAAACGGCGAAAAAGCCCCTGACCTGCGGAAACACTGTGCCCGAGGTGGGACTCGAACTGCATTCCCTCCCCTGCCAATACTGGACTCCCCGAGAAACATGCGGAATCCGGCCCGGGCCGACCCATATACGACGCAGTCCGAAGCCCAAAGTGTGTACTTTGTACACACTTCCTTTTTGCCACATTTCAGGCAACCCAAAGCGCTGCGTAGGAACCAGCGAAACGGCCGGGACTGTCTGAATAACGGTGGATCCGGGGTTGGCCTGACACGCCGGGCGGTGCCTGGCGGGGAGGACTGATCATGAGCGGAACCATGGATCGCATGGCGACTGAAGTGGATCAGCAAGAGTTAGCGCAGCAGCTCCTGGCCCAGGCCAGGGAGCAGGGCATCGAGCTGGTCGGCCCGGACGGGCTGTTGAACCGGTTGACGAAGAACGTCCTGGAGACCGCGCTGGAAGCGGAGATGGACGAGCACCTCGGATACGGAAAACAGGACGTGTCCGGTCGTGGGAGCGGGAACTCGCGCAACGGCACCCGCGCCAAGACCGTCATGACAGAGATCGGGCCGGTGGAGATTGACGTGCCGCGGGACACCGGTGCGACGTTCGACCCGCAGACCGTGAAGGAACGGCAGCGCCGGCTGACGGGCGTGGACGAGATGGTGTTGTCGCTGAGCGCGAAGGGCCGAAGTGCACGGGGCTCACATTGCCCCGGAAGTAGGACCTGAACGCATTGAGCAGGCGGTCCGCTTGGATCAGTTGATGCCAGAACAGCCGGACGGCTTCGCTGTCATAAGAGGCATGCAGGTAGTCCTCGGCGAACGGTATGGTCGGTTCGACCTCGTTCGGCACCGCCCGGATGGCCGTCTCGATGCCGAGCCGGTTCATGGCATCGAAGGTCTCACCATGGAATTCGACCACCGGCTTCGGGCTGAGGTTAACGTTGGCGCTCATGCCGTTGCCGGTGCCTAGCCGCAGGACGTGCTCGGAGAATTCGAATTCCATGTCGAAGGCGTCATGGCGGTCGGGGATGGAAGACGTCGTCAAGCCGCGCGGGGTGAGGTACAGCGTCATCTGCCACCAGTGGTTCAGCATCGGAGTGTGCGCCATGCGGATCTTGCCGACAATCTGCGTCCACATGTGGAGGTGTCCCCGGAGTTGCGGCCACCCGTTATGAGCGCCAGAAACTTCAGACGCGTCCGTCGCACGTCCTTCACAGCTAGAGGCCGACTCGACGTCTTCAGTCCGGCCGTACCCGCTTGTTCCATCCGTGGAAGGGCGCCCAGCTGCCCGCATCCCATGCCTCACGTAGGCCGGGCGTGCTGAGGTCCCAGTCTGGCCGGATCTCCTTCGTCACTGCGCGCAGGTCACGGCGGAGGTCGTCGACGGAGGGACGCCCCCAGAACCAGTAGCCGTTGTAGATGCTGTGGATGACCAAGCCGGGCTTCAGAACGAGCGTGTGCGGGATCATCGGGTCGTGGTCCGGATCGGTGTATTCCTGGATGTCCAGATCCTGCTGCACGGTGCGGCCAGGATCAGAGAGGAACGGCCATTGCGCACCCACCGACGCACGGAATTCCTGGAGCACGTGGTGGTCATCGGTCGCAATGGTTGCCATCTGCGTGTAGGCCACAGCGACCTTAGGGTAGAACGCCGCAAGTTCAAGGTGGTGCTGATGCTCCTTAGGGCAGTAGTGTCCGCGCGACAGCATCAAGACCAGGGGGTCCTCCCCCTGCAACTCACTGAGCCTGCGGGGGATGTTCTCGTGATCAGGCAACTCGTAATCTGGGAAGATGCCGCCAGGTGCAATATCTGAGCGCACGATTCGGCCGCCTTTCACGTGCCGGTGAGCGGCGACGGTCCCTGCCATCGACGTCGTTGCTGGCACCCAGTTGCGCTGTGGTGGCACCGCCGCTCCTGCGGGCGAGCCTACGCCGGCGCCGGGCACCCAGCAAGGGGCCGGGATTGGACAGGGAGGGGCAGGCTCGCTTAGGGGGAGCGCCTCCCAGGGCGCGTTTTCCAGAGACGAGCGCCCCTGCTTGCCCCCCGCATTTCCCCGCCGTTCCAGCTTTTTGGGTGATTGATTTAGGTCTTGACTTTTGCACTGCAGCCGCGGTCGAGGAGCGGGCCGGGCCCCGTCAGCCAGCCCGGAAGTACAGGGATTCTGTACTGTCAGTGCTGCGCTTTGCGCCGCTCCGCCTGCTGGATGGACCAGACTGCGTTGACCAGCCCCAATGTGGCTGAAGGTTTGCGGAAAGTTCCCCAGTTGCTCACCGTTCGAGGAATCGATTTCCTCACTGAGGAGACCCACATCGTTGACGTGGCTGCATGCCCGTTCGAATACCCCCCGTGCATGCCCGGGGCGATCTGCGTTGCTCGCCACAAGGGTTGGGCCCTGGCTCTCCCCCGCTGCATCCGACAAGGTAGGCTGCCCCCTTGACTTTCGTCCCGGATGAGGCCACTGTGGGGTCCCGAGGGCAGCGTCCTCGGCCGAAGATCGACCGGGGGGCGACAAGGAAAAGCGCATGGCGACCCCCGCCGCGTAAGCCCCGCAGCATTGGCCTGATGCCCGCCGCGCCGGCACGCCTTTCCCGGGTCGCCAGTGAGCCCGATGCCGCCCTTTCATGGCGCGCCCGACCGAGGAGGCCGGGATGAGTACCGTCGACGAAAGCAAACAAAGTGCAGCAGCCAGCCCGCCGGTGAAGCCTGGGGAGTTCAGGCTCGAGGTCGTGGTCGTGCCCGTCTCGGACGTCGACCGGGCCAAGCGGTTCTACGGCGGACTGGGCTGGCGGTTCGACGCCGAGGTCGCCGTGGAGGACGGCTACCGTCTCACGCAGTTCACGCCCCCGGGTTCCGGCTGCTCGATCATCTT
Organism: Arthrobacter sp. ok362; assembly: GCF_900102785.1. Lineage (GTDB taxonomy): Bacteria > Actinomycetota > Actinomycetes > Actinomycetales > Micrococcaceae > Arthrobacter. Next base: position 19,425 of record NZ_FNGC01000016.1, read on the forward strand.
CGGCGAGGGGGTCACCTCGGCGCCGCCGGGCTCGGCCCAGGGGCTGCACCTGGCGGTGTACGACATCGACGCTGCCCGGGCCGACCTGATCGCGCGCGGGGTCGAGGTCAGCGCAACCTTCCACGACGCCACGGGCATCTTCCACCACGCCGGGACCGAAGGGCGCCTGGACGGTCCGGCTCCCGGGAACAGGGACTACGGCTCGTTCGCCTCCTTCAGCGACCCGGACGGCAACGGCTGGATTCTTCAGGAGATTAAGACCCGGCTTCCGGGCCGCTGAAAGGAGAGGCTGATGGCCACTACGTACGAGTCCGTGGGCGACCTTGCGGAAGCCCTCAGGCGGGCCGCGGCCGCACATGGCAAGCACGAGGAGCGAACGGGCCAGGAGGATTCGGACTGGCCTGACTGGTACGCGCTCTATATGGTGCGCGAGCATGCCGGGGAGGAGTTGCCGACATGAACAGCGACTACGACGTGATCGTGATCGGCGGCGGCTCGCCGGGCGAACACTGCGCGGGAGCCCTCGCCGAGGGCGGCTTGCGCGTGGCCGTCGTGGAGCGCGAGCTGGTCGGCGGTGAGTGCACATACTGGGCGTGCATCCCGTCGAAAACCTTGCTGCGGCCCGGCGAGGCGGTCCATGCGGCACGCCAGGCTGCCGCCACTGCCGAAGTCGACGTCGAGGCGGCGTTCGCCTGGCGCGACTTCATGGTTTCGGACTATTCCGATGCAGGGCAGGAGCGCTGGCTGGCCGATCACGGGATCGATCTGCTCCGCGGCACCGGCCGTCTCGCCGGTCGGGGCGTCGTCGAGGTTGACGGCGTGCGGCATACGGCCGACCACGTGGTCCTGGCCAACGGTGCCGATCCCGTCGTGCCGCCTGTCCCGGGCCTGCGCGAGCTCGACGGCGTGTGGACAAGCCGCGAGGCGACCTCGATGAAGGCCGTTCCTCGCCGCTTGCTCATCCTCGGCGGCGGCCCGGTCGGTGTCGAGATGGCCCAGGCCGTGCGCCGATTCGGCGGCGAGGTGGCAGTCATCGACAGGTCCGCGCACGTCCTGGCTCGGGAGCCGGCGCCGCTGGGCGAGGCCCTCGGCGAGGTCCTGAGCCGTGAGGGCATCGAACTCGTGCTGCCGGCCACCTCGACCGCGGTGCGGCGAGACCGTGGGGACTACGTCGTCGAGATCGACGGCGGGCGCGAGCTGAGAGGCGACCGCCTGCTCGTCGCCACGGGCAGGCGCCCGCGTATCCAGGCGATCGGCCTGGAGACCGTTGGCATCGAGTCGGACGCCCGCGGAGTCCCGGTCGATGCGCACCTTCGGGTGGCGGACGGGCTGTGGGCGATCGGCGACGTCACCGGCATCTGGCCGCTGACCCACGTAGGGAAGTACCAGGGCGATATCGTCGCCGCGAACATCCTCGGCGAGGTGCGGGAGGCAAACTATGAGGCCGTTCCGCGGGTCACCTATACAGACCCGCAGGCCGCGGCGGTGGGCGCCGACGGGGGCCGCTTCAGCGCGAAGGTGCCGGTCTCGCAGGTGCCCAAGACTGCCACCTACACCCGTGACTACGCCGAGAGCAACGGCTTCCTGACCCTCCTCAGCGACGGCGAACGGCTGACCGGTGCGTACGCGCTCGGCCCGGAGGCCGGCGAGTGGCTGCAGCAGGCGACGCTGGCGATCCGGGCCCGTGTCCCCATCGATGTCCTAAGCGACACGATCCAGCCGTTCCCGACATTCTCAGAAATCTATGTCTCCGCGCTGAAGGCACTACGCGGGGAGATCGCGGTTGCGCGCTGGCCGGTCGGCGCGGGACCATCCACGGCGGACTGAGGGAAGGCGATCCGATGAGCACCGCAGCTGCCGCTTCGCCGGCCGCACGCGAGCCGGATTTTGCGGGGCACGCCGTGGTGGTGCTACGTGGCAGCGCCGGCGTCATCCTCGCCGGCCGTGATTCCGCGAAACTGGAGCACGCGGCCAACGAGCTCCTGCGTTGGGATTTCCTCATCGGCGATGAGCGGAGGCGTTTGGGATGCTGTGGAAGGCCGAACAGCAGAGTCACTGTCGGCGGCTGAATCCTCCTTCACCTGGCTTGGCCTCGAATCGGTGGCTCAAATCATTGCAGATGTTCGATCCGAGATCGATGTGGGTGCCGTGGACGACGACGAGAGGGCCGAGCAACTCGAGCTGTCAGCCGACGAAAGGTACAACGCCATCATCCCCTCAGAGGCTGCCTTGGCATCTGGTCAAGTTGCGATCGGTGTCGTCGACCGGTGGCGATTCGAGCGCTTCCGGCGGGGAAATCGAGACGGGATGAATTGAGCGTGTTGGGATGAGCGTTGCCACAGTCACTACTGGGCAGGCGCCAGATATCGCGGAGGCTGTGATCGGCGAGAAGGTGCCGAGCTGATGGCCGCTACCGATCATCTTCGCGTCAGCGACAACGTCGGAAAGCTGTTGTCGCTCAACGTGGGAATGCCGAAAGACGTTGCTTGGAAGGGCAGGACAGTCCACACCGGCATCTACAAATACCCGGCGGACGGCCCCCGGTTCGTTCGACGACTCAATGTCGACGGCGACGGCCAAGGGGACCTCGGGGGCCACAGCGGTGAACAGCGCGCGGTGATGGTGTACCAGCAGGGGTCGTATGAACACTGGTCTGAACACCTCAACCGCAATGACCTGGTGCCCGGTAACTTCGGCGAGAACTTCACCGTCGCGGGCCTCGCGGATGATGAGGTCTGCATCGGCGACCGGTATCGGATCGGTGACGCCGAGTTCGAGGTGACACAGCCACGGGTGACGTGTTACCGCGTCGGCCTGCGCCTGGGGGTGCCGCAGATGGCTTCGCTCCTCGTCTCTCACCGGCGACCCGGCTTCTACCTGCGGGTGCTCACGGAAGGCACAGTGCAGGCCGGCGACCCGATCGTGAAAGTCGCCGACGGACGCCATCAGCTGGCCGTTGAAGCGATCGACGGCCTGCTCTATCTGCCGGACCGATCTCACGAACTCCTGAAGCTCGCGGTCGACATTCCGGCGCTGAGCCCCGGCTGGCAGCAGTCCTTCCACGAGCTGCTCGCCGCGGCGGACATGGGCCAGACCGGGCCGCAGGCCGAGGCGGGACGGGAACCCGGATGGAACGGGTTCCGGCCCTTTACCGTGACCAAGACCGTCCAGGTGACACCGTCCGTGCTCTCCCTCTATCTGAGCGACAGATCGGGCGCGGCCCTCCCGGCGACTAAGCCCGGCCAGTACCTGACGCTGCGGCTGCCGGTCGGCGGCACGTCTGCAGTCCGCAGCTACTCGATCTCCGGCCGCCCGGACGACGCCACCTACCGGATCAGCGTGAAGCGGGAGGAGCACGGAATCGTTAGCCGGTACATCCACGACACGGTCGCCGACGGAAGCGTCATCGACGTCGCGGCGCCCCGCGGTGAGTTCGTGCTCGACGACACCGACGAGCCGGTGCTGCTGCTTTCGGCGGGAATCGGGATCACCCCGGTGCTGTCGATGCTGGCCTCGCTGGCCTCCGCGCATCCGGATCGGCAGGTGTGGTGGCTCCATGTCGCCAGGGCCGAGGCGGACTACGGCCTTGCTTCCGAGGTTGAGCAGCTGCTCGGCCAGCTGCCGAACGCCCACTCCTTCCTCTGGTTCACCCGTTCGGCCCCGCCGCTCGAGGGGCCGGCACCCGGAACGATGTTCGGACGACTGGATGCGGACGGCTTGCGCGCGCTCGGCTTCGACGTGGCGTCGAGCGCCTACGTCTGCGGCCCGACGGGATTCATCGAAGGGATGACCGAGGCGTTGAAGGCCATCGGCATCGCTCCGGGACGCATCCACTCCGAGCTCTTCAGCGCGCTGGCGTCGCTGAATCCCGGTGTCGTGGCGATGACGACGGCCGCGCCGCACCCGCCGGTGGGAACCGCGGGTACCGGGCCGGCCGTGACCTTCGTCCGGAGCGGTCTCACGGTGAACTGGTCGGACCGGTACGGGTCGCTGCTCGACCTGGCCGAGGCCTGCGACGTGTCGACGCGATGGTCGTGCCGCACTGGCGTGTGCCACACCTGCATTACCGGACTGCTCAGCGGTGCGGTCGACTACTCGCCCGAGCCGCTGGAGCGACCGGAGGCGTCGCAAACTTTGCTGTGCTGTGCTCAACCGACCGCCGAAACTGTCTTGGACGCCTGACCCGCGAGGAGTTCGCGTACCTGGGGCACGACTCCGTTTCCATAGAGCCGGATGTTCGTCAGCAGCGCGTCGTCGGACAGACCGCCCATCGCGTACTTCAGGTCGAACCGGTTGGCCCGACCGTCGTCATGCTCCTGGCGATCTTGGTCGCCTCGGTGCCACCCAGCAGAGCATTCCTCAAACTACGTGTTGACGCTCACCGCGGGCAAGTGGCAAAATCTTCCCTGTCCGAGCGGCTAGCGGTCCCGCGAGACTGCACTCACTAGGACGGCATTCCTCCGGAACGCGCGGGGATGCAAAGATGCAGAGAACCAGTGAGTGGACCGATGCCACCGGATACCAGCTATGTGCAGGCGATCCTTCCCGGTGCCCTGCTTTGGGGGCTCGGAGCCGGCCTGCTGGTGACACCTCCGACAGCCGCTGTGCGCCGTCCCGTTTCGCAGGGAGTGAATGACCGTGTTCATCAACGAAGAGACCCGGCGCTCATCCGGACCGCTCACAGGACAGACTGTCGTCGTGATCGGCGGCAGCATGGGGATCGGCCGTGCGACTGCCTTCGAGGCCCGCGCGCAGGGGGCCGATGTCATTCTCACCGGCCGCGATCCTAATCACTTGCGACTGGCCGCGCAGGAGGTCGGCGCGCTCAGCACGGCTGCCTTCGACGCCACGGAACACGAGCGCCTCGAACGGTTCTTCGAGGAGCTCCCCCAACCGATCGACCATGTGCTCGTCACCGCTGGTGGGTCCTACTACGCCCGTGTGCCCGATATGGATTTGGCACGCGTCCGCAGCGCGCTCGAAGAGCACCTCCTCCTCACCCTGAACGTCGCCCGATCGGCCATCGGCACCGTGCGCCCAGGCGGCACGCTGATCTTCATCACCGGCACCGGCGCACGCCGCCCCGGCCCCGGCCTGGCCGTCGCGGGCGTTTTCGCGGCGGCCCTGCCGGCTCTGGTCGCGAATCTCGCCTTGGAGCTGGCGCCCATCCGAGTGAACCTGCTCGCGGCAGGCTTCGTCGACACGCCTCTGTCGGCGTCACTGCTCGGCGACGATCTCGACGCCCGTCGCAGCGAGCTTGGCAGAACCCTGCCCATCCGGAGGGTTGTGGAACCGGAGGACGTGGCAGCGCTCGCTGTTCACATCATGACCAACTCGGCACTGACGGGTGCGACCTTCGACGTCGATGGCGGCGAGCAAGTCCTTGGGAGGCAGTGAGGAAGCAGGGTGGGTCCACGACACTTCCCTGTACGGCGACGCTGATCAGTTGCCGTCGAAGACAGCCTCTGGGCTCCACTCCGATGCCGGCTGAGAGTGAAGCCGCCAGTAGGCTTCGGCGATCAGTTCCGGCGCGAACGCTGTTCCATCCGCGATGTCTCCGGCGATGGTGACCCCGGTGACGTGCACGTTCTGCCGGGCCAGCTCGTCGTGCAACAAATGGGTCACCGCGCGCAGGGCGGTCTTTCCGATCGAGAGGGTCGCATGCTCGGGCTGCGGGTCGTGGCTGAGCCAGCTGTTCGTCGTCAGGAACGTGCCGGTGCGGGCCTGTGCCATCGCCGGCGTGAGAACCTGCGCAGCAGTGATGGCGCCGAGCACGTCGACGTTGTACGCGGTCATCAGATACTCGGCGTCCGTGGCCAGGATACTGTCTCTTGCGATCAGGGCAGCGTTGTAGACCACGATTCCTGGGGCGTCGATCTGTGCGATGGCTTGCAGCCGTAGACGGAACGACTCCTGGTCGGCGGCGTCGGCGAGCACGGTGTCGACGTTGGCGCCGGAAGCGCGCAATTCGTCGGCGAGAGCGGCAAGGGACTCCTCATGGCGCGCGACGAGCGTGATTCGGAACCCTCCTCTGGCATAGCGACGGGCCACAGCGGCCCCGAGGCCCGGTCCGGCTCCGATGATCAGGACGTGCTTCGGGTCGATTGCGGCCGCATTACTCGTCCCTCCGGTCGGAATCATGCCCTTTCGATCTGCCGGCCCGGCATCGGCTCTGCGATTGCTATCCGCCATGCGGGGGCGCCAAAGGTGTCGGCGAAGTACTGCGTCTCATGCACTACCTTCTCTTGAGCGAATTGCATGACGGACACCGAGTATGTCGGCACGCCGTCATACGTGATGATGCACTCGCTCACCCACAGATTCCCGCTTCCGGCGATCCGCAGTACCGTGAAATGCCTCTCGGCAGGGTGTCCACCACGTTGCGCCGCAATTGTCGTTCGACCTCGAAAGCGTTCACCCGACTGGGGATAGTCGAGGATCGCGTCGTCGGAATAGATAGCGTGTTCGGCTTCGCTATCCCCGCTTTCCGATGTGCGCCAGTGTGCCTCGAGTGCCGCCCTGGTCGGATCCATCGTGTTGTCCTTTCCGTGGGTGAAGCCGTCGATTCAGGTCGCCGTCCGGCGGTCTGCTTGTGGTCCAGTTTGAGTGCTGGCAGTTCCTCTCGCAATCCACTTTCAGCCCGCCCTGGTCGATCTGAGAGGTCGCGTGCGCGGCCAATGCGGCCGGGGTGCGCATGCCGAGAGTGCTTTGGGGTCGGCGAGTGTCTCACGCTCACTCCTCGACCGCCACTGCCGGTTGTCGGATCCAACCATCGTCGGGCAGCGAACTCCGACCTTCGATGCCGATGGCGCCCAGCACCTCCTTGCGGAGCGATGAGGACGCGGGGTCCTACGCACGACTGAGCAGGATGAGGCTCGATTCCGGCTACAGCGGCTTCTCGGCCGGCCGATGCAAGGTCGGCGAGGAACGCACGCGCGTTCAAAACTCTCGGTGTGAGGCCACGGAGAGAGTCGGGCCCGAACGCTCAATGAGGCGGCTGGCAGCGAAGCGTGAGAAAAAGACCTAAGAGCGAACAAGAGGTGTAACGCAGAACTCGCGTCCCTTCGGCCTCGGTGGTTTCACTGTGAAGAGATCGGAACATTTTCTGTGGCAGGGCCCCGGACCGGAGGTCATTTATTTTGACCGCCGCCACCCTGGCACTGACTGGCTGCGCGCCCGATCGCCAAGGAACCGGGCCCGGGACCGCCGGAACGCCCGAGACTGCCGCGACCAGGCCGGATGCGGCAGCTCGGCCTCCCGTGGATCTCCCCGCGCGGCCGGGGGCAACGTTGACCCGGGACGAGGTGACGGCGACTTATGCCGGGCACGCTGCGAAGTACTGGGGACTGGAAGCACCCGGGGTGTTGACCCGGTTGCCCTCCTTGGCCGCCGGGGTGGCGCTGACGTTCGATTTTTGCGGCGGGGCCCACGGCAGTGGGGCCGACCTGGCCCTCCTGGCCATCCTGCGGCCGAGGTCTCCGCCAAAATCGTCCGTTCCCTGGTTCTCATCCCGCTCGGGTCCACCATCAACGGCGACGCCGGCGCGACGTTCCGCCGTTGCTGTTCGTGGCCATGCGGTTTGTCCTGGTGGTCTTCCCCTGGATCACAGACAACAAGTAAGGAAAATCATGAACATCGAACCCTCCGCGCCCACCTCGAAAAACCCGGCGGCCCAGTTCGCCGGCGACGTCTGGCTCGACCCGATCGCGCTGCCCCACGAGTCCGACCAGACGATGGTCGTCGCTACCGTCCGCTTCGCGCCCGGAGCACGCACCGCCTGGCACTCCCACGAGCACGGCCAGTACCTTCGGGTCACCCAGGGCGTCGCACGCTTCGGCGGCCGCGACGGCACGACCATCGAGGTCCACCCCGGCCAGACGCTTTACACCGCGCCCGGCGAGGAGCACTGGCACGCTGCCGCCCCCGGCTGCTTCATGGAACACATCGCCATGCTTCAGAACGGCGAGGACCCCGCCAAGACCACCACCTGGCGCGAGCACATCACCGACGACGAATACAACGGCACCGCCCAGGCGTAGCCTCCCCCCTCCCTTCGAGTATCAGAGGCCCTCGATTCAGCGGCGGCACGGTTCAAAGATGGGCGCGTCACGGCTTTTGATGCCCTCACCAAGCACGTCACTACCGATCTCGCCTGCTTCCTGGACATAGAACACTGGCAGGCCAAGGTCGGAGGAGGCGACAAAATATCGCCATTTGATCTGCGGGTAACGAGCATTTATCGCCTCGAAGGCGACACCTGGGCAATCAACCCCGGGTGTGCAGACGCACATGACCGGCCGGATCAACGGCCGTGCGCTCGACGCCGGGCCCCATCGTCCCAGGCGTGCCCCGGTCGAGGGTGCGACATGCCCCCATACGTCTTGACGAAGACCATAGGGCACCCCGACGCTTCTATGTCTGTCAAGCGGCTGGAAACGGCTGCGGGCGCTGACCAACCGGCTTGCCCCTCCCCTCGTCGTTGTTTTGTCGGTGGCGAGCTCGCGAGCTGCCTCCGACGCAGCGGTGTCTACCGAAGGCGGAGAGAGGGAAAATCTATGAGGAACTCAGCGACGAAGGAGCGCCGAACAGAAGTTCCCGACCGCAGGCCCGACGAAGGAGGGCTAGACACTGCGGAGCGGGGGCGCATAATCCGAAGGAATCTCAACGATGTTGTCAACGGATATTGGTGTGCCGCTCCGGCGTCCCGGCCGGTGGCCGGTGGCTGGGAGGTTGTCCGGGCCGTCGGAAGGCGCCCTGGGCATCGCCATTGTCCGCGGCAAGGTCCGTCGGCACCTACTTCTCCGCCGGATACCGGCGCATCGCTTCCCGACGCGGACCCGTCAAGGCATCTTTATTAGCTTCCTTGGAATTAGGTTCCATGGAAACAAAGTGTTAGACTCCTTTTATGAACAAGGGCGTCGAAACCTGGTCTCTATACCCTCTCTTCAGCGAACTGACTCGATTGGAAACCGAGCTGTGGGACGCACTCGATAGCAGTCTGCGCAAAGAACATGGCCTCCCGATGAGCAGATTTGAACCGATGGCCGTCGTCGATCGCCTAGGTGCGTGCCGGGTTTTCGATGTGGCTTCGGCTCTTGCGATTACCATCGGAGGCACGAGCAAGCTCATTGACCGGATTGAAGAGGCCGGATATTGCCGTCGGAGAAATAACCCAGTCGATCGCCGGTCCTCCCTCATCGAGCTAACGGCGGACGGGCGCATGTTGCTGGAACGGGCGAGGAAGACGGTTGAAGCCGAGCTGGATCTGCGGCTGAATCCTGTGCTTACCGAGCAGAAAACGGATGATCTCGTGGAACTGCTGGGCCGACTGCGAAATGCCAGCCGCTCGGCAGCGGCTGCAGAGCGACCGAGCTGACGTGCTTGCGCGAGCCTGGGGTCATCATCCAATAGCCACTAACCAGCGGTGTATGCCGTAGCCAACTAGAGATGTAAAGGAAGCAGCAAATGACTGAAGAACTACGTGGACGCATGGACCGTTTCGTTGAATTCATCAATTCAGCCGACGAAAAGATTGGTGATGAGATCATCTCACCGTCGGCCACGTTCCACGTGCCCTTTCTGCCCGAGCCGGTGCAGGGTCCAAGCGGCTATCTCGAAATCATCGGGATAATGCGACAGGCGTTTCCCGACGTCCAGTGGTCACTGGAGGAAACCATCATTCAAGGAAACACGGTAGCTGCACGGTTCATCCTGCGTGGCACACACCGAGGGGACTTCCTCGGCGTATCTGCAACAGGCAAACCGATCCAAACGCAGGCAATGAACATCTATCGATTCACAAACGGTCAAATCATCGAAGAGCACGGTCTCCCAGACCTCTTCGGGCTAATGATGCAGATTCGGCCGATCGACGCCTAGAGGACCCTGAAAGTCATTGGAGATCGGTTCTTCTGAAGAACCTGGTCCGCGCTCCGCATGTCTGGGGTACGCCATGCGACCTCTAACTGACTGCACTGCGGAGCAGCTAACACCACACGACAAGGCCTTGTCCCAAGTCCCAGTTGCCAACTTCCGCTGCTGACTAACCGAACCGGGAACGATAGCCAACAACAAAGCCATACCCGCCTCCCCCGGGTAGCCACGACCCTACAACGGCCACGGAACCACCCGTCAACACCATAAGGACACCGGCAAAAGACGCCATCAGCAGAGCAGGCGTGGTCGACGGCGGAGCTCTGCGGAGCCGGCGGGCTCGCCCAACGGGACGAGCGCAGCGAGGTCCGTGCCTTGGTGCAGCGAGGCAATTCAGGGGCTCACCCGACCACCTCGAGAACCAGAACTCCTAGCTGACGGCGTGCTCCGATTCCCGGCAAGGGTCTGCCCCTGCAGCATGGGATCGAGCCGGTTCCGCGGTGGCGTAAAGGGTGTTGAGTTGGCGGTAGAGTGTTCGGGCGACGTAGCGCTTCAGGGATCTGCGGATCTCCCGGTAGCTACGGCCTTCTTGGGTGCGTTTGGCGACGTGGTCCCGTGTTCCGGGGTCGTGGGTCATCCGGGTCATAGTGATGGTGTGCAAGGCTCGGTTGAGGCGCCTATCACCGCCCCGGTTAAGCCTGTGCCGGACAGTGTTACCGCTTGAGGCTGGCAAGGGATTCACCCCTGCCAGTGCGGCGAAGGCAGCTTCGCCGCGAACCCTGCCTGGATGCGACCAAGCTGTCAGGACAGCAGCGACCAGCCCCGACGCCCACCATCTCTAACAGCGGCGCCGCGGGGCTTTGCTGGATCAGCTCTGTCATGCGCTTCTGGTTCGCAGTCAGCTGAGTGGTCACTTCAAGAACGCGACGCGCCAACCGAACTGCTTCCTCGCGCGCGATCGATAGTTCCATCTGCTCCTGTCGTTCCCGCCATCTGGTGATCGTGGCGATCTGGGCGGGAACCAGAGGTTTACGAGCGTCGATTCCCAGATCATGTGCCCGGAGTAAGGCGATGAGTGCATTGATATTAACTGTTCGTTCCCGGGTCAACTGATCCCGGGCTGCACTCAGGATCCTGAGTCCGGCACGGGTTCCTTCATCCCGTCGCGGAACTCGGAGCTGGGACTCCTCTAAGCCGATGACAGCGGTTCCGATGGCGGCGGCGTCCAGCGGGTCGGATTTGCCGATCGCCCGGCGCCCTCGAGCGTTCATCCGTGGAGCTTCGGCGACGTCGTAGCCGGCGTCGGCTACTGCCCGGGCCAGACGTGCACCATAAGAGCCGATACCCTCAACGGCCCATAGACAGGCCATATCGCCCTCTGTCCGTCGGCCTACCCAGGCAAGTGCGCGGGAAATCCCTGCCGAGGTGGTCGGGAACTGCTCGCACGCGACCTGTCGCTTGGTACCGGCCTCGATGATGGCGTAAGTGTGTGTGCGGGCGTGACAGTCCACGCCGATTACGAACGGGCGAGTCTGCGCAACGATAGTCAACGCGGCCACCCTACTTCCTTTCGAACGGGCAAGACTGGTCGCATCACGACCGGCACTGGACCTGGGAAGAGTCACCTCGAGGCAATACTGTGATGAGCCACAACCTCAGGGGCTGGGCAAGCTTCTAATCAAGCCACCTACGTGAAACAGGTCAACGCCGGCCGCTCCACCCAGCGCGGACAAGTCGGGGGGAATTCACCCTCAAGGGGCAATTGTTTTTTCGAGCCACGCGCCTGACAGAACGACCGGCATCAACACTGCCAGCTAGTCCCAGACCAGCCACCGTAAGACTCACAGTTGTTTTTTGCCCGCAGGGAAGTGTTTCTCCCCGACCGTCGGGCAGATCCACATCGACGGCGTGAAGTGCCTGAGGCGCATTAACCGAGCGGCCCACTGGCCGGGCCACCCCGACTTCAGTCGCTGGTCTTTTGTGGTATGCCTGCACGGGCCAGCTCGATGAGGTTTTCACTGGACTTCGGATGAGCCCAGGCGGTGGTTGCGACCGTGAGTTCCGCCCCGCATGTTTGGCACCAGGCACCGGAGGCGGACTCGGTTCCACAGGTCGTGCAGATAATACGCATTGATTTTCCGCCCGGCGACTGCGTGTGCCTCTGCGCCCACACTGTGAGCGCATGCAGGACGGGCAGCGCGTCGGTCCCGGCTGCCGTGAGGCGGTACTCATTCCGGGGGCTGGTTCCCGCGCTGTAAGGCTCGGCGGTCAGAACACCCGCCCCGACCAGGCGCCGGAGGCGTTCGCTGAGGACATTGTCGGCGACCCGCAGTTCCTTCTTCATGCCGTCGAACCGGTTGTTGCCCAGGAACACCTCCCGCAGCACCAGCAGGGACCACGGATCCCCCAGGACGTCGGCGGCCCGGGCGATGGGGCACTTGTCTTCCGACCAGCTAGTGCGAAGCGGCATCAGGATTCCTTTCCAAAGAGGTGCTTACTTTCTTGAAGCAAGTTTATTTACTTTCTTAAAGAAAGCTTGTACCGTGATTCTACGCCACCAACGGGATGAAGCAATCCCTGCCGATCACCGCACCGCGATCCCACGACCCACTGACGACCCCAGCTCCGAGGAGTACGGAATGACTGTTACCGACATCAGGACCGGGCCGGCAACGGCCGGCCCGGACGCCCCCTCACCGGGCCCACCATCACCCGCCGACCCTTCGCCCGCCGCCCCGTCGGGCATGCTGCCGTTGAGCCTCTTCGGTGTTCCGCTGGGCCTCGCCGGATTGGGCGCCGGATGGTCCGCGGCCCGGGCCACCCTCGGGGCGCCGGCCTGGCCGGAGGAAGTCCTCTACGGAGCGGCCAGTGCCATCTGGCTCATCCTGACCACGGTCTATCTGCTGCGCGGCCTGCGACGCAAAGGAGCCTTCCGCGCCGATCTCCGGCACCAGATAGCCGGCCCGTTTGCATCCTTCATCCCCCTGGTGGGGATCCTGCTCTCAGCCCACTACAGCGAATACCTTCCCGCACTAGGCATGTGGGTATGCGTTGCGTTCATCGCCGCCCTTACCGTCGTGGCCACCCAGCTCTTCGCCCACTGGATTACCGGCGGAGTTTCAATGCAAGCCATTCACCCCGGCTACTTCCTGCCCGTCGTGGCCGGATCCTTCGTCGCCAGCATCGGATTCTCCAGCATCCACGCCCACGACGCGGCGCTGGCCGCCTTCGGCATCGGCGCCTTCTTCTGGCTCGTCGTCGGAACCGTCGTCACAGTCCGGCTGATGACCGCAGGCGCTCTCCCCCCGGCGGCCAAGACCGGTCTGTCGGCCTACCTCGCCGCGCCAGCAACCGCAAGCGTCGCCTGGATGGTTTCACACCCGGGACCCATGGGAGCGCTGCAGCTCGGCCTCACCGGAGTGCTGATCATCATGCTGCTCATGCAACTGTTCCTCATCGGCGAGTACCGCAGGCTCCCCTTTAGCCCCCTCTTCTGGGTCTTCACCTTTCCTGTGGCCACCACTGCAAACTACGCCGTCCGCTGGTTCGCCGCAGCGAACCTCCCGGGCCGCGAAACCTATGCCTGGATCGCCCTCGCCCTGGCAACGGCATTCATCATGGCCATCGCCCTCCGCAGCGGGGTGGCGGCCATTGCCCGTATCGCCGAAAAACGCCGGAACAACACACCAGGCCTCGTCTAGACCGACGAGCCGCCGCCAGCGGCACGGGCTTCGGAAGCGCTTGGCTCCGCGCAGAATCCGCCATCGGACCGCTCCTCGTCGGATGGATCGTCGACAACTTCGGCATCAGCTACGTCTTCACCGTGTTTGCCGCAGCGGCCCTCATCGGAGGCCTCATCACCATCGTCTTCGCCATCGAGACCAAGGGCCGCGCCCTTGAAGAACACTCGCCCTAACCAACCTCCACGCCCTCGCACGCAATCACCAAGCCACAGGGGCCCAGGCCGCTGTGGCTTGCAAAGCATGACGTGCGGGGTCTCGGTTCCTTGGTCGGGTGGCACGAACCAGTGGTTAGATGTAGATGGCTCGGTTGAGTTCGACGACGTCGTCGGAGGTGAGGGTCGCACCGGTCTCGAGCTTTTCCGAGATTGCGGCCATCGCCAGGTCCCTCCGCTGCGAGATCCGATCCTTCTTGGCGGCTGCAAGAGCTTCAGGGATTTCCTGGCGCGTGAGATCGGTGCAGTAAGCGGGAGCTCCCGGCTGCTGGCGCCAGGAATCGGCAAGGGACCCCGCGTCGAAAGCGTCGAACCCGGTGTCCTCCACCAGGCTCACTGCTACTGCCTTGTCCGCCTCGCGGTCCGCGGCAATGGGGATTGCGATGCGATCGGGGTCGCCTGCTGCTTTGCCCTTGGCTTCGAACGACCCAGCCCCGACGGCGTTCCAGGCCTTGGCCACGGGACGTCCGAGCTGCTCGGTGATCCATACGCTCTCGACTTGCCCGTCATCGAGTGCCTGCACCTGTCCATCACGCATGGGGTAGTAGTTCGAGGTATCGACGATGACTGCATCGGCTGGAAGGTTGGCGATAAGGGGTTTGATCGCGGGGATACGACTCAGTGGCACGGAGATAATGAGGGCGTCGACGTCGGTGACAACATCGGCGGCCTCTACTGCCCGGGCTCCTGCTGCCACGATCTCGGGGTTGATGGTCTCCGGACCACGGGAGTTGGCGACCTTGACCTCGTGTCCGGCTCCACTAAGCTTGCGGGCCAGTGTCGCGCCGATGGATCCTGCTCCGAGGATGCCGATCTTCATGTGAATCCCTTCATTGAGCTTGTAATTAGCTCCATTCTGAACCCTTCCATTAGTGTGAAGGTCAATTCGCGTTCACGAAGGAGGGCCCCTATGCGCATTGGTGAGCTATCCAAACGGTCAGGTGTTCCGGCCCGGATGCTGCGGTATTACGAGGAACAGGGCCTGGTGACCCCTCGCCGCCTCGATAACGGCTACCGGTCATATGACGAACATCTCGTTGACCGCGTCGGCAAGATCCGTGGCCTGATCGACGCAGGCATATCGACCCGGATCATAGGGGACATCCTGCCCTGCCTGGATCGACCGCAGACTATCGTGGTCACCGACCCGCACCCAGAACTGCGAGAGGTACTTCTTCAGGAGCGTGACCGGATGACCCAGAAGATCGACATACTCGTCCAAAACCGTGACTCCATCACCCGGTACATCAAGGCCATGGACTCAGCCTTGGGTGTTGTCGCGGAGAAGACCGCAAGTTAACCTCGCCACCTACGCGGCTGGACTTGACCTTCCCATAGGTGTGAAGGTTGCATGATGGGTCCATGACATCCTCAAGAATCGAGACCCCCGCCTTCGCGCCTCCAGCAGGTCTTCGCCGCCACCGTGGTCCACTAGCAGCCCGCAACCGATGAGCAACGCTACGAAAGGACCGCCGCGGCAGGTCCCCACGGTCCGAACCTAGCCCCCGGAGCCCGCACCCTCCGTGACGGCCTCAAGCGCCACGCCTTCCCTCAGCCGGAGCTGCCCGGCGGCGACGGCTCGGGCCGTGGCCACAGTCGCCAGGCTCGCGGTTGCGGCGTTGCGGCCTCGGTCGGACTGGCGCTTCTTCTCTAGTCGGGATCGCAGTCGGCGGCCGGAGAATTCGCACTGCCCCTGGGATGGCTAGTCCTTCGCGTACTCAGGGCGGGAAATCGCGGGCCAAATCAGACGCCGGTGTAAGCATCCAGCCTTCCCTGTCCTTCTCGTAGCTAATCACCATCGGCCCCTCGGCGCCGCGGGCCGTATCCATGGCCAGCAACAACGCATCCTGCAGCCGCCGTGCATAGTCAAGCCTTTCAGCCTGCGCTCCGACGAGCTCGCTGTTGTCGATAACATGGAAAGCCTTACCTCCCGCGACCACCGTTACCGCATATCCCGTCTCCTCGTGGACCGATCCACGAGAAGTTCTAATTTCAGTGACTTTGGCGGCCCGAATCAGGCCCTGGTCGGCGGTACGAATCCACACGTCACCCATGGAAACTCCCTTGTTCTGTGGGCATCTGCAAATCTACTCCCATTTGACCTAAGCGACTACGCCGCAGCAGCCGGCCGATCGCGCTGCTTCAATTCGCCGGCCTGTTCCCGGCCGGGATTCTCGAGACTTGCCGCTGTCTCTGACCGAGTTGATTCATTTCCCCTAGCACCCCTGTGAATCCGGAAGTTGCCTCGCTCTCCGGCGCAGTTACCGCAGCAGCCGATCGTGCAAAGTCCGGCTGAGGACCGACGACCCGCGGGCTTCAGCCCTTATGAAGGCGACCGGGATGTCACTCCAACCCGTCGGGTGGCGTCATCCAGGGAGCTCCACCAGGTTGGCGGTGGTGTGACGGTGAAGCGGCGGCCGCTGATGGACGTAGGAACGATCCGGATGAAATGGTCCTTGCAGCCGGCCTCGTCGTCGTATTCCCCGTCATCCTTGGCGGCCACGGATTCCGGATGCACCCCTCGCCCCCGGGTTGAACATGCCGGTTCCGGCTGATTGAAAATGGCGCGGTCCGCCCGGCCACACCGCCGCATTGCCCACGAGGTAGCACCGCCCCGGCTGGATCCTAAAGAGTCCGGAAAGCCTTAGCCTGCAGGACAATGAGGTAAGCCACCGATATCAGCCCACTCCGGCGGGGGCCAGCGGCGGTTCCGTTTAGCCCGCGGCGGGCAGTGCGTCCGGAATGCGGGGCTTGGCGCTGCCGTCGAAGGTGAACTTCCGCGGGTGCGGATCTCCTTGAGGACCTTCTTCAGCCGCTCTTCAAAGTCACCGCGGTACCGGGAGCCGGCCACCACGGAGCCCAGGTCCAGGGTGTACAGCTGCTTGTCCTTGAGCGTCTCCGGGACATCCCCCCGGACGATCGCCTGGGCCAGGCCCTCGACGACGGCGGTCTTGCCGACGCCGGGTTCGCCGATCAGCACGGGGTTGTTCTTGGTGCGCCGGGACAGGACCTGCATGACGCGTTCCATCTCGGATTCACGCCCGATCACGGGGTCCAGCTTGTTCTCGCGCGCCGCCTGGGTCAGGCTGCGCCCGAACTGGTCCAGAACCACGGAACCGGCGGGAATCGCTTCAACGTGATCCTGGCCGGGGCCTGTGGTCTCCTTGCCCTGGTAACCCGAGATGAGCTGGATGACCTGCTGGCGGACCATGCTCGGATCGGCGCCGAGCTTGACGAGCACCCGGGCGGCCACCCCCTCGCCCTCCCGTATGAGGCCGAGGAGGATGTGCTCGGTACCGATGTAGTTGTGGCCCAGCTGCAGGGCCTCGCGCAGCGAGAGCTCAAGGACCTTCTTGGCGCGCGGGGTGAAGGGGATGTGTCCGGACGGGGACTCCTGGCCCGGGCCGATGATCTCCTGCACCTGCTCGCGGACACCGTCGAGCGAAATGCCAAGGGACTCAAGGGCTTTGGCGGCAACACCTTCACCCTCATGGATCAGACCCAAGAGGATGTGTTCGGTACCAATGTAACCGTGGTTCAGTATGCGCGCCTCTTCCTGGGCAAGCACCACTACGCGACGGGCACGGTCCGTAAATCGCTCAAACATTTCGCCACACTCCTGGCTGCCCCCATACCTTGATGCTACGTCGCCTCAGGCACGCTTGGGGCGTTCGCCGGAGGCAGGATATTAGAGAGCAGGATTCAGCTGACGTCCCCCGGGTATGGGGCAGGTTTTCGCACCGCTACGGCGTGCCACGGCGAGTGGACTCCGCCGCCACGACACCTCCTGCCGCTGGATGCCGATTCAATTCCCACCCCCAATCGAGCCGGTTAATGACCAATGGCGCTTGAGCACAGGTCCAGATGCATGTTCCGGCTGACGCCGACGATCAGGGTTGAACGTCAGCCTCGATGAGGTCATCAATTCCGTGTGCCTCTCACACGCCGACGGCTGCAGGGCTATCCGGTGAGACACCCCGGCATTTCCCAATCGGTGAAGTAGCCGGCCGGAGCTACGAACACGACGTAGAACGCGAGAGCCGGGGGCCTGTCCGGTGCGCACGAGGAATGTACAGGGCGTCTTCTTTTCTTCCAGGCTCACGTCGGGCGCGGGTCCGTGCCGGCGCCGTTGTAGAACCGGTCCACGGCGGACCTTATCCGCTCCAGCAGGGTATTGGCCGCTGCAGCCTGGTCCAGAAAGTATTGCCTCTGGTTCACATCCGCCTCTCTATCCGCCAGGTCATCGGCATGAGCGGTGGCGGCCTGCAGGGCGTGGACGAGAATTGCATAGTCATCCGCGCCGCTGAGGTCAAGGGTGATGATCAGGGGCTTGTCCGTTGTGCTCATGGCGTTGTCTGTCGTCCGAGGCGTGCAAAGCTGTGCCGCTGCCAGCGTATCCACCGAACCCGACCATTGGATGGGGCGCACAGGATCTGGATCCAGCCGAAGTCAACCGCAGCGTGCACCGGTCATGGCGGTCATCGTGGTGGCCGCCAAAGCTCCGACCGGACCGGACTCAGACCCGACTGTCCAGCGTTGATAGACACCCGCGCTCCCCTTATGGCACCGCTGCCCCTCGCCTGGTCACGGAGCCCGACCCTCCAACAAATTCAGCCCCGTGCCCGGCTGGCTAAGCGAGCGGTCCGCCACCATGGATCCCTGCGACGGGGCGCTTCCTTGTTTGATGTACGCGGTCAGTGCCCCACGGCATCGAAGAAGCGGTAGCCGGAATTTGCCGGTTTCGTCCGATGCGCTTTGGCTTGGATGAAGTTCCGGTCTTCGTCGGTGAGTACTGTTCCGCCGTGCTGGTCGCAGGCGGCATTTTCGGCTGTTTCCTTGTTGAAAACGGCCGTGATCGTGCGTGGCAATATCACGCATCCCGGATTCTCGATGAACCACTGCTGGGTAACTGGATCGAGCCGGTTCCATTGTTCCTTGATGTGCATCTCAACCATTCCTGCCTTTCAGACACTGGTTCGGATCACAAGGGTTAATGCCCCGCCGGGCATGGGCCTGAAGCGTGTACCTGCCGCGCTTTGCTTGATCTGAGGGCTCGGCGGGATCCTCCCGCAATTCCCCCGCCGGCCCGGCCGTGGATTTGTTCGAACCGAAACCGCTCCCGGCAGTTGGATTCGGCCGGGAACCTACTGTCCTGATCCGGATAACGGGGACTTTATCGCGCCTCGGCGGAGCTTGTTGCCGGGCCAGGGGCGGGACGGCAACAGCGACGGTTCGGTCGCGGCTGGCATCTCAGAATCTCCGCGAAGGGCAAGGGCCGACGAGTCCGCGCTGAAATCATGAACGACCGCGTCGGCAGCCTGGCGCTACTTTCAACCTCGTTTTAAGCCTACGCCCTCCAGGGCTGAACGCCCCTCCCCGGACGTCACGGTCTGCATGTCAATCGGAACACACGTGTGGAACGTGCGGCGCCCGGTAGCAGGAGCGCGAAGCGGTATGGGATCCGCAGGCCTGAACCGGCGATGTCGGCGATCTTCGGACGGCCCTTCATACAAGATTGACCGGAGCAACACCCATGTAGCCGAATTGTGCGTATTATCCGTGTTATTTGCGCCGATGAACCGGGCGTTGGTGCTGCACCGGTGCCACTCGAGCATCATCCAGCGCAGTGAGCCAGCAGATGCTCGCGCTCTTGTTGCCCGGTGACTAGGCAGGTTGGCGTACGTGGCCGCACTCATGATTTCGTAGCCCACGAACGTCTCATCGTTTTCGACCCAGGCATCATGGCCGGCGGGGATTGAACAGGCGTCGCCGGCGCGAACTGCGGCTCGGGTTCCGTCTTCCATCTCTACTGTTAATGTTCCGGCGGTGCAGAACCACAGGCGGTTGTTCTGGCAGCCGTCCGTGTGGACCACGGTCTTGACCGTCTCGGACCACCGCCAGCCGGGGCTCGAAGGTGAACCTGCCCAGTGTGGTGTCACCGAGGGTGACCACGTCAACTTCGGTCTTGGGCGGCCGGCGCTTTTCATCGGGTTCGTCCCCGTAAGGCTTTCATCAGCCGAACCCCTGCCGGGCTTTCGACAGTCTCGCGGGTCTCGCGATCGATCGCGCAGCCCTTCACACTGCGCGAATGGACATCCAAACCGCCGTAGGTACGCTTGTTCATGGCTGGATCCTCCAGACGTTCAAATGTGGCTCTCAGTCCACACCCGCTCCAAACTGCGGAAAGACCCCGGTCCGGCAACCCACGAACCGCTTGGCAGGAAATATGCAGGGTAAGGGGCGCCGCTACGGTTAATCCACGCCGTGCGCAGCCCTGCCCGGGCTGCCCCGTGAATATCCCAGGGATGGACGGTCACCAGAAGCATCCGTCCCGGTGCGACACCGCAAATCTCCGCAGCGTGCCGGTAGGCCCTGAACCGGCTTCCAAGCCGGCCCGTCCTCGGAGACAGCCCCCAACGAAGGACAGCGGGCCCGTGCAGACGGGCCCTTGGTGCCTCGGCCGAACGTCCCGACCCGGCTTCCGGGCGAGTCACCGAGGCGGGTTTGCCGGACCATTGCTGCCGGTTGTGACCTCACCGCCGCCAACGGTGCGGATCCACCTCGAGTCCCGCGCGGTCCCAGTGTCCCGTCTCCGCGGCCGCCTCGTAGGTGGCATGAAGGAACCCCAACAGCTTGCTGTCGGGGTCCGGCGCGGAGCGGACGTTTTCATAAGGAAAGAGGTACAGCCTGTCGCTTTGGCGATATACGACGCCGTCGGCTTCGTTCACATACTCGGCGTAGCCTGGCGGCTCTGGGTACGTGTAGGCATAGAAGGCCCCCTCCTCCCCCACACCGGGCCAGAACCCGCAACTGCTCAGCTCGTGGGAATAGCCCTCCACCATGACCCAGTCGGCACAATTCGGAACCCCACCGGGGTGAGCAGGCGCCACGCGTCCGGAGAAGCGCGCGTAGGCCAGGTCCATGCCTCCCCAGAACAGGTGGACAGGGCTGGCCTTGCCCCTGAAGCGGGAACTGAATACTTTCAAGACCCGGTCCGCCTCGATTAACTGCTGCCAGAACATCCGGATGGCACCCGGGTCGTAGGAGGCATGCTGATGGTCTTCGGCGAAAGGTATGGCCGGTTCCACCTCGTTCGGGACCGCACGGATGGGTGCCTGGATGCCGAGCCCGGCGAGGGTCTCAAAAACCTCCGCATGGAATGCGGCCACCGACTTGGGTTCGAGGACGATGCTCCGGGCAGTTCCCTCGCTGGAGCGGATGTGCAACTGGTGGTCACAGAAATCGAATTCGATGTCGAATGCCCCTCCCCCGTAGGGGATTTTCGACGTCGACAGTCCGCGCGGCGTGACGTACAGCGTCACGTGCCACCAGTGGTTCAGCATAGGAGTGAGCGCCATGCGGATCTTGCCGACAATCTGCGTCCACATGTGCACAGTGTCACGGGGTTTGAATCCAGTCATCGACCCGGAGCTCGGGTCACCCGTTACCGGCGCCGGGAGCCTCCACCTCGTCCATGGCAGGTCCTTCCGTGTCCGGACACCGACCTGTCGTGCGCCGTGGGCAACGGCGCCGGAAGGCGCAGTCTCCTTCCCAATAGTTGTTTCACTCTCGGCGGGCCGGGGTTTTGCGGATCAGCTGCCCCGGGACCGTCCGCTGCTCGGCTGCCTACGCCATCATGTCGCGAACTAACGGACCCACGCGGGAGCCGAAGAGCTCGATGCCGGTCATTATTTGGGTCTGGGGCACCCCGGGCATGCCGTACTTCAGGTCAAAGCGGCTCGCCCCGAGGGTTTTGAGCGTCTCGGTGATCTTTCGGGCCACGGTCTCGGGCGAGCCCACATGGAGTGCACCCCCCGGGCCGACGTCCCGGAGGAAGCTCTGCATCGTCGGAGGCCTGAAGCCGCGCACCCGGGCGGCCTCAGCGAACGCGGCCTCATAGTGGGGCCAGAACTCCTCGATCGCCTGGTCATCGGTGGCGGCAACGTGCCCGGGCGAATGCACGCCGACGGGGCGCCCGGGCTGGCCGAACCCGGCCAGGGCCCGATGGAACAGACCCGCGAACGGTGCAAAGCGTGCTGTTTCGCCGCCGATGATGGCAATCATCAGGGCAAAGCCGTACCGTGCGGCGCGCACCACCGACTCCGGGCTGCCGCCGACGCCGATCCAGGTCGAGAGGTGGCCCGATTCCGTCCGGGGATAAATGGTCAGTCCGTGCAGGGCTGCCCGGGTATTGCCGCTCCAGGTGACGGGCTTTTCCTTGAGGAGCTCGGCGAACAGGTTGACCTTCTCTTCAAACAGTTCGTCATAGTTTCGCAGGTCGTACCCGAACAGCGGGAAGGACTCGGTGCTTGATCCCCGTCCGAGGATGACTTCGGCGCGGCCGTTGGACAGTGAGTCCAGGGTTGAATAGCGCTGGAAGATCCTAACGGGGTCATCGGAACTGATGACCGTAACCGCGGATCCAAGCCGGATGCGTGAGGTGCGGGCCGCGACCGCGGCGAGAACGACGTCGCCGGCCGAGAGCGGAAAGCTTTCGGTATGGTGTTCGCCGATCCCGAAGTAGTCCACACCGGTTGCCTCGGCGAGCACGCCCTCGTCGACGAGATTCCGGATGGTCCGGGCGTCCGAAAGCCGCGTCCCGGAGCTGTCGGTGTGGACATCACCAAAGGTATCGAGCCCGAGCGTAATAGCCGGGGTGAGTGCCTCCTGGTCCACCGGGTGTTCAGTCATTGTTGTGGCGCTTCCGGTCCGGGATGGCCGCGGGTTGCCGGGTTGCATCTCCACGTGTGGGCTTGCGGTCCAGCACGAGGGCGGCGGCGATGCCGAGCATCCAGATGTCCTTGGCCAGCCCGGTCCCCTGCGGGCTGGGGCGGATGCCGTCCTCCAGCGTCATGCCGGGTGTCTTCAGGTACATGGTGAACAGGGATCCGGAGAAGATCCCGAGACCGATCCCGGCCAGGCGGCTGGGCAGGAAGGGTGTCAGCAGTGCCGCCCCCAGGGTCATTTCCGCGTAGCTGAGGATCTTGCCGAACTTCTCGGCGTCGATTCTGTTGACCGGCGGAATGACCCTGGCTGCCATGGTCTGAAGCCCGGCCGCGCTGTCCTTGTCCAGATGGCGTTTGCCCCAACCGGCATTCAGGATGAATGCCCCTGTGGTCAGGCGGAGAGGGATGTGGCTGAGTCTCATGGTCGACTCCTTTCATGAAATCTGGTGATAATTCGTTTCGGCTCGGCTCGGTGAACTACGTCTTCGCGCGTTCCCCGGTTGCCGCGGACCTCTCGATGGCGGCCAGGACCTTGTGGCGTGCGACGGCGTCGGCGAAGTCCGGCACGGTGTGGGTGCCGTTGTCGATGTCTGCCGCGAACGCCGCGTAGGCACGCCCGACGTTATAGGCCGGTGATCCTTCCAGGCTGGTGAGCGCGGGCCACTTCTGCCTCAGCGCCGGAGGGACAGCCAGTTCGGCGGGCTCGTTCCGCCCGCGCGCTCCCCGGACGGCGAGGGGATAGATTTCGGGGTATGCGGCGTCGGCGGTAATCCGGAGCGTTCCATCGGTTCCGTTGATTTCCCACAGGAACCCGGTGCCGCCGGCCACGGCCTCCCGGATGTGGACACTGGCGGTCACTCCGGAGGCGAGGGTGCCGATCACCGCGATCTGGTCGGCCGCCGTTTTCACGACCTGTTCCCCGGTATCTTCTATGGTGATCAGCGGCCTGCGAAGATCCGTCACGGCAGACAGGTCGGCGAACTCGCCCAGGACGTAGTTGAGGGTGTCCAGGCTGTGCCCGGCCGCGATGGTGAGCACGTTGGCCCCGTTTGTCTTGTCGAGCATGTAGGCGTTGGGCTGGATCACGACGTTGCCTGGGACCGACAGCCCGACCATGGTCGTTGACAGGACCTCGCCGACGTATCCGTCGCCGAGCAGCTCCTGGAGGAACTGGATCGGGGGGGCCTGGCGGGCCTGCAGCCCGACGGCCGTAGACACTCCCTGCCCGGCGGCAAGTGCGGCCATCGCCCTGGCGTCGTCGACGTCGCGGCCAAGCGGCCACTCACAGTAGACGGCTTTGCCGGCGGCAAGTGCGGCGGAGACGAGCTCGCGATGGTGCGGGACCTTCACGGTCACAGCGACCAGGTCGATGTCTGGTTGGGTCAACAGCTGTGCGTAGTCTGAGAACACCGCACGCACCCCGAATGCTTCGCCCACGGCTCGGGCGGATTCCGCGCTGTGCGCGGTGAGTGCCCGGATCTCGAAGTTTGGCAGTGCGCGCAGTGCAGGGATGTGTGCGGTGGCGGCCCAGCCCCGGACGGGGCTGACCCCGATGATCCCGACACCCAGCATCGATTCAGGCATGGCTAGAACCCCAGGACCTCATCGCAGAGGACGACGGTGATGCGGCCGGGTGTCCACTCGCGATTGATGATGAGAACTTTGTTCACACCGCTGTGCACGCCGTACGCGGCCTGGGCACGGGCGTCTTCGAGCGGTAAGGCGTATTCGTCGATGCGCCGCAGTGCCCCCTCGAGGTCGGGGACGATTTTCTGCGTCCCCACCACGAGGATCACCTTCCCTGCGCCGGATGCGTAGGGGCCGAGTTGGCTGCCACTGGCGGACGCGGTTACCAGCGACCCGGTCTCGGTGACCGCGTGGACACTGCCGAGCATGACGTCGGGCGAGGCGGCTAAGCGGCGGATCTCGTCGGCCCGGGTCGCACGGTCCATGCCGAGGACCCGTGACCGGAGGGACTCGTACCGACCGGAGCTCTCTATCTCCTCGGCGATACCGGAAGCCTCCAGGGACTGCGACGCGCCGTGATGCACCTGCGACCCCGCCGGGATGAGATCCAGGACGATCCGTTTGGCCTCTGCGGCGTTCGCGGCGCGAAGGACGGTGATCCCGTTCGCTTCCAGCGCCGCGGCGGTTCTCACGACACGCGCCTCCTCCGCCCGAGCCGAGAATCCACGGTCGAGTGTGCTGTTGACGGGCTGGACTTCACTCATGAGACGGTCCTCCTCACCGCTCCGAGGTACTTGCGATTGCAAATACCTATCGAGTTAACTGGTGGATATGCACAAAAATTCCTCACCGGGTAACGTAACTGCTGCCTTCGGCCGGCTTGTCGAGGAGTCGCTGCCGGGTCGGCGCGGAGAGAAGGCGTGGCGCGCTTTGCTGCAGGCACACGCCACGCTCATGCGCCGACTCGATACCAATCTCAGGGAGGACACCGGCCTGCGCCTGGCCGACTTCGACGTATTGGCCCAGCTCGCCGGCGCGGGCGGTGAGCTACGGATGACGGAGCTCGCCGCCCGCACGCTCCTCTCGGGCGCGGGGCTGACGCGCCGCGTCGCGAGGTTGGTTGAAGAAGGCCTGGTACGCCGGACGAACACCGCCGGGGACGGGCGAGGCGTGCTTATCGCCCTGACCGACGCCGGTATCGCCCGTCTGACCGAAACAGTGCCGGTCCATCTTCAGGGTGTGTCGAAACTGTTCGTCGAACGGCTCGACGAACAAGAACTCGCCGTTCTCGAGACCGCCCTGAGAAAAGTCATCGTCGACTGCACGTTCGGCTGAAGATAAGCCCGGGATAGCCTTGCCCGGCTGCCTGCGCTGGCGATGCTCACGGTGCTCACGAGGAGGTCGGATTAGTTGGAGGCGTTCAAAGAGCTGGCAGGCGCGACAGCGTGCACCAAAACCGTTGGCTACTACGGCGACCTGTAAGGCACTTGGGGACCGTTTGGAGCGGGAGGCACCCGGACTACAATCTGCCATGGTCTGGTCGCTGGAACTCCCGCGATTCGCCGGCGAGCTCACGCCGGGCCCCAATCGTAGTTCGGCTCCACAGCGCACTCCCAAGCAGGCGGCTGTATCATGCGTCTACCGTCGCCGTAACGGGTCCCGGAGGGTCTACGGCAACGGTAGGTGGCCCGCTCCATGAACCGGGGAATGAGCGGGCCACCGCTCGAAACTCCGTCTACGTCGCCGCCCGCCAACCCAGCACGGGACCGGCACGCCCCGTGCGGAGGACGCCGCCGCAGCCATCACAGCCGGCGAATAAAATCCGAGGCATCAAAAAATCCCGGACCTCGCGACCGGGGTTAAGGGACTCCCGGGAGTTTCTGGCCGGGTTTATGCTGGGTTTTGCCAGTTGCGCCCGGATCGCTGTGGCGCCTGGAACCTATGAGAGCGTGATACGCATGAACAGTTCCGACGCCGTCCTGGCAGGCCTTGATTCGGAGCTCGGCTGGCTCCGGGAAATCTACACCCACCTGCACCGGCATCCAGAACTAAGCCTCGAGGAACATCAGACCTCCCAACTGGTCGAAGAGAAACTCACCGCTTTCGGCTACAACGTCACACGCATCGGCGGCACCGGCGTCGTCGGCGTCCTCGCGAACGGGGCCGGCCCGACGGTCCTGGCGCGGGCCGACATGGATGCCCTGCCTGTCACCGAGGCCACCGGCCTGCCCTACTCCTCGGAGGTGGATGGGGTCATGCACGCGTGCGGGCACGACATGCACGTCAGTGCGCTGCTCGGAGCCGCCAAACTCCTGGCGGACAACCGCCGAGCCTGGTCCGGGACCTACATCGCGCTGTTCCAGCCGGCGGAGGAGGTCGGCGCGGGATCCAAGGCAATGGTCGACGACGGACTGATCACCAAAGCGCCGCGGCCCGACGTCGCGCTGGCCCAGCACGTGATGCCCTTTGCTGCGGGGACCCTGGCCACCACGGCCGGGCCGGTCCTCTCCGCCGGAGATTCGCTCAAGATCACCGTGCACGGCAAGGGCGCGCACGGCTCGATGCCGCACATGTCGGTGGACCCGGTGGTGCTGGCCTCCTCGATCGTTCTGCGGCTGCAGACAGTCGTCTCACGGGAGACCAAGCCGGGCGACTTCGCCGTCGTTACCGTGGGGGCGCTGAACGCCGGCGCGAAGTCCAACATCATCCCGGACCGGGCCACGCTGCTGCTGAACATCCGCACCTACGACAATCAGGTCCGGTCCGCCGTGCTCGCCGCGATCGAGCGGATCGTGAGGGGCGAGTGCGCCGCCGCCGGATCACCGCGGGAACCCGAGTTCGAGAACTACGACCAGTTCCCGCTGACCAGCAACGATAGAGCCGTGACAGATCAGGTCACCGAAGCCTTCACCGCGCACTTCGGGGCGGACGCCGTAAGCCGTGCCACGCCGCAAACCGCGTCGGAAGACTTCAGCCGCATTCCGGACGCCTTCGGCGTGCCCTACACGTTCTGGCTCCTGGGCGGGGTGGACCCGGAAACCTACCAGGCCGCCGTCGCCAAGGGGACCGTTTCCCGGGACATTCCGGCGAACCACTCCCCCTTCTTCGCCCCCGTGATCGAGCCGACTCTGTCCGTGGGCGTCCAGACCCATGTCGTCGCCGCACTGTCCTACCTCACCAAGGATGCCTAGGTCATGAGTACTGTCCAGTCTTCAGCCAAAACCGGAACCCAGTGGAAGCCCAACGATGCGTGGCTGATCGGCATCGTCCTGGCCGTCATCAACTTCTGGCTGTTCGCGCAGACCCTGCTTAACGTCATCCCGGGCATCCAGGGATCCCTCGGGATCGAACGGACGCTGGGGAACCTCGCGGTCTCCATCACCTCGCTGTTCTCCGGGATCTTCATCGTCGTCGCCGGCGGACTTGCCGACCGTTTGGGCCGCGTGAAGATCATGAACGTCGGGATCTACCTGAGCATCCTCGGATCGCTCCTGATCGCCCTGACCCCGGAGAACGCCGGCGCCCTGACGGCGGCTGCCCTGCTCGGCGGCCGCGTCGTGCAGGGGCTTTCCGCGGCCTGCATCATGCCCTCCACCATGGCCCTGGTGAAGACCTACTACGAGGGGAAGGACCGCCAGCGGGCGCTGTCGTTCTGGTCGATCGGCTCGTGGGGCGGCTCGGGCTTCTGCGCCCTCTTCGGCGGTCTGATGGCGACGTCGTTTCTGGGCTGGAGGTCCATCTTCTGGATCTCGATCGTGCTCTCGGTCATCGCCCTGTTCCTGCTGCGGGGCACTCCTGAGTCCAAAGCGGCGGCGCGGGCAGGCGGAACTTTCGACTGGGGCGGCCTGATCACCCTCGTCATCGCGCTCCTGGCACTGAACGTCTACATCTCTCAGGGTCCGCTGATCGGCTGGCTCAGCTGGGCCGGCATCGGACTCATCGCCGTCACGGTGGTCGCGGCCCTGGTGTTCTTCTGGATCGAGACGAGCCGGCACGACCCGGTCCTGAACGTGAAGCTGTTCCGCAACTCGACCTTCGCCGGCGCCACGATGTCGAATTTCCTGCTCAACGGCGCGGCCGGGACGCTGATCGTATCCCTTGGCCTGGTCCAGGTCGCCGCCGGCATGTCCTCGCTGCAGTCCGGTCTGCTGACTCTCGGCTACCTGATTGCGATCCTTTCCACCATCCGAGTCGGGGAGAAGCTGCTTCAGCGCTTCGGCCCGAAGAGGCCGATGATCTGGGGCAGCGCGATCGCCGGCGTCGGAATCCTGTTGACATCGATGACTTTCACCCTGATCGGGCAATACATCGTCCTCACCGTCATCGGCTTCACCCTGTTCGGCATCGGTCTCGGCTTCTATGCGACACCGTCCACCGATGCCGCGCTGTCCAACGTACCGGACGATGAGGCCGGCGCCGCGGCCGGCATCTACAAGATGGCCTCGTCGCTGGGCAATGCGATGGGCGTGGCCATCTCGGCGGCCCTGTATGTGGCCGCGCAGTCCATGGACCCGGATACCATCCGGTCTTGGGGCCTCTTCGTCGGCAACCAGCAAAACGTGGCCCTGCGCTTCGGCGGTGCCGTGGGAATCTTGTTCAACCTGTTTATGGTGGTGATCGCCATCATTGCCATCATGGTCACGGTGCCGGACGATCGGGCCGTCAAGCGGGCCGACTTCCCGGCGACACCATCGATCGGAAGCTAGCGAGCCAATTCCTGGCTGCGCGCTTCAGCTTGGGCGCTAGCGGCTAGTCGTCGAAGAATGTCTGCCCTCGAAGCCGATGCGGATTCAGGTCGCTTCGGAATCGAACCGTGGCAGCTGTCCCGCCGCGAGGCGTTCGACCGGACGTGGCGCAGAGGTTTCCGCGGTCACCAGCTGCGTCCCACCAACCGCGAGGGGAACCCATGCACGGGCCGCCACACAGCCCTCACAAATCAAACCCAGACATCCACGAGTCAGTCCGCAAAATCAGGCACCTCACCCACAGCCACACGACGGGATCGACGACCACACGATCACCAAAGCCACTAATTGAGCAGTCTCCTATGGGAATCTGCCACTCGGGGTCAGCGCCAGCCGAGCTGCGGCGCCACATACTTCAGGATCGACTCGATGACGTGGGCGTTGTAGTCGACACCGAGCTGGTTCGGGACCGTGAGCAGTAGGGTGTCTGCCTGGGCGATCGCCTCGTCCTCGGCCAGCTTCGCGGCCAGCTCGTCCGGGGCACCCGCGTAGGACCGGCCGAAGACCGCGCGCGTTTTCTCGTCGATGTTGCCCACCTGGTCGGAGCTGTGGCGGTCGCGGGCGAAGTATTGCCAGTCGCGCTCGTCCGTCAGTGCGAAGATGCTGCGGCTGACCGAGACGCGCGGCTCCCGCTCGTGCCCCGCCTCCTTCCAGGCCTGCCGGTAGAGCTCGATCTGCTCGGCCTGCTGGACGTGGAAGGGCTTGCCGCTCTCGTCGTCCTTGAGCGTGGAGCTCTGCAGGTTCATGCCGAGCTTCGCCGCCCAGATGGCCGTGGCGTTCGAGCCGGAACCCCACCAGATGCGCTCGCGCAGGCCCTCCGAGTGCGGCTCCACGCGCAGCAGGCCCGGAGGGTTCGGGAACATCGGGCGGGGGCTCGGCGCCGCGAAGCCCTCGCCAGTGAGCACCTCGAGCAGACGCTCGGTGTGCCTGCGGCCCATGTCGGCATCCGACTCGCCCTCGGCGGGTGCGAAGCCGAAGTGACGCCACCCGTCGATGACCTGCTCGGGTGAACCCCTGCTGATGCCCAGCTGCAGCCGGCCGCCCGAGATCAGGTCGGCCGCGCCGGCGTCCTCCGCCATATAGAGCGGGTTCTCGTAGCGCATGTCGATCACGCCGGTACCGATCTCGATGCGGCTTGTCCGTGCCCCGATCGCAGCGAGCAGCGGGAACGGGGAGGCGTATTGCTGCGCGAAGTGGTGGACGCGGAAGTAGGCGCCGTCCGCCCCCAGCTCCTCGGCCGCGACCGCGAGGTCGATCGCCTGCAACAGCGCATCCGACGCGTTGCGCGTGCCGGACTCCGGGTGGTCGGTCCAATGGCCGAAGGACAGGAATCCGATGTTTTTCACACCACAAGCCAACATGGTGGCGGGGGTTCTTATTCCCTCGGGGCCCCAGCCTCGCACCCCCCTCCCGCGACACGGGCCGCCTCCGCCACGGCCGGAGATCCGCCCGTCCGTCGCCTCCCTTACGGGTCGAGGTGCCCCGGGTCGCCCGGGTGCCGGTCCACGTTGAGGAACAGGAGCGGCCGGGACTGAACGAAGCCCTGGCGGCTGTCCGGGCCGGTGGCACCCTGGCCGTAGCCAAACTCCATCGGTTCGCCGGGCCCCTACCCGATGCTCGAGAACGTCATCGAGGAGATGACGACAGTCTCCAACGGGCTCAGGCTGCCGAGAGGGATGACCATGCGGATTTGATTCCCAAGTCTCGGCAGGTCATGCAGTTCCAAGCGCCCCCGGCCATGAAGGAGTAAGCGGCAACCACTGTCCAGGCCAAGAGAAGGAGCCGCCAGACCGCAGCAACGGCCATCAACGAAAAATGGGCCCCGGCAGGGCCCATAAAGAGAGATTTGTACACGTTCAGAGGCCCACAAGCCCCTGAACAGGGAAAACACGTGCCCGAGGTGGGACTCGAACCCACACACCTTTCGATACCGCATTTTGAGTGCGGCGCGTCTGCCAATTCCGCCACTCGGGCGCGGAGTACACCGGTGTAACAATCGCTCAACCACAGTGCTGTGAGCAACGCGATCGCTTCCAGTGCGCGAAATTACTCTACATGCAGATAGGCTGAATTCCAGAATCGCGCCAGTGACGCCGCATCGAACCAAACCGGTCCAAGTACATCGGCGGACGAAACCTATGATGGTGTAGTTCCCGCCGTACCTTTCCAAGGAGTTCCCGTGTCAGAACAGACGGAGTCATCCCCCACTTCCCAGCCGGCTCGCCGCGTTGTTGTCGCCGAGGATGAGACCCTCATCCGCCTGGACATCATCGAGATCCTGCGCGGCGAAGGCTACGACGTCGTCGGCGAGGCGGACAACGGCGAAAAGGCCGTGCAGCTGGCCGAGGAGCTCAAGCCCGATCTGGTCCTGATGGACGTCAAGATGCCCGTCATGGACGGCATCTCGGCCGCAGAGAAGATCGTCAAGGCCCGGATCGCCCCCGTGGTCCTGCTGACGGCCTTCAGCCAGAAGGAACTCGTCGAGCGCGCCCGCGACGCCGGCGCCATGGCCTACGTGGTCAAGCCGTTCACCCCGGCGGACCTCATCCCGGCTTTGGAGATCGCGCTCTCCCGCCACGAGGAGATCAAGGCCCTCGAGAGCGAGGTAACCGACCTGCAGGAGCAGTTCGCCACCCGCAAGCTCGTGGAGCGCGCCAAGAGCCTCCTGACCACCAAGATGGGCCTGACGGAGCCAGAAGCGTTCCGCTGGATCCAGAAGACCTCCATGGACCGCCGCCTCAGCATGCGCGAGGTCGCCGAAACCATCATCAACCAGGTCAACTAGCCGCCACCGGGCCGCCGCACCAAGGCCCCAAAGCTGCAAAGAACCGAAGCACCGAACCACCAAAAGGGAGGATCCCCGCCAACCGGCGGGGATCCTCCCTTTTTGCGCTCAAGCATTCAAGCTTTCAGAACTAGATCTTGCTGTTCTTCTTCTTCTTTTCCGGCCACGGGCCGACCTTGTCCTTGGTCACGCCCGTCTCGCCCTGGCCGCCGAAGTCCGCGAGGTCGCCCACCTTGTGGACCTTCAGCAGGTTCGTCGAACCGGCCTTTCCAGGAGGCGAACCGGCGGCGATGACCACCAGGTCGCCGTCCTCGACGACGTCCAACTCCAACAGGCTGCGGTCAACCTGGGCCGTCATCTCGTCGGTGTGGCCCACCATCGGGACCAGGACCGGCTGGATACCCCACGTCAGCGCGAGCTGGTTCCAGACGTGCTCCACCGGGGTGAAGGCGAAGACCGGCTTGATGGGGCGCAAACGCGAGAGGCGGCGTGCCGAGTCACCGGACTGGGTGAAGGTACAGATGTACTTCGCTTCCAGCTGGTCGGCGATCTCGACGGCGGCCCGGGTGATGGCACCACCGCGGGTCTTGGGCTTGGTGCCCAGCGGGGGAACGCGTTCCAGGCCGTGCTCTTCGGTGGACTCGATGATCCGGGCCATGGTCTTGACCGTCTCGATCGGGTACTTGCCCACGCTGGTCTCGCCGGACAGCATCACCGCGTCGGCGCCGTCGAGCACGGCGTTGGCGCAGTCGGAGGCCTCGGCGCGGGTGGGGCGAGGGTTCTCGATCATGGACTCGAGGACCTGGGTGGCCACGATGACGGGCTTGGCCCAACGGCGTGCCAGTTCGATGGCGCGTTTCTGCACGATCGGCACTTCCTCGAGGGGAAGTTCCACACCGAGGTCGCCACGGGCCACCATGATGGCGTCGAAGGCGTCGATGATCTCGTGCAGCTGCTCCACGGCCTGCGGCTTCTCGATCTTGGCGATCACCGGCACGCGGCGGCCCTCTTCGTCCATGATCTCGTGCACGCGGACGATGTCCGAAGCGTCGCGGACGAAGGACAGGGCAACCATGTCCACACCGCGGCGCATGGCCCAGCGAAGATCGTCCTCGTCCTTTTCGCTCAGCGCCGGCACGTTGACGGCCACGCCGGGCAGGTTGATGCCCTTGTTGTTCGAGACCCAGCCGCCGACGATCACCTGGGCGACCACCTTGACGGAGTCGACGTCGATCGCGCGGAGGGCGACCTTGCCGTCGTCGATGAGCAGGGCATCGCCCGGGTTGACGTCCTCGGTGAGTGACTTGAGCGTCGTGGAGCAGATGTCCTTGGTGCCGGGAACGTCCTCGGTGGTGATCGTGAACGTGTCACCGACCTCCAGGAGGTGCGGTCCGTCGACGAAGCGTCCCAGGCGGATCTTCGGCCCCTGCAGGTCGGCCATGATGGCCACGGCCTTGCCGAGCTGTCCCGCTGCCTTGCGGACGTTCTCGTAAGTGGTGTCGTGCACGGAGTAGTCGCCGTGGCTCATGTTCATGCGGGCCACGTCGACGCCGGCTTCCAGCACTGCAAGCGTGTTGTCAAAGCTTGCGATTGCCGGTCCGAAAGTGGCCACGATTTTAGCGCGTCTCATATACCTACCCTAGTGGTCTGTTGCATGGATGAAGTTGAAGCGAGGATGAATCCTGGGCGAGCTGGCTGGACTCGAGCTGTTGGACTACAGAACAGCCATCGCACGGTCGGTCGGCGCCACGGGTGCCGGCAGGATGGTGCTGCCCATCAGGAACTTGTCCACCGCGGCCGCGCAGGCGCGCCCTTCGGCGATGGCCCAGACGATCAGCGACTGGCCGCGGCCGGCGTCGCCGGCGACGAAGATGCCCTCGGTGTTGGTCATGTAGTAACCGTCCCGCGCCACGTTGCCGCGGCCGTCGAAGTCGGCCTGGACCTGGGCGGTGATCCCGGCCGGCTCGGGGCCGGTGAAGCCCAGGGACAGCAGGACGAGGTCCGCGGGGATGATCCGCTCGGTGCCGGCCTTCGGGAGGCGCTTGCCGTCGACGAATTCCGTCTCCGCCACCTTGACGCCGGTGACTTTGCCTTTTTCCCCGACGAACTCCACGGTGGAGGCGAGATAGGTGCGTTCGCCGCCTTCCTCGTGCGCGCTGGCGACCTCGAACAAGGTGGGGAACGTCGGCCATGGCTGGTGGCCTGCACGCTCGACGGGCGGCTGCTTGCCGATCGCGAGGGTGGTCACGGACGCGGCCTGGTGCCGGTGCGCGGTGCCGAGGCAGTCGGCGCCGGTGTCGCCGCCGCCGAGGATGACGACGTGCTTGCCCGCGGCGTTGATCTGGTTCTCCACGGTCTCCCCCGCCACCACCCGGTTGGCCGGCACGAGGTAGTCCATGGCGAAGTGGACGCCCTCAAGCTCGCGGCCCGGGATCGGCAGGTCACGCGGGACGGTGGCGCCGGTGGCGATCACGACGGCGTCGTACCGGCGGCGCAGCTGCTCCCACGTCACGTCGGTGCCGACGGCCACGCCGGTGCGGAACCGGGTGCCCTCGGCCTTCATCTGCTCGAGCCGGCGGTCCACCTGCTCTTTTTCCATCTTGAAGTCGGGGATCCCGTAGCGCAGGAGTCCGCCGATCTTGTCGTCGCGCTCGTAAACGGCCACGGTGTGGCCCACCCGGGTAAGCTGCTGGGCGACGGCGAGCCCGGCGGGGCCGGAACCGACGACGGCGACTGTCTTGCCGGTCAGTCGCGCCGGCGGCAGGGGGTTGACCCAGCCGTTCTCGAACGCTTGGTCCACGATGGACACCTCAACCTGCTTGATGGTCACCGCGGGCTGGTTGATGCCCAGCACGCAGGAGGCCTCGCAGGGGGCCGGGCACAGCCGGCCCGTGAACTCGGGGAAGTTGTTGGTGGCGTGCAGCCGCTCCATCGCTTCCTCGCCCTTGTCCCGCCAGATGAGGTCGTTCCATTCCGGAATGAGGTTGCCCAGCGGGCAGCCCTGGTGGCAGAACGGGATGCCGCAGTCCATGCAGCGGCCGGCCTGGCTCTTCAGGACACCCTTTTCCTGGGCCTCGTAGACCTCTTTCCAGTCCATGATCCGGACCGGAACGGGACGGCGGGGCTGGGTTTCGCGCTGACGTACTTTCAGAAATCCGCGTGGATCAGCCACCGGTCACCTCCAGGATTCGAGACCAAACTTCTTCGCCGTCGGGGTCCAGGCCCTCTTCGATGGCGTCAAGACGGGTTTGCAGGACGGCCGCGTAGTCGCGCGGCAGCACCTTGGTTATGCGGGCTGCGGTGTCATCGAAGTTCTCGAGGAGCCGTGCCGCGAGCAGCGATTCGGTTTCCTCGAGGTGCTTGAGGAGCAGCCCGTGGACGATGTCGCGGTCCTCGGCGTCGAGCTCGAGCAACTGCAGCTCGCCGGACTCGAGGGCCTGCTTGTTGACGCGTTCGGTCTGCAGGTCCAGCACATAGGCCGTGCCACCGGACATGCCGGCACCGAAGTTGCGGCCGGTGCGGCCGATGATGAGCGTCTGGCCGCCGGTCATGTACTCGCAGCCGTGGTCGCCGATGCCTTCGGCCACCGCGGTGGCGCCCGAGTTGCGGACCAGGAAGCGTTCGCCCACTTGGCCGCGCAGGAACATTTCCCCGCTCGTGGCGCCATAGCCGATCACGTTGCCCGCAATCACGTTCCGCTCGGCCGGGAAAACGTTGGTGCGGTCCGGCCGGACGATGATGCGGCCGCCGGAAAGTCCCTTGCCGACGTAGTCGTTCGAGTCGCCGAACATGCGCAGCGTGATGCCGGCCGGCAGGAACGCCCCGAGTGACTGGCCGGCGGTGCCATTGAGCGTGATGTCAATGGTGTCCGTGGCCAGGACGTCGGTGCTGAAGGTCTTCGTCACGACGTGGCCGAGCATGGTGCCGACGGAGCGGTCCGTGTTGATGACGTTCACGGCGATCTTCACCGGTGTGCGGTCGCTGAGGGCTTCCGCTGCCATGGCGATCAGGCGCTGGTCGAAGTGCTTGTCGAGTTCGTGGTTCTGGCCGGTGAGGTTGCGCAGCGGGGCGTCGTCGTCGAATTCGAGGCCGTGCAGGATCGGATCCAGGTCCAGCCCTTCGGCTTTCCAGTGGTTGATCGCGTCGCGGGAGTCGAGCATCTCGGCATGGCCGATCGCCTCCTCGATGCTGCGGAAACCCAGTTCCGCGAGGATTTCGCGGACTTCCTCGGCAAGGAATTCAAAGAAGTTGACCACGAACTCGGGCTTGCCGTTGAACCTGGAGCGCAGCTCGGGGTTCTGGGTTGCGACGCCGACCGGGCAGGTGTCCAGGTGGCAGACGCGCATCATGATGCAGCCGGAGACCACCAGCGGAGCGGTGGCGAAACCAAATTCCTCGCCGCCGAGCAGCGCGGCAATCACGACGTCGCGGCCGGTCTTGAGCTGGCCATCCACCTGCACCACCACACGGTCGCGCAGGCCGTTGAGCATGAGCGTCTGCTGGGTCTCGGCGAGGCCGAGTTCCCAGGGGACACCGGCGTGCTTGAGCGAGTTCAGCGGCGAGGCGCCCGTACCGCCGTCGTGTCCGGAAACGAGGACGACGTCGGCCTTGGCCTTGGTGACGCCGGCCGCCACGGTGCCGATCCCGACCTCGGAGACGAGCTTGACGTGCACCCGGGCCGAGGGGTTGGCGCGCTTGGCGTCGTAGATCAGCTGAGCGAGGTCCTCGATCGAGTAAATGTCGTGGTGCGGGGGCGGCGAAATCAGGCCGACGCCGGGTGTGGAGTGCCGCGTGCGGGCCACCCAGGGGTAGACCTTCTGCGCCATCAGCTGGCCGCCTTCGCCGGGCTTGGCACCCTGCGCCATCTTGATCTGGATGTCGTCCGCGTTGGACAGGTACAGGCTGGTGACGCCGAAGCGGCCGGAGGCGATCTGCTTGACCGCGGAACGGCGGGTGGGATCGAGCAGGCGGTCCACGTCCTCGCCGCCTTCACCGGTGTTGGACTTGCCGCCCAGCCGGTTCATGGCGATCGCGAGGGTCTCGTGGGCTTCCTGGGAGATGGAGCCGTAGCTCATGGCGCCTGTGGAGAACCGCTTGACGATGCTCGAAACCGGTTCCACTTCCTCAAGCGGCACCGCGGGACGCGAACCGGCCTTGAACTTCAGCAGCCCGCGCAGGGTCATGAGGTTCTCGGACTGGTCGTCAACGCCGCGGGTGTAGGCCTTGAAAATGTCATAGCGGCGTTCGCGTGTGGCGTGCTGGAGCCGGAAGACGGTCTCCGGGTTGAACAGGTGGGGCTCGCCGTCGCGGCGCCACTGGTATTCGCCGCCGCCGAGCAGGGGCTGGTGCGGCAGTTCAATGCCGTTCTCGGGGTAGGCCATGCGGTGGCGGGCCAGGACTTCAGCGGCTATGACATCGAGGCCGACGCCGCCGAGCTGGGAATGCGTGCCGGAGAAGTACTCGTCCACCAGGTCCTGGCCGAGGCCGAGGGCTTCGAAGGTCTGGGCGCCCGTGTAGGAAGCCACAGTGGAGATGCCCATCTTGGACATGATCTTCAGGACGCCCTTGCCGAGGCCCTTGATCAGGTTGTAGACGCCGTCGTGCGGGGTGACCCCGACGACGTCGCCGGAGGCGATCAGCTGTTCCACGGATTCCATGGCCAGGTACGGGTTCACGGCGGAGGCGCCGTAGCCGATGAGCACAGCGACGTGGTGCGTCTCGCGGACGTCGCCGGCCTCCACCACGAGGGCGGTCTTGGTGCGGTTGGCGCTGCGCAGCAGGTGGTGGTGAACGGCGCTGACGAGCAGTAAGGACGGGATCGGCGCCCACTGGGCGTTCGAGTCGCGGTCCGAGAGCACCACGTACTGGACGCCGCGGTTGATGGCGCCGGAGACCTGCTCGCAGATTTCGGTGAGCCGGGCGCGGAGGGCGTTCTCGCCACCTTCCGGGCGGTACAGTCCGCGGACCTTCATGGCGACCCTGTCGCCGTCGGCGCTCTCGATGTTCGCGATCTTGGCGAGCTGGTCGTTGTTGATGACAGGGAACGGCAGCGAGACCTGCGGCTGCCGGACCCGCTTGGTGTCCAGCAGGTTGCCGTTGGGACCGATCGCGCACATCAGGGATGTGACGAGCTCTTCCCGGATGGCATCCAGCGGCGGGTTGGTGACCTGGGCGAACGACTGCACGAAGTAGTCGAAGAGCAGCCGCGGCCGCTTTGACAGCACGGCCACGGGCGTGTCGGAGCCCATGGCGCCGAGCGGTTCGGCGCCGGTGCGTGCCATCGGGCCCAGCAGGATCTTCAGTTCCTCGGTGGTGTAACCGAAGGTGCGCTGGCGGATGTTGACCGAGGCCGCGGTGTGGACCACGTGCTCGCGTTCGGGGAGGTCCTTGAGGTCGATCAGGTTGTCCTTGAGCCATTCGGCCCACGGGTTCGCGGCTGCGACCTCGGCCTTGACCTCCGCGTCGTCAATGATCCGGCCGGCCCCGGTGTCCACCAGGAACATCTTGCCCGGCGATACCCGGCCCTTCTTGACCACCTTGGAGGCTTCGACGTCGATCACGCCGACCTCGGAGGCGAAGATGATGAGGCCGTCCTCGGTGATCCAGTACCGGCCCGGGCGCAGCCCGTTGCGGTCCAGTGTGGCGCCGACCAGGTTGCCGTCCGTGAAGGAGACGGCCGCCGGGCCGTCCCACGGCTCCATAAGCATCGAGTGGTACTCGTAGAAGGCGCGGCGGGCCGGATCCATGGTGGCGTGGTTTTCCCACGCCTCCGGGATCATCATCATGATCGAGTGCGTGATGGGCCGGCCGGAGAGCCAGAGCAGTTCCGCAACCTCATCGAACGAGGCGGAGTCCGAGGCGCCCGGGGTGCAGATCGGGAACAACTCTTCGGGTGAGTCCCCCAGCAGCGGGCTGGACAGCTGCGATTGGCGTGCCCGCATCCAGTTGCGGTTGCCCTTGACCGTGTTGATCTCGCCGTTGTGCGCGATGGTGCGGAACGGCTGGGCCAGGGGCCACGACGGGAACGTGTTGGTGGAGAAGCGCGAGTGGACGATCGCGAGCTTGGTCTTGAAGCGCTTGTCCGAAAGGTCCGGGTAGAACGGCTCCAGCTGCGCGGTGGTGAGCATGCCCTTGTAGACGATGGTCCGGGAGGACAGCGACGGGAAGTACACGCCGAACTTGTTCTGGGCGCGCTTGCGGATCCGCCAGGCGCGGGAATCGAGCTCGTTGCGCTCGAGGGTTTCGCCGGTGCTGGAGGCGAAGAAGGGCTGCGAGAAGTACGGCATGCAGGCCCGGGCCATGGCCCCGACCAGGTCGGACATGATCGGAACTTCGCGCCAGCCAAGGACGGTCAGGCCCTCGTCCGCGGCGAGGCCTTCGATGCCGGACCGGGCGGCGTCGGATTCGCGCTGCTCGGCGGGCAGGAAGGCGGTTCCCACGATGTACTGGCCTGGGGCCGGAAGTTCGAAGTCCGTGACCGCGCGGAAGAATTCGTCCGGCACCTGCATGAGGAGGCCGGCGCCGTCGCCGGTACCTTCATCGGCGCCCACGGCACCGCGGTGCTCGAGGTTGCGCAGGGCGGTCAGGGCGGCGTCGACGATGTCATAGCCGGGCTCGCCGCGGAGCGTGGCGATGATGGCCAGGCCGCAGGCGTCCTTTTCGTTCTCCGGGTTGTAGAGACCGGCAGCGGCCGGGATCGCCGCGAACCGGCTGAAGGGTGACGCGGCAGCCGAGGTCGGGTCCGGATCGGACCAGCTGGGGCTGTGAAGAGTTTGGGTCATTGGAGACGTCCTTCCTCCTGATCGTGCGTATGGGAGGGACAACATTGGCCCCACTCGGCACGCCGGTGTGATGGGCGCAACAGAGTGTTTTTCTAACTGGAATTGTAGGCCAGCCCGGCCTCCTGTAGTAACAGTTACGCAGGTGCTGGCCCGGGCTTGCACGGACAGCGTCGATCTGCTGTCCGCAGTAAGCCCTCTTGCCACGACGCTGTGGAGTCGGGTCCTGCGAGCGGTGGCTCCGCAACCCGAGATACCGGCGCTGAGCTACTTGGTGCCCTCAGCCTCCGGCGCGGTGCCAGTTCCCTGGCGGCCGGATACTCCGGCTGCCGGAGCTCCGGCGGCGGGCGCGGTGCCGCCGGTGGAGTCCTTGTCCGCATCCTCGGATGCGCGAACTGGTCCGCTTTGGTTATTCCGGAGATTAGCACGGGATTCACTATCTGAGACAGCAGAGTCCGCATGCCGGATGGTTGTTGCGTCCGCGGGAACGGTGGCGCGCTCGCCCTCGACGGCGTCGTTCGCCCCGACGTCATTTGCCCCGGCGGTGGTGCTCTCAGCGACGGTGGTGCGGCCGGCGTCGACCGCTTCAGCGTCCGTCTCTGTCTCCGCCGCTTCTGTCTCTGCCGACGTTGTCTCCGGCGGCGTTGCCTCTAGCGCCTTTGTCCCGGCCGGTTCACGGCCCGGGAGGAACGGGGTGTCCGGCCCGGAGGGCTTGCGCAGGCCCAGGAGGATGAAGGCGAGCAGGGCTCCGGCAAAGACAATGATGCTGGTCCAGACATTGAGCCTGGTGGTGATCCCGAAGAGGCTGATCTGCTCGGCGTCGTCGATCCGCATGGCCTCGATCCAGACGCGGCCAAGGGTGTAGTACATGGCGTAGACGCAGAAGAGGCGGCCACGGCGGAAGCTGAATTTCCGGTCCAGGGCCAGCAGGATCAGTACGCCGGCCAGGTTCCATAGCGACTCGTAGAGGAACGTCGGGTGGAAGAGCGTGTCAGCCGGCATGCCCGCCGGGAAGTTCGGGCTGTTGGGATCGATCTGCAGCCCCCAGAGAAGCGTGGTGGGACCGCCGAAGAGTTCCTGGTTGAAGTAGTTGCCCCACCGGCCAATCGCCTGGGCGAGCAGCAGTCCGGGGGCCGCGGCGTCCATGAAGGCGCTCAGCTTCACCCCGGCCCGCCGGCACCCGATCCAGGCGCCCACTGCGCCCAGCACGACGGCGCCCCAGATGCCCAGGCCGCCGCGCTGGATCTGCGGAATCAGTGACAGATCGCCGGTGCCATCGAATCCTGGACCAAAGTAGGCATCGGGCGAGGAGAACACGTGGTAGAGCCGTCCGCCGATGATGCCGAAGGGGATGGCCCAGATGGCGATGTCCCAGACGCTGCCCTCAGGTGCGCCGCGGCGCGCCCAACGGACGGAGGTGAGCCACAGGCCGGCAATGATGCCGGCGAGGATGCACAGGGCGTAGGCGTGGATGCGCAGGGACCCCCACGGCAGCGGGATGTCGAATCCGGACCAGCTCGGGCTCGGAATGCTCGCGGGAATCATCGCCGCCGCGTGGAGGACTGACTGCATTGCTTACGCTTCTTCCTTGGTAAGGCCGGTGCTGAGGTCTTTCGTCAAGGACGCTACCGCATCCACGCCGCCGTCCCGGATGGCCGCGACGAGGGCGGTGCCCACAATCACGCCGTCCGCATACTCGGCGATCTCGCGGACGTGGCCGGCGTTGGAGACGCCGAGGCCCACGCAGACGCGTTCGGCGCCCGCGGCATGCGCGGCTGCGACAACGTTCCTGGCCGCCGAGCTGACCGAGGTCCGGGCGCCGGTGACGCCCATGATGGAGACGGCGTACACGAAGCCGCGGCTCGCATCGACTGTGCGCTTCATGCGTTCCGGGGAAGAGGAGGGTGCCACGAGGAACACCCGGTCCAGTCCGTACTTGTCGGAAGCTGCCATCCATTCGGCGGCCTCGTCCGGGATGAGGTCGGGCGTGATCAGCCCGGCTCCCCCGGCCTCGGCCAGGCGGCGGGAGAACTCATCCACGCCCATCCGGACCACGGGGTTCCAGTAGGTCATGACCAGCACGGCGGCGTCGGTCTTGCTCGTGATGCCGCGGACGACGTCGAAGACCTCCCGGACGCGGAAGCCCTTCGCGAGGGCCTCCGTCGTGGCCGCCTGGATGACCTGGCCGTCCATGACCGGATCGGAGTACGGGATGCCGATCTCGATGAGGTCAGCGCCGTTCTCGGCCAGGGCGATGCCGGCGGCAATGGTGTCTTCAACGCTTGGGTAACCGGCGGGCAGGTAGCCGATCAGGGCCGCCCGGCCGTGGGCGCGTGCGCGGTCAATCGCCGCTGCCGACTTGCTGGCGTGCTGCGCGGCGTTCTGGTTGCCGTCCTGGCTGGTGCTCACAGCTGTTCCCCCTCTTTGGCGATTTCCGCTTCAGGTGAGTCCTTGTCCAGCAGGTCGAACCATTCCGCGGCTGTCGCCACGTCCTTGTCGCCGCGGCCGGAGAGGTTCACGATCACAATCTTCTCGGCTGCCGTGCCGGCGGCCGCGCCTGCCGCGACCTCCGCCTCGAGCCGCTGCCCCACTTTGATGGCACCTGCTAGGGCGTGGGCAGACTCGATGGCGGGGATGATGCCCTCGGTGCGGCACAGGAGGCGGAAGGCCTCCATGGCTTCGCTGTCCGTGATGGGCTCGTAGCTGACCCGGCCGATGTCGGCGAGGTAGGAGTGTTCGGGGCCGACGCCGGGGTAGTCCAGGCCCGCCGAGATGGAGTGCGACTCGATGGTCTGGCCGTCGTCGTCCTGCATGAGGTAGGAACGCGCGCCGTGGAGCACACCCGGCTTGCCGAGGGTGATGGTGGCTGCGTGCCGGCCGGTCTCGACGCCCTCGCCGCCGGCTTCGAAGCCGTAGATCTTGACCGAGGTGTCATCCAGGAAGCCGTGGAAGATCCCGATCGCGTTGGAACCACCGCCAATGCAGGCGCAGACGGCGTCCGGAAGCCGGCCCGTCTGATCCAGGATCTGGGCCCGGGCTTCCTCGCCGATCACTTCGTGGAAGTAGCGGACCATTGCCGGGAACGGGTGCGCGCCGGCGGCGGTGCCCAGCAGGTAATGCGTGTTGCCCACGTTCGCGACCCAGTCGCGCAGGGCCTCGTTGATGGCGTCCTTGAGCGTCTGGGATCCGTTGGTCACGGGGATGACCGTAGCGCCCAAAAGCTCCATCCGGGCCACGTTGAGGGACTGCCTGCGGCAGTCCTCGGCGCCCATGTACACCACGCATTCCAGGCCCAGCAGGGCTGCCGCCGTGGCGCTGGCAACACCGTGCTGGCCGGCACCGGTCTCGGCGATGACGCGGGTTTTGCCCATCCGCTTGGCGAGCAGCGCCTGGCCCAGGACGTTGTTGATCTTGTGCGAGCCGGTGTGGTTGAGGTCTTC
Organism: Arthrobacter sp. ok362; assembly: GCF_900102785.1. Classification (GTDB taxonomy): domain Bacteria; phylum Actinomycetota; class Actinomycetes; order Actinomycetales; family Micrococcaceae; genus Arthrobacter. The sequence goes on from NZ_FNGC01000016.1 coordinate 62,194, forward strand.
GCGCTTGAGGAAGATCCGCACCCCGCCGGCGTGCTCGGCGAAGCGCTTGGCCTCGGTCAGCAGCGACGGGCGGCCCGAGTAGTTCTTGTTCAGGTCGGCGATCTGGGCCGTGAACTCCGGATCGGCCTTGGCCTTCTCGAAGGTGTCCTCGAGCTCGTCAAGGGCCGCGATGAGCGACTCGGGCATCCACCGGCCGCCGTAGTTCCCGAAGTAGGGACCAGGGGCGTGCCGCAGGGACGGTTCGCCCTGCGCGGGATGCTCCTGGGGGCGGCCGCCGTGCAGGAACGCGTCCACGGCACTTTCGTCAGAGCTGGCTGCTGGCGCATCGACCATCAGTCTCACCATCCTGTTCCACTGCTAGCTTTGCGGATCTGCAGACGAGATCCGCCCATTGTCCGGGCAAATTGCGGGCCCGGTACCGCTTACGGTCCGGACGGAGGCGCCAGGACCGGCCGGTCTCAGGCGCGCGCGGCGATTGCCGTTGCGCCGGCAGCCATGAATTCGGCGATCCGCTCGCGGGGCGTCGCGTCACTGACCAGCGCCTCGCCGACCAGGACCGCGTTGGCGCCGCGGGCCGCGTAATGTTTGACGTCCTCGACGTCGCGCACACCGGATTCGGCGACCACGAGGGCGCCGGCGGGAATGCCGCCGGCCAGCTCCGCGAACAGGGAACGGTCGACGTCGAGCGTCTTGAGGTTGCGAACGTTGACGCCGATGATCCGGGCCTCCGCGGCTACCGCGCGCTCGATTTCCTCGGCGGTATGCGTCTCGACCAGCACATTCATGCCGAGTTCGCGGCTGAGGGCGGCAAACTCGTGCAGTTGGGCGTCCGAGAGCGAGGCCACGATCAGCAGAATCAGGTCGGCACCGTGGGCCCGGGCCTCCCAGATCTGGTACTCGTCAACCATGAAGTCCTTGCGCAGCACCGGAATGTCCACTGCGGCCCGGACCGCGTCGAGGTCGGCGAGGGAGCCGCCGAAGCGGCGCTCCTCGGTCAGGACGCTGATCACGGCGGCCCCGCCGTCGGCGTACTGCGCGGCGAGGGACGCGGGATCGGCGATGTCCGCGAGCCGGCCCTTGGACGGGCTGCGGCGCTTGACTTCGGCAATGACCTTAAGCTGGTCCCGGGTGCTGGAGGTCCCGCCCAGGGCGCCCCAGGCGTCACGGGCGGGCGCCGCCGCGGCGGCACGCTCCTTCAGTTCCGCGAGCGTGACCAGACGCTGGCGCGCCTGCATATCCTCCCTGACACCGGCATTGATGTCGTCGAGAACGCTCACGCTCAGTGGCCGGAGTTCTTCAGCTTGCTGCCGCCGACGCCGTAGCCGGCCTTGCGCATGGCCCAGCCGGCGAGCAGGCCGATCACCATGACTACCGCGCCCGCGACAAAGATCGGGGTGTTGGCGATGACGAAGGCGATGGCCGCAATGAGCGCGCCGACCAGCATCACGATCACGCAGGTCCATGCGGCCGGGCTGTTGCCGTGGCCCGGCGCTTCGCTGTGGTCGACGTCGTCGTAGACGCCCCTCGGCGCAGCGGACGTGGATGCGGAAACAGTGGCTTTGCTCATTGAAATCTCCTCAGGATGAATACTGCTTACATTCTGCCATTTTTTGACAGTGTTGTTGCCCGCGTTACTGGGCGCGCCCGCGGCACCGGTTCAGGTGGGGTCGTCACCGCGGGACAACCGGTCCCAGCTGTCAATCTCGTCCGCGGGGGCGGCGGCGGCAGTACCACCAACTGCAGTCCCGCCGGCGGGGCCGGCGGCTGCCGCGTCATATTTGGTGCGGCTCTTCCAGTAACGGCCGGCCGGCACGATCGCCAGGGCGCTAATTCCCAGCAAGGCACCGGCGACGACGGCGAGAACAGGGAACACCGTCACGTCCACCTGGACGCTGCTGCCACTGATCCCGGTGGCAGCCGCGATCGATCCCTGTGCAGCGGACAGCGGGTCCGCCAGCACGACGGCCGCCGCGGCGACGATCCCCGCGGCTGCGAGGAGGATGATCGCCGTGATCAGCCAACGGGACACGCGGCCGGCGATGGAGGCAGCGAGGCCGCCGGCGAGGGCAACCAGGGCCAGGGCAGTTACGGAGGTCGCTGCCTTGCTGCCCTGGACCTGCAGGCCGTCCTGGCTGGCCACGGCCCCGCCGAGCTGCGTGGGGTCAAGGTGCACGGTGAGCCAGGTCTGGGTGGTGGTCCCGAACACGGCCAGCGCCAGGGCGGCGATCACCAGGACCAGGGTGGACTTGCGGGCCCAGCCGGGGACGGCGGACCGCTTGGTGATCTTCACCGTGTTCTTGGCGGAGGCTTCCGGCTTCCCCATCAGAGATCCTTCCCGGCGTCGGGTGCTGAGTCGGTGACTGCGTCAGCGGTGATGTTGTGCAGCGAACTGGCCGTGTGCACGGCGCGGAGCGGGGCGGCGGCCTTGTTGACGGTTTCCTGGGCCTCGGTGGGGTTGACCGAATCTGCCACGATCCCGCCGCCGGCCTGGACGTAGGCGCGTCCTTCCCGCAGCAGGGCCGAACGGATCGCGATCGCCATGTCCATGTCCCCGGCGAAGTCCAGGTAGCCCACCACGCCGCCGTAGATGCCGCGCCGGTGCGGTTCAAGTTCGTCCAGGAGGCGCAGGGCCCGCGGCTTCGGGGCACCGGAGAGGGTGCCGGCCGGGAACGTGGCCTTGAGGACGTCGTAGGCCTTGGCGGCCGGGGCCAGTTCTCCGACCACCGTGGACACCAGGTGCATGATGTGGCTGAAGCGTTCCACTTCCATGAATTGCGTGACGTCGACGGACCCGGCGACGCAGACCTTGGAGAGGTCATTGCGGGACAGGTCGACGAGCATGAGGTGCTCGGCGCGTTCCTTCTCGTCCGCCAGCAATTCCTCGGCCAGCGCCTTGTCCGCCTCCACCGTCTTGCCGCGCGGCCGTGAGCCGGCGATGGGGTGGGTGATGACCTCGTCCCCGGTCACGGTGACGAGGGCCTCCGGCGAGGAGCCGACGATCGTGTACTCGTGGCCCGCGGCGTCCTCGAAGCTGAAAAGGTACATGTAGGGGCTGGGGTTGGTGTTCCGCAGGACCCGATAGACGTCGAGGGGATCGGCGCCGCACTCCATTTCGAAGCGGCGGGAGATCACCACCTGGAAGACCTCGCCGTCCACGATCGCTTCCTTGCCGCGGTCCAGGGCGGCAAGGTACTCGGATTCGTCCCAGCGTTCCTGCACGCTCGACGCGAAATCCAGGGCGGCGGTTTCGAGTACGGAGACAGGCTGCTCCACGGGACGGCTGATCTTTTCCAGCAGGGCTTTCACGCGGGCGACGGCGTCGTGCCAGGCGTCATCGACGCGTTCGGTGCTGTTGTCGAAGTTGATGGCGTTGGCGATCAACAGGACGGTGCCGTCCATGTTGTCGTGGACCGCCATGTCCGTCACGAGGTTGAGGGCCATTTCCGGCAGTTGGAGGTCGTCCTCCGGCGGGCTGGTCAGCTTCTCCCAGTGCCGGACGGTTTCCCAGCCCAGGAACCCGACCAGGCCGGACGTGAACGGCGGGAGCCCGTCGAAGCGCTCGGTGCGGAGCGCCGCGACGGTGTCGCGGATGGCGTCCACCGGGTTGCCGTCCAGCGGCACACCGACCGGGGGCTCACCCAGCCAGTGCGCGCTGCCGTCCTTGGTGGTCAGGGTGGCCCGGGAGCGGGAGCCGATGAAGGAATAGCGGGACCAGGCTCCGCCGACCGCCGCCGATTCCATCAGGAACGTCCCGGGCTGGCCCTGGGCGAGCTTGCGGTAGAGCCCGATCGGGGTTTCGGCGTCAGCCAGCACCTTGAGCCGGACGGGGATGACGCGGCTGTGGCCTGCGAGTTCACGGAACTCTTCGAGGCCGGGGCTGATGATTCCAAGGTCCTGCATGGCTGTACTTTCCGCCTGTTCTTTAGGTGGACCTGCCACCGGATCCGGTTATGGGATCCTGCCTTGGGTCCGGTTCGTGAAGCTGTGGCAGCGCCGGAGCGCTCTGCCTGTGTCCTTTGCCTGTGTCCTTTTGCGAGAGGCGCTTAGCCCCCGTGGCCGACGACGGCGTCGAGTTCGCGGCCGTCGAAGCAGGTCCGGGTTCCCGTGTGGCAGGCCGCGCCGACCTGGTCGACCCGGACCAGCAGGGCATCGCCGTCGCAGTCCATGGCGAGCGATTTGACCCATTGCACATGCCCGGAGGTGTCTCCCTTGCGCCAGTACTCCTGGCGGGACCGCGAGAAGAAGGTCACGCGTCCGCTCGTCATGGTGCGGTGCAGCGCCTCGTCGTCCATCCAGCCCAGCATCAGTACCTCGTGGGTATCGAACTGCTGGACGATCGCGGCCACCAGGCCGGCACTGTCCCGTTTGAGGGCGTCCGCCAGTCCGGCCGGAAGGGGGCTGCCGTCGACGGGGCTGCCGTCAACGGCGCTGTCATTGACGGGGCTGGGGGCGGGGGCGGGCTGCTCAGACATCAGATCAAGTCTAGTGCCTCCGGGCTGGCCGCCGGCCTGCTGGCCATCCCGCCGCTTAACACTGGCGCGCCAATCGGGCTGCCCGTCACGGTCCCCCGCCAGATGATGCCGCCAGGCACGGTTGCAGCGGCGATTCCTGTGCCCACGCACGGCCGTCTCGTGCTAGTTTCACAAGTGATGCATTTCGTCGAACCGTCCCGAGAAGTCCTGGCCGAAACCCTGCTGGCGGCCGGCCCTGATGCCGCCACGCTCTGCGCAGGTTGGCTCACCCGCGATCTTGCCGCGCACCTGTACCTGCGCGAGCGGAAAATCGGCGTCGGACTGGGCCTGCTGATCAAACGCCTCTCCAAGGCCTCAGACCATGCGACGGCCGAGCTGGCGCGCACGCTGAAGACCCCCGAGGACTACGCCAAGCTAATCAACGACTTCCGCGCCGGTCCCCCGGCCCTGTCTCCGCTGCGGATCAAGGCATTGGACGAGAGCTCCAACCTGATCGAGTACTTTGTGCACACCGAGGACGTCCGCCGCGCCGTGGACCGCTGGGCCCCGCGGGCCCTGGACCAGGCCTACTCTGACGCTCTGTGGGATGAGCTCGTGAAACGGGCCGCGATCCTGTACCGCGGCGTGGATCTGGGCATTGTGCTGGTGAGCCCCTCCGGTCCGCGGCATGTGGCCAAACGCGCCCCCGTGTCGGTGGCCATCGTCGGCGAGCCGGGCGAGCTGCTTATGCACGCCCACGGCCGCACCCGCCACGCCCTCGTGACGTTCGAAGGCCAGCCGGATGCCGTCGCGCTCCTGCAGTCCGCCGAAGTCGGTCTCTGACTGCCACGCCCGCCCCCTGCCCGTCCCCAGTCGTGCCCAGGACCTCCGCAGAACCAAACAACGCGGGCGGGTGGGGATTAGCGGACTTCGAAGCCTGCCTCGCGGATCGCGGCCTTGACCTGCGCGATCATGTCCAAGGGGCCGAAGTGGAAGACCGAGGCCGCCAGGACGGCGTCTGCCCCTGCTGCCACGGCCGGCGGGAAGTGCTCCGGCTTTCCGGCGCCGCCGGAGGCGATGAGCGGGACCTTGACCCCTGCCCGGGCCAGGCGGATCAGTTCCAGGTCGAAGCCGTCCTTGGTGCCGTCGGCGTCGATCGAGTTCAGCAGGATCTCACCCACCCCGCGGTCGGCCGCCTCCCGTGCCCAGGCGATGGCATCGATTCCGGTCCCCTGCCGTCCGCCGTGCGTGGTGACCTCGAAGCCTGACGCCGTGGGCTGCGAGCCCGGACGGGTGCGCCTGGCGTCGAGGGACAGCACCAGGACCTGGGAACCAAAGTGCCGGGTGATCTCGTCGATCACGTCCGGCCGGGCCACGGCCGCGGTGTTGATGGCGGCCTTGTCCGCGCCGCAACGCAGGAGTTTGTCCACCTCAGCCACGCCGCGGACGCCGCCGCCGACCGTCAGCGGGATGAAGACTTCCTCGGCGGTGCGGCGAACGACGTCGAACGTGGTTTCCCGGTTGCCGGAGGACGCCGTGACGTCAAGGAAGGTCAGCTCGTCGGCGCCGCTGTTGTCGTAGCGGTGCGCCAGTTCCACCGGGTCCCCGGCGTCGCGGAGGCCCTCAAAGTTGATGCCCTTGACCACGCGGCCGGCATCGACGTCGAGGCACGGGATGACGCGCACGGCAACAGTCATGACTTCTCCTGGTAATTGCTGGCGGGGTAATTGCTGCAGGGTGATTGCTTGAGGGTATTTCTGGCGGGGACCCGGCGGGTGGGGCGCTCAGATCCGGAATGCTCAGATGCGGCAGGCGTGGATGCTGCTGACCAGGATGGCGCGGGCGCCGAGGTCGTAGAGCTCGTCCATGATCCGGTTGGTTTGCCGCTTGGGCACCATCGAGCGGACGGCCACCCAGTCCGAATCGCGCAGCGGCGAGACGGTGGGCGATTCCAGGCCCGGGGTGAGTGCGGCGGCCTGCTCCACGAGTTCCTTGCGGATGTCGTAGTCCATCATCACGTACTGCCGCGCGACGAGAACGCCCTGGAGCCGTCGGATCAGCACCTCAGTGGCCGGGTTCTGCTCGCCCTTGCGGCCGATGAGAACCGACTCTGAATTCAGGATCGGCTCGCCGAAGATCTCCATGCCGGCGGCCCTGAGCGTGGTGCCGGTCTCGACGACGTCGGCGATCGCGTCCGCGACGCCGAGGCGGACGGAGGATTCCACGGCGCCATCGAGGCGGACCACCTTGGCGTTGATGCCGCGCTCGGCCAGGTAGCCGCGCAGCAGTCCGTCGTAGCTCGTGGCCAGGCGCTTGCCCTCCAGCTGGGCGACGCTGCTGAAGTCGCCTATCGGGCCGGCGAAGCGGAAGGTGGAAGCGGCGAAGCCCAGCGGCAACAGCTCTTCAGCCTCGACCTCTGCGTCGAGCAGCAGGTCGCGGCCGGTGATGCCGACGTCGAGCGTTCCCTGGCCCACATACACGGCGATGTCGCGGGGGCGCAGGAAGAAGAACTCAATATCGTTGTCCGGGTCCACCATGACCAGCTCGCGGGTATCGCGGCGCTGGCGGTAGCCGGCCTCGGCCAGCATGGCCGCGGCAGCTTCGGACAGGGATCCCTTGTTCGGGACGGCAACTCTAAGCATGGGAAAAGTCTCTCTTGGGTGCGGAAGGGGTCTGTTGGGGCACGTCGGCCACGCGGTGCACGGGGTCCGCCAGCGAAGTCATGGCGGTTTCCGGTGCGGGCGCGGCTAAAGATGCTTGTAGACGTCTTCCAGGGTGAGTCCTTTGGCGAGCATCAGAACCTGCAGGTGGTACAGCAGCTGCGAAATTTCCTCGGCTGCGGCTTCATCGGATTCATACTCGGCAGCCATCCAAACCTCGGCTGCTTCCTCCACGACCTTCTTGCCGATGCCATGGACTCCGGAATCCAGTTCGGCGACGGTGCGGGAGCCTTCCGGGCGGACGGCTGCCTTTTCACTCAGTTCTGCGAACAGCGACTCGAAATTCTTCACGCCCCCAAGCCTACTTGCTCCCGGCGCGGGAACGTCCGCCGGGCCGTTGCATGACGGCGAGGATGTGAGGCGACACACATTCAACACAGCCAAATCAGCCAACACGGCCAACACAGCCGGCGCGGGGGGGCCAGGGTGGCGCCCGCGCCCGCCGTGGCTGCAGCTTGGGGGCTCAGCCGAACTGCTTGAGGGTCACTGCGGTGGCCAGGGCAGCGGTAACCGCCTCGTGCCCCTTGTCCTCGGTGGATCCCGGCAAGCCGGCCCGGTCGATCCCCTGCTGCTCGGTGTCGCACGTCAGCACGCCGAAGCCGACAGGGACGCCGGTGCGGACGCTGACCTCGGTCAGGCCCAGGGTGGCTGCCTCGCAGACATATTCGAAGTGCGGCGTGCCGCCCCGGATGACGACGCCGAGCGCCACGACGGCGTCGAAGTGCGGTGCCAGCCGGGCCGCAGCGACGGGGAGCTCAAAGGTGCCGGGCACGCGCAGGACTGTCGGCTCGCTGATCCCGGCGTCCTTCGCGGCGCGCAGGGCGCCGTCGAGCAGTCCGTCCATGATCTGGGTATGCCAGCTCGCGGCCACAATGGCCAGCTTGAGCCGTGAGGTTTCCTCCGGCTTGAAGGTGCTGAGGTCGATCTGGGGGGCGCCGTGGCCGCTCATAGGGTATCCCTTGCTGTTGAGGTCTGGTGGTTGGGCCGCTGGCCGGCCGCCCTCCCGGCCGTCCTGGGCAGGACAGCCGGGATGGCTGGCAGGTGAAGCGGGCGAAGCGGGTCGGGGCGGCCTGCGGTGGCCGCCCCGGTCAGTCGCGGTCGGGCTCGAATCCGGGCACGCCGGCCGCGGGCGCGGTTTCAACGTCCAGGACAAGGCGGTGGTCCATCCGGTCCTTCTTCGTCTGCAGGTAGCGGAGGTTCTGCTCCCGGGACGGAACCTCCGTAGGGACCATCTCCACCACCTTGACGCCTGCCTGGGCGAGCCGGTCCTGCTTGTCCGGGTTGTTGCTCAGGAGCCGGATCTCGTGGAGTCCCATCTCCGCGAGGATCTGGGCCGCGGCCTTGTAGCACCGCGCGTCGACCGGCAGCCCGAGCTGCTCGTTGGCCTCCACGGTGTCAAACCCGGCCTCCTGCAGGGCGTAGGCCTTCATCTTGTTCGCCAGGCCGATCCCGCGGCCTTCCTGGCCGCGCAGGTAGAGCAACGTGCCGCCGAGTTCGTTGATCAGCTCGAGGGCATAGGCCAGCTGTTCGCCGCAGTCGCAGCGGTAGGAACCGAACACATCGCCTGTGAGGCACTCAGAATGGAGGCGGACCAGCGGGGGCTGGCCATCCGCCGGGGCCATCGGTGAACTGACCGCCAGATGTTCCGCGCCGGTGACCAGATCGGTCCAGGCCTGCGCCACGAAATCTCCAAAGGCGGTGGGCAGCTGGACGATGGGTCCTGCGCTGACCGGATGCGGCTGACGCGCCATGGCCGTCTCTTCTCGGGTCTCCGAAGTCGTCACTGTTTCTCCTCCATCAGACGGGGTCCGTTGTGTGGCTGCCGTGCTGTCTCGCTTCAAGGTACGCCACCAGATCCGCAATAGAAATCAGGGGGCAGCCATGCTCAATCGCGAAGCCGCGCAATCCATCCAGCCGCATCATTTCTCCGTTGTCGTACACAAGCTCTGCTATCACTCCCGCGGGCTCCAGTCCGGCCAGCCGGCACAGGTCCACGGCCGCCTCGGTGTGGCCGGGACGTTCCCGCACTCCCCCCTTAACGGCGCGGAGCGGAAAAACATGCCCGGGACGGGTCAATGAATTTGGCTGGCTTTGCGGGTCCGCCAGAATCCGGGCCGTCAGGGCGCGGTCCGTGGCGGAAATTCCGGTGCTGATACCCGCCGCGGCATCGCAGGACACGGTGTAGGCGGTGCCCTTGGCATCTTCGTTGATTGCCACCATCGGCGGCAGGGCCAGGGCGTCGGCCCGGTCGGCGTCCAGCGGTACGCAGATCACTCCGGAGCTGTAGCGGACTGTCCAGCCCATCAGCGCCGGAGTCGCGTGCTCAGCGGCGAAAATGATGTCGCCTTCGTTCTCGCGGTCCTCGTTGTCCACCACCAGGACGGGGCGCCCGGCTGCCATGGCGCTGATGGCATCCTCGATCGGATCGAGGCCTACCCGGCCGGTGCCGGCAGGCGCGGCGCGAAGCGCCTCTGCCAGGCCGTTTTCGTCTTTGACGTGGTCTTTGACCCGGCTCACTTCGCGGCCCCTTCCGTGCGTGCGGATTCTCCTGCAGTACCTTCGGTCGCCCGGTGCGCGGCGGGCGACGTTCCGCCGGCAAAGGACAGCAGACGCTCGGTGTACTTCGCCAGGACGTCGACCTCAAGGTTTACGTGGCCGCCGAGTGGTTTCTGGCCCAAGCCGGTCTCGGCCAGTGTGGTGGGGATCAGCCCAACTTCAAACCAGGGCGCCGGCTCGCTGGCCGGGCTGACTGCCGTGACGGTGAGGGAGACGCCGTCGACGGCGATGGATCCCTTTTCGGCGATGTACCGGGCCAGGCCGGCCGGCACAGCGAACCGGAGCCGGTCCCAGTTGCCCAGCCCTTCACGCTCCACGAGCTGGCCGACTCCGTCGACATGTCCCTGCACCACGTGACCGTCCAGCCGTCCCCCGGCGGGCACGCAGCGTTCCAGATTGACCGGATCGCCCGCAGCGAGCTCTCCGATGGTGCTGCGGTCAAGGGTCTCGCCCATGACGTCGACGCTGAAGTCCCTGCCATCGATCTGCGTCGCGGTGAGGCAGACGCCGTTGACCGCTATGGAACCGCCCAGGGCGAGGCCGGCCGTGGTGCCGGGCGCGTGGAGCCGAACGGTGGCGCTGCTGTCCCCGTTGCGCTCAACGGACAGCACCTTCCCCTGCTCGGCGATAATTCCGGTAAACATCAATTGCCTCCTGCGGCGGTGTCCGCGCCGGTGCGGTGCGGGGTTGTATCGGATGAAGTAGAGGTGGCGTCCGGGGTAGCCGGAGTAGCCGGGCGAAGATGGAGCCGGAGGTCGCGGCCGAGGACCTGGACGGCGCCTCCGGATGCCGGGTCCCATTCCCACTGTTGGGCATCGGCCAAGGTGGTGATGCCGAGGCCCTCCAGGGCGGCCGTGCCGGAGCCGAGCAGTGTCGGTGCCAGGTAGACGATGAGTTCGTCGACCAGGCCGCCCGCAAGGAACGCGCTCAGGATCCGGGAGCCGCCTTCCACCATGAGGTGCCGGACGCCGCTTGCGAACAGCTGGTCCAGGGCCTCGCGCGGATCGCGGGTGGCCAGGTGCAGGACGTTGCCGTCCGCTCCGTGGACGGCGGCGTCGTCGGGAATGCCCCGGTACCCCATGACGGCGCGCAGGGGCTGCTTGCCGTCTGCTTCGCCGTCGGCGTTCCGGGCGGTGAGCCGGGGGTTGTCGATCAGCACCGTCTGGGTGCCCACCAGAATGGCATCGATCCGGCCCCGCAGGGCGTGGTTGTCGGCGAGCGATTCCGGGCTGGAAATCCACTGGCTGGTGCCGTCGCTGGCAGCGATGCGGCTGTCGAGGGTCTGCGCGATGTGCAGGGTGACGAAGGGCCGTTTGGTGGCGACGGCGTCGAACCAGCGCCGGTTCAGGTCCAGCGCGGCGTCGGCCGCCAGCCCGGAGCGGACCCGGACGCCCGCGGCGCGGAGGGTCAGGGCCCCGCCGGCGGCCGGATCATGGGGATCGTCGACGGCGTAGACGACGTCGGTGATACCGGCTTCGATGATCGCCTGCGCGCAGGGGCCGGTGCGCCCGCAGTGGTTGCAGGGCTCAAGGGTCACCACAATTGTGGCGCCGCGGAGGTCCAGGCCCGCCGCCTTCGCCTGGGCGATGGCGTCCGCCTCGGCGTGGGCAGTCCCGGCTCCGCGGTGGTATCCGGTTGCAAGGAGCGTTCCGTCGGTCCCAACGACGACGGCGCCCACGAGCGGGTTGGCGCCCCGCGGGCCCTGTGCCGCGGCGGCCAGGGCAGCCTGCATGGCAGCATTTTCGGCAGGGCTGAACGGGGCGGCGTCGAACGGGGCAGCGTCGAGCGGGGCAGCGTTGAATCCGGCGCTCAAGCCGGCGCTGTTGGGGGCACTCACTTGGCCACCAGCGGATCGGGGAAGGCGGTTTCGACCGTGACCGGCCGGTTCGCCAGCTTCGACGCACGCCACCAGACGAAGAATCCGGCGAGCGTGAAGAAGCCGTAGAAGAGGTACATGACGGCGCTGGCGTAGTAGCCCGCGCTGAACAGCAGCGGCACACCGACGATGTCCACGGCCACCCAGATGAGCCAGAACTCCGTCCAGCCGCGGGCCATGCCGTAAGTCGCCAGCAGCGAGCCCATGAACGTCCAGGCATCTGCCCAGACCGGCGGGTAGGAGCCCAGCGAGTCGAAGAGCGGCGTCAGCGCGGCGGTCCCGACCACGAGGCTGAGACCCAGGATTACCCGGGTCTGCGTACTGGCCCAGCGCGGCGCGACAGCTGCCCCGCCGCTGGCGGACTGCCTGCCCTGCTGCCAGCGGTACCAGCCGTAGAGGGCGACGCCTATGAACATGACCTGGCGTCCGGCCTGGCCCCACAGTGTGGCGGGCGTGGCGGAGCCGAAGACGTTGCCCAAGAAGACCGTCAGGAGCAGTAAGTTGCCGGCGATGCCGACCGGCCACGCCCAGACCCGGCGGCGCATGCCGCCGAAGGCGCTGGCGAGGCCAAAGATGTTGCCTAGCACTTCACGAAGAATCAGGACAGATCCGCCTACCGGGATCTGCGCTTCGAAGAGCCATCGCAAGAGGTCCATGCGTGTGTCGTTCCTTCCCTCAAGAACCGCGATGGCTCCGGGGGTATACGACAGCACAATCATGCGGCGCCTTCTGGGCGCCACCGAAACAGCTGTACGTGCTTCTCTCATCCAGACTTTAACTGTCGGTACCGGAATTTCACCGATTCAACCGTTTGCCGGCATCCTTCCCGAAGAAAGGCGCTGGCGCGCGGGTCGCGGACTGTCACCGCCGGTTCGGACTTACACCGACCCCGGAGCACGTATGTGTGTTGTTATTGTGACACAACTGCCGGCCAGCTCGGGCTATTCCCGCCCGCGCACGTTACGGTCTGAGTCATCTTGCGGCAATTCCCTGCCGGAGCCGGGCTGCCTCAGCGGCTTCCGGCCGCCCGGAGCCTTTCGACGGCCTGCGCCGGATCCGCGGCGCCGTACACGGCTGACCCCGCCACAAAGACGTTCGCTCCCGCCTCTGCGGCACGCACGATCGTCTCCTCGGTGATGCCGCCGTCGACTTGGAGCGCCACTTTAACGCCGGAGCCGTCAATGGCCGCGCGGGCCCGCCGGATCTTGGGCAACGTCAGGTCCAAAAAGGACTGCCCGCCGAAACCTGGCTCCACCGTCATGATCAACAACAGGTCCAGTTCCGGGAGCATGTCCAGATAGGGCTCCACGGGAGTGCCCGGGCGCAGCGCCATGCCGGCCTTGGCACCGCGGGCGCGCAGTTCCCGCGCGAGTTTGATCGGCGCGATCGAGGCTTCGGCGTGGAACGTTACCGAGGCCACCCCGGCGTCGGCGAAGCCCGGCGCCCAGCGGTCAGCGTCGGCGATCATCAGGTGGGCGTCCAGCGGCACCGGGCTGACGGCCTGGATGCGCTGCACCACGGGCAGCCCGATCGTCAGGTTGGGCACGAAGTGGTTGTCCATGACGTCCACGTGCACCGCATCGGCATTGCTGATCCGGCGCAGTTCGGCCTCAAGATTGACGAAGTCAGCGGAAAGGATGCTCGGGTTGATGCAGCACTGGGCCATGGATTTCCTTCTCGTTCGTACTTAGCTGGTTCGTTTTTAGCTGGCAGTGCCCCAGTATCAGTGAAACTCAGGCCAACTTGCGAATCAGCGCCAGGAACATGGCGTCCGTCTGGTGCACGTGCGGCCAGAGCTGGGCGGTGAGCTCGTGCCCGGCCTCGAGGTGGCCGGTGAGGCTGACGCTGTCCAGCACGGCACCGGCGTCGAGGAGCTCGAGGTCCTCGCGCTTGCGCAGCACATCACTGACAACGGCGGTTGTCTCTGCCGGGTGCGGCGAGCAGGTCACGTAGGCCACCACGCCGCCGGGCTTGACGGCGTCGATCGCTGAGTTGAGCAGCTGGCGCTGCAGCGGGCCCAGGTCCACGAGGTCCTTGGGCGTGCGCCGCCAGCGCGACTCCGGGCGCCGGCGCAGGGCCCCCAGGCCGGTGCACGGGACATCGACGAGGACACGGTCGAAGGACTCCGGCTGCTCGGCGCCGATGTCGCGGCCGTCCCCGGTCCGGACCTCCCAGGCGTCCCGTGGGACCGCGGACAGGGCTTGGCGCACGAGTTTGGCACGGTGCGGGGCGAATTCGTTGGCCAGCAGATGGGCGCCCCGCTGCCGGGCGAGGGCAGCGAGCAGGGCGGCCTTGCCGCCGGGGCCGGCACAGAGATCCAGCCAGCGCTCCCCCGCATCCTCGCTGTCCGTCTCCGCTTCCGCGTCGAGGTCCGCGCTGGCTTTTGTGCCGAGGCCCGTGCCGGTTTTTGCGCCGGGGCCAGTGCCGAGGTCGACGGCGGCCATGGCCCGGGCCACGAGCTGCGAGCCGACGTCCTGGACACGGGTGCTTCCGTCCCGAACCGAGGCGAGCCGGCCGAGGTCCCCACCGCTGGAGAGCGCGGATCCCTCGACAAGCTCACCCGGGGTGGCCCCAATTTCCAGGGCCTCGTCCAGGCTGCCCACGCCGGGCAGCGCCACGAGGTTCACCACGGGCGCGGCGTTGTCGGCTTCGAGGAGCCCGTCAATCTCAGCAGCCGGGCGGCCGTGGGCCACGAGCGACTGGCGGAGCGCACGGACGATCCACTCGGGGTGGGCATAGCGGATGGAGGCGATTGTGGTGGCATCGGTCTCGGTGCTGAGCAGCAGGTCGAGCCACTCGTCGAGGGTGCGGGCGGAGACTTTACGCAGCACGGCATTGATCAGGGCGGAGGGACCGGCCCCGATCACGGCGCGGGCCAGCCCCACAGTCTGGTCCAGGGCGGCGTGGGCGGGCACGCGCATGGCGAGCAGCTGGTGCGCGCCGATCCGCAGGGCATCGAGGATCGCGGGATCCAGTTGGTCCAGCGGCCGGTCGACGCAGCGCGCCAGGATGGCGTCGTACGTGCCCTGGCCCCGTAGGGCGCCGTAGCTCAGCTCGGTGGCAAATCCGGCGTCGCGCTTGTCCAGCCCGTGGTGCCGGATCCGGGCAGGCAGCACCAGGTTCGCGTAGGCGTCCTCGGCTGCCACGGCGCGGAGCACTTCAAAGGCAACCAGCCGGGCCGGATCGGCGCGGCGGGTCCGCTGGGACGGGGCGCTCTCGGTGAAGCCGCGCTGCGGGCCGCGGTTGCGTTCCCTGCCCTGGGCGTTCCGTCGGCTGCCGCCGCGGGCGCCTTGGCCACTGCCCCGGCTGCTGCCGCTGGTCCCGGACTCGCTCATTCGAATACCACGCTTTCAAGTGTTGCCTGCCCACGCGCCCAATCAGCGGCGGCCATCATTTTCTTGCCCGCGGGCTGGACCCGCGTCAATTCCACCGGGTGCGAACCCGTCCCGACGAGGACTCGTTTCCCGTCCATGCCCAGCTGTCCGGGCCGAAGCGCGGCGGACTCCGGCGCCGGCAGCACCGGTTCCAGCTTGATCCGCTGGCCATCGAGCATGGTCCAGGCGCCGGGCTCTGGCGTGACTCCGCGGGCCCGGCGGCCGATCGCCAGTGCGGGCTGCTGCCAGTCGAGCCGGCCGTCCTCGAGGCTGAGTTTGGGTGCCAGGCTGACGTCGCCCTGTTGCGGCAGCGCGGCGGCCTTGCCGTCGTCGATGGCGGACAGAGTTTGGGCCAGCAGGACCGCACCGCTGTGGGAGAGCCGTTCGAGCAAGGCACCGGCGGTATCGCCGGCGTGCACGGTCTCGGTAAGGGTTCCGAAGACCGGACCGGTGTCCAGCCCCTCCTCGAGACGGAAGGTGACGGCGCCGGTGACGTCGTCGCCGGCGATGACGGCACGCTGCACGGGGGCGGCGCCGCGCCAGGCCGGAAGCAGGGAGAAGTGCAGGTTCACCCAGCCATGGCGGGGAACAGCGAGGGCAGCACTGGGAATGAGGCCGCCGTAGGCAACGATCGCCGCGACGTCCGGCGCGGCGGCGGCAATGCGGGCGGTGACCCCGGCGTCGACTTTGGCGGCGTGGATGATCTCGATGGCGAGCTCGGCTGCCCGGGCCGCCACGGGCGACGGCGTCAGGACCCGCTTGCGTCCCAGCGGGGCGTCCGGGCGGGTGAGGACAGCGACGACGTCGAACCCGGCGTCGATCAGGGCATCCAGGGACGGCACGGCGACGGCCGGGGTTCCCGCGAAAAGGACCCTCACGGGGTGATTCCGAAGCTGGAGCCGCCAAAGCTCGTCCCGACGCTCTTCGCGCGCTTGCTTGTGGTCTGTTCCGTAATGGCGTCGTAGTTGGCATTGCGGATGGCGCGCAGGGCGGCCTTGCGGTCATCGCCCTCGAGCCGGTCGGTGTAGAGGATGCCATCCAGGTGGTCGGTCTCGTGCTGGAAGCAGCGCGCCAGCATGTCCTCACCCTCTACGGTGACGGGGTTGCCATGGAGGTCCACGCCGGTCACCCGGGTTTGGCGGTATCGGCGGACTGGGAAGCCGAGGCCCGGGATGGACAGGCATCCTTCGACCTGGTCCGGTTGGAAGTCCTCGCTGTTTTCCAGCACGGGGTTGATGATGTGACCCTCGACGCCGCCGATCCGGTACGTGAAGACGCGCAGGCTGACTCCGACCTGGGGTGCGGCCAGGCCGGCGCCCTCGACATCCTCCATGGTTTCGGTCATATCGGCGACGAGCTTTGCCAGTTCAGGCCCGAATTCCGTCACGGGATCGGCGACTGTGCGCAGCACAGGATCCCCGATGATGCGGATATTCAAAATGGCCATGTGCAGTCTGTCCTCACGGTGAGCGGTTAGGGATCCAGTCCAGTTTAGTTGCAGCTGCCGGGCTCCTGCTCTGGGATGCCGGTTCAGTGCTCCGGTTCAGTGCGGCCCGTCCAGTGCTGCGCGTTCAGCGCCTCACGGGCGGCGCCAGCGGGAGCAGTGCTGCTCCGGCGGTGGCCGTGTCGGCTGACATCTCCCACACGCGGCGCAGTGCACAGAATTTCCACCAGTGGTGTTTCAGGACCTCGGGGTTGGCCCGCTGCGGACGGACTTCGGTTTCCCCCACCGCCACGGCCAAGAGGATGGGGGATTCGCCGTGCTGCCATGCCTCCCACTCCCCCGCCACGGGATCGACCAGGCTTTCTTCTGCCTTCATGCCGGCGACGAGCTGCATGACCACCTTGTCATCCAGCGGTTTGACGGTACCGTCCCGGCTGGTGCCCTTGGTCTTGTAGTCGATGAGGCAGGTCCTGCCATTGATCCTTGCAACAAGGTCCAGGGTGCCGGCGTAGCCAACCGTCTTGTTCCACACCGTAATCTCCGGGGCGATGGGTTCAACCTGGAAGAGCTCCCACCATTCGTCGAAGCGTGCCGCGAAGGCTTCCTCACCGTTGGCGGCCAAGGCCTCCCGCGTTTCCTTCATCTGGTGCGGCCGGCCGAGCGCACGCAGTGCAACCTGCTCGCAGTAGTTGTGGACCCGGTCGCCACGCTTGGCGGCATCGTCCCGGTATGACTCCGCCGCCTTGGCTGCCCGGCTGACCGCCTGACGCAGTTTGGCGGGGCTCCCAAGGATGCCGGGGAGCTCGGGATCCTGGGCCAGGCTGTTCGCACCCATGTATCCGAACCAGCCATCCAGGCCGTGTGGCTGCTGGCCGATCACAGTGGTGATGGAGGGGACGGAGAACTGTGCCGATGTGGAGCGGGCGTACATGCGACCATAGTCCGTGGCGTGGGCGAGGAGTGGAGCGGTCATATGAAGACTCTTTCACGGGGGTCAGACAACGGTGAAAAGCAAAATGGCCCGCCCCGCTGAGTCAGCGGAACAGACCATTTCGTTAGTGGGCGATACTGGGTTCGAACCAGTGACCTCTTCGGTGTGAACGAAGCGCGCTACCACTGCGCCAATCGCCCTAACGACATTGAATGCTAGCCCACCCGGACTGATTTTAGAAATCGGTCCGGGGAACCCGGCTCAGCCACTGATGTGTGGGCCGGTTTCCCCCGCAACAGTCCCGTGCACTGGTCCCGTCCACTGGCCCACCCACTGGCCCTGCGCAATATTCCCGGTTCGGCTTCGAACCGCGGCTTGAGAGGGACGCTAATTACACCGCTGTAATTAACAAAATCGCCTAGAAATCAAGGAAATATGGCCATGGGAAGGGGGCCAGTGCACCTCGATTTGTAGATTCCCTGAACCTCCTATAGAGTTCTTACTCGTTGGAACGCGAGGAAATGCCGAATGCGGCACGGAAACGCACGCCGACAATGCGGACGTAGCTCAGCTGGTAGAGCACCACCTTGCCAAGGTGGATGTCGCGAGTTCGAATCTCGTCGTCCGCTCGCAGGACACTGTCACAGGCAAAGGTTCTTCGGAATCCTGTCTACACGGTGGGTTGGCCGAGAGGCGAGGCAGCGGCCTGCAAAGCCGTATACACGGGTTCGAATCCCGTACCCACCTCGGTGAAAACCCTGGTTTCCGGTTCCGGCCGGACGCAAGGGGCGATTGGCGCAGCGGTAGCGCGCTTCCCTGACACGGAAGAGGTCACTGGTTCGATCCCAGTATCGCCCACCAAAGCAAGGCAACTTGCTTGATGCAGTACCACCGGCCCGGCCGGCATGGACTAAAAATGCGGACGTAGCTCAGCTGGTAGAGCACCACCTTGCCAAGGTGGATGTCGCGAGTTCGAATCTCGTCGTCCGCTCTCTTCATTAAAACTCCACTCCGGATCCTTCCGGTTGCGGGCGATTGGCGCAGCGGTAGCGCGCTTCCCTGACACGGAAGAGGTCACTGGTTCGATCCCAGTATCGCCCACCACAAGAGCAGCTCCCCCGGAGCTGCTCTTTTTTGTGCATTGGGGTCCTTCTACCCTGTGCACCTGGCCCTGGCATCTTTTATCCTTTGGGCGCACACCCTTGGCACTCCCGCCACCTCCCGCTAGGGTAGAAAACGCTAGGAGCGATCTGGCTCCGCGACCGAAGGGAGGTGCCCGTGGGTTTACTTGACGATCTAAGGGGCAAGGCTCAGCAAGTGATTGGTGGCAACGAACAAGCCATCAAGGACGGCATCGAAAAGGCCGGCGATTTCGTCGACTCTAAGACCGGCGGAAAGCACGCCGACAAGATCGATGCCGTGCAGCGGGGCGCTTCGGACTTCGTGGACCAGGCGAACGACCGGCCGGACTCGGCCCCCGTCGCCGATCAGACTCCCGTAGCCGGCGAGCCCCCCGTAACCGGGGAACCCCGCCAGCCAGGCCTCTGACCCAGATACGTCAGCGAGGTGCCGGTCCCGCCGAGAGGTGGCGCCGGCACCTCCGGCATTTAAGGGCGGCTCCGGCGTCGTTGGGGGGGTTGGCGGCTAGGATGGCTCGTGGTTTTGGCCCTCGCGGGCCAGCGCGGTGAGCCGGGAGACGGCGCGGAAGTACTTCTTCATGTACCCGCCGGTCATCATTTCCTCGGTGAAGAGCTGGTCGAACGGCACGCCACTGGCAAGGATGGGCACGTCTTTGTCGTACAGCCGGTCCGCCAGCACCACAAAGCGCAGCGCAACAGCCTGCTCGGTAATCGTGTGCACGTTCTTCCAGACGACGCCTTCGATCCCCTCCAGCAGCTGGCGGTAACGGCTCGGGTGCACGCCGGCCAGGTGGTTGATCAAGGTGCTGAACTCATCGCGCGCCACGGTCTTGCCGTCGAATTCGGCATGCATGTGGTGGGTCAGGTCATCATTGCGCAGCGGCGCGGGCGCGGCCGGCAGGCCACGGTGACGGAAGTCCTCGCCGTCGATCCGTACGACGTCGAACTGGTCAGCCAGCACCTGGATTTCGCGGGCGAAGTCGACGGCGGCGAAGCGCCCGTCGCCGAGGGAGCCCGGCAGCGTGTTCGATGTCGCAGCAAGCTTCACGCCGGCGTCGGCAAGTTCGCGCATGAGCCGGGACATGAGCACGGTGTCCCCCGGGTCGTCGAGCTCAAATTCATCGATGCATACGAGCTTGTAGTGGCTCAGGGCCTCAACGGTCTTGCGGAACGACAGCGCACCGACGAGGTTGGTGTACTCGACGAACGTGCCGAACGCCTTCGGCCCCGGGGCGGCGTGCCACAGCGACGCCAGCAGGTGTGTCTTGCCAACACCGAATCCGCCGTCGAGGTAGATCCCGGCCCGGGACGTTTCCTTCTTGCCGAAGAGCCGCTTGAACAGGCCGTCCCCGTCACGGGCACCCACCCCCGCCGCGAAATGCTCCAGGGCATGGACCGCATGGGACTGGGTGGGCTGGGAGGGATCGGGCCGGTAGCTGGAAAACGACACCTCACCGAACCGCGGCGACGGATAGAACCCGTTGAGGAGTTCGTCCACGGAAACTGCCGGCGTACGGGCGGCGAGCTGTTCGATCTGTACCAAGGTGGTCCGTTCTGCTGGTCTCTTGTCCCCAGCAAGAATACCGGCAAAGCACGCCCGGCCCGTGTGCGCGCTTACGGACCCGCGGCCGGCGTGAGGAAGACCACATTTCCCCGTGTGAACCCGGTGGGGCATTCCCGCTGGCCCGTGACTAGTGTTGTAACAGGCCCGGCGCCGCGCACGCTTTCCGCGCCCGGCCTCCTGACCGTTCCAGTGAAAGGCCATCGCAATGTCCTACCCCGTTGAGCAGAACGAGAAATTCGCCGCCTACGCCCACCCGGCCCGCCTGGTGTCCACGGAATGGCTGGCCACGGCCATCGAAGAGGGGGCCCTCGACGGCGGCAACCTGGTGGTGGTGGAATCCGACGAAGACGTCCTGCTGTACGAGACCGGCCACATCCCCGGCGCGGTGAAAATTGACTGGCACACGGACCTGAACGACGAAGTCGAGCGCGACTACATCGACGGCGAAGCCTTCGCCGCGCTGGCCGCGGCCAAGGGAATCTCCCGGGACAGCACCGTGGTGATCTACGGCGATAAGTCCAACTGGTGGGCAGCCTACGCCCTGTGGGTGTTCACTTTGTTCGGCCACGAGGACGTCCGGCTCCTGGACGGCGGCCGGGACAAGTGGATCGCCGAGGGCCACGCCCTTTCCACACAGACCACCGTTCCGGCCGCCGGCACCTACCCCGTCGTGGAACGCAACGATGCCCCGATCCGCGCCTTTAAGGACGACGTCCTGGCACACTTCGGCAAGCCGCTGATCGATGTCCGTTCACCCGAGGAGTACACCGGCCAGCGCACCCACATGCCGGCCTACCCGGAGGAGGGCGCGCTGCGCGGCGGCCACATCCCCACCGCGGCCTCCATCCCCTGGGCCCGCGCGGCGGCTGGCGACGGCACCTACCGGAACCGCGGCGAACTCGAGGCCCTGTACCTCGGCGAGGCCGGCTTGAAAGAGGGGGACGACGTCGTGGCCTACTGCCGGATCGGCGAGCGGTCCAGCCACACCTGGTTTGCGCTGAAGTACCTGCTGGGCTTTGAAACAGTACGGAACTACGACGGTTCCTGGACCGAATGGGGCAACGCCGTGCGCGTCCCGATCGTCAAGGGTGCCGAGCGTGGCGCGGTTCCGGCCGGCCGTTAGTGCCGGGCAGCATGGACCGGAACTGTCAGCGACAGGGACACAATCGTCGCGCGTGCGTAAGCTGGGAGTGATGAATACTTCAGCCCTCCCCGCCGCGCTGGCGGACATTGTCGACGATTTCCAGGCCCTGACCGAAGCAGAACGGCTGCAGTTGCTCCTCGAGTTCTCGCAGGGACTTCCGGAACTTCCGGAGCGGCTCCGGGACCACCCGGAGCTGTTGGAGCAGGTAGTGGAGTGCCAGACGCCGCTCTTCCTGACCGTCGAGACGGAACAGGCCGACGGCGTCGCGCCCGAACGCGTCCGGCTCTACTTCAAGGCACCCAGGGAAGCCCCGACCACCCGCGGCTTCGCAGGGGTGCTCCATGAAGGACTCGACGGCCTCAGCGCCGCGGAAATCCTGGCCGTCCCGGACGACATGCCCGAGCTGCTGGGCCTCACCCGGGCCATCACCCCTCTGCGAATGCGCGGGATGACGGCCATGCTGGGCCGGATCAAGCGCAAAGTCGTCGCGTCCGGAACCCGGCAGTTGCCGGCGCAGTCCTGACCTAACGCCCGGACAGCCAGAGGATATGGCCCGCAAACTTCCGTCGCAGGGAACTCCGGCCACCGCAGCACTCGCGGCCGCCGGGGTTCCCTTTGTCGCCCACCCCTACACACATGACCCCGCGGTGGCCAGCTATGGCTTGGAAGCGGCGGAAGTGCTCGGCGTCGACCCTGCCCGGGTCTTCAAGACACTGATGGTCGACGTCGACGGCCGGCTCGCCGTCGGCGTCGTGCCCGTGAGCGGAAGCCTGGACCTCAAGGCGATGGCCGCAGCCTTGGGCGGCAAGAAGGCAGAGATGGCGGACCCGGCCGCGGCGCAGCGGCGGACCGGATACGTGCTCGGGGGCATCTCACCGCTCGGGCAGCGCCAGCCCTCCCCCACGGTGGTGGATGACAGTGCCCTGGAGCTGGAGACCATCCTCGTTTCGGGCGGACGGCGTGGCCTGGACATCGAACTGGATCCGGCCGAGCTCATCCGGCTCACGGCTGCCCGCACCGCCAGGATCGGGACCCGGCGCGACTGACCGCCGTCCTTGACGACACGACAGATCATGGCAGTCTTCATGCGAAACACTGCCGTGAACTGCTAGTTGGGTGTGGCGTTCCCGGCCGCCGGCTCCTGGTCGCCGGGGTTGGCACGGGGCGCCAGCTGCTGCCGAAGCCAGGCCACGACCTGCCGCTCCCAGCGCTCCGGATCCACATTCCATTCCTTGGTGTGCAGGGCCCTGTCGAAAGGCTCGAACGTGACCATCTCCGGATTCTTCTCGGCCAGCGCGGCGGACGGCCCGAAAGGCACGTATTCGTCGTCCACGCTGTGCACAATGAGGGTCGGCGTCCGCAGCTCCACGGCCCGCGAAACCCAGTCCATCGCCTTGAAGTCAACGGGCGCGGCCAGCCCGGTCAGCCGCCGGCCGAGGCGGTGGCTAAGCATCAGCTGTCCGTAGCGGCCCACGGACGACGGGATCCGGTTCAGCTCCGCGTGGTGGGCCAGCACGTTGACCCAGTTGATCACCGGCGCGTCCAGGACCATCGCCCGGATCAGGTGGCGGTGCCGGGAGAGGTCAGCCGTCTGCAGGCAGATCGCGCCGCCCATCGACCAGCCGAACAGGACTACCTCGCGGGCGCCCTGTTCCAGGGCATAGCCGATGGCGGCCTCGACGTCGCGCCATTCAGTCGAGCCCAGTCCGTAGCGCCCGTCGCTGGCTGACGGGGCCAGGCCGTCGTTTCGGTAGGAGATCAGCAGGCTGGACATGCCCAACTCCCGGGCGGTCCGGAGGGCCCTGAGGCCCTCCTGCCGGGTGGCGCCGCGCCCGTGCACCATGATCGCCCAGACGTCCGGGGCCAAATCCTCCGCCGCCGCCGTGGCGCGGACCAGCCAGGCCGGCGCGGTCCCGGCATCGACGTCGATCAGCACGTCCTCCACGGGCAGCCCCAATGCGGCCGGATCCGGATAGGCCGCTCCGCTCCACCAGCCGCGCCGGGCGGTGGCAATGTCCCCGCTGTAGACGTGCTCGACCTCGCGCAGCACGGTGCGTTCGGCCGGCGAGTAGGACAGGATCCGGCCGATCCGCGCATGGCCGCGGCCGCCATCGAAGAAGAAACCGTAGACCCCGTCCACCGTGGAATCCTGGGTGGCGGCGAGAATGACCTGCAGGGCGCGCCCCTCGCGGATGACGGCCAGGACTTCCTGGTCCTCTGCGCGGAACCGGGCCGGGGTGATGACGCGGCGGGCGAAATAAAGCGCGAGGGCGGAGGACCCGGCGGCCAGCACGCCCGCAGCGGCGCTGCCGCCGATGATGCCCCCCAGCGCCCACTTGGCGCTTCCGGACGGGGCGGCGCCAGGGCCCGCCGCAACGGGAACTGCTGTTCCGCGGGCAGCGGTCCGGCGAAGGTCCGGGCGGAGGTCCGGGCGGAGGTCCGGGCGGAGGCGCAAGGAGGATGCCATGGCACCATTCTGACTGAACCGCAGCCCGACCATGGCATTGGCACGGTTCTGCAGCACGGCCGCCGGCCTGGACACGCCGGGCTCCCCGGGACACAACCATGCGGGGCAACACGAGCGCGACTAGGCTGGGGTCATGAGTGATCCAATCGTCATTTTGACAGAAGAGCCCCTCGGTGCGGATGACCGCGTCAATATTGAAACCCTGATTGCCGGCGGTGATGCGCCCCTGCTGATCCTGGTGCCGGCCAACACCGAGCGTCACCTGGTGGTGGATTTCCTGGAAAACCTTTCCTTGCTTGAAATCGCCAAAGCCTTCCGTGAACTGACGGCACATTCTGACCCCGCCGAGGAGCGGGCCGAAGCCGCCGACACCCTGGCCGCTTCGCTGGCCGCACTGGCCGGCCTGGGCGGCGGCGTCTCGGGCGAAGTCGTCGAGGGCAAGGCCGTCGACGGCCTGGTTGCCAAGGTCAAGGAACTCAGCGCCGGCCAGGCTGTGGTCATCACGCGCCCGCACGCTGTCGCAGACACCTTCCACACCGACTGGGCCACCAAGGCACAGGACAAGCTGGGCCTGCCCGTCCTGCATCTGTACGCCGGTTCGGGATTTATCGGGGACTCCTGAGCGTTATTGAGGCTATGAGTATCTTTAACAGGTCCAAATCCATGCCCTCCGCAGTGCCGGCCGCTGACCCCGACGCGGCGCCTGCCGCTTCGCCGCTTGAACAGCCCTCGGGTGGACAGACGACCGCCCAAAAGCCGGTCGAAAAGACCGATGCCCAGTGGCGCGAGGAACTCACGCCCGAAGAGTACCGCGTGCTCCGCCAGGCCGGCACCGAGCGGCCGTACACCGGCGAATACTGGGACACCCACACCCGGGGCGTCTACCAGTGCCGGGCCTGCGGCAGCGAACTCTTCACCAGCAATGAAAAGTTCGACTCGCACTGCGGCTGGCCGTCCTTCTGGGCGCCGCTCGCCGAGGGTACCGTGCGCTACATCCATGACCGCACCATGGGCATGGACCGGGTGGAAGTTCGCTGCGGCACGTGCGATTCCCACCTGGGACACGTGTTCGACGGCGAGGGCTACGGCACCCCCACGGACCAGCGGTACTGCATCAACTCGGTCTCCCTGAAGCTCGTTCCCGCGGACGACGCCGGGCAGTAGCAGGCAGCCCTTCCTCTTCTTCCGCTGGAACGGCTTTTCAGAATCACTTGCCCCAGACTTTCTTATGCTCGAGGCAATTTTGCATTAGAGCATCTGTTTGCTTGCTACGCTCGATTTAGATCCAGCGACACGCTCCACAGCAACCAGAAAGGCGACCGTCGACGATGACCACGACCGCTCTTACCGCCCCCGCCCCGATCACGGCCAGCAACCAGGAATGGCTGCGGCTCAAGGCTGCCGCCACCGCACTGCAGACCCTCCAGATCCAGGACGGTTCCGTGCCGGATGCCGAAGCCCACGAAGCCGCGGCCGGATACGTCGGAACCATCACCGCAGCGGTCTCGGCCCTGGCCCCGTCCTTCCCGCACGACGCCCGCTACCTCGAACTGCTCGTCACCGACTTCGGCCGATGGGCCGATGGCGGCTTTGGCGTGCCGGACTTCCTGGATTCCCTGCAGGCGTTC
Source organism: Arthrobacter sp. ok362 (assembly GCF_900102785.1). Lineage (GTDB taxonomy): Bacteria > Actinomycetota > Actinomycetes > Actinomycetales > Micrococcaceae > Arthrobacter. The sequence goes on from NZ_FNGC01000016.1 coordinate 87,488, forward strand.
CAGCCGCAGCAGCACCGGGTCAACGGACTCCAGCACCTCGTCGTGTTCCCGATGTACACCCAGAACGGCAGCAGCAGCCGACTTGTCGAGGCCCTGCTGATCGAGGTCATCTGGCCCGAGTTCGTCGGCGGCCTGGAGCAGTGCGAATACTCCAACAAGCTGTTCGTCCCGATCCGCTTCCTCGACTTCACCCCGGGCTACAACACCAATTCCGCCGTCCTCTTCCCCGAAACCGTCGCCGTCCGCGAGACCCCGACGTTCACGTGGGGCGCGATCTTCGCCGACCGCGAGGCCGCCCGCTTCCGCCGCGTCCTGCGCGCCGCCGCCGAGATCACTTCCCTGCAGCTGCCCGAGGACGCCGCCGGGCTGCTCGAGGACCAGGAGCTGACGCAGGAAACCTTTGTCATGTGGGACCTCATCCACGACCGCACCCACATGCGCGGCGACCTGCCCTTCGACCCCTTCATGATCAAGCAGCGCATGCCGTTCTTCCTCTACTCGCTCGAGGAACTGCGCTGCGACCTCACCGCCTTCCGCGAGTCGGTGAGGATCGAGAAGGACGAGGACGCTGACCCGGAGGCACGCCGCCACGCCAAGCTTGTCCAGTACGCCGTGATCTTCGACCGCATCTTCCGCTTCGCCATCACCGGCACCCGCGTCCGCAACTACGACGGCCTCGGCGGCCAGCTGCTCTTCGCCTGGATGCACCAGCACCACGTCCTGCACTGGACCGACAGCAAACTCAGCATCGACTGGGACGAGGCTGCCGGCGTCGTGGTTGAACTCGGCGCGAAGATCGAGGAACTGTACTGGCGCTCGATCGACCGTCCCAAGATGGCCCACTGGCTCGCCGCCTACGAGCTCATTTCCGGAACGGTCACGCCCAACCCGGCCTCGGTCTGGGCCAAGGGTCCGGACGCCCTCCCCCTGGACGGCCCGCCCCGGGGCCTCACGGACCAGGTCCTCGACGACGAGTTCCCGCTCTCCATGTTCTACGAGGCGCTGGAGAAGAAGATGCGGCCCGTCATCGAATCCACTGCAGGCATCACCGGGTCCTCAGACACCAACAGCGGCGCCCAGGCCCTGAACGCCGGATGAGCAACGGACGCACCTTGAACGTTCTGGTCACGGGCGGCAGCGGGCCGTCCGGGATCGCAACGGCCCGTGCCCTTCGCGACGCCGGCCACAGGGTCTTCACCGTGGGTTCTAATGACGCCCGGATCGAGGCCGCCGCCGCCGAAGCCGGTGGCGGCGTCACCGCGCTTGTGAGCGACCTCGCGAGCCTGGCGGACGTAAAGGCCTTGCGGGCGAGCGTTGCCGGCATGGCCGGAAACGTCGACGGCGTCATCCACTTGGTGGGCGGCTGGCGCGGCGCGAAAGGCATCACGGACCAGAGCGACGACGACTGGGACTTCCTGGAACGCAATGCCATCACGACGCTGCGGAACGTCACGCGCGTCTTCTTCGACGACCTCGCCGCGTCGGACACCGGACGCTTCGCCATGGTGTCCTCCACGGCCGTGAGCTCCCCGACGGCGGGCGGCGCCAGCTACGCCGCGGCCAAGGCCGCCGCGGAAGCCTGGACGCTGGCGGTCGCGGACGGCTTCCGGCGTGCCCACGCCGCGACCGCCGGCGCCCCCGAGCATGAAAGCACGAAGCAGGAAAGCACGAAGCCCGAAAACCCAGAGCTGCGCAGCGCCGCCGCCATCCTCGTGGTGAAGGCGCTCGTCAATGCGGAAATGCGGGCCAAGGCCCCGGAACGGTCGTTCCCGGGCTTCACGGACGTGGCAGACCTCGCGGCTGCCGCAACCGGGCTCTTCAGCACTCCCGCCAGCGAGCTGAACGGCCAGCGGCTGCTGCTCAGCCGCTGAACTGGCCCGGACCCAGTGGCCCGGACTTAGCCGCCGCGGTGCCCCGGGCTTAGCCGCCGCGGCCCGACCTCTTAGACTGAAAGCGTGAGCAAAACGATGACCAGCACAGTTGAAACTGTCCCTGCCAGCACTACGGTGCGGCTCCACGATCCTTCCGTCCGCGGTTTCGCCTCGGACAACTATTCCGGCGTGCACCCGGAGGTTCTCGCGGCCTTGGCCGCCGCCAACGAAGGCCACCAGGTCTCTTACGGCGAAGACGACTACACCGCGCGCCTGCAGCAGCTGATGGAAGAGCACTTCGGTGAAGGCATCGAGTGCTTCCCGGTGTTCAACGGCACCGGCGCCAACGTCCTGTCCCTGCAGTCGCTGCTGCCGCGCTGGGGAGCCGTCGTCTGTGCCTCCACGGCGCACATCAACATGGACGAAAACGGCGCACCGGAGCGGATCGGCGGCATCAAGCTGCTGCAGGTCCCGACCAATGACGGCAAGCTCACGCCTGCACTGATCGACCAGGAAGCCTGGGGCTGGGGCGATGAGCACCGCGCCCAGCCGCTGGCCGTATCCATCACCCAGACCACCGAGCTCGGTACCTGCTACACGCCGGACGAGGTCCGGGCCATCGCGGAGCATGTCCACGCGAAGGGCATGAAACTGCACATGGACGGCGCCCGGCTGGCCAACGCCGCCGCGCACCTGGGCGTCCCGCTGCGGGCGTTCACCCGCGACGCCGGCGTGGACATCCTCTCCTTCGGCGGCACGAAGAACGGCCTGCTGTTCGGCGAGGTTGTGGTTGCCCTGAACCCCGAAGCCGCCCACGGCCTGGTCTACCTGCGCAAGATGAACATGCAGCTGGCGTCCAAGATGCGGTTCATGTCCGCCCAGTTCATTGCCCTCCTCGAGGGTGACCTGTGGCTGCGGTCGGCCGCGCACGCCAATGCCATGGCCGCCCGGCTGCGCGCCGGCGTCGAGGGCATCCCCGGCGTCGAACTGAGCCAGAAGACCGAGTCCAACGGCGTGTTCGCCGTCCTGCCTGCCGGTGTCGCGGACCGGCTGCGCAAGTCCTTCCGCTTCTACGACTGGAACGAGGCGGCCCGCGAGGTCCGCTGGATGTGTTCCTTCGACACCACCGAGGAAGACGTTGATTCGTTCATTGCGGCCATCAAGCGCGAGCTCGCCGCCGCCTGAGCCCTGCACGGCTTCCCCTGCCCGGCGGCGAGCCTGCCGGGCAGGGGCCTGGCCGGTGCATAACCTTCCAAGGTGAGCTCCCTCGATCAGGTTCCGGCAGATTTCCTCTTCGCCCTGGGGACCCTTCGGCAGGCACGCTGCCGCAGCGAGCTGCACCTGGACGAAATTCCGGCCCCGTCGCGGCTGGCGCCGTTCGCGGTGGCCCTGGGGGCCGAGGTGATCGGACCGGGCGAGCCCCCCGCCGGCGGGCCGGTCCACGGCCCGGCTGCCGCGGCCTTGGCACGGGCGTCCGGCAGTGACGACATCGAACTGGCCACAGGCCGCTTTATTCTGCTCCACGATCCCGACGGCTCCGCCGTGTGGGACGGGGAGTTCCGGATCGTCACCTACATCCGTGCCCAGCTGGAGCCCGAGATGGGCAACGACGAACTCCTCGGGTCCGTGGCGTGGACGTGGCTGGTCGAGGCGCTGGATAACCATCGGGCGCCGTACCGCTCCGCCGGCGGCACCGCCACCAGGGTGCTCTCGGAGAGCTTTGGAACGTTATCGGACCGGCCCAATTCAATCGACATTGAGCTCCGGGCCTCCTGGACCCCGGCCACCCCGGACATCACCGCGCACCTGGAGGCGTGGTCGGACATGGTCTGCACCTTCGCCGGACTGCCGCCGCTGCCCGAGGGCGTGACGGCCCTTCCCCGGCGCCCCCGCGGACACGCATGAGGCGGCTGTTCGGCCACGGTCACGGCCTTAGCCGCCATGTTGTCGGTAAACTGTAGAGACCATGACCCCTCAGAATCCGGAAATCAGCACGGCCGGCGCCATTCGCAATACGGCCGAGGCCGCTGACACCACAGCCCACATCACAGTGGAAGGCTTCGACAGCCTGGTCCCTGAAGTGATCGACCTCGACGTTCCCCGCGACGGCGTGCCGCTGGTCATTGAAACCCAGTCCGGACTCGAACGCTGCGCCGCAGCCCTCGCAGCCGGCCACGGCCCTGCAGGCGTGGATGCGGAGCGGGCCTCGGGCTTCCGCTACGGCCAGCGCGCCTTCCTGGTCCAGATCCGGCGCGAAGGCTCCGGGACCTGGCTGATCGATCCAGAACCCTTCGGGGACCTGAGCATCATCAATGACGCATTGCGCGGCGTCGAATGGATCCTCCACGCCGCCAGCCAGGACCTGCCCTGCTTGTCCGAACTCGGCATGTGGCCGGACAAGCTCTTCGACACCGAGCTCGCCGCGCGCCTGGCCGGGCTGCCCCGGGTGGGCCTCGCCGCCGTCATCGAACAGCTCCTGGGCTTCGGCCTGGCGAAGGAACACTCCGCCGCCGACTGGTCCACCCGCCCCCTGCCGGAACCCTGGCTGCGCTATGCGGCGCTCGACGTCGAAGTCCTCACCGAACTCCGCGAGGAACTGATCGAACTCCTCGTGGCGGACGAAAAGCTGGAATACGCCGAGCAGGAATTCGCCGCCATCCTCGAGGCCGGACAGGCCCCGCCTCGCGTTGATCCGTGGCGCAAGACGTCCGGACTGCACCAAATCCGCGACCGCCGCCAACTGGCCGCAGTGCGGGAACTGTGGCTGGAACGCGATTCTCTGGCCCAGAAGCGCGACGTCGCCCCCGGCCGGCTGATCCCCGACTCTGCCCTCGTCTCCGCCGCCAAGGCGATGCCCTCCACGGTCCCCCAGCTCCTCGGCACCAAGGGCTTCCACGGCCGCGCCGCCCAGCGCGAGGCACCCCGCTGGCTGCGCTGTATCGGCCTGGCCAGGGCACTTGAGGACCTGCCGCCGCTGCACCTGCCCACCAACGCTCCCCCGCCTCCCCGCGTCTGGGCGGACCGGGACCCGGAGGCGGCCGCCAGGCTGGCCACCGCCCGCCCGAAACTCCAGGCCAGGGCCGAGGAACTGAACCTGCCGGTGGAAAACCTGCTGACTCCCGACTACCTTCGGCGGGTCGCGTGGCGTCCGCCGGCAGAGCTCAGCGAGGAAGGTGTGGCCGAGGAACTGGCGAACCTCGGGGCGCGCCAGTGGCAGATCGAAATTACTGCTCCGCTCATTGCCGAGGCCTTCCTGCACCCCGCGCCGTTGCCCGCGAAGGAGCCCAAGGCCCCCGCCCAGGCGCCATCGGGCTCCACGGTCTAGCAGGACTTTCCGGGGCCGCCCCTCTCCTCCTTGCCAGCTATGTTACTGGCGAGTAACATTATTCATGATGTCGTTCGGATCCCTCCCGCCTGTGGCAAGCCCTGCCACAGGACGGGTTCCGGCAACCATGTCTCAATGAGGAGTAACACGTGAGCCAGCACCCGAGCAGCGGAAAAGCCAGCAGCGGAAAACCCAGCAGCGCGAGCCCCCGCACCGCGGGTCCCCGCGTCATTCGCGAGGTCGTCTTTGTCGACGGCGTCCGCACCCCGTTCGGCCGCGCGGGCGAAAAAGGCATCTACGCCGGCACCCGCGCCGACGACCTCGTGGTCAAGTGCATCCGCGAACTCATGCGCCGCAACCCCTCGCTTCCGGCCGACCGGATCGACGAGGTCGCGATCGCCGCCACCACCCAGACCGGCGACCAGGGCCTGACGATCGGCCGCACCGCCGCCCTGCTGGCCGGACTCCCCCGGTCCGTGCCCGGCTTCGCGATCGACCGCATGTGCGCCGGCGCCATGACCGCCGTAACCACGACGGCGAGCGGCATCGGCTTCGGCGCGTACGACGTCGTGATCGCCGGCGGCGTCGAACACATGGGCAACCACCCGATGGGCGCCGGCACGGACCCCAACCCGCGCTTCATGTCCGAACGGATCGTGGACCCCGCCGCCCTCAACATGGGCAACACGGCCGAGAACCTGCACGACCGCTTCCCGGCCATCACCAAGGACCGTACCGACGCCTATGCCGTCGCCTCGCAGGACAAGCTCGCCACCGCCTACGCCAACGGCCAGATCCAGCCCGACCTCGTGCCCGTCGCCACGATGAAGCCGGGCCGGGGCTGGACCGTCAACACCGTGGACGAACCCCCGCGCCCCGGAACCTCACTCGGGGACCTGGCGGCCCTCAAGACCCCGTTCCGCGCCCACGGCCGGGTCACTGCGGGCAACGCCGCGGGCCTGAACGATGGCGCAACGGCAGCCCTGCTGGCCTCCGCGGATGCCGCCGAGGAACTCGGACTGCCGGTCAGGATGCGCCTGGTCGCCTACGCCTTCGCCGGCGTGGAACCCGAGGTCATGGGCATCGGCCCGGTCCCAGCGACCGAAAAGGCCCTCAAGAACGCCGGACTCGGCATCGGGGACATCGGCCTCTTCGAAATCAACGAGGCCTTCGCCGTCCAGGTCCTCAGCTTCCTGGACCACTTCGGGATCGCCGACGACGACCCCCGCGTCAACCGCTACGGCGGCGCGATCGCCGTCGGGCACCCGCTGGCGTCCTCGGGGGTCAGGCTGATGAACCAGCTGGCCCGGCAGTTCGAGGAGGACCCCTCGGTCCGCTTTGGCATGACCACGATGTGCATCGGCCTGGGAATGGGCGCCACCGTAATCTGGGAGAACCCGCATCACGAGGACTACGGCGCCGAAGCACACGTCACCGAAGCCCACGACACCGAAGCACGCCAGGCAGAGACCACGACCACCCAGACTGGAGCCACAGCATGAGCGCCGCTGATTTCCGCAAGCTTGCCGACCTCTTCCCGAACGAGACGGTCACCCACTCCTATGTCCAGGACATCGAGCTGCCGGCCGTCGACGGCAACAGCCCCGGCACCTTTGCACTGGTCACCCTCTCCAACGGCCTGGACCACTCCAAGCCCACCACGCTCGGACCCAACACCCTGATCGAGCTCGGCACGGTCTTGGAAGGGCTAAAGGAACGCGCCGCCCGCGGCGAGATTGCCGGCGTCGGCGTCACCGGCAAGCCGTACTTCCTGGTGGCCGGCGCCGACCTGTCCACGGTCAAGTCGGTCAGCGGACGCGAGCAGGGCCTGTGGATGGCCCAGCTCGGCCACGACGTCTACTCCACCCTGGCCAGCCTGGGCGTGCCGAGCTTCGCGTTCATCAACGGCCTTGCCCTCGGCGGCGGCCTGGAGATCGCACTGCAGTCCACCTACCGCACGGTCTCCACCGGCGCCGGAGCCCTGGCCCTGCCCGAGGCGTTCATCGGGCTCATCCCGGGCTGGGGCGGGGTCTATATCCTGCCGCGGCTGATCGGGCCGGAGAACGCCCTCAGGGTCATGATCGAAAACCCGCTGACCAACAACCGCACCCTCACCGGGCCGCAGGCCTACGAGCTCGGCATGGCGGACGCGATGTTTGAACCGGCCGACTTTGTGGAACAGTCCCTGGCGTGGGCCGCGAAAGTCATTGCCGGCGCCGTGGCGCCGGAGCGGGCAAACGCCGTGGACCCGTCCGCTCCGGAGGTGGCCGCACGCTGGGCGGCCGCCGTCGCCAAGGGCCGGGCCTTCGTGGAGGCCAAGACCTCCAACGCCTCACCGGCGCCGGCCAAGGTCCTGGACGTCATGGAAGCCAACCGCACCCTGACCCAGGCGCAATCCGCTGAGCTCGAATGCCAGACGCTGGCGGACCTCATGCAGACCGACGAGTTCCGCTCCACCGTCTACGCCTTCCTGGACCTCGTGCAGCGGCGCTCCAAGCGTCCCGCCGGCGCCCCGGACCGCAAGCTCGCCCGTCCGGTGACGAAGATCGGCGTCGTGGGCGCCGGGCTGATGGCGAGCCAGCTGGCCCTGCTCTTCGCCCGCCAGCTCAAGGTTCCGGTTGTGCTGACGGACATTGACCAGGCCCGTGTGGATAAGGGAGTGGGCTACGTCCACGCCGAGGTGGACAAGCTCCTGGCGAAGGGCCGGATCAGCCCCGACGCCGCCAACCGCACCCGCGCGCTCGTCACGGGATCTGTTTCCAAGGAGGCCTTCGCCGACGCCGACTTTGTCATTGAGGCGGTCTTTGAGGAACTCAACGTCAAGAAGCAGGTCTTCAAGGAAGTCGAGGCGATCGTCTCGGCAGAGTGCATCCTCGCGACGAATACGTCCTCGCTGTCCGTGACGGCGATGGCGGAGGACCTGGAGCACCCCGAGCGCCTGGTGGGCTTCCACTTCTTCAACCCAGTGGCCGTGATGCCGCTGCTGGAGATTGTGCGCGCGCCGAAGACCGACGACGCCGTGCTGGCCACCGCGTTCGAGCTCGCCAAGGGGCTCAAAAAGTCTGCTGTGCTGGTCAAGGACGCCCCGGCGTTCGTGGTCAACCGCGTATTGCTCCGCCTCATGGGTGAAGTCACCGCGGCCTTCGACGAGGGCACGCCCGCGGAAGTGGCGGACAACGCGCTGCGGCCGATGGGCCTGCCCATGACTCCCTTTGTGCTCGGTGCCATGGTGGGCCTTCCCGTGGCCCAGCACGTCCAGGAATCGCTGCATGCGGCGTTCGGGGACCGCTTCAGGGTTTCGAGCAACCTGCAGGCGCTGATCGACAACGGCGTGACGTCCATTTGGGCCGTTCAGAACGGGACACCGGTGCCGGGTCCGGACGGCAAGCCGTTCATTCCTTCCGAAACCCTGGCGCTGATGTCCTTCGGCAGCACACCGTCCACCGGCGAGGAGGTGCTGCGCCGGACGCAGGACGCGCTGGCGGAAGAAATTGGGCTCATGCTCGAGGAGGGCGTCGTGGCCGGCCCCGAGGACATCGACCTCTGCATGATCCTTGGCGCGGGCTGGCCGATGTTCCTGGGCGGCATTACCCCGTACCTGGACCGGGTGGGCGCCTCGGAGCGGGTCACTGGGAAGAAATTCCTGGCGCCGGGCGTGGCGTCCGAACCGGCCTAAAGCCGCCTACATCGGTCGCGCCTTGTGGCGCCGCTGCCTGGACTTTGGTCCGGGGGGCGGCGCCGCTTTCGTTGGTGCCAGCACGGAGCTTATTTTCCGGGCGCCAGCGCGGCCTCGAGAAGTGCCCGCTGCAGCCAGGCGAGGTACCGCTGCGGCGTCCAGCCGGCCTGCACCACGAGGTGCTCATATTGGTACGGGGAGGTCAGAAGCCACAGCGTCAAGGCCACCTCTTCCAGCGGAACATCCGACCGCAGCCCGCCGCGCTGCTGCAGCGCTCCGGCGACCTTGCGGAAGTCCGTCCGGATACGCTCCTGCAAGCCGGCATGCGCCGACGCGATCTCCGGGTCGCCTTGCGCCGCGGCCGCCATGGCCTGCCACAGGCGCCCGATCCTGCCGTTGAGTTCCGCAGCGAAGGAGGCCAGACCAAGCAGTCCGGCGCGGGCGTCCTCCTCGGCCAGCACGGCTTGCGCCTCCGGCACTTCGAGGATGGACCGCCCGCCGTCCTCGCCGGCTGACGCCGCCTCCAGGGCAGCCAGCAGCAGCCGCTTCTTGGGCCCGTGGCCCTGGACCGTTTCAACGGAAACACCGGCGTCGGCCGCGATGGCACCCAGCGTCGTTGCCGTGAACCCCTTCGCCGCAAAGCAGCGGCCGGCCGCTTCGAGCACGCGTTGGCGCGTGGCGGAAGCCTGCTCTTCGCGCAATGCGGACCGGTAGCGCCTCGGACGGGAAGTTTCAATTGCCATATTGACTACTGTCCCACAGTAATGAACACTGATGCAACGCACTCACTCAATAAGGAGACACCATGGCATCGGTACTCGTCTGCTCCAGCCCTTTGGTCGGCCACGTCGCGCCGATGCTTGCAGTTGCGGCGGGCCTCGTCGAACACGGACATGACGTCCGCTTCCTCACCGGCAAGCGCTTCGAACGCCAGGTGTCCCGGACCGGCGCCGCGTTCATCCGGCTGCCCCCGGAGGCAGATTTCGATGACACCAGCCTGGACGCCGCCTTCCCAGGCCGCGTCGGCTTGAAGGGGCCAAAGGGGATTCGCTTCGATATCCAGGAGATCTTCATGCGCCCGGGGAAGGCCCAATACCAGGCCATCCTGGCGGCATCCGCGGAACGCCGCGTCGATGCCGTCCTGGCCGAATCATTGTTCATGGGTGCCGCGCTGCTGCTGGCCGGGCCGGCGGCCAACCGTCCGGCGGTCATCAACTGCGGAATCGTTCCGCTCAGCCTCGCCAGCCGCGATACCGCCCCGTACGGGCTGGGCATCGAGCCGATGCCGGGGTTGCCCGGCCGGGCGCGAAATTGGGCCATGCAGGCCTTGACCGAAAAAGTGGTCTTCGGCCCTGTGCAGAAATATGCCAATGCCATCTCCAGGGATGTCACCGGCTCCCCCTTCCCGACCTTCTTCATGGACTGGCCGCGCGCCGCGGACCATATCGCCCAGTTCACCGTTGCGGACTTTGAATACCCGCGCTCCGACCTCCCCGGGACGGTCCACTTTGTGGGCCCGGTGTCCCAGGGCGGGAAGAGCACCACAGACGCGACGGGCAGTACAGGCCGTGCAGGCGAAACGGGCAGTGCAGGCGGGACGCCCGAGGCCGAGCTTCCCGCGTGGTGGGCCGAACTCGACGCCGGCCGCCCCGTTGTCCATGTCACCCAGGGCACCGTTGCCAACAGGGATTTTGATGACCTGGTCCGCCCCACCATCGAAGGGCTGGCGCAGGACGACGTCCTGGTGGTGGTCACCACCGGCGGCCGCCCCGTGGAGGCGCTCTCCGGCCCGCTGCCCGAGAACGTCCGCGTCGGCTCCTACCTGCCCTACGACGAGCTGCTCCCCAGGACCGACGTCCTGGTCACCAACGGCGGATACGGCGGGGTGCAGTTCGCGCTGCGGCACGGCGTGCCCCTAGTCGTGGCTGGTCGGACGGAGGACAAGACCGAAGTATGCGCCCGCGTGGCCTGGTCCGGCACCGGCATCAACCTCCGCACCAACCGGGCCACCCCCGAGACCGTCGCCAAGGCCGTCCGGACCGTCCTGTCCAACAGCTCCTACCGGGAAGCAAGCAGCCGGATCGGCACAGCGATACGCGCCTCCCGCGGCGTAGATGAGCTCGCGGATCTAGTGGAGAGCGTGTGCAGGGATCGCTCGCTCGAACGGGAATAGGCAAACACGGCCGGCGTCAGACCTCGCGCAGCCGGCCGTCGTTGAGTTCCAGGACGCGGTGCGCGTTCATCCGGGCGTAGGCCAGGTCATGGGTGACCATGACGACGGCGGCGCCCCGCGCGGCGGCGCGGACGACGGCGGACCGCAGCGCCTCGAGGCCGTGCCGGTCCAGCCCCACGGTGGGCTCGTCCAGGGCCAACACTGCCGGATCGCGGGCCAGGACCGTGGCCAGGGCGAGCAGACGCTGCCGGGAGGCAGACAATTCGGCCGGGTGGGCCGCCTCGGTACCGGACAGTCCCACCGCGGCCAGCGCCGCCCGGGCCCTGTCCTCGGCTTCGGCTTTCCCGACCAGCTGCCGGAGTCCGAATGCGGCTTCCCGCAGGACGGTCCGTTCGAACAGCTGGTCCCGGGGGTGCTGGAACAACAGGCCCATGGAGGCCGCGACAGTTCCCACCGGCACGCCGGCAATGCTGCGCCCGCAGACCCGCACGTCCCCCTCCGAGGGCCGGAGCAGCCCGTTGAAGTGACGCAGCAGCGTCGACTTGCCGGCGCCGTTGGGCCCGGTCACGGCGATGATCTCGCCCGGGTCCACGGCAAAGTCCACGTCGTGGAGGACCCGGGCCTGCGCGGGGGCGCCTCGGTGCCGCGGGTCCGGGCCGTAGCCGAACCCTACCCCGCGCAATTCCAGCGATGCCGGCCCGGGGCCGGGCGCCGCCACAGGGACCGGACTGAGAATCTCGTCATTGATAGCAGGACCGCGGGCTCCGGCGGCAACACCAGGCCCAAGGACGCCGGGGCCAGATACACCAGGGCCACCAACGCCGGGGCCGCCTACGCCAATCACACCCGCGCGCTCCAACTCGGCCGAGCCCGCCAACTGCGCCGGCGTTCCCGCGGCGGTGACGGTCCCGCCGTCGAGTACTGTCCAGTGCGTGGCTTCGCCGGCGAGGCGGTCCGCCGCCTGGCTCAGCAGGACGACGCCGGTCCCCGTGCCGCGGAGGCTGCGGACCAGGTCCTCAACCTGCGCGGCTCCGGCCGCGTCCAGGGATGCCAGCGGCTCGTCCAGGATGAGTACGTCCGGTTCCGCGATGACGGCGCAGCCCACAGCGAGCCTGCGCAGCTCTCCGCCGGAGAGCGTGGCCGGATCCCGGTCCAGCAGGTCCGAGAGTCCCGTACGCGCGGCGGTGCGCTCCACCGCGCGGAGCATGTCGTCCCGCGGCGTCGCGCGGTTTTCCAAGCCGAAGGCCAGCTCCTCGGCGACTGTGGCGCGTACCGAGGAGAGCATCGCGGCGGCGTCCTGCGGGACGAAGGCCACGCGGCTGGACCATTCGGCGGGATTGATCCGGGGATCGTCGGGAGCGCCGTGGAATTCCAGCAAGGTGCCCTCGAGCTCCAGGCTGCCGCGGAATGCTCCCGCGTAACCGGCACGGAGCCAGCCTGCCATGAGTTTGCCCAGCGTGGACTTTCCGCTCCCGGAGCCGCCCAGGACGGCGGTCAGGGAGCCGGGTGTGACCGAGATCGCCGCACCGCTTAGCACCGGGGTGTTCTCGCCGTGGAACGTGAACGCCTCGATCCGGATCTGCAGCGCCGTCCGGGTGGTCGCCGTCATGACGGCGCTCCGGCAGGCCAGGAGGCCACAATCCGCCCGGCGACGGCGGCCGCCGCGAGCACCAGGGCTACAGCCCGGAAGCGCCGCTGGGCGGGCGGGTCGGCGACTTCGCGGTAACTGGTGCGGGGTCCCGGACTGCCGAAGCCGCGGGCGTCGAGCGCCTGGGCGCGGCTGCCGGCGTCGTCGATCAGGGCCAGGACCAGCGGCACCATCTGCAGGCGGAGGGTGCCGAGGCGGGACAGCAGGCCCCGCCCGACCACCATCCCGCGCGTTTCCTGGGCCCGCCGGATCTGGTCCAAGCGGACCGCGACGGCGGGCAGGAGGGTGAGCGTGGAGGCCAGGACGAAGCCGAACTGCGGCGGGATCCTGCTCCCGGCGAGGGCGGAGACGAGGTCGGGAACGCTCACGGTGAAGGAAAAGAGCAGGAAAACCAGGACGCAGGCGGTTGTCCGCGTTCCGAGCTCCAGCGCGAAGCCCAGGCCCTCGGCCGTGACCCTGGCCGGCCCCCACTGGGCCAGCACGGTCTGGCCTTCGGGGAAGAACAGGCCGTGCAGCACCAGCAGGGACAGGCACAGGGGCGTCAGGATCACCGCTGCGGCAGGCAGGACGCGCCCCGCAACTCCACGGCGCACCGCGAGGAACACTGCGGCGAGGGCCGCGGCGACAGACAGCGGCCAGTACGCAGCCGCCGTCGTGACGACGGCAGCACTGGCGGCGGCGGTCAGCGCGGTGAAGGGGTGGAGACGCGAGGTCATAAGCACGGTGTCATTAACGCGGTGTCAGTGTGTCACTGTCACACGGTCGCAGCGGTCACAGGGGTCAGGCGTCCGGCGCTGCCGGGGCCTTGCCGGCGAGCACCCGGTAGCGCCGCACGAAGGGGAACTGGAAGGTAGTGCGGCGGGGCAGGGCGTAGGCGAGCAGCGCTGCGATCGTGAAGACGATCGCCTTGTCCATGGGATCGGAAATCAGTGCCTGCTTGGTGATGGCGGCAAGGAGGGTGTCCCCCATGGCCCGGAAGGCGCCGACGATCGCCCCGGTGCCCAGGCCTGAGGTGCCGCCAAAGACGAACGCGGCGATCGGGGCGGAGACGACGCCGGCCAGGATGCCGGTGAAGAATCCTGCGACGGGGGCGAAGTAGAAGCGGCGGAACAGGCCGCCGCGGGCGGCCATGCCGGCGAGGAAGCCGATGAGGGCAGCACCGGCGGCGAAGGGCAGGACGGTCGGGTTGAAGAAGGACCAGACGATGCTGCTGAGCGCGCCCGTGGCGGCGCCGGCGGCCGGCCCGGCGAGAACGGCGATCAGGACGGTGCCAATCGCGTCGATGTAGAACGGCAGGCCCGTGCTGCCCATCAGCTGTCCGAGGACCACGTTCAGGACCAGCGCCACGGGGATGAGGACCACGGTGGAAGTGGGGAGAACGGGCAGGACTGCCACAATCAGCAGTACCGCGCCGAGCAGGAAACCGCCGAGGGCTACGAGGGCCGAGAAACTGGCCGGGCCGTTGGCAATGTCCGCGGGCTGGGTCAGCACCAGGAAGATGTACGTGGCGGCAATGGCGGCGGCGCCCGCGATTTCGAGCAGGCGGCGCCTGCGGGCGGCCGCCTGTCCAGGGGCAGTGACGGTGAGGGCTGGCTGTGACATGGGGTGTTCCTTTGGCTGGGTGCAACAAGTTCCGCCTCATGTCACCTCGGCGCAGCTACCATCCTAGCGATCGGCGACCATTCTAGCGATCTGCGGACCCGCGCGGGAACTCCCTCCGTTGACTCAGCAAAGAAGTCCGGCGTCAGGGCGTCGAGGACCGGGGGCCCACCGCGCGGGCGAGGGCGCCGACCGAGGAAATCAGTTCGTCGAAACACTGCCCGGGGTTGTTGTCGGAGACAATTCTCGCGTTCGGCGGCAGCCCCCACAGCCCGCGGAAGTCGGCCACCGTGGTACCGATCAGCAGCGGGGAGTCCGTTTCGACGTCGACCGTGGCCAGCCGGGTGGCGAACGGAGTGCGTCCCGCGGCAGCGCAGGCCGCGAAGGCATCGTGCACGTGCGCCACATAGCCCTGGTCGTAGAGCCGGTGAAATTCCATATAGAAGCGCAGGGCGTCGGACAGGCAGGCGACGAGGGGGCTGCCGGACACGCTGCGCTGGCCTTCGGGCTGCTCCGGGAGGACGAGTTCAGGCTCCGGCGCGCCCGCGGCCTCGCCGAGGCGGCGCAGGTGCTCCGGGCGCATCTCGATCCGCTCGGTCATTTCCAGGGCGCACAGGATCGGCAGTTTGTCCTCGGGCATCCCCCGGTAGGCGGCAAACACTTCCTTGGCGGCATGCGGGTCCACCGAGGTGTTCCATTCGGCCGTCGGGGTCGTGTTGCCCTGGTAGTAGAAGCTGCCGCCCATGATGACGAGTCCCTTGAGCAGCCGGGGCAGCTCCGGCTCGCGGCGCAGGGCGAGGGCGAAATTGGTCAGCGGTCCGGTGATCAGCCCGGTGATCTCCCCCGGGTGCGCCCGTACCTCCTCCACCCAGACGTCGACGGCGTGCCGCGCCGAGATCTGCCGGTGGGGCGGCGGCAGCTCGGCGTAGCCGATCCCCTGCGGCCCGTGGGTCTCCTCGGTGGTGACCAGCGGGATCTCCAACGGGACCTCGGCACCAATGGCCACCTCGATGTCCTCGCGGCCGCACAGCTCCACCAGGGCCAGGCTGTTCAGCGCCACCTGCCGGGCCCCGACGTTCCCGGCGGTGCACGTGATGGCCTGAAGGTGGACCTCGGGCCGGGACAGCAGGTAGACCAGGGCCAGGGCGTCGTCGATCCCGGTGTCGACGTCCATCAGGATCGACTGGCTGAGTGCAGCGCCCGCCTCGGGGGTGCCCTCGTTCAGGGCCGGATCGTCTACGGCCGGATCGTTTAGAACAGTGCCACCTTGGGCATACGCGGGAAGAGGTCATCCAGCTCGGCGAGGTCGGCATGGCTGGGGATCCAGGCGACGGCGGCGGCGTTCTGCCGCACCTGCTCCGGCGTGGTGGCGCCGGCGATGACGCTGCTGACGGACGGCTGGGCGGCAAGCCAGGAAAACGCCACCTGGACTTCGTTGAGCCCGCGTGCGGCGGCGAACTTAGCGAAGGCACCCAACTGTTCCCAATCGGCGTCGTGGACCAGGTTGGTGCGGGTGTGGCTGAGTCGGGATCCTTCAGGGGCCTGGCCGGCCGAGTATTTGCCGGTGAGGAGTCCGTTGGCGAGCGGGAAGTACGGCAGGACGCCCAGGCCGTAGGCCTCGGCCGCGGGAGTCACCTCGAGCTCGGCACGTCGGTCCAGCAGGTTGTAGTGGTTCTGGCTGGAGATGAAGCGGGCCCCACCGCGGGCGCGGGCCACGTACTCGGCCTCGGCGATCTGCCAGCCGGCCCGGTTGGAGTGGCCGATGTAGCGGACCTTGCCGCTGGTGACGAGGTCGTCGAGGGCCGACAGCGTCTCATCGATGGGCGTGAGCGGGTCCGGGGTGTGGAACTGGTAGAGGTCGATCCAGTCGGTGCCGAGCCGGCGCAGCGAGGCTTCCGCCGCCTTGATGATGTAGCGGCGGGATCCGCGCGCGCCGAAGTCCTCACCGTTGGCGCCGCGCATGTCCATGCCGAACTTCGTGCCGATGACCGCGTCGTCCCGGCGGGCGCCAAGGGCCCTGCCGAGCATCGTCTCGCTGAGGCCCGGTTCCCGGCCGTAGGTGTCCGCGACGTCAAAGAACGTGATCCCGGCGTCGAGGGCCGCGTGGACGACGGCGTCGGTGCCTTCCTGCGATTCAGTTACGGTCCCGGAGCGGCCCAGGTTGTTGCACCCAAGTCCCACAACCGAGACGGACAGTCCGGAATTTCCTACGCGGCGGTATTCAGTCATGGATTTAGCCTATATCGCCCTGGCGGGCGTCCCGTCCAAGCCTGCCACCGCGGCACTACAGCTAACCTGCCGGCAGCTCGAGCCCGTGCTCGTCCATGGCGTCCTGGAGCTGCGCGAGGGTGCGCGGGCAGACGCCCGGCATCCCGGCAAGCCGGCGCCGGCCAAGCTGCACGAGGTGTTCGAGGGTTTCGACCCCCGCGTGTGCAAGCGACTTGCGCGCGGGCGCCGCCAGTCCTGCGGGGAGTGGAGTGCTGCCTGGTCGAGCGGATTTTCGCGTCACTGCGTTGCCTTCCAGTCGGTTGCCCCCAAACTGATGTGAGCCGTGCCCGGCTCCTTACCGGTGTTGCCTAGAGCGTGAAGCTGTGGGCCGGTTTCGGCGAATGCTTGAGCTTAAAAGTCTCCTCGCCAAACGGCGCGGCGCCAATGCTCAGCTTGGTAAAGTCCAGGTCCTCGCCGCGGATGCAGACTTTGATGGCGCTGACCGTCTTGTTGACGTCCGGGGTGAGGCAGAAGATATTGAGCCTGGAGTCGGAAAACTCGCTGCGGTCCACAATCCCCAGGCCACGCCAGGCAAGGTGGCTGATCAGGGCGTCCTTGGCTTTTTCCTCAAGGTACCGGTCCCGGCTGGTCCCGTCTTTGGTCTTCAGGGCGTACTGGGCCACCACCCAGAACTGTTCCTCCTCGGGGATTTCGGCGTACCCGTCCTCGGCGCACTGCACCGCGAAGGCGTCCATGAGGCGTTCCGCGGCTTCGGCGTCTGCGACGTCGGTCTCGTCCGTCGTGCTCTGGTGTCCGACGACGCCGTGGTTCATCACGAACTGGCTGTAGTCCTCATCAAACCAGGCTTCCCTAAACTGCAGGGTGCCCTCTTCGTCGCGCTTGTAAACCCTGATAATTCCACTCATATGCCAGTTCCTTCCTGGGCCGTCCGGCGTCCAATGGGGCGGCGCAGGACGGGTAGTGCTCAACAGATGTGCTGGCTACAGCAGCGGCAGGCTGCCGGTGCTGGGGTGTTCCTGGCCGGGCAAGGGGCGCGCAAACGGCACCTTGGTGCCCAGGACCTGGGCGACGACGTCGTGCGTGATCTGCTGTGCGGTCAGCCCGACGCGTTCGAGCACCTGGTTGCGGGTGCCGTGGTCGAGGAACTCCACCGGGAGGCCGACCTCGTTGAGGGCGGTGTCCACGCCGGCGGCCCGCATTTCCTGGCGGATCCGGGAGCCGACGCCGCCGGCCCGCACACCGTCCTCGATGCAGATGACCAGGCGGTGGCGCGCGGCGAGATCGATGATGGACCGCCGGACCGGGAGGACCCAGCGGGGATCCACCACCGTGGAACTGATGCCCTGGGCACCGAGCCGGTTGGAGACGTCCAGCGCGAGTTCAGACATGGCGCCCACGCTGACGATCAGGACGTCGTTCTCGCTGGAGCCAGCGGGTCGGCGCGCCAGCACGTCCACGCCGTCGTCCAGGCGTTCGAGCGCCTCGACTTCGGCACCGACGCTGCCCTTGGAATAGCGGATCACGCTGGGGGCGTCTTCGATGGCCACGGCCTCGCGCAGTTCTTCCCGCAGCCGGGAGGCGTCGCGCGGTGCCGCGAGGTGCAGCCCCGGGACGATCTGGACCATGGCCATGTCCCACATACCGTGGTGGCTCGCGCCGTCTGGTCCGGTGACGCCGGCCCGGTCCAGCACGATCGTGACGCCGGCTTTGTGCAGGGCCACATCCATCAGCAACTGGTCGAAGGCACGGTTCAGGAATGTCGCGTAGACCGCGACCACCGGGTGCAGTCCCCCGAACGCCATGCCGGCAGCCGAGGTGAGGGCGTGCTGCTCGGCGATGCCGACGTCGAACACGCGTTCCGGGTGCCGGGCGGCGAACTTGTGCAGCCCGACCGGAATCAGCATGGCCCCGGTGATGCCGACGATGTCCGAGCGCTCGTCGGCGATGTCGGCGATCTCGTCGGCGAACACGGCGGTCCAGGATTTGGCGCCGCCGGCCTCGGTGGGTGCGCCGGTCTCCGGATCGATGATCCCCACGGCGTGGAACTGGTCCGCTTCATGGGCGCGTGCCGGGGCGTAGCCGTGACCCTTTTCCGTCATGGCGTGCACGATCACGGGGCCGGCGTAGTTCCTGGCCGTGGACAGTGCGTTTTCCATGGCCTGGAGGTCATGGCCGTCGACGGGACCGATGTACTTCATGCCGAGGTCCTCGAACATGCCCTGCGGGGCCCACCAGTCCTTGACGCCCTTCTTCATGGCATGGAGGCTCTTGTACGTGAACTGGCCCGCGGGGCCGCCGTTCTGCAGTTTGCGCTTCCACCACTCGAGCGTGCCTTCGTACGAGGGGGCGGCGCGGAGGGAATCGATCGTGGGACGCAGGGAGGCGAGGTAGTCGGCGAACCCGCCCACTGTCGCGGCGTAGGAGCGGCCGTTGTCGTTGACCACAATCACGACGCGGCGTTTTTTGTCCGCCGCGATGTTGTTGATGGCCTCCCAGGCCATGCCGCCGGTCAGGGCGCCGTCGCCCACCACGGCGACGACGAAGCGGTCGCCGTCGCCGGTCAGCTGCCGGGCGCGTGAGATGCCGTCCGCCCAGGACAGCGACGAGGACGCGTGCGAGCTTTCGACGATGTCGTGCTCGGATTCGCCGCGGTCGGGGTAGCCGGACAGGCCGCCCTGCTGGCGGAGCGTGCTGAAATCCTGCCGTCCGGTGAGGAGCTTGTGCACGTAGGACTGGTGCCCTGTGTCGAAGACAATGCTGTCGCGGGGGGAATCGAAGATCCGGTGCACCGCGATGGTGAGCTCGACGACGCCGAGGTTAGGGCCCAGGTGCCCTCCCGTCTGGGAGACGTTGCCGATCAGGAAATCCCTGACCTCGGCTGCCAGCTGATCCAGCTGCGCCCCGGACAACTTACTCAGGTCCTGCGGATTCCGGATGGCGTCCAAGATTCCCAACGGCCCCTCCTTCGGGTGGTAGACATGCCTTTTAACTCTAACGCCTCCGGGCGGGCCGCCGCGCCGGAGCCCAGCACCGGTCCCCCGCCCCCGTCCCGGAACCTGTCCAGACGCGAGAATGCAAAGGCCCCGTCCGGTCAGTGACCGGCCGGGGCCGTTGCATGCGTTGCCGGACCTTGCCAGCGGCTCCGCCTAGTGCGCGGAGATCTGGCGCAGGACGTACTGCAGGATACCGCCGTTGCGGTAGTAGTCCGCCTCGCCCGGGGTATCGATGCGCAGCACGGCGTCGAAGGACGTGACGGTGCCGTCTTCGGCCGTGGCTGTGACCTTGAGGGTCTTCGGCGTGGTGCCTTCGTTCAGGGCGGTGACGCCCTCAACTGCGTAGGTTTCCGTGCCGGTCAGGCCCAGGCTGGCAGCGTTCTGGCCGGCCGGGTACTGCAGCGGCAGGACACCCATGCCGATCAGGTTGGAGCGGTGGATACGCTCGTAGCTCTCGGCCACGACAGCCTTGACGCCCAGGAGCGCCGTGCCCTTGGCTGCCCAGTCACGGGACGAACCGGAGCCGTACTCCTTGCCCGCCAGGACCACCAGCGGGGTGCCGGCGGCCTGGTAGTTCTGCGCGGCGTCGTAGACGTAGGCCTGCGGGCCGTCAGCCTGGCTGAAGTCGCGGGTGAAGCCGCCCTCCACGCCGTCCAGGAGCTGGTTCTTGATGCGGATGTTCGCGAACGTGCCGCGGATCATGACCTCGTGGTTGCCACGGCGTGAGCCGTAGGAGTTGAAGTCCTTGCGCTCCACACCGTTGGCCAGCAGGTACTGGCCGGCGGGGGTGTCCGACTTGAAGGAACCGGCCGGGGAGATGTGGTCCGTGGTGACGGAATCGCCGAGCTTGAGCAGCACGCGCGCACCGGTGATGTCCTGGACCGGCTCCGGCTGGGCCTTCATGCCCTCGAAGTACGGGGGCTTACGGACGTACGTGGACTTCTCGTCCCAGGCGAAGGTGTCGCCGGCCGGGGTGTCGAGCGCCTTCCAGCGATCGTCGCCCTCAAAGACGCCTTCGTAGCCGCGGGCGAACATTTCCTTGTCAATCGAGGAATCGATGACCTGCTGGACCTCGACCGGGTTCGGCCAGATGTCCTTCAGGAAGACGTCGTTGCCGGCCTCGTCCTGGCCCAGGGCGTCGTTGTCGAAGTCGAAGTCCATGGAGCCGGCCAGGGCGTAGGCGATGACCAGCGGCGGGGAGGCCAGGTAGTTCATCTTCACGTCCGGGTTGATCCGGCCTTCGAAGTTGCGGTTACCCGACAGCACGGCGGTGACGGAGAGATCGTTGGCCTGGATGGCCTCGGAGATCTCGGCGTCGAGCGGACCGGAGTTGCCGATGCAGGTGGCGCAGCCGTAGCCCACGATGTAGAAGCCGAGCTTCTCCAGGTACGGGGTCAGGCCCGACTTGTTGTAGTAGTCGGTGACTACCTTGGAGCCGGGAGCCACCGAGGTCTTGACCCACGGCTTGGACGTCAGGCCCTTGTCGACGGCGTTGCGGGCCAGCAGGGCGGCGGCCAGCATCACGGAGGGGTTGGACGTGTTGGTGCAGGAGGTGATCGAGGCGATCGAGACTGCGCCGTGGTCCAGCTCGAACTCGCGTCCGTCCGCGGTCTTGACGCTGACCGTGTTGGACGGGCGGCCGTTGGACTTCGGGCCATGTGCGTGCGGGGCCACATCACTCAGGTGCGAGGCTGAGGCGGTGAACGAGGGCGAGTCCGAAGCCGGGAAGCTTTCGTCGATCGCTTCGTCCAGGCTTCCGTCGGCCAGGTCTTCCTTCACGTAGTTGCGCAGGTCCTCGCGGAACTGGGCCTTGGACTCGGTGAGGATGATGCGGTCCTGCGGGCGCTTCGGGCCGGAGATCGACGGAACAACCGTGGACAGGTCCAGCTCGAGGTACTCAGAGAACTTGATCTCGCGGGAGGGATCGTGCCAGAGGCCCTGTTCCTTCGCGTAGGACTCCACGAGGGCGACGTTCTCGTCGGACCGGCCGGTGAGGCGCAGGTAGTCGAGGGTGACGTCGTCGATCGGGAACATGGCGGCAGTGGAGCCGAACTCCGGGCTCATGTTGCCGATCGTTGCACGGTTGGCCAGCGGCACAGCCGCGACGCCTTCACCGTAGAACTCGACAAACTTGCCGACCACACCGTGCTTGCGCAGCTGCTCGGTGATGGTCAGGACGACGTCGGTGGCCGTGGCGCCGGCGGGGATGGAGCCGGTGAGCTTGAAGCCCACGACGCGCGGGATCAGCATGGAGACAGGCTGGCCCAGCATGGCAGCCTCGGCCTCGATGCCGCCAACGCCCCAGCCCAGTACGCCCAGGCCGTTGACCATGGTGGTGTGCGAGTCGGTGCCGACGCAGGTGTCCGGGTAAGCCCGGACCACGCCGTCAACCTCGCGGGTCATGACGGTGCGGGCCAGGTACTCAATGTTGACCTGGTGCACGATGCCGGTGCCCGGCGGGACGACCTTGAAGTCATCGAATGCCGTCTGGCCCCAGCGCAGGAACTGGTAACGCTCACCATTGCGCTGGTATTCGATCTCCATGTTGCGCTCCAGTGCGCCGGAGTTGCCGAAGGCATCAATCTGGACCGAGTGGTCAATGACCATTTCCGCCGGCGCCAGCGGGTTGACCCGCTTCGGGTCTCCGCCGAGCTCCTTGACGGCCTCACGCATGGTGGCGAGGTCAACGACGCAGGGCACACCGGTGAAGTCCTGCATGATCACGCGCGCCGGCGTGAACTGGATCTCGGTGTCGGGCTCGGCGCTGGGATCCCAGCCTGCCAGCGCACGGACGTGGTCGGCCGTGATGTTGGCACCGTCCTCGGTCCTCAACAGGTTTTCAAGCAATACCTTGAGGCTGAACGGAAGGTTTTCTGCACCTTCGACGGAGTTCAACCGGAAAATTTCGTATTCGGTTCCGGCAACATCAAGTTTGCCTTTTGAACCGAAGCTGTCCACAATGCTCATTCGCAGGACTCCTCTCGCAACAGTTTCATCTTTGTCGCGCCGCAGGACCCTTGCTAGTTAGGTCGGCCTAACTAATACAGGCATCAGTACATCGTGGTACGCAATGCAGGTAAGAAACGCAGGGAACGGCCGCTTCATCAACCGCCGCGTATTTAACGGCGATGGTGATGGAGCGCGACGACGGACTACTACGCCCATCCTAGTGGCATCACGGTTGGGGAGTCAGTAACGCCACAGTCTCCATGTGATGGGTGTGCGGGTACAGGTCGAAGGCACGCAGCCCTGCCATCCCCCAGCCGCCCTGCCGGAAGTAGCCGAGGTCGCGGGCGAACGACGCCGGATCGCAGGAGACATAGGCGACGGCCCGGGGACCGGCGTCGATCAGCTGCTTGACTACCGCTTTGCCCGCGCCGGCCCGCGGCGGGTCCAGGATCAGGGCGTCGAAGTTGCGCGGTTTCTGCCGCAACACCCGTTCCACGCGGCCTTGGACGATCTCCACCTGGGCGGCGTCGTGCAGGTTCTTGCGTGCGTCACGGCTGGTTCCGGGCGCCCCCTCGACCGAGAGCACGGATCCGGTCACGCCCACGGCATCGGCCAGCGGTGCGGTGAACAGCCCGGCGCCGGCGTACAAATCCGCTACCACCGAGCCCGGTTCAATGAAGCCGCCGTCGTGCAGGAAGCCGGTCACGGCCCCGACGAGCGTGTCCGGGCCATCCCGGTGGATCTGCCAGAAGCCGTCGCCGGTAACCCGGTAGTCGTGGCCCGCCGCAGACTCCTGGACATAGGTACGGCCGCGCAACTGCAGCACCTCGCCGGTGGCCGGGTCCAGGCTGGCCACCGAGACGTCGTCCGGCAGCTGGGCCAGGATGCCGCTGAGCCGCTTGGACCGGGTTCCCGGGGCGGGCACCAGCAGTACCAGCGGCCGGGAGCCGTTCGCCGGGGCGGCGACCTCGACGCGGTCGATGCCCTGCAGGTCGATGTCCCAGAGCCGGAGCGCGTTGATGCCCGCCACGGCCAGCGGCATTTCGCGCACGGGCAGGATGGCATCGGAGCGGTGGGCGTGCATGCCGAGCTTGCCGGCCGGCGTCACGGCAAAACCGGCGCGCGTCCGCCAGCCCAGGCCGGGCACGCCAGCGCCAACAGCGCCGTCAGTTGCGTCGGCAGACGCGCCGTCGACTGCCGGCATGCCGACGGCTTCGACTGTGATCTGCCCTGCGGGCGTAAGTTCGACGCCGGCCAGCCGCTTGAGCTGTTCGGCCAGGACGTCGGCCTTGAGGCTGCGCTGGCGGGCCAGCGAAATGTGGCCGAGTTCGGCTCCGCCGACGGGTGGATGCCGGTGCGACCAGGAGCGCGCGGAATCGGCGATGTCCCAGAAGTGGGGCACGCGGTCCGGTGAGGGCTCCAGGACCTCCACCACATCGGCGCGCCAGAATTTGGCGGCGGGACCGTCGTCGGTGAGCCTGACCCGGACCTTCTCGCCGGGAATGCCGTGCCGTACGAACACGACGCGTCCCTCGTGCCGGGCCACGCAGTGCCCGCCGTGGGCGACGGGTCCGACGTCGACGACGAGATCGGTGTGGGTGTGCGTCCGGGTGTCGGGGGTCATTGGATATCCTGCAGTTTCTGGGCTTCTTCGGATGATTTCAGCTGCCACGGCACACTGGCCACCATGACGCCGGGCTCGAAGTGCAGCCGCGTCTTGATGCGCAGCGCGGTCTGGTTGTGGACCAGCTGCTCCCACCATTTGCCCACGACGTACTCCGGGATGTAGACCACGATCAGGTCGCGCGGTGAATCCCGGCGCATGTTCTTGATGTAATCCATGATCGGTGTCACGGTTTCGCGGAACGGACTGGCAAGCACGGTCAGTGGTACTGGAATTTCGAGTTTTTCCCAGTCCGCGACAGTCGCCTCGGTCTCCTCCGAGCTGATATCCACGGTAATGGCGTCCAGCCGCGACGGCCGGGAGGCCCGGGCGTAGGCCAGGGCGCGCAGGACCGGTTTGCGCACGTGGGAGACGAGCAGCACGGCGTGCACCCGGGTGGGCAGCGCGCGCGGCGAGGAGTCCTCGTCGACGGCGAGTTCCTTGGCCACGTTGTCATAGTGCGCCCGGATGCTCCACATGATCAGGAACAGGACGAACATGGCCAGCAGCGCGATCCAGGCGCCCTGCGAGAACTTGGTGATCAGGACGATCACCAGAACCAGGGCGGTCATGCAGAAGCCCACGGTGTTGATGGTCCGGGACTTGATGATGCGCAGCCGCACGGCAGATTCCTTGGACAGTTTCAGTTCCCGGCCCCAGTGCCGGATCATGCCCAGCTGGCTCATCGTGAAGGAGATGAAGACGCCCACGATGTAGAGCTGGATGAGCTTTGTGACATCGGCGTTGAAGGCGATGATCAGGACGAGGGCGCCGGCCGCCAGGGCAAGGACGCCGTTGCTGAAGGCCAGCCGGTCGCCACGGGTGCGCAGCTGGCGCGGCAGGTAGCCGTCCTGCGCCAGGATTGAGCCGAGCACCGGGAAGCCGTTGAACGCCGTGTTGGAGGCGAACACCAGGATGACGCCGGTGGCGGCCACCACGATGTAGAACGGGATGGAGCCCGCGCCGAAGACGGTCTGCGCGATCTGGCTGATGGCCGGGTTCTGGATGTATCCCTCTTCCAGCGGCTTGCCGTTCAGGAGGAACTCCGTCGCCGGGTCCTGCACGATGTGCACCTTGGTGGCGTTGGCCAGGTAGATGATGCCGGCGAGCATGGCGGAGGCAATCACGCCGAGCAGCAACAGCGTGGTGGCCGCGTTCTTACTCTTGGGCTTCTGGAAGTTGGGCACACCGTTGCTGATGGCCTCGACACCGGTCAGGGCCGCGGCGCCGGAGGAGAAGGCGCGCAGCAGCAGGAACGCGCCGGCCAGTCCGACGAGGCCCTGATCGAATTCCGGTTGCGGCACGATCTCGAAGGCCGCCGAGGGCGCCTGTCCCAGTTGGCCGGTTACGGCTTGGAAGACCCCGACGGCGGTCATGCCGAGGATGGAGGCCATGAAGATGTAAGTCGGGACGGCGAACACGCTGCCGGCCTCCCTGATGCCGCGCAGGTTCACGAGGGCCAGCACCACGACGCCGATCGTGGCAATCGCGGCCTGCCGCCCGTGCAGCGAGGGCACTGCGGTGGTCAGGTACGTCGCGGCCGACGACATGGACACGGCCACGGTCAGCACGTAGTCAACCAGCAGTGCCGAGGCTACGGTGAGGCCTGCAAACTTGCCGAGGTTGACGTTCGCGATCTCGTAGTCGCCGCCGCCGGAGGGGTAGGCGTGGACGTTCTGGCGGTAGGAGGCCACAACGGTCAGGAGCACCACCATGACGGCGAGGCCCACCCACGGCGCGATGGCCACCGCGCTCACGCCGGCCAGGGCCAGGGTCAGGAGGATTTCATCCGGCGCATAGGCCACCGAAGACAGGGCGTCCGAGGCGAAAATGGGCAGCGCGATCCGCTTCGGCAAGAGCGTGTGGGCCAGACGGTCGTTCCGGAAGGGCTTGCCTACCAGCACCCGCTTCACGGCATTGAAAATTGTCAGCACCACACAAAACTAGTCTGATTCGGACGCGATGTCATGACGGCGAAGTTGGCGTCCGCAAGGTCGGCGCCCGGCGCCCCGTGGCCGTGGCCTCCCGGCGCCGCGTGGCCGGTAGAGTTTTACGCAGTATCAGACGCAGAACCAAGAGGAGGCCCATGTGGCGCACTTCGTGATCATGGGTTGTGGCCGTGTCGGGTCAACCCTGGCACACACGCTCGAGGACGCCGGCCATTCGGTGGCCATCATCGACCAGGATGACCGCGCCTTCCGGCGGCTCCGCACCGGGTTTTCCGGACGGAAGGTCACGGGGGTCGGGTTTGACCGCGAGACGATGAAGCGGGCCGGCGTCGAGGAAGCCTATGCCTTCGCCGCCGTTTCCAGCGGCGACAACTCCAACATCCTCGCCACCCGGGTGGCGCGGGAGACCTTCCACGTTCCCCATGTGGTGGCCAGGATCTACGATCCGGGCCGCGCCGAAATCTACCAGCGCCTCGGCATTCCCACGGTCGCCGCAGTCCGCTGGAGCGCGGACCAGGTGCTGCGCCGCATCCTGCCCGAACAGCACATCGCCGGCGACTTCCGGGAGCCCTCGGGCCGGCTGGTCCTCGCCGAGGTTGACCTTAACCCCGACTGGATCGGGCACCCGATCTCATCGATCGAGAAGGCAGCCGGCATCCGGATCGCGTATCTGACCCGGTTCGGCGAGGGCATGCTGCCCGCTGCCGGCACCTCCTACCAGGACGGCGACACCGTCCACGCCATGCTGAATGTGGACCGGAGCTCCGAGATCGGCCATATTCTCGCCAAATCCCCCGCCAAGGAGTCCTGAGTGAAAGTCGTCATCGTCGGTGCCGGAAGCGTCGGTTCCTCGATCGCCCGCGAGCTGTTGGCCCACAAGCACGAAATCCTGCTGATCGACGAGAAGCCGGAGGTCATCGGCCGCAGCGGCCTGCGCGGCGCGCACTGGCTGGTCGGTGATGCCTGCGAGCTGAGCACCCTGCAGGACGCCAAACTCGAGGACGCCGACGTCGTGGTCTCCGCCACCGGTGACGACAAAGTCAACCTCGTGGTCTCGCTGCTGGCCAAGACGGAATTCGGCGTCGGGCGCACCGTCGGCCGGGTCAACAACCCCAAGAACGACTGGATGTTCGACGACTCCTGGGGCGTCGACGTCGCGGTCAACACCCCGCAGCTCATGACCGCCTTGGTGGAGGAAGCGGTGGAGATCGGTGACCTCGTCCGGCTGCTGACGCTCCAGACCGGGGTGTCCTCGCTCGTGGAGTTCACAGTCCCGCACGACTCCCACGTGATCGGCCTGACTGTGGGCGATGTCCAGTGGCCCGAGGACTCCACCCTCGTGGCAATCCTGCGGGACCAGGCACCGATCACGCCGAGCCGCGACGACGTGATCGACGGCGGCGACGAACTGTTCTTTGTCACCACGATCGCCGCCGAGGACGACCTCCGCGCCCTGCTGGCACGCGAATCCCCGCTCGAGGACCAGCACCCGGTGACCTCGGACCAGCACCGCCACGGCACCCCGCCGGCCGGGGACGACGGCTTCGACGGCTAGAGCAGCTCCGCTCCCAATAGTTGCGCTATCAGTTATGGCCGTTCCCAGAGCTGGGAACGGCTGTTGAGTCTCATGACTTAATGGACGTTTCTGTCTCAAGACATCGTGGACAGTGTGTCTCAGGACATCGTGGACACTCGGACCGGTTTTGCTCGGATCATGAGCAAAATGCAGCCCGATATCAAGATCCGGCACTTGGTGGCGACATGGCCTGACGACGCTGAGAGGGGTGCGGTCACACAGTTCTGCCGGCGTCACAGGGTGTCCCGGGCCTGGTTTTACAAGGTCCGGGCCGCGGCTGCCGCCGACGGGCCGATCAAAGCCATGGAAACGGCCTCGACCAGGCCAGCGACCAGCCCGGCTAAGGTCGATACCTCGCTGGCGGAGTTGGCTCTCGCGACCCGGGAATCCCTCAAGAACCTCGGCTATGACCACGGACCGCTGAGCGTCGCCGCAAAACTGCGCCGCCAAGGGGTCC
>NZ_FNGC01000024.1 GCF_900102785.1 Arthrobacter sp. ok362
CCGACGGGCCTGCTGATCAACGGTGAGTGGCGTCCGGCCGCTTCCGGCAAGACCTTCGACGTCGAGGACCCGGCCACCGGAAAGGTCCTGCTCAGCATCGCCGACGCCGGTCCCGAAGACGGCGCCGCCGCCCTGGACGCGGCCGCGGCCGCGCAGGAGTCCTGGGCGAAGGTCCCGCCCCGGGAGCGCGGCGAGATCCTGCGCCGGGCCTTCGAGATGGTCACGGCCCGCGCGGAGGACTTCGCGCTGCTGATGACTTTGGAGATGGGCAAGCCGTTGGCCGAGGCCCGCGGCGAGGTCACCTATGGTGCGGAGTTCCTGCGCTGGTTCTCCGAGGAGGCCGTGCGCGCCTTCGGCCGGTACTCGGTGTCCCCGGACGGGAAGTCCCGGCTGCTGGTGACCAAGAAGCCGGTGGGCCCGTGCCTGTTGATCACGCCGTGGAACTTCCCGCTCGCGATGGCGACCCGCAAGATCGCCCCCGCGGTCGCGGCCGGCTGCACCATGGTGCTGAAGTCCGCGAACCTGACCCCGCTGACCTCCCAGCTGTTCGCGGCCGTGATGGTCGAGGCCGGGCTGCCCGCCGGTGTCCTGAACGTCATCCCGACCTCCACCGCCGGCGCCACGACCGGTCCGCTGATCAAGGATCAGCGGCTGCGGAAGCTGTCCTTCACCGGTTCCACCGAGGTCGGCCGCCGGCTGCTCGCGGACGCCTCCGAGACCGTGCTGCGGACCTCGATGGAGCTCGGCGGGAACGCCCCGTTCGTGGTGTTCGAGGACGCCGACGTCGATGCCGCCGTGGCCGGGGCGATGCTGGCGAAGCTGCGGAACATGGGCGAGGCCTGCACCGCGGCGAACCGGTTCATCGTGCACGAGTCCGTCGCCGGGGAGTTCGCGGAGAAGTTCGCCGCGAAGATGAAGGGCATGACGACCGCCCGCGGGACCGAGGCCGGGTCCAAGGTGGGCCCGCTGATCGATGCCAAGAGCCGGGACAAGGTCCACGAGCTCGTCACTGACGCCGTCGCCGCCGGCGCGGTCGCGGTGACCGGCGGCTCCGCGGTGGAGGGCCCGGGCTACTTCTACCAGCCCACCATCCTCACCGGCGTCACCGAGGGCACCCGGATCCTGTCCGAGGAAATCTTCGGACCCGTCGCCCCGATCATCACCTTCGGCACCGAGGACGAGGCCATCCGGCTCGCGAACAACACCGAATACGGGCTGGTGGCCTACGTCTTCACCCGGGACCTGAACCGCGGCATCCGGATGGGCGAACGCCTGGAGACCGGCATGCTGGGCCTGAACGCAGGCGTCGTCTCCAACGCCGCCGCCCCGTTCGGCGGCGTCAAGCAGTCCGGCCTGGGCCGCGAAGGCGGCCTCGAGGGCATCGAGGAATACCTCTACACCCAGTACATCGGCATCGCCGACCCCTACGCCGGCTAACCATCGCGCGACCCCAGCCAGCCGGCGCGGGGCAAAGCCTCCGACAGAGGCGATTCAACAATCGTTTGCTTTCGGCCAGTAGCCCTAAAGAGCGTGGGCTGGTGATGGGAAGACGAATGCTCTCGCAACCAGAGGGATGCGGAACGCCATACGATTGCCTTCGCCGTCATGTTGCCCGCGTAGGCTGAAGTCATGCGAAAAAACTTTGATCCCGGCGAACTGCCTTCACGGGATTTTTACCGGCTGTTGACGGCCGTTGTCGTTCCCCGTCCGATTGCGTGGGTGTCGAGCAGGTCGGCCGAGGGCGTGGACAATCTTGCTCCGCATTCGTTTTTTACTGTTGCATCAGTAAATCCTCCGATCGTCCAGTTCACGTCGGTAGGCGAGAAGGATTCGCTGCGGAATATCCGCACGCGGGGAGAGTTTGTGGTGAACCTGGCGCCTGCCGGGCTGATCGCCGAGGTCAATGCGACGGGCACGAACTTCCCCCCGGACGTGAGTGAGTTCGACGCGACCGGCTTGACGCGCGAAACAGGTCGCACCGTGGGGGTGCCCAGGGTTGCAGAGTCCCCTGTGGCCTTGGAGTGCCGGCTGCACACTACGCTGCCGATCGGTGACTGCGTTCTGGTCTTCGGGGAGGTCACCCATGCCGTGGTTGATTCAGACATTCTCGATGGCAGCCACCCGCGGATCGACCTGCTGGAACCGCTGGCACGGTTGGGGCTTGATGAATGGGGCACCACGGGGTCTGTCACGGAGCTGAAGCGAATCCGCAGGGCCGATTGGCCTGGCGGGTTCCGCCGGAAGAACCGCTCCGAGGGCTGAGCCGTTGCGGGGTTCCCGGATGGTCCCGGGCACCCCGCAACGGGGGCTTGTTGGTTAGCCGAGGCCGAGCTGGACGAAGATGAGCCAGACGAGGAGCGGCACGATACCGATCATCGCGATCGCCCAGAGAAGCAAAGCCCGGAAGAACATCCGCTCATCCTTCGGCTGGGCGCTGGCCATGAGAAGCGCTCCGCTGGTGGACATCGGACTGACATCCACGACGGAGGAACTGATGGCGATGGCTGTGATCACGCCGATGGGGGAGAGCATCGGGTCCATTGCGATGGGGGTGACAATCGGGCTGACCACGCCAAGAGTGCCGGTAGTGGATGCGAAGGCGGAGACAACCGCCACCACGTAGCTGGCGATCAGGGCGGCTAGGGAACTGTCACCCAAGCCCGCGATACCTGCCTCCAGTTCCTTCAGGGCTCCCATTTCTTCAAGCAAGCCCACGTAGGTGACGATGCCGGTGACCAGGATGATGGCGGACCAGGGCATGCTCTCCACGGCAGGCTTCTGCTCGCCGGGGTTCACGCAGATCAGCACCAAGGCGACGACGAGGGACGCCACTCCGACGTCGATGCCCAGAACTGTCGTCAATACCAGCAGCGCTGCCAGACCGATCAGGGTCAGGATCCGCATCGGTGTTGCCGCCACCTTGACAGGGCCCTTGTGCAAGGCGGGGTCCGTTGCCACCTGTGCCGGAGCTGCAACGGTGAGCACCGAGCTCCCCGACTCACCGGCCAGGCTCCCGGCTGACCCGGAATTTACGGAGCCAGAGTTGGAGTCGGCTCCGGCGGCGCCTGTCTCACTGCCGCTCCCACGTGTAATGCGGCGTTTCATGATCCACTGAATCAGGACGTAGGCGATGACTGCCAGGATTGCGTTGAAGACGAAGCAGTAGACATACAGCTTCAAGGAATCCGCGGATGCTCCTGCATCATCGAGCATGACATTGGCGAGCACGCCGAAGGGGTTGACCGGAGAGAACGCGCCGGCGTTTGCGCCCTGGACGATGACCAGGCCCATGGCCAGGGTGCTGATGCCGAACCGCAGACCGAGCGCCAGAGCCACTGGAGCGACGATCGCGATGGCGGCCGGCGTGAATGCCCCGGCCGACGCGAGAGCAGCAGTCAGGAGGAACATCAGGATGGGAACGAGCACCTTGCGGTCGCCGGCGAGACGTTCGGCCCAGTAGGCGAGCAGGTCAATGGTGCCGTTGATCCTCACGATGGCGAAGAGTAGTGTGGCGCCGACGAGGATGAAGAACAGGCCCGCCGGGAACTGGCCGATGACGTCCTTGATGGGCATGCCCACCAGAAGAGTACCGACGCCGAATGCGGCGACGAGGGCGATGAGTCCGGCGTTGATCCTGGTGAACGAACCGATGGCAAAGGCTGCTACAAGGATGAAGAACGCGATTAGGGATAGTGACATGGCGGCGTTCGCTTAGATGGTCGCGTCGGTCAGGACGCGTGTTCCTGAAAGAAGGCTGCCGGCACCGGTGATGGCCGGAGTGTGCCCGAGTGCTTTCAGGATTTCGTACGTCGTGGCCGTCGCCGCAGTGACGACGGGCAGTCCGAGTTCATCTTCAACGGCCTGGACCGCTGGAAGTGACGGCATCTGGACGCAGGCGGAAAGAATAATGGCCTCGGCGCCTTCGCGCTTGAGGTTACGCGCAATGCCAGGAAGGTTCTGTGGGTCAAGGCAACCGACGGCCAAGTTGTCGGCAACTTCGAGACTGGTTGCATCCAGGACGGTGATTCCGGCGCCCTCGATGTACTCGACCACCATCTGGGTCAGCGGTTTCATGTACGGGGTGATCATGGCAACCTTGCGGACGCCCATCTCCTGCAAGGTTCGTACCAGCGCTCCAGCACTGCTTGTGACAGGTGCCGGATGCCCGTTTCGGGCGGCAGCAGCGGCGATGACCTCTTCGGATCTGGCATGGGCTCCCGGCCCCTGCGCCATGACGGCGACGAGGCAGGCGTAGGCGATGACGTCCACGTCGGCGTCCGACACGGCTTCGGCGCAGCCGGCCGCTTTGCCCACCATCGCGAGAAGTTCTTCACGATTGACGTTTTTCATACCCGCCCTGGCGGAGTGGAAGGTGTACTTGTGCCCGGTGGCCTCGGACTGGCGGCGGAAGAGCTCGGGAAGCTCGGTTTCCATGGTGGTGTTGGAACTGGGAACGATCAGGCCGACGCGGGACGCGCCGGGGCGCTTGGGCTCGGCGGCAGTTTCACGGATGACTTCAGGGGTGCTCATGGCTACTCCACGACGTTGTGTTGACGGGTAATCCCATAATCTGGGTTGCGATCCCATGATGTGGGTCTCATTGGTGGAATGTCAAACAGAACACATCCGTTCACGGGAGGCGCCCGGGGAGTCCGCTTCTAGCTTGTCTAGGATGGGATCCGCGCAAGATCGGGAATAACAGCAGAAAGGACCCTCCGTGACATCCGAACAGGGCTCAGGCTCCTCACCACTACTGGTGCTCCACAAGGTCGCCGAGATACTTGACTGTTTCACTATCGCCGAACCGGAGCCGACTCTCCAGCAGATCATCCGGCGGACGGGACTGCCCTCCAGTACCTGCCAAAGGCTCGTTCAGAACATGGTCCGGGAAGGATTCCTGGACCGGGAGGGAGACCGGTACCGGATCGGAATCGGCATGGTCCGCTGGGCCGCACCCGGAACCCTGGGACTCGACCTCGTCAAGCTGGTAAAACCCGTGCTGCAGCAGCTCCGCGATGAAACAGGCGAAAGCGCATGTCTTTACGTCAGAGACGGAGCGTTCCGTACAGTGGTCGCAGTCGCAGAAACGCGCCATGTGGTGATGCGGCCCTTCATGGTCGGAATGGTGATGCCTCTCCACGCAGGAGCTCCGGGCAAGATCTTCCTGGCGCATGACCCGGATGCCTGGAGTCCGTTGTCCGAATCGGAGATGAGCCGCTACACCCCTGCAACTCCGGGCACCCTCGAGCTTCTCCGGCAGCAGGCGCAGGCAGCCAGGGAGCAGGGCTACTATGCGGCCTTCGGCGAACGCAACGAAGACGTCGGATCGGTCAGCGCACCCGTTTTTGACCACACCGGTCGGCTGGCCGGTGTTCTGGGCCTCGGGTTTCCCACCCAGCGCATAACGCCCGCTGACGTGCCGAGGCTCGGCCCCATCGTGGCACGGGCCGCCGCCGCAGCGAGTAAAGCGCTGGCCTATCAGGATGTGAAGGCATAAAGGACTAGAGAACATTGCCGCGGGCCACGGCCGTTTCCTGTCTCCCTCCGATACTAAGGAAGTCGGCCGTCTGAGAACGGCTCGTACCGCTGGACAGACCGAGGTTTCAGCGGCCATGCAGACGAGGGTTCGAAATCACAAGCGCCACGCAACGACCGCTGGCACGTACGACTCGCGCCGGGCAACACGTAGTCTGCGCGAACATCGCCGGATTCGCCCGACGTAGCCCTAGATGATGCCTGCTCAAGGACGGGTCCAGTCATGCGTCCAGTTCCGTGCGCTTCGGGTCCGAGACCTACTGGATCGTCTTGTAAGCCGGGGGTTGTGCGATAGCGAAGTGCGGCCACGACGGCTCCTGGAACTTCGGTACGCAGGTGCCCCGTGACCGTGCCTCGCGAGTTCCATTGACTGCGGTCCATCGCTGTTAGGAGACGCAAGATACGCACATGCAGACATTCCACTCTTCAGCATCAGCATGCGCTCCATCCATCCCCAACGGTAGCTGCCGCCGGTCACCTGCCGCTTTACCAGCCTCGTCTACCGGAAATCCACAGCTAAAGACCAAGCGGCTGCATCGTCGAGTTCGAGGGACGGGTGTGGTAGGCGATCCCGCGCGGGGACAGGACCTGCTCGATGCCGGAGATCATTCCGCCAATTAGGCCGGCCTCGTTTCCGAGCGTGCTGTGCACCAACGAGAGATTGCGTGTCGCCAGAGGTTGGCCCTGTTGGTAGACGACGCTACGGACCTGGGGCAAGAATCTATTCGGTGCATTGTGTGACGGCACCAGCCAGGACGATCCGGGCCGGATTGCTGAAGTTCACCAGACCTGCGACAACTGCAACGTCTGGGTCATCCGCGTCGGCTCTGTGGCGTGTTGTCAGGGCACCGTCCAGTTTGCGATCAGAATCTCGAAGTGGCGGGGGCCAGAGGCCCCGGACTCAGGAGACTTTCCCTGAGATCGAATCCAGGGCCTAGGACGCGCACTGACTCCAGGCTCGGTTGACGGGACTGCTGCACGAAGTGATCGGTCCGGGATCAAAGAATGCACGCTTTGGAACAAAGCCCACCTTCTTGGCACGACTAACAACCGTAGGATTTTTTGAAAGCGGTCACACAGCTTTCGACGGGGCAACTCCGGCCAGAGGGGCCGTTCGTGCCGCCAGAGCCAGGCCCCGATCCATAAAGACCTTTCCGTGCCGCACGAGTGGCTCCGTTCCGGGATACCGGCTGCGTGAGCGAACTGCCTTTGAGTGCTACCAGAACAGGAACGACCCATGATCACCGCCGCCACCGGGCCTACTTATCACGTCACAGCAGACGAGCCCCAGCTGATCGCCGAACGCCTCGATGCCGCTGAGAAATTGGCTCGGGAGCGGGCTCTCAGGGAAGGCAGTCACGGAATTCTCGTGACCCGCCATGGACCGACCTCGTTCACAGTAAATCTGAGCCCAGACGTTCCCTACGGAATCACTCAGGAACGCGATCTCGCCTAAGACCGGGACAATGCCGGCAAGAACGATGTCCGGCCAGCCTGATCATGCACATACCCTGCCGCGTCACGGCATGCCTTAGACGGACATCTGCCGATGCTGACCCCAGCTAGCTGACCAATACCCGAATTGAGCACGGAAGAAGACTCGTATGTCACCAGACACGATGCATCAGCACATTGCCCTCACGACTGAGGCGGCATAACGCGCTCTTGGAAACATCACTTTGTCGACGTCCGTCGTTCATGTCCCCAGAGCCGACTGACTTCCGCCAACCTCGAACACCACCGGGCGGTCGATGGTTGCTGGTCGTTCTGTCTCTCGAGTTGGTATCGGCGTCGTCAATACTCCTGCCTCTCCTGTTTGGTCTTGAGCCTTGGAGCGGGCGCGAGGTCCCCGCCAGATTGTCCATCCTCGCCTCGATCCTGCTCCTTCCCGTTCTCCTTCATGCGGCCTGGCGCCTCATCCGGCAGCAGCGCCGCGATCGGATCGAGGCGTCAACTACCGCCGGTCTCCTGGTCACGGTCCTGGGCGCAACCCGGGTATGGCTTTGGGCTGTAGGAGCAGACGGCCGGTTCACCTTCTCCAGCCTGGCAAGTCGGGAACTGCTCGGCTATGAGCCCTCCGACCTGGTGGGACGCCCGTGCAGTCTCATCATCGACCTTGCTGACCTCAAGACCGCACGGAAACCAGATGCACGTGCGGGCCGAGAAGGGCTCTTGCTTTCCGCCCGCCACCGTGATGGGCGGCGACTGAGCGTCGAGGTCGTCGGAAGGCCCCGGTCCGAGGGGGGCGGCGGGAGATCAGGGTTCGAGGGAATCGCGCACCCGCTGGCTGACCACGCGGCGCACAGCCCGGCGGACCAGGAAGTCAGGGCGCGCCTCGGTCGCCTGTTCGCCACCCGGACATTGATAACGGCGTTTCAGCCGATCCGTGTCTTGGGAACCGGCGAGATTGTCGGTGCCGAAGCGCTCACTCGGTTCGTCAGCTCTCCCTTCAGGTCTCCGGATCAATGGTTCGACGAGGCGGATTCAATCGGGCGGGGCCTCGAACTCGAATTCCTTGCCTTGGAAACTGCGTTGCTTGCTGCAGTGGAGCTGCCTTCCCATCTCTATATTGCTGTCAATCTCTCGCCGGCGGCCTGCCTAGATCCGAGGCTAAGTGACATCGTGAGGGATTCCGGTCTGAAACCCGTGCGGATCGTCGTGGAGCTGACTGAGCGCTCAGCCGTAGCTGACTATGCACGTCTCGCAGCAGCACTGGCCCCGCTTAGAAGCGTTGGGTTACGCATAGCTATCGACGACGTCGGCGCCGGGTTCTCGTCCATGCGCCACATCCTTAGGCTCGGCCCAGAACTGATCAAACTTGACCGGACAATCGTTGCGGGAATCGACAACAACCCCAACCAGAAAGCCCTGTGCGCGGCGATGGTCAGCTTCTCGTCACAAATCGGGGCAAGTCTGGTCGTCGAGGGAATCGAAACCCACGCAGAACTAACCGCAATTACCGAGCTGGGCGTCAACACCGGGCAAGGCTACCTCTTGGGACGACCATCTGTGCTTCCGTCGGACTGGTCCCTTTGGAGACAGCGGAACCGGTCGTCAACGAGTGGAAATGACGATAGTCATGATACCTAGGGCCGATGCCTCGGAGCCGGCCAGTCTCCCGACCAATGTTCATACCGGGGCGGATTGCGCGCTTTGCCCTGCCCGGAGAACCAACGCCACGACTATGCGGAAAGTATTCAGATGACATCAGCTCCCGAAACCGTCCTTTGGACGATGCTCACAGGTGTAGACGCCGCCCGGGACCACATCCGCAGTGCCGCGGTTGAATCAGGTTTCAGGGCTGCGTCCTTCGATGAGGACTGTATCAATATCGAGGTACCATTTTCCCTCCGCAAGCGACGCCGAGCCGCGAGGCTTACCGCCACCGTATGGCCATCCGCACGCGGGGCAGGCGTAGCCTGGACAGCAGATCCGGGGGCGCTGAACCACGAATATCTGGCCCACATCGAGGAAACGCTGCCCGAGGGTGTCATGTATTACCACGGTCTCAAGGACGCCGCGTTGAGGGCAGGGCTCTCCTTGGGCGGGCGGACCGAGTTACGTGCCGTCGTCCGTGCGCTGGCTCGAGACGAAACCGTCCGGGCTATCGGGAAGGGGCACCTGAACGAGACCGCAGGGTACATCGTCCTTACGACCAGGCGCCTCCTCGTGATCGAAGCGTCCGGCCTCGGATCGCGAACACTCCTCGATGCCCCGCACGGATCCATCGAAGCACTTTCGCTGGGTAAGAGAATCACCGGAGAGACCCTACGGGTTGCCCTGCCCCCAGGCCCGATCGTAATTTCACGACTCGGCCACGGCGAAGGCCACGGCATCGTCAAGAGTTACAGGGAAGAAAAGAAGGATCGGGCCCGCTTCGTACCCTCCTCTGTGGGGCACCGTTCGGCCCCGGACCCCGAAATCCATGACAGCGAAGTCACCTGCGATTAATCGCTGGCCCGGCGAACTGGAGGACCGGCGAAAGCGTGGCACGGACTACCTGCCGGGCGAGACTTTGTCCGACCGGTTCACAGCTCTGTCCGTTTTCTTAGTTCGGCGGATCGAATCCGCAGA
Organism: Arthrobacter sp. ok362; assembly: GCF_900102785.1. Lineage (GTDB taxonomy): Bacteria > Actinomycetota > Actinomycetes > Actinomycetales > Micrococcaceae > Arthrobacter. Next base: position 9,610 of record NZ_FNGC01000024.1, read on the forward strand.
AGATCCGGTTTCTCCTGCGCGTCCCTGAGCGAGAGACCCGTAAATTCCCTGATGGCACGTCGCATGGCTTGGAGGCTTGTGAACCCGCTGGCGCCCGCTATGTCGGTCAGAGAGCGTTTCCAGGCGGTTGCTTCGGCGAGGAGCTCGAGGGCTTCCAAGGTCCTCAGGGCGCGGATGTGTCCGCTGACCTGGAGCCCTTCATCTTCGAAGAGGTAGTAAAGGGCCCGGCGTGAAAGAAATGAGTAGGCCACGACCTCGTCAACAGTGAGGGCACGGTTTCTGAAGTTCTTGCGCACGAACTTCTTGATCGCTGCGATGCGGGCCAGTTTAAGGTCGGCGGGATCGGCCGTGGTTTCGAGCAACGAACTGACCAGGGCCGTCATCATCGACCGGACGACCGGTTGGAGACGCTGCATCTCCTGCGCTATGCCTCTCCGCTGCCATCCGGACAAGGCTGGAAGAATCAGCCCACACATAATCGGGTTTTCTCTGATGTCGGCCAACCCCTGCAGCCGTCTAACTGATCTGTCGTCCAGGCCGAGCAGCCCTCGGTCGAAATGCACCCGCACCGCGCTTAAGCCAGCTGGCGCATAGAAGTTGCCCGGCAAAGAAAGATCAAAGAACCTGACTGTACCGGGAGAGACGGCCTCGGAGCGCCCCGAGAAGCTGAACTTGTCACACGAAGTCCTGAAATACACGAGCCAGTCGCTGGGATGCGGATCCCCGTTCCAGTAGCAACTGGCGGGTTCATTCGTGACATCAACCAGGCTGAACCCGGGACCGTCGAGGCTCAGTGCGGTCGGATTGAAACCCGGTCGCACTAGCTTTTCGGTCTTTTCCAACCGCACAGGAGCATCAATCGCGCTGCCATACCAGCTCCGCCAATGTTCGAATTTTTCTTCGGGGCTCAACCCGGCCGGAATACTGTAGCGTCTGATCTGGTCCTGCGGTGACCCGGCCGGCCCGCCGGCAACGACGTTTTCGCGAGATATATTTTCCATGGGCTTGGGACCTTCCGGCTTAACCGAGATTCAATGTGCCCAGTCTGCAACAGCAAGAGTTTTCGTGTTGTACGGGTTGTCGATCGCCAATAGATTCTACCCTCGGCCGGTCAGCTGGGGCGTCCGCTGGCGGTCGGTGGAATGCATTGCGCCGGCCGACGGATCTGTTGTCCGCTGAGGCTAGGCGGAGCCGACAGCAAGTGGTCCACTGGTTCCACCGCGAGTCCGGCGTCCATGGCTCGAAGTGCAATCCCGGTAGCGGGAGACCCGGTTCTGGAACTGGCCAAGACCAGATTCTCTGTCACAGCGGGTGCGCCGCCGGCGTGCACTGCTTCCTTCAAGCCGGCCAGCAGCAAGTCAGTGGCACCCGGCCACCGGGTTCTGACAGTGATGACCTCAGGTCGAAGGAGGTGGATGCTCCCTAAGAGGGTCTCGCCTATGTCCCGACCTGCCTGTCGCAGGGCACTGACTGCAGCCGGATCGGTCCGCCAGGCAGCGTCGCTGATCGCGTCCGGTTCGTCTTTAGAGTCCGCTGACAGGCTCGCAATTATTGCCTCTTCTCCTGCGATGGCCTGCAGGCAATTCATGATGCCGCAGGTGCAGGCCAGCACCGACGTGCTCTTCGCCGAGGTGCCCTTCACGGGCGTGTGCCCGAAAGCCCCCTTGGACGTCCTGAGAACCCCCGGCGTCCCACCGTGAACGAGCACGGCACAGTCAATGGTCTTGACGCTCATGACCGCTACGCCGTTCGTCATGAGGCGATACTGATTGGCTGGCCGGCCACCCGTCGAGGGCGCCTCGTTAGTGGGACCAATGAGTCCCCGCGACGCTAAGGACCTAATCCTGTCCGTTGCGGCGGCGCGCGAAAGGCCTGTCAGGACTGAAAGCCGGGCCCGGGCCAACGGTGGTGAGCCACGAAAATGTTGGAAGACCTCTCCCGCCGAAACGCGAGGGGGAACGGTCATGGCCTCAGTCCTTACTGCTTGAAGGCGGCGTCGAAGGAGGTGTTCGATGGCGGGAAGTCGAACTTCTTCAGGGCGGCGAGGGCTTCGGGGGCGCCGTGGAGCCGGTCCATGCCGGCGTCCTCCCATTCGATGGAGATGGGGCCGTCGTAGCCGATCGCGGCCAGGGCGCGGAACGACGATTCCCACGGCACGTCCCCGCGGCCGGCGGAGACGAAGTCCCAGCCGCGGCGCGGGTCGCCCCAGGGCAGGTGCGAGCCCATCACGGTGTTCCGGCCGGTGGGCCGGAGCTTGGTGTCCTTGCAGTCCACGTGGTAGATCCGGTCCTTGAAATCCCAGATGAAGGAGACCGGGTCGATGCCCTGCCACATGAAGTGGGACGGGTCCCAGTTCAGCCCGAACGCCTCCCGGTGCCCGATCGCCTCGAGGGTCCGGACGGTGGTCCAGTAGTCGTACGCGATCTCGGAGGGGTGGACCTCGTGGGCGAAGCGGACCCCGCATTCGTCGAAGACGTCCAGGATGGGGTTCCAGCGGTCGGCGAAGTCCTGGTAGCCGGCCTCGATCACCTTCTCCGGGACGGGCGGGAACATCGCGACGTACTGCCAGATGGAGGAGCCGGTGAATCCGACCACGGTGTCCACGCCGAGGGCCTTGGCGAGCCGGGCGGTGTGTTTCATTTCCTCGGCGGCGCGGGTGCGGACGCCTTCGGGGTCGCCGTCGCCCCAGACCCTGGCCCCGACGATCGCCTCGTGCCGGAAGTCGATCGGGGCATCGCACACGGCCTGGCCCTTGAGGTGGTTGGAGATGGCCCAGACCTTGAGGTTGTACTTCTCCAGCACGGCGAGTTTGGATTCGACGTAGCCGGGCTCGTCCCAGCGCCAGGCGTCGAGGTGGTCGCCGGAGACGGCGATTTCCAGGCCGTCGTAGCCCCAGCCGGAGGCCAGGCGGGCGACTTCCTCGAAGGGCAGATCGGCCCACTGGCCGGTGAACAGTGTGTACGGGCGGGGCATGTCAGGCTCCTGTAGTGGCGGGGACGGCTGCGGTTGTGAGCTGGATGAGGGCGGATTTGGCGTTGGCGGATTCCTCGATCGCGGCCAGTACCCCCTGCACGGCCAGGCCCTCTTCGAACGACGGCGACGGCGGGGTGCCGCCGTCGATTGCGGCGAGGAAGTCCCGGATCTCGTGTGTGAAGGTGTGTTCCCAGCCGAGCACGTGGCCCTGGGGCCACCATGCACTTATGTAAGGATGCTCGGGCTCGTTCACCAGAATCCGCCGGAATCCCTGTTCTCGGACCGGGAGGGTAGCGTCCAGGAACTGGAGCTCGTTGAGGTTTTCCAGGTCGAATACGATGGCGCCCTTGTCCCCGTAAATCTCCAGCTTCAGGCTGTTCTTCTGCCCGGTGGCCATCCGCGAGGCTTCCACTGAGGCGGTTGCTCCTGAAGCGAGGCCCAGCGTTGCCCAAGCGGTGTCGTCCACCGTGACGTCTTCCAGTCCGTTGGCACCGGGCCGCTGGTTCACAAACGTCTGCAGGCGGCCCGAGGCTTCCGTGACCTGGTCGCCGAGCAGGAAGAGGACCTGATCGATGGCGTGGGATGCGATGTCACCCAATGCCCCGGAACCGGCCGTCTCCTTCTTCAGCCGCCAAGTCATGGGGGAGGATTCGTCGGCGAGCCAGTCCTGCAGGTAGGCGGCGCGGACATGCCGGACCGTCCCCACTCTGCCTTCACTGATGAGTTCCTTCGCGAGGGCCAGGGCCGGGACACGGCGGTAGTTGAAGCCCACCATCGACTGCACGCCCTTTGCCCTGGCGGCCCGGGCGGCAGCGGTCATGGCTTCGGCCTCGGCCAGGGTATTGGCCAGCGGCTTCTCCAGCAGCACGTGCTTGCCGGCCTCAAGAGCCGCGACGGCGATTTCGGCATGCATCCAGCCCGGAGCGCAGATGTCCACCACATGGATATCGTCGCGGTCCAGCACCGTGCGCCAGTCCGTGGCCGTTTCCTTCCAGCCGTACTTCGCGGCGGCCTCCGAAACGGCGTCGACGTCCCGGCCAACGAGGACCTTTTGCTCGAACGCCGGGACGTCAAAGTAGCTGGCCACGTTCCGCCAGGCATTGGAGTGTGCTTTGCCCATAAAGGCGTAGCCAATCATCGCTACGCCCAGGGTTCTGGGAGGGTTGTTTGGGGGGGACATCGTTTTGTCCATTCTCTTGCGAGTTCGCGAGGGCAGTGTGTGCAACGCTGACAGGATCTGACTGAGGCTATCGACGGGTTTCTTGACCGCTTGAGCTGACTATGCCCCCGCCGATGATCCCTGCGGCCATTGCTGTCATCGCTCGGACCTTTCTCTCAGCATGCTTTTGACAAAAGCCAAACCGTCTTCCGAGAGGCTTTCCATCGATGGGGCCACGGGACGCCACAGGGAGACGGCTCGGGCGATCTCCTTCACTGTGGGCAGGAATGACTCGACCACAATCTGACCTGAGTAATTGATGTCCTTCAGCGAATCGAAAAAGCTGTCCCACGGGACGTGGCCCGATCCAGGGGTACCCCTGTCATTCTCTGACACCTGCACGTGGAAGATCCGCGATCCGGCCTTCCGGACCGCATCGGCGATGTCTTTTTCTTCGATGTTCATGTGGAACGTGTCGACAAGAAGTCCGACGTTTTGCCTGCCGATGTCATCGCACAGGTTCAGCCCCTGCTCGATGGTGTTGACCATGTCTGTTTCGAAGCGGTTGAGCGGCTCGATGGCGAGACGCACGCCGCGGTCGCCGGCGTAGTCGGCTACGGCGCGGAGGCTTTCCACGGCGTTTTGCCACCGGGCCTGGCGCTCACCGGGCTCCAAGAGCTCCGCCCGGCCCGTCGCCGAGAACATGGGCCCAGCAACATGGGGGGAACCGACTACTGCTGCTACGTCAACGCAGCCGCGGAGGTAGGCCATGCCGTTGTCACGTCGGCGGGGATCGGGATCCGACACGTCGCGGTCCGGGCCAAACGCGCCGCAGATTCCGACGTCAGTCCCTGTCCTCTGGGATTCGTGGACGAGCCATTCTGACGTGATCCTCTGCGGATCTTCGATACACACTTCAATGACGTCGTAGCCGAGCTCCGCCACGCGGTCGAAGGCCCACGCGTCCTCGAAGGAGAAGGGTGAGGCGAGGATGAAGGTGCTGAGCCCAATGGGATTGGCCGGCATTTACAGACCTCCCAACCGACGTTCAACCGCCCGCGTGTGCTGGATTGCCGCTGCTGTGTATTCGTCTTTGAACTCCGGCGCTCCGGCACCGCTCAGCACTCCCCAGACATCTCCCGCTGCGGGCAGCAGCTCATAGGAGATCCAGCCCTTGTAGTCGGCGTCGACGATGGCCTGGATGATGGGCTCGAAGTCCAAGTGCCCGTATCCTGGAGCGGCCCGGTTGCTGTCGGCGAGGTGCACGTGCGCCAAGCGATTTCCGGCTTTGCGGATGGACTCCGCGATGTCCCGTTCTTCAATGGACATGTGGAAGGTGTCGACCATGTAACCGATATGGGGGCTGCCAACTTCGTCCAAGAACTGCAGAGCCTGTTCGGTCCGGTTGATGAGGTACGTCTCGTAGCGGTTCCACGGCTCGAGGGCCAGGCGAACGCCGTTCTCCCCGGCGTATGCCGCGAGTTCGCCCGCGGCGTCAACGGCCCAAGCCCATTCTTGTTTGATGTCTGCTTCCGGCACGATCTTCATGCACGCTGTGGGGGTGAACGTTACGACTTCCGCACCCAGCCTTGCTGCGTAATCGATGTTTCCCTTGACGTATTTGATGGCGTTCGCGCGGACCTCCGGGGACGAACTGACGATGTCACGTTCCGGCGTGTAGATGCTGACGATTGACGAGGCAGCTACCTGGTGCTGGTTGAGGGCAGAACGGAGAGCGGCTTCGTCCTGTTGTTCTGGTTCTCCGACCAGTTCGACGCCGCTATAGCCAGCGTTGGCGATGCGCTCAATGCCGGTCTCGATGGCTTCGCCGCCGTAGACAAGGGTGTTGTACGTGTAGCGGAACATGATTGAACTGCCTTTCGGGGCTGGATTTAGAGTGGGCACGTTACTTGACCGCACCGAGGGAGAGGCCGCGGACGAGGTATTTCTGGGCAGCCAGGGCTGCCAGCCATACGGGCACCGCAACTACGGTGCCCGCCGCCATGATCAACGTCCACTCCGTCCCCACCGGGGTCACATACTGGGTCAGGGCCACTGTGACGGTTTGGCTGCCGGCGTTGGACAGGACGCTTGCGAAGAGGAACTCGTTCCACGAGAAGACGAAGCACAGCAGTGCGGTCGAGGCGACGCCGGGCATGGCCAGCGGAAGGACCATCCGGAAGAAGATCCCGATGCTACCCAAGCCGTCGATAGCCCCTGCTTCCTCGATTTCCTTGGGAACGTCTTCGTAGAAGCCCCGCAACAGCCAGACAGCCAGCGGCAGATTCATGAAGACGTGAAGAATAATGATGGACAGCAGCGAACCGTTCAGGCCGATCGTCCGCATTAGTAGGAAGAGCGGGATGATAGTCACAATGGGAGGCACGATACGCAGTGACAAAATTGTTCCCGCGATGTGGTCCCGTCCCCTGAACTCGTATCGGGCCAGCGGGTACGCGATGCCGGAGGCGAGCAAGATCGCCACGATGGAGGAGATCACTGATACCTGCAGGCTGTTGATCAACGCGTAGGTGAGCCTGGTACCACCAAGCACTTCGGCAAAGTTCTCAAGGGTGGGCGTGAAAAACCACTGGATTTCTCCGGAGAATGCTTGGTTTCCGGTCTTGAAGGCCGTAGTGACCATCCACAGGACCGGGGCGATGAAGAGAAACGTGCAGATGACGGCCACCACAGCACGCACTCCCACGTTCCAGTTGATGCTGCGACCTTTCGCTACGGACATGACTAAACCCTTCAAGAGCGTGCGACCATTCGCCGGATGAGCGAATTGACCGCTAGTAGGACGAGGAGGAGCAGCAGCCACGAGAACGCGGCAGCATACGAGATGTTAAAAGCGCGGAACCCAACGTTATAGATCTGCCAGGACATGGTGGAAGTTGCATCGACCGGTCCGCCACGGGTCGTCATGTAGACGATGTCGTAGACACGGAATGAATCAATGAGCCGTAGGAGCACGCCGACAAGGATCGGGTAGCGCAGGAGCGGAAGGAACTGATGCCAGATGATGCGGGGCCACGAAGCGCCGTCGATCTTGGATGCCTCGATGACCTCCTCCGGGATGCCCTGCATGGCGGCGAGAAGGATGAGGAACAGGAAGGGGGACCACTGCCAAACATCGATTGCTATCAGCGTTGGGAGCGCCAGGTCGACGTTCCCAAGGAATTCTGTGGTTGGAAGACCGATGCTGCGCATAAGTTGATTGACGATCCCGTACGTGGGTTCAAGGCTGAAGCGGGCAAGCAGGCCCACGACCACCGGCGCGCAGAGCATGGGCATCATGATCAGGGCCCGGAGCAACTTATCCCCCGGAAAGCCGCGGAAGAAGAGGAGAGCCAGCCCGAAGGTGAGAACGAGCTCTATGAGAACCGAGAAGAAAACAAACACCAGGGTTACGCGAACCGAGTTCCAGAACAGCCCGTCGGTCAGCAGGCCGACAAAGTTGTCCAAGCCGACGAAGCGAGCGGCTTCACCGCTCGACAGGTTCCACCGCATGAAGGAGACGACGAGAGAGTAAAGCGTGGGGTAAATGGAGATCGCGGCCAAAAAGAGCAGGCCGGGAGACATTGCGAGGTAGCGTCCGAGCTTTTTGGGCCGGCGCCCCTTGGGGGCCCCGGAAGGCCGAATGGCCTTCCGGGCCCGAGATTCTGTGAGTGTGGTGGTCATCACTGCGACAGGTTCTTGTCTACGGCTTCATCAGCGCGTGAGAGACCCTCTTGCACCCCGCGCTGCCCCAGCGAAATGGCGCTGAGTTCGGTGCTCAGGGTCGTTTCCCAGGTTTCTTCGCCGGGGAAGAACGGCCTGGGCTGTGCCGTCTTCATGGCCTCCAAAGTTACGGGCAAACGCCGGAAGCGCGCTGCTCCGTTGCCCTCGAGCTTCTGCTCAGTCAGGGTCGGAGCGGAGTAGCTGGAGGCGCGCACGGGATCGCCGCCGCCATTGGCTGCCTGCAGGACGTCGTTCTTCTTCGACTCGAGCCACACCGCGAACTTCGTGGCCTCCTCAGTGTTCTTGGAGTACTTGGACACGGAGATCACCCATTCGGCAAGATGAGCCGAACTGAGCCCGGTCGGGCCCGCGGGAATCGTCGTCATCTGCCAGTCCCCGACGGTCTTGGACGCGGATGGATTGTCGGTGGCGAACTGGCCCCAGGACCACTGGATGGCTGTAGCGATCGAACCCTGCTGGGCCGCTGTGGTAACGCTGTCGTACGTGAAGTCGTTGGCTCCCGCGGGCATGTACTTCATCATCTCGGACCACCGCTCGGTAGCCCCGATGCACTCAGACGTCGTCAACGTCGATTTCGTGAAATCGTCGTTGAACGGCTTGCAACCGTACGAATAGGCGAAGCTCAGCCACGTGTGCACGTTCCCAAAGCCTTTGGCGGCCTGGGCGGCCCAGCCCGAAAGCTTCTGGCCCTTGAACGTCTTGCCGTTGAAGAACTTTACCTGGGTCAGCCATTCGTCCATCGTCTTCGGCACAGTGAGCGCGGTACCGGTCGCCGCTTGGTACTGGTCTTTCATGGTCTGGTCGTTATAAAGCGCGCCGTTGTACCAGAGCGTCGCCGGGTGGACCGTCTGTGGGATTCCCAAAAGCTTGTTGTCCCAAGTGGCGACCTTGAGGCTCAGCGGCAGAAAGTCCTCTTTGTCTGGGAGGGCATTGTCCAGGGGGACCAGGTGGCCGCCCTTGCCGAATTCAGGGATCCAGTTGTAGTCAACGTTGAAGATGTCGTAACTGGAGTCCTGTCCTGCGAACAGGGTGGCCATTTTTTCGTGGATCGCATCACGGCCCACGAGTTCGACATTCACCTTCACCCCGGTTTCCTTCTCATACTCGGGGGCGAGTTTCTCCTGGACCACCTTGCCCCAGTCGGCAGGGAGGAAAATGGCATTCAGCGTCTTCTGGCCGGAGTCGGCCTGGGGTGCGCCGGCTGCGCAGCCGCTCAACGCTACCGCCGCAGCAGTAATCACGCCAAGAGCCCCGATCCGCAGCTTTGCGGTTCGCTTCTGGCTATCTTTCATGTTGTTCTCTTTCTTCGTCGAAATAGGACGGGTTGATGTGACGCGTTAGGAGGAAGAAGCGCTCGAGGGCATCTGGATGTGGACCTTGACAATCGACTTGTCCGTCTCCAGGCCCCGGATGGCTTCAATGGCTTCGCTGAGCGGTCGGACGGAGTCGACGATCAAGGCCGGGTCGAATCGTCCTGAAGCCAGCAGCTCGATAGCCCGGGGCCAGGTGTCGTAGGTGCCCGCGTAAGAGCCAACGATGGTGAGCTCTTTGGAATAGATATCGAAGGGCCGCAGGGACATGGATGCCGATTGAGGCGCCGCACCGTAGGCAAGCACCCGGCCACCGCGACGTACGAGGGAAATCGCCGCTTCGTAGGTGGGGATGGAGCCGACAGCTTCGACGACCACGTCGGGTCCTACGCCATCCGTCATATTGGCGATCTTGTCGGCGAAGCCGCTGTCGAAAGGGCTGACAACGTTGTCGGCGCCGAGTCGTTCGGCGATCGCTCGACGGTCCGGATCCGGTTCTGAGACGATCACATTGCTCGCCCCGCCGAGTTTGGCCAAGGCAATGTGAGCGAGCCCCATTGGGCCGCCACCGATGATGAGCACGCGCTCGCCGGACTTGATTCCGATCCGGTCCTGGCCATGAATTGCGCAGGCAAGGGGTTCAACGTATGCAGCCGTGTCCAGGCTCAGGGATGCCGGCAAAACGTAGACGTTTGATACAGGTACGACGACGTATTCCGCGAGTCCGCCCGAGGAATGGACTCCGAGTTGCGAGACCGCCGGGCAGAAGAGTTTTTGGCCCCGTCGGCAGAAAAAACATTGGCCACAAGCGATGTTGATGTCGACGACCACGTTGTCATGCACTGCCAGAGAACCGGTGTTAAAGCCGAGGGCTGCAATGGTTCCAGAAAATTCATGTCCCAGGGTCAGCGGCAGGTTGGGCGCGGGGAATGTGCCTTTGGCGATGTGCAGGTCGGTGCCGCAGATTCCGCTACGCCAAACCTTGACCAAAACTTCACCCGAGCGAGGCTCGGGTATAGGGACTTCGTCAAGTCGGAGGTCTCCTGGCGCGTGAAGTCGCACTGCAGTCATTGTCTCTCTCATAGGAATTGCTTTCTCGTTTCGCCGTGTTGCTTGCCAATGGGGGAGGGTATCTGCTGCTGGCTCTCGGATGGCCTCACGAGAGGCCGTCGGTAACGTCGGTCATGTCGTCCTCGACGCCGTCTGGATGGTCACTTCTAAGACGGCCGAGCGGTTGCGCGGGCGGCACTGGCGTGGCTGACTGACGCGCTGCCGGTATTTCCGATTTGGCTGCCGCACGGCTCTGCTACGAACCTGAGCCACGAAGTCGACATCGACGGACCGACCCGTGATGGAAGGGGCTACCTTGACTCCGTTGATTTCCATGCCGAAACAGTGACACGCACCAGGCGGCTTTAGTTGCCAGTCAGCAAAAGTCTGCACCTTTTGACGCTGTTGGCGATGGAATGCGCACGGAAGTTGCACTTTTTGATGCTGTGGGCAGCGTCGAGTGGACGGGAACGAGTGGGCGCCTTGACACTGAGTGGAGATAGGTCCCCTCGGGGTCCTGCGAGCGTGATATGTCAAAACCTCACGCTCCCCATTCACCTCTTTTGAGCCCCCGAAACGGAGAGACATGAACAACGGCGGCGCCGGCGAACTTTTGCGTATCCTGCGGGACGGACGCCCGCGAACCAGGGCGGACCTGGCCGGGATAACGGGCTTGGGGCGGGCTGCCATCAGTTCTCGCCTCGAGGCGCTCCTGGAACTCGGACTAGTTGCACCGGTGTCGGATGCGCCTTCCACTGGAGGCCGCCCCTCGGCGCGACTAGCCTTCAACCCCGGTGCAAGGCTGGCCGCTGCCGCCGACGTCGGCGCCACACACGCGACCGTGGCGCTCACGGACCTGTCGGGAAGGATTCTCCTGGAAACCACTGAACGGCTTGAGATTTCCTGCGGACCGGAAGCTGTTCTGGACTGGCTAGCGATGACGCTGCAGGGTCATTTGAAAACGATGAAGCGTCCGGCAACGGACATCATCGCTGTCGGCATCGGGCTGCCCGGTCCCGTTGAACACTCCACCGGAAAGCCGACCAGCCCCCCGATCATGCCGGGATGGGACGGATTCGATGTCCCCGCTTACGTTCAGCGGACCTTTGACGTTCCCGTCCTCGTCGACAACGATGTCAACATTATGGCCCTCGGCGAGCGGGCGACGCGCTGGCCCACTGAGGACAACATGATCTTCCTTAAAGTGGCCACCGGCATCGGCTCGGGCGTTATTAGTGGAGGAATATTGCAGCGAGGCGCGGCAGGAGTCGCAGGAGACGTCGGTCACATTGCCGTTTCCAAGGCGGCAGGAATCCAATGCCGCTGCGGCAAGACTGCCTGCCTGGAGGCGATCGCAGGCGCTCCGGCCGTCGCCGCCCAGCTCCGCGAAAACGGACTCGAAGCAACGACCGCAAACGACGTCGTCTCACTCGTCCGTTCCGGCGATTTGGCTGCAATTCAAGCCGTCCGGCAGGCTGGCCGCGACATCGGAGAAATGCTCAACATGTGTGTGTGCCTCATCAACCCTTCCCTGATTGTCGTCGGTGGATCGCTTGCACAATCCGGAGAACATCTGATCGCCGGAATCCGTGAAACCGTCTATGCACGTTCAACACCGTTGGCGACCCAGCATCTGAATATCACCCAATCCGAAACCGGCCCGGAAGCTGGAGTCGTTGGGGCCAGCATCTTGGCTGTCGAACATGCCCTCGCCCCTGAACGAGTCAATGATCTCGCAGCCACGCTGGATCCCGGCGGACATCAAAATACCGATCGGCAGAATGTGGAACACGTCGCCCAAGCATCACTCCGTGACTCCGTGGCCATTTAATTGCACCGCGCATTTCCTTGGCCACGTCTCCAAACGAAGATGTGGAGTGCCCGGGTGCCGTGGCGAACAGCTCCTCGTGTGGAGCGGAGCATACCGCCCGAGCCGGTGCCCTACCAACGGCATGCTCGCCCCAGCCAGGGCGGCGACAAAACCGGTCGTGTTGGGGCGCCGGGACTAAAACCATCAACGCCCCGATTAAAGATGTACCCAGGTAAAATGGGCCTTACAGTTGAGGTTTTTCTCGCGGGCCTGGTGTGCCCCGCAACCGCTGCCTCAAGACGTCGTGGCCATTCCAGGGGAGCGCCATGAAGGTTCGCGTTTGTGAATAAGGAGGATGGCATGCCTCAATCTGCTTCCGAGAACAGCGGTCACCTGCGACGATATGCAGTGCCGGAGGGGCTTACTGCCGAACAAAGGTTTGAACATTGGCGAACGTGGTACGGCAGCGCTGTCGAAACTCCGATGCGGTTGGAAAAGTCGGCACATGCATCTCCCGTGCCTTTCACTCCTTCGGCCATTAGTCTTGCCGGCCCAGGTTTCAGCCTCATAGAGATCTACAACGCTCCCGCATTGGGCTCGTGGGCGCCGAATCCCGACACTAGGGATCTTCGGCTGGCCTACTTTAGGAAAGCACCGGCCCTAACCCTCGCTCTCAACGGCGTGCCTGAGCCAGTATTACCGGGCTCAGTCAGGTTCATTGATACCTCGCTGGGCGGCAGTTTCGATGCGCCCGAGGGCTTTCACGCCTTGCAGATTAACATCGACCGCAGCAGCCTGGATGTGAGCGACGCCGCGTTAGGTTCCCTACTTCGCCTGCCTGACCTCGCGAAGCATCCAATTGTGGGCACTTTCGTGATTCCTGCGCTGTTGAGTTGGAAGCGGCCGGGCATCGACCGGGAGGCGTCGGGAACCGGCGACATCTTCCGATCCGTGATGGCGACCCTGGTGGGCTCCCTGCTTGAAACGCCGGTCGACGATGAGGCGCAGAAACCGGCCCTAAGTCGGGCGGTAAAGAAATACCTTGATGCCAGCTATGACAACCCCAATCTGGACGTGGCAATGGTCGCCGAAAGGTTCAATCTCTCCCGTCGCTCTCTGTTCTATTTTTTCGAGAATGAAGAGCTCCATTTGGGTGAGCGTATACGCGCCTTGAGAACGCGCAGAGCGCTGGAGCTCCTCCTTCAGGCCGACGCCCAAAGGGTATCCTACTCAGAAATTGCGGCATCGTGCGGATTCACCAACGTGCAAAGCATGCGCCGCGCGGTGAAAGAGTTTACCGGGATGAATGTGAGGGAGATCCACCGATCCGAGCCCGTAGTTCGTGTTGCGCTGCAACAGTTGAGGGAGTCGCTGATCACCTAGCGCCTGACCGAGTTGGCGGGGGGAGCTAAAGAACTCCCTCGCCATCGTCTGAAACGGATCATTTGCTCCGGCTGGACCAAGCCTTCACTCAGCCACGTCTTGCGCAGTGATCGTTGACCGCCTCACGTAGGGCGCAACGTCATCTAGACCGGCACCGACCGACTCCTACCGCCTCGCCCACACCCGCAACCGACTCGGGGAGGGATCGGGAGACCGGGCCGGCAGCGAAACGCCCCGGCGCCGCGGTTAAGGCGACGGTGGGAGAAACGAAACAAGGATAGGGTGGGCCGCCTCCGGCAACGCCGCATTATTCGCCTTCGTCGACCGACTGGCGACGATGACGTTCTCGTTGGCCGTACGCCGCCCGAAGAATGTCGTCCTTTGACTCGAATCCCGAGCCCAACGCACCACCGATGAGCGCCGCCGATGTCGTCATCCAGGCGACTTCCACAAAGTCCCAAACGTTCACCGGGTGTTGCAGGGTCTGCGCCAATAAGACATCGTCGATAGTGAACGCCGCGGCCAGCAGCACGGCCACGAACAGCAGGACGTAGCTGATCACGACGCCGATCATCAACGACCACACTGTAGACGTGTTATACAAGGAAGCCTTGTATCGTTCGAGGCGATCGTCGCGCCGGGGGCTTTCCCACAGATCGTGTTGGGTGATGATCCAGAACACCATCGAACTGATCGAAAGGACCATCAGCAACGTCAGTCTCGGCGCCCCCAGCAGGTCTGCGAGTTGCCAGATTGTGTTCGTGACAAGCGCGAAGGCGCCTGTGGCGATCGCGGCGGCCATTGCGCTTTTCAATCCGAAGACCAGCCGCCACGGACGGTTCGCACGCAACATGCCCGCCAGCAACCGTCCGCGACCGAGGCGGGTTGCTGAGACGTAGCGGAACCCAATCGGCCCGTCGACAAGAACAGCAGTCTCGATGTGCCGCGATTGGTGCAGCGAGGGCGGACCGAATTCCCCGGCGTCATCCTCGGGATCGAAGTGTCGGTGCATCGCCCAGCCGAGGTCGGCGACGGCAGTGCGGACCCGGCGATCGATGTTGACGGCACCGAGCGCGGGCAAGGAAACCAGGGAGATCGGCTCCCCAAGCGCAACTTCCGCGACCACAGTCCGGCCCTCGAAACGAATCGGAAGATCGGTCAGGCAGACCATGACATCCCATGCGCGGCGGATCCGGTGCTTCGCCATGGAGTCCAGCATCGGCGCCAACCCATTGCCAGCCGTAAAATCCTGGTACTCGATCACCACGGACCAGTCGTGGCTTTCATCGGCAAGGTTGAGCAGATGGCCCACTTCGCGGCCGTTGCGCTCGGCAAACTCGGCGGTGACCTCCGGTTCGGCGAGCACGCCCAGGGTACGGGCACTGATGCGGTTTACCTCGCCCGAACTGTCCGGCACGCCCGGCCTCCTAAGGTTCAGTGTCTATGACCAGCGAACTGGATGTCACCGTTGACGTGGACACAGGTTCCCGATGCCTGACTCCGTCGGGTGTGCTCCGGGCCGCCGCGGTTCGTGGTGCTGCCGGCTTCCCGTGCTCGCTCGGTCATGGCCTACCGGCCGCGGCGTCACTTGAGAGTTCCTCTGCCCGCCATGGATGCCGCATTGCCCCGTCTGTCCGGATGCTGCCCGAATTCGAATCCGGGGGGTCAACTGACACCGCGCTGACCGCGGCTATTCGGCCGATTGAGGCCTGGCTATGGGACGTGAAAAGGGGCGCCGTGCGGACGAAGGCGCCATGCGCGCGTTGCGACGTGCAGGTTTAGTCGGGTCTCGGGATCGGCAAGGTCGAAGCCGGTGATCTGCCGGATGGACTTCAAGCGGTAACGCAGAGTGCTTCGATGGATGGCCAGGCTCTGGGCTGTACTGTCATAGTTGCCCCCGTGGTCCAGGTACTGGGCCAGGGTCTGCACCAGGTCAGACCCCCGGCTGTCGTCGGCACGTTGAAGGGTACCGAGCCACTCGTCGATATAGCCGGCCAGATCCGGTTCGCCCCCAGCTGGGTCCAAGATGCGGTAGATCCCCAGTTGATCAAAGCGGGTGACACCGTAGCGATCGATTGAACCGGCCCGGATGTGCAGCGCGTGCAGGGCTTCCGAGAAGGAGCGCGGAATGTGGGCGACATCCAGGCTTGGACCGCCGATGCCCACGGCGCCGGTGGCACTTCGCAGGGTCTTGGCGACAACGGAAAAGACCTCGGCACCCAACGGATCTCCACGCACCACGGCAACAGCCATGTCCGCGCGCCGTGAAACGAGCGCGGATGAACGGAGTTCCAGGAACGTCCTGCGCAGTGCGACCACCACAGTGTCGTCAGTTCTCGGCGGCTGCCACTCCGCCACGATGACGTGCTGCGGACCACTGATGTCATATCCCAATGCCTCGGTACGAACGCCTGCGGTCGCGCCATCCATTCCGGACACGAGTTCGTCCACGAGGTCGCGCCCCAGCCTTAGTTCCAGCCGGGCCAGGCTGCGGCGGTGCGACAACTCGACCTCCAAGAGCCGCGTTGCGTACTTCAAAGCGAAGACGTTGCCGGCTGTGATCGGCCTGTCGGTTTCCAGCATGCAAATAGCCCCCAACACCTCCCCGTGCGATAGGGCAAGGGCAACGAGCCTTCGCGGTTCGCTGACTGGTGAGCCGGAGGCAAGCCAGAGCTGCGCATTCCGCGACCTGGCCGCCGCGCCAAGCCTGGGGTAGGGTCGTTTGGACCCGGTCCCAGCCGCCGCGCTGATATGCCCGAACGCGTCCTCAATACAGATGGGCCGCCCCGTCAGCCGTGAAAGGACCTCCGCCAGGAGTCCCTCCCTGGAGTCACTGTCCCCGAGGTTGGGGGTCGCGCCCTGGTCCAAGGCATCACGGATCCTGGCGTGTTCTTCAAGCTCAAGTACCGTCGCCGAGAGGGACAGGAGGCGCTGGTCCATGTCGTCACGGCGGAGCAGCTGACCGGTTGCGCCATTCGGGGGTTCCCGGGGGGATCCCCTGGCGTGAATCGTTCTCGTTGTCCCCGCGGTTGTCCGGAGCCGCATCAGCTGGGGGAGATCCGGAGGGTCGGAGGCGGAAAGCACCAGACACCCGTTCAGCTCGGCATCGTCGCCCACGGTGAACAACGCATATCGCCAACCCGGCCTGGCGCACGGGAGAACGGAGTCCCTGCCATTGAGGCGCCGGACGTCCTGGTCCTGAGGCAACGCCGCGCGTTCGGGCACGGGGTTCAACTGGCCATTTACTGCGAGGTAACGGTCCTTGACCTCACAGAACGACATGTCCGACACCGCCTGTGCGGCCGTGTTGAGGATTCCCTCTGCCACACGTCGATCGAACATATTGATCCTCGTCTCCGTCCACAGCAAGAGGTATCAGACAGGGGATACAAGCCTGGGCAGACCGTAATCCGTTGCCCTCTGTGATCGAGACTCGGCTCAAGCCGTTTGTCCCCATCACGGAGTTTAGAATCGACCATTTTCGGGTCCCACGGTATGCCGACCTGAATATGAACCCTCGACGCAGGCTATCCAACGCCGTACTTGGCCGGGATACCGGCGAGTCGTCTTCGGCCGGCCCGGCCAACTCTGCGGCCGATGCGGCAACGCCGAGATCGGCATACCAACACCATCAAAACTACGCCCGTATGTCGCCGTTGTTAAGCTCTTGTCATGTCCCTGCGGATTGCCTTCAGCGGTGGTCGCTCAACGGCATTTCGGGACGTAATCGATGCTTCCCCGGCATGGTCAGGTTCCGCGGCCGCCGGCCGGCGTGCGCGCAATAGGGACGGCTGAGGCCCTCTTCGGTCGACGGGCCCTGGCACCGTATCTGGCGGGAGGCACGCGAGACAGATATCAGCGCCAGACAAGGGCTTTCTTGGCCTCCAGCCGCATCTGCGTTTCGGGCGTCCATATGAACGAGGCACAACTTAATGGCCCGCGACGACTTGACTGAAGATCGCGAAATTGGTGCCGGGCGTCGTCCGTCACAGCCTGGAGGACCCTCCTGCTGGACTTTCACCGTCCCTCACTCCAACGCGCGCCGGTCCGTTCCGGAGGAGGCGAAGGTGCTCGTGGATCATTGCAACGGCTGTTGAGCCTTCGCCGGCGGCAGCCGTTACGCGTTTCACCGATCCATGTCGAACGTCGCCGGCCGCGAAGATTCCGGGAACGCTGGTTTCCAGGGGCAGCCGTCTGCGCCCCAAATGGCTGAACTCAGGAGGAAGGTCCTCGAGATCAGCCCCGGTGAGAACAAAGCCGTGATCATCCAAGGCGAGGGTACCCTCCAGCCATTCTGTGTGCGGCTTGGCCCCGATGAAAATGAAGAGGTATCGGGAGTCGAAGATGCGCTGTTCGCCTGTGGCTCGCAGATCAACGACGATCCGTTCGAGGGCGCCTGAACCGTCTAGGCCCACGATGTTGGCCCCTAACAGTACCTCTATGCCCTGTTGCTCTTCGATCCGCTCCGCGAGGTACTTCGACATATCCGCGCGGAGGTCCGCCCCGCGGACCACCAGCCGCACTGGTGATCCCGTGCCAACCAGGAAAAGCGCAGCCTGCCCCGCGGAGTTTCCACCGCCGACGACGGTCACTGGCTGCAATCCGCAGAGCCTGGCTTCATGGACGGTGGCGGCGTAGAAAACACTGATTCCCTCGAATTCCTCCAGCCCGGGGACCGGCAACCGGCGGTAGCGGACCCCGGTTGCCAGCAGCGCGGCCCGTGAGGATGCGGGGTCCCTCTCGTTGAACTCCGCGCGGAACTCGCCGTCCCTCAACTCGATGGTGCGTGCCCGGCAGGCGACGTTGATCTGGACTCTGAACTTGCGGGCCTGAAGGATCGCTCTTTCAGTGAGTTCCCCGCCGGAGATTCCGGCGGGGAAGCCGAGAAAGTTCTCGATCCGCGGCGACGTGCCGGCCTGCCCACCTAACCCGAAGCCTTCCTTAAGGACGACCGACAACCCGTCGGACGCTGCGTAGACGGCGGCCGCCAGGCCGGCCGGACCGGCTCCGATCACCATGAGATCGTACGTGGCTGAATGCTCTTTCACTGCCCGCAGGCCCATGGCGAGGGCCAGGTCTGCGTTGGATGGGTTTCTGAGGACCTGCGAAACGTTGAGCACCACTGCGGGCAGGTCACTTTCGAGGATCCCGGCCCGGTCCAGGATCGCCTGCGCCTGCTCGTCATCCTCCAGATCGACCAGCCGGTGAGGCAGGCGGTTGGCGGCTGCAAATTCCAGGAGGCGAAGGGTGTCACGGCTGAAGCGGGATCCAACGATGCGGATGCCCGCGCCCGCGCTGATCAGCAGGATTCGGCGCTGAAGATATGCCCGCAGGATGGTCTCGCCCACCGCGGCGTCCGTCAGAACCACACGGCGCAGATCGTCCCCGCTGATCTGGAGCACTTCACACGCCTCGGCGCACACAGTGCTGACAAAGGCCGGTTGCCCCTCGACCAGGCCCAATTCCCCGAGGAACCGTCCCGGACCGTGAACCTCTAGGATCCGCGTGCCGGGGCCCAGTCCAGCAGGCTGTCTGCTACCGGCGTCATGCGGCCCCTCCACGACCAGTACCGTGCCCTGCAGTATGACGAAGAAGTCACTGTCGAAGTTTCCCTCCTGTATGAGGACTTCTCCGGCGGAGGTAGCCCGGCTGGTGCCGGCACGACCCAACAAATCGATCTGGGCTTGGCTGAGCCGTGGATAGGCGCCGGAGACATCCGGCGTTTCGATCAGCGTCGAGTCTGCAAGAGGTTCCATCAGCTGGTTGCGCCCGCCGATACCCTAGACGAATGCCTCATGGGGATAGCACCAGCGCCAGTCCTCGCCGGGCTCCAAGGAACGAACGATTGGATGCAACTCGGTGGCGTGGGCTCGGGCGTGCCGCATGGGTGAGGAATCACAACACCCGACATGGCCGCAGGAGAGACACGAACGCAAATGAACCCACGGAGTGCCCAAAGACAGACATTCCTCGCAGCCCTGCGGCGTGCGCACCCGCACCGGACGAATCTGCGCGAGATGCGGATCAGGAATTCCAGGATTCATGTTCGCTCCTATCTCGGTCTGGCCATGGAGCCGGCCACGCCGCGGCAGACGGCACTAAGGGTAGCGTCGGCACTGACCGGCGGCATGGGCATCATCATGGGGCGGGGCGATTGGGTGCACGGGTTAAAGCACAGTACTAGACCCGGGTCATTGGCCTGTCAAGTGGTGCATCCGGAGATCCGCGTCGAGCAGGGAAGTCGACGACGGCGGGACCCTCCCGCGGTGCCGCCCCATCCCCAAACTATCTCAGCGTCTTCGAGGACACGCCTGTGGACCCTTGTCCTGGCAGGTCAATTCCCTGGAGCATATTTGACCCTCGAGGGTCATGCCGTCGCTCCCCTCAAGGGGGCAGACTCAACCCTATAAGGCCCCATGACAACGCCCTTGAGCCTCGTGGCCCAGCAGCACGGGCGTGCGTCATGCGGTGCAACCTCGGGCGGACGTCGCCACAGGACCGGTCGCGCCCTCTAGGACCGGAGTGAGTCATGGCCAAAGCAGTAGGAATTGATCTCGGAACAACCAACTCTGTGATCGCCGTCTGGGAAGGCGGGGAAGCCCGCGTCATACCCAACGCAGAAGGAGCCCGGACCACTCCGTCAGTTGTGGCGTACACGGACACCGGGGAACGGCTTGTGGGGCAACTGGCCCGCCGGCAGGCGATTCTCAACCCTAAGGGGACCATTACGTCGGCCAAGCGGTTTATCGGCCGACACTATGATGAGATCACGGATGAGGCCAAGGCTGTGAGTTTCGACGTCGTAGCGGACGACAACGGCGTGGCGCGTTTTCAAGTTCAGGGCAAGAAAGTCGCGCCCGAAGAGGTGAGTGCGCTCGTTCTCCGCAAGCTGGTGGACGACGCCGCGAAGCAACTGGGCGAAAAGGTGACGGAGGCCGTCATTACGGTGCCCGCGTACTTTAACGACGCACAGCGCACCGCGACCAAGGACGCGGGCAAGATTGCCGGGCTGGAAGTCCTGCGCATCATCAACGAACCAACTGCAGCAGCCCTGGCCTACGGCATAGACAAACGTCAGCATGAGACGGTGTTGGTTTTCGACCTTGGCGGCGGAACTTTTGATGTGAGCCTGTTGGACGTGGGGGACGGGGTTGTGGAGGTCCGCTCCACGGCGGGTGACACGCACCTCGGCGGAGACGATTTTGACCGCCGGCTTGTCGATTACTTGGCTGACGACTTCCAGAAGGAGGCGGGCATCGACCTCCGGTCGGACCCCCAGGCGTTGCAACGCCTGTTCGAGGCGGCCGAGAAAGCGAAGGTCGAGCTGAGTTCTGTGACCCAGACCCAGGTCAACCTTCCCTTTATCACTGCCGACGCCACGGGACCCAAGCATCTGACGACCACCGTTCGGCGCTCCGTTTTTGAAGACATCACCCACGACCTGGTGGAACGCACCATGGGTCCGGTCAAGCAGGCGATGACGGACGCCAAGGTTACCGCCAACGACATCGATGAAGTGATTTTGGTCGGCGGCTCTACCCGCATTCCCGCGGTACAGAACGTCGTTCGGCGTCTGACCGGCGGCAAAGATCCCAACATGAGCGTCAATCCAGACGAAGTCGTGGCTATCGGTGCGGCGATCCAGGCCGGTGTGCTCAAGGGAGAAGTCTCGGACGTCCTGCTGCTAGACGTTGTGCCGCTTTCCCTGGGTGTGGAAACTCGCGGCGGCGTGATGACAAAGATTATCGAGCGCAACACGACCATCCCCGCAAGGCGCAGCGAAGTGTTCTCCACCGCCGACGACAACCAGCCCGCCGTTGACGTGGTGGTCTTGCAGGGGGAGCGGGAACTGGCGGCGGATAATCGGGTGCTGGGTCGGTTCCAGCTGAGCGATATCCGTCCAGCGCCCCGCGGAGAACCGCAGGTCGAGGTCACGTTCGACGTGGACGCAAACGGCATTCTGAACGTCACCGCCCGCGACAAGGACACGGGTAAGGAACAGGGCATCACCATCAGCGAAGGCTCCAACCTCGACGCCAAGGAAGTCGAGCGCATGATTGCCGAGGCTGAGTCCCACAGAAGCGAGGACGTGCAGAACCGGGAGCGGATTGACACCCTCAACGAACTCGATGCGGTGGCCTACCGCGTTGAGCGGGCCGTCAATGAGCTTGGTAGCGCAGTCCCAGTGCATGATAAGGCCCGAGCGGAACTGCTGGTTGGCCAGGCGCGCGACGCCGTCAGCAACCAGGCGGACGTTGGCGCCGCGAGGGAACTGATTTCCGAGCTTCAGCAGTTGCAGTCGGCGCTGAGCGCCTCGGCTGCCACGGCGGCCACTGCAGGGGCGGGCCAGGGATCCGCATCTGGGCCCGGAGCGTCCGAGGACGCAAATGACGATGACATCGTCGATGCAGAATTCGATCGGGGCTAGGAACGGCCATGAGCGACCCGGCAGGGCCGGCTGGACAGGCCCATCCAGGAAGTGACGAGGCAGAGGCCGCCCCACCCGATGAAAGGGAAACCGAAGCGGCGGCACAGGCGGAAGCGCTGGCCAAAATGGAGGATCTGTGGCGCCGTGCGCTGGCTGACGCGGATAACGTCCGAAAGCGCGCCGCTCGGGACGGCGCCCAGCTAAGGGCACAGGAACGCGCAGCGGTCTCTTTGGCGTGGCTACCCGTCCTGGACAACCTGGAACTGGCCTTGGCTCACGCCCCGTCTGCGGGGGATCCGCTCGTCGACGGCATAGCCGCTATCCGATCCCAGGCCATCGATACCCTGGCCCGTCTGGGCTACCCGCGGATCGACGCCGAGAACGTCGCCTTCGATCCGCGGATTCACGAGGTGGTCAGTGTGTCGGAAACGGACGAGGCTCCCCCCGGGACTGTGCTGACCGTCCTGCGCCCGGGCTACGGCGGCACGGACACCATCCTCAGGCCAGCCGCCGTCGTTGTGAGCCGGGCGGTGAACGCTGACCGTGGCTAAGGACCCATATTCCGTTCTCGGCGTCTCCCGGACGGCGGACGCCGACGAGATCCAGCGCGCTTACCGCAAGCTGGCGCGAAAACATCATCCGGACGTCAGCCGCGATCCGGACGCCGCTGACCGGTTCAAGGAAATCGGCGAGGCCTACAGCACTCTTTCGGATGCCGAAACGAAGGCGCGCTATGACCGCTTCGGCGCCGATTTCCGGCAGTACGCCGGCAGCGGTGCCGGTCCGGCTGGAGGCACTCCGCGATGGGGGTCCGGCGGCCCCCGGCCAGGTCCGCGGCCGGGGCGCGGCGGGTACGGCGACGTCGACGTCAATAGGGGTGGCGACGTCGATTGGGAGGACCTGCTCGGTGGCTGGTTCCGACAGCAGGGAGCAGGCCCGGCCCAGGGGGCGGACCACGAAGCTGAGCTTCGGCTGACACTCGAAGAAGCGATCCGTGGCGGACGGCGCACCGTCCGCTTGGCCCAGCCGGGTGGCGAAACCCGGAACTATGACGTCGACGTGCCCGCCGGTGTCCTGGACGGTCAGCGCATCCGCCTCGCGGGGGAGGGCGCCGAGGGCCGCGACGGGGGTCCTTCGGGGGATCTGTTCCTGACCGTACGCATCCAGCCGGACCACCGATACCGGCTCAAGGGCCGGGACATTCACTTCGACCTTCCCGTCACGCCGTCGGAAGCCGCTCTCGGGGCCAAGATCAAGGTCAACGCGCCAGCCGGCCCGGTCACCATCACCGTACCCGAGGGGTCTTCCAGCGGGCGCAGACTTCGGCTTCGCGGACAGGGCCTGCCCAACCCCAAGGGCCAGGCGGGGAACCTCTACGCGGAGATCCGCGTCATGGTGCCCCCGCGGCTGAGCAGTGAGGTGCGCAAGCTATACGAGGAACTTGCCGCTGTGTCCGACTTTCACCCGAGGGAGGGGCTTCTATGAGCCGAGAATATCCGCTCGCCTATCCGTGGCGCCTGAATCTCGAGGCGGTGGCCCGGAGCAGCGGCGTCCACCCCGACGTCGTCATGCGGTTCGTAGATCTGGATCTGATCCGGCCGCTGGGCGATGCGCCGGGCGGCCCCTGGTTCAGTCCGCGGGCCCCGGAACTCATAGCTCGCGTCTTGAGGCTCCATTCGGAGCTGTCGCTGAACTACGCGGCAATCCCCTTGGTACTCGATCTGCTGGTGCGGGTCGACTCGCTTGAACGACGACTGGTTGAAATCACGCAGGTGGAAGGGACTACGTCACGATGAACATGGAGAGTTTGACGCAAAAGTCGCAGGAGGCGTTGGCAGAGGCTCAACGGATAGCCCAACGCAATGGGCATACTGAGACCGACGGCGAACACCTGCTGTTGGCCCTGCTGGAGCAGGAAAGTGGCCTTGTCCCGCGCCTGCTCGTGGGCATGCAGGTGGATGTGGATGAGTTGAGGGGTGCCGTCGAAGCCGAGCTGAGGCGCAAGCCAAAGGTCACGGGCCCGGGTGCGGCTCCGGGCCAGGTGTATGTGAGCCGCAGGCTGGGGGCACTCTTGGACGCCGCCGAACGTGAAGCCAAACGGCTCAAAGACGAGTATGTTTCGGTGGAGCACCTGCTGGTGGCCTTGGCGGAGGAAGGACGGTCCACTGCGGCCGGACGGGTGCTGGCTGATCACCGGGTCACCCGTGAGGCATTCCTGTCGGTCCTGACCCAGGTACGCGGAAATCAGCGCGTCACCTCGGCAACACCGGAGCAGACCTACGAGGCGCTGGAGAAGTACGGCCGCGATCTGGTGGCGGACGCCCGCACTGGCAAGCTGGATCCGGTCATCGGCCGCGACGCGGAAATCCGGCGGGTCGTCCAGATACTTTCACGCAAGACCAAAAACAATCCGGTGCTGATCGGCGAGCCTGGAGTCGGCAAGACCGCCATTGTGGAGGGACTGGCCCAGCGGATCGTCCGGCAGGATGTGCCGGAAGGGCTGAAGAACAAGACCATCTTCTCGCTTGACATGAGCTCGCTCGTGGCCGGTGCCAAGTACCGTGGCGAGTTCGAGGAGCGGCTGAAGGCGGTGCTGGCCGAGGTGCTGGCGGCAGAAGGCAGGATCCTGCTCTTCGTAGACGAGCTGCACACCGTCGTCGGGGCAGGCGCGTCCGAGGGGTCGATGGACGCCGGGAACATGCTCAAGCCAATGCTGGCCCGCGGGGAGCTGCACATGATCGGCGCCACCACCCTCGCCGAATACCGCAAACACATTGAGTCGGATGCGGCTTTGGAACGCCGCTTCCAGCCGGTCCTGGTTGAGGAACCCGACGTCGAGGACGCCATTTCCATTCTTCGCGGGCTGCGGGAGCGGCTTGAGGTCTTCCACGGCGTACGGATCCAGGATAGCGCTCTGGTGGCTGCGGCCACCCTTTCCCACCGGTACATCACTGACCGGTTCCTCCCGGACAAGGCCATTGACCTCGTGGATGAGGCGTGCGCCCGGCTGCGGACGGAAATTGATTCGATGCCGGCGGAACTGGATGAGCTCACCCGGAAGGTCACGCGGCTCGAAATAGAAGAGGCGGCACTCTCCAAGGAGACCGACCCGGCCAGCAAGACCCGGCTCGAGGAGCTGAGGCGTGAATTGGCAGATCTGCGCGCCGAGGCCGACGCGAAGAGGGCCCAATGGGAAGCCGAGCGCCAGGCGATCCACAAACTGCAGGAAATCCGCAGTGAACTGGAGCGGGTGCGGCAGGAGGCTGAGGAAGCCGAGCGGAACTACGACCTCAACCGGGCGGCGGAGCTCCGCTACGGCAGACTTGCCGACCTCGAACGGCGGCTGGCCTCCGAGGAGGAACGGCTGACCGCGAAACAGGGTGAAAAACGCCTGCTCCGCGAGGTAGTGACGGAGGACGAGATCGCCGACATCGTCGCGGCCTGGACAGGCATACCGGTCGCACGGCTGAAGCAGGGCGAACGTGAAAAAGTCCTGCACCTGGACGAAATCCTGCGCGCCCGCGTCGTGGGGCAGGAAGAAGCGATTAGCGCGGTGTCAGACGCGATCATCCGCGCCCGCTCCGGTATCCGGGATCCCCGCCGGCCCATCGGCTCCTTCATCTTCCTCGGCCCGACCGGCGTAGGAAAGACCGAGCTTGCAAAGGCTCTGGCTGCGGCGCTCTTCGATAGCGAGAACGCAATGATCCGGCTGGACATGAGCGAGTACCAGGAGCGCCACACCGTGAGCCGCCTGCTAGGGGCGCCTCCTGGCTACATCGGTTACGACGAAGGAGGACAGCTCACGGAAGCGGTACGCCGGAAGCCGTACTCGGTGGTGCTGTTCGATGAGGTGGAAAAGGCCCATCCGGACATTTTCAACACCTTGCTGCAGGTGCTCGACGACGGACGGATTACGGACTCCCAGGGCCGGACCGTCGATTTCCGCAACACGGTCATCATCATGACCTCCAATATCGGCTCCCAGTATCTTCTGGAGGGTTCGGCCGAAGGCGGAGCGATCACCGAGGAGGCGCGCGGCATGGTGATGGGTGAGCTCCGGGCGCATTTCCGCCCCGAGTTCCTCAACCGCGTGGACGATACGGTCCTGTTCGCACCCCTGGGACTGCCGCAAATCGAACGCATCGTTGATCTGCAGTTCCAGCAGCTGCGGCAGCGGCTGGCCGAGCAGCAAATAGAGCTGCACCTGACCGAGGAGGCGCGCCTTCTGATAGCCGAACGCGGCTTCGATCCGGTCTACGGAGCCCGCCCCCTGCGCCGCTATATCTCCCATGTGGTGGAAACGCAGGTGGGCCGGGCCTTGCTGCGTGGAAGCATCGCGGAAGGCGGAGTGGTCACGGTGACCGCATCCGCAGGGGAACTAGTGGTTGACTACAGCACGACGGAGCTGGAAGGGGCCGGAACCGCATGAACAAGGCCATCATCAAATGTCCCCATTGCGGCAAATCCAACCGCGTTCCGGCTGTCGCCGACGGCCGGCCACGCTGCGGGAGTTGCCACCGGGAGCTTCCCTGGGTGGTTGAAGCGGGCGACGAGGACTTCGGCGAGATCGCCGAACGGTCTGGCGTTCCGGCGCTGGTGGACTTTTGGGCGGTGTGGTGCGGACCCTGCCGGATGGTGAGCCCCGTGCTGGACCAGTTGGCACACGAACGCGCGGGGCGGATCAAACTTGTGAAGGTCGATGTGGACCACTCGCCGCAGCTCTCCGCCAGATTCGCCATTCAGGCAGTGCCAACGTTGATGGTCATCATCGACGGCAAGATCGTCGCGAGGCAGGCCGGCGCAGCTCCCGCGCCGGTGCTGAGGTCCTGGTTGGAGGAGGCACTCACGAAGTAGCTCAAGAACAGCGGACGACGGCGGCATTTCTTGGCTGCGGTGCGACCGTCAGTGGCGCTAAATGGACTGGAGCGAAGAGGACAGCGAGGCAGGCCGACGGGAGTCGACGAGGTTCGGGACGCCTCCGAAGGAGGCCAAGGTCCGGGCGGTCTCCACGAACTCGCGTGCCAGCTCGTCATTGACGTCAGTGCGCCATGCAATCGACAGCGGAGAGGGCGGGACGTCTCTGACCGGGATGAAAGACAGCCCCGGACGGTCATAGAAACGCTGCGTGGAGGCTTGAGTGAACGCAATGCCCCGCTCACCCATGATGGCTTCGAAACACTCGTCGACGGTGGCTACCTGAGTGCCCAGACGGACCGGCTGCCCGCCGCGGGCCTGGGTTGCGAGCCAGAAATCCCTCCATTTATCCGGAGCCTTGCGGGCGACGAAGGGCTCATCAACGACCTGTTCCACCGAGACCTCGGACAGACCGGCAAAGCGGGAACTGCTGGCAACTACGAGGACTCGCGGCTCAATGAACAGTGTCTCAATGGCGAGCCAGTCAGCCGCCGGCAGGGGCGGCCGCACAAATGCCACGTCAGCGCTTCCGTCGGCAAGACCCGCTGTGGGGTCGGCGAAATCGAAGGACCGCATCTGGACGTGGATTTCCGGGTGGTTGTTCTTGAACGCGGCGAGGATTCGCGGGGTCAGCTCAGCAGCCGCGTTGGCCTGGAAGCCGACTATCAGGGTGCCCCGCACGCCGCTGGCGACCTCACGCGTCAGCGAAACGGCGCGCTCGGCGGCGGATAAGAGGCGCTTAGCTTCACCCAGCAGGACATCCCCTGCGCTGGTCAGGGAGACGCTGCGGCTGGTCCGGATCAGCAGGGGAGTGCCGAGCGAGTGTTCAAGCTTCCGTATTTGGACGCTGAGGGATGGTTGCGCGATATGAAGTCGGGCAGCGGCTCGCCCGAAATGCAGTTCTTCCGCAACGGCGACGAAGTACTGCAGGACGCGCAGGTCTAGCTGTGGCTGCTGCATCGTTCAACTGTAAGCTCCGCCACAATCGGGGTCCAATAGTTTCAGGCTATCGGTGGATAGGGGACAGGTATTGGACCGTTCGGGGTCACGGGGGCTGCAATGGAAACAGCGAAGGGTTGCCATCGGAGACAGCCGCAAGGCACTCCAGAAACCCCGCTTTCGAGGCTCGGACAGAGAAGTCCGACCCTCCGCGAGTCCAACGAGAGGAACAACGAAATGACGGTCGCAACACGTGCCCCTTCTGTAGAATCCTGGGTTCAGAGCTTCACCGAGGCCAACAACCAGGACCCGGAAATCCAGGCGCACGGAAAGTACTTCACCTGCTCCTACCTGCTGGACATGGAGGCGCACACCTTTGTTGTCCGGGTGGTGTCCGGCACCATCGCCCAGATTTCCGTGGACCCGGGACCCATCGAGGTGCCCTACCAGTTCGCCATCCGGGCCAGTGCCCACACCTGGGGTGAATTCGGCAAGCCCGTCCCGGCTCCCATGTACCACGGCATCTGGGCCGCCACTTTCCAGCGCGACATGAAGCTGGAGGGCGATGTCCTGGTCCTGATGCAGAACCTGCGCTGCCTCACCCGCCAGATCGAACTGCTGCGCTCCACCGGCGCACCCGTCTAGACCATAGGAGTTCCTGACATGAGCAAAATTTCCCCCGTCACCGGCCACTACGTCACCGTCGACGTGGACGGCCTCGAATACAAGGTTTTCTACCTCGAAAACGGCCAGGGCCAGCCCCTGGTCTGCCAGCACACCGCCGGAGCCCACAACCACCAGTGGCGCGGCCTGCTGGAGGACCCGGAGATCACCGCCAACTACCGCGTCATCGCCTACGACCTCCCCCGCCACGGCAAATCAGACCCGCCTGAAAACACCGAGTGGTGGACCGAGGAGTACCAGCTCAGCGCGGACCACTTCGCCAACTTCATCGTCGCCCTCGTCGATGCACTGGAACTGGTCGACCCCATCTTCATGGGATCCTCCTTCGGCGGGAACGTAGCGCTGCAGCTCGCCCACCGCTTCCCGGAGAGGTTCGACGCCGTCATCCCCGTAGAGGGGGCGGATTACTCACCGGGGTTCTACCTCGACTGGTGGCAGCACCCCCATGCCAATGCCGCTCAGGTGTGCGGCAGCGGCACCTGGGATCTTATGGCCCCGCAATCGCCGGAGGCTGACCGTTGGAAGACCTGGTTCTACTACACACAGGGTTCCGAGGCGTTCAAGGGTGATCTGTACTTCTACTCGGTGGACCACGATCTGCGCGGCAAACTGGGCGAAATCCAGACGAACAAATGCGCGGTGGTCCTGATGACCGGCGAGTACGACTACCTCACCACGCCTGAAGACGGAGCCCGCACGGCCAGCCAGATCCCGGGTGCCGAGTTCATCGAGATGAAGGCTATCGGGCACTTCCCGATGAGCGAGAACTACCCGGTCTTCAAGGGATACCTCGTTCAGGCTCTGGACCTGATCCGCACCAAGACAACGGTCGGAGCCTAGCCGATTCTCACCTAAGGCGTCGGTGCCGACCCCAGCGGGTCGGCACCGACCCTGCCACCTCAATGGTGAAGACACACAGAAGATTTAACCTCCTCATGCCCTGCCGCTGGCAGCCGGACCGCACGAAACTGCTGAAGGTCGGGCTGCACACCGCTACGACTTCCTTAACACCTCTTGGAGATACAACGATGTCAATAAACGCCCAGCGTGAAGCCGCGCTGCTGGCCTCCGTGCCGACGGGCCTGCTGATCAACGGTGAGTGGCGTCCGGCCGCTTCCGGCAAGACCTTCGACGTCGAGGACCCGGCCACCGGAAAGGTCCTGCTCAGCATCGCCGACGCCGGTCCCGAAGACGGCGCCGCCGCCCTGGACGCGGCCGCGGCCGCGCAGGAGTCCTGGGCGAAGGTCCCGCCCCGGGAGCGCGGCGAGATCCTGCGCCGGGCCTTCGAGATGGTCACGGCCCGCGCGGAGGACTTCGCGCTGCTGATGACTTTGGAGATGGGCAAGCCGTTGGCCGAGGCCCGCGGCGAGGTCACCTATGGTGCGGAGTTCCTGCGCTGGTTCTCCGAGGAGGCCGTGCGCGCCTTCGGCCGGTACTCGGTGTCCCCGGACGGGAAGTCCCGGCTGCTGGTGACCAAGAAGCCGGTGGGCCCGTGCCTGTTGATCACGCCGTGGAACTTCCCGCTCGCGATGGCGACCCGCAAGATCGCCCCCGCGGTCGCGGCCGGCTGCACCATGGTGCTGAAGTCCGCGAACCTGACCCCGCTGACCTCCCAGCTGTTCGCGGCCGTGATGGTCGAGGCCGGGCTGCCCGCCGGTGTCCTGAACGTCATCCCGACCTCCACCGCCGGCGCCACGACCGGTCCGCTGATCAAGGATCAGCGGCTGCGGAAGCTGTCCTTCACCGGTTCCACCGAGGTCGGCCGCCGGCTGCTCGCGGACGCCTCCGAGACCGTGCTGCGGACCTCGATGGAGCTCGGCGGGAACGCCCCGTTCGTGGTGTTCGAGGACGCCGACGTCGATGCCGCCGTGGCCGGGGCGATGCTGGCGAAGCTGCGGAACATGGGCGAGGCCTGCACCGCGGCGAACCGGTTCATCGTGCACGAGTCCGTCGCCGGGGAGTTCGCGGAGAAGTTCGCCGCGAAGATGAAGGGCATGACGACCGCCCGCGGGACCGAGGCCGGGTCCAAGGTGGGCCCGCTGATCGATGCCAAGAGCCGGGACAAGGTCCACGAGCTCGTCACTGACGCCGTCGCCGCCGGCGCGGTCGCGGTGACCGGCGGCTCCGCGGTGGAGGGCCCGGGCTACTTCTACCAGCCCACCATCCTCACCGGCGTCACCGAGGGCACCCGGATCCTGTCCGAGGAAATCTTCGGACCCGTCGCCCCGATCATCACCTTCGGCACCGAGGACGAGGCCATCCGGCTCGCGAACAACACCGAATACGGGCTGGTGGCCTACGTCTTCACCCGGGACCTGAACCGCGGCATCCGGATGGGCGAACGCCTGGAGACCGGCATGCTGGGCCTGAACGCAGGCGTCGTCTCCAACGCCGCCGCCCCGTTCGGCGGCGTCAAGCAGTCCGGCCTGGGCCGCGAAGGCGGCCTCGAGGGCATCGAGGAATACCTCTACACCCAGTACATCGGCATCGCCGACCCCTACGCCGGCTAACC
>NZ_FNGC01000008.1 GCF_900102785.1 Arthrobacter sp. ok362
CGTTCGCCACTAATCACCGGTGCAAGCACCGGGTCATCGTTCGACTTGCATGTGTTAAGCACGCCGCCAGCGTTCATCCTGAGCCAGGATCAAACTCTCCGTTGAAGAAAAACAGACACAACCGGCGCCCCCGGGAAAACGGGATGCACAGGCTGCACAAAATTTGAAACCAGCCAAAAACACCAGACCACACCACGGGGTGGCGGGCCCGGCAAATTCAACCAATTCAATACAATAAATTGGTATCAACAAACTTGGCACACTATTGAGTTCTCAAACAACAGACACACCCGGCACCACCACAACCAATCGGTCAAGGATCGCTCCGGAGCAACTTTCCAAACTTACCCGGCCGCTTCACCCTAGTCAAATCGGCGATCCAAACTCAGTCTTGCCATTGGCTTCTGGGTCTTGGTGGCCGATCAACTCCGGGGAGCAGCGCGGAAATAAACTCTACCACCACTTCGCCCGGCTGACAAAGCCGCCTGGAAGACGGTGCAGAAAAGCCCGGAATCACGGGGATTCCGGGCCTCTCGCGGGTACACCTCGGTGCCACGCGCCCGGTTCGTTTCCGGGCGCTTTCCCTAGACCAGCGGCTTGAAGTACGCCGCTCCGAGCGGAGGCAGGGTGACAGAGAGCGCGGCCGGCTGCCCGTCGAGGCCGTCCTTCGTCGCAGTCAGGGTTCCGGTGTTCTCTACCCCGGAACCGCCATAGCTGGCGGCGTCGGTGTTGAGCACTTCCTGCCATTCGCCGGCCACCGGGACACCCAGGAGGTAGTCCGTGTGCGGGCCGCCGGAAAAGTTCACGGCGCAGACCAGCGGGTTGCCGTCCACATCGCGGCGGATGAACGTCAGCACGTTGCGGTCCGAGTCTCCCCCATTGATCCACTGGAAGCCTTCGGGCTGGTTGTCCTGCTGGTACAGGGCCGGCGTGGAACGGTACAGCTCGTTGAGGTCCTTGGTCAGGAGCTGCATGCCCTTGTGTGCCGGGATGTCCGCAAGCCACCAATCCAGGCCATACTGCTCCGACCACTCCGCTTCTTGGCCGAATTCCGTGCCCATGAAGATCAGCTGCTTGCCAGGGTGGGCCCACTGATATCCCAGGAAGGCGCGCAGGTTTGCCAACTGCTGCCACCGGTCGCCGGGCATCTTGCGCAGCATGGAGCCCTTGCCGTGCACAACTTCATCGTGGCTGATCGGCAGGAGGAAGTTTTCCGTGAAGGCATAAACCATCGAGAACGTGATGGTGCCGTGGTGCCACCGGCGGTTGTACGGGTCCTCGGCCATGTACTTGAGCGAGTCATGCATCCAGCCCATGTTCCACTTGAGGCCGAAGCCCAGGCCGCCGCCGCTCGTGGGTGCGGTGACACCCGGGAATGCGGTGGATTCCTCGGCGATCATGACCGCGCCGGGGTGGGTCTTGTAGACCGTGGCGTTGACCTCCTGGAGGAAGGAGATCGCTTCAAGGTTTTCGCGGCCGCCATACCGGTTCGGCTGCCATTGCCCCTCTTCGCGCGAGTAGTCCAGATACAGCATGGAGGCGACGGCGTCCACGCGCAGCCCGTCGATGTGGAACTCCTCGAGCCAGTACAGCGCGTTGGCAACCAGGAAGTTGCGCACCTCCGTGCGGCCGAAGTCGAAGATCAGCGTTCCCCAGTCCGGGTGCTCGCCCAGATTCGGATCGGCGTGCTCGTACAGGGGTTCGCCGTCGAACCGGGCCAGGGCCCATTCGTCCTTGGGGAAGTGCGCCGGGACCCAGTCCAGCAGGACGCCGATGCCGGCCTGGTGGAGTTCGTCGACGAGATGCCGGAATTCGTCCGGGTGCCCGAAGCGGGAGGTCGGCGCGAAGTAGGAGGTGACCTGGTACCCCCACGAGCCGCCGAAGGGGTGCTCGGCCACGGGCATGAACTCCACATGGGTGAAGCCAAGCCATTTGACGTATTCCACCAGTTCCTTGGCCAGTTCGCGGTAACCCAGCCCCACCCGCCACGAGCCGAGGTGGACCTCGTACACGCTCATGGGCGAGTTGTGGGGATCGCGGCTTTCGCGGGCCTGCATCCACTCGGCATCCTTGAAGACATAGGAGGGTTCAACCACCCGGGATGCCGTCAGCGGAGGGACCTCGGTCCCGAAGGCCAGCGGGTCCGCCTTTTCCACCCAGTATCCGTGCCGGGTCTGCAGTTCAAACTTGTAGCACGCCCCTGCTACAACCCCCGGGATGAAGAGTTCCCACACGCCGGTGGATCCGAGGGAGCGCATGGAGTGCTCGCGGCCGTCCCAGCCGTTGAAGTCGCCCTTGACGCGCACTGCCTGGGCGTTGGGGGCCCAGACGGCGAAGGACACTCCGTCGACGTCTCCCAGTGAGGACTTGTAGTGCTGGACATGCGCGCCCAGCACGTCCCACAGACGCTCGTGCCGGCCCTCGCCGATCAGGTGCAGGTCCACTTCGCCGACGGTCGGCAGGTAGCGGTAGGGGTCGTCCATGACCTGCGGCTCGTGCTCTTTGTAGGTCACTTCGAGCCGGTAATCCGGCACGTGGCCCCGCTCGAGCGGTTCCATCACGGCCACCCACACGCCGTCGGACTCGTGCGTCATGGGCACCGTGCCCGCCGACGTCACGACAGAAACCTCCTCCGCCAAGTGCTTGACCGTCCGGATCGTGACGTGGCCGTGGTCATCAAGGTGGGCGCCCAGGACCGAGTGGGGCGCGTGGTGTTCGCCGCTGGAGACCCTCGCAAGGGTCTCACCGTCCACGGGCAGTGGTGCGCCGGGCCGATCGATACGTGCTGATCCTGTCATTTTTATACCTTCCGCTGCGGTTTCGGCGGCGACGCCGGAACCTGTACTGCCGAGGAGACGACGCGATGCATTCACCGGAATGGAGAGCCAGTCCGGCCTGTTCCTTAGTTCATAGATGACTTCATAGAGGGCTTTGTCGAGCCACAGCGCCACAAAGAGCGGCGAGTCGCGGTCGATGCTGCCGGGGATTATTTCGGCGTAGCCGGCCAGGAAGGCCTCGGCGCAGTCGTCCACCCAGGTCCCCGGCACCACTGCGCCGGGATTTTCGCGGACGGCGGCGCCGGCGGCGTAGTCGAAGGAGCGCAGCATGCCCACGACGTCGCGAAGTGGGACGTCGGGGAAGTTGCGTTCGGAGATGGGCCGCAGGGGCTCGCCCTCGAAGTCGAGGATAGCCCAGCGCGGTGCCATCGCGGCATCGCCCGGAACCTGCAGGATCTGCCCGAGATGGAGGTCGCCGTGGATCCGCTGGAGAGGCCCGGCGCTTGTGCCTGCGAGCCGGTCGAGGAGTCTATTCAGCCCTTCTTCGTACGGCCCGACGGTGTTGGACGCCTGGGCCCAGGATTCGCGGACGCGCTGGGCAACTCCCGGAGCGATGTCCTGCCCCGGCGCAGATTCGGCGGCTGTGCCCAGTGCCTCGGCAAGCCTCCGGTGCACTGTGGCCGTCGCCGTGCCCAGCGCGTGGGCTTCGGCAGCGAACCCGATCCCCCGGCTGGCCGCGTCCACGGCGAGCCGCCAGGCATCGAGCCCGCCGGCGAGGAATTCGTGCGCAACAGCGAGCTCGCCACGCGCAGGACGGGCGGCTCCGGAAGGCTCAGCCCCTAGTGCAGCCGCCGCAGTCTCCCACTCGCCAGTTACCCAGCCAAGGGTTGCCGGGACCTCTTCGGTGCGACCTGCGGTCAGCGCCGCGCCGATTTCAACCTCGGGGTTCTGGCCTTCCGACAGCACGCGGAAGAATTTCACGATGGCGGCTGTGCCGCCGTCGTCGTCGTCGACTATCACCGAACTGTTCGATTGCTCGCCGGCGAGCACCTTGACCTTGCCCGTTGCGAACGGCAGGCGGTAGCCGGAGTCCACCAGGTGGCCGGTGGCGTTCCCCGACGGCGCACTCCCGCCGTGGCGCATGAGCTCGAGCCAGGCGGCGACGAAGGAGGCGTCATGGACGCCGTCGTAGACCCACAGGTGGGCGGCATCACCACGCGTGCCGGGAAGCTCGCCGATCAGCGCGCGCTCCGCCCCCGGCAGTGGTTCTGGCCGGAAACTGAGCGGCACTTGGACGATGTCGGTCCGGTTGCCACCGGGGGTGGGGTAGGACACCGCAACTAACAACACCTCAAATGCTGCCGCGCCGGGGGCGCCCTCGCCGGTGCCGGGCTCCAGGCGCAGGCCGCCCGCCGGCTCGAAGGTGAACTCGGCAGTCTTGACGGGGAACCATCGCTGGCGCGGCAGCCAGGCGCCAAGCAGTCCGCTCAAGGCCGGGGCAAGGGCTGGTCGAGTCATCTCAACCCTCGATGGACAGGATGGGCATCGCCTGCGTGAACGGGGATGCCGGGTTGGAGGCGGCGGAACGGATCCGCAACCAGAAGAAATCGTGGCTGCCCAGGGTAAGGGTTAGCGCTCCGTCCTCGCCGATCGCCGGGAACGCCTGGCCGCCGAAGACGTCCCGGAGGCCCCTGCCGGCGAAGCTAGGCACGCGCAGCGTGGTTGCCACGGGGTGCTGCGAGAGGTTGAAGGCGCACAAAATTGTCTCGGGGTCCGCGCCGGCGGCGTTGCCTTCCGGGAGCTCGCGCAGGTAGGCGAGGACGACGTCGTGGTCAGCCTCCACGTGCTTGAATCCGCCGAGCCCGAACGCCGGGTGGTTCTTGCGGACGCTCAGGATCTGCCGGGTCCAGCGCAAGAGCGAACCCGAATGTGCCGCCTCGGCCTCCACGTTCGACATGCTGTAGTTGTAGACCAGCGACTGGATCACCGGGAGGTACAGCTTTCCCGGGTCGGCGGCAGAGAACCCGGCGTTCCGGTCCGGGTTCCACTGCATCGGGGTGCGGACGGCGTCGCGGTCCTCGAGCCAGATGTTGTCCCCCATGCCGATCTCGTCCCCGTAATACAGGAACGGGCTGCCCGGCAGGGACAGCAGCAGGGCGTTGATGAGCTCGATCTCGGAGCGGGAGTTATCCAGCAGCGGGGCCAGCCGGCGTCGGATGCCGATGTTGGCGCGCATGCGCGGATCCGGCGCGTACCAGCCGAGCATCGCGGCGCGCTCGTCAGAGGTGACCATTTCCAGCGTCAGTTCGTCGTGGTTGCGCAGAAACGTACCCCACTGGGCGCCTTCGGGGATGTCCGGCGTGTCCTTCATCGTCTCGATGATGGGGGCCGCCTTCTGGTCACGCAGCGCATAGTAAAGGCGCGGCATGATCGGGAAGTGGAACGCCATGTGGCACTCAGGTTCCTCTTCGGTGCCGAAGTACTCCACCACCTCGGCGGGCGGCTGGTTGGCCTCGGCAATGATTACCCGGCCCGGGTAGCTTTCATCGACCATGCGGCGCAACTGGCGCAGGAATTCGTGGGTCTGGGGCAGGTTCTCGCAGTTGGTGCCCTCCTCCTCGAACAGGTATGGAATGGCGTCGGCCCGGAAGCCGTCGATGCCCTGGTCCAGCCAGAACCGCACGACGTCGAAGAGCGCGTCAATGACTTTGGGGTTCTCGAAGTTGAGGTCGGGCTGGTGGCTGAAGAACCGGTGCCAGAAGAACTGCCGGCGGATGGGGTCGAAGGTCCAGTTGGATTCCTCGGTGTCCACGAAGATGATGCGGGCGTCTTCATACTTCTCGTCGGTATCGCTCCAGACGTAGAAGTCGCCGAAGGGACCGTCGGGGTCCTTGCGCGACTCTTGGAACCACGGGTGCTGGTCGGAGGTGTGGTTCAGCGGAAGGTCGATGATCACCCGCACGCCCCGGGCATGCGCCTCGGCCACGAGCCGTTTGAAGTCGCTGATGGTGCCGAACTCGTCCAGCACGGAGTTGTAGTCCGAGATGTCGTAGCCGCCGTCGCGCAGCGGGGACTGGAAGAACGGCGGGATCCAGAGGCAGTCAACTCCCAGCCATTGCAGGTAGTCCAGTTTCTCGATCAGGCCGTGGAAATCGCCCGAACCGTCTCCGTTTCCGTCGGCGAAGCCCCGGACGAGCACCTCGTAGAAGACCGCCTTGCGGTACCAGAGGGGATCGTGCTGGAGCCCTGGAGCGTTCAGTTCAAAGCTCCCCCTCTGGCTGAAGTGCTGGCTGGGGTTCTGCGGGCTGAAACTCACTGGCACTACCTCCGGATGCTAAGAACGTGAACGGGCTCGACGTGCGGGTCCAGGCGGACGTAGTTGTACTCCCCCCATTCCCAACTCTCGCCGGTCAGCAGGTCATCAACGAGGAAACGGCCGTTGTGCGTGAAGTTCTCCGGATCCAGTTCCAGCGCCGGCAGGTCTAGGGATACGGTGCTCTCCCGGGTGCCGTGCGGGTCCACGTTGACGACGATGATCAGGGTGTCCTTGGTCCCGTCCGGGAGGGTCTTGTGCTTGGAGTACACCACGGTGGAGGTGTCCGAGCTCTGGTGCACCGTCAGGTTCTGCAGATCCCCGAGGGCCGGGTGCGCGCGCCGGATCGCGTTGAGCCGGGTCAGGTACGGGGCCAACGTGCGTCCGGATTCGGCCGCCGCGTCCCAGTCGCGGGACTTGTACTCAAACTTCTCGTTGTCGATGTACTCCTCGGCACCGGGACGTGCCACGTGTTCGTAGAGCTCAAAGCCGGCGTACACCCCCCAGATGGGGCTTGCCGTCGCGGCCAGGGCGGCACGGATCTTGAAGGCCGCCGGGCCGCCGAACTGCAGGTATTCGGTGAGGATGTCCGG
Source organism: Arthrobacter sp. ok362 (assembly GCF_900102785.1). Classification (GTDB taxonomy): domain Bacteria; phylum Actinomycetota; class Actinomycetes; order Actinomycetales; family Micrococcaceae; genus Arthrobacter. Next base: position 6,684 of record NZ_FNGC01000008.1, read on the forward strand.
GGTGTTGACGAAGAAGTTTGGCCGGAAGTAGGCCGGCGATTCGTGGCTGACCTCCTGGAAGTACTCCTCCAATTCTTCCTTGGTGTTCCGCCAAGTGAAGTACGTGTAGGACTGCTGGAAGCCGGCCCGGCCAAGAGCGTGCATCATGGCCGGGCGGGTGAATGCCTCGGCCAGGAAGACGACGTCGGGGTGTTTCTTATTGACCTTGCCGATCAGCCATTCCCAGAACCACACGGGTTTGGTGTGCGGATTATCCACCCGGAAGACCTTGACGCCGTGGCTGACCCAGAGCATCACGATCCGGAGAATTTCGTTGGACAGCCCCGCGGGGTCGTTGTCGAAATTCAGCGGGAAAATGTCCTGGTATTTCTTCGGCGGATTCTCCGCGTACGCAATAGTGCCATCGACGCGAGTGGTGAACCATTCCGGATGGCTTTGCACCCACGGGTGGTCCGGCGCAGCCTGCAGCGCGAGGTCCAGAGCCACTTCCAGTCCCAGCTCACCGGCCCGCGCCACGAACGCGTCGAAGTCCTCGAACGTGCCCAGGTCCGGGTGGATGGCGTCGTGGCCGCCCTCCTGGGACCCGATGGCCCACGGCGAACCCGGATCGTGCGGCCCGGCGATCAGGGTGTTGTTCGGCCCCTTGCGGTACTGGACACCGATCGGGTGGATCGGCGGCATATAGATGATGTCAAAACCCATGGCGGCGACGGCGTCGAGGCGCCGCGCGGCGGTGCGGAAGTTGCCAGAGGTCCATTCCCCCGTGTCGTGGTTGCGCACAGCACCCTCGGAGCGCGGAAAAAATTCATACCAGGCGCCGGACCCGGCAAGCGTTCGCTCCACCAGCAGCGGATAGGGCTCGGAAACCGTCACAAATTCCCGGATGGGCTGGCGTTCGACGACGGCAGCGACGTCGGCGCCGAAGCCGGCGGCGAGGCGCTCCTCGGGTGTCCGGGAAGTATCGGAGAGGACGACGACGGCCATCCGCAGCGTTCTGCGGTCAGCGGAGGGGCGCGAGGCGTCCTCGGAAGCCTCCGCCAGCAGTGCGGCGCCTTCGGCCAGCATGAGCTCGACGTCAATGCCGGCCTCCACCTTGACCTCGGCGTTGTGGTGCCAGGTGCCGAAGCGGTCGTGCCAGGCCTCGATGACGAAGGACCAGTTGCCTGTGGCGGGCGGGGTCAGGAGGCCTTCCCAGCGGTCTGTGCCCATCCCGCGCGGTCCGCGCGGCGGCGCGAGGCGGACCCGCTGCCGCTCTTTGCCGCGGGGGTCGAGCAGGACGGCGCTGACGCCGAGCTGATCGTGTCCCTCCCGGAACGCGGTGGCGCCCACGACAATGGTTTGGCCCTCGACGGCTTTGGCGGGGAACTTTCCGCCGTCTACCGAAGGCTGCACAGCGGTGATCGGAAAGCGGCCAAATCGCAGGCCATCCGTGATCAGGGCCTTGGGCTTTTGCTTGGACACGGCGCTGGTTCGCGAGTTATTCGTCACAGGCTCGACGTTATCTACAAAACGGCCAGAATGCTAAGGCCTCGAACGTTTTCTGGACGTTTCCGGTTCTGGTCGGACCGATAACCGTCATTTACAGGAAAGAATCTTAAAGCAGTTCCGGGGCAACCACTTGTCGGTTAGTGTTTCGCTGGTGAAGGCAATCCGCAGATTTACTGTCCGAACCGTTCTCCCGGAGTCGATCCGGCCGCTGGCCCGGCTCGCCACCAACCTCCGGTGGTCCTGGCATCGGCCCACCCGGGAGCTTTTTGAGGGGCTCAACCCCGGGATCTGGGCGGAGAGCGCCCACGACCCCGTGACTTTCCTGGGCCTGGTAAGCCGGGAAGAGTTGCAGCGCCTCGCGGCGGACCAGGACGTGGTGCAGCGTGTCCATGCCGCAGCCGACGACCTCGACCGGTACCTGGAACAGCCGCGCTGGTACCAGGGCCTGGGCGACGGCGCACCGGCGTGCATCGCTTACTTCTCGCCCGAATTCGGCATCACCGAGGTCCTGCCCCAGTACTCTGGCGGCCTCGGCATCCTGGCCGGAGACCACCTGAAAGCGGCCTCGGACCTTGGCGTGCCGCTGATCGGCGTCGGACTCCTGTACCAGGCCGGCTACTTTAAGCAGTCGCTCTCCCGGGACGCCTGGCAGCAGGAAACGTACCCGGTCCTGGACCCGGACGGCCTGCCCCTGACGCTCCTGCGCGAGGCCGCCCCGGACGGCAACGGCAAACCGATCCAGATCTCCCTGCCCCTCCCCAACGGCCGGCGCCTGCTGGCGCACGTGTGGCGGGCCGACGTCGGACGCGTTCCGTTGCTGCTTCTGGACTCCAACGTTCCGGGCAACGACGAGGCCGCCCGCGGCATCACCGACCGCCTGTACGGCGGCGGCGGTGACCACCGGCTCCAGCAGGAACTCCTGCTGGGCATGGGCGGGGTCAAGGCGCTGCGCGAGTTCCAGCGGCTCACGGGCGTCCCCGCACCGGAGGTCTTCCACACCAACGAGGGCCACGCCGGCTTCCTGGGCGTCGAGCGGATCCAGGAATTGATGTCCGGCGCGCAGCCGCTGAGCTGGGAGGAAGCCCTGGCCGCCGGGCGGGCGTCCACTGTCTTCACCACCCACACGCCGGTCCCCGCGGGGATTGACCGCTTCGAGATCGCCCAGATTCAGCACTTCTTCGAAGCCGGCCTCGCCCCGGACGTGCCGGTGGCAAAGATCCTGGACCTGGGCCGGGAGGACTTCGCCGACGGCAACCCGTTCGTGTTCAACATGGCCGTCATGGGACTGCGGCTGGCCCAGCGGGCCAACGGCGTGGCCAAACTGCACGGGGTAGTCTCCCGCGGAATGTTCTCTGCCCTCTGGCCGGGCTTCGACCACTCCGAAATCCCCATCACCTCCGTCACCAACGGCGTGCACGTCCCCACCTGGGTGGACCCGCGCATCTCCGCCTTGGCGCGGGACCACTTCGGCGCCGAGGCGGAGGCGCAGGGCCGTTGGGACCTGGCCTACAACGTCACCGACGAGGACCTCTGGGCACTGCGGCGCGAGATGCGGGTGTCCCTGGTCGATGACGTCCGGCGCCGACTCCGGGCCGCCTGGAAGAAGCGCGGCGCGGCCGACGCCGAGCTGGCGTGGACGGACTCCGTCCTGGACCCGGACATCCTGACCATTGGCTTTGCCCGCCGCGTGCCGACCTACAAGCGGCTGACCCTGATGCTGCGCGACCCCGAACGGCTCAAGGCGCTGCTGCTGCACAAGACGCACCCCATCCAGCTGGTCATCGCCGGGAAATCGCACCCGGCCGACGACGCCGGCAAGAAGATGATCCAGGACCTGGTGCGGTTCACCGACGACCCCGCCGTGCGGCACCGGATCGCGTTCCTGCCCAACTACGACATCGCCATGGCCCGGACCCTGTTCCCCGGCTGCGACGTGTGGCTGAACAACCCGCTGCGCCCTCTGGAGGCCTGCGGTACCTCGGGCATGAAGGCTGCCCTGAACGGTTCGCTGAACCTCTCGGTCATGGACGGCTGGTGGGACGAGATGTACGACGGCGAGAACGGCTGGGCGATCCCGACCGCCAACAACGACGCCTCCCCGGACGAACGTGACGACATCGAAGCATCAGCACTGTACGAGCTGCTCGAGACGCAGGTGGCGCCGCGGTTCTACGGGCTGACCGTGTCCGACGCGGCCGGAGCCGCCGGACCGTCCAAGCCCGGCCCGCAGGCGGTTCCCACGCACTGGGTCTCCATGATCAAGCACACCATGTCCCACCTTGGCCCGGCGGTCTCCGCGGAGCGGATGCTCAAGGACTACGTCAACGTGCTGTACCGGCCCGCCGCGATCGCAGGACGCCACGCCGTGGCGGGCAACTACGCCCAGGCCAAGGCTCTGGCGGCGTGGACCTCTCGGATCCGGGCCGCGTGGCCGCAGATCCAGGTGGAACACGTCGACTCTGTGGGGGTCTCCGAGGACCCGCAGATCGGCGATCTGCTGCAGGTCAATGCATACGTTGCCCTGCGTGAGCTCTCCCCGGACGACGTCTTTGTTGAAGTGGCCTACGGCCGGGCCGAGGATACAGACGAGCTGACGGACATCACGGTCGCGGAGCTGAAGGCCGCCGAAGACCTCGGCAAGGGCCGGCATCTCTTCAGCGGCACGCTGGTGATCGACCGTTCGGGGTCCTTCGGCTACACCGTGCGCGTGCTCCCCAAGAATGAGGCGTTGGCGTCCAAGGCGGAACTTGGCCTGATCGTCAACGCCTAGCGTCTTAGCCGGATCGTCAACGCCTGGCGTCTCCTAGAGGCAGACAGCGATGACGTCCAGGCTCTTGCCGGCGTAGCCCTCGGCGTCCTGCAGCGTTTCGCAGATGACGGCGAAAGAGCGGTCCGCGCGGAGAGCGGCCGGCACCTGCCAGATGAAGGTGACGGGGGCCTCGCCGTCGTCCGTCACGGCATCGGCGACGTCGTGCAGCGAATCGTGCAGGGCATCCAGGTCCGTGCCATAGTCCTCGGGGACGTCCAGGAGCTCGCCGAACGTGTCCAGGACCGCCTGCTTGGTATCGGCGGCCGCGACCACCAGGGCGCGGCGGCCGGCGTCGTTGATTTGCGCCGTGAGTTCTTCGATGGTCCAGGTCTCTGCCGAGTAAATCTTCATGGGGTCCTTAATCTCGAAATAATTAGGTGCGATAGATATTGATCGTGTTGGCCTGGACGAGATCCCGTTCACCGGAGGCAACGCGGGCGCCCTGACGCCGGTCATGAAGGTCAGAGGTGGTCACGCGAAGCTCGAAGAGCCGGTGCCCGGTGCCGTCCTCGTTGCTCAGCTGCGGCAAAGTGACCTTGACGTCGTCGGCGCCGCCGTTGACCACCACGAGGCCGTCCACGTGCCCGTCGTCGGAGCCGAGCAGGAGCTGGATCACCCGGTGACCGGGGTCATGCCACGTGTCGGCCGACATGGGCTTGCCGTCTACATCGAACCAATGGAAGTAGGACTGTTTGTCGCGCGCCGGGTAATCATGCGGCTGGCTGGCCAGGAACTCCTTGCGCAGCCGGATGACGCGCTTGGTGGTGCGCAGCATCGCATGCGATTCCGTGGTGCTGGTCCAGTCGATCCAGGTGAGCGCATTGTCCTGGCAGTAGGCGTTGTTGTTGCCCTGCTGGGTCCGGCAGATCTCGTCCCCGGCGGTGATCATCGGTACGCCCTGGGAAATCATCAGGCAGGCCATCAGGTTCCGCCGGCTTTGGGCGCGCCGGGCGAGGATGTCGCCGTCTTCGGTGGGACCCTCGAAGCCGTGGTTGTAGCTGCGGTTGTCGCCGTGGCCGTCCCGGTTCTGCTCGCCGTTGGCCTCGTTGTGCTTGCGGTCGTAGGCCGTCAGATCGGCCAGGCTGAAGCCATCGTGGGCCGTGATGAAGTTGAGCGAGGCAAGCCGGGACCGGCCCGAGGACTCGAACAGCCGGGCGGAACCAGAGAGGGCGTCCGCGAGGCGGGCCACCGGGCCGCCGCTGCCGCCGCCGTCGATCGCGGCGCGGTCGGCGAGCCAGAAGCTGCGGACGGCGTCGCGGAAATGATCGTTCCAGTCCACCCATCCGGGCGGAAAGCGGCCGGTCTGCCAGCCGCCATAGCCCACGTCCCAGGGTTCGGAAATCAACTTGACGCCGGACAGGACAGGATCGGCGCCCACCGCGACGAGGAAGGGGTGCCGGGGATCGAATTCGTTGGCGCTGTTGCGGCACAGGGTGACGGCAAGGTCGAAGCGGAAGCCGTCGATGTGGAACTCGCTCACCCAGTAGCGCAGGGAATCCAGCACCAGCTGCACCACGCGGGGTTCGCCGAAGTTCAGGCTGTTGCCGCAGCCCGTGGTGTCCACGTACTTGCCTTGGCCGTCGTTGCGGTAGTACTGCATCTCGCCCAAGCCGCGGAAGCTCAGGGTAGGGCCGTCCGTGCCTCCCTCGGCGGTGTGGTTGTACACGACGTCGAGGATCACCTCGAGCCCGGCGGCATGCAGCAGCTTGACCATGCCCTTGAACTCGTCCTGGACCGCGTGGGCGCCGGCGGCCCGGGCGGCCTCGGTGGCGTAGCCGGGGTGCGGGGCGAAGAAGGCGGCCGTGTTGTAGCCCCAGTAGTTCGTCAGCCCAAGCTGCTGCAGGTGCGGCTCGTCCACGTGGAAATGGACGGGCAGGAGCTGGATCGCCGTGACACCCAGCGAGATCAAATGCTCGATCATGGCCGGGTGGGCCATTCCGGCGTACGTCCCCTGCAGTTCCTCCGGAATATCCGGGTGCAGTTTCGTCTGGCCGCGGACGTGGGCCTCGTAGACGATCGTGTTGCGCCACGGGACGCGGGGGCTGCGGTCCAGCCCCCAGTCAAAGTCGTTGCCGACCCGGACGCTGGTAATCAGATCCTCGCGCTCGTCGACGGCCCGACCATAGGGGTCCATCAGCAACGGCTGCTCGCCGCCGGCATCGAAATCCGTGGAGGGCATGGACAGCGGGAGGGCCTCGTGTTCCGGGGAGGTCCGGAAGCCATAGCGCGAACCGGCGGGAATGCCCTCCACAATGCCGTGGTGGACGCCGTCGGTGTAGTTAGGCAGAGTCTTTACCTGCCAAGTGCCTCCGGGCGGCTGAAACGCGATCTCCAGGGTGGTCACGCCGGGCGCGTAGACGGCCACGTTGGCGAACGCACCCCGGGGATCGTCCACTGCCGGTGAACCGGTGTGCGGAACGCTGATCCCCAGCGGAAACGCCCGCGAAGCGTCTACGGTGGAAGCGGTATCTATGTAAGACATAACCATTGCTTAAAGCTTAGCCGGGCCGGGCAAATGGCCCCCGTTTTCGTTTTCATGACGTTTTGCAGTGTACGGACCCCCGCACTGCATACTGTAATGAAGCGCCGAGTTGGAGGTAAATGTGCGCGTTGCATTAGCCCAAATCATCACCGGCCGCGATCTGGCCGCGAACCTGGCCCTCGTGGACACCTACGCGCGCCAGGCCAAGGCCGGCGGCGCGGAGCTGGTGGTCTTCCCGGAAGCGACCATGCGGGCCTTCGGCAATTCGCTCCTGGACATCGCCGAGCCGCTGGACGGTCCGTGGGCTGCACGCGTGCGCTCCCTCGCCGCGGAACTCGGCATCGTGATCGTCGCGGGGATGTTCACCCCTGGCACTGCCGGCAATGGCGCCAAGGTGCGCAACACCCTGCTGGTCACCGGCCCCGGCCTCGAGGCCAGCTACGACAAAATCCACCTGTTCGATGCCTTTGGTTTCGCCGAGTCGGACACGGTTGACGCCGGCACCGCCCCCGTCACCTTCGAGCTCGACGGCGTGACCTTCGGCCTCGCCACTTGCTACGACGTCCGCTTCCCGAACCTGTTCACGGAAAACGCGGATCGCGGTGCCGACGTAAACATTGTGTGCGCCTCCTGGGGATCGGGCCCCGGCAAGGCCGACCAGTGGAAGCTCCTGGCACGGGCCCGCGCCCTGGACTCAACCACCCTGGTCCTCGCCTGCGGCCAGGGCGATCCCGCGAGCCAGGGCATCCCGGTCAAAGGTTCCGCCCCCACCGGCGTCGGGCACTCCGTGGTGGTCTCCCCCCTGGGCGAGATCCTGGAAGAGCTCGACGGCGCTCCCGGTCTGCTATTCGCCGACCTCGACACCACGGCCGTCAAGGAAGCCCGCACCAAACTCCCGGTCTTGGCCAACCGGCATAAATTCTAGGGCGACTGGACCACCTCACCCCGTCAGCCTGCCGAGCTCATCCTCTGCCTCAATGAGCACTGCGGCAAGGCGCCCTGGGCTCGTGAGGTGCACCATGTGCCCCTCGTCCATGGTCAGAACGGGGATCCCCCGGGACCGTAAGTCGATGGCGGTGTCATCGAAGAATTGCCCCCGGGCGCAGAGCACGAAGACGGTCGGAACCTTGCTCAGATCTCCTGCGTCGACGGGCAGCCTTTCCTCGACGGCCTTCCAGAGCATGGGTGTGAGCAGCGGCGTGGCCCACTCGCGTATCTGCTGGTCCTCGACTCCGAGTGCCTCGAGCGGGAATGGCGCAAACAGCCATGGACGCTCGGGCAGAGCCTGGGCGGCAAAGGCATCCCGGAGCCACGGCAAAACGTCGAAGGCGGACTGGCCCGGCTTTGGGACGAATGCATCCACGTACACAATCCCCGCGATCCGCTCCGGAATACGCCCTGCGACACCGGCCACCACCATTCCGCCGTAGCTGTGCCCCACCAGGACGACATCCCGAAGGTCGTTCACCTCGACAAGCCCGGTGATCTGATCGATGTGCGCCAGCAACCCCACCTCCGGGGTTGCTTCGCCCGCGCGTTCTCCGACACCGGTGAGCGTCGGCGCGTAAACCTCATGCCCGGCAGCTTCCAGCGGAGGGACGACTCGCGACCAGCACCATCCGCCGACGAATGAACCGTGCACCAGCACATACGTCCTCGATGTCTTCATGGATTTAATTGTGCTCTCCTGTTCGGATCGTGGGAACGGCTGAAGCGGTACCGGGCGCGGACAGCGGTACAGCCCTCGAGGGAGCAGCCATCCCGTCAGCATCCGAATGACGTCCGCCGGGTTGTCGGCGATGCACTGGCGGCTGCCCACCGCTCTGGCGCAAACGGAAACGCTCCCCCACAACGTGTGAGAGAGCGTTTGCCGATTACCGCCAAAGGTGAGGGAGCGTCGGAGACGGAACCGGGACTACTTAGCGGCGCGCTGGCGGGAGATTTCGTAGAGGGAGATGCCGACGGCCATGGAGGCGTTAAGGGATTCCATGGCGGAGTCGATCGGGATCGAGACGATCTGGTCGCAGTTTTCGCGGACCAGGCGGCTCAGGCCCTTGCCCTCGGAACCTACGACGATGCACACCGGTTCGGTGGCCAGGGCGAGCTCGGGCAGCGAGACATCGCCGTCGCCGTCGAGGCCCAGGACGTAGATGCCCATGTTCTTGAAGGCCTTGAGCGTGTTGTTCAGGTTGGCCGCGCGTGCGACGGGGACGCGGACGGCTGCGCCGGCGCTGGTCTTCCAAGCCGAGGCCGTGACACCCACGGAGCGGCGCTCCGGGACGACGACGCCGTGGCCGCTAAAGGCCGAAACGGAGCGGATGATCGCGCCCAAGTTGCGGGGATCGGTGATGCCGTCGAGTGCAACGAAGAGCGGGGCGTTGGCGACGTGGCCCTTCTTCCAGGCCTCGAGGGTTTCCTCCGCGAGCTCGTAGGCGTCCTGGTATTCGTACGGCGGGATCTGCAGCACGAGGCCCTGGTGGATGGCGTCGTCGGTCATGCGGTCCAGCTCGGGCTTGCCGGTTTCCATCAGCGGAATACCACGTTCGGCGGCGAGCTTCAGGGATTCCTTGACGCGGTCGTCCATTTCGATGCGGACGGCGACGTGCAGGGCCTTGGCCGGGATGCCGGCGCGCAGGGCTTCGACCACCGAGTTGCGTCCGGTGACAACTTCTTCGGTGGCGCGGCCCTTGGGACCGGAGCGGCCGGTGCGGGCGGCGGCGCTGGTGGTGCGGCTCCCGCTGGCGCGCTTGGCCTCGGAGCGTTCCGAGAGCTGCTTGTTCTTGAACGCCTTGTGGTACGGGCGGTCCTCCGCCTTGGGCGTGGGGCCCTTGCCCTCAAGTGCCTTGCGGCCGTGACCGCCAGTTCCGACGGAGGGGCCCTTCTTCAATTTGACCGAGCGGCGACCGTTGTTGGCCATGAGTTTCACCCTTTAAATACGCGATTCGTTGATAAGTCTGACCTCCAGTCTACTGACTCGAGTTAAATCCTCGACCGGAAGGGACGACGGCGGTCCGCAACACCGGCCGCCGGCAACGTGGTTCAGCCGCGCTTGAGGCTCCAGCTCGCCCCGTCCTGGCCGTCCTCGACGACGACGCCGGCTGCGGCCAAGGTGTCCCGGATGGCGTCGGACGCCGCCCAGTTTTTGGCGGCCCGGGCGTGGGCCCGCGCCTCGAGCTGCGCCTCGACCAGGACGCCAAGGGCGGTGTTGGCCGGTTCGTCGGCCGCCGGTGTCGCGGTGGCGTTGAGGCCGAGAACGTCCGCCATGGCGGTGACGCTCGCGAATGCCTGTCCCGCGGCGCCGAGGTCCCCGTCAGTGAGGGCCGTGTTGCCGGCGCGGACGGTTTCGTGGAGCGCTGCCAGGGCCTGCGGGACGTTCAGGTCATCGTCCATGGCCAAAGCAAAAGCCTCCGGGACCGAAGCGCCGGACGAATCCGATCCAGCGTCGGGGAGGATCCTGCTGGCGCGGGTGAGGAAGCCGTCGATCCGTTCGACGGCGGCGGCGGCTTCCTGCAGGGACGTCGGCTGGTAGTCCAGGACCGAGCGGTACTGCGCCTGCCCGAGGTAGTACCGGACAACGCGCGGCGGGGCGAGTTCGAGCATTTCCGCCGGGCTGACGGTATTGCCGATGGACTTGGACATCTTCTCGCCGGCGTAGGTGACCATGCCGTTGTGCATCCAAAAGTTGGCGAAGCCGTGGCCTGCCGCCTGGGACTGCGCCATTTCGTTTTCGTGGTGCGGGAAGCGCAGGTCCAGGCCGCCGCCGTGGATGTCGAACTCGGTGCCGAGGTACTTGGTGACCATCGCGGAGCATTCGAGGTGCCAGCCCGGGCGGCCGGGGCCCCACGGGGAGGCCCAGCTCGCCGTCGTCGGCTCCCCGTCCTTGTAGCCCTTCCACAGCGCGAAGTCGCGGGGGTCCTTCTTCCTGTTGCTGAATTGAGGTTCGACGTCCTGGGCACCCTGCATGTCGTCGAGTCTTTGGTTCGTCAGCGTGCCGTACTTGGACCAGGAACGTACGTCGAAGTAGACGTCGCCGGAGTCGTCGGGGGCCGGGTAGGCGTGGCCCCGGTCGATCAGCTGCTGGATGAGGGCATGCATTTCCGGGATGTGGCCGGTGGCGCGGGGCTCATAGGTGGGGCGGGAGACGCCCAGGGTGTCGTAGGCCTTGAGGAATTCCTGCTCGTAGCGGTAGGCCAGGGCCCACCATTCCTCGTTGCGCAGCGCCCCGGGTTCGTCTTCAAAGTCGGGGCCGAAAGACGCGGCGGACTTGGCGAGGATCTTGTCGTCGATGTCGGTGACGTTGCGGACCGCCGTCACGCGGAAGCCGCGGTACTGCAGCCAGCGGGTCAGCTGGTCGAATGCGATGGCCGAGCGGATGTGGCCGACATGTGGCATGCCCTGCACGGTGGCTCCGCAGTAGTACAGGCTCACGTTGCCAGGTACCAGGGGGACGAAGTCGCGGACTTCGGCGGATGCAGTGTCGTAAAAGCGCAGGGTCACCGCTCCAGATTAGCCGATGGCGGTCCGCGGCTTTACCGCGGCTTTGCTGGCGGCCGGGAGTCCGGGACCACGGATCCGGCAACCTACTTGCAGTATTGCCCGATCTTGTTGATCTGCTCCGTGAGCTGGGCGGTCTGTTCGTTGGTCTTGGTTCCCGTTGGGCTCGCCGCAACCTGCTTCATGATCTCGGCCATCTGCTGGATAGGGGCGCCCACTTCCGGCGCCACCTTGTCCGCAACTTCCTGGTAGTGCTGGCCAATCTGCCCGGCCTGCTCCTTCGCGGTCCCGGAGGGCACGAAGGTATCGGTGTTGAGGAACTTGCAGCTTTCCTCGACGCTCAACTTCGGCGTGGCGCTGGGCGTCTGGGGCGCGGTCGTCGAGCCGGCACAGCCGCTCAGCATGGTCGCTGCCACGAGTACGACGGCGGCGGGCATCAGCTTTTTCACGGGAGTCTCCTGATGTTGCCGGAAGGGGTTGCCCCTTAAGCCTAGGGGACGGAGGGCCCAGTGAGCAGGGCCCTTCAGCAGGGCCGATCAGCCGGCCCTATAGACGAGCGCTGTTGCCACGGCCGAGATCCCCTCGCCCCGGCCAGTGAATCCGAGTCCGTCGCTCGTGGTGGCTGTGACGCTGACCGGCGCTGCGGCAGCGTCGCTGAGGACCCGCTGGGATTCCTCCCGCCGCGGGCCGAATTTAGGCCGGTTGGCCACGAACTGAACGGCGATATTGCCGATTTCGAATCCGTGGGCGCGAACAATCCTGGCGGCCTCGGCCAGCAGGGTCACACCCGACGCCCCGGCATATTCGGGCCGGTCCGTACCGAAATGCGTGCCCAGATCCCCGATACCGCAGGCCGAGAAAAGCGCGTCCGCCGCGGCGTGCGCCACGGGGTCGCCGTCGGAGTGGCCGGAGAGTCCCCGCTCCCCCTCCCAGAAGAGGCCGCCGAGCCACAGCGGCTGCGGCTCGGCTTCGGCTGCGTAGGCATGGACATCGATCCCGATCCCGGTCCTGGGGATCAGCGGCGCGTTGGTGGACATGCTCATCCCTCCACCCAGCGCACACCCAAGGGCCCTTCGAGGAGGCCTTCGGCCAGGATCAGGTCCAGGGGCGTGGTGATCTTCAGGGACTGGCTGGCGCCGCGCACGGCGTGGACGGGGACGCCGATCAGCTCCACGAGCATCGCATCGTCCGTGACGAGGGCGGCCTGGCCGGCGTCGAACCCGGCGGCAGCCTCGTGGGCGCGTTTGAGGGTGGTGAAGGCAAATCCCTGCGGCGTCTGCACGGCGCGGAGCGACTCCCGGGGCGCCGTCCCGGTGACCAGCTCGGGCGCCACCGCGGCGCCGTCGCCGGTGGTCGGTTCGACGGTCTTGACCGTGTCGACGACCGGAATCACCGGAATGACGGCCGAGGCGCCGGCGCCAAGCGCCGCTGCCACCCGGTGAAAGACGGCCTCCGGCGCCAATGCCCGGGCGGCATCGTGGACCAGAACTGATTCGGTATCAGGCAGGAGTGCTGCCATCGCGGCGCGGACTGATTCGGCGCGGTTCGCACCGCCGTCGACCACCGTGACGACCGGGACCGGGGCTCCGTGGCCCGGCACGGTGAGGCGGTCCCCGGCCGCAAGCTCTTGCTTGAAGGCCTCGCACAGCGCCCGCAACTCGGTGTCCCCCGGGGGGATCGCAATGCAGATCTGCTGCGCGATCCCGGCGGCTGCCACGCCGCGCAGGGCGTGGGTGAGGATGCTGTCCCCGCCGAGAGGCACTTTTGCTTTCGGCATGCCGTAGCCCAGGCGCTGGCCGGAGCCGGCGGCCACAACAATGACCGCAGTGGCGGGACCGGCTGGTGACGTATTCGTCGGTGCAGTATCCATGCGCACAAGACTACGTCCCCGCGCCTTGGAGTATCCCGTTGCGCTATCGGTTGTGGCTGCTCTGGGCGCTCAGAGGGACCATAAGTGATAGCGCAACCGAGGGGCGGCGGCTGAAAAGCGGCTGAAAAAGGGCAAAAAGAAGCCCCGGCGGCCTGACGCCACCGGGGTTCGATTCTTATCTGCGCCGGCCCTGCTGGGGCCGGCCCTGTATTAGGAAGCCAGGACCTCGTCGAGAACGCTTGCAGCCTTCTCTTCATCAGTCTTTTCAGCCAGTGCCAGCTCCGAAATCAGGATCTGGCGGGCCTTGGCCAGCATGCGCTTCTCTCCTGCGGAGAGACCCCGGTCGTGATCACGGCGCCAGAGGTCGCGGACGACCTCAGCTACCTTGATGACGTCACCGGAAGCAAGCTTTTCCAGGTTTGCCTTGTAACGACGCGACCAGTTGGTGGGCTCTTCAGTGAACTCGGCCCGCAGCACATCGAACACGTGCTCCAAGCCTTCTTTGCCCACTACGTCCCGAACCCCAACCAGGTCAACGTTTTCTGCTGGAACTTCAATGGTCAGATCACCCTGAGCCACCTTGAGCTTGAGATACATCTTCTCTTCGCCCTTGACAGTGCGCATCTTGATTTCTTCAATTTTGGCTGCACCGTGGTGAGGGTAAACTACTGTCTCGCCGACCTCAAAAACCATGTGGACATTCCCCTTTCCCGCAGACCAGTTTATCACGATTAAGGCATACAACTGGCATCCAAAGGGGCCGGGAACCGCATGAATCCGGGGAAAATGGCCTCAATCCACCCCCTCAAACCCCTTGACGAATGCAGATAATAGTGCCTTTGGCCTTAACTGCCAAGAGGTTTCCGGCCCCCGCCAAGCGGGCTCCGCCCGCTTCAGAGACACGCGTCCGTGCGCCTATGTGTAGGCGCCGAGTCCTTGTTTGAGGCCGATTGCGGATAGGCTATGGCTGAATAATGTTCCAAGACTCTCAAGGAGTGCGTGACGTGCGTTTCACTGCGATGAACCGGGGCCAGCGCGGCAAGCTGGCAATGGCTACGGCTGCACTGGGCATTGGCCTGCTGTCCGTGACCGGCTGTGGCTACATCAACCCCCAGCAGACCTCGGAGCAGTACTCGGCATCCGACGGAACCCGCACTGATCTCGGAGCGCTGCAGCTGCGCAACTTCGTCATAATCTCCGACGGTGAGAACAAGCCGGGCCGCGTGATCGGCGCCGTGTACAACACCTCCTCCAAGGACGTTGTGCTGACCATCAAGGGCGCATCGGGGTCGCAGGCCGAGGTTCCGGTCAAGCAGAAGTCCTACACCATGCTCAACGACTCCGCCGCCCCGGCGATCCTGAGCACCGTCGGCGCCAAGCCGGGATCCATTGCCGAGGTCACCATCTCCGAGGACGGCACCAGCCAGAACGCCATGTTCAAGGTTCCGGTCATGGACGGCACCATCGTCGACTACAAGTCGTACCTGCCGACGCCGGAGCCCACCGCCACGGGCGCGGCGACGTCGTCCGGGACGGCAACCTCGACCGAGACGCCGACACCGAGCAGCACCGCCGGCCACTAGCCCAGCGGCTGGACCTATAGCAAAAAGGAGGGGCACCTGCAGGTGCCCCTCCTTTTTGCATGCCGCCTGGACTCCAGCGGCCTTGGACTCCCAGCTGCCCGGCCAGGCCGCCGGGCAGCTTCATCCGGCTTTAGGGCTCAAACTTGTAACCCAGTCCGCGGACGGTAATCAGGTACCGCGGAGCGGAGGCATCCGGCTCGATCTTGCTGCGCAGCCGCTTGACGTGGACGTCGAGGGTCTTGGTATCCCCCACGTAGTCGGAGCCCCAGACCCTGTCGATCAGCTGACCGCGCGTCAGGACCCTGCCGGAGTTCCGCAACAGCATTTCCAGCAGCTCGAACTCTTTGAGCGGCAAGGCGATCTGCTCGCCCCCGACGCTCACCACGTGGCGTTCAATGTCCATCCGGACAGGACCGGCCTGCACCGTACTGGAGACGAGTTCCTCCGGCTCGCTCTGGCGCCGCAGGACGGCACGGACCCGGGCGACGAGCTCCCGTGAGGAATAGGGCTTGGTGACGTAGTCGTCGGCGCCCAGTTCCAGCCCCACCACTTTGTCGATTTCCGAGTCCTTGGCGGTCAGCATGATCACGGGCACCCCGGAGCGCTGCCGGAGTTGGCGGCAGACCTCTGTGCCTGACTGGCCCGGCAGCTGGAGGTCCAGGAGTACGAGGTCGGCGCCGTTGCGGTCGAATTCGGTGATGGCGTCCAGTCCGTTGTCCACCACCTCGACCTCAAACCCTTCTTTACCCAACAGATAGGACAGGGGGTCGCTGAAGGACTCCTCGTCCTCGACAATCAGAATCCGGCTCAAGCGGTAGCTCCTTGCTCATGGACGCCGGCGGCGTCACGTCGTTGCGGTCTGGGGTCCCGACTGGAAGTGTGGGCAACGGGTTTGCCCGCGTCAGAGGCGTCGCCGTCGTCCTGCCCTTCCATCTCGGGAAGTCGGATGGTGAACGTGGAACCCTGGCCGGGCTGGGACCATAGGGTCACCTCGCCGCCGTGGTTGGAAATGACGTGTTTGACGATGCTCAGGCCAAGTCCCGTGCCTCCGGTCTGACGGGAGCGGGCGGCATCCACGCGGTAGAAGCGCTCGAAGACCCGCTCCTGGTCCTCGGCGCTGAGCCCATCGCCCTGGTCCGTCACCGAAACCGCCACGAGGCCGTCCTTGACCCGGATGCCCACCCCAACCTTGGTGTTCTCCGGCGAGTACCGGATGGCGTTGTCGATCAGGTTGCGCAGCGCGGTCACGAGGAGGTCCTGGTCGCCGTAGACCATGGCGGCAGCGTGCCCTCCGACCACCAGCTGGATGTTCTTGCTCTCGGCCGGGAGCTGGGAGCGGTCCACGGCCTCGCTGACCACAGTGTTGATGTCCACCGGGCGGCTCTGCTGCGCGACGTTGGCGCCCTGGAGCCGGGAGAGTTCGATGATGTCCTGGACCAGGGCCGCAAGCCGGGTCGATTCCTTGTGCATGCGCTTGGCGAACCGCTTGACCGCCTCCG
Organism: Arthrobacter sp. ok362; assembly: GCF_900102785.1. Classification (GTDB taxonomy): domain Bacteria; phylum Actinomycetota; class Actinomycetes; order Actinomycetales; family Micrococcaceae; genus Arthrobacter. The sequence continues at coordinate 22,909 of NZ_FNGC01000008.1, forward strand.
GGTCGTCAGCGGACGATTCGAGTGCCTCAGCCAGCAGGGAGATCGCCCCGACGGGTGTCTTCAGTTCGTGGGAGACGTTCGCGACAAAGTCGTTGCGGACTTCCTCGGTGCGGGTGAATTCCGTCCGGTCATCGGCCAGCAGCAGGATATATTCCTCTGTGATGACGGCGGCCCGGACCTGGACAATGATCGTTCCCTGGCCGAGCGGGCCGCGCGGCAGCTCCAGTTGCTTTTCGAGGACGACACCGTCCCGCCGCACCTTGGCCGTCAGTTCCAGCAGCTGCTGGTGCACCACGGTGTGCCCGCGGACCAGGCCATAGGCGTAGGCGGCAGGGCTGGCGCGGACCACGCCGTCGATCGCATCCACCACCACGAAAGCGCGGCCGAGGACGGCAAGCACCTCCGCGGCGCCCTCGGGCAGCGAGGGGTCCTCGACGTCGACGTCGACAATGTGCCGCTGCTGCTCACTCACCCGGAACGCGAGTACGCCGAACATGCCAAACGAGAGGCCGATCAGGCCGGCGATCACGCCGATGAGCATTGGATCCACGGCTCCAGCTTATGCTCTGCCATGCGGCCGAAACCGAAATCTCCTGCGATTCGGGCGCCGGTTCAGCTAACGTTCACCTATTGGGGCGTAACAGTTCACCGGACACTGAAAGAGTTGAGCGTTGGAGCGCCGGTAGGCGAACCGAAATAGGCCCGCCACTTTGATTGCAGGCAATATTTCCGAGGAAAGGACGCACACGTGCGTAAGGTTTTTCAGGAGGAGCTCGCCCAGGTAAGGGAACAGCTCGTCGAGATCTCAACGCTGGTCACAGAGGCCATCGAGAAGGCCACGACAGCGTTCGAGGGCGCCGATATCGACCTCGCCGAGGACGTGATTGCCGCCGATGCCCGCATCGACTTCCTGCAGAACAGCCTCGACGAGCGCGCCATCGACATCCTTGCCCTTCAGGGCCCGGTGGCGAGCGATCTGCGCATGCTGGTTGGTTCGCTCCGGATGAGCGCGTCGCTGGAGCGCATGGGCGACCTCGCCCGCCACTTGGCCCAGCTGGCGCGTCTGCGCTATCCGGCGTCAGTGGTCCCGGATCAGCTGCGCGAGACCTTCAAGAGCTTCGCGGAACAGGACTTGCTGATCGCCGAGAAGCTAACGGAGCTGCTCGCAACCCGCGACCTTGGCGTGGCCCGGGACATCATGAAGGCCAACAGCACCGTCAACGACCTTCACCTGAGCGTTTTCAAGGCGATCGCGCGCAGCGACTGGCAGGAGTCGCCGGCCACCACGGTCGACGTTGCCTTGGCCAGCCGCTACTTTGAGCGCTTCGCCGACCACGGCGTTTCGGTTGCCCAGAAGGTCACGTACCTGGTCACCGGCGCATGGCAGCCGAACAGCATCGAGCACAGCTGACGCCGGCTTCGCTCTGACACAACTGCGCAGGGGCAAACTGCGCTGACACAACGACGGCGTCCGGTCACCTTGGGGGGTGACCGGACGCCGTCGTTTGTACTTGGCTTTGTGCTTTGTACTTTTAGTACTAGCGGAGCGGGAACCGCCTACTTCTTGCCCTGGTTGGCAACTGCCTTGATGGCCTCGGCGGCGGCCTCGGGGTCGAGGTAGGTGCCGCCCGGTTTCAGCGGCTTGAAGTCCTCGTCCAGTTCGTAGACCAGCGGGATGCCGGTGGGGATGTTCAGGCTGGCGATGTCGTCGTCGCTGATCCCGTCAAGGTGCTTGACGAGGGCGCGGAGCGAGTTGCCGTGGGCTGTGACCAGGACGGTCTTTCCGGCCTTGAGGTCTTCCTTGATGTCCGATTCCCAGTACGGCATGAGCCGGATCAGGACATCCTTGAGGCATTCGGTGCGCGGGATGGCGTCGCCGAGGTCCGCGTAGCGCGGGTCCCCCGCCTGGGAGAACTCGGAATCGTCGGCCAGGGGCGGCGGCGGGGTGTCGTAGGACCGGCGCCACAGCATGAACTGCTCCTCGCCGAATTCGGCGAGGGTCTGGGCCTTGTCCTTGCCCTGCAGCGCGCCGTAGTGGCGCTCGTTGAGCCGCCAGTCACGCTTGACGTCGATCCAGCCGCGGTCGGCCTTTTCGAGGACCATATTCGCCGTGTTGATGGCCCGCTTCAGCCGCGAGGTGTAGAGGATGTCGGGGAGGATGTTGTTCTCCACGAGCAGCTCGCCGCCGCGCACCGCCTCGGCACGGCCCTGGTCATTGAGGTCAACGTCCACCCAGCCGGTGAAGAGGTTCTTGGCATTCCAGTCGCTGTGGCCGTGGCGCAGCAGAATCAGCTTGTAAGTCATGGTTTTCATCCTAGCCGAGCGGTTGGCGGCGGTGCCGAGCGTTACAGCGCGTGCGCTTCACTGCAACGCGGGGTCACTTCCGGCCCATCCGCGGGCCCGACATGGGCCGGAAGTGACCCGCGTGGGAGGACAGGCGTTGGAGGATAGGCTTGGGCGGTGGTGCAGAAGGCTGAACGGGTGCTGTCCCCCCGGAACCAGGGCGGAACGAGAAGCGGCGCGCGTGGCGGCAGGCCCGTGGGCAACGTGACCCGTGGAACCACGAACCCCAACCGGATGCGACGGGTGGACCGCTGGCTGACCGGGCCGCAGGCCTGGCGGCTGCGCGCCGCGGCCCATCCCCTCGCCGTCGACCTCGGCTATGGCGCGTCGCCGGCCACCGCCGTCGAACTCTTCGAACGCCTCGCCGCGGTCCGCGCGGATATGCAGGTGGTGGGCATCGAAATCGAACCGGAGCGTGTCCGGCAGGCCCAAGCACTTGAACGGCCGGGCCTGATGTTCCAGATGGGCGGCTTCGAACTGCCCGTGACGGGAAATCCCGTGCTGGTCCGCGCCTTCAACGTCCTGCGGCAGTACGAGGAAGCTGACGTGGCTGGCATCTGGCGGCTGGTGCAGGACCGTCTCGCGCCGGGTGGGCTGTTCATCGACGGCACGTGCGATGAAATCGGGCGGCGCGCCGCCTGGGTGGCTCTCGACGTCGAGCGGCCGCTGAGCCTGAGTTTGTCCATGCGGTTCGGTGCCTTCGCGCTACCCTCCGACGTGGCAGAAAGGCTGCCGAAGGCCCTGATCCACCGCAACGTGCCCGGAGAGAAGATTCACGCCTACCTGCAGGCTATGGACAAAGCCTGGCTGGAAGCGGCGCCGCTGGCATCGTTCGGCAGCCGGCAGCGCTTCACAGCAATGTGCCGTGCCCTGCTCGACGCTGGCTGGCCCATCCAGGACGGCCCGTCCCGCTGGCGGCTGGGCGAAGTGACGGTCGCTTGGGAAGCCGTGGCGCCCGGGGAGTTAGGACCCTAGAAAGCCTGAAGCGGGCCTACGTCACCAGGGGCCGTAGGGGCCCATGTTGCGGCCGCGGCCGGCGTCTTTGACCGCGGGACGGACGTCGGCAAGGTACACGGACGCGGCCGTCACGGCCGCGAGGCCGAAGATGCCGAGCGAACCGGCGCCACCACCGCTGCCCAGCTGCGCGAGCAGGGAGAACAGGCCCACAACGAACGCGCCGCCGGTCAGGGCCAGCCAGAAGGTCTTGGTCCGCTTCGATACGGCCTCGAACGCGTTGGCCTTGTGCCGGAGGCAATCGAAAAACGCCCATGCCTCCAAGGCAAAGGCCACGACGGCCAGGACCAGGTAGACCCCGGATTCGACAAAGTAAATGAGTATGCGTCCGTCCACTCCCCCAGCCTAGCCGTCCAGAGTGCCCAATGCCTGATCCAAATCGGCCCAAAGGTCGTCCACGTTCTCAATGCCCACGCTCATCCGGACCAGGTTGTCCGGCACGCTCTCCGGCTCGGCCGTGTGCCGGCGCCGGCGTTCGATCAGGGATTCCACCCCACCCAGGGACGTGGCGGGGAGCCAAAGGCGCAGGGCGCGGATCATCCGGTCCGCGGCTTCCGCGCCGCTGAGGCTGCCCGTGTCTCCGACGACAGGCGCCACCTCGATGCACAGGATGGACCCGAACCCCTTCATCTGCTTCTTGGCCCGCACGTGGCCGGGGTCCGAGGCCAGCCCGGGGAACCGGATGCCGGCAACCCGCGGATGGCCGTTGAGCCGGTCGGCAAGGACCTGGGCCGACGCCTGTGAACGCTCAATCCGCAGCGCCAGGGTCCGGAGCCCGCGCAGCGCCAGCCACGCCTCGAACGGTCCGGCGATCCCGCCATGGATGGTGCGGTGGTGCAGCAGGGCGGCGCGGAGACCGGCGTCGGAGGTCACCAGCGCACCGAGCACAACGTCGGAATGGCCGGAGAGGTACTTGGTCACCGAATGCAGCACGACGTCGGAGCCCAGGCTCAGGGGCTGCTGCACCAAGGGCGTGGAAAAGGTGTTGTCCGTGACGACGATCGCGCCGGCCTCATGCGCCGCGGTGGTCAGGGCCCGCATGTCCGCGACTCCGAGCATGGGGTTGGTGGGACTCTCCAGCCACAGCATGCTGGCGGCGCGGCCGCTGGCCGGGGCAAGTGCGGCCACAACGGCGTCGGTGTCCGCGATGTCCACCGTCCGCAACTCGAGGAAGCCCTTGGCCGCCAGTTCGGCAGCCATGGTGACCGAACCCGCGTAGCTGTGCGACGGCATCACGAGCACGCCCTGGGCGGGCACCAGGGACAGGGCCGAACTCACGGCGGCGAGTCCAGAGGCGTAAAGCAGGCCCGGCAGGTCCGCGCCTTCCAACTGGGCCAGCGCCTCTTCGAAGGGGTCCCACGTGGGATTGGAATACCGGCCGTAGCCGCGGTCGCCGTCGCCCAGCGGTCCTGTGCCGAAGTAGGTCGAGGACAGCACAAGCGGCGGGTTGACCGGTTCGTCGCGGGTGCGCGGCGGCCGCCCTGCCGCCACAACCAGGGAATCCGGCGAAAGCGTGGCGGCCTGCTCTTCAGAAAGACTCATGGAGACAGGGTACGTGGGCGCCCCGCGAGGAACCCAAGCCGTTACGCCGGACACTGAAGTGTCGGTGATTGTCGGTACTCTTGAACAGTGACTAACCAGAGCCCCGGAGCGTCCCCTCAACAGTTGCCAAGCCCGTTGCCCGGACTGTTTATTGCCTTCGAGGGCGGAGACGGCGCCGGCAAGTCCACGCAGGCGGCTGAACTCGCCAAAACGCTGGAATCAGGCGGCTTCACAGTGCTGCGGACCCGGGAACCGGGCGGCACGGCGATCGGCGAAAAGCTGCGTTCGCTCGTACTGGATCACGGCCATGGCCACATCGACGGCCATACCGAGGCCCTTATTTTCGCGGCGTCCCGTGCCGCGCACGCGAGCCAGGTCATCCGGCCCGCCCTGGAACGCGGCGAGATCGTCCTCACTGACCGGTACATCGACTCCTCGGTCGCGTACCAGGGCGCCGGCCGCGGCCTCGGGACGGAGGCGGTCAGGGACATCAACGCTTGGGCGACCTCGGACCTGCAGCCGGACCTGACGGTACTTCTCGACGTCGAGCCCGCCGTTGGCCGGCAACGGCGCACAGCCGGCGAGGCCGCCGAAGACCGCCTCGAGTCCGAGGCCGACGAATTCCATGCCAAGATCCGATCGGCCTTCCTGGACCTGGCCGCGGCCCGGCCCGAAGCCTACCTGGTGCTGCCCGCCCGCCTGCCCGTGGCCGAACTCGCCGCCCGGATCTTCGAGCGCGTCGAATCCCTGCTGGCCGTCACCCAAAGCAGCACGGCATGACTGTCTGGGACGACCTCCAGGGCCAGGATGCCGTCGTGGCCCAACTGCGCCAGGCCGCCCAGGGGGAGGGGCTGACGCACGCGTGGCTATTCACCGGACCTCCCGGCTCCGGCCGTTCCAACGCCGCGAAGGCCTTCGCCGCAGCCCTGAACTGTGACCAGGAGGACGTCAGCCTGCGAGGCTGCGGCGAATGCCCGGCGTGCCTGACCATCCTGGGCGAAACCCATTCCGATGTCGCGTTCGTGCGCACGGAGAAGGTCACCATCACCATCGATGAGGCACGCGAGCTCGTGTCCACCGCCGGGAACCGGCCGTCGTCCGCCCGATGGCGGATCATCGTGGTGGAGGATGCGGACCGGATGGCCGAGCGGACCACCAACGTGCTGCTCAAGGCCATCGAGGAACCCACTCCCCGCACAGTCTGGATGCTCTGCGCGCCCTCCCCCGCCGATGTCCTCGTGACGATCCGCTCCCGCTGCCGGCCGGTGGCGCTCCGGCTTCCGCCGGCCGCCGACGTCGCGGCCCTGCTGGTCAAGCGCGACGGCGTGGACCCGGCGGTTGCCGAGCGCGCCGCCCGAGCCGCGCAAAGCCACGTCGGCATCGCCCGCCGCCTGGCCCGGGACCCGGAGGCCCGGGAGCGCCGCCTTGAAACGGTGCGGTTTCCGTTGTCCCTTCGCGGCGTCACGGCGGCGGTCATGATGGCCGAGAAGCTGGTCAAGATCGCCACCGAGGAAGCCAATAGCTCCAATGACGAGCGCGATGCCGCCGAGAAAACCGCGCTGCTGGCCACCCTCGGGGCGCCCGAAAGCGGCACGCTGCCGCCGGCCATGCGGAGCCAGGTCAAGCAACTCGAGGACGACCAGAAGCGCCGCGCCAAGCGTTCCGTCACCGATTCCCTTGACCGCACACTGACGGACCTGCTGTCCTTTTACCGGGATGTCCTGATCATCCAGATGGGGAACGCCGTGGAACTCGTCAACCTTGAACTCAGAAGCGAACTCGAAGACTTCGCCTCCCGTTCCACCGCCGAAGTGACCCTCGCCCGTATGGACGCCGTCAACAAGGCCCGCACGCGGATCACCACCACCAACGTGGCTCCGCTGCTGACGATCGAGTCCATGGCTGCCAGCCTTATTTGACGGTCCCGGCCGCTCCAACGACACCTTCGCTTTCGTTCCTATCCTCCAAGGAGAACCGCATGAAGCCTGCTCGACCCCAGTCCGCAAGATCCCGATCCCTGGCGATCGGCATGCGGGCCGTCGGCGCCGTGGCCCTGGCCATCACACTGGCCTCGTGCACCCTTTTCGGCGGGGGCAACGGCGGGTCGAATGCCGGTACATCGGGGGCACCGAAGCAGGCGGACCAGTCAATTGTCGATGCGGCGCCGGCGGAGCTGCGCAGCTACTACTCCCAGCAGATCGACTGGAAGCCGTGCGAAGAGGGCGCCTTCCAGTGCGCCAAGGTCAAGGTTCCGCTGGACTACGGCAAGCCGGACGGTGACCGCATTGAACTTGCGGCCATCAAGCTCGCCACGAACGGCACCAAGAAGGGCACCCTGCTGGTCAACCCGGGCGGCCCGGGCGCTTCGGGTTACGACTTCGTCAGGGACGCCGCCAACACCAACATTTCGGAGAAGGTCCGCTCCGCGTATGACATCGTGGGCTTCGACCCCCGCGGCGTGAAGCGCTCCGCCCCGGTCACGTGCCTCACGGACAAGGAACGGGATGCGTCCCGCGCCAAGAACTACGCCCTGGACACGGATGCCGGACTTGAGGCGGCCGAGGCAGAAAACAAGGCGATCGCAGCAAAATGTGTGGAGAAGACCGGCCCGGTCCTGGCCCACGTCGACACCGTCAGTGCAGTCAAGGACCTCGATATCCTGCGCGGGGTGGCCAACGACACGAAGCTGAACTACCTGGGCTACTCCTACGGGACCCTCCTGGGCTCCACCTACGCTTCGCTGTTTCCGGACAACGTGGGCCGGTTGGTCCTCGACGGTGCCCTTGACCCGTCGCTGAGCGACGTGGAACTGACCCGCGGCCAGGCCGTGGCCTTCGAGAAGGCCCTCCACGCATACGTCGCCAAATGCCAGCAGACGTCCGGATGCCCGCTTACGGGAAGCACCGAGGAAGGCGTCCAGCAGATCCGCAATGCCATCACAGCGGCGGAGGCCAACCCGTTGCCGGCGAAGGATGGGCGGAAGGTCTCGGGGTCGACGTTTGTCAGCGGCCTCCTCATCCCGCTCTACAACAATGACAACTGGCCAATCCTCACCCGGGCGCTCGCTACGGCCCTGGCCGGCGACGGCACCGGCATGCTGCAGTTGGCCGACTTCGGCGCCGACCGGGACCCCAGCGGAACCTACACGGACAACAGCACCTTCGCCTTCAACGCCATCAACTGCCTGGGCCGCCCGATGGTCTCCGACGCCGCCTCCATGCGCGCCGAGGACCAGAAGCTTCGCCAACTCTCGCCCACCTTTGGTTACTACTTCGCGTACGGCGGCAGCAACTGCAAGGACTGGCCGTACAAGAATGTCCTGACTCCTGCCCCGGTGGAGTACAAGGGTTCGGCCCCGATTGTTGTTGTGGGAACTACCGGCGATCCGGCTACCCCGGTGGAATGGGCCAGTGCCCTGCGCAAGCAGCTCGGGAATGCGTCGCTGTTGACGTGGAAGGGCGAGGGCCACACGGCCTACGGCCGCTCCAACAGCTGCATCGGCAACGCCGTCGATGACTACCTGGTGGACGGCAAAGTCCCGGCGGACAACACCGTCTGCTAGGTACGCGGACGAACCGAAAGGCGGCTTCCGCCGTTCATTTTGACCCGGACGCCGGGACTCTATTACAGTTGTCTCTTGCATGATCCGCCCGGTTCGCCGGGCATTCATGTGGTTGCTTCCTTAGCTCAGTTGGTAGAGCGTCTCACTCGTAATGAGAAGGTCGCCAGTTCGATTCTGGCAGGAAGCTCGGAAAGAACCCCCGGAAATCAACGATTTCCGGGGGTTCTGTCGTTTTAGTTGACAACGACCCCGAGGAAGTCGGGGGCTTCGCGGGTGGAACCGACGATGGTCCTACATTCCCGGCCCCAGATGGCGGAGGCCTGCTCGGTGAAGGCGGTCTTGATCTCACTGGGAACAGCCCCGATTGGAGACCCATGCCTGACATCAAGCTGAAGCCCGTCACCCCTGGCAAGCTGAACAAGCCCGCGTGGTTCCGTACCCGCACCGGCGAACTCGGCCCGGACCACAAGGCCGGTGAAGGCGCCGCGTCGCTGGTGACCGCCGACGTCTACCTCGACGGCGAACGCATCGGATCCGTCCCGGGAGCCCTCAAACCCAACAGCACCGTCCGCGAATGGACCCCGACCGGCTCGGGACTGATGTCAAGCAGCACGGCACCCTCCGGTTCCACGCAGTCGACGCCCTCGTCCGCACCCACCTGACCGACCTGCAGCAGCACCCGATCGCCCACCTGGCTGCTGCCTAGGACTCTCCCGGCGTTAAAGGCCCCGGCCAGGTCCCAAGTGGGCCCGCGGCGACCTTGAACCGACCCGGCCCGCCCAGCAGCGCCTCCGGTTCGCCCATGACGTCCTGTACGAAATCGAAAGCGCCCAGGGCAAGGAGGTCGCCCAGGCCTGGGCCCTGACCATCAACCCCCCGTCTCGGATACGAATCGCCCATCAAGGCGATCCACGAGGAACGGTTCCAGGAAACAGCGGCAGCGGCCAAAGCCCTGCTAGAAGACGCTTACGACGGATGAACCGCAGTCAATGCAAACCCTGATGTGTCCCTGTCCAGAAGCTCCGGCTTGCTGGTGAGGACGACGTCGGGTTGTACAAACGGTGTCAGGTCGCCGTTCTCAACCCTTCCGTCCTCAGCGGGGACTTGCTTCGTCCAGGCGGTGGTGAACTTTGCCCACTCGGAGCTGAGAGTGAGGGGCTGCAACTTCGGGGCCACCTCTTTAGGATCAGCACCACGCACCTTTTTCTCGGATAGGTTGGCATCCAATAGCCTGCCCACTGTTCCCCAGGTAGAGGACGTCATGGCCGTGGATGAATCCTTCAACGCCCTGCTGTTGATTCTGACCGCCGTGCGGAACTCCCTCATGCAGCGCAGGCTGGGCGCCACCGTCGATGTGGTGGACATGGAGGGAGGCGACAGACGGTCAGCCGAAGTCATAGTCAGCTACAGCTACAGGACCTGGTCGGTTACTGACGAAAACAAGCTCTGGTCGTTCACACCCGCCCGCGGCGGCAGGATCGAGTACAGCACCGGGGAGGTCGAGCAGGCGCCTCGGGACCGGGACGATTACCTCCCCCCGGAAATCGCTTTGTTCTTCCCGTTGTCCATGCGCATCTGGGGCGGAATCCCGGACGACTTCCGGGTGGCGGGAGCTGAGGTGGAAGGTGAAGGAGTCAGGCTTGCCCTGATCGCTCTTGAAGATCCCCGCTTTACCGGTTCTGCGTTCGTTGACACCAAGTACGGGGTCATGACCGAGTATGAGACACCCGCGCGGAGGTTTTCTGTCCGCGACCTCAGCTGGCTTCCACACCTGTAGGTCAGACGCATGTCCCACAAGCCGGGCAAAACGTAATGCTCGACAACACCCCGGATTCGTAAAAGCTCACACAGGCTTCAACAACGAGCTGAACAGACCCTAGCGGTCGGCGAATTGCAGCCTTCCGGCGGCCAGGCTCCATCCGTCGAACTCCGCCGACGACTCGGTGACGCCCCGTTGGGAGCGACCCGGGATGGCATCATCGCAAAAATTTCTATGTCACCAAACGCTCGCGCATCCGAATAGAGTGGCCTCACGCTGCCAATAATCCCGCGATTTCTGGAGGTCGGCGATTGTCGGCCTGGTTTCTTTATGCGCGGTTGCAGTCCCGCGGGCGGTGCAAAAAACAGGTAGCTTACTCTCTGTTGTGTGGCCGACCCGCCCTGTAGCCTGACCCCATCGCGTCTGGGAGCGGCGCGCGAGGGGGAGCGTTGCATCGGCCTTCCGTCACCACGGGCTGCCGACAGAAACACCCCTCACGCCCCTTTCCGGCGAGTAGCTACAGGCCGCACCGGCCGGGGTCCTTACCGGGACACTCTGGCTGGTCGGTACCGGAGCGCGCCGCCCAAGACCGGGAGGCGGACCGGTAAACCGAGAAGGTGGACACTACATGCAGCGAAGAATCACACCGCCGGCCGTCATCCTGGTCGCGCTCCTTGCCCTTACCGGCTGCGGTGCCGGCTCCGGCACTGGCACCGCGACGGCAACGTCCGCCGTAACGCCGGCAGCAGCTCAGACAGCCGCTCCCACCCCGATTCCGACGAAGACCTTCAGCAATGCGGACCTGAGAGGTCTGCTTACAACGTTGAAGGACGCCCAGGGCAAGCCGCTGACTGTGGTCCCGTCAGCACAAATCGACCAGGGCATCCTCAAGGCCAAGGAATTGCTCAAGACAGCCGTATTCACTCCAGCGGCCTGCAAGTCCTTCGCTGACAGCAACGCCCAGATTCCGGACGGCAGCACTTACGCGGGCGCCACTTCGATCTCGGCAGCTGACAAAACGGCAACTGTGGTTACGGTCATTGCCCTCAAGGACGCCCAAACCATGACCGAACAGCTGAACGCATCCCAAGCCTCAGCTGCGAAGTGCAAGACTTTCGCCATCGAAGCGGCCGGCCAGAAAATCACCACAGAGACCACGCCTGTTGCTGCCAAGACTAACGGGGATGTTTCCTTTGCGGCACTTACCAAGCAGCACCTGGCCACAGGCCAGGCCCAAACCGCTCTGACCGTCACCGGTATCAAAGGCAACCTTGCCGCGACTGCCGTAAAAACAGGTCCGGCGGTCACTCAGCAAGCGTCAGCCGAACTGACCCAGCTGATCAACACGGTCCTCGCCCACGGCTGACCATCCATTGGTCCAGGCTCCCGGGCACCGGCGCCCAGTCCTGGAGTCTGGACCAATGGTCGGCACCCACCGTGGCTACCAGGACGAGGCCTTGACCAGCCTGCACTCCTGGCGCCCGGCCGTGGAACTGCGGGCTGCGGAACCGCTACGACACGGCCCTGGAAGCCCTCTTCGAGGCGGCACCTCCTGGTCGGCCGTTCACGGGGATGCCCGTTCCGGGAACATCATCAACACCGGCGACAGCGAGGTCCTCTTCGACTTCGACAAGGTCTGCTGGGCGCCGAGCGTCTGGGTCCTCTCCCATCTGCTGAACCGGGCCGGAACGCCCGGGAACACCGGCTACACAGCGGACGAGATCACCGCCATGTTCCCGTTCACGGCCACCGAGGTGGCAGCTGCCCTCCAGTTGCGCCGTGTCGCCGCGGTGATCGCCAAGGCCCATCGGGAACACCTCGCCCCGATACCGGTGACCGGCCGCGGCGTAGGGCCGCGGCTAGCTCGGATCGGCCGCCCGATCACGCACGGGGCTGTGGTCGCCAGGGCTTCCAGATCTTCGATCGTGGACAGCACCCTGCCGAAGGCCGGCTGTGCTGCCGCTTCGGACGCCTGGTGCCGGGCATTCAACGATTCGATGTCGCCGTCCAGCATGCCCGGCGTCGCCGGGAGCGGTTCCGTGGCGAAGAGGAAGACGCCCAGGCTCACGACCAGGAGTCCATCGGAGCGTATCGCGGCGTGAGCTGATGGCCGCGACAATCCCCTACGTAGTTGGCTGGGAGCAATATCCGGGGCGGCCCGGTAGAATTTCGTCCCATCCTTTACCTCTTTCAGAGGTAACCGGGGGGCGAGCAGCGAAGGCATACCGATGGACATCCCGACAACACCAACTTCGCCACGGCGAATACCGCCGGACCGCCTTCCCCGATCCGGTCATCCGGAGGCAGAACCGGCCAAAGTTGTGTCTTACCCGGTGCCGGGCCCATTGTCGAGAGTTGTTAGCTACCCGGTACCCGAGACCCTAGCGCCTCGGGAACCTGCGCCGCCGATGGTAAGCCCGCCTGCGGCAGAGCCGGACCAGGCTCAACAGCCGCTCACGCCGGTCGGCCAGTCGGGCAAGCGCCCCAAGCGAAAATGGCGCCGCAAGCTACTGCTGGCTCTGATCGCCCCACTGGTTCTGATCCAGGTCATTGCCTTCATGTTCAGCATGGGCGTGACCCCGCCGCGCACCGCATACATGCTGGAGGCCGGCGAGCCAAACGTCTATCAGTTCGTCTCGATCAACCACATCAGCCGGCACCTGCTCGCCGCGACCATCGCCCATGAAGACGAACAGCTCGGCACCCGCAGTGGCGCCTTCGACCTCGGAGACTTCCAGGCCAGGGCACAGGCGTATTTCCAGGGGAAACCCGACCCTAGTGGTTCCACCATCCCCCAGCAGCTGGTGAAGAACATCTTCCTCTGGGACGACCAGAGCGCCCCCCGAAAAGGGATTGAGGCCGTCCTGGCAACCCAATTCAGCTACACGTTGCGCCCCCAGCGGACTTTGGAGCTGTACCTGAACTACGCCCAGTTCGGCCCCCATCTGTATGGTGTCTGCGCGGCCAGCTGGTACTACTTTGGAACACCGCCGTGGAACATGTCGGACTACCAGTCTGCGCAACTGATGGGTGTTCTGCCCCTGCCGGATCTGGTCAAGCGGGATCCCAACGGGGGGATCTACCTGGGCGCAGACGTCCACCCCGCCGTGTGGAACCTGGTGAACGGGGCCGCGAACGTCTGGGTTCCTCGGCAGATCACCGGCCTGGGCGGATGGCAAGCGGCCGTGGCAACGGTAGGCATCACTGACACCGCCAACAACCATGCTGACCGGCGCGCCGACACTGACGCGTGCTCGACGATGCCTCCAAGCGTAAAGGACCGTATCCAGAGCGAAGCCAGCTAGGCACGCCCAAGCGTCAGGCGTCGCCGCTAAGTCTGCGCAGACCTCATGCAGCGGGCTCGCGGCCGCTGCCCGGATTAGTCTTCGTGTGGGTCGGTCCGGTCTGGCTCGGCGTTATCCTCGGCTTCTCTGTACCGGATTTCGGCCACTTTTTTCCGGGCGTCTTCTCGAACGTCGGAAAAGCTGATGACGGGCCAATCGTAGTTTGCAATCAGGTCCGTGAGGCGCGCGATGATGAGGCTCCCTTCGAGCGGGTCATCGATATAGGCCAAGGTGACGGGAACGGCCCGCCCCATGTCGGCGATGACTTCCCCCTGCCCGGGAGTGGCAAAGTCCGGCCGGCCGGTTGATGTGGTCAGAAATGTCCGCTCTTCAGCGTTGAGATAGGCGATCCTGTCGATCCCTGTGACGTTGAGGGCGTCGGTGGATGTCTGAAGAATGCGCATGGTCCAGGCCTTTCTCGCTTCTGCTGTCAGGCTACTCCGGCGCTGTCCGCGTCGGGAGCCGCCGGCGCGTGGACTCATGTCTGTCGGGGAGGACGAAGGGCTGGTCAGGTTGCTGGCAGAGAAACTGACCGCCACGTCGTCAGTTCGCAGGAAGCTGGGAAAGAGCCCCGGAAATCGTTGATTTCCGGGGCTCTGTCGTTGACCCCGGCGTATGCCGGATATTGGTCCCGGTTCCGCACGCTCACTTCGGTCAGGCGCCCGCTCCCGGGGTGAAGTAATTGTGGACGTCCAGATACTTCACGGTGGGCGGCGCGGGGACACCGACTTCGGCAGTGAACGGGCCGATCTGGTCCTTCGCGAAGGCGTCGTAGAGCTCCCTCGTCTGCCATAGGTCGGTGACGAGGATCCCGTCGTCGGTGGCGGCCACCCAGTGCCCGAGGGCGCCGGCCGGCGCGGGCCCTCTCGGCGTAAGGCCCATCTTGCCAATAATTTGGTCGTATTGCTCCAGCGTGGCACCGGCAAATTCCATGATGACTGCGACGGCCATTGTCTTCTCCTCACAGGCGGCAGGCCGCAAGGCAACGGCCTGCGGTTGGTTTGATACGGCACGGTCTACGCCCGAGCCGGGCAGTCGTCAATACGTTGCGGAGTGAGGGCATCGTGAGTCCCGCGAACCGCCGATGTCACCCAGGACAATGCCGAGCGTGCTGACGAAAAAAGGTGGCACCTGCGCTGCGGCAAGAACCACTTTGGTCAAAATTTCCTTCCATGCCTCGACGCGGCCATAGGGGCCTGACCTGCGTATTGTCTTTTTTCAGACCGTCCGCCAGCCTTAGGGAATGGAACGGCCCGGGCGCAGGCTGCCAGCCCGCCAGCAGGAAATCCCGCCATCGCGGTCCGGAGGCCACCTCGATAAGCGGCGGCGTCGGCTGTGGGGCCCGGTTGTCGGTTTCGGCCTGGTCAGCCTCGCCACGGACATGGTGTCCGACGGCGCCCGCCCGCTGGGAGGTCCCCTGCTCGCCCAGCTCGGCGCGTCGGCGCTATTCGTCGGTCTGGTGACCGGCGCCGCGGAGGCCGCGTCCCAGGGACTCCGGCTGGTGTTCGGTCCCTGGGCGGACCGCACCGGGAGGTACTGGACGTTCACGATGGCCGGGTATGCGCTCACGGCGGTGTGCGTCCCGCTGCTGGCGTTGACGCCCCTGGCGGGAACCGCCGGGCTGGCCCTGGCGGCCGTGCTCATCATTGGCGACAGGGTTGGCAAAGCCGTCCGCAGCCCGGCGAAAACCGTGCTGCTTGCTGCCGCCGCGACGCCGGTTGGCCGGGGCCGCGGCTTCGCCGTCCACAAATCCTTTGATTTGGCCGGGGCGCTCCTGGGCCCGTTGCTCGTTTCGGCGGTGCTGGTTGCCAGCGGCTCGCTGCCGGCGGCGTTTGCCGTGCTCGTCATTCCGGCGGTGGCGGCGCTGGCGATTCTCGTTTGGTTGCGTCGCCGCGTCCGGGACCCCGCCGCCGACTCGGCGCCCGACGCCGGCCCCGGCAGCGTCCCGGGCCCGGACGCCGTGAGGCGCGGTTCGGACCCAAGTTCGGCGCCGGCCCACGGGAGGGCCGCCGGCCGACCGGCGTCGGCGATCTCCGGCTCCTTCATTTTGTTTGCGGCGGCCGCATTTCTTTTGGAGCGCCGGGCTGGTGGCCTTCGGCGTCATCTCCTACCATCTGACGGCCGCCGTGGCCGTGCCCGTCGCGGTGGTTCCACTGCTGTACGCCGGCGCCATGGGGGCGGGCGCCGTCGGGGCCCTCGCCAGTGGCGTCGTTTACGATCGCGCCGGGGCGGCCGTGCTCCTGGCGCTGCCCGTGCTGATCACGGGGGTGCCGGTTCTGGCCCTGGCGCCGAGCGCCGGGCTCGTTCTGGCTGGCGTCCTGGTGTGGGGCGCCGCCACGGGCATCCAGGACTCCACGGTCAAGGCGTTGGTCGCCGATCTGGTGCCCCAGCCCCGGCAGGGCACGGCGTACGGGGTGTTCGCGGCGTTCGAGGGGGCCGGCGCGTTGGTCGGCGGGGCCCTGTACGGGTCGCTCTACAGCGCGCGGCCGGCGCTCATCATTACCGTCGCCGCACTCCAGGCGACGGCCCTGGTCCTGCTGCTCGTAACGCTGCGCAGGGCCCGGCGCGCGTCACCGGGTCACGGGCCCGCCTATGGGCGGACTTAGCGCGCCCAGACGGACACCGCGCCCGAATGCCCCGTGATGATGCTCTGGTAGACGAAGAAGGCCCCTGTCACGGCGCCGGCAATCAGGAGCGCCACTCGGACAGCCCGGTTGTCCCGAAGTCCGCCGAGGAACACCAGCCTCCGGCCGAAGGGCTCATACGTGACCACCAGCATCGCCGCGACCAGGACGAAAAAGATCACGGAAACCACTTTGAGCACATCGCCCTGCTGGGCGTGCTCGTGAAGCAGGGCCGACGCCGGTCGTGCCTTCTCCAACTGCTCGCCTGCCTGCGCCGTCAGCAGTGTCACCGGCACCAGCCCCAACGACAATACGCCCAAAGGCCAGGCCAGGTAGGTCCGCCAGCGCAGTGCCACGGCATAGACGATGGCGCCCAGGCCTGCGATCGGCGCGAGCACCACCACGGCGTGGACGAGCAGGACGTGGGCTGGTAGCCCGCCAATTTCGATCAAGTGAACACTCCTCCGCAACCTGGCGCCGCCTGGTCTCATGACGGGGCCGCGAGCTGGGCGTTCGTGGCGGGCCGGACTCCTATGATTCTTGCATGGGAACGCGGGAACTTGAGGGCATTGCCGGGCCGCTGTATGCATTGCCGTACGGCGAGTTCGTCGCGGCAAGAACGGCTGCGGCCAAAGACGTCAGCGCCGTTGGCCTCACGGCGGCCGGGCAGCGTGCCCTGGCGGCCGAAGTCCGGGCACTGCCCAAACCGTCGGTGGCGGCGTGGGCGGTGAACATGCTGGCGGCACACAACCCCGAAATTCTGCGGGAGCTGGCCGGACTGGGAACGTCGATGCAGGCCGCGCAGGACGCCCTGGATGCAGTCGACCTCCGCCGCCTCGCACAGCAGCGGCGCCAGCTCCTCGCAGGCGCCGTAAAGACGGCACACGCCCTGGCGGCCCAGCAGGGACGGGCCATCAGCGCCGCCGTGGCGACAGAAGTGGAGCAGACGCTGCGTGCCGCCACCGCCGACCCCGGGGCCGCAGCTGCCGTGCAGAGCGGCTGCCTGCTCCGGGCGCTCTCGGCGGACGGGGTCGACGTCGTCGATCTCGCCGGCGCTGTGGCTGTCCCGGGGAGCCACGCGGCCGCGGTAACCGGTACTGGAACCGCGCGGGAAACGGCCGCCGTCCGCGGGACAGAACCAGTGACCGGCGCCCGCGGGACCGAACCGGCGGCCCGGGCCGCACATCGCGGCGAGGGTGCCGGCGGAAAGCCAACGGAACAGCCCCGCCTCCGGGCCGTCGGGAAAGCACGGGCAACGCCCACGCCGTCGGCGGTGGAACGGGCGCGGGCCGGCCTGGAAGCGGCCGAAGAGGCCGCCGCCGAGGCCGACGGGGAAGCACGCCGCGCGGCCGCGGAGCTGGCGGAGGCGACGGCGGAAAGCACCCGGCTGGCCGATGAGGCACGCGAACTCAGGCGGCGTCTGGACGTAGTTGAAGCCGAGCTCAAGGGAGCACGGAAGCGTCACGAGCTGTCGGCGGCCCTGGCGCAGCAGTCAGCACGGGCCGCCGACCGGCAACGCCGCAAGGAAGTCCTGGCGCGGGAACGTGTGCTGCGGCTCGGCAACACGCCGGAGGGGTGAAGTCTTACTGTCGGAGGTCGGCTGCACACTGGAATCATGGAGAACAACCAGAATTTCCAGCAGAGTTTCCACCAGGATTTCGGGCCGGATTTCAACGGCGCACAGGATGGCGAACTGTATTTCACGGTCACCTACCTGGACACCGACTGCGGCCGGATCCGCACCGAGAGCTTCGATGACGCTGCCGCCGCGGACCGCTTCGCCAGCCGGTGCATCGCGGGCGAAGACGGCTGGGCCGTCGTCGATGCAATCCCGGCGAAAGAGCGCCGGGCAGCCGCCTGACGCCGGAGCAATTCCGGATCGGCGCCTAGATCCGGGGTGCCACACAGTCCCGGGGCGTCACAGTCCCGGTGGGGAGCCGCAGTCCCGGGGTGCCACAGTCCCGGGGCGTCACAGTCCCGACGGGCGTCACGGTCGCGGCGGGAACGGGGCCGCGCGAATGGTCCTGGGCGCAGAAAGGGCCTCCACCCCGTACGGGGTGAAGGCCCTGTGCGAACGTCGGCTGGCCGCCTGCGTCGTGGGACTGTTGCTTAGGCGAAGTCGGAGACAGCCGGATCCGGGCCGATCCGGCCGGCGCCTTCCGCGGAACGGTCCAGTCCGTTGATGGCCTGGATGTCGGTCTCGTCGAGGGTGACGTCCAGTGCCGCGTAGTTCTCGCGGATCCGGGACTCAGTGACCGACTTCGGGATGACCACGTTGCCGATGGCCAGGTGCCACGCGATGACAACCTGGGCCGGCGTGGCGCCGTGCTTGGCGGCAATCTCGGAAATGATGGCGCTCTCGAGGAGCTCCCCGCCCTGACCCAGCGGCGACCAGGCCTGGGTGAGGATGCCCTTGGACGCGTTGAATTCGCGCAGTTCGGCCTGGCTGAAGAAGGGGTGCAGCTCGACCTGGTTGATGGCCGGAACCACGCCGGTCTCATCGATCAGGCGTTGCAGGCCCTCCTTGGTGAAGTTGGAGACGCCAATGGTCTTCACCCGGCCCTGCTTCTGGAGCTCGATGAGGGCCTTCCAGGTGTCGACGTATTTGTCCTGCTTGGGCTGCATCCAGTGGATCAGGTACAGGTCCAGGGTCTGGAGGCCCAGCCGCTCCATGGACTCCTCGAACGCCTTCAGGGTGGACTCGTAGCCCTGGTCCGCGTTCCACAGCTTAGTGGTGATGAAAATTTCCTCGGGCTTCAGGCCGGAACGCTCAATGGCGCGGCCCACGCCTGCTTCGTTGCCGTAGATCTTTGCCGTGTCGATGTGGCGGAAGCCGGCCTCAAACGCCTGCACAACCACCTTTTCGGCCACATCATCTTCAACCTGCCACACCCCGTAGCCAAGCTGGGGGATGGTGTTGCCGTCATTGAAAGTCAGTTCCGGTGAAAAAGTCATATAAGTATCCTGCCAACATCGGCGCCGTCCAGCCAGCGTCTGGGCCCAGCTAAGCTAGGCGCGTAACCGGGAATACCCAGGAGACAGAGAATCCCAGGACCGCCGGCAAGCCACCGCCGGGCGCCAGTGAGCGGAACGGCTCAGGCCGCCGTCGGCCCGTTGCCGTCAGCCTCCGCAAGCCGCCGCTCGGCGTCGTGGACCTGTTCCAGGACGGAATCGGCGCGCCGCCGCACGGACGCTGCCCCCACCGGAACCGGCCCAACAGCGAGCCGGAGCATCGCGGCCGCCTCAGCCGTCATGGCCAGCGAATTGCCTGCTGTCGACAGGGCCCGGTGAACCCCTGCCAGGGGCCCCGGGATATCCAATCCATTGCTGGGAAACCGCCGCTGTGCCTCCACGCAGACCTGCCGCACGCGGGGCGCGAGGGCGGAGAGCTGGTTCGCGATGTCGACTAGCTCGCCGTACAGCGCTTCGTCCTCGACCCCCTCAAGGACCTGGTGGTAGCGGTCAAGTCCGCGGTTGAACCGGTCATGGGCGCGCCGCCAGAGGCCCTTGCCGAGTTCGGCGTCGTCCCTGCGGCCTTGCCGTGCTGCGCTGAAGAAGCCCAAGGTCGCGCTAAAGGTACTGGCCCGGACCGTGGTCCGGCTCCGCGGGCTCGGACGGCTCCGAGGAATCCGCGCCGCGACGCGGCGCAGCGGCCCGGACCGGTTCGCCGTTCTCCCCGATGATGACGCCCGGTGCGATTACTGTTCCGGGCGGCAGCTGGCGCAGCTGCATCTGGGCGTAGGTGTGCTCCCTGGCGGCGTGCTGCGCCGCGATGGCCGTCTGAATGCCGTGGAAAAGTCCCTCAAGCCAGCCGACCAGCTGGGCCTGCGCTATCCTCAGTTCCGCGTCGGAGGGTGTGGCGTTCTCCGTAAAGGGAAGGTTGATCCGTTCGAGCTCCTCAACGAGCTCCGGGGCCAGTCCGTCCTCGAGTTCCTTGATGGAACGGTCGTGGATTTCAGCGAGCCGGACGCGGGCCGCGTCGTCCAGGGGCGCAGACTTCACCTCCTCCAGCAGTTGCTTGACCATCGTGCCGATCCGCATGACCTTCGCGGGTTGGTCCACCAGGTCCTGAACTTGACTTCCCCGGAGCGGCCCGGGCTTTGAGCCGGGCGCACCGGCTTGGCCGGCCGCCGCCCCTGGTGGTGCCAACGGCGTACCGGGCAGGGTGTCGTCCAGGGGCGTGCCTTCGACGGGGACGTCGTCGGCAGTTTGGGCGCCGGGCTGAGTGTCGTGCTGATCGCTCATGGCTTCATACTCTCACGCGCCGGGCGACGCGGACCCGGCGTCCGCCGGAAGCGGAGGGGGCGGCGTCGGACACTCTCGTGCTCGACGCCGCCCTCCCCCGGCCCCCGTCGGACACCGCTCAACAGCGCCCGCTCAACAGCGCCCGCTCAGCAGCACCGGCTCAACAACACCGCCCCTGCGGACTGGTGTCCTGCCGGTCGGTCCGGTCACGCCAGAAATCCCGCTCCGTCAGGGGAGGGCTGGTGTGTCCAGAGGCCTCATGGTGCTCCAGGTACTTCTTGTAGGCATCGGCGCCAAGGACTCCGCCGAGGTACCCGGCAAACCCGCGGAACCCGGCAAGTACCGCGTTCACGTCCGGCTCCGCATCAGTGGTGCCCGGACTTTTCAAGCCGTTCTCCGGCCGGGAGCTGGTTCCACTCGGTCACGAGGTCGCGCTCCGCCGCCGTGGGAACAAACCCTGCCGGAGCGAAGACACGGGAGGCCCGCGCGGGGTCTTCGTGCTCGGCGTTGGGAAGCCCCGCGGCCGTGTTCCGCAGGGCCTTGATGGTTGCCATCACTGCCGTGATGATGACGATGATGCTCAGCACCACGAAGATGATCGACAGCCATCCCTGGATCATGGTGTTGCGGACCACGGCCTCCATGGCGGCCTGGGTCTTGGCGGTTCCGAAGGAGGTCTTACCGTCCGCAAGAGCCTTGGCGAAGGCTGCGTTGTTGGCGAAGTAGCCCACCGCCGGAACGGGCGAGAAGATCTTGTAGAAGCTCGCCGTGATGGTCACGACTGCGGCGAACGCCAGCGGCGCCGCCACGATCCACAGGTACTTCGGGCCGGTGCGCTTGGCGGCAATGGCCAGGCAGACCGAGAGGGCGATGGCCGCCAGCAGCTGGTTGGCGATGCCGAACAGCGGGAACAGGGTGTTGATGCCGCCCAGCGGGTCGGTGACGCCCATGATCAGGACGGCCCCCCAGGCCGCCACCATGATGGCCGTGCAGAGCCACGCGCCCGGGCGCCAGGAGTGCTCCTTGAACTTCGGGACAAAGTTGCCGATCGAGTCCTGGAGCATGAAGCGGGCAACGCGGGTGCCGGCGTCGACCGCCGTGAGAATGAACAGTGCCTCGAACATGATGGCGAAGTGGTACCAGAAAGCCATCATCGCGGTGCCGCCGATGAACTGCTGCATGATGTGGGCAAGGCCGACGGCGAGGGTGGGCGCGCCGCCCGAGCGGGACACGATGCTTTGCTCCCCCACATCCTTGGCCGTCTGCGCGAGATCGCCGGCCGTGATGTTGACGCCGGACAGGCCCAGGCTGTTGACCCACGCGGCCGCGGTTTCGACGGTCCCGCCGGTCAGCGCCACGGGGGCGTTCATGGCGAAGTAGATGCCGCGGTCAATGGAGATTGCGGCCACGAGGGCCATGATTGCCACGAAGGATTCCATGAGCATGCCGCCGTAGCCGATCAGGCGCGTCTGGCGTTCCTTCTCGATCAGTTTCGGTGTGGTGCCGGAGGCGATCAGGGCGTGGAACCCGGACAGCGCGCCGCAGGCGATCGTGACGAACAGGAACGGGAACAATGCGCCGGAGAAGACCGGACCGTTGTCGCGGCCTGCGTACTCGCTGAACGCCGGCACAGTGATCTCGGGGCGGACCACGATGATGGCCAGGGCCAGCATCACGATCACGCCGATCTTCATGAAGGTGGAGAGGTAGTCGCGGGGGGCCAGGAGGAGCCAGACGGGGAGGATGGCTGCGATGAAGCCGTAGATGATGAGGCCCCACGCGATGGTGATCTTGTCCAGGTGGAAGAACGCGGCACCCCACTCGGTGCCTGCCACGGCACCGCCGCCAATGATGGCGGCCATGAGCAGCACGAATCCGATCAGGGAGATCTCCATGACCTTACCCGGCCGGATGAAGCGCAGGTACACGCCCATGAAGAGGGCGATCGGGATGGTCATGCCGACCGAGAAGACGCCCCACGGGCTTTCGCCCAGGGCGTTGACGACCACGAGGGCAAGGATGGCGACGATGATCACCATGATCAGCAGGGTCGCGACGAGGGCGGCGGTACCGCCGATCACGCCGAGTTCCTCGCGGGCCATCTGGCCCAGGGAACGTCCGCCGCGGCGCATGGAGAAGAACAGGACGAGGTAGTCCTGGACGGCGCCGGCCAGGACGACGCCGATGATGATCCAGATCGTGCCGGGCAGGTAGCCCATCTGTGCCGCGATGACCGGGCCCACCAGGGGGCCGGCGCCGGCGATGGCGGCGAAGTGGTGGCCGAACAGGACGTTGCGGTCCGTGCGGACGTAATCCTTGCCGTCGGCCTTGTATTCGGCCGGGGTGGCGCGGCGGTCATTGGGCTTGAGCAGATAGCGCTCAATGACCTTGGAGTAGAAGCGGTAGCCGATCAGGTACGTGCAGACCGACGCGAACACAAACCAGATGGCGTTGACGGTCTCGCCGCGGATGATCGCGAGCATGAACCAGGCGACGCCGCCCAGCAGCGCGATGACCGCCCACAGCGCGATCTTGGCGGGCGTCCAGGTGCGGTCCGCGGAGTCGCGGACAGACTCATCCACCGACGTCGGCGGGAGGGACGGATCCGGAACGATCCCGTCGTCGAGTTGTGCGGTGGCGTGCATGCTGCTGTGCGTGTTGCTGTTCGTGCTGTCGCGTTGCGTGCCATCTGGCATTGTGCCCATGTCTCCTCCTCGAGAAACCCAGCTGGGCAGTCCACCGGTACAGAACTGCCCCCCCGGCACCCTACCAATGCGGCCGCGCTCTGGCGGCGCTCCTGCGCCCGGCGGCGTGGTTCGCGCGACGAGCGGTCGGCCAGGCTACCCCTGGAGGTTGCTGAGCTGCATGAGGCGGGCCTCGCAAAGGTCCAGCCACCGCACTTCGGCTTCGGTCTGGAAGATGAGGGAGTCCAGCACCAGAAGCCTGGCGGTGTCGGCCGGGCGCTGGAGCGCGGCCGTGTCGCGGCGGGACTTTGTGTACTCCTGCAGCGCCCGGATGGATACGGCCCGCTGGGCCTGGATGATGGCGCCGACGTCGGTCCCGGGAATCGTGAGGCCGATGGCGAGCTTGATGGCCAGTTCGTTCCGGGGCGGATTCGCGCGGGATACCGGGGCCGCGAACCAGTCACTGACTTCTGCCTGGCCGGCCGCGGTGATGCTGTAAATGACGTGCCCGTCGCCGTCGCCGCCGTCGTTGCGGACCAGCCCGTCGCGTTCCAGCCGGTCAAGGGTGGTGTAGACCTGCCCGATGTTCAGCGGCCAGGAAGAACCGGTGCGGTCCTCAAATTCGGTCCTGAGCTGGTAGCCGTAGCGCGGGCGGTCCTGCAAGAGGGCGAGGAGACTGTGACGGATAGACATGGCGCTCCCGGGAGTCAGGAAAATCCACACAGCATACACGCGCCCCAAGACGCGTGTATACCGCGTATGGACCCACGTTATCGTCTTTGCCGCCCCTGCCGCAAAACAGCCCATGCTCCAGACGGAATAAGTTGCTCCCGACCTGCGGCTTAAGCCGGATCCGGCGCCCCGTTACATGACCAGCAGGACCTTGCCCACGTGGTCGCCGGAATCGAAGTAGGCGTGCGCGGCGGCGACCTGGGCCAACGGGAAGGTCTTGGCCACGAGGGGCCTGATCCTGCCGTCGGTCAGCATCGGCCACACGGCGTCGCGGACGGCGTTCATGATCACGGTTTTTTCCTCGACCGGGCGGGGACGCAGTGCGGTGGCGATGATGGCGGCCCGCTTTCGCAGCAGCTGTCCAAGGTCCAGTTCCGCCCTCGCACCGCCCTGCAGCCCGATCACCACAAGGCGTCCGTAGTCGGCGAGCGCATCGATGTTTTGCTCGAGGTATTTCGCCCCGACGACGTCGAGGATGACATCTGCGCCTTTGCCGCCGTTCTGCACGCGCAGGCTCGCCGGGAAGTCTTCCTCAGCGTAGTTGATGGCGATGTCCGCCCCAAGGAAGGCCTTGGCGGTGCCGACCTTTTCCGCGTTGCCCGCCGTCGTGGCCACCCGAGCGCCGACGGCCTTGGCCAGCTGGATGGCCATGGTGCCGATACCGCCCGTGGCTCCATGGATGAGGACAGTTTCGCCGGGCTGAAGCTGCGCGGTCATGATCAGGTTGGAATAGACGGTGGCCGCGACCTCCGGCAGGGAGGCCGCCGTGACCAGATCCACGCCGTCGGGGATCCTCAGGACCTGCCCGGCAGGAACGGCCACTTGCTGGGCATAACCGCCGCCGGCGAGCAGCGCCACCACCTTGTCCCCGACGGAAAATGCCTTGGTCACGCCCGGGCCGAACCCGGCAATCCTGCCCGAGACCTCCAGTCCGGGGATCTCGGAGGCACCGGGGGGCGGCGGGTAGAACCCTTTGCGCTGTTGGACGTCCGCACGGTTAAGGCCCGCGGCCACGACGTCGATCAGCACCTCGCCGGGGCCGGCCGCCGGGGCCTGAACTTCCCGGACTTCCAGGACCTCGGGTCCGCCGGGCTCTGAGATATAGACAGCCTTCATGGAGTACTCCCGATTCCTAACTGGCTCCGCGCACGTTCGCCGCGATCGCCAGGCCCGATCAACATCACTCCCCAGAATATGGCCGGGAGCAGGACGCGTCCGCAAGCGCACGGTGTTTCTGGTTTTTGTGGCAGCCGACTGCCTATGAAAGACTACTCGTTAGGGAAGGTTGTCCGAGCGGCCGATGGAGCTGGTCTTGAAAACCAGTGTGCGGTGACCCCGTACCAAGAGTTCGAATCTCTTACCTTCCGCGAGAGCGCCGAGCTGGCGCGGTACAGAGGCCGGTTGCGGCGATCGAGAGATTGCCGCAGACGGCCTCTTTCGCGTTCGTAGTCCGCAGTCCGTGGTCCGTCCTCATTAGACCGCCGTCCGACCGCCGCTCAGGTCCCGCAGAACGTCCGGTAGGCGGCGAAATCTTCCGGGCCGGCCTCGGCGTAGCGCTCCAGGCCTGGCCGCTCCTCGAAGGGATTAGACACCGCTTCCAGAAGCCTGCCCAGCGGAGCCAGGTCGCCACCGGTAGCGGCGGCGAGGGCCTCCTCCACCAGGTGGTTGCGGGGAATGTAGATGGGGTTCAGCCGGTCCATGGAGTCCGCGTCCGGGTCCAACGCGCGCCAACGCTCCGCCCAGGCATCAAACGCCGACATATCGGGCACCATGCCGCGCGCAGGTTCCCCCTGGCCGCGGGCGGCCGTGGCCAGGTTCCGGAGGAACGATGTGTAGTCCACCCGTCCCGCCTGGAGGAGAGCCAGCAGCTCGTCGACGAGAGGCGAGGCGTCGTTGACGTCGGTCTCTGCGCGAAGCCCCAGCTTGGCCTTCATGCCCGCGAACCAGGCGGCGCTGTACCGCGGACGGAACCCGCCGAGGGCTTCCACCGCCAGTTCCACCGCCTTGTCCTGGTCACCGTGAATGAGGGGCAGGAGCGTCTCGGCGAGCCGGGCAAGGTTCCACTCCGCCACCAGCGGCTGGTTACGGTAGGCGTAGCGCCCGCCCTCGTCGATCGAGCTGTAGGAGGCGGCGGGGTCGAACGCATCCATGAATGCACACGGGCCGTAGTCAATGGTCTCGCCCGAGATGGTCATGTTGTCGGTGTTCATGACCCCGTGGACGAAGCCCACCAGCATCCACTGTGCCACCAGCGACGCCTGGGCAGCTACCACGGCCTCGAGCAGGGCGAGGTAGGGGTTCCCGGCCTCACCCGCAGCGGGGTGGTGACGGCTAATCGCGTAATCGCCAAGCCTGCGCAGCAGGCCGATGTCAGCCGTTGCCCGGGCGTACTGGAAGCTTCCTACGCGCACATGGCTGCTGGCGACCCTGGTGAGAACGGCTCCGGGCAGGAGGGTCTCCCGCTGCACCGAACGCCCCGTCGCCACGACGGCGAGGGACCGTGTGCTGGGAATGCCCAGGGCGTGCATGCCCTCGCTCACGATGTACTCGCGCAGCATCGGACCGACGACTGCCAGGCCGTCTCCATTGCGAGCGAACGGTGTGCGCCCTGAACCCTTGAGGTGGACATCGCGCAGCTGCCCGTCCGCGTGCGCGATCTCTCCAAGCAGGAGCGCGCGGCCGTCGCCCAGCCGGGGGGCGTACCAGCCGAACTGATGCCCGGCGTACGCCTGCGCCACCGGAGTGGCTTCGGCGGGCACGGCGTTGCCGATGAGCAAGAGCAAGCCCTCCGGGCTGCGGAGGAAGTCAGGATCGAGGCCGAGGTCGACGGCGAGGGGTTCGTTGAGCACCAGCAGCTGCGGGTCGGGAGCCTCCTCCGCACGCCAGGGAATGGCCATCTCCGCAAACTCCCGGGCGAAGCGGCCCTCGAATGTGACGGTGGAACGGGCGGTGTCACTCATCTCTTAAGGATAGATGGCATCGCTAACAGGGTTCAGGGTTCGGCCGACTTGATATGTCGGAAAAATCCGGCATATCATCCTCAAGTGCTTCCGGACATGTTTGCCGCCCTCGCAAACCCTGCGCGCCGCACCATTCTCGACGAACTCCGCGAGGGTCCCAGAACAGCGGGGGATCTCACGCGGCTGCTTAGACAAAGCCGCTCGGCCGCCTCAGAGCACCTCGCGGTGCTCCGCGAGGCCGGGCTCGTTCGCGAGGAACGGCAGGGACGGTACCGCTATTACCATCTCCAGGCCGCAGGCCTCGCCGAAGTCAGCGGCTGGCTGAAGCACTACGAGCACTACTGGGCCCAGCGCCTCGACGCGCTGGCTGATCTTTTGGACGAGGAGAACCAGCCATGACCGACAACACAATCCGCCTGGAGCGCCGCTTCCCCCACCAACCCGCCGCCGTCTGGGCCGCGCTCACCACTCCCGAGCTGCTCGCCCGCTGGTGGGCCCCGGGCGACATCGCCCCCACCCCCGGGCACCGCTTCACGATGGACATGGGTTCCTGGGGCCTGCAGCAATGCGAAGTCCTCACCGTTGAGTCCGGGACCTCGATCAGCTTTCTCTTCGCCGAGGGTTCCCTCGACACCACCGTCGCGTGGACGCTCGAGGCCGTTGAGGACGGAACGGTCCTGCACCTCGAGCACACCGGCTTCCGCCTCCACACCCCCATGGGCGAGCAGGCATTCCACGGCATGAGCCACGGCTGGCCGGGCGTCCTGTCCCGGATTGACGACGTCCTCGCCGGCGCAGCCCGTCCCTGACTCGCCATTGAAACTATCGGCTCTCCGTCATAGTCTCTCTGTGTCTCCACCCTCGACCATCCACCCGAGTCCGGCGGCCGCAGACGGATGTCCGGCCCGCCACCAAGAGCAGGAGCCCTCATGCCTACCCCCGAATACTCCAACGGCGCACCATGCTGGATCGACCTCATGACCTCGGATACCGAAAAAGCCAAATCGTTCTACGGGGCAGTCTTCGGCTGGACCTTCCAGACCGGCGACGAAGAAAAATACGGCGGCTACATCACTGCCTCGAAGAACGGGAAGTCCGTCGCCGGCCTCATGCAAAAGCAGGCAGACATGGCGGGAATGCCGGACGTGTGGAGCACCTACCTGCGCTCGGAGGACGCCGCCGCAACGGCCAAGGCTGCCTCCGAGCACGGTGGCCAGGTCTACATGCAGCCCATGGACGTCCCCGAGCAGGGCAGCATGGCCATGCTCGCCGACGCCACGGGCGCGTCGATCGGCGTATGGCAGCCGGCTGAAATGAAGGGCTATGAACTGGCGGCCGAGCCCGGCGCCCCGGCCTGGCACGAGCTCCACACCAAGGACTACGCCACCGCCGTCAAGTTCTATCAGGACGTGTTCGGCTGGGACACCGACGTCATGTCCGACACCCCGGAATTCCGCTACACCACACTGGGCGCAGGCCCGGCGGCCAAAGCCGGGATCATGGACGCTTCGGCCTACCTGCCTGCCGAAGTTCCCTCCAACTGGCAGGTCTACTTCGCCGTTGCCGACACCGACGCCACGATCGCAGAGGCCCTCTCCCTCGGCGCCACGGTGATTGACGGGCCGGACGACACCCCGTTCGGCCGGCTCGCCACGCTGACCGACCCCACCGGTGCCATGTTCAAGATCGTGGCTGA
The DNA here is from genome assembly GCF_900102785.1 of Arthrobacter sp. ok362. Lineage (GTDB taxonomy): Bacteria > Actinomycetota > Actinomycetes > Actinomycetales > Micrococcaceae > Arthrobacter. The sequence goes on from NZ_FNGC01000008.1 coordinate 51,414, forward strand.
CACCGGACAGGGCGCTCAGCCCGGCACGGACGCCTAGCAGGGCGGGGCCGGAAGGCCCCTCCTACCTAATTACAAAAATTGTTGTAAGAAATACCGGCCAGACCCTTCCCCAAGGGCTACTGGCCGGTATTCTGCTGTGGAGCGTCCGTGGAGGCACCCGGACACCGCTCACCTGCAACACCAGTCACCATTGCCCGGGGCTTTCGAGCCGCTCCGGGAAGGCTGCGGCACGTCTCGCTGGGGGACGTCCCGCCGAATGCACGTTTAATCCATACGTTGTTCATTCACCCCTGCTTGGATGGGCCCGGCACGACTTGACCAGGAGTTCAGGCCGGCCACTGTCCGCTGCACCCTGCGGACGCACTGCACCCTGCCCTTTACCCGGGGCACCTAATGAGAGTTAGAGCGGATGAAAATAACAACCTGGAAAACAGTGCTGGGCACAGCCCTGTCGGCTGCGCTCATAGCGGCTCCGCTGGCGGCCGCGCCGGCTAATGCCGTGGAGGCCGCCCCGGCAGCAACCGGAACCTCGCCGGTGGTCATCAACGAGGCCTACCTCAGCGGCGGCAGCTCCGGTGCGGCCTTCAAAAACAAGTTCGTCGAGCTCTACAACGGCTCCGACGAGCCGGTCTCGCTGGAAGGCTGGTCCGTCCAGTACCGCTCCGCCACGGGGACCGGGGCGCCGAGCTCGGTGGCTGCCCTGACCGGGAGTATCCCCGCCAAGGGCTACTACCTGCTCAAGGGCGGCAGCAACGGCACGGCCGGCGCGGACCTGCCGACCGCAGACGCCACCGCCACCGGTTTCAACCCGGCCGGAGGTGGCGGCACGATCGTGCTGGCCAGGCAGGCCGCCGCGCTCAACCCGCTGCCGACGGGCTCGGTCATTGAACCGGCCAATGTCGCCGACCTCCTCGGCTACGGCACCTCCAACACATTCGAGACCCAGGCGGCCGCCGCGCCGTCGGGCAACACCGACGTCAAGAGCCTGAACCGCAGCAACGGCGCGGACACCAACAACAACTCCGCTGACGCCACGCTCAACGCAGCCATCACGCCGAAGGACGCCAATGGCGCCGCGGATTCCGGCCCCGTGGACCCACCCGTCGATCCGGGCCCCGGCACTCCCCCGGCCGCCAAGACCATCGCCGAAATCCAGGGCAACGGCGCCGCAAGCCCGCTGGCAGGATCATCGGTCACCACGCGCGGCAGGGTCACTGCCACATTCCCCACCGGCGGCTTCGCCGGCTACTACGTCCAGACCCCGGGCACGGGCGGCGATCTCACGCCGGCCAACCACGCGGCGTCGGACGCTGTGTTCGTCTACTCGCCGTCCACGGTCGACGCTGTCAGGATCGGCGACTACGTCGAACTCACCGGCGCAGTCAGCGAATTCTTCGGTATGACGCAGCTGACCGTCGCCGCGGCGGCTGATCTGAAGAAGCTCACCGAGGCCGCCCCCGAGGTCAAGGCCACCGGCTTCGCCCTCCCCGCCGACGAGGCCTTCCGTGAGTCCCTCGAAGGCATGCTGCTCACTCCGCAGGGTCCGGTCACCGTGGCGGACAATTTCTCGCTGAACCAGTACGGCGAGATCGGTCTGGCCGGCGGCACCACAGCGCTGGAGCAGCCCACCGCCGTCGCGCCCTTCGGCTCCGCGGAGTACACCGCCACGGTCGCGGCGAACGCCGCCCGCGGCATCAAACTCGACGACGGCGCCACCACGAACTTCCTCAAGGACGCCGCCACCAAGTCCCAGGTGCTCCCGTACCTGACCACGGCCGATCACGTCCGGGTCGGCGCGCCGGTGACGTTTAGAACCAACGTGGTGCTCAGCTACGCGAACAGCGCCTGGAAGTTCCAGCCCCTGACCCAACTGACGGCCGCCAACGCGGACACCGTGCAGCCGGCGAGCTTCGGCGCCACCCGAGCGGACACGCCGGCCGCCGTGGGCGGCACCCTCAAGCTCGCTTCCTTCAACGTGCTGAACTACTTCCCCACCACGGGCGACCAGGTGGCGGGCTGCACTTTCTACCCGGATCGGGACGGCAACCCCATCACCGTCAAGGGCGGCTGCGACGTCCGCGGCGCCGCGAACGCGGAGAACCTCAAGCGGCAGCAGGACAAGATCGTCGCCGCCATCTCCAAGTCCGGGGCCGACGTCGTCACCCTGATGGAGGTCGAAAACTCGGCCCAGTTCGGCAAGACCCGGGACTACGCGCTCGCCAAGTTGGTGGATGCGCTGAACATCGCCACACCGGGGATCTGGGACTACGTCCGCACGCCCGCCAACGCACCCCCGCTGGCCGACGAGGACATGATCCGCACCGCGTTCATCTACAAGTTGGCCGTCGCCGAACCAATCGGCGAGTCCATCATCCACAACGACACGGTCGCTTTCGCCAGCGCCCGCAAGCCGATGGCCCAGGTCTTCAAGCCCGTGGGCGCCGCCGATGACAAGAAGTTCATCGCGATCGCCAACCACTTCAAGTCCAAGGGCTCCGCCGCCACGCCGGAGGACACCGACAAGGGCCAGGGCGCCTCAAACCTCGCCCGCACCGCCCAGGCCAAGTCCCTGCTGGCGTTCTCCGAGGAACTGCAGAAGTCCAAGGGCACAGACAAGGTGTTCCTGATCGGCGACTTCAATTCCTACGCCAAGGAGGACCCGATCAACGTCCTCACGGGCGCGGGGTACGTCAACCAGGATGAGAAGGCGAAAAACGCCGACGGTTCCGCCAAGCATTCCTACCTGTTCGGCGGCCTCGTGGGCTCGCTGGACCACATCCTCGCCTCGCCGGCGGCCAACGCCGTCGTCACCGGCGCGGACATCTGGAACATCAACTCCGTGGAGTCCGTGGCGCTGGAGTACAGCCGCTACAACAACAACGTCACCGACTACTACGCTCCGGACCAGTTCCGCGCCAGCGACCACGATCCGGTGGTGGTGGGGCTGGACCTGCCCGTCACCCCGGCCAGCGTGGAGCTGAACTTCCTGGGCATCAACGACTTCCACGGCCGCATCGATTCCAACACCGTGTTCTTCGCGGGGACCATCGAGAAGCTGCGTGCCGCCGCCGCCCCGGGCGCCACGGCGTTCATTTCGGCCGGCGACAACATCGGCGCCTCACTGTTCGCCTCGGCGGTGGCCAAGGACCAGCCGACCATCGACGTGCTGAACGCCTTGGACCTGCGCACTTCCGCGGTGGGCAACCACGAGTTCGACGGCGGCTGGGCTGACCTGCGCGACCGCGTCGCCGCCGGCGGGACCAACGCCAAGTTCCCGTACCTGGGTGCCAACGTCTATGCGAAGGGCACCACCACCCCGGTCCTGCCGGAGTACACGGTCCTGGACATGAACGGCGTCAAGGTTGCCGTGATCGGCACCGTCACGCAGGAAGTCCCCTCCCTGGTCACGCCGTCGGGCATCGCGGACCTTGAGTTCGGCGACCCCGTGGACGCCATCAACCGGGTCGCGGCGAAGATCAAGGCGGACAAGCTCGCCGACGTCATCATTGTGGAGAACCACGACGGCGCCGGGTCCGGCGCGCCCGACGGCGCCACTTTGGAGCAGGAGATCGCCGCCGGCGGCCCCTTCGCCAAGATGGTCCAGAAGGTCACCCCGGATGTTGCCGCGATCTTCAACGGCCACACCCACAAGCAGTACTCCTGGGACGCGCCCGTCCTCGATTCTGCGGGCCAGCCGACCGGCAGGACCCGCCCGATCGTCCAGACCGGAAACTACGGCGAGTTCATCGGCCAGATCCAGCTGACCATCGACACCAAGACCATGTCGGTGACCGGGTACAAGGCCGGCAACGTCCAGCGCACCACCAGCGCCGCGCAGCCGGCAGCCGATCTTGTGGCGCAGTACCCGCGGGTTGCGGCCGTCAAGACCATCGTGGACAAGGCCCTGGCCGACGCCGCCGTGGTCGGCAACCAGCCGGTCGGCAAGGTCACCGCGGATATCACGACGGCGTTCGCCGGTTCTCCCGCCGTGCGCGATGACCGGGCCAGCGAGTCCACCCTCGGCAACCTGGTGGCGGACTCCCTTGTGGATGCGCTGAAGGCGCCGGAACTCGGCGCCGCCGAAATCGGCGTCGTCAACCCGGGCGGTCTGCGCAATGAGCTGTACTACGCGCCCGACGGCACCATCACGTACGCCGAGGCCAACGCGGTGCTGCCGTTCGTGAACAATCTGTGGACCACGTCCCTCACCGGTGCGCAGTTCAAGACCCTGCTGGAGCAGCAGTGGCAGACCAACCCGGACGGCTCGGTTCCCAGCCGCGCGTACCAGCAGCTGGGCCTGTCCAAGAACGTGAACTACACCTACGACGCCGCCCGCGCCGCCGGTGACCGGATCACCTCGATCCGGGTCAACGGTGCACTGATTGACCCGGCGAAGTCCTACCGGATCGGGACGTTCAACTTCCTGGCCACCGGCGGCGACAACTTCCGCATCTTCAAGGAAGGCGCAGGCACCAAGGACTCCGGGCTCGTGGACCGCGACGCCTGGATCAAGTACCTGCAGACCCACAACCCGGTCGCGCCCGACTTCGCCCGCCGCTCCGTGGCCGTTGTGAACACGACGGCGGCCGAGGTCAAGAGCGGGGAATCCGTCACCCTGGCGGTTTCGAAGCTGGACCTCACCTCGCTGGGCAGCCCGGTGAACGCCTCGCTGCGCGCCGAGTTCACGGATGCTGCCGGTACCGTGACAGCCCTGGGCACGTCACCGGTGACCGGCGGCGCCGCCACGGTGAGCGTGTTGGTTCCCGCCGGAGCCGCCGCCGGCGCGGGCACCCTGGTGCTCACCGCCGTCGAATCCGGCACCGTGGTGAAAGCGGTCGTGTTGGTCGCAGCCAGCGTCCCCGTCCCGCCGAAGTGCACGCCTCCGGTCAAGCCGACGAGGCCCGCGGACGTTGTGGGCCAGGTCAACTACGGAACAGCCATGGCCGCCTACCGGAAGTGCCTCAAGGGCTGATGCCTTAGCCCGGACTTCCTAGTCCGACACCCCGGCCCATGCCCTCCCCTGGCCCGCAGCACTGGACATAAACACCAAGTGTCCATTGCCCGGCCCCAGGGGAGGGCATGTCCATTTTTGCGAGGCGGGCGAACCACAGGGCCTGCCCATTTTGCGAGGCGGGCCAATCACAGGGCATGTCCTCCCCTGGCCCGCGGCATAGGACATAAACACCAAGTGTCCCTTGCCCGGCACCTAGAGAGGGCATGTCCATTCTTGCGAGGCGGGCGAACCACTGGGCATGCCCTCCCCTGGCCCGCGGCACTGGACATAAACACCAAGTGTCCCTTGCCCGGCACCAAGGGAGGGCATGTCCATTTTTGCGAGGCGGGCGAGCCCGGCACATGCCCATTCTTCGTAGGCGGGCAATGGCGGGCTACTGGGCCAGGATGTCGCGGGCGATCTCGTCGGCGTCGCGCAGCGTGCGCTGGCCGCTGCGGTAGACGGGGCCAGACTTCGGCCGGGCCTCGGCCGCGATGGCCGTGCCCCATTGCGTGGCGGAGAGTTGGAGCCCCAGCACATACAGTCCCGGCGTCATGGACCCGTTGGCACCCAGCGGCCGATACGGATGCGGGACGACGTCCAGCCCGGAGGTCTCCACCGGGGTTCCCTCCACGGTCATCATGAGGCGCGGCCGCACCAACCCCTCGGCGAGTAGCTGTTCCAGCAGCGGCGAGGAATTGACGGCTACCCGGTTGGCCGGTGCCAGCGCCTCGATCATCGCCGTCGCGGACACCGCGCCCGCCACAGCGGTCTCCGTCCGCGCCCTCGCCGCACCCGGGCTCCGCACAGCGGCGCTCTGCATGCCGGCGCCACCCACGGCTCCGCTGCCGGCGCCAACAGCACCAACGACGCCCACACCGACGGCGCCTACGCCAGCACGGTCCAGTCCGGCGCCATACATTCCGGCGCCCTCTGACTCTTCACCCTCGGTTTCATCGGTTTCGCTGCCCACCCACGGCGACGCCGCTGTGAACGTCCGGGCCCGGCGATCCACGCCGAACTTGGGGTCCGGGCCCACGAAGCGTACGACTCCTGCCCGCGCCAGCGCCGCGAGCTGCGCAGAGCGCAGGGCCGGCGGCCCGCTCGCCAGGCCTTCCACGAAGGATTCGAACCAGCCGCGGAGGCCCGCGACCCAGGATTCGTCCGTGATGCCGCCGTCGGCCACAGCGGTCTTCAGTACCGCCCGGCCGTGGTGCAGCGCGCCGATCGCCATCTTCACGGGGTCGTCCTCGCCAAGTGCCGAGCGCCGGGCGTCGTCGAGCAGGTAGTCGACGACGGCGGCGTCCAGTTCAGTCCGGGAGCCAAATGAACGCCGGGCCAGGGGCGCCGCGAGACCGAGCAGGTCCAGGCGGTGGGATGACCGGACATGGACGGCAATCACCGATTCCGTGGCGTGCTCCCACTTCGCGGTCGAATGCGCGTGCGGCCGCAGGGCCTCCTCCAAGGCGCGCAGGAACTCGCCCGGGCCGGTCAGGATGGCATCGGGCTGCGAGCGCGCGAGCGTCGAATAGTAGGCCCAGATCGCGTCCCGGTGCAGCAGCGGCCAGAGGTCGAAGTCGAATGAGGGCCGGATTCCGGAGTCGGCGAACTTCGCGATCGCGTCCTCGGTGCAGTACCGCAACTGGACCTCGCCCGGGTAGTAGCCGGCGAGTGTCGCCTTCGCCCGGTAGGGGGTTCCGCGGCGTGAGGCGGCGATGAGGAGCGGTTCGCGGCCGGACGGCAGATACGTCAGTTCACCGTTCCTCTCCTCGGCAACGAACCGGCCGCCCCGCCCTTCCGTCAGCTGTCCCATCACGTCAAAAAAGTTCAAGCCCATGCCGCGCACCAGGACAGGTTCTCCGCCCGGCACCACGGACCAGTCGACGTCGGCGGGCGCCGCCGGCGGGACGTACAGGAGTCCGAGCTCCTCCGCCGCGGAGAGCAGCTTCCGCTGTTCGGCGTTCAACCGCGCGTCCAGATGGCCCATGGCCAGCACCACCGAGTCGACCGTAAGCACCGTGCCGTCGTCGAGCACGACGTCGAACCGCACCGAAGGTTCCTTCTGTTCAGCAAATTCCACTGGTTCGGCAAATTCCACTGGTTCAGCAAATTCCACTGGTTCGGCAAATTCCACCTGGCCGGCCGCCGGATCGACCGGCTCCGCGGCGGCGTGACGGACGGACGTCGCCGTCGCCAGGTGGAAGTCCACGCTGACGCCGGCCGGCAGGACGCTGAGCAGTTCCTCGAGGGTGGACCGCAAGTAACGGCCGTAGAGGGCCCGGCTGGGGAAGTCCGCCTCGCCGAGCCTGGCCACCTCGGCGCGTTCCTCTTCGGTAAGTGTTGGCTGCGGGTGGTCCTGCTGGAGTTCGCGCCACCGGTCGAATGTGTGCCCGGCCAGGGGCGGAGCGAGCTCCCGGTCCTCGGGGACCACGGTGGGATAGAAGGATTGTGTGTTCATCAGGTACAGCCGCGACTGTCCGGGCTGCCAGACGTGCCCCGGGCCCGCCGGGTAAGGGTCGATCACGTCGATGTGCAGGGTTCCCGCGGAGCCGGCGGAGGCCCAGTTGGCGAGGAGCCGTTCCAGCACGCTCGTGCCCCGGGGACCGGCGCCTATCACTGCCGTCCGGATGCTTCGCGATATGCCCACGGCATCCAGCGTATCGGCATCCCGGCCGCTGGCTTGACGCCCGCGTGACTTGCTACTGCCGCACCGATGTTCTTGGATTGACAAATGACCACCACAGAAGCTGACCACCCGTCCGCGTCCGGCCAATCCAGCGGCGCCCTCCCCGCTGCAGGAACTTCCCCCGAACCCGTCGACGAGAACATCTGGCTGGAGGACATCTACGGCCAAGAGCAGCTGGCGTGGGTCCGTGAACAGAACGCCCGCACCGAGGAACTCCTCGAGGATGCCGACTACGCCGATCTGGAAGGCAGGATCCTGGAGGTCCTCGACTCCACCGACCGGATCCCCATGGTGGGCAAGCACGGAGAGTGGTACTACAACTTTTGGAAGGACCGGGACAACCCCAAGGGCCTGTGGCGACGAACCAGCTGGGACAGCTACCGGGCCGGGACTCCCGCGTGGGATGTCCTGCTGGATGTCGACGCCCTCGCCGCCGCCGAGGGCCAGGACTGGGTCTTCCACGGCGCGAACTTCCTCCGTCCGGCCCCGGGTGAACCCCACCGGCGGGCCCTGCTGGCCTTCTCCCCCGACGGCGGGGACGCGAACCGCCACCGGGAGTTCGACGTCGAGGCCCGCGGCTTCGTGGACCCGGCCGACGGCGGCTTCGACCTCCCGACCGGCAAGGGCAACGCCTCCTGGCTGGACGCGGACACCCTGCTCGTCGCCACCACCGCCCAGGACCTGCCGCGGACCACCTCGTCCTATGCCCGGACCGGGGTGAAGCTGAACCGGGGTGCTTCCCTGGCGCAGGCAGAGCAGATTTTCGACATTCCCGAGGACCACATGATGGCGATCGTGGCCCACGACTCCACTCCGGGCTTCGAACGCACGTTCGCCGTCGACTGGATCAGTTTCTTCGAGAAGAACACCTCCGTGCTGCGCGAGGGTCAGTGGGTGCAGATCGATGTGCCCGCAGACGTGAACCTGAGCTCGCACCGCGAATGGCTCCTGTTCCGCCCGCAGCGTGATTGGACCGTCAACGGCACCACCTACCCGGCGGGTTCCCTGCTCGCGGCCGGGTTCGAGGACTTCCTCGCCGGCTCCCGGGACCTGGACGTGCTCTTCACACCCGATCCGCACACCTCCCTGCAGTCCTGGAGCTGGACGCGGGACTTCCTGCTGCTGAACCTGCTCCGGGACGTGTCCTCGGAAATCCACGTCCTGGATCCGCGGCGCCCGGGTACGGACGCCGCCTGGGAGGCCACCGTGCTGGACGCCTGCCCGCCCCTGCACGACGTCAATGCCTTCGCGGTGGATGACGAAGACGACGCGGAAGGCTCGGACGACGACGGCACCGGCGGCGCCGCCTCGGTGACCGAGGGCGAGGCTCCGGGCGCAGGGAACGACTTCTGGCTCGTGGCCACCGGCTTCACGACGCCCACCACCCTGACCCGCGGGACACTCACACGCGACAGTGGCTCCGTCACCAGCACCCACGGGGTGATCCGGACCTCGCCGTCGTTCTTCAACGAGGCCGGCTACGAAGTCCAGCAGCACTTCGCGGTCTCCAGCGACGGGACCAGGATTCCGTACTTCCAGGTGGCCGCCAAGGACCTGGTGCTGGACGGCCAGAACCCCACCCAGCTGTCCGGCTACGGGGGCTTCGAGATATCCCGGACTCCGGCGTACAGCGGCGCGATCGGCCGGGCGTGGCTGGAGCGGCGGACCGCGGAGTCCGGCGGCGCCGAGGGTGAGGCCCCGCACCGCCGCGGCGGCGTCTACGTGGTGGCGAACATCCGCGGCGGCGGCGAGTACGGGCCGGCCTGGCACCGTGCCGCGCTGCAGGGCAACCGCCACCGCGCCTACGAGGACTTCGCCGCCGTCGCGAAGGACCTGATCTCCCGCGGTGTCACGTCCCGGGAGCGGCTCGGCTGCGTGGGCGGCTCCAACGGCGGGCTGCTGGTGGGCAACATGCTCACGCAGTACCCGGAGCTGTTCGGCGCCGTGTCCTGCGGGGTCCCGCTCCTGGACATGCGCCGGTACACCAAACTTTCCGCGGGCTATTCCTGGATTGGCGAATACGGCGACCCTGACGTGCCGGAGCAGTGGGAGTTCCTGAAGACGTTCTCCCCGTACCACCTGCTCAAGGACGGCGTGGACTACCCGGAGACGTTCATCTGGACGGCGACCTCGGATGACCGGGTGGGGCCGGTCCAGGCCCGGAAGATGGCGGCCCGCATGCAGGCCATGGGCATCCCCAATGTCTGGTTCCACGAAGCCCTCGAGGGCGGCCACGCGGGGGCCTCGGACAACCGGCAAGCGGCGGCCCTGCAGAGCCGCAGCCAGCATTTCCTGTGGCGGGCCCTGGCCGGCCGGGATGCCTGATTCCGCACCCCCGAAAGCGATAAGCAACGCGGGGTCACTTCGCGTCGATCCGGCGCCCGTCATGGGCCGGCAGTGACCCTGCGATGCCCCGGGCGGGCCGTTTTGCACTGCGTGGCACCTTCTGCGTATCCTTGGTTGGCTAGTTAATAGCAATTGGAGACGTGCCAGAGCGGCCGAATGGGCTTCACTGCTAATGAAGTGTGGGGCACAACTCCACCGGGGGTTCAAATCCCCCCGTCTCCGCGTTTGGCCCCGGTCCCTGGACCGGGGCCTTTTGCGTTCCCGGCACGCACCGGCCCAGGCTCCGAGCCCGGCGGGCGGCAAACCGCTCCGTCCGGTGGCCGGACGCCTCCCGCCCGCCGGCGGATCCGGATGGCAGGATAGGCCCATGTCGAGCAACAAGGAATTTGACGCCATTATCGTCGGCGGCGGCCACAACGGCCTGGCCGCGGCCGCGTACCTGGCCAAGGCCGGGCGTGAGGTCCTGGTCCTGGAAAAGCTGGAGCACCCCGGCGGCGCCGCGGTGTCCGCGCACGCGTTCGACGGCGTCGATGCCCGCCTCTCGCGCTACTCGTACCTCGTCAGCCTCCTGCCCAAGCAGGTCATCGACGACCTCGGCCTGCGCATCACGCTGGCGCGGCGGCGCTATTCCTCCTACACCCCGGACCCCGCGGACGGCAGCCGGGCCCTGCTGGTGGACAACGGGGACGAGGCCGCCACTGCGGCGTCCTTCGCCGCCGTCGGCGCGCCCGACGGCGAGTTCCGCGCCTTCACCGCGTTCTACGCCGCCTGCCGGCAGCTCACGGAGGCCCTCTGGCCGACCATGACCTCTCCGCTGCTGCCGCGGTCCGAAGCGCGATCCCTCGCCACCCGGGCCGGCGCCGCCGAAGCATGGGAGGCCATGATCGAACATCCCATCGGGCACGCCATCACCAGGGAGCTGGGCAGCGACCTGGTCCGCGGTGTGGTTCTGACGGATGCGCTGATCGGGACCTTCGCCCGGGCCGACGACGAGGACCTGCAACAAAACATCTGCTTCCTCTACCACCTGTTCGGCGGCGGGACGGGTGACTGGGACGTGCCGGTCGGCGGCATGGGCGCGGTGTCCGGCGAGCTGGAGCGGGCCGCCCGCGACGCCGGCGCGACCATCCTGACCTCCGCGGACGTCACGGCCGTTCGGCCCGGCGGCGTCGTGGACTACCGCCACGGCGGCCAGGACCACTCGTCTTCCGCGCGGTGGGTGCTGTCCAATGTGGCGCCGGCCGTCCTGGATCGGCTGCGCAGCCGGCTGCGCGACCTGCCTGCCACCGGCGCCGCCGCCGCTGGCGCCGCCGCCGCCGGCAACCCGAACCATCGCCGCGAGGGCGCCCAGGTCAAGGTCAACCTGCTGCTCAAACGGCTGCCCCGGCTGCTGGACGGATCCGTCAGCCCGGAGGCCGCCTTCGGCGGGACGTTCCACATCAACGAGACGTGGTCCCAGCTCGACGCCGCCTACGGCACCGCCGCCGCCGGATCCGTGCCCTCGCCGCTGCCGTGCGAAATCTACTGCCATTCGCTGACCGACCCCAGCATCCTGTCCCCGGAACTGCAGGCCGCCGGCGCCCAGACGCTGACCGTCTTTGGCCTGCACGTCCCGGACGGCTGGTCACGGCCGGGAACAACGAGGACCGGCGCGCCGAACTGCAGGCCGCCGTCCTGGCATCCCTGAACTCCGTCCTGGCCGAGCCCATTGAGGATCTGCTCCTGACGGACCCGGACGGGCGGCCCTGCATCGAAACCAAGACCACCTTGGACATTGAACGCGCCGTCGGCATGCCCCGGGGCAACATCTTCCACGGCGGCCTCGACTGGCCGTTCGTGGAGGACGGCGAACCGCTGGACACCCCGGCGCGGCGCTGGGGCGTGGCGACGGACGATCCGCAGATCCTGCTCTGCGGCTCCGGCGCCCGCCGCGGCGGCGCCGTCAGTGCCATCGGCGGTCACAACGCCGCCATGGCCGTGTTGGAATCGGAACCGCCCCTCCGCAATGGGTGAACCGGAACTCGGAGACTCGCGCATGAAAGCCTCGTCGCGCGCCGTCCCGGCCGGGGGCAGCTGGAGCCCTCGGCTGGCCCTCTTGGTGGCCGCGACGTTCTTCATGGAATTCCTCGACGGGACCGTCCTGACCACGGCCATACCCAGTATCGCCGCCGATTTCGCCGTGCCGGCCGCCGACGTCAACATCACCATGACGGCGTACCTGATGACGGTGGCGATGGGCATCCCGCTCAGCAGCTGGCTCGCGGAGCGGCTCGGTGCGCGCCGGGTTTTCTGTCTCGCCATCGCAATCTTCACGGCTGCGTCGCTGCTCTGCGCGCTCAGCCAGGACCTGACCTTGCTGACCTTGAGCCGCGTCCTGCAGGGTGCCGGCGGCGCCATGATGGTCCCTGTGGGCACGCTGGTGGTGCTCCGCGGAACTCCGAAGAAGGAGCTGCTCCGGGCCACCGCCTTCCTGGTGTGGCCCGGGTTGCTGGCCCCGGTCCTCGCCCCGCTCGTGGGCGGAGCGCTTACAACCTACCTGTCGTGGCACTGGATCTTCCTGGTCAACCTCCCCCTGGGCCTGGCGGCGTTCCTGGCCGCGCTGCGCCTGGTTCCCACAGTGGGCCGCGACAGGACGCGGCGCCTGGACTGGCTCGGCCTGGCCCTGACCACGCTCGGGGTGGGCTCCCTGCTGGTCGGTCTGGAACTGGCCGGCGGCCGGGACTCTGGACTCCCGGCGGCCGCAGGGATCGTAGTGGGTCTGCTGTTTCTGACCGCCGCCGTGGCCTGGATGCGACGGACCAGCACGCCGCTGTTCAATCTGTCCGTCTTCAGCGCGCGGACGTTCCGCGCGACGGCGACGGGAGGCTTCGTCTACCGCCTGACCATCAGCGCCGTGCCGTTCCTGCTGCCGCTGATGTTCCAGGCCGGCTTCGGCTGGGACCCGCTGCGCGCCGGGGCGATGGTGTCCGCCGTGTTCGTGGGGAACATCGGGATAAAGCCCGCGACGACGCCCCTGATCCGGCGCTTCGGTTTCAAACCCGTTCTGGTGTTCGCGTCGCTGGCCTCCGCGGCCACTTTCGCGCTGTGCGCACTGCTCGACGCCGGCACGCCGGAGCCGCTGATTGTCGCCGTGCTGGTCGCCAGCGGAGCGTTCCGCTCGATCGGGTTCTCGGCCTACGCATCCGTCCAGTACGCCGACGTCGCCCCGGCCCAGCTGCCGTCCGCCAACGCCGTCTCCGCCACGCTCGTGCAGCTCTCCACCGCGGCAGGAATCGCTGTCGGGGCGCTCCTGCTGCGGGTCTTCGAGGCAAGCAGCCACGCCGCAGGAACCACCGGTGTCGCCGCCGGCATCGCCACCGGCGATCCGGCGGCGCCGTACCGGGCAGCGTTCGTGGCCATCGCGGTCCTGATGCTCCTGAGCACGATGGACAGCCTGGCCCTCCCCCGCCACGCCGGCGCCGAGGTCAGCCTGCCTGGCCCAGCACCAACGGCAGAACGGCGCCGGCGCCCGCGAGCCTGAGCGCCCGCCCGGAGATGGTCAGGGTCCAGCGGCTGTCCACGAGGTCGTCCACCAGCATGACGCTCTGGCCACGGATGCCAGCCAGGGCGCCCTCCAGTTCCGGGCCCACCACCAGACGGTCCCAGACTCCGGCGAGCCGGTAGGCACTGTTCCCGCCGCGGCCGCCGGTAGGTCCGCCGTGGTTGAGCTGCAGCTGGCCAAGATACGGGATGCGGCCGATCTCGGAGATCCCGCGGGCCAGGGAGTCCACCAACAGCGGCTTCCCGCGGGAGGGCAGGCTGATGATCGCGGCGGGGCGGCCGGCCCCGCTCCAGCCCGGGGTCCGGGCATCTCCCGTGCCCCATTCCCGGAGCACCTGGACACAGGCCTGCAGCATGCCAGGGTCCACGGGCCGGTCGGGTGCACCGGCGGCGAACGCCTCGCGCAGGGCCCCGCCCCAGCCAAGGTCCGTCAGGCGCGCCAGCACCCGGCCGTCGGCGAGGGCTTCATCCGGCTTGATCTTTCCCTTGACCGGCACACCCAGGCGGTCCATGCCGCTGGGCCACTGCAGGCGCGGTTCAAGGACGACGCCGGCCCGGCGAAGGGTCTGCCCGGCGGTCTCCGTGGCGTCCTCGGCGATGTCGGCCCTGAACCAGCGGCCCGCGCAGTTGTCGCAGCGCCCGCAGGCGCGGGCTGTTTCGTCGTCCAGCACCGAGGTGATGTATTCCATCCGGCAGCCGGCGGTGTCCTGGTAGATGACCATCGAGTCCTGTTCATCCACCCGGGCCTCGGCGATCCGGCTGTACCGCTCGGCGTCGTAGTTCCACGGCTGTCCCGTGGAGCGCCAGCCGCCGCCGACGCGTTCGACGGCGCCGTCCACGGCCAGGACCTTCAACAGCAGCTCCAGCGGGGTGCGTCGCAGGTCCACCCGGGCCTCGAGCGCCACGGTGGACACTGCCGTTCCGGCCTCGGCGAGGGCTGTCAGGACGGCGGCAGCCTTTTCCTCGGACGGCATGGACGCGGTGGCGAAGTACTGCCAGATGTCGCGGTCCTCCGAACCGGGCAGCAGCAGGACGTCGGCGTTCGCCGCGCCACGCCCGGCACGGCCCACCTGCTGGTAGTACGCCACCGGCGAGGACGGTGCGCCAAGGTGCACCACGAAGCCGAGGTCCGGCTTGTCGAAGCCCATGCCGAGCGCGGACGTGGCCACGAGCGCCTTGACCTGGTTGTCCTTGAGGAGCTGCTCGGCGCGTTCCCGGTCCGCGGGGTCCGTGCGGCCGGTGTAGGCCAGCACCTCGTGCCCCGCTTCGGCCAGGAGGCGGGCAGTGTCATCGGCAGCCGACACGGTGAGCGTGTAAATGATGCCGCTGCCCTGCAAATCCTGCAGGTGGGTCAACAGCCAGCCCAGCCGTTCCCGGGAATCGGGCAGGGTCAGGACGCCCAGCCGGAGCGAATCCCGGCCCAGGGCGCCCCGGATGGTGAGCACGTCCTTGCCGAGCTGCTCCTCGATGTCATGCACCACCCGGGAATTGGCAGTGGCGGTGGTGGCGAGCACCGGCACGGTGTCCGGCAGCTGCGTGATGAGGTCCGCGATGCGCCGGTAGTCGGGGCGGAAGTCGTGGCCCCAGTCCGAGATGCAGTGGGCCTCGTCAATCACCAGCAGCCCGGTCCGGCGCACGAGCTCGGGGAGCTGGTTTTCCCGGAAGGACGGGTTGGTGAGGCGTTCCGGCGACACCAGCAGGACGTCCACTTCATCGGCGGCGAGCTGCTCGCGGACGGTGTCCCACTCCAACTGGTTGGCCGAGTTGATGGCGACCGCCCGCACCCCGGCCCGTGCCGCGGCGGCGACCTGGTCGCGCATGAGCGCCAGGAGCGGTGACACGATCAGGGTGGGGCCGGCGCCGCGGCGGCGCAGCAGCAGGGAGGCGACGAAATACACGGCCGACTTCCCCCAGCCGGTGCGCTGTACCACAAGGGCCCGCCTGCCGCCGTCGACCAGGGCCTCAATGGCCTCGAACTGGCCGTCATGGAACTCCGCCTCAGGGTGGCCCACGAGCTCCCGCAGCACAGTCTGGGCCTGTTCCCGGGTCGGGGACGCGGTGCCGGAAGGTGCGGTGCCGGAAGGTGCGGGGCCGGAAGCGGCTGCGCCGGTAAGTGTGGTGTCGGCGAGGGCGGTGCTGGAAAGGGCGTTCGGGTTACTGGCCATTACTTCAGTATCCCAGCCCCCTCCGACAGCCATGAAGCCAGGGGTCCGCTATGTGCACAATCCCAGCGTATGGACGCAGGTCACGGCGTCCGGGCCGCAACGTAAGATAAGACGCGTGACTACGGACAAGACAAAGACCTTTGACCTCTCGACCTCGTTCAAGGCCTATGACGTGCGCGGAATCGTGGGGCAATCCATCACCGCGGAGATCGTCGAAGCCGTCGGCGCCGCCTTCGTCGACGTCCTGGAGCTCGCGGGGCAGACCGTGCTGGTGGGCGGGGACATGCGCCCCTCCTCCCCCGAGTTCGCCAAAGCCTTCGCCAACGGCGCAGCCACCCGCGGGGCAAACGTCCAGCTGCTGGACCTGATCTCCACGGACGAGCTCTACTACGCTTGCGGCGCCCTCAACGCCGCCGGCGCCACGTTCACCGCGAGCCACAACCCGGCCGAATACAACGGCATCAAGATGGCCAAGGCCGGCGCCGTGCCGATCTCCTCCGAAACCGGACTCATGGAAATCCAGGCCCGCGCCGAGGAATACCTCAACGCCGGCACCATCCCCGCGGCCGGCAGCATTGGCCTGATTGGCGTGCAGGACGTCCTCAAGGGCTACGCGGAATACCTGCGCAGCCTGGTGGATCTGCGCGGCTCACGGCCGCTGAAGGTTGTGGTGGATGCCGGCAACGGCATGGCCGGCCTCACCACCCCGGCCGTGCTTGGCGATGCCCTGCTGCCCACGCTCCCCCTGAAGATCGTGCCGCTGTACTTCGAGCTCGACGGATCATTCCCGAACCACCCGGCCAACCCGCTGGAGCCGGAAAACCTGCGCGACCTGCAGGCTGCCGTCATCGAGCATGGCGCGGACATCGGCCTGGCCTTCGACGGCGACGCCGACCGCTGCTTCGTGATCGACGAAAAGGGCGAGCCCGTCTCGCCGTCGGCCATCACCGGCATGGTGTCCCGCCGCGAAATCGCCCGCGCCCAGGGCCTCGGCGAAGACACGCCCACCGTCATCCACAACCTGCTGACCTCCCGCGCGGTTCCGGAGCTCGTGGAGCGCCTCGGCGGCCGCCCCGTCCGCACCCGTGTGGGGCACTCCTTCATCAAGGCCGTCATGGCCGCGGAAGGAGCCATCTTCGGCGGAGAGCACTCGGCCCACTTCTACTTCCGCGACTTCTGGAACGCGGACACCGGCATGCTGGCGGCCATGCACGTCCTTGCCGCCCTGGGCGAACAGGACGGCCCGCTCTCCGAGCTCGGCCGCGAATACGAGCCGTACCAGTCCTCCGGCGAGATCAACTCGGAAATCGAAGACAAGGCCGCCGCAGTCGAGCGGGTTCGCAAGGATTTCCACGACGACGACGTCGAGGTCGACTACCTCGACGGCAGCACCTTTATCGCCGCCGACGGCAGCTACTGGTTCAACCTGCGCCCGTCCAACACCGAACCGTTCCTGCGCCTCAACGTCGAAGCCACGGACACCGCCATCATGGAACGCGTCCGCGACCGCGTCCTGGCGCTGGTCCGGGGCTAGCCGTGGCCGTACACCCCGAAGAATCCCCGAACGCCGGTTCCTGGCGCGATTCCGTGCCGGACGCCAGCGCCACCGACCTGGAGAACCTGCTCGGCACCGGCGTCGGCGCCGCGCAGGAGCAGCTGGAGCGCAACGGCGGTTTCCTGCCCTTCGCCCTGGTGGTCCAGAATGACGGCGAAGTCCGGCTGGTTGCCGTGACTCCCGCGGACGCGAGCGACGGATCGGACGCGGACTTCGACGCGGACGCCATGATCCGGGATCTCCACGAGCTGCTCCGGCAGCACCGGGAGGAGTTCCGGGCCGCCGCCGTCGTCTGTGACATCACGCTGCTCGAGGAAGACTCGGACGCCATCCACGTTGCCGCAGAGCACCGGGACGGTTCCCTGTTCGCCGCGGTCCTGCCCTACGCCGCGAACGCAGGGACGCACGAACTTGAATTCGGCCAGCTGGCCGCCGATACCAACGAGCCCGCCGTCTGGGTGGACTAGACCTCCCTTAGGCTGGGGATATGAAGATCAATGCGTTCGCCGATGTGAGCCTGCGCGCTTTGCTGGTGCTCGCCGCTGCTCCGCACGGCGGGCTCCTAACCACCCAGAGCGTCGCCGACGCCGTCGGCACGCCGTACAACCACGTCAGCAAGGCGATGGCGAAGCTGCGCGCACTGGGCCTGATCGACGTCGAACGCGGCCGCAACGGCGGTTCCCGGCTGAGCAGCGCGGGCCGGAGCGCCACGGTTGGCCAGCTGCTGAGGCAACTCGACACCCGACTGGACCCGGCCGACTGCATCGCCACGGACGGAACGTGCCCGCTCATCACCGAATGCCGCCTCCGCGCCGCGCTTGCCCGGGCCCGCGAAGCTTTTTATCGCGAACTCGACGGGATCGTGATCGCCTCGCTGCCGACTTCCCGGCAGATGGCACCCGTCTTCGAGTCGATCGGGCTACGCCCTGGGCTTTAGGCCCGCCTCTCCCACCGGGGACGCCGTTAAGCACGACGACGGGTCCCCACATTCGCGCTAAAGGTGGGGACCCGTCGTCGTTCATTACCGTCGTTCCATACTAGATAAACGTCAGCCAGTGGCGTTATCCGTCTGAGCCGGCCGGCGTCGTCGTGGGAGTGTAGCCCTCGAGCTTGAGCGCGGCCTCCGCGTACTTGCTGGTGAACGTGCCGCCGAAGGTGACCTTGGACGTGTTCACGCCGTTCTGCTGCTCCATCGCGAAGATCGTCTTGGGGCCGCCGGCGGGCATGAGCCCGTCAGGCAGGAACTGCCCCTTGTCGGTGTCCAGCGCCTTGACGTACTGGTCCTTGGAGATGGTGCTGTTCTGGACGAAGGAGGAGGGCAGCTTGTCCGCTATATCCGCCGCCGAGTGGGTGCTGATCCAGTGCATGGTGTCAACGAGGGCGTTCACCACCTTCTGGGCCGCATCCTCGTGCGACTTGACCCAGTCGGACTGGGCAAGGACGCTGGCCGCCGGCCAGGAGCCGCCGAGCGCGGCCTTGGTACCGTCCGAGGTCGCGAGGTCGATCGCGGAGACGGCCAGGTTCTTGCTCTCAAGCGCGCCGACGGTGGGCTGAGTTGTCATGACGCAGTCCGCGGACCCGCGCTGGATCGCAGCGATGGCAGTGGAACCAGCGCCCACGGCGATGGTGTGGTAGTCGTTCTTCGTGACTCCGGCCTTGGCGGCGATGAACTGGGTGAGCTCGTCGGTTCCGGAGCCGAGGTCGGTCACGCCGACGGTCTTGCCCCTGAGGTCCGCCGCGGAGTGAACGTTGGCTTTGGGGCTGCACATGATGCGCTCGCCCGGGGCGCTGGAGAGCTGCACGAGGTCGATGACATTCTTGCCCTTGGACTGGAAGTCGACGGTGTGGATGTACCACGCCCCGGCCATGTCCACCTGTCCGGACGCCATGGCTTCCTCCGCGCCGACGCCGCCGTGCTGCTCCGTGGAGAGCTCGACATTCACCCCGTACTTCTTGTAGTTGCCGAGGCTTTCCGCGAGCTGGTACGGGAGGTAGATCTGCTTGTCGATGCCGCCGACCATGAGCTTGACCGTGGGCATCGTCGAGCTGTCCGCAGACGCTGTACTGCCGGAACCGCTTGAGGCGGTGGAGCTGGCCGTGCTGCTGCCGCCGCAGGCGGCGAGACTGAGCGCAACCACGCCCAGGGCAGCGGTGGCGTAGATCTTGTGCTTCATCATTGGGGCACTTTTCCTTATTCTCTTCATGGATATTGCGTTATGGACGGGTGGAAAATTTGTCAGATAGCCTGGGCTTCGGAACGGTTTGGCGGCCGCCACTTGAGGAGTGAGTGTTCCAGCAGGCTGATCAGGTATTCGGCCGCTAGCGTGATTACGGCAATGATCACCATGCACGCGAATACCGTGTTCGGATCGAAGGTGCCCTGGGCCTGGCTGATAATCAGGCCGATACCCTGCTGGGCACCGAGCACCTCCGCGACCAGGGCGCCGATAATCGCGAACCCGAAGGCCGTGTGGAGGCTTGCGATGATCCACGTCATCGCCGAGGGAATGGTCACGTGAATCGCGACTTGGACCGGGGATGCCCCGAGTACGCGGACGTTCGCGACGAGGTTCTGGTCTACCTCACGCACGCCCTGGAAGGCGTTGAAGAAGACGACGAAGAACACCAGCACCGCGGCGAGCAGGACCTTGGGGAACACGCCGAGGCCGAAGGCCACGATGAAGATCGAGCCGAGGACGATGCGGGGAATCGAGTTAACGATCCTGATGTACGGGCCTACGACAGCCGAGAGGTACTTGTTCGAGCCCAGCAGGATCCCGAGCACCACGCCTACGAACGTGCCGAGCAGGAAACCGAGGACAGCTTCCTCCATCGTGACCCCGAGGTTCTCCCAGATTGTCCCGAACGCTGTTCCCTCCGTGAAGAGCATCACCAGGCTGTTCCAGATCTCGCTAGGCTGGCCGAAGAAGAACTTGTCCACCCAGCCTTCCTCGGTAAACCACTGCCACCCGCCCACCACAGCCACTGCGAGGGCGGTGCGGCCCACCCAGATGGCAATCGTGCTGCGCCGGTGCGACGCTTTCCCGGACTGCACGGCCGCTGCCTGCTGCTGCTCCTGCGAGTTCACCTTTTCCCCTTGCACAAGAGTGGTCATGCTGCTGCACCTGCCGATCGGGCGTAGGCACGGGTGACCTCGTCCTTGAGCGATTCCCAAATCTGGCCCTGAAGGTCAAGGAAGCGTTCCTCGTGGCGGATTTCCTGGACGTTGCCGCGCGGCCGGGGCAGATCGATGTCGAAGACGTCCTTGACCGTGCCGGGGCTGCTGGTCATGATGACGACGCGGTCGGAGAGCGCTACGGCCTCGTCCAGATCGTGCGTGATGAACAGGACCGAGGGCCGAAGCTCCTCCCAGAGCTTCAGCAGCTCGTTCTGCATGATGGCCTTGGTCTGCACGTCGAGGGCACCGAACGGCTCGTCCATGAGCAGGATCCTCGGGTTGTTGATGAGCGCTGCGGCCATGGCCACGCGCTTGCGCATGCCGCCCGAGAGCTGATGCGGGTAGCGGTCCTCGAAACCGGCCAGCCCCACACGGCGCAGCCAGTCCCTAGCGAGCGAAGTGGCCTCGCGCTTCGGGGTTCCCAGCAGGATCGGTCCCATCATCACGTTGCTGAGCACGCTCTTCCAGGGGAAGAGCGCATCCGCCTGGAACATGTAGCTGACGCCGTCCGTGACACCCTCGACGGTGTTGCCGCCGACGAGCACGGAGCCCTCGCTGGGACGCTCCAGCCCGGAAACCTGGGCCAAGGTGGTCGACTTGCCGCAGCCCGTGGGGCCGACGATCGAGCAGAACTGCCCGGGTTCCACGGAAAGCGCAACGTCCCGGATCGCCGTAAACGTTTCACCCTTCGGCGTGAGGTAGCGCTTGGTCAGCCCGGTGATCTCAATGCCGGCATCGTCGCCAGCATCCCCTGGTGGGCGAATTCGATGGTTTACACCCATGGCGTAAAGCCTCTCTGTTGAATCGACGCCAGCCGCCTCATTTGCGGCGACGCCATTGTCCGGTGGATCCTTTAGTCATGCCTCGCAACTCTTCGTGCCGTGTGACATGAGTCATGATCAGTGCACCCACCCTAGAAAGGACTGCCGTGGTACAGCCACGCTTGCGTGCCTTGTGAGGGTTATTAGCCTTCATTCATCTTTTGAACCTTTTGCTCGAAATGCCGTCCGGACTGCTCTGAACGCCGTCCGGGGCCAGCAGTGAGCAGCGCGCGGGCATGGTGGGGTGCCCGGCCGCTCGCATCGCAGATTCTCGTGTGGACGCTGGTGCTGATCGTGGTCACCGTGGCCCTCGGCGGCCTGGTGACCAACCGCATCACCGGCCAGGTACTCGACGAGCAATTCCGCCTGCGTGCCCTCGGCGTCGCGGAATCGGTGGCACAGATGCCGGAGGTGGCCACGGGTGTGGCCACCGGCGATGCTGGCCACGAGATTCAGGCGGCGGCTGAACAGGTGCGCACCCGCGCCCAGACGGACTACGTGGTGGTTTCCGACCGGTACGGGATTCGTTTCTCGCACCCCACGCCATCGCTCATCGGGAAGCGCCTCGAGGAGCCTGTCGCGGTCCTCGACGGCCAGACCCACGTGGGCACCGACCCCGGCAGCCTCGGCGACTCGGCCAACGCCAAGGCACCGATCCTGGACGCATCGGGAAACGTCGTCGGACAGGTCTCGGTGGGCATCCTCGAGACGACCGTCAGCATGGAGCTCGAGCGGGACGCTGGCATCGTCGGCGGCTCCTCGGCGCTCATCCTCCTGATCGGCGGTGCGGGTTCGTTCCTGCTGGCACGGGCCATCAAGCGCGCGACGTTCGGTCTCGAGCCTGCGGAGATTGCCTCGCTCCTCCAGGAGCGGGAGGCCCTCCTGCACGGCATCCGCGAGGGCATGGTGGGAATTGACGACGCCGGCCGGGTCACCGTGATTAACGTCGAGGCCCGGCGCCTTCTGCGCCTCGAAAACACTTTGCTCGACCGCCCGCTGGAGGAGCTTATCCCGGAGGGACGGCTCCGCGACGTCCTCACGGGTGAGGCGCCCGGCGCTGACCAGACGATCATCACTGACGACTCCCTTCTCGTGGCCAACCGCATGCCGGTAAGCGTTGGCGGCCGGAGCGTGGGCGCTGTCGTGACCCTTCGCGACCGCACCGAAGTGGAAGCGCTAATGCGGGACCTGCGTGCACTGGAAGGGCTCATGACTGCCCTGCGCGCGCAGGAGCACGAGTATGCCAACCGCATGCACACGGTGGGCGCCCTCCTCCATCTGGGCGATATCGGGCAGGCACGCACCTTCATCGCGGGCATCGCGGACACGACGCGCTCCCTCGGCGAGGGACTGCGCGCACGGATCGAGCCGCCCGAGCTCGCGGCGCTCATCTACGCCAAGATCACGGTAGCGGCGGAGCAGGATGTGCGCGTGGCTGTGTCCGACGAATCATTCCTCCGCGAACCGGGACTCGGAACGCAGGACCTCCTGACAATCGTGGGGAACCTGCTGGACAACGCAATCGACGCCGTCTCCAGCCTCCCGGGACCCCACGAAGTGACTCTTACCCTGGATGATTCTTCCGGCGTTTTTGTGTCGGTGATCGACACAGGACCGGGCGTGCCCGCGGAGGCGGTAGACGACGTCGTACGCGACGGCTATACGACGAAAACAGAACGGGCGGGCCAGGCCGGGGGCCCGGCCCTGCGGCGCGGCATTGGCCTGGCGCTCGTGGCGAGGATCGTGCGCCGCGCGGGTGGCACGATGGATGTGTTCGCCGGACCGGGCGGACGCTTCGAAGTGTGGATTCCGAAAGTTGGGGCAGAAGGATGATCCGGGTGCTGGTTGTCGACGACGACTTCCGCGTGGCGCGGCTGCATGCCGCGCAGGTGGCGCATGTTCCGGGGTACGAGTGCGTCGGTGAGGCGCACACCGTCGCCGAGGCGCGCGCCGCGATCGCGAGGGAGCGCCCCGACCTCCTGCTCTTGGACATCTACCTGCCGGACGAGGACGGCATCTCGCTCCTGCAGTCGCTGCGCGAGGCGGGCGAGGACGTAGACGTCATCATCATCACCGCGGCGCGGGATGTAGGGACGGTGCGTGCGGCGATGCGCGGCGGAGCGGTGTACTACCTGGTGAAGCCGTTCGGGTTCGAGCAGCTCGCCGAGCAGTTGCAGGCCTATCAGAAGTGGCGCGCGGACGCGGTCTCACGGCGGATCACGGGGCAGACGGACGTTGACGCGCTGTTTGCCTCACGGCGGCCTTCTGTGGCGCCCACTGCGGGTTCGAGCTCCGCACGGCGCCTCCCGCCGACCATGCAAAAGGTGCTCGATGCCGTGGCCGCGGCCGGCCGGCCCGTGGGCGCGCAGGACGTCTCGGACCTCATCGGGATATCCCGACCTACGGCGCAGCGCTACCTGAGCGAGCTCGAACGCAAGGACCGCGTGACCCTGCACCTCGAGTACGGAACCACCGGCCGCCCGGTCAACACGTACATCCCCGCACCCTCCCGCTAGCGTGTCTCCTAAATCGGCGCCGGCAAAGACGCTCACGAACGAATTCGTCCAGGCAGCCCAGTAAGCCGTCAAGACCTCACAGCCGTGCTGTTGTCGGGGTTCTGCCCGACACGCCCGAAAAGCGGCCGATTTGCATCGGTTTTCTACGACATGTAGAACTTAGTTGTAAATACTCGTATTCAAAATGACAGTATTTGCATCGCGGTCCGGTTGAAGATCCCCGGGCCTCTATCTCAGGAGTCAACATGCTCTCGGACAAGTCCTTCCCCGTCATCGAGGCCACCCTGCCGCTGGTCGGTTCCCGGATCGGGGAAATCACCCCCAAGTTCTACTCCCGTCTCTTCGCTGCCCACCCTGAACTGCTGGATGGCCTGTTCAGCCGCTCGAACCAGCGCAACGGCAATCAGCAGCAGGCCCTGGCCGGAAGCATCGCCGCTTTTGCCAGCCACCTCGTGACCAACCCGGGCACCCTGCCGGAGACCGTGCTGTCCCGCATCGCGCACCGCCACGCTTCCCTCGGCATCACCGAACCGCAGTACCAGGTGGTCTATGAGCACCTCTTTGCCGCCATCGCCGATGACCTTGCGTTGGTCATCACCCCGGAAATCGCCGAAGCCTGGACCGAGGTCTACTGGCTCATGGCGGACGCGCTGATCAAGCTCGAAAAGGGTCTCTACGCCGCCCAGGCCAACGGCAAGATGTGGACCCCCTGGAAGGTTGCCGCCAAGGCCCCCGCCGGCGTCGGCTCCATGACCTTCACCCTCGAACCGGCCGACGACACCCCCGTCACCGCCGCCCTCCCCGGCCAGTACGTCAGCGTTAAGGTCACGCTGCCGGACGGACTCCGCCAGGTCCGCCAGTACTCCCTCTCCGGCGACGCCGGCACCAGCCGCAGCTTCACCACCAAGCTCGATGACGGCGGCGAGGTCTCCCCCGTGCTGCACAACAACATCCAGGTGGGCGATGTCATCGAAATCTCCAACCCTTACGGCGAAATCACGCTCAAGGAGGGCGACGGCCCCGTGGTCCTGGCTTCGGCCGGCATCGGCTGCACGCCCACGGCGTCCATCCTGCGCTCTCTGGCCGAGTCCGGCTCGGACCGCCAGGTTCTGGTCCTGCACGCGGAAAGCAACCTGGACAGCTGGGCGCTGCGCTCCCAGATGACCGACGACGTCGAACGCCTCGACGGCGCCGACCTCCAACTCTGGCTCGAGCAGCCGGAAGCCGGGTCCAAGACCGGTTTCATGTCCCTGCGCGAGGTGGACCTTCCCGCCAACGCGTCGCTGTACCTGTGCGGTCCGCTGCCGTTCATGAAGAACATCCGCAACGAGGCCATCAACGCCGGCATCCCGGCCACGAAAATCCACTACGAGGTCTTCGGCCCGGACATCTGGCTCGCCAGCTAAAATGGTCATCGATTGCTCCGCAACCGCCCTTTTGAGGGGTCAAAAGGGCCGCTGCGGAGCAATCGATGAAAGTACGACGGCGGCCCCGCACCTTTCGCGGCAAAGGTGCGGGGCGGCCGTCGTTGTCACGCGTTGTGCACTGCGCCGCCCGCCCCGGAGTCATCCCGTGGCAGGCAGCCCGGTGATCGCGTGGCCGAAGCGCAGGAGGTTGCCCGGGTCGTAAGTGGTCTTCGCGGACCGCATCCGCTCGTAGACCGCGGGAGACCAGGCCCTGGCCCGGTCGGCCTCGTCGCCCGGTTCGCCATGGAAATTGACCAGCGTATATCCGGTTGAGTGGGGAGCCATCGCGGCAAGGATCTCGCGGATGGAGGCGATGGACGCGGCGGCCATGGGCGGAATGTTGAAGCCGACAAGGAACAGCAGGAACGCGGCATCCCGCCCGGAAACGGCGTCCGCCAGCGCACCGCCCTGGGCCAGCGCCCCGCCGAGCGGGCGGATTTCGACCAGGAGCAGCGGACAGTCCGAGCCCTCGCCGGCTAGCTCGAGCAGCTGTGCCACGGTCTCTTCGCCGAGATCCTTCAGGAGCGCCCCGCCATCCGTAAAGGGCAACGGATCCGCCGGATCCATGTGGATCTGGTCTACGTCCAAGTAGTCCATCGGGCCGGCCGTGTCCATCAAAGGTGTGGAGACCGTGCGCATCGGGGCAAGCAGCGCGTCGCCGTCCTCGCGGTTCCCCATGTAAGCAAAGCGCAGGTGCACCACGAATTTGGCCCGTAGCGGTGGGGGAACGAAATCCATGTCCGGAAGGCGCAGCAGGGAGATCGACGGGGAGGCATCGTCAGGAAGCGTGGGCAGCCACTTCCGGAACGCCGCAAAGATGAGGTCCGCATCCGCCCCGGGATAGATGATTCCGCCGCCGTAGAAATCCCCGAGCGGGAAAAGACTGAACTCGAGTGCGGTGACGATCCCGAAATTGCCCTTGCCTCCGCACATCAGCGCGAACAGCTCGGCCTCGGCATCGGCGTCGATCCGGCGCAGCGCACCGTCGGCGGTGACGATGTCCATGCTGCGGACGTGATCAGCCGCGAAGCCATGGGCGCGGCCGAGCACGGGCAGCCCGCCGCCCACCGTGTACCCGACGACGCCCACATCGGTACTTGAGCCATGCAATCCGACTAGCCCGTGCGGCACGCTCGCCTCCAGCACGGTGCGCCACTTCACTCCGGCGCCGACGCGTGCGGTGCGTTCAACCGGATCGATCTGCAGGTCCTGCAGGCGCCGGGTGTTGATGAGCAGGCCGCCATCGATCGCGGAATTGGCGCCGTGCCCCGTGGACTGGACGGACACGGGAAGCCGGTGTTCCGCCGCCCATTTCACCGCGGTTGCGACGTCCTGGGCATCAGCGGCGCCAAGAACGACGTCGGGCCGGTGCACAGTTGCGACGTTGAAGGCGAATGTCTCCTCCGCGAATTCGGGGCTGTCCGGCAACACGACCGGACCGCTGACCGCCTTGGACAAGGCATGGATGTCGTCGTTGACAAGCATGTTGCACTCCTGAATTCTCGCTGGCTGGAATGCGGACAAGCCTAGGGACAGGCCCGGAGGCGGCCTAGGGACCTAAGTCCCGGCGGCAAACGGCGCAACGGGAAACGGCGGCCCCGCACCTTTGAAAGGTGCGGGGCCGCCGTCGTTGTCGCTGGGTGCGGCTGCTACTGCTGGCCGGCTTCCTTCTGCTGAACGGCCATGCGGGCCTTCAGGCCGTCCAGCTCGGCCTGCAGCGCCTCGGGCAGCGAGCTGCCGAAGTTGGCGAACCATTCCTCGATGGAGGCCAGCTCGGTGGCCCACTCGGCCGGGTCAACCCGGACGGCGTCCTCAACCTGGGCGGGGGTCATGTCCAGGCCGGTGAGGTCGATCGCGTCGGCGGCGGGGACGAACCCGATGGGGGTCTCCACGGCCTCGGCCTTGCCCTCGAGGCGTTCGATGGCCCACTTCAGGACACGGGCGTTGTCACCGAACCCGGGCCACGCGAAGCCGCCCTCGGAATTGCGGCGGAACCAGTTGACCAGGAAGATCTTGGGCAGGCGCTCCGGGTTGGCTTTGGCGGACAGGTTGACCCAGTGGTTCAGGTAATCGCCTGCGTCGTAGCCAATGAAGGGCAGCATCGCCATCGGATCCCGGCGGACAACGCCGACAGCACCGGCGGCCGCGGCAGTGGTCTCGGAGGAGAGCGTGGAGCCCATGAAGATGCCGTTGGACCAGCTGCGCGCCTCGGTGACCAGCGGGATGGTGGTCTTGCGGCGGCCACCGAACAGGATCGCGGAAAGCTCCACGCCGTCTGGGTTGTAGTACTCCTCGGCGAGCATGTCGATCTGGTCGATCGGCGTGCAGAAGCGGGAGTTCGGGTGGGCAGCGGGCTTGTCCGAATCGGGGGTCCAGGAGTTACCCTGCCAGTCGGTCAGGTGCGCGGGCACTTCCTCGGTCATGCCCTCCCACCACACGCCGCCGTCGTCCGTGAGGGCAACGTTGGTGAAGATGCTGTGGCCCTTGGCGATGGCGCGCATCGCGTTGGGGTTGGTGCCCCAGCCGGTGCCCGGAGCCACGCCGAACAGGCCGGCCTCCGGGTTGACGGCGCGGAGCTCGCCTTCCTTGCCGAACCGCATCCAGGTGATGTCGTCACCGAGGGTCTCGACCTTCCATCCCTCGATGGTCGGATCCAGCAGGGCGAGGTTGGTCTTGCCGCAGGCCGACGGGAAGGCCGCGGAAATGTAGTACTTCTTCTTCTCCGGCGAGGTCAGCTTGAGGATGAGCATGTGCTCGGCAAGCCAGCCTTCGTCGTGTGCCATCACCGAGGCGATGCGCAGGGCGTAGCACTTCTTGCCGAGCAGGGCGTTGCCGCCGTAGCCGGAGCCGAAGGACCAGATGGAGCGCTCCTCCGGGAAGTGCACAATCCATTTGTCCGGGTTGCACGGCCACGGGACATCGGCCTGGCCGGGGGCCAGCGGGGCGCCCAGGGAGTGCAGTGCGGGGACGAAGAACGCGTTGGTAGCGGTGATCTTGTCCAGGACCTTGGTGCCGATCGTGGCCATGATGCGCATGGAGGCGACAACGTAGGCACTGTCGGTGATTTCGACGCCGAACTTCGGGTCCTCGGCGTCCAGGTGGCCCATCACGAAGGGGATCACGTACATGGTGCGGCCGCGCATGGAGCCGGCGAACAGGCCGCGCAGCTTGTCCTTCATCTGCGCCGGGGCCATCCAGTTGTTGGTGAAACCGGCATCGTGCTCTTTTTCGGAGCAGATGAAGGTCTGCTCTTCGACGCGGGCCACGTCGGCGGGGTCGGAGAACGCCGCGAAGGACTTGGGGAAGAGGTCCTCGTTCAGCCGGGTCAGGGTGCCTGCGGCGACGAGCTCGTCAGTGAGCCGCGTGTTTTCCGCTTCCGACCCGTCAACCCAGTAGATCCTGTCCGGCTGAGTCAGTTCAGCCACCTCTTCTACCCATGCCAGCAGACCGGCATGTGTGGTGGGTGCCTCTTCAAGCAACGGCAGTCGCGCCAGATCTCCCATTACGGTTCCCTTCCTCGGGTTCAGTGGTGTGTCCTAAATGCTAGGGCTCGGCACGGGGCCCATTTCGGGCCCGGACATGGGATGACCAGGGCGGTACAAATCAAAAACCGCGGAAATCCAAGGAAGTAGCAAGCCAACAGGCGCCCCTTTTGTGACTAAGGTCACGTAGACCGGTCTAGTCGGCCAAATTACACTCACTTCGATTTGTAACTGGGCGCGGCCTCGCGTAAAGTAATTCGAGGTTCGGGGGCGAGAAGTTCTCCAAGAGCCAAGAATGCGCCCATAGCTCAGCTGGATAGAGCGTCTGTCTACGGAACAGAAGGTCAGGGGTTCGAATCCCTTTGGGCGCACAGAAGAAGAAGATCCGCCCCGGTCCGCCGGGGCGGATCTTCTGTTTAAAGCGCCCCCGGTAGGCGCAGGGACCAACAGCCGGGGACCAACAGCCGGGAATCACCGGCCAGGGGCGAACCGCGGTCCAAACAGCAGGGATCAGTCCGTGGTCTGGGCGATGATGTCGCGGATTGCGTCGAAATGGGTGCTGAGCCGTTCCGCTGCCAGGGCCTTGTCCGCCGAGGCGACAGCCTCATAGATCCCCCTGTGCTGCGCGGCCGTCGCCAGGAGGTCGACGGCGTAGGGACCGCCGAGTTCAAGGTGGATCCGGCGGTAGACCTTCCAGAAGACATCCATCAGGCTGATCAATAGATCGTTGTTCAGCGGTTCGAAAAGCCTGCGGTGGAACTCCGCGTCGGCCTCAATGAACGGCTCCCCCGCAGTGGCCAGCGCTTCCATCCGGCGCACGGATTCCTCCACCGCGGCCAACTGCTCCTCGCTGATCCGGTCCATGGCGGCGCCGACCAGGCCGGATTCGAGTGCTTGCCGGACCTCCACGAGCTGCTGGGCTTCCTCACCGTGATGGCGCAGCGACAGCCTGGCCCGGAAGGTGAGCCCATCAGTCAGGGCTTCAAAATTGTTCGGTGCCACGAACATGCCGAAGCCGTGGCGGATCTCAATGATGCCCAGCGCCTGGAGCGCCTTCAGGGACTCCCGCAGCGTGTTGCGGCCGACGCCGAGCGCCGCAGTGAGCTCGTTCTCCGTCGGCAACGGGTCCCCGGCAACAAGGTCGCGCTCCAGGATCAGCTCCAGGATGTCCGATTGAAGCGCCCGGAGCCGGGCCTGGGCACTGAACCTCGCCAGCGGTATGGCCGTGCCTGTTGTCATGTTGCGTGCGGCCATGGCCGCCTCCTCCCCCAAGTATGGTCCCAACAGTAGCGACCGTCCCCCCTCCTGCAAAGGGTTCGGCCCGGCATATTACGTCGGAACCCAGCAGCGTCGGCGCCCGGGGCGCCCCGGGAGCCCGCCCGGGCACGGCCGGATCCGGCCATGGCCCCGGCGTAGGCTGGTGCCATGACAGCACAGCTTCTGCGGGAATTCGATGTCATTGTGATCGGCGCGGGCGCCGTGGGCGAGAACGTGGCGGACCGTGTGGTCCGTGGCGGCCTGACAGCGGTGCTCGTCGAGGCGGAGCTGGTAGGCGGCGAGTGCTCTTACTGGGCATGCATGCCCTCGAAAGCGCTCCTGCGTCCAGGCACCGCACTGCACGGCGCGCAGACAGTCCCGGGAGCCCGGGAAGCGGTCACCCGCACCTTGGATCCGGCAGCCGTCCTGAAGCGCCGGGACTACTTCACCTCGAACTGGCAGGACGGCAGCCAGGTCAAGTGGTTGGAGGACACCGGGATCGAACTGATCCGCGGCCGCGGCTGGATCACCGCTCCACGGCAGGTCGAAGTGGCAGGGCAGGACGGCAACAGCTACGCGCTGACGGCCCGGCATGCCGTGGTGGTCGCCACGGGATCCACCCCCAACCAGCCGCCGGTGGAGGGGCTTCACGACGTTGACTACTGGACCACCCGGGAGGCGACCTCTGCCCGCGCGGTCCCGGCGCGGCTCGCGGTCCTGGGCGGCGGGGTTGCCGGCGTCGAACTCGCCCAGGCTTATGCCCGCCTTGGCGCGTCCGTCACCCTCGTGGCCCGCGGCGGCCTCTTGGGCGTTTTCCCGGGGCAGGCCGCCGATCTGGTCGCGGCCGGCCTGCGCGCCGACGGCGTCGACCTCCGCCTGCATACCGGGACCCGGAGCGTGCACGAAAACGACGACGGTTCCCTCACCGTCGTGCTCGACGGCGGCCCCAAGGACAGTCCGGGCGTCGGCCCCGCGGACGGCCCGGCCCACGGCCCTACGGACGGCCCCGCCCGGGGCGCCACGGTCACGGCGGACAAGCTGCTCGTCACTACTGGCCGGCACCCCGCGCTCGACGGGCTCGGCCTGGACAGCGTCGGGCTCTCGGCGCCCGAGGGCGGGACCCTGCGACTCACCACCGATTCCACCGGACTAGTCCACCGCGCAACTGACAACGAGGTCTCCGGCAATCCATGGCTCTACGCTGCCGGCGACGCCGCTGGACGGGCCATGCTGACCCATCAGGGCAAGTACGGTGCCCGCGCTATCGGAGACGCCATTGCCGCCCGGGCCAAGGGTGAACTCACCGGCGAGCCGGCACCGTGGAGCCGCTTTGCCCACACGGCATATGAACACGCGGTGCCGAATGTGGTGTTTACCGACCCGGAGCTGGCGAATGTCGGCCGCACCATGGCGCAGGCCGAGAAAGACGGCTTCCGGGCCTCCGCCGTGGAGCTTCCCATCCAGGTGGCCGGCTCCTCCCTGCACGCCGAACACTACGAAGGGTGGGCGCAGCTGGTTATCGACGAGGACCGCAACGTGCTGCTCGGCGCCACGTTCGCCGGACCGGATGTGGCTGAACTCCTGCACGCCGCCACCATTGCGGTGGTGGGGGAAGTGCCGCTGGACCGCCTGTGGCACGCGGTGCCTTCCTATCCGACGATCAGCGAGGTCTGGCTCCGCCTGCTGGAGGAGTACGGCCTCTGAACCGGCAGGAGGCGTTCCGGCACCGCAGACCCGGACAGCCCGGCCGCCGCTGCGGCCTGCGGCACGTCTTGTTCATCACATCGCCCGGATTCTATTTGAACTGACTGGTCAGTTTAGTTAGCCTTGAGTGGACATCGTTTCTGCGAAAGGCCCGCTTTGCTCTGCGTACAACAGCTCTCCGTGACCGGCCGGCGGGATGACCTGCTGCCGCCAACTTCGCTGGAGGCCGCCCGCGGGGACCTCCTGCTGGTCGAAGGTGTCCGCCAGGACCAGCGGACGGCCCTGGCCCTGGCCCTGAGCGGACGCATGAAGCCCTCGGCGGGGATCGTGAACTGGGACGGAAGTGCCCGGATCAAGGTGCTCCGGCAGGCGAGCAGCGTGGTCGACTCCCCCGGCGTCAACGAGCCCGAACAGCACCTGAGCGTCCGCGACCTCGTCACCGAGGACCTGGCCCTGGTGCCGCGCCGCCACCGTGGCGCCGCGCGCAGCACGCCCTGGCTGAGGCTCAACAATTTCGAAGATATCGCCGGGCTTTGGACCGAGCAGCTGCCGGCAGGCCGACGGACCGAGCTCCTCACGGCGCTCGCCCTCGCCAATCCGGACACCGATCTCCTCGTGGTGGACTCCCCCGACCGGCACAGCGGCGATGCTGCCGACTGGCTGCCGCGGCTGCAGGAACTGGCGCACGACGCCGGGCGGCCGCTCGCCGTCGTCGCCACCGTCACCCGTCTTCCGGACAGCTGGACCGGGCCCGCCGCCGTGATCGGCAACGCCATCCCGCAAGCCGACCCCGATGCTGCCGGAGCTGACGCTGACGGAGTCCAGGCTCACAAAGCTGGCCCTCCCGAAACCTTCTTGCCCGAATCCCTCTCCCCCGAAACCGAGGACGCAAAGTGACAGTGCTGCGGCTGGCCCGCTCCGAGCTCAAACGAATGACCGGCGGGCTACTGCCCAAGCTGACCATCCTGGCCCTGGCCCTCGTTCCGCTGCTCTACGGCGCCGTGTACCTCTACGCCAACTGGGATCCGTACGGCAAGCTGAATCAGATCGATGCGGCCCTGGTGGTGCAGGACTCCGGTGCCGCGGCTGCCGACGGCACGCGGCTGGAGGCCGGCCGGAAGGTGGCCGAGAGCCTGGTGGACGGCCACGTCTTCAACTGGAAGACGGTCGCCAGCACAGAGGAAGCAGACCAGGGCGTCAGCAACGGCACCTACGCCTTCGCCCTGAAAATTCCGCAGGACTTTTCCGCGAACCTGGTCTCCCCCGGCAGCTTCGACGCCGCCAACCAGGCCATGCTCAATGTCACCACCAACGATGCCAACAACTATCTCCTGAGCACTATCGTGGACAAACTGACCACCGCGGTGCACACGACGGTCGCCAAGGAGGTGGGCGAGGAAACCGCCAACCAGCTCCTCACCGGATTCGGCACCATCCATACGCAGATGCTCAAGGCCTCCGATGGCGCAGGCCAGCTCGCCGACGGCGTCGCCCGGCTCCACGACGGCACCGTGACCCTGCACCAGGGCACCGGCGAGCTCAAATCCGGCGCCACCGGGCTTTACAACGGCGAGGTCAAGCTCCGGGACGGCGCCACTTCGCTCAGCGCCGGGGCCGGTCAGCTCAGCAGCGGCCTCACCCAGCTCAAGGACAAGACCGCAGCCCTGCCTGCCGACGCACAACAGCTGGCCGACGGCGCCGCCCAGGTGGCCGCGGGCAACGCCGCCCTCAACGCCGCCTTCAAAACCCAAGCCCAGGCCCTTCCCGGACAACTCACGGCCGCGCAGCAGGCCGCTGCACAGGCCCAGCGGAGCAGGGTCGTGGCGTCCACCAGCCGACTGGTCGCCGCCGGCGTCCTCAGCCAGGAGCAGGCCGACAAGGTGGTGGCCGACGTCGACGCCACCGCTGCACCGCCCGCGGCTTCTGCCGCCGCTTCTGCCTCCGCCGCCAAACTGCAGGCCGCCGCCGCGCAGGTCCAGAAGCTGGCCGACGGTTCCGCCGCCGTCAGCGCCGGCGCCTCCCAACTGGCCGGCGCCGCACCCGCCCTCAGCGACGCCGTCGGCCAGGCCTCCGCCGGGGCGGACCAGCTGGCCGCCGGTTCGGCGGCCCTCGCTGCCGGCCAGCAGAACGCCGTCGACGGCGCCGGCAAACTCGTGCAGGGAGCCCAGAAACTCGACGACGGCGCGGCGCAGCTGGAGAGCGGCGCGGCGACGGCATCCGACGGCGCGCGAACGCTCGCCGCGGAACTCGCCCAGGGCGCCGGGAAGGTCCCCAATCCCGACGGCGCCCAGAAGGACAGCCTCTCCAAGGTCATCGCGGATCCGGTCACCGTCAGCAATGTCTCGCAGGCCAAGGCCGGGTCCTACGGCGCCGGGCTGGCGCCGTTCTTCCTGACGCTGGCCCTGTGGATCGGCATCTTCATGCTGGTGCAGGCGATGCGCCCGGTCACCCAGCGCGCACTGGCCTCCAATGCACCGGCCTGGAAGATTGCCGCCGGCGGCTGGCTTCCGTTCCTGGCAGTGTCCGCCGTGCAGGCGAGCCTGCTGACCCTGGTGGTGGACGTGGGGCTCGGGCTGGACCCTGCCCACCCGGTGCTCATGTGGTTCCTCATGCTGGCGGCCGCGATGGCGTTCAGCGCAATCATCCAGGGTGTGGTGGCGCTGCTGGGCTCGCCCGGCAAGCTCGTAGTGCTCATCCTGCTGGTGCTGCAGCTGGTGTCCTCCGGCGGCACCTTCCCGTGGCAGACCACGCCCGAGCCGCTGCACGTGGTGCACCAGATCCTGCCGATGGGCTACGTGGTCAGCGGCATGCGGCACCTGATCTACGGCGCTGATCTCGCCATCATCCTGCCCACCATGCTGGGACTGGTTGGCTACACTTTGCTGGGACTGGCAATGTCAACCGTTGCCGTCCGCAAGAACAAATACTGGACCCTCAAGACACTGAAACCGGAGATCGCCGTATGACCACCAGCCAAAGCGGCGACAGCCCGGCAGGTTCCGGGGACGCGCAGAAAAAGCTCCGGCCAGCCCGCACGAACGCCACGAGGCAGAAACTGTTCGAGGCGTCCATGGAACTGATCGGGGAGCGCGGCGCGGCGGGCGTGACGGTGGACGAGATCGCCACGGCAGCCGGGGTGTCCAAGGGCACGGTGTATTACAACTTTGGCAGCAAGTCGGACCTGATTGCCCAGCTGCTGCGCCACGGCGTGGACATCCTCATGGCACGGCTCCTGAGCGTCAGGGACGACTCCGCCGATCCCCTCGCAGCCATGGAGGAGATGATCGGCCAGGCCATGGACTTCATGGCCGAGTACCCGTCCTTCGCCCGGCTTTGGGTCAGCGAAAACTGGCGCACCCCCAGTGAATGGCAGGACACGTTCGCCGAGCTCCGGGGGCGCCTGCTCGCGGTGATCGGCTCTGCCATCGACGGTGTCGCCGCCGCCTATCCCGTGGATCCCGCCGTATCCCGGGGCAGCCTTGAAACGGCAATCTTTGGGGCCTGTTTCGTGGTGGGCCTGGACCGCCAGACGTACAACCCGGAGCGGACCAGGGAGCAGAGTGTCGCCGCAATTATGGCCTCCATGCGCGGCTACGTCGTGAAGCAGCCGCCCGCTCGGGCATGATTGTTCACATGCGTCACATGGGTACCAGCGGGAAGATAGCCATCGGAGCGTTCCTCGCCGCCCTGGCACTTCTGGTCCTGACCGGAATAACCCTGCACGAGTGGGTGCTGGTGTGGTTTGTCGGGGCTGCCGCCACGGCCTATGTGGCCTGTGTGGCGGAGGTGGTGGTCCGGCGCCGGCACAAGACCCTGGCCGCGAGCGGGGTCGGCAGCATCCTCTTCATCGCGTTCGGGATCGCATTCCTGCGCCAGTGGGGACTGGCCTTCAACCCCGATCCCGACGCCCTGTCCACGCGCGTCGATTCCGAGCATCCGGATTTGTACTTCTATCTGGCTGCGGCCGCCGGAGCCGTCACGCTGCTGTTGCTGTTCGCCGGCACTGTCCTGCCCGGCAAGAGCCGCGGCCGGCGTTCCCCGGGCCGGGCTCCGCGACGCCGCCCGGCGCCTGCCGCACGAGGCGCGGCAGCCAGGCCGGCAAGCCCGCGGCCGTCCGCGCCGCGTCCGACGCCCAGGGGAACCGCCGCGCGCCCGGCGGCTCCGCGGGCGGTGGCCCGGCCCACGGCAAAGTCACCCGCGAAGGCACCGGCCAAGCCACCGGTAAAGTCGCCCGCTGCCAAGTCACCCACCCGGACCTCCGCCCGCCGCTAAGTCCGGGGCGCCGGCCCCTGCAGGCTCAGGGGTTTCGGGTTAGAGGTACCGGACTCAGAGGTTTCGAGGCTTGTCTTCCCGGGGGGTGGTATCCGGGCCCTGTGCGGTGTCCGCCTGGGTCACGTCGTCCCGGCTGCGCTGGTCGCCGGACATTTGGTCGCCGGATGCCGGCGCTCCGGTCGCTGGCTCGCCGGACACTTGGTCGCCGGATGCGGGCGCGCCGGATGCGGGCATGCCGGTCGCTTGGTCGCCGGATGCGGGCGCGCCGGATGCGGGCATGCCGGTCGCTTGGTCGCCGGATGCGGGCGCGCCGGATGCGGGCATGCCGGTCGCTGGCTCGCCGGCGGCCCTCTCGGAGCGCAAATCCTTGCGGGTCGGCATTTCCTTGGTCTCGCCTTCACGTTCGGACGTAACCACGTCAGGGTCCACTTCGTCGGCTTTGCGCAGTTGCTCCTGCGCGCCGGAGCGGACGCTTTCTGCCTCTTGTTGGCGGCTGCGGGCTTCCTGCCGCAGGCGCTCGGCTTCGAGGTCGGCCTCCTGCGCGTCGGCCTCGGCACGCACCGCCTTGGCCTCACGTTCCCGCGCACCCAATTCGTCGGCCTTGGCCTGTTCACGCATCTCGGCGGCGCGGTTCCGGTCCGCGGCCACCTTGCGCTTGCGGCTGACCATGACTGCGACTGCCACTATCGCGAGCACCACGATGATGCCGACGATAATTCCTATGAGCTGCCCTGAATCCACGTTGATCCGCCTTTTCTTAGGTTACTTAACCTGCCCCAAAAACCACTGGAGAAACACATCAGCAAACAGCAACAGTAAACCGCAGAACTGGGCCGGTAGCTATGGTCTCGGGAAGCGATATCCGGGCGGGCCTGCGGCTATTTGGCGCGGGGTACCTTGAAGTGGGTCAGTTTGGCGTCCTGCCCGTCCAGTTCGGACCAGGACTTTTCCGTTTCCAGGACGGTCAGAGCGCTGGTCGGAAAGCGGGTGGCGGCATCCATATAGGCGTCGTGGTCGGAATCGCGCGACGCAAGGTGCATGGCGAGGTCCTGCACCCCGGGCATGTGCGAAATCACCATGAGGGTGCTCACGGTGTCCGGGACGTGGTTGATCACTGCCAGCATGCGCAAGGCGGACGCGGCGTACAGGCCATCCTCGAGCTTGGGCGTCGGCGCCTTGTCCCCGAGGGCATGGCACACCCAGGTGCAGGTCTGGCGGGTCCGCAGCGCGCTGGAGCACAGGATGAAATCAGGGACCACGCCGTGCTTTAGCAGCCACTTTCCGGCGACCGGGGCATCGTTGTGGCCGCGCTCTTCGAGCGGCCTTTCGTGGTCGGCAACCCCGCCGGGCCAGTCGGACTTGGCGTGCCGCATGATCACCAGCCGTTTGATGTGATGCGCGCTCATGCCCCAATCCTAGTGCGGTGGCTGTGCGCAACGAGCCCCCGCCGCCCGGGCACGGTCAGCCCTCGAGGATAAACGTCACTTCGAGGACAACGTGCCAGGCAACGACGGCGCCGTCGTTGATTTCGACCTTTTGTTCCTTCACCCAGGCCCCCGTGACGTTGCGCAGGGTCTTGTTGGACCGGTCGATGCCTTCCTTGATGGCGTCCTCAAACGAGGTCTTGGAGTTGGCGCTCACAGTGGTAATACGTGCAACAGACATGGTTCCTCCCAATAGTCGAATGAACGATCCGAAGCCTACGCCGGAGCCAAGAAACGCAACAGAGTCCAATAGCGACTCACCAACGGCGGCTTCGCCGGATTTGGGGCCGTGCCCGCTTCGCGGTGCCCGCCACGCCGCGGCCCCAAAATCCGGCCTCGCCGCCTCAGCCGCGGAGGCACATGCCCGTCAGCGGGACCACGCAAGGCCGTCATTCGCGACGGGAACGGGCTGCCCGGCGGAAGCGAAGTGGCTTTCCGCGCAGTGCCGCATCGCCGACTGAGGAACGAAGGAGGTGTCTAAGGCACGGCGGAAAGCCACTGAAGCTTCCGGAAACGCGAAAGCGCCCGCTCCCTAAGGGGAACGGACGCTTTGCGTGAAGCTAAGGCTAGATCGAGTATTCCGGAGCGGCCCAGACGACTACTTCGGGGTGCTCGTAGAAGCGGTAGCCCTGGCCGCGCACGGTGCGTACGGTGTTGGCGAGGCGGCCGAGCTTGGAACGCAGGCGGCGGATGTGGACGTCGATGGTCCGTTCGTTCGGGACCTCTTCGGCGTTCCGCCACAGGCCTTCGAGGAGCTCGTCGCGGCCCACGGTGCGGGTGCCGTTCTCCACGAGGTAGTTCAGGAGCTCGAACTCCTTGAATGTCAGGTTCAGGGATTCGCCGTCGAGGTGCACCTCACGGCGGGCGAGATCGATCAGCACTCCGGAAGGCCGCGGATCCTGCGGCTGCTGCAGGCGCGCGGCCTCGGTACGCTGGCGGGCCCCTGCGGTGGGGTCACCGAAGGTCGAGCGGACGACGTCGAGGGCGGAACCGGGGGCACTGGCCGGCGCGACGGCGACGGCGGCATAGCTTTCGGCGCCGGCAACCAGCGACTGTGCGTAGGCCCGGATTTCCTGGGCAAGCTTGGCGATGGACGTGCCTGCCGCAGCTGCGGTTTCCTCGTCGATCCCCATGTACAGCACGAAGCCGCGGGCCACGTTGTCGCTGGGAGCCGGACGGACCGGGCTGCCGGCACCGGGGGCAATCACGGGGGTAGGCGCCGTGGCGGGGGCCGGCGGAACGGCACGGAGCTGGCCGTAGGAGTCAGGGTTGTAGCCCTGCGCTGCATATCCGGGGGCGGGGAAGGTGCCGGCGGATCCGGCGGGTGCGAACGCGGAGCGGCCGCCAAAGCCCTGGCGGATCCCGGAGGTCTGGCCGGCCTTGCTGGCGTTACGGACGGAGATGTGGACGTATCCGGATGCAACTGACATGGAATGCTTACCTCAATGTGAATGGCCGTCATCGCGGCTCGAATGCTTCTTTCCCCGCAATGAAATTGGGGAGGGGCGCCCGACTCTGGGCTGGGGGCGAATGCCTAGAAACTCATAGGGGTGTAAAAGTTAGGCGTGCATTCGACAACAGCGCATCTCGGTACCAGCGGGTGCGCTGATCCAGGAAGCTGCGACTGCAGGTGCTGTTGAGTTCTTGTTCACAATTGAAGTGTGCAACGTAACAATGCGAACTTGCAAGTAACAATGGACCCCCGGTTCCACATAGTGAGACAGATCGGAGGATTGTAGCGTAAGTCACAATTCTGCGACTGCAATAAAATAACAAGTGTTTTTCCGACCGGAAGGTCAGGAAGTGGCATCCTCCGAATATTATTCGGGCCTTCTTGGGATGCGACTGGAATCATTCACAGCATCCCAAATTGGCAAAACCGTGCCTTTGCGTCGTTTCCTGCGAGGGGGTCCACGGAGTGGGCAGCCGCCGTTGCCGCCTGGCTCGGCGGCAACGGCGGCCGCGGCGGGGGGTTAGTTGGACTGGCCGGTGGCGGTCGCCGCCACAACCATGACGGACGACGCCGCGTAGCCGGACCCGTCCTTGGCCGCCACGATCCGCACCGTCCCGCCCGCGACGATGTCCGCCACGCTCAGCTGGGTGCCCGTACCGCCGGCCTGCTGGCGCCGCTGTTGCAGATTACTCACCACCACATCGGCGCCCAACGCATAGCTGCGCGTGAACCCGTCACTGCTTTTGACCGTGACGGAGGACGAACTGATCTCGCTCACTGTGCCCAACTGCTCGGCCATGCTGGTGTATTCGCTTCCTTGCAGCACCACGTATTCGGCATGCACTGCCGCGGAAAGCCCGCCCATCCCACCGACAGCGAAGTCGCCGGGACCGCCCTGCCCCGACATGCCGCCGCCCGCGAATCCGCCCTGCGCAGATCCTGGCATGCCGGGAGCGATCCCTTGGCCGCCGACCGCCCCGCCTGCCGCCCCACCGGCGGCCGTTCCGGCCGGACCATTGGCTGCCGCTGAACTCGAGGTAAGGGCGTAGACCCCCACCCCGGCGCCGACTGCCAGGACAGCTGCGGCCCCGGCGACGGCGAGTCCTCG
This sequence comes from Arthrobacter sp. ok362, assembly GCF_900102785.1. Taxonomy (GTDB): domain Bacteria; phylum Actinomycetota; class Actinomycetes; order Actinomycetales; family Micrococcaceae; genus Arthrobacter. The sequence continues at coordinate 91,440 of NZ_FNGC01000008.1, forward strand.
GGTGAGGGTCCAGGGCTTTGCCGCCGAGCCCGTCCTGGCGGCGGCTCCCGGCGCGCCCCAGCCTGCGGCAGCCGGAGCCGGAGGCTCCTGCCGGGGCATGCCCCAGGCCGGGGCCGATGCCGGAACTTTCGAAACCGGGGGCGCACCCCAGCCGGAGGCGGTGCCCGCTGCCGGCCGCCCGGCGTCGTACTGCCCCGCGTCGTGCTGCCCCGCGTCGTGCTGCCCGGCGTCGTACTGCCGGCCGTCGGCGTGTCCGGCGTTGTACTGCCCGGCGTCAGGGAGGCGGGCGTCGTACTGCCCGACCGCCTGGGGCGTGGTCACGGTCGCCGGCGCCGCTGTTGACGCTATTACGTTGGGGGCTGGTTCGGAGGCGGGCTCGGGGGCTGGTCCGGAGCCGGTTCCGGGATGCTGACCGCTCATGATGTATCTCCTTAGGGTGCGGATCGGTGTTTACCCCAGAGTGCTGAGCGATGCTGTGCCTCGGCTGTGCGGGCCGACAGCCGGGCCTGTGACCTTCTGGCAGGACGGGAAGGCCGGATTGGGCGTTGCCCGAGCGGCCCCTGCGGCCCCGGAAGGGCGTCCAGCTCGCTAGGCTGGGATTCACAGGTGGCGCACAGGGTCCCCAAAGCCCCGCCTAACCGGCAGATCGGAGAGTTGTCCCATGGCCACTTCGCACTCCATGACTAACAACCTTCCCCAGCTCACGCATCCGGATGGCTCCCCCATCCGCGCGCTGGTGGTGGACGACGAGCCCAGCCTCTCCGAGCTCATGAGCATGGGCCTGCGGATGGCCGGCTGGTCAGTGACCGTGGCGGAGGACGGGCCCGGAGCCGTCCGGCTTGCCAAGGAGTTCCGCCCCGACGTACTGGTGCTGGACGTGATGCTGCCCGGGTTCGACGGCGTCGAGCTGCTGAGCAGGATCCGCGCGTTCGCGCCGGAGGTGCCGGCGCTGTTCCTCACGGCCAAGGATGCCGTCCAGGACCGCATTACCGGCCTGGCAGCCGGCGGCGATGACTACGTCACCAAGCCGTTCAGCATGGAAGAGGTGCTGCTGCGCCTGCACCGGCTGGTCCAGCGCTCCGGGGTGGCCGCCATGGATACCGCCGAACTGGTGGTGGGAGACCTTGTGCTCAATGTCGACACCCGCGAAGTCACCAGGGCGGGTGAGGAGTTGCATCTGACCGCCACGCAGTTCGAGCTGCTGCGCTACCTCATGGAAAACCCCAAACGGGTCATCAGCAAGGCCCAGATCCTGGACCGTGTCTGGGAATATGACTTCGGCGGCCAGGCGAACATCGTGGAACTGTACATTTCCTACCTCCGCAAGAAGGTCGACACCAACCACACTCCCATGATCCACACGGTCCGCGGCGCCGGCTACGTCCTAAAGCCGGCGGACTGATCCGTGCCCACGCTTTCTGGCATGACCCGCGTCCCCGGACGCGACTGGCGCAACCCGTCCACGTGGCATTTGCGCACCCGGCTGGTCCTCGTCGCCATGGCACTGCTCGTGGCCATCTGCGGCGCCGTGGGACTGTTCAGCTATGCCTCCATGGATCTGTTCCTGACCCGGCAGCTCGATGACCAGCTCAGCAATGCTTCCCACCGCGCGATCGAGTTCGGCCGGCCCGGGCCCGGTAACTCCGGCGGCCGCCGCGACCCCCTCGAAGCCCGTGGGCAGGGCGTCGGGATGCTTAATGCCCGGCTGGAGGACGGCGCGGTCAGCAGCGCCGGCTTCCTGGCCGGGGACGCCACCCTCAAGAGCCTCTCCCGCGACGACAACGCGGTCCTCCTGGCGCTCACCCCGAACGGTGTGCCCGTGGACCGGACCCTCTCGGCCGGCGCGTACCGGCTCACGGCCGCGCGTGCACCTTACGGCGACGTGATTGTCACCGGGCTTCCGCTGGCAGAAAAGGAAAGCACCCTGGCCTCGCTGGTGTGGACCATGGTGGTGGTCTCCGCCGGCGGACTCGTGCTGATCGGGCTCGCCGGCACGGCCCTGATCCGGCGCACTATGAAGCCGCTGGAACAGCTCTCCGAGGTGGCCACTAAGGTCTCCCGCCTGCCGCTGGACGCCGGCGAGGTGGCGCTGGGGGTACGCGTACCGGCGTCGGCGGCCCACCGCGGAACAGAAGTGGGCAGCGTGGGCTACGCGCTGAACAAGATGCTGGACAACGTCTCCAATGCCCTCGAGGCGCGGCAGGAGAGCGAGATGAAGGTGCGGCAGTTCGTCGCCGATGCCTCGCACGAACTCCGCACCCCGCTGACGGCCATCCGCGGCTACACGGAGCTGATGCGGATGACCGAGCATTTCACCCCCGACGGCGAGAGGTCCCTCGCCCGGGTGCAAAGCCAGTCCGTGCGGATGACCACCCTTGTGGAGGACCTGCTGCTGCTGGCACGCCTGGACGAGGGACAGCCGCTCAAGATCTCCGACGTCGACCTCACGCAGTTGGCAATCGAAACGGTGAGCGATGAGAAAGTCATGGCCCCGGACCGCATCTGGCAGCTGGAACTTCCGGAGGAGCCCGTGGTGGTGCGCGGTGACGCGGCCCAGCTTCACCAGGTCCTCGCTAACCTCCTGTCCAATGCACGCAAGCACACGGACCCCGGGACCAAGGTGGCCACGGGCGTCATGCGTTCGGCTGACGGCAGCGCCGTGGTCACCGTGACGGACAATGGCAGCGGCATCGCTCCGGAATTCGTCGGCCGGGTCTTCGCCCGCTTCGCACGGGCCGACGCAGCGCGCACCAATCCAGCGGCCACTCCCGCAGCGCGTCCGGCAGTCAACCCGGCAGTCGCGACGGCGGGGGCCCGGTCCGGAGCCGCCGCACGCTCGGCTTCCGGCGGCGCTTCCAGTGCTGCTTCCCGCGCTGCTTCCGGCGCCTCCGGCAGGCCAGCCGGAGGCAGCCGCGGTCTGGGAACGGCGACTGCGGCGCCGACCTCCGAGGGAACGAGCGGGTTGGGTTTGTCCATTGTCCAGTCGATCGTGGAGGCCCACGGAGGGACGGTCGAAGTCACGTCCCGGCCGGGCCGCACGGAGTTCGCCGTGCGGCTGCCCGCAGCGCCGCCCTCGGCGTAGCCAGCCACCGGATTCCTGGCCCGAACCCACCGGCGAGTCCGGCACAAGCCGACACCCCGCCACTGTGACTCCTGTTACCAAAATGTGACTTAAGCGCTTGGGTCCTGTAGCGTCTTTGGAGTGCGCCGCCATCGGTGCCGCATATCCGGACGGACGCCAAACTCTGCCGCTTCCCGGATTCCGCTGGACCAGGCAGAGGCGGGGGACCCAGAGTTCCCGGGCATTCTGCATTTCATGCGCCCTCGGGGTGAAGCCGACACGTGATATTCCGTGCGGCCGGATGACCTCATCCGAACCCGACAGCTAACTCCGCCGGCGTTGAGAGGCCATCATCATGACTGAATTCCAGGTACAAACGCGCCCTGACGGCGATTCCGATTCCCGCTCCACCAAGTCGCGCCACCGCGCCGAACCAGCCACACAGGCATCCGCCCTGTCCAGGCTGGCCACCGGGCTCGGCATCACCGGCCGCCGCGCCGCCGTCGTCACCGCCGCCTGCGCCATGCTGGTGGGGGGCGCCGCCGCCAGCCAGGCGGCAGAGCCGGGCCTCCACACGGCGAACGTTGCGAGCCAAACGGCCACTAGCGCCGTCCCGCTGGCCAAGCTCAACTTCGAACGAGTCCAGGCCGCTGCGCCGTCCGCGGCATCGGATAGCAGCGTGACAGCCCACGCCGCTGAGGTTAAGCCCGCCGCCGCTCCTAAGCCCGCAGCGGCTCCTAAGCCCGCCGCCGCCCCTAAGCCTGCCGCCGCGCCGGCTCCGGCACGGGCCCACGCGGCCGCGCCGAAGCCGGCCAAAGCAGCGGCTCCCGCACCGGCCCGCGCAGCCAAGCCGACCGCCGTCAACGACCCCGCCGGGGCGCAGGCCTACGCCGCCGCCCAGCTGGGCCGCTACGGCTGGGCGCCGGGACAGATGCAGTGCCTGCAAAAGCTCTGGACCAAGGAATCGGACTGGAAGACGACCGCCACGAACGCTAGCAGCGGCGCCTACGGCGTTGTCCAGTCCCTGCCCGCCTCGAAGATGGCGAGCGCCGGTGCCGACTACATGACCAACTACCGGACCCAGATCAACTGGGGCCTGGACTACGTCAAGTCGCGCTACGGCTCCCCCTGCGGCGCCCTGAGCTTCCACTACGCGCACAACTGGTACTAAACCGGCACTAGCCCGCCCCGCACAGAAGGCCCCGGATCCACATGGATCCGGGGCCTCCGCATGTTTCGGCTGACAAGGTTTTCTCAAGGTCGGGGAGGGAGGCTTGGTCACCGCTGCCTCCATTAACCAAGCACGCGGGGTGCCCGCTCCAGGGCACGGAGTCAAATTCCAGGAGCACAACATGAAAAAATGGGCAATTCCGGCGGTCCTCGCGGCCGCAATCTTCGCCGGCGCCGGTCCGGCCGCGGCGGCGCCGCCCGAGGGGCACGGGCCACCGGCGCCACCCGATCCTGTTTCGGGCACCTTGGACAATTGCGGCTTTCCCGTCGCCTACCAGCTCACCGGTCGGGTCAAGAACATCACTACGCCTTCCGGCACCGTCATCAGCTCGTCGCCCGGCCTGAAAATCACGCTGACGGCCAACGGCAAGACCCTCAACTATGTGATCACCGGCACCAGCCGCTACACATTCCTCAGCGACAGGATTGAGGTAATCTCCACGGGCAGGAATCTCCTGCTGCTCCCCTCGCCGGACGGCCTCTACCTGACGACCGGCAACGTCAACTATGCCCTCACCCCGGATGGCTTGGGAGAGGTGAGGAGATTCACCGGACCAGGCACGGCGACGAACGTCTGTCCGCTGCTGGCTCCCTGACGAAGCACGCCGCGGCGGCGGTGCACCAAGTATGGCGCACCGCCGCCGCTTTCCTGGGTTCACAAGCCTGTCGCCGGGGCCTCCACCGGACCTTGAACTTCCACAGCCCCCGCACAGCTTGACCCTAAAGCCCTCATATGCGCCGCCGGGAATGTTGAACCATGACGTTCACAGACCAGGCCTCAGGAACCCTGCCCCACTCCACGGCGACCCCGGCCGGGCCGGCGGCACCCGCCGCACCGTCCGGGCTGGCCCTGGCCGACGCGTCCGTCCCGGACCCGTTCGCCGCGGCGTTCACCGGCCCCGGCGGCCGGCGCTCAGCCATTGACACGCGTACCAGCACACCGCTGCTGGACGTCACCATCCCGGTCTTCAACGAGGAACGGGACCTCGAAGCATGCCTGCGCCGGCTCCATACATACCTGCTCGGCGAATTCCCGCATTCCTTCCGGATCACGGTGGCGGACAACGCAAGCACCGACGGTACGCTCAAGACCGCGGAACGCGTAGCCCGCGAGCTGCGCGAAGTGAACGTGGTCCACATGGCCGAAAAAGGCCGCGGAAACGCGCTGCGCAAGGTGTGGCTCGCCTCGCCGTCGCCGGTCCTGGCCTACATGGACGTGGACCTGTCCACCGATCTGGCTGCGCTTGGCCCCCTCCTGGCCCCGCTCATTTCGGGACACTCCGACCTGGCGATCGGGACCCGGCTGACCCGCAACTCGCGCGTGGTCCGCGGACCCAAGCGGGAACTCATCTCGCGCAGCTACAACTTCCTGCTGCAGTCCTTCATGGGAGCCCACTTCAGCGACGCCCAGTGCGGCTTCAAGGCGATCCGGGCGGACGTGGCACGGCAACTGCTCCCCCACACCCTGGACAACGCCTGGTTCTTCGACACCGAGCTGCTGGTCTTGGCAGAAAAGTGCGGCCTGCGCGTCCACGAAGTCCCGGTGGACTGGACCGACGACCCGGATTCCAGCGTGGACATTGTCCAGACTGCCCTCGCGGACCTGCGCGGCATGGCACGGTTGAGCCGGGACCTGGTCTCGGGCCAGATCCCGGTGCCCGAACTCCGCGCCGCACTGGCCCGCGGACCGCTGCCGGCCTCCTCGCGGACCCAGGAACAAAGCCCCGGCGGCAGCCTCTTCGGACAACTCGTCCGCTTCGGCAGCATCGGCGTGGCCTCCACCCTGGCATACCTTGCGATTTTCCTGCTCTGCCGCGGGATCATGGACCCGCAGCTGGCCAATTTCCTCGCCTTGCTCACCACCGCCGTGGCCAACACCGCGGCCAACCGACGCTTCACGTTCGGTATCCAGGGCAGCAGCCAGGCGGCCCGCCACCACTTCGAGGGACTGCTGGTCTTCGGTATCGGCCTGGCCCTGACCTCGGGCGCACTCGCCCTGGTCCACGGCGCGTCAGGAGGGGCACCGGACCGCTGGCTTGAACTGCTCACGGTCACCGCCGCCAACCTCGCGGCCACGGCCGTCAAATTCCTGCTCTTCCGGCTGGTGGTCTTCCGCCACCGGCCCACCCCCGCTGTTCCGACGCTCGGCGCCACCGACGCTTCCCTCCCCCGCACAGAAACGGCCAAGTAAATGACGGCAACCATCAGCCCCACCGCCGGAGCCCAGGCTGGCTCCCCGGCCGGCAACCCGCCGGCAGCCCATGATTCGCCCGCCTCAGCACCCGAGGCAGCCGCGACGGCGCCGCACCTGTCCGCGTCCCAGAGCCGCAAGGAACGTCTCCTGTTCGGACCGCAGCCCCGTTGGGTGCGGCCCTCGGCGGCGCTGCTGCTGGTGGTCACCGCAGCGTTGTACCTGTGGAACCTGGAAGCCACCGGCTACGCCAACTCCTTCTACGCCGCGGCGATCCAGGCCGGGACCAAGGACTGGACCGCCCTGCTCTTCGGTTCCCTCGACGCCGGCAACGCCATCACCGTGGACAAACCGCCGGCCGCCCTGTGGATCCCGGCCCTCGCGGGGCGGATCTTCGGCTTCTCGGCACTGAGCATGCTCATTCCCCAGGCACTCATGGGAGTGGCCGCCGTCGGGCTCCTCTACCTGACCGTCAAGCGGGTGTCCGGACCGGCTGCGGGGCTGCTCGCCGGCGGCGCCCTGGCGCTGACCCCGGTGGCCGCCCTCATGTTCCGGTTCAACAACCCGGACGCGATGCTCACGCTGTGCCTGGTGCTGGCCGCCTACCTCACCACCCGCGCCATCGAGAAGGGCGGGTGGAAGTGGCTCGCCGCGGCCGGCGCGGTGATCGGCCTGGCCTTCCTGTCCAAGATGCTGCAGGGCTTCCTGATCGTGCCCGGGCTGGCCCTGGCCTACCTGTGGGCGGCCCCCACCACCCTCGGCCGCCGGCTCCTGCACCTGCTGGCCGCCGCTGCAGGGATTGCGGTGGTGGCCGGAAGCTATCTTGTGCTGTTCCAATTGACCCCCGCCTCGGTGCGCCCGTACATGGCGGGCTCGGAAACCAACAGCTTCCTGGAACTCACGTTCGGCTACAACGGCCTGGGCCGGATTACCGGGTCCGGCGGGGGCATGCCGGGCGGAGGGAACTTGGGCGGGAACGCCGGCGGCCCGGGCGGCAACGGCAATGTAGGTTTCGGCGGCACGGCCGGGATCACCCGGATGTTCGGGACGAGTTTCGGCGGCGAGGTGTCCTGGCTGCTGCCGGCGGCCCTGATCCTGCTGGCCGCCGGGCTTTGGTTCACCCGGCGCGAGGCCCGGACCTCAAAAACCCGTGCGGCGCTCCTGCTGTGGGGCGGCTGGCTGGTGATTACGGCCGGAATCTTCAGCTTCATGAGCGGCACCGTGCATCCGTACTATGCCGTGGCGCTGGCCCCCGCGATCGCTGCCCTGGCGGGCATCGGCTCGCTGGAACTGTGGCGGGGCCGGGCCTACTGGCCGGCGCGGGTTGTCCTGGCCGTGACAGTACTGGCCACCTCGGTCTGGTCCGCCGTGCTCCTGGGCCGCGATCCGGCCTGGCTTCCCGGGCTCCGGGTGATCGCAGTGGTCCTGGGCGTGCTCGCGGCCGCGGCGTTGCTCCTGCGGGCCGACAGCATGGCTGCGCTGCCGGCGCGGTTCCGCAAGGCCGCGACGGCGGGCTTCGTGATCCTCGCGCTGCTCGCTGGCGGCCTCGGGAGCACCGCCTGGACGCTGGCGACCGTGGCCCAGCCGCATTCCGGTTCGATCCCCACGTCCGGTCCCACCGCGTCCGCGATGGGCGGCGGCTTCGGGGCAGCAGGCCGGGCCGGCAGTGACGGTGCTGATGGCAGCGCCGGCGCCGCGGCCGGCGGCGGCCCCGGCGGGGAGACATCCTCGGCGGAGCTGAACGCGCTGCTGAAGTCCTCCGGCGCCAAGTGGTCAGCGATTGTCTCCGGCGCCACCCAGGCCGCGAGCCTGGAACTCGCCACCGGCACCAGCGTGATCGCCCTCGGCGGCTGGAACGGCGGCGACCCCTACCCGACGCTCGCACAGTTCCAGGCGATGGTGGACCGCGGCGAGATCGGCTACTTCATTTCCGGCGGCATGGGCGGCATGGGCGGGGGCCGCGGGGGCAACTCCGAGGTCACCACCTGGGTCGCGGCCAACTACCAGGCCCAGACCGTGGGCAACACCACCGTCTACAAGCTGGGAGCATAGGCCGCCATGACTGACACCCTGAGCCCCCGCCCCGACACAGCGCCGGCGGCGCCGGCCCGCACGCCAAGCCCGCCGCAGCCGCAAGTCCCAGAACGTCGTCGGCGTCTGGAGCCCCCGGCTGCCGGCGGCACGCGCGCCGTCCCTGCCGCCCGGCCGCTGCGGCGACGGCTGGAACTCGCGGCCCTGGTACTGGCCACGGCCGTGCTGTACCTGTGGAACCTCGGCGCCTCCGGCTGGGCGAACGCCTTCTACTCCGCGGCGGCCCAGGCGGGGTCGCAGGATTGGGCGGCCTGGTTCTTTGGCTCGTCCGACGCCGCCAACGCCATCACCGTGGACAAGCCTCCGGCGTCGCTGTGGGTGATGGGGCTGTCGGTGCGGATCTTCGGGCTGAGCTCCTGGAGCGTCCTCGTGCCGCAGGCGCTCATGGGGGCCGGCACGGTCTGGCTGCTCTATCTGGCCGTACGCCGGGCCGCGGCCCCCGCCACGGCCGATGCCCGCCTGGCCCACCGCGCGGGGCTCCTCGCCGGTGCGGTCATGGCGCTGACACCGGTGGCCGTGCTGATGTTCCGGTTCAACAACCCCGACGCCCTGCTGGTGCTTTTGATGACCGCGGCCGCCTACGCCGTGTTGCGTTCCATCCAGGATGCGCGCCTGCGCTGGCTGCTGTTCGCCGGGGTGTTCCTGGGCTTCGGGTTCCTCACCAAACAGCTGCAGGTCCTGCTGGTGGTCCCCGGCTTCGCCGTGGCCTACCTGCTCGCGGCGCCGGCCACGGCAGGCAGGCGGATCCTTCACCTGCTCTCCGCAGGCGCGGCGATGGCCGTCGCGGCCGGGTGGTGGCTGGCCGCCGTCGAACTGATTCCGGCGGCGAACCGCCCTTACATCGGCGGCTCGCAGAACAACTCCATCCTGGAGCTGACCCTCGGCTACAACGGCCTGGGCCGGCTGAACGGCGATGAAACCGGGAGTGTGGGCGGCGGCAATGGCTGGGGCACACCCGGGCTGTTCCGGCTCTTCAACAGCGAGTTCGGCGGCCAGATCGCCTGGCTGCTGCCCTCGGTGCTGCTGCTCGGCGCGGGGCTGCTCTGGCTGGGCCGCCGCGCGCCGCGCACCGACGCAGTACGGGCCGCGGTGATCATCTGGGGCTCCTGGGTTGCCGTCACCGGCCTGACGTTCAGCTTCATGGCCGGGATCATCCACCCGTATTACATGGTGGCGCTGGCTCCCGGGATCGCCGGGCTCGCCGGGCTCGGCGGCGTCCTGCTCTGGCAGCGGCGGGACCAACCCGTGGCGGCCGCCGTCCTCGCCCTGGCGGTCGTGGCGGCCGGGGCCATGGCCACCACACTCCTCGGCCGCACCGCGGCGTACTTGCCGTGGCTGCGCTGGGTGGCGCTCCTGGGTTCCCTCGCAGCCGCGGCCCTAGTGCTGGCCGCCGCGGCCCCGGGGATCAAGGGGGTCCCGGGGGTGGGACCGGGGATGAAAGTGAACGGGATCATGGCGCGGACGACGGCGACGCTCGCCGTCGTCGCCGCCCTCGCCGGACCGCTGGCGTATTCGCTGTCCACCGCGTCCACGGCGCACAGCGGCTCGATTGTCAGTGCCGGACCGGCCGTGTCCGGCCGGGGCGGGGCCGGGTTGCCGTTATCCCTCGGCGGTGCAACAGGCGGTGGCCTCGGCGGTGCAACGGCGGTCAACGGCGCTGGCGCTGGCCGCGGCCCGGGAGCGGGCGGGGCGGGCGGAATGGGCGGCCTGCTGGGGACCAGCACGCCGGCGTCGGCCCTCGTGACCGCGCTGCAGACAAACGCCGGCCCCTACACGTGGGCTGCCGCCGTCGTCGGGTCCAACAACGCCGCCGGCTACCAGCTGGCAACGCAGCTGCCCGTGATGGCCGTGGGCGGGTTCAACGGCACGGACCCTGCGCCGACCCTGGCACAGTTCCAGCAGTACGTGGCCGACGGCAAGATCCACTACTTCATCGCCGGGCGCATGATGCAGGGCGAAAGCGGATCCAACGATGCCGCGCAGATTGCCGCGTGGGTGCAGGACCATTTCACCGCCCAGACCGTGGGCGGGACCAGCGTCTACCTGCTGGCAGGCTAGGCGGGCAGGGGCCGGGCCTCGGTAATGCCGGGGCCCGGATGGGCCTAGAAGGTGAAGGACAGGGTGCGCAGGCCGGCGCCGGTGACGTGAGTGGTCACGGAGACCTCGGTGTAGTCGGGAATGTGAAGGACACCGTCCGGCAGTTCGCCGGCGTTGGGTCCTACTGCCACGGTCCGGATGCCGGCGGCGAGTCCCGCGGCGATGCCCGCCGGGGCGTCTTCGAATATCACCGCGTCGGCCGGGGCAGCACCCAGCAGGGAGGCCGCCCGGAGGTATCCCTCAGGGTGGGGTTTGCCCCTCAGGACCTCCTCGGATGTGACCGCGACGGCCGGGACGGGTATCCCCGCAGCTGCCATCCGGACCTCGGCCAGGTCCCGCGAAGCGCTCGTCACCAGCGCTACGGCATCCGGCGGCAGGCTCGCCAGCAGCTCCGGCGCGCCGGGCACCGGGACAATGCCGCGGGTTTCGGCCAGCTCCATCCGTCCCAGCTCGGCGGCGAGGGCTTCGACGTCGGAACCGGCCGGGGCAAACCGGCGGACCGTGTCCATGGCCTGGACCCCATGGGAGGAGCGCAGGATTTCGCCGATATCCAGGCCGTAGCGCCCTGCAAACGTGGTCCATACCTGCTCCACGATGCTGGTGGAATCCACCAGCGTGCCGTCCATGTCGAACAGGACGGCGCGGGCCGTCAGGGTGGCGGTACTGGAACGCGCTGGAAGGCTCATGCCCCTATCCTGCCGCATGGACCCGGCTTACCGCTGGCCGGACCTCCCCGTCGGCCCACAGCGGAGCCGCCACGGGCAGTCGGGGTGGATCAGCCGTTGGGCCGGTGGGGGATGTACTGCACGGCCCATTTGTTGCCGTCGGGGTCGGCGAAGTGGACGAAGTGCCCCCAGTCCTGGACGTCGACGTCGCTGACGTCCACGCCGTTGTCCTTGAGCTGCTTGTGCGCGGCCTGGATGTCGCTGACCACAAGCTGCAGGCTGGGAGCCGTACCGGGCGGGGCGTCGTTGAGGCCCTCACCGATGGCAATGGAGCAGCCGGAGCCCGGCGGCGTCAGCTGGACGAACCGGAGGCCGTCCATGGGCCGCTCGTCGTAGTCGGCGTTGAAGCCCACCTTGTTGACATAGAAATCCTTGGCCCGGTCCACATCGGACACCGGCACAAACACGAGTTCAAGTTTCCAATCCATGCCGCACACGCTAGCGCGGACCGCGGCAATGCGGAAGGGACCTTGTTGACTCTCTAAGGAGTGGCGGCCGGCCTAGCCGGCGATGCCGTACAGGCGGTCCCCGGCGTCGCCCAGGCCGGGCACGATGTAGGACTTCTCGTTGAGCTTCTCGTCGATCGAGGCCAGGACGATCGTCACGTTGGCCTCGGAGAGCTCTTCCTCCAGCTTGGCCAGGCCCTCCGGGGCGGCGAGGAGGCAGATGCAGGTGACGTCGGAGGCGCCGCGTTTGAAGAGGAACTTGATGGCCTCGCGCAGGGTTCCGCCGGTGGCCAGCATGGGATCGAGGACGAAGATCTGCCGGTCCGTGAGGTCCTCCGGGAGTCGCTCGGCGTACGTGATGATGTCCAGTGTCTCTTCGTCGCGGGCCATGCCCAGGAAGCCGACCTCGGCGGTGGGGACCAGCTTGGTCATGCCCTCGAGCATGCCAAGCCCGGCCCGGAGAATCGGGACCACCAGCGGGGTCGGCTTGGTGAAGGCGGTGCCCACGGTGGTGCTGACGGGCGTCTCGATGGTCACCGGTTCGGTGCGGACGTCACGCGTGGCTTCGTAGGCCAAGAGCGTGACAAGCTCCTCGGTGAGCTGGCGGAAGACCGGGGACGGGGTGTTCTTGTCCCGCAGAACGGTGAGCTTATGGGCGACCAGCGGGTGGTCCACAACGAGAGTGCGCATGGGTCAAAACTATCACCCGGATGCTGAGGACCGTCCCGCAGGGCCGGGCTTATCGGCGTCGTTCGTCTCGGTCTGTGCAGTGCCGCCGGCAGTGCCGCCGGCGGCGCCGTCATGGAGGTGGGCGGGGTGCTCAAAGGTCGGCGCGGCCCCGGCGTGTTCCCGGTGCCGGAGCACGTGGAAGAGCCGGTGCGCCAGGATCACAATCCCCACCCAGGCCAGCCCGATGACCCACCCGATGATCACATCGGTCATCCAGTGGTGGCCCAGGAAGACCCGGCTGAGGCCCATCGCGGCGATGAAGACCACACCCGCGGCGATCAGGGCGATCCGGGCGCTGGTCCGTTTGATCTGCAGGCAGGCCAGATACACCACGAGCGAGATCACCACCGTGGTATTCAGGGTGTGGCCGCTCGGGAACGACGGGGAGCTCTCGTAGGGCGGCACGGCGTCGGCGTGGTCCGGGCGGGTACGGCCGATCAGTTTCTTGCCCACGGTTGTCGCCGTGATCGACACGGCCGCGGCGCCCCCGATCAGGATCAACGGCCGCCAAGAGCGGGACGTGTAGATCAGCAATGCCGTCAGGATGCTGGCCAGGATGGGCATCCCGATTCCGCCGCCGATATTGGTGAACCCGGTGACAAAGGCGTCCAGGCCGGGGCTGCGGATCTGTTCCATGAATGCCAAGGCGGGTTTGTCCAGGTTCGCGAGGCCGGCGTCGTCCACCACGTTGTCGTAGACCTCGGCACTGAACAGCGCCAGCAGCACTATCACCACGCCGCCGATCAGCATGGTGAGCCACAGAGCCGCGTAGGGCACGACCCATTTGCCCCAGCGCCGCGCCAACCAGTTCTCTGTTGCGGTGGTCACTGCCATCTCCCGACTACTTGACGAATTAACTACATGGGCTGCACAGCGGAGCTGCACAGCATGCTTAGGGTCGAAACTATCATTGACCCATGACTGCCCCCGAGCCCCGCCATGCCCAATGGATGAGCCTTGCCCTGGCGGAGGCCCGGAATGCCCTGGCCACCGCGGACGTGCCGATTGGCGCCGTCGTGATCGGACCGGACGGTTCGGTGCTGGGCGCCGGCCGAAACGAACGCGAGGCCCTTGGCGACCCGACGGCCCATGCCGAGATGGTCGCCATCCGGGAGGCCGCCGCGCGGTTGCGGGCGCACCGGGCGCTGGAAGGCAAGGGCGACGACGGCTGGCGGCTGGAGGACTGCACCCTGGTGGTGACCCTGGAACCGTGCGCGATGTGCGCGGGAGCGATCGTCCTCGCCAGGATTCCGCGGGTGGTGTTCGGTGCCTGGGATGAGAAGGCCGGCGCCGCGGGTTCCGTGTTCGACATCCTTCGCGAACGCCGGCTCAACCACTGGGTGGAAGTCGTTGCAGGCGTCCGGGAGCAGGAGTGCGCCGCACTGTTGCGGGATTTCTTCGCCGGGCACCGCGCCTGATCCGTTCCGGCTAGCCGACCGTGCCAGTGGCTGATGTCGCTTCCGCGGAGGCTGCTGCAGATGCCGCGAGCGCATCGATCCGCTTCTGCCGGGAGGCCGGAGAGTCCAGGCTGAAGGCCCGGAAATCACCGAGGTCCTCGCGGATCCAGGCTTCCACCTCGGCGATCCGCTGCGTTACGGCGGGCGTGGGGCCATGGAACAGCCAGGGCACGATCCTCTCCTTGGCCGGATCGTACTGCCAGAGTCCGATGATCCGGCCGCGGTCCAGGATGGGGTGGTCCGGGAGGTCCGCCTGCAGCGCGAGAGATCCCAGCGCCGGTTTGTGCAGGTCTTCCTCCGCGAGCAGGTCCGCCGCGTTCCGGCGCAGCAGGAACAGGGAGTCCGTTCCGGCGAGCAGCTGGATCTGTTCCGCCGCCGGCTCCTGGAATGCGGCGAGGCCGCCGACGTCCGCGGGCAGCATCCACAGCCCGTCGCCGCCGGCGGCCTGTGAGGTGGCCAGCGCGGTGGGCAGTGCGGTGGGCACCTCGACGGCGCCGACGGCGGCGAGCGCCGCCTTGCTTTGGGCCACGGTGAACCCGGTGAACCACTGCGATTGTTTGAAGGTGGCTCCGCCGGTCCAGCCCAGGTAGCGGCGGACCAGCTCGGTGCGCGCGGCGTCGTCGTCCAGGCTGCTAGGCGCCAGGCCCCAGAGCTCGTAGGCGTAGCGCTGCTGGTCCAGGCGGCCGTTGGCCGGGACGCGGCGGATCTTGCCCTGCGCCTGCAGGATCCCGAGGGCGGTGGGCAGCGTGGTGGCGGCGCCCTTTTTCTTGCCTTCCTCGCCGAGGTTCCGGACCGAGTCGCCCAGTTCCTCCTTGAGCTGCCGCGGATCCATCGGCCCCTCCGCCTCGGCGAGCACGTGCAGCACTTGCTCCTCCAGGAGCGTGATTTCGCCCCGTTCCACGCCCAGCCGGCCGAGCACCCGGATGGCCTCGGCGGCGTCCTTGCCCAGCTTCAGCGCCCAGGCAAAGTCGTCCCGGCCCAGGACGTAGGTGCAGCCGCGGGCGACGGGAAGTTCGAGGATCCGGTGGGCCAGGACCTCGGTGTCCACCTGTTCGCGGCGGATGCCGGCGCGGGCGAAGAGCGTGAGGTACGGATTGGCGCCGCCCACGGACCGGGCCCAGCCCGCCCGGGCGAGGACCTGCTCGGCCGTGCGGCCGGCCAGGGAGCCGTCCAGACCCTGCCGGTGCCAGGCCCACGCCCGGAGCCGCTCCGGGGTCAGGCTCTGCGGCTCCGGCAGATTGACGGGCTCTTCTACCGACGGCGATTGCGTGGCGACAGGATAGGTGCTCATGGGCTCATTCTCCTTCGATTCCGTCGATTCCGTCGATAGGAACTCCAGAACGGTCCGGGCGGTGTCGTCCCAGCCGGGCAACCGGCCCCGGGCGTCCGCTGCCGCGTCCCGCCAGCGCTCCCTGAGTCCGGCGTCGCCGAGCCAGCGGCGGAGCAGGTCCGCCAGCGGCGCGGGGTCCGCCCCGAGCCCGACGGCGGCGCCAGGCAGCGGCATGTCCGGCACCGGCGTGAGCGGCATGTCCGGCACCGGCGGGCCGGGCAGGTTGCCGGCGGCGAGCGCCTCAACGGCTCCGGTGCCCTCGCGCACCACCACGGGAATGCCGCGGGCCAGGGATTCGGTGACCACCAGGCCGTAGGTTTCCGCCCGGGAAATCAGCAGGCTGAGATCGGCCGCATCCCACTCGGTCTCCAGTGCCGGGCCACGGAGCTCGCCCGGGACGCTGACCCGCCCGGCCAGGCCCAGCCGTTCCACGGAGTCCCGGAGCTGCGCGGCATAGGCCGGGTGGGCGGTGTCCGAGCCGATGAGGGACACCGTCCAGGGCAAATCCGTGAGCCGGGCGAGCGCGTCCAGCAGGAGCGATTGGTCCTTGTTTGGCAGCAGCGCCGCCACGGCGATGAAGTGCGGCACCCCGGCGCCGGCGGAGAGGCTTCCCGCCGCCAACGGGGCGGCCGCAGTACCGGGCAGGGCAACCCTGATGCCGTCCAGGCCGTGCCGGGCGCGGATGCCCGCCGCGGCCGAACCGCTCGTGCAGATGACACCGGCGGCAGCCCGCAGCGCCCGCCGTTCCAACACCGGGTCCGGCAGAGGCATGTGCAACAGGATCCAGGCTGGGTGCCCGGCAGCCGCCGCCGCCTCAATCTCATCGGGCGCGCCGCCGGCAATCAGGCTGTCCACCAGGGTCACGGAGCCCTGAGACCCCGCGCGGAGCAGCCGGGCGAGCCGCCGCCGGTCCCCCGGGCTGCCGACCGGCCAGTCGCCGTCGAGCGGGCAGCTTTCCGCCGCGGCGCCGAGAGCCGCCAGTTCCCGGGCGAGCGCCGCGTTGTAGACGTTGCCGCCGGAGTTGTGCCGGACGTTGCCGGGCACCACAAACCGGATGTGGGGGCTGGCCGGCGGCATCTGCGGCGCCTAACGGGCGTCGAAGTCCAGCGAGTAACTTGCCCAGGCATCGGGGGTCTCCCGCAGGGTGACGTCCAGCCCGGCGAGCTCGCGTCCGTCGCCGCCGACGCCTATCTGGGCGGCGACGGCGACGGCGATGTACCGGGCGAGGGCCTCGGTGGTGCTCAGCTTGCCGGCGAAGTCGGGGTGCTCGTCGAGGTTCTTGTAGTTCAGCCCCGCGAGGACCTCGTCCAGCACCTCCCCTGCCGCGCCAATGTCCAGCACGATCGAATCGTCGTTGAGTTCACGACGGCGGAACGTCACCTCCGTGACGAACGTGGCCCCGTGCAGGCCCTGGGCGGGGCCGAAGGCTTCGCGGGGAAGGCTGTGGGCGATCATGAAGTTACGGCGGACGGTCAGGCTGAACACGGGCTACCTCGTGGCTTCGGTGAAGGGGGCGGTGGACTGGGCTTCGGCGGATTGTGCGTCGGCGGGTGGGTATTCAATGACGTGGCACAGGGCGTCCAGTGTCCCGTCGGCGAGCCGCTGGACGGTGCCGGGGAGCTCCTCGAACCTCGAGGCGCCGGTCAGGAAGACGTCAAAGACCGGGTCCTGCAGCAGGGACACTGCGAGCGCGAGGCGTTCGGCGTTGGTCCGGCGGTGCCTGCGGGCGCGGGCCACCATCCCCACCTGGCTGGCCCGGATGGAAAGGCGTCGGGCATGGAAGTCCTCCCCCAGCGGCAAAGAGATCTTCCGGTCGGCGTACCACGACATTTCGATGATGTCGCCGTCGTCGCCCACCAGCTGCAGGCTCCGCTGCAGGCCTTCTTGCGAGGCGGAGCAGTGGATCACGATGTCGCAGTCCGGGAGGGCGTCGTCGGGGTGGCTGAAGTCGACGCCGAGGGCGTCCGCGAACGCGCGTTTGGCGGGGTCGACGTCGATCAGCTGCAGCCGCGCCAACGGGAAGCCGGCCAGGAGCTTGGCCACCATGCCGCCGACGAGTCCCGCCCCGATCACAGCAACCCTGTCGCCCAGACGGGGTCCGGCCTCCCAGAGTCCGTTGACGGCGGTTTCCACCGTCCCGGTGAGCACCGCGCGGCGGGCGGGGACGCCGTCGGGAACCACGGTGAGTGATTCGACCGGGACGATGAAGCGGTCCTGGTGCGGGTAGAGGCAGAAGACGGTCCTGCCGGCCCAGCCCTCCGGCCCGTCCTCGACCACCCCCACTGTCAGGTAGCCGAACTTCACCGGGTACGGGAAGTCCCCCTCCTGGTTGGGGGCGGCCATGGCATCGGCCACGCACGCCGGAACGCTGGCGTGATGGACCACCAGTTCGGTGCCCTTGCTGATGCCCGAATACAGGGTCCGGACGAGCGCCTCGCCGGGTCCGGGGGCGGGCAGGTCCTCGCTGCGGAGCTCGCCCTGTTTCGGGCCGACGGTCCAATAGGCGGTGGCGTGCCGTTCAGAAGTGGCGTGTTCAGAAATAGTCATTGTGCTTACGAATCTAGTGCCCTCACTGTTCGTGGGGAAGGGCGCCGCGCGGGTTCGCGGTGCCGTGAGGGAGCCGTTGTGGCTCGTTTTGTGGATGGGCACCTTGCTCCGGTACCCTAGTCAGGTTGGTGACGTGTCCGAGCGGCCGAAGGTGCAACACTCGAAATGTTGTTTGGTGTAAAAGCCAACGTGGGTTCAAATCCCACCGTCACCGCGATTGAGAAAGGCCCTGCTTTCCTTTGTTTACAAGGGAAGCAGGGCCTTTTGTTTTGTCTGGAACGTACTCGTTGGCAAAGAAGGGTTATAGGACAAAACGTGTGTAGTTGCCGGGCGTGTCAGGGGCATCCTGCCGGGACCCCTGGGCTGCCGGACTCGGGCGTCCTTGGCTCGCCCGGCGGATGCGGTCCGGGGGCACTTTGACACGGACACGCCGCGGACACCGGATCCGAGGGCCGGAATCGTGTCCAAAGGCGCCCCGGACGGTGAACGGCGGTGAGCGGAGCCCCTTCGATGCGGGGTTGAGATGCGGAGTTGATGTGCAACGTCTGCTGAGCAGTTGTTCGCCGGCGCACATCAGGGCGTCCGCTCGAACGGCTCGCCCCGCAGCCCAGGCTCGGTACCGTTGCTGGACAGGCTCCTATGGGGCGAACCCGCTCGAACCCTGCGCGGTGATGGCCTGTGTGTGTGGTTGCTGGCGCACATACGACAATTGACGGCCGCCCCGTCGTTGGTGGAGGCAGCCACCTTCCGGCCCTCGACGAGGCGGAACCGGTTCTCCAATTCCACGTTCAGCAGGCCGGCCGGTCCGTGGCAGACCGCGCCCACCAAGCCGCCGGCGTTGTAGACGCTGGCCACCAGACTCTGCAAGCATTGGCTGTCCGGGAAGTCCCACATGGTGCCGTGGCCGCCCACGAGGAAGACGGCGTCGTACTGGTCGGGATCAACGACGTCGACGCGGGCGGTGTTGTAGAGACCGGCGCGCGTGGTCTCGTCCTCCGTGAAGGCGACCTGGATGGGATCTTCTGCGTCCACCTCGTCGCGCGGGGGCTGGCCGCCCTGGATGGACGCAAAGTCGACGAAATGACCGGAATCATTGAAGACCTTCCAGGGATGCGCAGCTTCGACCACGTTGTAACCGGTCTTCTCTCCGGTATCGCCGATCTCGGAAACGCTGGTCAGTACCATGAGGATTTTCTTCATGAAATGTTCCTTTCGTCTCGGGCCTCCCCCCGCTCTGAGACGGTGGTGGTCGCCTGCGCCTCGAATCGCCCGTACAAGGTCGCCTCGGCGGCAGTCAGTCAGTCAGATATTTATGTTTAGTCATGCAGGCTCAACGAACCGAGGTACCCGTCCTTACCACGCGGAATCGGCTTAGCGTGACTTTCCCGAGCATTGTCCTCAGGCCCCAACTTTGGGGTGCGGCCGAAATTGCGGGGGCCACGGGGCCTTGCCCGTCCGCGCAACCACTTCGAGTGGGACGCCGGCCTCCCGGGCGGGTACCCGCCCGTTCCTGACAACTGGCTGGCACCCCCTCTTGCCCGATATAGCCTTTGTCGTCGTGCTGGGTCTACTGATTCTCCGGCGACGGCTGCGATGGTTCGTCAGGATGTCGCGGGGCGGACATGGCAGCGAAAGGCGCAAGCGCCGCACCGGTGCCCGCTCCACACGCGTGGCCGGACTCTGACCAGGTAGCGACCTTGCCCCATCATCGGGCTCAGGGGGACCCTCGCAGTACCCCTATCAAGCGGGACTCCCTCGGCCGGCCGGCCCATGGTCCGATGGAGGATCGAAGAAAGACTACAACGAGAGCGAAACCCATGGCACCCGACACCTCCATCGCCCCTGACAAACAAAGGCAGGGACCAGCCGGCAGCGACCACCGCCCTGTGCACTGGGGCGGGGTCGTCGCCATGTCATTTGGCGCCTTCGCGCTGGTCGCCTCCGAATTCATGCCCGTCAGCCTGCTTACGCCGATGGCAGCCGATCTGCAGGTCTCCGAGGGGGCAGTCGGACAAGGAATTGCTATCTCCGGACTGTTCGCCGTGTTGACCAGCCTGTCGATCTCCCGCCTGACGGGCAGCATGAACCGCAAGACCTTGCTGATCGGCCTGGCGGCACTGATGGGCGTCTCCGGCGCCCTGATCGCGCTGGCCCCGGGATACCTGCCCTTCATGATCGGACGGGCGTTCATCGGTGTGGTGATCGGGGGCTTCTGGTCCATGTCCGCCGCCACCGCCATCCGGTTGGTACCCACCACCCATGTGCCCCGCGCCCTGGCGATCGTCAACGGCGGCAACGCCCTCGCCACGGTGCTGGCAGCGCCCCTGGGCAGCTATCTGGGTTCCATCATGGGATGGCGAGGAGCATTCTTCTGCCTAGTGCCGGTGGCTGTGATCTGCTTGATCTGGCTGTGGGTCAGCCTGCCGTCACTGAATGTTCCCCACCGTTCGACAAGGGCCGGCGGCATCTTCACGATTTTCGCGGCCCTCAAGAGCCGTCCGGTCGCTTGGGGCATGGCAGCCTGCGGAGCCTTTTTCATGGGCCAGTTCATCCTGTTCACCTACCTGCGCCCCTTCCTGGAGACTGTGACCCTGATCGACGTGACCGCGATTTCCATCGTTTTGCTCGTGCTCGGCGTGACCGGTTTTGCCGGCACCGTGCTGATCGGCCGCTTCCTCGGACCGGGGCTGTATCGGACACTAATCATCATTCCCGCCCTGATGGCTCTCGTCGCGGCGGCTTTGATTCCGTTCGGTGGCTCGTTCGCCGCCGTCGTAGTTCTTCTGGGTCTGTGGGGCCTGCTGGGTACCTCGGCGCCCGTGGGCTGGTGGAGTTGGGTCGCCGAGGCCATGCCTGGCAATGCCGAGCAGGGCGGCGGCCTTATGGTGGCCGTCGTCCAGACGTGCATCGCCCTCGGTTCCACGGTGGGAGGCCTCCTGTTCGACTCCCTCGGCTACCAGAGCACTTTCCTGGCCAGTGGAGCGGCGCTCTTGCTGGCCGCCCTCTTGGCACTCGTAACCGCCCGGGTCACCCGGCAGGCGGCCGCGTAACCCGACTCCTGAGATCCGCAGCTCACAACAAGAAAGAAGCAAAGCATGTCCCTTCATATCGATGGATACACGTTCGCCCTCGACCCCCAGGTCACCCGCAAGCATGTGCGCTACCGCAACCGCTACGGCATTGAGATCGCGGCCGACCTTTACACGGCCACGAGCCTGGACCGCGACGTCCGCCACCCCGGCATCGTGATCGGGCCGCCGCACAGCGGCGTGAAGGAACAAGGGCCGGGCGTCTATGCGCAGGAACTCGCCAAGCGCGGCTTCGTTGCCCTCGCCTTCGACCCGTCCTACAACGGCGAGAGCGGCGGCGAGCCCCGCCGCGTCACGTCACCGGAGATCTTCGCGGAGGACTTCAGCGCCGGCGTCGATCACCTTGGCACCCTGCCCTTCGTTGACCGGGACCGCATAGGTTCCATCGGCCTGTGCGGCAGCGGCGGCTTCTCACTCAGTGCCG
Organism: Arthrobacter sp. ok362; assembly: GCF_900102785.1. Classification (GTDB taxonomy): domain Bacteria; phylum Actinomycetota; class Actinomycetes; order Actinomycetales; family Micrococcaceae; genus Arthrobacter. Next base: position 112,857 of record NZ_FNGC01000008.1, read on the forward strand.
CGCAGATCGACCCGCGCATCAAGGCCGTTGCCACCTCGGCGATGTACGACATCAGCGGCGTGAAGCGCAACGGCTGGGAGAACAAGGGCGCCGACGAGGAGCGCCGAGCTAAACTCGAGGCCGTCGCCGCGCAGCGTTGGAAGGATGTTGATGCGGGAGAGCCGGCTCTTGAGCCGACCTTCCCGTCCGAGTTCAACACCGAGGGACTGGACCCTGTGACGGCGGAGTTCCACGAGTACTACGTGGCCGACCGCGGCCACCACCCCCGCTCGGTTGGCGCATTCACGATCACCAGCGAGGCGGCCCACGTCAACTTCGGCGCCCTCCGGCACCTCGAGGACATCGCCCCGCGCCCCATCTTGCTCATCACCGGCGACCAGGCGCACTCCCGCTACTTCAGCGAAGACGTCCATGCCCAGGCCTCAGGTCCGAGCGAGCTGGTGGTGGTCCCGGGCGCGCGCCACATTGATCTTTACGACCGAACGGACGTCATCCCCTTCGACAAGCTCGAGGAGTTCTTCTCCGCCGCGCTCTGAGCGCAGGGGAACATCACGGCCGGAGACGACCACCGTATTCGCTGCCTGCGCGGCTGGCCAGCTTGCCGGTGCCCAGGTTCAAGCGGGAGAGACAGCGTCCGTCCAGGTGCCTTCGACCTCCAGTTGTTTCGCCGGTGGGACGAAACTGCCGGCACTTGGGAAAACCTCCGCGAAGGGGAGCTGCTCTTAGCACGGGGACTGGGCGACGTCCGGGCGCGCCTGTCCTGGGCTGATCCGATGGGGTGGTCCTGCCGACGCTGGGACCACCCCTCATTCCAGCTGTAGGGGCACGCGCGACAGGGGCACTGGAAGGGACTCCCTTAACGATTGGGGGTGGCTTAGCGTGGAGGACATGGACAATCGAGCGGAAGTACGCGAATTCCTGATCTCGCGGCGCGCACAGGTCGCCCCGGAGCAGGTCGGATTGCCTGCTGGGACCAACCGGCGTGTAAGTGGCCTGCGCCGTAGCGAGGTAGCCACCCTCGCCGGTTTGAGCGTGGAGTACTACACCCGGATGGAGCGCGGCGCGGTCAGTGGCGCCTCTCCGCAGGTGCTCGAGAGCATCGCCAGGGCCTTGTGCCTGGACGACGCGGAGCGGGCCCACCTGTTCGACCTCGCCCACGCGGCCAGCCCTGTTGCCCGGCCGCCGCGGCGCCGGAGCTCGAAGTCCTATGTGCCGCATCAGAGCCTGCAGTGGGCCCTCGACGCGATCACGGCCGGTCCGGCGTTCGTCCGCAACGGCAGGATGGATCTGCTCGCGGTCAATCCCTTGGCCAGGGCGTTCTACAAGGACTGCTATGACATGCCGGGCCAACCCCCGAACATCGCCCGGTTCACCTTCCTGGACGAACGGGCTTTCGACTTCTACCCGGACTGGGACGCCTTCGCGGAAGTGACCGTCTCCATCCTGCGCACCGAGGCAGGCCGTGACCCGCACAACAAGGAACTCCACGACCTCATTGGCGAACTCGGAACCCGCAGCGACGAGTTCCGCAGGCGTTGGGGTGCCCACAACGTCCGCCACCACGGCACCGGTTTCAAGACCTTCAACCACCCCATCGTCGGCGAAATGACCCTTGCTTTCGAGGGGCTGGAGATGGCCGCTGAGCCTGGTCTGACTCTCACAATCTATACCGCCGAGCCGGGTTCACCTTCGGCAGAGCGAATGCAGCTGCTCGCCTCATGGACGGCCAGCGAATATGGGAATGCTGTCCAGTCTGCGTCCGAACGGACGCGGACGGACGGCTGATAAAGGGACCCCCCACCCAGCGCCATGGAGGAGTGTAGCTACCGTCGCCGCGAAGTGCGCCACGGTGACATGGCTTGATGCGTGGCTTCACAGCCACAGCACCGCAGCGGCAACCAGCCCTCTCAAGGGCGGACCTCGTCCTGATGTACCTTCCACGAAAGAAAGCACACCATGAAGACCACAATCGCAATCATCGGTGCCGGTCCCGGCCTGGGACTCGCCTCTGCCCGCCGCTTCGGAGCCGAAGGCTTCAACGTTGCCCTGCTGTCCCGTACCCAGGAACACGTCGATTTACTTGCCGGGGAGCTGGTCGACGCGGGAATTTCCGCCCGCGGTTACGCCGCCGACGTCCGTGACCCTGAGTCGCTCAACACCGCCCTTGCCCGGGCGGCTGACGAGTTGGGCCCGGTCGAAGTTCTTCAGTACAGCCCTGTGCCATCCAAGGAATATCTTCGGCCCGTTCTTGAAACAACCCGCGAAGAACTGCGCTCGGCGCTCGAGTTCTCCACGCTGGGAGCAGCGGCCGCCATGAACGCGGTGCTTCCCGGCATGCGTGCCCTCGGTCGCGGAACCGCCCTGTTCGTGAACGGCTCCAGTGCCGTCCGACCTAACCATAACTATGCCGGCACCTCCGCCGCGTTCGCCGCCGAATCCGCTTACGCCCAGATGCTCCACGACGCCCTGGCACCGGAAGGAATCCACGTAGCGCAGCTCATTATTCCGTTGGGCATCGGTGGAGGGGACCCCGCGCACGAACCGGCGGCCCTGTCCGAAACCCTTTGGCGCGTCCACAGCGAAGGAAAGGACTTCCGTACCTTCGTGACACCTCTGGACTGAGTTTCAGGAGACAGCGTTCCCGGACGGAAGGAGGAACCGTGTCCCGCATCCTCGTTACCGGTTCCAGCGATGGACTCGGCCGCGCGGCGGCCGAAGCGCTGCTCGACGACGGTCATGCCGTCGTCGTGCATGCCCGCACGAGCGCGCGGCTGGCGGCCGTCAAGGACCCCCTCGACCGCGGCGCACAGGGAATCGTGGGCAACCTGGCCAACCCTGACGAGGTGCGCGGTCTGGCCGAACAGGCAAACGCCCTGGGACGGTTCGACGCAGTGATCCACAACGCGGGCGTCATCGGCGGCCCGGCCCTGCTGCCGGTGAACGTTGTCGCCCCTTTCGTCCTCACCGCGGGAATGGAACGGCCTGACCGGCTGATCTACCTCAGCAGCAGCATGCACCACGGCGGACGCTCGGACCTCGCCGGGGTGGACTGGAGCGGGGACCACGAGTCCCGTTCGTATTCCGACAGCAAACTCTTCGTCACTGCCCTCGCGGCAGCGGTTGCACGGTTGTGGCCGGAAGTGAGCGCGCACGCCGTGGACCCGGGGTGGGTGCCCACTCGGATGGGCGGCCCCGGTGCCAGCGACGACCTTCGGCTCGGCCACATCACGCAGACCTGGCTCGCGGCGGGTGCCAACGAGCAAGCTCTCCCGAGCGGTCAGTACTGGCACCACCAGAAAACCCAGACACCGCATTGGGCGGTGCATGATGAACGCTTCCAGGATGCGCTCCTCAGCTCGCTGGCCGACTACACAGGAACCACGATCCAAGGAGGTTCGAAATGACGAACTGGGCCCAGTCCGTCGAACGCATCGTCGGCAGCGACGACCTGCACGTCGCCCCACTCCGCGCCGACGGCACGACATACGGAACGCCGACCTGGATCTGGTCAGTCGTCGTGGACGGACGGCTGTTTGTGCGGCCGTGGAACGGTCAACGGTCACGGTGGTACCGCTCAGCGATGGCGCAGCGAGCCGGCCGCATTATCGCCGCAGGGGAGACCCACGAAGTGGAATTCACGCTCGGCGATCCGGACCTGAACGGGCGGATCGATGAGGCCTACCGGACGAAATACGCCGGGAGTCCGTACCTGCCGCCAATGGTGGCCGCGGGGCCCCGTGCGGCCACCGTGGAGGTCACATCAAGGAATGGGCAGCACGTTTCAGAGTCCGGAAAGGAACGATGAACATGGTCAGTTTTGACTTCAACGGCAAGGTCGCCTTCGTCACCGGCGCGAGTGCCGGGATGGGCGCGGCGACGGCGCGGGCGTTCGCCGAAGCCGGTGCCGCCGTCGCGATTGTCGATCTCGACGGCGGGGCGGCGGAGCGCTTCGCGGCTGAACTGAACGCCGCGGGGCACAGTGCCCTCTCCGTGCAGTGCGACGTGTCCGATGAGGCGCAGGTACAGAACGCTGTCGCCCGCACCGTGGAGGCCTTCGGCAGCCTCGACATGGCGTTTAACAACGCGGGCATCATGCTTCCGCCTGTCGATTCTGCAGATGAGACGGCAGAGGCTTTCGACCAGATCGTCGCGGTCAACCTGCGTGGCGTGTGGGCGTCGATGAAGCACGAGTTGGTGCAGATGCGGAAGCAGGGATCCGGTGCGATCGTGAACTGTTCCTCGCTCGGAGGGCTCGTCGGCGGCAGCGGACGTGCCACCTACCACGCGACCAAGCACGGCGTGATCGGGCAGGCCAAGAGCGTCGCTTTGCAGTACGCGCCGCTGGGAGTGCGGGTCAACGCCGTCTGCCCCGGAACCATCGACACCCCAATGGTTGCGCGGATGACCGCAGGTGGCGTGCTGGATCCCGAAGCCTCGGCCGCATCGATCCCGCTAGGCAGGCTCGGACGGCCCGAGGAGATCGCCGCTGCTGTGCTGTGGCTTTGCAGCGATGCCGCCAGCTATGTCACGGGCGTTGCCCTTCCGGTCGATGGCGGTTTCACCGCCTAGAAGCGGCGCAGCAGCGCTGACGCCGTCCTGCCTGGAGTGTGACCCCCTCGGCGGGACGGCTCACCATTTTAAGGGTCCCTCCCGGTACCCGTAACAACAGAGACTCCCCCTCCGCTTCGGCAGCTGTTTTGCTGGAATAGACCGTTTGCTGCCTGATTGGAAGGGATCATCTCCCATGCGAGTGAAAAAACAGACCGTGGCTGTGACCATCGCCATGGCGTTCGCTCTCGCCGGGTGCACCGCCACGTCCAACCCTCCGGTCTCCGCCACGCCGCCCTCGCCCCCGCAGCAAACGTCGTCTCCGGCCCCCTCAGCCCCGGCACCTTCCGCCAGCACCTCCGCGAGCGTGGTCGGCACAGTGATCCGCTTCACGGCAGGAACGGACACCGTAGACGTGACCATCGGCGAGGACAGCCCCGCTACCCGCGACTTCCTGGGCATGCTGCCGCTCACGCTCACACTCAAGGAATTCAACGGCCGCGAAAAGATCGCCGATCTTCCCCACGAGCTCAACTACGAAGGTTCGCCCGGATCCGACCCGGAGGATGGCGACCTCATCTACTACACCCCGTGGCACAACCTTGGCTTCTACTACAACGCCTCCGGAACCGGTCACTCTGAGCAAACCATCCACATCGGCCGCTATGACGCCACGGCCGGGGAGCTGGCCCGGTTTGAGGGACAGAAGACCACCGTCGAAATCCTGGACGGACCCTGAGCAGCAAGCAGACAACAGAAGACACTTCGATCACCCTCCGGTTCCACGGGTCGACCGTGACAGGGACCCTTCCAGCAACGCAACGGCGCGCTCCCTGATTGAGCAGCTCCCCCTGACGCTTTGCTTCAGCGATTACGGTGGACAGGAAAAGCTCGCAGAGTCCCGGAGCCTCTTTCGCTCGACGGCGTTCCCGCCGCCGACGACGCAGACCCGCGGACCATCGGCTACTACGCGCCCGGCCAGGTTCTGGTCCTCTACTACGAGCACGTCGGGTACTTCAGTGCCCGACTACTACTCGGGATTGTCGCCGGCCAGTTCGCGGATGATGCGGTTTCCGCCACGATATGGACGCCCTGGAACCTTTCTCCTGCCTGTGTGAAATATCTTTAGATAGTTGCTTGTGCGAACACTCTTTGGGGTTTACGTTTCTCTCAGCAAGTCAGTGTGTTGGGGGGCCGGCTGACCTTGCATTCTCCCCCTGCACTTGAATTCTTCTGATGAAAGTGGTCCCGTGGGGGTTGGTTCTGACGCGATGAGTCGCGCGCTTTTCACGTTGGTTCTTTGCGGCGGTCTCGTCGTTTCCTCCGCCAGTTTGACGGCGGCGACTGCGGCAACGCCGGTCACTTCTGCATACCAGGCCGGGTCAGCGGGGTCCGAGGCGAAGGCCGCCGCCCAGTGGACTGGCACCAGCCGGGTCGTCGCTGGTGCGGAAAATGCTGCAGTCGCGACGGCGGCGCCGTCAGGGGCAGCGACGCCCCCCGCCGATCCGTCGCCTTCGGCGTCCTCTTCCATTGCAGGCGACGGGCCTGTTATCAGTACGACCGCGGTCCCGGACGGTGTCGCAGGGCAGCGATATCACGTTGCTCTGGCCGCGAAGAGCGGTTCGGGCCCGTACACATGGTCCATCGCGAGCGGTACGCTCCCTGGCGGGATCATTCTCGACCCGCAAACGGGGGTGCTGGCCGGGACCCCAACCGCTGCAGGGACAGCCCATCCTGCTATAGCCCTCACTGATTCCCGTGGCGCATCCGCGCTCCTGACGACTACCCTGTCCGTCCAGGCGCCCCCCGTGGCCGCGCTCCCGCTCCTGATGACAGGAGTCCGGTCCGTCGTAGAAGGGACCTACTCGAAGTACGCGGTGAAGGCCGACGGCACCGTTCTGGCGTGGGGAGGCAATACCTACGGAGGGTTGGGGAACGGAACCACCACAGGACAAGTACTCTCTCCCACCGCGATACCGGGCCTGACCGGCGTAGTGTCCATGAGCGTCAACGACGACGGATCCCAGTACGCGCTGAAGGCCGACGGTACGGTCTGGGTGTGGGGGAACAACACCTACGGGCAGCTGGGCACCGGCACCACCCTCACCTCCCTTTCCCCTCGCCAGGTGCCCGGACTCACCGGGGTCCGGGCATTGACTGTCGACGGCGATTCAGTATTCGCTGTCAAGTCGGACGGAACCGTCCGTGCGTGGGGCAGAAATGACTATGCCCAACTGGGCAACGCGACGATTCGCAATTCCTCGACGCCCGTGCAGGTCGCTGGGCTAGTCGGGGTGAAATCGCTGGCTCCTAGCCCAGGCGGCGTCATTTTCGCGCTCAGGATCGATGGCACGCTCTGGAGCTGGGGCGGCTTGTCCGGCTATAACATTCCCTTGCCGGCCGTCGCAGTCCCCCATATTTCCGGCATCCGGTCGCTGGTGGCCAGCCGCGCCGCCGGGACTGTGTACGCGCTCAAGTCCGACGGAACGCTCTGGACGGACACGGCTGCGTTCGATCACTTTGCGCCCGTCGCCGGTCTTTCCGGTGTCAAGAGCGTCAGTACTAGTACACGCGACGGCGGCCCCGATTCGGCGTTCGCGGTAAAGACCGACGGCACGGTTTGGTCCTGGGGGGAGAACACCTTCGGTGTGCTCGGCAGGGCAACCCCCGTCCCCTGGTCTGCCGTGCCGGCGCTCATCCCAGGGCTCACCGGCGTCGAGAGGGTTTTACCGAATAGCTTCGGCCGGGCCATCTACGCGGTCAAAACGGACGGCAGCGTCTGGGGCTGGGGAGAGGGCAGTCTGGACGAATTCGGCACGGGCTTCGGGAACTATGCGGGTTCGACTGTCCCCGTCCGGGTTCCAGGCCTGGGCAGCGTCACCGACATTTTCCCCGGGGACGAATCGGTGTACGCCGTGGCGAGCGACCGGTCCGTATGGGGTTGGGGGCTCGGGGTCAACCGGCGCCTTCGCGACGGAACCGCGGGTTATTCCTTGCCGCCCTTGCAACTCGGTACCTCGAACCTTTTTCCGGCCGGCATAGACACCGGGCAGCATCCGGCGGGAGTGGCCTTCAGCCCCGACGGGACCGCGGCCTACGTCGCCAACGAAGGCAGCAACACCGTCTCAGTCCTCGACCCGACGGCGGGAACGGTCCGCTCGACCATTGCTGTCGGGCCCAGCCCCCGCGGCGTGGCCATACGACCTGACGGCACCCAGGCCTACGTGACCAACAGCGGCGACAACACAGTATCCGTGATCGACACCGCAACCGGCACACTGACCGCCACCATGCCCGTCGGGTCTGGCTGGGGCGCCTCCGGGATGACTTTCACCCCCGACGGCGCGAAAGCCTATGTGACGAATGCCGGGGAAGGAACGCTGGCTGTCATCGACGTCGCATCCACTTCCCTAAAAGCGGTAATACCTGTCGGAGTGCGGCCCTTGGCCGTCTCGCTCACACCGGACGGGTCGCGGGCGTTCGTCACCAACTCCACCGATAACACGGTGTCCGTGATCGACACCGGCTCAGATCGGGTGGTTACAACCATCCCCGTCGGAACCGGCCCGCGAAGCATCGCCGTGACAGCTGACGGATCGAAGGTGCTCGTGAGCAACGCCGGGACCAACAGCATCTCGGTCATTGACGTCGCCACCGAGCAGGTAAGCACCGTCAAAGTCGGCTCCAGCCCCGCCGGTATAGCACTCACCGCCTCCGGCACCCGCGCCCTCGTAGCCTGCGCCGGAAGTAACGAGCTCTCAGTCGTCGACGTGACGTCCGGCAAACTCCTCGGAACATTCCCGACCGGCACAAGCCCATCAGGGGTGGCCGTCACTCCCGACGGATCCAGGGCGCTGGTGACAAATTCGGGCGGGAGGAACGTTTCAGTTGTGAACCTTGGTCCTGCGATGAGTACCGTCCTACCGTCGGCAGCGACGCTCGGCGTGCCCTACGCGTATCAGTTCAATGCAGGAAGTATGCCGGCGCCGGGCTACAGCGTCTCCTCCGGCTCGCTCCCGGCGGGATTGACCCTCGACAGCCGCACCGGCAAACTCTCGGGTACGCCAACCCTGTCTGGAACTTCTACGTTCAGCGTTACTGCCCGTAACGGGATCACCCCGGACGCCGCCGCATCGGCACTGACCATCACCGTCGTGACGGCCTCGACCGTTGCATCAACCACAACCGGCGCCTGGCGTGACTTCACCGGCGACGGCATCTCCGACCTGTTTTTCCGCTACGCGGACGGCGAGCTTGTTGCGGAAGCCGGGACCACGAGAGGCACCACGAGCACCGTCAGCATCCTGTCCCCGGGATGGCCGAACATGAGCGCGATCATCTTTCCCGGCGACTTCAACGGCGATGCGAAGACGGACCTCCTCGCCCGCGACGCCACCGGCGCGCTCTGGCTCTACCCCGGCAACGGCCACAGCGGCCTGCTCCCCCGCACCAAAGTCGGTACCGGATGGAACAGCATGACTTCGATCCTCGGGGCCGGTGATTTCAACGGCGACGGCCACGCGGATGTGCTCGCCCGCGACACGACCGGTGCGCTCTGGCTCTACCCCGGCAACGGTAAAGGCGGCTGGCTCGCCCGCACCAAAGTCGGTATCGGATGGAACACTATGACAGCGCTCATAGCGCCGCGCGACTTCAACGGCGACGGCACCGCAGACATAGTCGCCCGCGACGCCACCGGCGCGCTTTGGCTCTACCCCGGCAACGGCAAAGGCGGCTGGCTCCCCCGCACCAAAGTCGGTATCGGATGGAACGGCATGACCGCCATCTTCGGGGCGGGCGACTTCAACGGCGACGGCACCGCAGACATCTTCGCCCGGGACACGACCCACACCCTCTGGCTCTACGCCGGCAACGGAAAAGGCGGCTGGCTCCCCCGCAGGAACCTGGGTAGAGACGACTACAGTCCCAGGATGTGAACCCTGCATGGCAGCCCAGACTCGCACCGCGAAGGCGTGCGGGTGGACGATGGAGCGCGCCCCGAGTTGTCCCAGTTCGTTGAAAGTGGGACAGGTCAGTAGACGATTCGCCTCAAGGAGTTGAAGCTGGGGGATCTCCAGGGGATGGCGCCGGAGCTGGGAGCTCATGTTGGATCTTCTGTATCTGCTGAGCCTGATGCGTTTGGGGACGAAAAATTTCATCAGCGATTCCGAGCAGCTCTCCGCTACCTTTGCGCCTAATGCCCTTCCATTCCCTTGGAATCGGAGCACCCCCAGTGGGACACTCCCCGATCGATCCTGATCAGCGGTATCTGTGGCTATTAACGCGGAGTGGGGGTTAGGGGCAGCTTGAAATGGCGGTTGCCATTCCGCATAGGGATCGGTGTCAGGACACGTTCGGGTGTGCAGTTAGAACGGATCCAAACTCCCTCTTGGGACAATCAGGTCTCGGTCCACCGTTTCTATACGCGAGCAGCCCGCGCTAACTCGTCGCCACGTACCGCATCGCCACTGCGCCTGAACTGAACTCCTCTCGGCCTACGAGGGTCTGCTGAACACTTTCCGATCTCAACGTCGTAGGGTGTAGCGGTCGGCGGCGCGTTCGACAGCGACACGGCAACCGGCATGCTGCCGATTGCGCGCTCGGCCGCCGGCGTGCTAGCGTCTTGGCGATCGTGACCCGTCGGCAGGAGGTGAGACCCATGAACGCAGTATCCACTCTGGGTGCTCCCCTGCAGTCCACGATCGCGCGACTGAGCTAGTCGCCACCGGGAGCGCCTAACAGGCAATTCGCGAAAGGCGACTCCCATGAACACAACACCTTCTTCAACTCCGCACTTCACCTCGACGACGGCCTCCGACCAGCCGAGGTCCGACCGGGATCAGCCGCAGGTCGACGCCACAAAGCGGATGCCCGCCGCGGGCGAGCGAGCGTTGGTCCTCGGTGGCGGCGGATCGACAGGCAACGCGTGGCTGATCGGCGTCATCGCCGGCCTGTTTGAGGCCGGGTTGGATGTGACCGACGCCGATCTGATCATCGGGACGTCGGCCGGATCGACCGCCGCGGGCCAAATAACTAGCGCGACCCCGACCGAACTGCTTGCCGACATCCTCGCCACTGCGCCCCCACGACGGACCGAACCGGCCGGATCCGACGGTGGACGTGTTCCGATCAGGCCGACGGCGAACCACATGGAGACAACGAGCGCAATCATCGCCGCCGCTGAGGATGCGGCCGACATGCGCCGCAGAATGGGCGCGTGGGCGCTCGAGACGGATGCGGCGTCGCACAGTTCTGCGCGAACGCAATGGCGCGCTACCGTCGCCGCTCGGCTTCCCAGTCAGGTCTGGCCGCAACAGCGAATGCTCATCACGGCGGTCGACGCCCATACCGGTGAACCGGTCGTGTTCGACCGCCACAGCGGGGTCGACTTGGTGGACGCCGTGGCCGCCAGCTGTGCCAGTGGCTTCGCCTACAGTTTCGGCGGCAGCCGATACATCGACGGCGGCTACCGATCCAACGCCGAGAATGCCGATCTGGCAACCGGATATCCACGGGTGCTGGTGCTGTCACCATTCGGCGGCAGATCACGGACTCCGGTTGACTGGGGCATGCATCTCGCAACACAGGTCGACGAACTACGAGCACGCGGCAGCAGAGTCGAAACGATCTTCCCGGATAGCAACTCCGAGCACATGTTCGGCGCCAATGCGATGGATCTGTCGCTGCGTCCGCCCGCTGCTCGAGCTGGTTACAACCAAGGCAGAGCCCTTGCCGAGCAGCTCACCGAATTCTGGCGCTGACGCCTACGAAACCAGTCGACTCGGTAGGTTGTTTGGAAGGGAAACAGGGGCCTTTTGCTTTGCCACCGCGGCTATCGGGCAGATCAGGGCAAACGCAGCACCCGGATCCTCCCTGATCTGCCCGGCAGCCGGCGAGCGCCGCCAGCCGCTCAGGGCTCCCCGTCGAGTTGCTCCATCTCCAGGCACGCGTCCTCGTAGGAAATGTCACCGTTCCGGAAGGCCCGCTCGAGTTCCTTGGCCCGGCGCCGTGAATAGACCGTGCTCAGTGTTCCCGTGAGGCCGGCCTCGAGATAGTCGAGCCGGGAGTGTGCGGGCTGCCGGTCCCGGGCGATCAGGTGCCGGCGGATCGGCTTGGGCAACCAAGCGCCAGGGTGCATCACGCGTTGTGCATAGGCCCTGGGATCGACTAAGTACATGCTTCCATGGTTCAACTCCCCGCTGAGAAGACGATGGGTATCCTCTGAGTGATCGGGTCTGCCGCACTCCCCCAGCACGCGTCACCGCCAAACAGGAAGGCCCTTCTTCCGTTTACTCGCCTACCCGCCTACCCGCGCACGATCACCACGTCCAGGGTCCGCGGGCCGTGGACGCCTTCGACGCGTTCGAGTTCGATGTCGCTGGTGGCGCTGGGGCCGCTGATCCAGGTCTGCGGGCGGGTGGCATCGAGCCGGCCGAGCGCCTCGGGCAAGATCGCCGTGATGTCCCCGGCCCGGACCATGCAGATGTGCCGGTCCGGGACGAGGCTGATGACCCGGCGGCCCTGGTCCGGGCCGGCGTCGAGGATGATGGTTCCGGTTTCGGCGACCGCCACGGCGCTGCCGGTCACGACGGCGTCCACCGCGTCCAGGTCCTCGACGCTGAGCCGGTGCCCGGGGGCGTCGGTGACGCGGCGGGAGCCGGCGTCGTGCGCGTCCGCCTCCGCGAACAGCGCCTGGTCGAGGCCGTGCGGCACGGCGTAGCGGCCGGCGCCTTCGAGCAGCGCGGCGAGCCGCGGCGGCACCGCGGTCGCATCCTCGACGAAGACGTTCGCCTTGTAGTCCAGGAGCCGGTCCGTCAGCAGTTCGATGAGCTCCTCCTCGCCCAGGGCGGAGGTGCGGCGGTAGTCGCGGGGCACCTCCGGTACCGCCGGCGCATCACGGAGGGCCGAGCGGATCCGGTCGAGTATTTCTGCGCGCGCGTTCACGGGTTCTCCTCTGTGCCGGCGGATCCTGTGCCGGCGTCCCCTGTGCCGGCGGCTTCGGTGCCAGTGGGGGCCGTCGGGGCAGCCTGGGCCTGGTGCTCCTTGTCCCACCACTGCCGGAAGGACTGCGCCGGTGGTGCGGGGATGTCCCGGCTCTGGGTCCAGCCGGCGGCGATGCCCGGCAGCTTGGTGATTTTCCGGTCCGGGCCGGCGGCAAGCCGGCCAAGAGGCAGCCCCTTCTCGACCAGGCCAAGGTTTTTTCCGGAGGACAGCGCCCAGGAGGCCGCCTTCATGCCCAGGTCCATCTGGCTGGGCAGGCGCTCCCTCCCGCGCTTCCCGCCCTTCCCGCGCTTGCTGTCCACGTCCTCGCCGCGCAGGTGCACCAGGATGTCCGGGATGTTGATCTTCACCGGGCAGGCGTCGTAGCAGGCGCCGCACAGGGACGAGGCGTACGGCAGGGAGTTGTTCTCCTCGGCCGTGATCCCGGTCAGCAGCGGCGACAGGATGGCGCCGATCGGTCCCGGGTAAGTGGATCCGTAGGCGTGGCCGCCGGTGCGTTCATAGACGGGGCAGACGTTCATGCAGGCGCTGCAGCGGATGCAGTGCAGGGCGGAGCGGCCCATTTCGTCGGCCAGGGCGGCGCTGCGCCCGTTGTCCAGAAGGACGAGATGGACGTTCTGCGGCCCGTCGTCGGGCGTGACGCCGGTCCACAGCGAGGTGTAGGGGTTCATCCGCTCCCCGGTGGAGGACCGCGGGAGCAGCTGCATGAACACCTCGAGGTCCTCCCACGCCGGCAGCAGCTTCTCCACGCCCATCACGGTGATCAGGGTTTCCGGCAGCGTCAGGCACATGCGCCCGTTGCCTTCGGATTCGACGACGGCGAGCGTGCCGGAGTCCGCGAGGGCGAAGTTCGCGCCGGACACGGCCACCTTGGCGCTGAGGAACTTGCGGCGCAGGTGTGCCCGGGCGGCCGCGGCGAGGCGGGCCGGCTCGTCGGTCAGATCCGGATCCACGCCCTCAATTTCGCGCAGGAAGATGTCCCGGACCTGGCTGCGGTTCTTGTGGATGGCCGGGACCAGGATGTGGCTGGGCTTGTCGTGGTCCAGCTGGACGATGAGCTCGGCGAGGTCGGTCTCGAACGCCGCGATGCCTTGTTCCTCGAGGTACTCGTTGAGGCCGATTTCCTGGGTGGCCATGGACTTGACCTTGACCACCTCGTCGGCGCCCTGGTCCCGGATGAGGGCGGCGACAATCCGGTTGGCTTCGCCGGCGTCGCGCGCCCAGTGGATTGTCCCGCCGCGGGCGGTGAAATTGGCCTCGAATTGCTCGAGCAGCTCCGGCAGCCGGGCCATCACGGATTCCTTGATCGCCCGGCCAGCCTCACGCAGCTCCTCCCAGTCAGGGAGTTCGGACACGACGGCCAGCCGCTTGTTGCGGATGGTCCGGGTGGCGTGGCCGAGGTTGGCCCGCAGCTGGGTGTTGCCGAGTTCGCGGTGGGCGGCTTTCGGGAAGGGCTCGTGTTCGTGCAGGTTGCCGATGCCGAACACGGGCAGGGACGGCATCCCCAGGAATGTGCCGCTCATCGCGCGGTCCTTCCGGTGGTGAGGTGGACGTCGCCGGTGACGGTGGCGGGATTCTCGAGGGTGCTGGCCAGGATCTCGGCGAAGTGCATCGTGGTGACGCCGCTGCCCTGCCGGGACAGGCCGCCGCCGATATGCAGGAGGCAGGAGGCGTCGCCGCCGGCGCAGAGATCCGCGCCGGTGCCGCAGATATTGGCGGTCTTGTCGGCGAGCATCGCCGAGGACACGTCCGCGTTCTTCATCGAGAAGGTGCCGCCGAAGCCGCAGCACTGCTCGGCCTCGGGCAGCTCGGCCAGCTCGATGCCGCCGACAGAGCGCAGCAGGCCCAGCTGGCGGTCGCCGAGCCGGAGCAGGCGCATGCCGTGGCAGCTCGGGTGGTAGGTGATCCGGTGCGGGAAGTAGGAGCCCAGCTGGGCCGCGGCGTCCGTGACGCCCAGGACATCGACCAGGAGCTGGGAGAGCTCGTAGGTTTTGTGTCCGACGGCGGCGGCCCGGGCTTCCAGCCCGGTGTCCCCGCAGCGGCGGGCGATCATGGGGTGCTGGTGCTTCACGGAGGCGACGCAGGAACCGGACGGTGCGACGGCGACGTCGTACTCATCCGCCTCGAATGCCTTCACATGGTTGGCGACGACGGGCAGCGCCTCCTTGAAGTAGCCGCTGTTGACGTGCATCTGCCCGCAGCACGCCTGCCCGGCGGGGAAGATGACCTCGTGGCCGAGGCGTTCGAGGATGGACACGGTGGCGCGCGCCGTGCCCGGGTACATGGCGTCCACGATGCACGTGGCGAAGAGGGCGATCCTCACAGGGCACCTCCGGCCCTCTGGTGTTCCGCCACGGGTGAGGGCACGTACTCCGCCGGCTGCTGGGAGGCGCGCACTACAGCGCGCAGCTCGCCCAAGCCGCCGCTGAGGACGCCGGCGGCGCGGGCCTGGACCAGGACGTTGCCGAGGGCTGTGGCTTCCACGGGTCCAGCCACGACGGGCTTGCCGGTGGCGTCGGCTGTGAGCTGGCACAGGAGCCGGTTCTGGGATCCGCCGCCCACGATGTGCACGACGCCGACGTGCACGTCCGCGAGCCGTTCGGCGTCGGCGATGGTCCGGGCGTAGCCGGCGGCGAGGCTGTCCAGGATGCACCGCACGATGTGCGCGGGACGCTCCGACAGGACGGCGCCGGTGTTGCGGACCGCGGCCCGGATGCGGTCGGGCATGTTGTCCGGGGCGATGAAGTAGGGGTCATCAGCGTTGATGACCGGGCCGCCGGTGGGAAGTGTTGCAGCAGCGTCGAGCAGCTCCTCCAGTGCGGGCTGGTAGCCCTCGGCAGCCCAGATGCGCTGGCATTCGCTGAGCAGCCAGAGGCCGCCGACGTTGCGCAGGTAGCGGATGGTGCCGTCCACGCCGCGTTCGTTGGTGAAGTTAGCGGCCCGGCTGGCCTCGGTCAGGACCGCGTGGGCCAGCTCAACGCCGACCAGGGACCACGTGCCCGAGGAGACGTAGGCGAAGTTTTCCTCGGCTGCAGGTACGGCGGCGACGGCGGAGGCGGTGTCATGCGAGCCCACGGCCACCACCTTCGTGGCAGCTGGCAGGCCGGTCCGTTCCGCGACCTCCGGCAGCAGGGCGCCGACGGTCGCTCCGGGCTGGATCAGCGGCGGGAACAGGTTGTTGGGGAGGCCCAGGGCGGCCAGGAACTCGGTGGCCCACTCCCCCGCGACGGCGTCGAAGAGTCCGGTGGTGGAGGCGTTGGTGGCCTCGGTGCGGCGCTGGCCGGTCAGCAGGAACCCGATGAGGTCCGGAATCAGCAGCGCCTGCAGCCCGTCCAGACCGGGCTCGGTGGCGAGCTGGTAGATCGTGTTGAACGGCAGGAACTGCAGCCCCGTGGTGGCGTAGAGGCGTGCCGGGTCGAGTTTCTTGTGGACCCGGGCGACGGCGTCCCGGGACCGGTCGTCGCGGTAGCTGAACGGCGCGGCGACCAGCTCGCCGGCACCGTTGACCAGTCCGTAGTCCACGGCCCACGTGTCGATTCCGATGCTGGCGATGCACTCGCCGCGGGCCGCTGCCGCCGTGGCGGCGGCCGCGAGCCCGGTGAGGACCTCGGCGAACAACGCGTCGAAGTCCCAGCGGAGGCCGCCGTCGAGCCCCTTGACCCCGTTGGGGAACCGGTGCACGGTCTCCAGCTCGGCCCTCGCCCCACCGGGACTGCCCGCGACCCGGCCGAGGATGACCCGGCCCGAGGACGCGCCAATGTCGACGGCGGCGAACACGCTGCCGGCGTCCGGCGCCGGGGCTGCGGTGCTCATCGCAGGAAGGCCGCGGCCACGCCGGCGTCCACCGGGATGTGGAGCCCGGTGGTGTGGGAGAGCTCGCTGCCGGTGAGCACGGCGGCGGCGTTGGCCACGTTTTCGGGCAGGACTTCGCGCTTGAGCAGGGTGCGCTGGGCGTAGTACTTGCCCAGTTCCTCTTCCTGCACCCCGTAGACGGCGGCGCGCTTGGCGCCCCAGCCGCCGGCGAAGATCCCGGAGCCGCGGACCACGCCGTCGGGGTTGATGCCGTTGACCCGGATGCCATACTCGCCCAGTTCCGCGGCGAGCAGCCGGACCTGGTGGGCCTGGTCTGCCTTGGTGGCGGAGTAGGCGATGTTGTTCGGCCCGGCGAACACGGAGTTCTTGGAGGAGATGTAGATGATGTCCCCGCCCATGTCCTGGCCGATCATCACCTGCGCGGCGGCCTTGGCCACCAGGAACGAGCCCTTGGCCATGACGTTGTGCTGCAGGTCCCAGTCCTTTTCTGTGGTTTCCAGGAGCGGCTTGGAGATGGAGAGTCCGGCGTTGTTGACCACGAGGTCCAGGCCGCCGAAGGCCAGGACGGTTTCCTGGATGGCCGCGGCGATCTGGGCCTCGTCGGTGACGTCGGCCTGGACGCCAATGGCGACGTCGGGGCCGCCGAGTTCCGCGGCCACGGCCCGGGCGTTCTCCAGATTCAGGTCCGCGATGACCACGCACGCGCCGTCGGCGGCGAAGCGGGTGGCGATCGCCTTCCCAATGCCCGACGCCGCCCCGGTCACCAAAGCGATGCGTCCGACGTGGGATTTCGGCTTGGGCATCCGGGCCAGCTTGGCCTCTTCCAGGGCCCAGTATTCGATCCGGAACTTCTCGGATTCCTCGATCGGGGCGTAGCTGGAGACGGCCTCGGCGCCGCGCATGACGTTGATGGCGTTGAGGTAGAACTCCCCCGCCACCCGGGCGGTCTGCTTGTTGGCCCCGAAGGAGAACATGCCGACGCCGGGAACCAGCACGATCGCCGGGTCCGCGCCGCGCAAGGCGGGGCTGTCCGGGGTAGCGTGCCGGTCGTAATACCCCTGGTAGTCCTCGCGGTAGGCGGCGTGGAGTTCCTTGAGCCGGGCCACGGCGTCCTCGACCGGGGCGTCGGCGGGCAGGTCCAGGACCAGCGGCTTGACTTTGGTGCGCAGGAAGTGGTCCGGGCAGGACGTGCCCAGTGCGCCGAGCCGCGGGTGCTCGGCGGCTTCCAGGAATTCTAGGACGGCGGGATGGTCGCTGAAGTGACCCAGCTGCGGCTTGTCCGTGGAAGCCAGCCCGCGGATCACGGGGGCCAGGGCGGCGGCCTTCGCGCGCCGCTCGGCCACGGGGAGCGCAGCGTAGCCGGGCAGCTTCGGGCCGAACGGTTCGGCCTTGCCACGGTCCTTGATGTACTGCTCGGCCTGCTCGATGATCCACAGCGAGTTGGCTTCGGCTTCCTCGCTGGTGGCGCCCCACGCGGTGATGCCGTGGCCTCCGAGGATGGTGCCGACCGCGTGCGGGTTCGCGTCCTTGATCGCGGCGATGTCCAGGCCCAGCTGGAACCCGGGGCGCCGCCACGCCACCCACGCCACCTTCTCGCCGAAGATCTCTTTGGTGAGGGCCTCGCCGTCGGCGGCCGTGGCAATGGCGATGCCCGAGTCCGGGTGCAGGTGGTCCACGTGCGCGGCGTCGACCAGGCCGTGCATGGCGGTGTCGATTGACGGCGCGGAGCCGCCTTTGCCGTGCAGGCAGTAATCGAACGCGGCCACCATCTCGTCTTCACGCTCGACGCCGGGGTACACGTTTTTCAGCGCCTGCAGCCGGTCCAGCCGCAGCACGGCAAGGCCTTCGGCCTTCAGCGTGCCCAGGTCCCCGCCGGAACCCTTGACCCACAGGAGCTCGACGTCCTCGCCGGTCACGGGGTCCTTTTCGGTGCCCTTGGCGGAAGTGTTGCCGCCGGCGAAGTTAGTGTTCCGCTTGTCCGCGCCGAGGCGGTTGGAACGGGAGATCAGCTCTTCAACAGTCTTGTTGTCAGTCATAACTTTTAGGCGCCCCATCCGGCTTGCTGGCCGCCGACGCGGTCCTCGTTGATCTTCTTCTGGTAGCCGCTGGCCTTGAAGGCGGCCAGCGGGTCCGCGGGGAGGCCGCGGGATTCACGCCACTGCGCCAGCGCAGGACGGACATCGGTGTAGAAGGCATCGTTGAAGATGCCGTTGGCGGCCAGGACGTCCCCGCTGCGCTGGGCCTCGGCGAGCGCGTCGGTGTCGATGAGCAGGGCGCGGGCCGTCATTTCCTGGACGTTGAGCACGGAGCGGATCTGGCCCGGGATCTTTTCTTCCAGGTTGTGGCACTGGTCCAGCATCAGGGCGACGCGGGACTCTTTACCTGACGACGTGCCGAAGCCGCCGCCGCGGATGACCTCGTGCATGATGCGGAACAGCTGGAACGGGTCCGCCGCGCCGACGATCAGGTCATCGTCCGCGTAGAAGCGGGAGTTGAAGTCGAAGGAGCCGAGCTTGCCCAGGCGCAGCAGCTGCATGACGATGAATTCGATGTTGGTGCCCGGCGCGTGGTGGCCGGTGTCGAGGCAGACGAAGGCCTTCTCGCCCAGGGCCAGGGTCTGGGCGTAGGACGTGCCCCAGTCCGGGACGTCGGTGTGGTAGAAAGCCGGCTCGAAGAACTTGTACTCCAGCACCAGGCGCTGCTCCGCGCCGAGCCCGGCGTAGATCTCCTGCAGGGATTCGGCCAGGCGGTCCTGCCGGCCGCGCATGTCGTCCTGGCCCGGGTAGTTGGTGCCGTCCGCGAGCCAGATCTTCAAATCGCGCGAGCCCGTGGCGTGCATGATCTCCAGGCACTCGAGGTGGTGATCGATGGCGCGGCGGCGCACCGCGGGGTTCAAGGAGGTCAGTGAGCCGAACTTGTACTCGTCGTCCTGGAAGGTGTTGGAGTTCACCGTGCCCAGGTCCACGCCCAGGCCCGCCGCGTACTCTTTCAGGGCCGCGTAGTCATCCACTTTGTCCCAGGGAATGTGCAGCGCGACCGTGGGTGCGAGGCCGGTGAGTTCGTGGACCTTCGCGGCGTCGGCCAGTTTCTCCTGGATGGTGCGCGGGGTGCCGGGGGTGCCGAACACCTTGAAGCGGGTGCCGGAGTTGCCGTAGGCCCAGGACGGGACCTCGATGGCGAGTTCCGCGAGGCGGCCCAGGGCCGTTTCTGTGGTGTTCATGATTGTTCCTTCTGCGGTTGGCGGTTGTCCTCGGCGGCGTTGGCCGCGGACAACTGGTCCTCGAGATTGAAGATTTCGGTGAGCTGGAGGAAGCCCTGGTCCGGTGCTCCGGCGAGATCGTCGAAGAATCCGGCCATGTCGGCCTGCCAGCGGGCGTTGACGTCCGTGGCGGCCATCCGGGCCTGGGCCCCGGTCAGGCTGTCCGTTTCGAAGTAGCCGATCAGGAGCCCGTCGGGCCGGAGGAAGAGTGAGTAGTTGTTCCAGCCGGAGGCCTTGAGGGCCCGGAGCATCTCCGGCCAGACGGCGGCGTGCCGGCGGGAGTATTCGTCGATCAGCCCGGGCTTGACCTGGAGTTGGAAGCAGACGCGTTGCGTGGTCATGAGAGCACCACGTGGCGGTGTTCGATGCCCAGCAGGGACGCGGCGGCCTTGATGTCGGCGGCCCGGTGGCCGACGCAGAGGGCCCAGTGGTGGCCGATTCCGGTCTGGCTCCACTGGTCCACCCAGAGCCCGGGGTCCCCGCCGAAGTCCACCCGGGAGGTCGTGTTGCCGATCTGCAGGAGCGGGCCGGGAACCACTTCGCCTTCGGAGGTGACAAAGACGTAGCTTCCGTCCGGGTCCTGGCCGAGGCCGAAGGTGGTGACGGGCCCGTGGCGCACATCGAATTCGACCGAGACGCCCCAGCCGCGCTTGCCGTGGTAGATGCCGAGTCCGCGCAGGAGCGGGTCCTGGGCGGACACGGCCAGGTGGGCCGGACCGTCGTGTCCCATTTCGACCACGTTATCGAGGAAGTTCAGGGCCTGGATCTCGGTGAAGGATCCCCCGGCGCCGATCGCCTGGGCGGCCAGCATGGCGATGGAGGTCCGCAGCTCGAATTCGCCGGCCATCGGGATGCCCCGGGCGGTCAGGATGGAGGAGCCCAGGATCATCCCGGCGCCCAGCCGTTCGTGCTGTTCACCGGCCAGTCCCCGGTGGTAATAGGCCACGGAGTCGAGGTCAAAGTCCTGCACGAGGCGGTCCAGGCCCACCGACACCTTCGCGCCCCACGCAAAGTCGTCGTCGTTCACGGAGTCATCGACAAGGAAAAGTTCGCGGGCGAGAGCGAGCCGTTCGGAGACCTCCGCGTCCGTCACGGAGTTGACCCGTTCGCGGAGGTCATCGAATTCCAGCACCTCGACGTGGGAGCCGAAGGTGGTCGAGACGGTGGTGAGATCGGTGGCGACATCGAGCATGCCCGGATAGAGGTGGCCCATGAGCCCGTGCCGGGCATTGCGGAGCCGGGCGCGGACGCCGGCGGCGTGAACCCACTGCGTGATCCGCTCCCAGGCGGACTCCTGCTTGAGGTGCCCGGAGACTGAGCGGAAGTCGATCCCGGCCCGGCGGAAGACGTTGGCGACCTCCGGCACGGGGCATTGGCCGCAGTAGGCCAGCCATTTGCCGGTGTCGAAGTTGGCGTGGTCCATCGCTTCGGTCGGCTGCAGGTCGATCACCAGGACGGGGGTCTTGGCCCGTTGGGCGATGGGCAGGACCATGGAGGACGTCAGGTACGTGGTGAGGAAGATGACGATGAGGTCGCAGTCGGCGACGCGCAGCTTTTCTCCGGCCGTCGCGGCTTCCTGCGCGTCGGAGATGAATCCGGTGTCGACGACTTCGGCGTCGAGCCCCTGGAAGCGGCCGGTGACGTAGCGGACAGAGTCCCGCAGCTGCGGCAGCAGCTCCGGGAACTGGGGCCAGTAGGCGCCCAGCCCGCCTGAGACCAGCCCGATACGGGTGGGGCGGCGCCGATGCGGGTGCAGCAGCCGATCGGCCGGTTGTATCTGGTTCATGTAAGGAGGCCTTCCGGCGTGAAAAAGGGAACCTGGGGCTCGGGAACCTGGTTTCCGGGCACGGCTGTGGGGAAAGCGCCGTGGACCCGGCGCTGTGGCACCGGTGAAGTGGAAATGGGTGAGGTGAAAGGGACGAGATGCCGGGCGGGCTGTCGGCGGCCCGCCCGGCCGCTCGGGATGGAACAGGTACGGATCAGAAGTTGTACTTGTCGATGTTCTCGGCATTGAAGACGGTAGGCGGCCCGACAATCACGAGGCCGCCCTTTTCGACCTTGCGTTCGCCGAGTTCTCCGGCGGTGAAGGTATCCCCTTCGGCGCCGGTGATCTTGCCGTCGGTGAGGGCCTTGCCGGCGAACGACGCTACGTAGCCAAGCTGTGCCGGATCCCAGAGAGCGAACTCCTTGACCGTTCCGTCCTTCACGAACGGCCGCATTTCATTGGGCAGGCCCAGCCCGGTGAGGGCAACCTTGCCCTTGTAGGCCGAGGTCGAGAGGTACCGGGCGGTCGCGGCGATGCCTACCGTGGTCGGGGAGATGATGCCCTTCAGGTTCGGGTGGGCCTGCATGAGGCCCTGGGCCTCCTGGAAGGACTTGGTGTCGTTGTCATCGCCGTAGACCTTGGCCACAAGCTTGATGTCCTTGTACGCGGGGTTGGAGGCGAGCTCCTCCTCCATGTACTTGATCCACTCGTTCTGGTTCGTGGCGTTGGCGGTGGCGGACAGGATGGCGATTTCCCCGCTGCCGCCGATCTGCTCGGAGATCAGCTTGGTCTGGATCAGCGCCACGTCCTTGGCGACGACCTGGCTGATGAAGATATCGCGGCAGTCGGGCTTGGTGTCCGAGTCGAACGCGACGATTTTGGCGCCGGCGGAGCGTGCTTCACCGAGCGCCGTGCAGACGGCGTCGGGGTCATTGGCGGCGATCGCGATGACGTTCGTGCCGGCCTGGGTCTCGGCGTTGATGAAGGAGACCTGGCTGGAGGCGGAAGCTTCCAGCGGTCCGACCACCTGGGAGGAGGCGAAGCCGGCCTCGGTGGCGCCCTTCTTGCCGCCGCCCAGGACAACGTCCGTGTACGGGTTGTTCAGCTGCTTGGGGATGAAGGTGATCTTCTGGTCCCCTCCCCCTGCCGAGGGGGTGCTGGTATCACTTGAGGATGCAGAGCCGCTGTTGCAGGCTGTCAGCGCCAGCGCGGCCACGGCGGTGATGGCCACCATGCTTCCCAGTCGGCCGGTCCGGCCCTTGTTCTTGCGGTTCAACATCATTGTTCTTCCCTTTTCCTTCGTGCGGTAGGTACGGCCGGCCCCAGGCGGGCACGGTTTGGGGTGGTGCTGGTGTGAAGACTTCAGGTGGTCTTGCGCGTAAAATTTCGGCGCACGCGCCGGGTGTGGCGCCATTGCCTGATGGCAGAGCCAATGCTCGGCGCCACCACGGAGGCGATCAGCAGCAGGCCGGTCACCGTGATGAGGACGACGTCGGACACCCGGGCCAGGCGGAGGGCGTAGTTGAGCGTGCCGATCAGCAGGACGCCGGCGATGACGCCGGGGATGGAGCCTTTGCCGCCGAAGATCGACACGCCGCCCAGCAGGACAGCGGCGATGACGGCCAGTTCCAGGCCGGAGGCGTTGTCGCTGCGGGCGCTCGTGTACCGCAGCGTCCAGTAGATCCCGGCGAGGGCCGAGACGGCGCCGGATCCGACGTAGAGCCAGAACTTGCTGCGGGCTACGTTGATGCCGACAAAGCTGGCGGCTTCCTTGCTGTAGCCCATGGCGTAGAGTCCCCGGCCGAACGGCGTGAAGTGCAGCAGCACGCCGAAGAAGACCATCACCGCGACGACGCCGATCATGACCGTGGGGATGCCGGTGCCGCCAATTTTGGAGGTGAAAAAGGCGGTCAGCGCCTTCGGGAAGTTGGCCACGGCGTTGTCGCCGATGATGACCAGTGCCAGGCCTCGGAACAACGCCAGGGTGCCGATGGTGACCGCCAGGGAGGGCAGTCCGAGGACCGCGATCAGGAAGCCGTTGAACATGCCGGCGGCAATTCCTGCCAGCAGGCTGATTGCCAGGGCCAGCCAGATGTCCGTCCCGCCGGCCCAGAGGACGCCCATCAAGGCGCTGGTCAGGCCGGCCGTGCTGGCCACGGACAGGTCGATCTCGCCCGTGATGATGATCAGCGTCATCGGCATGGCGATCAGCAGGACCGGGATCACGTCCAGGAGCAGGAAGCCGGTGGTGACCGGCGAGGCGAAGCGCGGGATCGCGATGGCGGCGTAGATCAGGAAAGCAACCAGGGCGTAGATGGTGATGGCGTCACGGCCGGTCAGGATCCGTGCCGCGCCGGTCCGGCCCGTCGGTTCGCTGGCCAGCGGCTTGGTGTTGTCAGCCACGGGAGCCGGCGCCGTGCTGGTGGTGGACGTGGTTTCAGACATTGCGCGCCTCGCTAATCCGCAGTTTCTTGGCTGTGCGCAGGCTGGCCACGCGGTCGATGATGATGGCGGTGAGGATCAGCACGCCGACGATCGCCTGCTGCCAGAATTTGTCCACCCGCAGGGCGGTCAGGGAGCTGGTGATGGTGGTCAGGAGCACGGCGCCGAGGGCGGCCCCGGTCACCGATCCGCTGCCGCCGAAGATGGCCACCCCGCCGACGACGGCGGCCGCCACCACGGTCAGTTCCATGCCGGTGCCGGTGGTGGCGCCGACCGAGTTGAAGCGGCTGGCGTAGAGCACGCCGGCCAGGCCGGCGAGCGCCCCGTTGGCCAGGAAGGCCAGGAATACGCGTTTGGAGACCTTGATGCCAAAGGCAGTGGCCGCGTCCGGGTCCGAGCCGATGGCGTACAGGTCACGGCCCGGGCGGGTGCCGGACATGTAGATAGCCACGGCGATCACGACGACGATGGCCAGCAGCGTGATGACGGGGAACCCCAAAAGGGTGTTCACCGACAGGGCGCCGAACTCCTCCGGACGGTCGCCCGCAAAGAACTGCTTGCCGCCGGCCCAGGCGTTGTTCAGGCCGCGGTACACGTAGAGCGTCCCGAGCGTGATGACCAGGGCGGGCACTTTGGCCAAGGTGACCAAGGCGCCGTTGAAGGCGCCCAGCAACGCCCCGAAGGCCATGCCGATCGCAAAGACTGCGATGATCGGGACGTCGGGCACGGCGGAGAAAATGGAGCCGGTACCGAAGGCGACCAGCCCCAGCATGGAGCCGACGGAGAGGTCGATGTTCCTGGTGATGATCAGCAGCGTCTGCCCTACCGCCAGAATCATGATGATGGTGGCGTTGAGCAGCAGGTCCTTCACGCCTTGGGCGGTGAGGAACAGCGGGTTGATCAAGTAGGTGACGAGTACCAGCAGTGCCAGCGCGATCAGCACGGGGAGTTCGCGCATCCGCAGCAGCGCAGCGACGGCGCCCCGGGCGCCGTCGGCGGGCACCGTCGTCGTGGCGTTCTTGTGGTCCAGAGCTGAGCTCACGGGGTTCCTCCTGCGGAAGACGTGGCGGCGTGCATGACCGATTCGGGATTCGCATCGGCACGGTCGAGTTCGGCGGTGATCCGGCCTTCGCGCATGACCAGGACGCGGTCCGCCATGCCGAGGACCTCGGGCAGTTCCGAGGAGATCATCAGGATCGCGATCCCGCGCCCGGCGAGGTCCGAAATGAGCCGGTGGACCTCGCTTTTGGTGCCGACGTCGATGCCGCGGGTGGGCTCGTCGATGATCAGCAGCCGCGGGTCCGTGGCCAGCCACTTGGCGAGCACCACCTTTTGCTGGTTTCCGCCGGAGAGCGTGGAGACGGCGTGCTCCGGGGAGCCGGTCTTGACTTGGAGCCGTTTGCTCCACTCCTGGGCGGCGCGCCGCTCGGCGGCACCGTTGATCAGGCCCGCCGTCGTGAACTTGTTGCGCAGCGTCAGAGTGACGTTCCGGGCGACGGACAGGTCCATCACCAGGCCCTGCTTGCGGCGGTCCTCCGGGACGAAGCCCATGCCGGCGGTGATGGCAACCTGGGGATCCCGGGGCTTTAGGGTTCGTCCGTCGAAGGTGATGGCGCCGTCGTCGTAGGGATCGATTCCGAACACGGCACGGGCCACCTCGGTGCGGCCGGCGCCCACGAGGCCGGCCAGGGCAACGATTTCCCCGGCGCGGACCTCGAAGCTGATGTCGCGGAACACTCCGGCGCGGCTGAGACCGTCCACTTTCAGGACCACGTCGCCGATCTCGGCAGGCGTCTTGGGGAACAGGGCGCCAATGTCGCGGCCCACCATCTCGCGAACGATCTGCTCGACGGTGACGTCTGCGGTCCGGTGGGTGGAGATGTACCGGCCATCCCGCATGACGGTGATGCGGTCGCAGAGGTCAAAGACCTCATCGAAACGGTGCGAAATGAAGAGGATGCCGGTCCCGCGATCCCGGAGGCTCCGGGCGACGGCGAACAGCCGTTCCACCTCGACGCCGCTGAGGGCGGCGGTGGGCTCGTCCATCACCAGGACTTTGGCGTCCAGCGAAATGGCTTTGGCGATTTCAATGATCTGCTGGTCCGCGATGGACAGGCCCTCGGCGATGCGGGTCGGGTCGATTGGAACGCCAAGCCGTTCGAAAAGCTTGTGTGCTTCCCTGACCATCGTCGCCTTGCTGATGAGCCCGAAGCGGCCCTTGGGCTGGCGGCCAATGAAGATGTTCTCTGCGACGCTCAGGTCCGGAAAGAGTGTGGGTTCCTGGTAGATGACGGAGATTCCGGCGTCCTTGCTCTCGGCAACGTTGCGGAACTGGACGCTCTGGCCCGCCACCTGGAAGTCGCCGGAATCAGGGTGGTGCAGGCCGGCGAGGATTTTCACCAAGGTGGACTTGCCGGCGCCATTCTCCCCGACCAGCGCGTGGATTTCGCCGGCCTCGATGTTGATGGTTCCATCGGCCAGGGCGACCACCGGGCCAAAGGTCTTGGCTGCGTGAGAGAGCGAGAGAACCGGAACGGGCTCCCCGTCAGAGGGGCCGGACCGGGAACTGTATGTCTGCTGCATAAAATTAACCGCACCTTTGGGGCTTAGTGAACACTGCCTTATTGAACACAGGAATGAATCGTTTCATAACCAGCTGTGATTTGAATCATAAGGTCTTCAAATGGAGACGTCAACTGCCACCAACCATTCGTTACTAGCTTTTGATTCGTTTCAATGAAAGGGTTCAAAGTGGGCCCCGCCGGGTATCCTGAGGAGAGTAGTTGGCCAACGGGGCGCCTTGCCCGAAGGCCGTGGCGTCCACCATCAGGAGCACAGGAAATGGTTTCAGCGAGCGTCAAGGACGTCGCGGCCCTGGCCGGCGTCTCGGTCGGGACGGTCTCCAATGTGCTGAACCGGCCGGAGAAGGTCTCTGCCGAAGTCACCGTCAGAGTCCAGTCCGCCATCGACAAGCTCGGCTTCGTCCGGAACGACGCCGCACGCCAATTGCGCGCGGGCATGAGCCACAGCATCGGCCTGGTGGTCTTGGACGCCGCAAACCCCTTCTTCACGGATCTCGCCAGGGGCGCGGAGGACCGCGCCACCGCGGAGAACTTAACGGTCCTCGTCGGCAATAGCAATGAGGATGAGGGCCGGGAATCCGCCTATCTGGATCTCTTCGAGCAGCAGCGCGTGCGGGGCGTACTGCTGTCCCCGGTAGGGAATGTGATCCCCCGACTGGAGCAGCTCCGGCGCCGGGGCATCCCGACGGTGCTGGTGGACCGGCAGACAGAGAATATGAGCTTCTCCTCGGTGGCCGTGGATGACCTGGCGGGCGGGGAGATGGCTGCGGCCCACCTGTTGTCATTGGGCCGGCGGCGGATAGCGTTTGTTGGCGGCCCGGCAAGCATCCGGCAGGTGGCGGACCGTTTGGCGGGGGCCCGGAAGGCCATCGACGCCGTTGCGGGTGCAACCCTCGAGGTCATCGCAACGGAATCCCTGACCGTGCTTTCGGGAAGGGCGGCCGGCGAGTCCATCCGGTCCCGGCCGAAAGCCGAACGCCCGGATGCGATCTTTGCAGCCAACGACCTGCTTGCCGTGGGTGCCCTCCAGGGCCTGATGCTCATGGGTGGCGTAAAGGTGCCGCAGGAGATCGCCCTGATCGGCTACGACGACATCGAATTCGCCGCCGCCGCCGTCGTGCCGCTGTCCTCCATCCGGCAGCCCAGCGCCCTCATCGGCTCCACCGCACTGGAATTGTTGCTCCGGGAAGCGGCGTCCGAGGACGGCTTTGAACCCGCCCAGGTGGTATTCCCGCCCGAACTGATAGTGAGGGCATCAACGCAGGGCTAAAAGGAGGTCGCGATGGGCAGCACAGACTATGAGTTCCGGACCGTCTGGCGCGTGGCGGGGACGCCGGAGGAGGTCGCGGCCGTCCTCGGCGAGGCCACGGCCATGCCCCGCTGGTGGCCTTCCGTCTATCTCAGTGCCGAGCCGGTGGCCGGCGGCCCGGAACCGGCGCCCGGCATTCCCGGCCCCGTGCGCCTGCACACGAAGGGCTGGCTGCCCTATACGCTCCGGTGGACCCTCACGGTCACGGAGCCCGTCACGCCCCGCGGCTTCGCCCTCACGGCGGCCGGCGACCTCAACGGCACCGGCCGCTGGATCTTCGAGCCGGACGGCCCGGAAACCGTCATCACCTACGACTGGCGCGTCAGCGCCGCGAAGCCCCTGCTGCGCCGGCTGAGCTGGCTGCTCAAACCGGGCTTCGCCGCCAATCATCGCTGGGCGATGGCCCGCGGCCAGGAAAGCCTCGCTCTGGAGCTGCGACGGCGCCGGGCCGCAGCGGGGACCACCTCCAACGGAGCATCTGCTGTTCCACCGCCACCACGGCCCACATTTAGTTGGCTGACCCGGCGCGCTGCCCGGATGACTGCGTAGAGAACAACGCCGGGCTGTTGGTCAGGCTGTGCTATGGCTGAGTCTCCGGACGCCTTGCGTATTGGTCGGCACAGTCGGATCATGGAGCCGTGACCCCGAATCGCCGGGAGAGACCGCATGCCGGCGGCGGCGCCGCTTTCCCGGGAGCAAAAGGCATGACGGAAACGGCCATCGAACTCACCGGCGTCACCAAACGGTTCGGTTCCTTCACCGCCGTCGACGACCTCAGCTTGCGAGTCGAGCGCGGGGAGATCTTCGGCCTTCTCGGGCCGAACGGGTCAGGCAAGACAACTACCGTCAACATGATCAGCGGCCTGAGCCGTCCGACGTCCGGCGCCATCACGGTCCTGGGCATCAACATGCTGACGGATCCACGCAGAATCCGGCGTTCGCTCGGAACCGTACCCCAGGAGAACGCACTTTACGAGGAGCTCACGGCCGAGGCCAACCTCCGGTTCCACGCTGACCTCTTTGACGTACCCCGGCAGGGCCTCGACAAGAGGATCACTTCACTCCTTGAGCTTGCGCAGCTGCAGGAGCGCCGGAAGAGCCGCGTATCGACCTTCTCCGGCGGCATGAAACGACGGCTAGCCCTGGTCCGGGCGCTGCTCCACGAACCCGAGTTGCTCTACTTCGACGAACCCACCCTAGGGGTCGACGTGCAGAGCCGGCACGCGCTCTGGGATCGGATCCTCCAACTCAAGGAACACGGTACGACCGTACTCATCACCAGCAACTACCTTGAGGAGGCCAACGCCCTCTGCGACCGGCTGGCCATCATCGACCGCGGACGGCTTGTGGCACTCGATTCGCCGTCCAACCTGCGCCGCAGTTTTGGTGACACCGTACTTGAAATGCGCACACGACCGGCGCCCGGGGAGGATGTCGTGCGAAAAGTCCGCGCCCTCCCCGGAGTCGTCTCCGCCATTGAGTCCGACGGTTCGCTGAAGGTCACCGTGGAAGGCGGTGCCGACGTCACCGGCAAGGTCGTGACGGAGGTCGTCGGATGGACAAACCTTGAGGAAATCCAGAGCCGCGAGCCGAGACTGGACGAGGTCTTCCTGAGCCTGACAGGCAGCGAGCTCCGGGAATGAGCCTGCGCCACAGCCTGCGCGTGGTCCGGGCGGTGGCCGCCGCGGACATCCGCCTCACCCTCCGCGAGCCGCTCTTCGCGATCATCGGCGTCTTGATCCCGATCAACTTCCTGCTGCTCTTCCTTCTCTTCGCGCTCAGCGGGGGGCAGGCGCCGGTAGCGGTGGTGATGCATGACCGGGGACCGTTGGCCGAACAATTCGTCCAGGCCATGAACAGCTCGCAGTCGTTTCTCATCCACACGGCCTCCCCGGACGACGCCGAGCGCGAGATCCGGTCCGGCAGCATCGTCGCCGTGATCACGGTGCCACAGGACTTCGACGCCGCACTGGCCGCCAGGACGCGAATCGACATTCCAGTGGAAGTCAATAACTTGAACGTCGACTTCACTAACGACATCCGGCGGGCCGTGCCGCTTTCGATAACATCCTTTTACGCGGGCGCCTTCCCGGAACAGGTCGTCGTGACCGCCCGCGAAGCCGATGTCCAGGCCCGCGACACCGGCTACGTGCCCTACCTTGCCGTGAGCATCGTCGTGGCCGGCCTGATGCTCGCGTCGCTCCTGCAGGGCAGCGTCAACACCGCACGGGACTACGAACTTGGAACCATCAACGAATTGGCCTTGGCGCCGGTGAGCCGGTTTGCAATCGGGGTGGGCAAAGTGCTCGGCGCCGCCGCCCTCGCGACAGCGTCCGCGCTGCTGCTGCTCGCCGTCGTGATCCTACCGATCGGAGTACATCCGCTCCACCCCCTCGAAGTACTGGGCTTCGGCCTGCTGATAATCGCGGCCTTCCTCTCCCTCGGCGTCCTCGTCGGGACACTCGTCCGCCGACGACAGCAGGCGATCCCGCTGTCCATCGCCGCCGTCCTGCCCCTGTTCTTCTTGAGCGGGCCGTTCGGGCCGGCGAACTGGCTGGGCGACATCCCCGGCGCGATCGCGGCCGTGTCACCCCTCACCTACGCGATCGCCGCCTTCCAACACGCCTTCCACGGCTACCAGACCGCACCGCAGGACCTGACCGCCGACACCATCGTGCTGGTCACGTTCACCTTGGTGACCGTCGCACTCACCGCATTGGTGTTCGGCCGGAGAGGGGCCCGGCACTGATGGGATCGCTCCGGGCGGTGCTCGCGATTGCGGCTAAAGACATTGTGACGTGGTTCCGCACACCCTCGGCGATTGCGGTCAACCTGTTGCCGCCGATCGCGTTCCTGCTGGTCATCTTCGTCGCCGCCGGGGCGGTCGGCCGCAACCCGGTCGCCCTGGTGGTCCAGGACAGTGGCCCGCAGGCGCAGCGACTCGTCTCAATTCTCGAGGACTCGGATGCGTTCCGCGTCCAGCGGGCAACCCCGGTTGAGGCCACGCACCTGCTGGACACGCTCCAGGTGGCGGCCGTCATCACCATCCCCGCCTCCTTCGATGACGACTACCGGAGGCACCGGCCCGACCCTGTGAGCGTCCGGATCAACAATCTGAATCTGGACTTCACCAACGACCTGCGCCGATCGGTACCAGCGGCCATAACCCGCTTTTACGCGGACCAGCCGGACACGCCCGTCATGGTCGGCGTCGCCGAGTCGGACCTGAGACCGCACGACGTCGACCTGGCCCAGTTTGAGCTTGTGCCCATCCTGGTCCTGCTTCTCACCCTTATGGGCATCGTCAATGGCGGCCTAGCCACCGCCCGGGAGTTCGAAGACCTGACCATCAAGGCCCTGCTGCTTGCACCGATCGGCCGAGGGGCAGTGATCGCCGGCAAGATCCTGGCGTGCTGGATGACAACCATGCTGGTGGCGGCGGTGGTGCTGGTCGTGTCGTTCGTCTCTGGCGCCCTGCGGCCAGCCGGATGGTATTGGCTGCCGGCGCTGGCGGCGATCGGGCTCATCGCACTGGCAGCTGCCGGCCTCGGGACGGCACTGGGAGGTGCGCTGCGGCGTTTCTCAGCTGTGTCCGGGGCCGGAATCAACGTGGCCATCTACCTGTTCTTCCTCAGCGGTGGAATCAGCGTCGCGGCGTTCCTGCCCGAGTGGATCCAGACCATCGCGCACTTCACTCCGACCTTCTACGGAGTGGACGCCCTGGAAGCTGCGATCTTCTACGAGTCAACCGACAACCTGGGCCGAGACCTCGCGGTCCTGCTGCTGACCGCCGCGGGCGGCCTCGGCCTCGGCATCATCTCCCTTCGACGGCGGCTGGCCGCCTTCTAGCGCACACCGACCGAATCTGGACTCCTGCACAAAAGGACGGGAGTGCCTCATTCACTTGACCATTGAGGCAACAGGCCATCGCACGGTTAGCTGGATCACATCCTCGTTTTGCCCGTAACCGTTCAGGAATCCTCATGACACTGCAGAATAACCGGCCCTCGAGCCACGCCACAGACTGGGACGACGTCGAGATCGGCGACGCCGTCCACCTCCGCCGGGGCGGCCGCCTCGAGCACGCGGGCCGTGTGGACAATCGCACCGCCGACGGCGCCGTCGTGTGGGTGGTGTCCAAGGGCGGGCACCGGCAGCTGTTCCATGTCGCCGACGGCTTCGAACTGAGCGTGGCAGACCCCGAAGGAGCCGGCCATGCTGACAACTGAGCGCCAGGCCGCCGTGATGCAGCAACGGAAGTCCGTGTCTGGCATCGCAACCGGAGCGAGCACCTGGGCAGTCGGCACCGCCTCATGCCCGGATGACTGCCACTACTGTTCCGGCCCCGAGACCGACTAGCTCAAGGGCTTCCCTGCGCCGCGGCCCCAGGGGCCCGCAGGAGCAGTTGACCTCGGTTGATGCCCGGAAATTACAATCCGGGCATCAATCGGGCTCCGCCGCCGTGGCATCGTTGACTAAGGCAACGGCGGGCCTGATGGTTGAGCCATGAGGTTTCAGCGATTGAATCACGCACTAGTTGTGACAACGGCTGCCGCGGCGGCCCTCCTGCTCAGCGGCTGCGGGGGCAGCGCGACGCAGGGTCAGGCAGCCACGTCCCCGCCCACGCCGTCGGCCAGCGAAACAAGCCAGCCCTCACCTTCCGGCGCCGCAACGGAATCTTCTGCAGCCGCCGCATCCTCGCAGGCGGCGGCTGCAGGCCCGGCACTGTGCAAGGCCGGAAGCCTGACTGCCATCACCGACTCCACGGGCGGCGGGGCGGCGGGCAGCGTTTACATGCAGCTGATCATGACCAACTCCGGCAAAGAACCGTGCCTGCTGAAGGGCTTTGCGGGTGTCTCCCTGACAGCCGGGGCCGACGGCAAGCCGATCGGCGCCGCCGCCACCCGCGACGACTCGACCCCGGTCACCGATGTCCTGCTCGCCCCGGGCAAGGCCGGCACCGCCACGCTGCGGTATACCCAGGCCGCCAACTACCCGGACTGCAAGCGGACACCGGCGGCAGGATTCCGGGTCTACCCGCCCAGCGACACCGCCTCGCTGTTCCTCGCGCAGAAGCTGGACGCGTGCGCCAACACGGAGATCAACCTGCTGACCATCGGAGCTTTCCAGCCCAAGTAACGCCAGGCCTCCCTGTCTCTGCTCCCGCCGGCCACGGACCGCCCGGCCCGCCAAGGCCCGCCGGGGCCCCGTGATCGGGCCCGGCTAATAGTGTCGGCGGGGTAAGGCATGATGGAGGAATGAAGGGGCAAGAGCTCGCCGGAGGTACACTCGCGGCCGACGCCATGGACCGGTTCAGCCGGCCGACCCGGGACTGGTTTCTGGGCGCTTTTTCCGCGCCCACCCCGGCCCAGAACGGCGCTTGGAATGCCATCTCCTCCGGTGCGCACGCCCTCGTCGTCGCCCCCACCGGTTCCGGCAAGACGCTCGCCGCGTTCCTCTGGGCGCTGGACCGACTGCTCGTTTCCGCCCCCGCCGAGCGCGAGGCCCTGCCCGGCCTGGACACGGCGGCCAAGGGCGGGCGCCGGACGGCCGCGCAGAAAAATTCAGCCCAGCGGAAGGCAGCCCAGCGGAAGACCCGTGTGCTGTACATTTCCCCGCTCAAGGCTCTCGGCGTCGACGTCGAACGCAACCTCCGCGCGCCGCTGATCGGCATCACGCAGACCGCCAAACGCCTGGACCTGCCCGCCCCGCTCATTACCGTGGGCGTCCGGTCCGGGGACACGACGGCGTCCGACCGCCGCTCGCTGCTCAGCCACCCGCCCGACATCCTCATCACCACCCCGGAATCTCTTTTCCTGATGCTGACGTCCAAGGCGCGCGAAACCCTCACCGAGGTGGACACGATCATTGTCGACGAGGTCCACGCGGTCGCCGGCACCAAGCGCGGGGCGCATCTGGCGGTGTCGCTGGAACGGCTCGACGCGCTGCTGCCCAAGCCCGCCCAGCGCATCGGGCTGTCGGCCACCGTGGAACCCAAGGAGCTGGTGGCGCAGTTCCTCGCCGGTTCGGCGCCGGTGGAAATTGTGGCCCCTCCGTCGCGGAAGAACTGGGACCTGACCGTCTCCGTCCCTGTGGAGGACATGTCCGATCTCCAGGGCGCCGCCGGGGCCTTCGATTCCGGTCCGGCCTCCGGACTCCAGCCGCAGGCCTCCATCTGGCCTCATGTGGAGGAGAAAATCGTGGACCTGGTGCTGGCCAACCAGTCCACCATCGTGTTCGCGAACTCCCGCCGCCTCGCCGAACGGCTGACCGCCCGGCTCAACGAGATCTACGCCGAACGCCAGCTCATGGCGGCCGGCGGCGACTGGACTGACTTTGGTGCCGGTGCGCCGGACTTCGACGCGGTGCCGGCCGCCGTGCCTGCCGCTGTGCCGAATGCAGTGCCGCCCGGCGATGCCGCCGCACAGCCCACGTCCACGGCCACACCGGCCCACATGATGGCCCAGGCCGGCAGCACCGCCGGCGCCGATCCCGTGCTGGCCCGCGCGCACCACGGCTCCGTGTCCAAGGACCAGCGCGCCTTGATCGAGGATGACCTCAAATCCGGGCGGCTGCGCTGCGTCGTGGCCACGTCCTCACTTGAGCTTGGTATCGACATGGGTGCCGTGGACCTGGTGGTGCAGGTCGAGTCGCCCCCCTCGGTGGCCAGCGGCCTGCAGCGGGTGGGTCGCGCCGGCCACCAGGTCGGCGAAATCTCCCAGGGCGTCCTGTTCCCGAAGCACCGGGCAGACCTCGTCCACACGGCCATCACCGTCGAGCGCATGCTCGAGGGCAAGATCGAGCGGCTTAGCGTGCCGGCGAACCCGCTGGACATCCTGGCCCAGCAGACGGTCGCCGCCACCGCACTGGGTGCCATCGACGTGGAGGAGTGGTTCACCACCGTCCGGCGGTCCGCGCCCTTCGCCTCGCTCCCCCGCTCCGCGTTCGAGGCCACCCTGGACCTCTTGGCCGGGCGGTACCCCTCGGACGAATTCGCGGAACTGCGTCCCCGGGTCATCTGGGACCGGAACGCCGGGACCATCGAAGGCAGACCCGGTGCGCAGCGGCTCGCCGTCACCTCCGGAGGCACCATCCCGGACCGCGGGCTGTTCGGCGTCTACATCATCGGCAGCGAAGTCGAGGGCACCGGCGGGGGCGGCTCCTCCGGCGGTGCCAGTGCGGATGGCAGGGCGGCCAGCCCGGCCGCCGCCGCGGCCAAGGGCGGGCGCCGGGTGGGCGAACTCGACGAGGAAATGGTCTACGAATCCCGGGTTGGCGACATCTTCGCCCTCGGCGCCACCAGCTGGAAGATCGAGGACATCACGCACGACCGTGTCCTGGTCTCGCCGGCGTTCGGCCAGCCCGGCAAGCTCCCCTTCTGGAAGGGCGACTCCCTCGGCCGGCCCGTGGACCTGGGCCGCGCCCTCGGCGCGTTCATGCGCGAACTGGCGGCGTCCGACGTCGGGCCGGCCACCGAGCGGTGCAAGGCCAGCGGGCTGGACGACTACGCCGCGAACAACCTGATCCAGTACCTCGCCGAACAACGGCTCGCCACCGAGGTGGTCCCCAGCGACACGACCCTCGTCGTGGAACGCTTCCACGACGAGCTCGGCGACTGGCGCGTGGTGCTGCACAGCCCCTTCGGCATGCCTGTGCACGCACCGTGGGCTTTGGCCGTTGGCCAGCGCCTGCAGCAGCGCTACGGGATGGACGGCTCGGCCATGGCCGCCGACGACGGCATCGTGCTGCGCGTACCCATGATGGAGGACGAGCCGCCGGGCGCCGAGCTGTTCCTGTTCGACCCGGAGGAAATCGAGCAGATTGTGACGGCGGAGGTCGGCGGCAGTGCCCTGTTCGCCTCCCGGTTCCGCGAGTGCGCCGCCCGTGCTTTGCTCCTGCCTCGGCAGAATCCCGGCAAACGGCAGCCCTTGTGGCAGCAGCGGCAGCGCTCGGCGCAGCTGCTGGATGTTGCCCGGAAGTACCCGACGTTCCCGATTGTCCTCGAGACAGTCCGCGAGTGCCTGCAGGATGTCTACGACCTTCCGGCGCTGAAAGACATCGCCGCCTCGGTGGAACGCCGCGAGCTCAGGATCGTCCAGACCACCACCCAGCAGCCCTCCCCGTTCGCGAAGTCTTTGCTCTTCGGCTACGTGGCCCAGTTCCTCTACGAAGGCGACTCCCCGCTGGCGGAGCGCCGTGCCGCCGCCCTGGCCCTCGATTCCACCCTGCTCAATGAGCTCATGGGCCGCGTGGAGCTGCGCGAACTGCTGGATGCGAAGGTCATCGAGGCCACCGAGCGCGAACTCCAGCGCCTGGCCCGGGACCGCCAGGTGCGCGGGCTGGAAGGCGTCGCGGACCTCCTGCGCCTCCTGGGTCCGCTCGCGCCGGACGAAGTCGCCGCCCGCCTGGAGCCAGTGGCAGGCCCAGCCCTGGCGGGCGAGACCGCCGAAGCCGGCCCGGCGGGTGGGCCGACCGAAACCCCGGCGGTTCTGCCCGTCGAAACCCCGGCGGTTCTGCCCGTCGAAACCCCGGCGACGGAGGCCGACGCCGCTGCCCACCTCGCGGCCCTGCAGCGCGCCAACCGGGCCATCAAGGTCAACATCGGCGGAAGCGAACGCTTTGCGGCGGTCGAGGATGCCGCCCGGCTCCGGGATGCCCTCGGCGTACCGCTGCCCATGGGCGTACCGCTGGCCTTCATCGAACCGGTCGCTGACCCCCTCGGCGACCTCGTCTCGCGCTACGCCCGCACGCATGGGCCCTTCACCGCCGCTGAGGCCGCGGCCCGGCTGGGACTCGGCGTCGCCGTCGTCGGCACGGCATTGAAGCGGCTGGCCGCGGACGGCCGTGTGGTGGAAGGCGAGTTCCGCCCGCACGCTACGCCACCGGCAGTCACGTCGGGCAGTACGGCCACCGGCGTCGAGGAACCCGGCGTTGAGGAATCCGGCGTCGAGGAACCCGGCGTTGAGGGACCCGGCGTTGAGGGACCCGACGTCGAGGATTCCGGTGTGGAGGGACCCGGCGGCGCGGCGGCCCCGGCCGCCCTTCCGTCTGTCGTTCTGCCACTCGTTCTGCCTGCGGCAGGTGTGAGCGAATGGTGCGATGCCGAGGTCCTCCGCAAGCTGCGCCGCCGTTCGCTCGCCGCGCTCCGCGCCGAAGTCGAGCCCGTGGACGCCGCCGCGTACGGCCGGTTCCTTCCCGCCTGGCAAAACGTGCGGACCCCCGGCGGGCGCGGGCAGTCCGCGCTCCGCGGCCTGGACGGCATCATCACGGCCATCGACCAGCTTTCCGGCGTGCCCATTCCGGCCTCCGCGTGGGAGCCGCTTGTCCTGGCCAGCCGCGTCTCCAATTACCAGCCGGCCATGCTGGACGAACTCATGGCCGCGGGCGAAGTCCTCTGGTCCGGTGCCGGCTCGTTGCCCGGTAACGACGGCTGGGTCAGCCTGCACCTCGCGGATTCGGCCGAACTGACGCTGAACCCTGCCATCGATTTCGAACCCGGCGATGCGCAGCGGCGGCTCCTCGAACACCTGCAGAACAACGGCGGCGGCTACTTCTTCCGGCAGCTGACCGAGGTGGCCGGCGGCATGGATTCTGTGCTGAGCGACCAGGACGTGGTAACCGCCCTCTGGGATCTCGCCTGGGCGGGCCGGATTACCGGTGACACTTTCGCCCCCGTCAGGGCCCTGATCGCCGGCGGCCACACCGCGCACCGGCAGGTCGGGCGCGCCCCGCGGGCCCGCGCGCCGCGGCTCAGCCGGCTCGGACGGGCGCACGGCACCGGCCTGCTGGGATCGCCGGGACTCACCGGCGGCCGGTACGGCTCCGTGACCGGCACCGCACCCGCACCCCCGCTCGCCGCGGGACGCTGGTCCGCGCTGCCCTCCCCCGAGCTCGATCCCACTATCCACGCCCGGGCCACCGCGGAACTGCTCCTGGACCGCTACGGCGTGGTCACCCGCGGCTCGGTCATGGCAGAAAACATCCTCGGCGGCTTCGGCCTCATGTACAAGGTGCTGGCCCGGCTGGAGGAAGCCGGGCGCTGCCGCCGCGGCTACTTCATCGAACACCTCGGCGCGGCGCAGTTCGCCGTCCCGGCCACCGTGGACCGGCTGCGCTCCTACGTCGAGGACGCCGAGCTGCACAAGGCCGAGCCGGTGGCCCTGGCCCTCGCCGCGACGGATCCCGCCAACCCCTACGGCGCCGCGCTCCCGTGGCCCGCGCTCAACGTCGACGCCGGCACGGGCCACCGCCCAGGCCGGAAGGCCGGCGCCCTCGTGGTCCTGGTCGACGGCGCCCTGGTGCTGTATGTGGAGCGCGGCGGCAAGACCCTGCTCGCTTTCAGCGACGACACCGACGTCCTGGCTGCGGCCGGTTCGGCCCTGGTGGGCGTGGTGACCCGCGGCGCCGTGGACAAGCTGATCATGGAAAAGGTCAACGGCCACGGCATCCTGGACACGCCGGTGGCGGCCGCCCTCGCCGAGGCCGGGGCTTACTCCACCCCGAAGGGACTGAGGATCCGTGCCTGAGGGTGATTCCGTTTTTCGCGCCGCGGCACAGCTGCACGCCGCACTGGCCGGGAAGGAACTGGTCTCGTCCGATTTCCGGGTGCCGCGCTTCGCTACCCTGAAGCTCGGCGGCTGGACCGTGGCCGAGGTGGTTCCGCGCGGAAAGCACCTGCTGATGCGCGTGCAGGGACCGACGCCGAAGGACCGGCTCACGATCCACTCGCACCTAAAGATGGAGGGCAGCTGGCAGGTCTACCCGTCCGGGGGCCGCTGGCGGAAGCCCGGCTTCACGGCCCGCTGCGTGCTGCGCACCGCCACGGCTGACGCCGTCGGATTCTCCCTGGGAATTCTTGAGGTGGTCCGCACCGACCAGGAAGACTCCATCGTGGGGCATCTCGGCCCGGATCTGCTGGGCCCGGACTGGGACGCTGCCGAGGCCGAACGCCGGCTGCTCGCGGCCCCGGATGTTCCCATCGGCGTCGCCCTGCTGGACCAGAGCAAGCTGGCGGGGATCGGGAACATCTACCGCTGCGAGGCCTGCTTCCTCGCGGGAGTCCATCCGGCGTCGCCCGTCTCCGCGGTGCAGGATCTTGCCGCCATCATCACCGATGCCCAGGTCCTGCTCTCCGCCAACCTCGGGCCGGGCCGGCGGACCACTGTGCTGAACGCGCGCGGCGTGCCCGTGGGCCGCACCGCCGGGCGTCCGGGCTACTGGGTCTACCGGCGCGAGCACCAGCCGTGCCTCAAATGCGGCACCCCAATCCGCCGGGGAATCCTGGGCCGGGACAACGGCACGGGCACCTACACGGAGGAACGGGACATCTACTTCTGCCCCACGTGCCAGCCCCTGCCGGCCCCCGGGACAGAGAGCGTCAGCTGACGGGACCCAGGGTGATCAATCTGTCCGGCCGCTGGACGCCGTTGCCGGGACGGCCGTCCCGGCCAGTTCCGATTCGGCAACGTCAGCAGCTTCCGTGCCAGCCCCCGCCACGGAGACGGGACGCGCTTCCGGAACCGTGAACCGCGGCAGCAGCAGCTGCACCAGCGGGCCAATCGCCAGCGCATATAGCACCGTGCCCACACCCACCGAACCGCCCAGCAGCCAGCCGGCGCCGAGAACCACCACTTCAATGCCGGTCCGGGAGACCCGCACAGACCAGCCCGTGCGCCGGGCGAGTCCCGTCATGAGTCCGTCGCGGGCTCCGGGTCCGAGGCGGGCGCCGATGTAGCAGGCCGAGGCGATGCCGTTGAGCAGGATGGCCCCCGCGAGCATTCCTATCTGGCCGCCGAGGTTCGAGAACTCCGGTATGAGGGCCAGTCCGACGTCGGCGAACACACCCACCAGCACGGCGTTGCACAGCGTGCCGACGCCGGGCCACTGCCGGAGCGGAATCCAGAGGAGCAGGACGAGGAAGCTGACGATCACCACCACCGTGCCGATGCTCAGCCCGGTCTTGACGGCGAGTCCCTGGTGGAAGACATCCCAGGGATCCAGTCCCAGTCCGGCCCGGATGAACATCGCGAGCGAAACGCCGTACATGGCGAGGCCAATAAGGAGCTGGAGGAGTCTGCGGGTCAACATGGTCTCCATCCTCCACGAAAACTGGCCTTGCAATCCATAGCCAGTTTGAAATACTGGCTTTATGCCTGTCTCTTTGACTCCGGGGTCGTTGACCCGCCTGCTGGGCGAGTGGAACGTCGGCGCCGCCCCCGCCTACCGCGAGCTGGCCGACGTCGTCCGCCTGCTCATCCTCGACGGCCGCGTGGCCCTCGACGTCGCCCTGCCGAGCGAGCGCTCTCTGGCAGCGACCCTTGGCATCAGCCGCACCACGGTGACCGCGTCTTACGCACTGCTGCGCGAGCAGGGCTTCCTCAGCAGCGGCCAGGGCAGCCGGAGCCGGAGCTGCATCCCGAGCCAGGGTCCCGCGCATGCCGGTGGTCATGACGGCGCCCTGCGGCTGAGTGGCGCCCCCGGCCTGGCCGTGCCGGACGGGGTCCTGGACCTGGCCTACGCCTCCTTGCCCGCCAGCGGCGAAGTGGTGCACCGGGCCTTTGCCGCGGCACTGACCGAGCTGCCGGCGCTGCTGCCGGGCTTCGGCTACGACGCCCTGGGCGTGGGCCCCCTCCGCGAAGCCATTGCGGCCCGGTACACCGCCGCCGGGGTGCCGACAACGGCCGGACAGATCCTGGTCACCTCGGGCGCCCAGCATGCGCTGAACATTGTGCTCCGCACGTTGGCCGGCCGTTCGGGGACGAAAGTGCTTGTCGAACATCCGAGCTACCCGAATGCCCTCGATGCGATCCGGGCAGCGGGCTGCCGTCCCGTCCCGGTGTCCATGCCCGCCGCGAACCCCATCGGTACAGTCCATAACGGCCCAGGCCCACTCGGCACAGCCAACGGACCGGCCGGCTGGGACCTCGAGGCCATGGAATCAGCGCTGCTGCAGCAGCGGCCCGCGATGGCCTACGTGGTCCCGGACTTCCACAACCCCACCGGCCGGCTGATGCCCGATTCCCAGCGGCGCCGCCTCGTGAAGGCGGCCGCGGCGTCGGGCACCGTGCTGGTGGCCGACGAGACGCTGCGGGAGCTGAACCTCGACGGCGCCGCCTCGACCCCCATGGCCGCATTCAGCCCGGCCGTGGTCTCCCTCGGTTCCCTCAGCAAGTCGCACTGGGCGGGGTTGCGCACCGGCTGGATCCGCGCCAGCGAGCCGCTCATCCAGCGCTTCGCCGCCGCCCGCACCACCCTGGACCTGGGCGGGCCCGTGGTGGAACAGCTCGCCGCGGCACATCTGGTCAACGCCATGACGGAGCCGCTCCCTGCCCGGCTCGCCGCGCTGCGCGAGAACCGGAACACGCTGCTGGAACTGATACACGCGCACCTGCCGGGCTGGGAGCCGGAATGGCCCGACGGCGGATTGTCCGTCTGGTGCCGCCTTCCGGCGCCGATCAGCACGGCACTGGCGGTGGTGGCTCCCGACGTCGGGATCCGGCTCGCCGCGGGGCCCCGGTTTGGCGTCGGCGGCGCGTTCGAGCAATACCTGCGGCTGCCGTTCACCCTGCCGCCGGGACAACTGGAGACGGCCGTGCTGGCATTGCGTGCGGCACAGGACCGGCTGGAGGCAGCGCCGCAGCTGCGGCGCAACCTGTCAGCCCCGCCGGCCGCCGCCATAGCCTGAGCCGCGCGCACCCGCGGCGCGACCGCAGGCCCGTTCTGCGATATCCGTTCTTCCCTGAGCCGCGCGTGTGCCCCGCCGACGCCCGCCCTCTCCCGCGCTGCGCACACGCCCCGCCGACACCCGCCTTTTCCTGCGCTGCGCACA
Organism: Arthrobacter sp. ok362; assembly: GCF_900102785.1. Classification (GTDB taxonomy): domain Bacteria; phylum Actinomycetota; class Actinomycetes; order Actinomycetales; family Micrococcaceae; genus Arthrobacter. The sequence continues at coordinate 154,404 of NZ_FNGC01000008.1, forward strand.
CGCCCCGCCGACGCCCGCCCTCTCCTGCGCTGCGCACATGCAGGATGCGGGTCGCGGGCCTAGGCGTAGACCTTCGCCAGGAACCCGGCCCAGGCCTTCGCCGTCGCCGTCGCGTCCCCGTTGCCGCTGAAGTCGTGCACGGTCATGCCCACCGGTGCGCCGAAGGCGTTGCGCCCGAAGAAGCGGTACATCGTGTCCGCGGTCCGCAGGCCGAGGAAGTTCTCGTTGGAGAAGTCGACTTCGCCGGTGAGCGGGCCAACGCCGTCGAGCTCCAGCTCCACTGACTCCCCCTGGGCCGAGCTGGCGACGCCAAGGGCCCTCTTGAGCCGGTCGAAGCTGTCCGGGGTCTGCGACGCGGCCGGTGCCTGGATGTCCGTGAAGACCACGGGCCTGCCGTCGAAGTACTTCAGGTACTGGCCCAGGGTGTGCAGATAGAACGCCGTGTGCTTGCTCGCGCCGTCGTACTGCTCATCCCAGTTGTCCGCGAAGATCCCGCTGTGCACGTAGTGCAGCCGGACGCGGCCGCCGTCGAGCGGTTCCAGGACGTACTCCAGCTGGTTGAACCAGCCGTCTGGGCCGTCCATCCGGGTCACCAGATGGGAGGGGTACTCGTCCACAGTCCGGACCGCTGGCCATTGGTCCGTGGGGAACATCCAGGCCGGGGTGTCCTTGGTAACGGCCTCCCACACCCGCTCGGGCGTGCCGGGCAGTTCGGTGTCGTAGACGATTTCGAATTTCCGCTGGTCAGTCATTGTCCTGCTCCTTAACGTGTGGGTTTGCAGATTGTGCGTGTGTGGTTTGTGGGGCTGCGTGCGGGTCTGCGCGCGCTGCCTTGGGCGCCGGCGCCTTCAACGACGGGTGGAGCGCGACGACCAGCCGGTGTTTGCGCCCCGCCGGCGGCGAAGCTGCCGTCGAACCTGCCGGGAGGTCAGCTCCGCCGTCGTGGTACTTGTCCACGAGCCGGGTCACTGCCACGCCGAGCTCCTCGGCGAAAGCCGCCCGGTCCGCCGCCGACCGGAAGGTGATCTCGCCGTCGATGGCAAAGGTGGCGAGTTTCTGCCTGGCTGCGGCCGCCCCGGCGATCAGCTGGCCCATTTCCTGGACCATGCGGGCGGCGAGCGCCAGCAGCCAGAAGGCGGAAAAGCGGTCCGAGAACCGGTGCGGGTCCGGCGCCACGGAGGCCAGCGCCGCCGGCGAAATCAGGTACGACGCCGCCGTCGCCCGTAGGATGCGTTCGGTGACGTTGCCTCGCCGCCGCTCCTCGACGAGTTCGACGAGCCCATGCCGCTCAAGGGCTTTGAGGTGGTAGTTCACCTTCTGGCGCGGCAGGCCCACCTTCGCGGCGAGCTGCGTTGCGGAGCCGGGCTCGGCCAGCTCGCGCAGGATCCGCGTCCGTATCGGGTCCAGCGAAGCCTCCGCCGCGGCCGGATCTTCAATCACTTCGATGTCCAACATGCTTCAAGCCTGCCCGCCGACAATTTTATTTGTCAAGAACTTTTTTCTCGTCGGCGCCGATCAGCGGGCGCGGTCTCGAGTTCGCCGGAAGCGTGCGAGGACGCCGGATCTTTCCGGCGAACTGGCAAGCGTCCGGCGAACTGGAGCGCAGGGGCGGCTCGGGGCGGGCGGAAGAGAAGGGGCGGGCGGGGGGACGGAAGGACGCAGGAAGTGGGCGCGGTCTCGAGTTCGCCGGAAGCGTGCGAGGACGCCGGATCTTTCCGGCGAACTGGCACGCGTCCGGCGAACTGGAGCGCAGGGGCGGCTCGGGGCGGGCGGAAGAGAAGGGGCGGGCGGGGGGACGGAAGGACGCAGGAAGTGGGCACGAACTCGCGAGTTCGCCGGAAGCGTGCGAGGTCGCCGGACCTTTCCGGCGAACTGGCACGCATCCGGCGAACTGGAGCCCAGGGGGCGGCTCGGGGCGGGAGGCGGCAGGGGTGGGCGGAGGGCGGAAGGAGCGGGCGGAGGGACTGGAGGGCGGAGGGCGAGGGCACAAACCCGCGAGTTCGCCGGAAGCGTGCGAGGTCGCCGGACCTTTCCGGCGAACTGGCACGCGTCCGGCGAACTGGAGCCAGGGGCGGCTCAGGGGCGGGCGGCGGGGGCCGTCGGGGCGGGGCCGGAGGCCGGACCCGTAGAATGGTTCCGTGATGCAATCCCCCCTCCCAGTGCGCGACGGCGTCAACGCAACGCGCCTGCGCCTGCCGGACGAGGGGCCCTGGGAGACCGCGCTGGACTACATGATGCACCGCTGGGGGCACATCGATCCCCAGGGCATCGAGGACCGGTTCGACGCCGGCGAGATCGTCGGCGAGGCCGGGACAGCCCTGGACCGCAGCACGCCGATGCAGGACCACACGTTCATCTGGTACTACAGAACCCTGCCGCCGGAGACCCGGATCCCGGTGGAGCTGAACATCCTGCACCAGGACGATCACCTGCTGGTCGTGGACAAGCCGCATTTCCTGCCCACCACCCCCGGCGGGACGTACATCCAGGAATCGGCGCTGGTCCGGCTCCGGAACCAGCTCGGCCTCCCGGACCTGATTCCCATGCATCGCCTCGACCGCATGACCGCCGGCATCCTGCTGCTCTCCACGAACCCCGAGACCCGCGGCAAGTACCAGGTGCTCTTCGAAAAGCGCCAGGTTCAGAAGGAATACGAGTGTGTATCCGCCGCGGAACCGGCGCCGGGCCACCCCGCGGTGGACTTCCCTGTGGTGGTGCGGAACCGAATGACCAAGTCCCGCAGCTACCTGCTGGCCGAGGTGGTTGCCGGGGAACCCAACGCGGAAACCCGGATCGAGCGGCTGCGCACGTTTGATCCGGCCGGCCAACTCCACAGCGCACCCGACAGCGCGCCCGACGGCGGCCCCCAACGCCGGGCGCTGTACCGGCTGGAGCCGCACTCGGGGAAGACCCACCAGCTCCGCGTGCACATGGCCTCACTGGGTCTGGGGATCGTCAACGATGCGTTCTACCCGGAACTGCTGGACAAGGCCCCGGACAACTACACCAAGCCGCTGCAGCTCCTGGCCCGCGGGATCCGCTTCGTCGACCCCATCACGGGGAGCCCGGTGGAATACCGCAGCAGACTGGAACTCAGCGAAGCACGCTAGCGGCCGAAGTGCGGTACCTTGTGCCCATGGACTTCGGAAATGCGGACAGCTGGGGCGCCGCGATCTATTTCTGGATCTTCCCCTTCGTGATTGGCGATGCGATTTTTCCGCCTCTCCCCTCGGAAATGCTCGTCATCACCGGCGGCGCGCTCTCCGCGGAGGGCCACATCAACGCGTTCCTCGTGGTGCTCCTCGCCGCGGTGTCTTCATGGCTGGGTGACCTTCTCGTTTTCCAGCTCTTCAAGCGGCGGCTGAGCCACGTGCTCGACCGTTGGAAATGGGGCCTGCGGTTCCACGCGGCCGTGCACGCGGCGATCGCGAAAGCGGGCCGTTCCTCCACGTACGGAGCGATTATCGGCATCCGTTTCATCCCCGGCGGGCGGCTGGCGACGACGGCCGCGGCCGGCATCGCGAACGTCTCGACGCGCGGGTTCAGCCTCTGCGCGGCCATCGGCGGCTTGCTCTGGGCAAGCTGGTCCGTGGCGCTGGGCTATTTCATGGGCACCGCCACCGGACTCCCATTCTGGGCGAGCTCCCTGATCGGTGTCGGTGTCGGGCTGGTGATCGGCGCCGTCGTGGGCGTGATCGTGACGCGGCGCCGGGGCAGCCCCTCCCCCGTGGAGTCCGCAGCGGTCGACCCGGAAGAGGAACTGGACTTTTAGACGGGTGCCCAGCGGCCGCGGCTGCGGCGCAGCACGGTCAGCGTTCCGGTGAGCGCAACGCGTTCGACGGCGTCGCGCATCATGCCTGCCGACTCCAGCGCCTGGCTGTTTTCGGCGCTGTACGCGGTGGCATCGACCAGGAAGCGCAGGTTCAGCTGGGGTACGCCGCCGGCGAGCTCCAGTTGGTGCGATTCGACATGGTGCCGCGTCCCGAGCGCCTCGATGGCCGCGGTCATGACCGCTTCCGGAGCGGTGCCCGGCTTGAGCCCGGTGATCTTCAGTCTGGTCTGGAACGACGGCATGGAACAACCCTAGCCGCCCCCTCAGTCCCTGAGGGAACGCCCGGAGGTAAGACGCCGAAGGTAAGGCGACGGAACGGAGGGAGCGCGGAAGAGTGCAGGCTACCCGGTGTTGCGCAGCCCGGCGGCGACTCCGTTGACCGTGATCAGCATGGCCCGCTGCAGGCGCTCGTCGATCTCGGCGCCGGACATGCCCGCCGTAGCCTCGGCCCGAACGCGGCGCAGCAGTTCCACCTGCAGGTAGCTGATGGGATCGAGGTACTGGTCCCGGATCTCGAGGGAGCGCTTCAGGGTGGGCTGGGCATCGAGGATCACGTGCTCGCCGGTGAGGTTCTGGATTTCCTCCACGGTGAGCTCATACTCGGCCCGGATGGCACGGAACAGGTGGTGCAGTTCCTCCGGCACCAGGGTGGAGACGTAGTAGCCGGCAATGTCCATGTCCGTCTTCGCCAGGGTCATCTCAACATTGGAAAGCACCGAGCGGAAGAAGTGCCAACCCTCGATCATCTCCTTGAGCTGGGCGGAGTTTCCGGCCTCGCGCGCGGCCTTGAGGCCGGAGCCCACGCCGAACCAGCCCGGCACGATCTGCCGGGACTGCGTCCAGCCGAACACCCACGGGATGGCCCGCAGCCCCTCAAGCCCGGCGCCGGAATCGGGCCGCTTGGACGGACGGGATCCGATGTTCAGGGATCCCAGCTGCTCCACCGGGGTGGAGGCCATGAAGTAGGCGGGCAGGTCGGGGTCCTCAATCAGCGTGCGGTAGCGCGCAAACGCGGCGTCGGAGACGGTGTCCATGACGTGGCCGTAGCGCACGCGCTGGTCCTCCGAGGTGCGCGGCGCGCGGTGCAGCGCCGAGCCCTGCAGCACGGCGGCAAGGGAGAGCTCGAGGTTTTCGCGGGCCAGCTCCGGCAGGGAGTACTTGTCCGAGATGACCTCGCCCTGCTCGGTGAACTTGATCTCCCCCTCGAGCACGCCGTTGGGCTGGGCCATGATGGCATCGTAGGTCGGCCCGCCGCCGCGGCCCACGGAGCCGCCGCGGCCATGGAAGAGGCGCACGCGGACGCCGTGCTTCGCGGCCACGTCCCGCAGCTTGCGCTGGGTCTTGTAGATCTCCCACTGGCTCGTCATGACACCGGATTCCTTGTTGGAGTCCGAGTAGCCGAGCATGATCTCCTGGACGTCGCCGCGGAGCCGGACCAGTTCGCGGTAGGACGAATCGGAGAGCAGCCGGTCCACGATCTCGGCCGAGGCGCGTAGCTCGTCGACGGTCTCCAGCAGCGGCGCGAAGCCGATCTTGGCGTAGGGCGCCTCGCCGAAGAGGCTGACCAGGCCGGCCTCGCGGGCCAGCACGGCCGCGGCCAGGACGTCGTCCGCGCCGCGGGTCATGGAGATGATGTAGGTCTCGATCACGTCGGGGCCGTAGGTGCGCAGGGCACGCCGGATCTCCCGGAAGACGTCGTAGGTGCCGTCGGCGACGCCGTCGAGCTTGATCGGGTGGCCGGAGAGCGGGCGCCGGGACGCGAGCTCGGAGCCCAGCACCTCGAGCCGCTCTGCGCGGCTGAGTTCCGCGTACCGGACACCGGGGCCGCCGAGGCGGTCCATGAGCTGCCCGACGGCGTCGTGGTGGTGGTCAGCGTGCTCGCGGATGTCGAGGGTGGCCAGGTGCAGGCCGAAGGAGGCGATGGCGCGGCGGACCCGGGACAGGGCGCCGTCGGCGGCGAGGGCGGCGTGGTGGTTCCGCAGCGACCGTTCCAGCAGTCCGAGCTCGGCGAGGAGCTCCGCGGTGGCGGTGTAGTCGCGGCCAGACTCGTGCGCGGATCCGGCTGCGACCCGCCGGCCGGTGTTGATCAGCTTGGCCTTGATGCAGGTGAGTTTGAGCCGGTACGGCTCCTGCGCGTTCAGCTCGAGGACGCGGCGGTCCAGGCCCGGCAGGTTCCCCAGGTCGATGTCGATCGAGTCCAGAAGTTCCTGGTCCGACCCGGCCAGCGCGGTCGAGTTGGACAGGATGGAGATGAGTCCGTCGATCAGGCCGATGCTGATCCGCACGGCGTGCTGATTCTGGATCTGGAGGATTTCGCGGGTGACGGCGGCGGTGACGTTGGGATTGCCGTCCCGGTCCCCGCCGATCCAGGAGCCGAAGCGGATCGGGGCCTTCTGCGGCGGCAGTGTGACGCCGTGCTCGGCGAGCAGCTCGGAGAGGTCTGAGAGCATTTCCGGCATGGCGTCGCTGAGGATGCCGGTGAGGTAGTAGATGGCGTTCCGGGCCTCGTCCACGGGGGTGGGCCGGACTTGGCGGAGCTCGTCCGTCTGCCACATCTGGTCGATCACCTCGGACAGGTGACGGTCCTGGCGGCGGCGCGCAGAGGTGCCCTCTGCCGTGGATTCGGACAGGATGTCCGAGAGCCGGCGGATCTTGTCCAATACCGAGCGGCGGGAGGCCTCGGTGGGGTGGGCCGTGAAGATGGGACGGACGTCGAGCTCGTTGACGACTTCCTGCAACACGGAGTCGCCTGCCTGGTCCGCGATCTCCTCAACAGCCTTGGCGAGCCAGCCGTCCTTTTCCTGCCGGGTGCGCAGCCCGCGGACCCGGTGGACCTGCTCGGCGGCGTTCGCCAGGCGGAAGTAGAAGGCGAAGGCGCGGACGAGGTCGGTGGCCTGGTCCAGCGGCAGGGAGCCGAGCAGTTCACGGACCTGGGCGACGACGTCGTACGAGCTCCACGGCCCGGTGGCGTCGGCCCCGCCGCGGGCGGCCTCCTTGGATTCCTTGGTCAGCAGGCGCACCTGCTCGACGAGGTCCAGGAGCTCCGGCCCGTGCTGGCGGACCAAGGATTCGCCGAGGAGGGTGGAGACCCGGCGGACATCAGCCCGGAGTTCAGCGGCAAGATCGGTGTCGGAATGCATTGCAGTGTCAGCCATGGAAACTATCTTTCGAGGGTTCGACTTGGCTCGTACACTGCGCTGGATACTGTGAGCCTGATTACTTCTTCCCATGGGATGTTACCCGCAGACACTGCCCGCTGGAATTCCGTCTCAGATAGTGTCAGGCCTTGCCGTACCGCCGCGGCCGCCGACCCTGGACCCCCAACCAGCCCGCCGCTGTGGCACCTTTTTGGGCGCTAAAACGGCCACAGCTGCAAGCTAGTTGGGTGGAGGGTCTAGCGGGCGATCTTGAAATTGAACTCGCCGGTGCCCAGCGCGCCCCAGAGCCGCAACCAGATCGGCAGGAGCATTTCCGAACCGCGGGCAGTCGTGATGTCCCCGAGGTCGATCACGTCGCGGTGTCCGAAGCCCTTGAGGAGCTCTGTGACGGCGGCCTTGGCGTCGGCGTCGTCGCCGGAGACGAACACCGAGTGGTCGCCGCCGGCCACGCGGGCCGGATCCACCATCACGGAGGCATTCATGGTGTTGAGGGTTTTCACGACCCGGGACTGGGGGAAGGCCCGCTGGATCTCCTCGCCGAGACTGTCCGTGTTCACCGGGTTCAGCGACGGCGGCATGCCCTGCGAGAAGTCCAGCGGGTTGGCGATGTCCATGATGATCTTGCCGGCGAGGTTCCCGGTGCCCGCGGCGGCGAGAGCAGCCAGGGAGCCGCCGCCGTTCGTGGCGTTGACGATCAGCTCGGCTCCGTCCGCAGCGTCGGCAAAGGCGGCGAGGCTGATTCCGCTGTTCGCGGCGTGCCACTGGGCGAACGGTGCGGTGCCCATCATGTTCGGCTCGGTCCGGGCGAGCGTCGCTTGCGGGTCGCGGGTGCCGATCACGACGTCGTGGCCCAGGCCGGCCAGTGCGCCGGCAATCGTACGCCCGACCACGCCGGTTCCCAATACTGCAATTTTCATGGCGTCCTCGTTCTCAAGCGGTGGGGTAGACAGGTTCGTCTACCTATAGGACTGACGCTAGCAGACAGACCTGTCTACGGCAATAGCCGCGGGCCGGGGCGGCGCCGCGCGGCCCGGCCGGGGCCTGGCAGCGCAGAAAGTGAACCGAGAGCCGGGCATAGACAGACTTGTCTGTGTACGATGGTGTCATGACGCTGCCAGCAGCCACTGCCCCGCCGGTTGCCCGCACCCCGGCCGGGTATGCCAGAGAGAAAATCCTGGCCACGGCCTTCCGGCTCTTTTACGCGCACGGCTTTCGGGCCGCCGGCATCGATACCATCATCGCCGAGTCCGGCGTCGCGAAAGCCACGTTCTACAAGTACTTTCCGGCCAAGGACGACCTCATCCTGGCCTATCTGGAGAAGGTCGACGGCATCTGGACCGGGCAGCTGCACGCCGCCGCCGACGCCGCCGGCGAAGACCCGGCCGCGCAGCTCGTGGGTCTGTTCGATGCCCTGACAAGCGCCTGCCGGCGCGATGGATACCGCGGCTGCGCCTTCATCAACGCAGCTGCCGAGTCGGCCGCCGGCACCAGGGTCCACGACCGGACGGTGGCGCACAAGCAGCAGATCCGTGCCTGGATCCGGGACTTGGCCGCCCGCGCCGGAGCCCGGGACCCGGACCAGCTCGCCCGCAGCCTGACCCTGCTGCTCGACGGCGGACTGGCCAGCGGAGTGCTCGACGGCGACCCGGACGCGGCCGCCGCCGCCGGGTCCACCGCAGCCCAACTGGTGGCCGCCAGCCTCGGCAGCTCCCCCAGCGGACGCAGCCCCGGACGAGATCCAGGACGAGGCCCCGAAGGAACCCATGAACAGCACTGAGCCTGCGGCCGACCCACAGCTTGCCCGCTGGCAGCGCTTCCGGAACAGCCGGAATGCGGCCCTCGCCAGCGACCACGGCTGGCTGACACTGACCTCGTTCCAGTGGCTCGAGGACGGGCCCGCCGCCGTCGAACTCGTGCCGGGGCTCTGGTCCACGGACGGCACCGCGGCGTTCCTCACCGCCGCCGCGTCCGACGGCCTGACCCTCGTGGACACCGGCGAACCCGTGGACGGCACCATCAGCGCCGTGCTCTCGGACGAGGAATCCCTGATGTGGGTCGCGTACGGCGGCGACGACGGCCGCCAGGTGGTGGTGGAGCTCGCCATGCGGGCGGACAAGTACGCGATCCGCACGCGCGACTCCCAGTCACCGGCGTTCACTGAGTTCGACGGCGTGCCCACCTTCGATTTCCGCCCGGACCTGGTGGTCGAGGCCCGGTTCGCGCCCTATCCCGAGCCCGTGGATGTGCCGATCGGCACCGCCAACCCGCTCGTGGACGGCGTCCACCGCTCGGTCGGCGAACTCGTCTTCCGGCTTCCCGGCACGGACCACGAGTTCCACCTGCAGGCCGAGGAGGAGAAGCTCGGCGCACTGACGGTGACGTTCCACGACGAGACCAATGGGGCAGCCCCGCCGGGACAAGCAACTGCCGAGTGGCGCAAAGTCTCCACGGCAAAACCCCGCCCGGATAACACCGTGGTCCTGGACTTCAACCGGGCCATCAACTACCCCAGCGCCTTCACCCCGTACGGCACGTGCCCCATGCCGGTGAAGAACAACAGCCTGGACTACCGGATCGCAGCCGGCGAGAAGGAACCAGGGGTTTTCTAAACGGCCCTCCTAGACGATCGCGGACACGCCGGTGACGGCGCGCCCCGTGATCAGGGTGTTGATCTCGAACGAGCCCTCGTAGGTGTAGATCGCCTCGGCATCGGAGAAGATTTTGGCCATCCGGTAGTCGGTGACGATCCCGTTGCCGCCGAGAAGGGACCGGCCCATCGCCACGGTTTCGCGCATCCGGGCGCTGACATAGGACTTTGCGAGGGCCACCTGCGGCATGTCCGCGGCGCCCTGGTCCTGCAGCTGCGCGATCCGGACCATCATGCCCATGCTGGCGACGGCGTTGCCCAGCATGGTCACCAGCTGCTGCTGGACCAGCTGGAATTTCGCGAGCGGGCGGCCGAACTGCTGGCGTTCGACGGCGTACTGCCGGGCGACGTCGAACGCCGCGAGCTGCTGCCCCACTCCCTGCCAGGCCACCATGATCCGGGAACCGCGCAGGAGCTCATTGGTGTCCTCGAAGCTGCCGATGCCCGCGAAACGATCCGTTTCGGCCACGCGGACGTCGGCGAAGACGATGTCCGCGTTCTGCACCGTGCGCAGGGCAATCTTGTTCTCGATCCGGCTCCGGCTAACGCCCGGCAAGGTGGCGTCGACGATGAAGCCGCGGATCCCGCCGTCGGCCTCGTCCCGGGCCCAGACGAGCATGTAGTCGCAAAACGTCCCGTTGCCGATCCAGCGCTTGGCGCCGTTGAGCACCCAGGCATCGCCGCCGTCGGCCGCGCCGCCCGGGATCCGCCGGGCCCGGGTTTCCATGCCGCCGGCAACGTCCGAGCCGTGGTCCGGTTCAGTGAGGGCAAAGGCGCCGGTGGTGCGCAGGTTAGCCGCGTCCTCGAGCAGGCGCGCCTTCTGCTCCTCGGAGCCGAAGCCGTAGAGCGACTCCACGAAGAGGTCGTGGTGGACCAGGAAAAAGGTGGCGAGCGAGGTGTCTACCCGGGTCATCTCGGCGATGATGATTCCGGCGAACAGGTTGCTGTAGCCGCGCTGGGCGGGGGCGCTTAGCTCCAAGGCGGCCAGCTTGGGCAGGATGTGGGCCGGGAATTCGGCCTTGTTCCACCAGTCCGTCGCGAAGGGGGCGACCTCGGCGGAAAGGAACTCCCGCAGCTGCGCCAGTTTGGCCCGCTCCGCCGCGCTGAGCAGGGATTCGTAGTCGAAGAAGTCCGCCGTGGGCAGCTCCGCCACAGGCGGTGCGGCCACAGACGGTGCGGCCACAGACGGTGCGGCCACAGTCGGTGCAGCTGTGGCGGCCGGCCCAGGCCCGGTCATTTCGGAACCGGTCATGTCGGGCCCGGTCATTTCGGGCCCATGCGGATGGCGCCGTCCAAGCGGATGGTCTCGCCGTTGAGCATGGCGTTCTCCACAATGTGGGCGGCGAGGTTCGCGTATTCGGCGGGGCGGCCCAGCCGCGAGGGGTGCGGCACCTGTTGGCCCAGGGAGTCCTGGGCCTCCTGTGGCAGGCCGGCCATCATGGGAGTCTCGAAGATGCCCGGTGCGATGGTGACCACCCGGATCAGCGAGCGCGCGAGTTCGCGGGCGATCGGCAACGTCATGGCGGCAACGGCGCCCTTGGAGGCGGCGTAGGCGGGCTGGCCGATCTGGCCGTCGAACGCGGCAACGGAGGCGGTGTTGATGATGACGCCGCGTTCAGGGCCGCCGAGTTCGGTGGCGGCGGGCTCGGTGGCTGCCATGGCGGCCGCGGCAAGGCGGATCACGTTGAAGGTGCCCACGAGGTTGATCTGGATGACGCGGTTGAAGGCCTCCAGCGGCAACACGCCGTCGCGGCCCAGGACCTTGCCGGGGGTCGCGATACCCGCGCAGTTCACCACGATGCGCAGCGGGCCCAGGGCGGCGGCGGCGTCGACGGCGGACTGCACCTGCACCTCGTCCGTGACGTCGGCGGGGACAAAGACTGCCGTGCGGCCGCCTCCGGCCGGCGCCTCGGCGGGAGCGGCGGCACCTTCGCCAGCGGCGGAGGCGGTCAATTCGGCGGCAAAGGCGTCCCCGGCGGAACCCGGCAGGTCCACGAGCACCACCGACGCACCGGCGTCGAACAGGCGCCTGGCCGTGGCCGCTCCAAGACCCGAGGCTCCGCCCGTGATCAGCGCGACAGTACCTTTGATGTCCATCCATCCTCCTTGATGTGGAACCGAACCCCGGCCGCGAAGCCTCAACGCGGGCGGCGCCTGAAGCAGCGGCCCGTGGGGAACATTAGTTAGTGAATGTTAACTGGAATGCGGCCATTGCGCACCTTTGGGCGCACACGCGGTGGCGCGGTCACGATCGCGGTCCGGACCGGCTCCCGCGATTAGGCTTGGGTCATGACCCGAGCCGACGCCTCCGCCCCCAACTGGTCCTTCCGCGCGGACGAGGCCGCCCGCTCGGTGACCAGGCTATTCGGGCAGCGGCTCTTCTTCCTGCCGGGAACCCACATCGCCGCGATCCTCCGGCCGTCCGGCCGGCTGAAGAACCTGTCCCGGCCCTGGCACTACTGGTGGCAGGCGCATTACCTCGACTGCCTTGTAGACGCCGGCCGCCGGGAACTGGGCTCGCCCGGGCGTCCGGGCGCCAAGTTCGACGGCGAGAACCGGCCCAGCGCCGGCCGCCTTGCCTCCCGGCTCGTCACGGGCATCCGGCTGCGCAATTTCCTCACGGTGGTCAACAACTACTACGACGACATGGCCTGGCTGGCCCTGGCCACCCTCCGGCTGGACAAGCTCGCCGAGGACACCCGCAAACACACCGGCCGGGAGCGCAACGCCAAGGTCCTGCAGCGCCTGACTCTGCAGTTCGACTCCGCCTCCACGGACGACCTGGGCGGCGGCACCTTCTGGAGCACGAAGCGCGATTTCAAGAACACGCCGGCCACCGCGCCGGTGGCCCTCTACTACGCCCGGACGGGCAACCAGGCCAAGGCGCAGGCCCTGCTGGACTGGCTGGACGCCAAGCTCTACGAGCCCGCACAGGGCCTCTACCAGGACGGCCTGCGGATTTCCGGGACGGGTGACGTGGTGCTCGAAGAAACCATCTACACCTACAACCAGGGGCCAGTTCTCGGGGCCTTACTGGAACTTGGGGGCGAGGCGAACCTCGGACGGGCGGCCGCACTGGTGGACGCCGCGGCGCGCAACCTCACGCATCCGGCCCCGCTGCTGGGGCGCACCGCCGCGGTGTTGCGGTGCGAGGGAACGGGCGACGGCGGGCTCTTCACCGGGATCCTCGTCCGCTACCTGGCCCTGGCCGCCGTCGACGAACGGCTGCCCGCCGAAACCCGGGCCACGGCGGCGGCACTCGTGAACGATACAGCCGAGGCCCTCTGGGAAGGCCGCCGGATCCTGCCGGCGCAGGACCGCCTCGCGCGCCCCGGCAGCCATCTGGTCTTCTCCGACCGCACCGAACTGCCGGCACGCCGCAGCTATCCGGAGGGCGCCGCCGTCGAGCTGTCTACGCAGCTCCAGGCCTGGATGGTGCTGGAGGCGGCCGCGGCGGTCGCTTCGGCGCCCGCCCCGTAACCTGCGCCAATTACGTCATGCAACAGTTTCGTAATTCATGTGATCCTGATCACTTAATGGGCCTTCAGGTTGGTTGCTTAGGTTTGGCTAACCTACAGTCGTTCGTAGTGAGCATGCCCTAACTTCCCCGCTTACGGGGGTCAGGGCACCGACGACGAATTCCTTGCAGAAAGTAGCCCCATGAAGATCCGCAACAACGCACTGGCGGGCATCGCCCTGGCAGCCACCGCCGCCCTGGGCTTGGCCGCCTGCGGCTCCGGTTCGGCTGCCCCGGCTGGCAGCAGTGGAGCGGCCGGCGGCTCGGCCGCCGGCGAGATCACGGTCTATAACGCCCAGCACGAGTCCCTGACCAAAGAGTGGGTAGACGCCTTCACGGCGGAAACCGGCATCAAGGTCACACTGCGCCAGGGCGACGACACCGAAATGTCGAACCAGATCATCCAGGAAGGCCAGGCCTCACCGGCGGACGTCTTCCTCACCGAGAACTCCCCCGCCATGGCCCAGGTGGAAAACGCCGGCCTCTTTGCGGATGTGGACAAGGCCACCGTGGACCAGGTTCCCGCTGAATTCCGTCCCTCCACCAACAAGTGGACCGGCATCGCAGCCCGCTCCACCGTGTTGGTCTATGACAAGAACAAGATCAGCGCCGACAAGCTGCCCAAGTCCATGCTGGACCTGGCCAACCCCGAGTGGAAGGGCAAGTGGGCCGCCTCGCCCTCGGGCGCCGACTTCCAGGCGATCGTCTCGGCCCTGCTGGAACTCAAGGGCGAGGCCGCCACGCAGGCATGGCTCAAGGGCATGAAGGAGAACTCCAAGGCGTACAAGGGCAACAGCACGGCCATGAAGGCCGTCAACGCCGGCGAAGTGGACGCCGCCCTGATCTACCACTACTACTACTACGGCGACCAGGCCAAGACCGGCGAGAACTCCAACAAGGTCACGCCGTTCTACTTCAAGAACCAGGACCCGGGCGCATTCGTCTCCGTCTCCGGCGGCGGCGTGCTGAAGTCCTCGAAGAACGCCGCGGCGGCCCAGTCCTTCCTGAAGTTCATCACGGGCAAGAAGGGCCAGGAAGTGCTCCAGAAGGGCACCTCCTTCGAGTACGCCGTCGCTTCGGGCGTCCCGTCCAATGACAAGCTGGTTCCGCTCAAGGAGCTGCAGGCACCCACAGTGGATCCCGCCAAGCTCAATTCCGCCAAGGTCACCGAGCTGATGACCCAGGCAGGGCTGCTGTAGCAGCAGTGACTACCAAGCTGGCGGTCCCCGGCACATCAGGGGACACGACGACGGCGGGCAGGGGCAAGCGCCCTCGCCCGCCTTTCGGCGTTTCTGTTGTTTCCATCATTGCGGTCCTGATCGCCCTGTTTTCCCTGGTGCCTCTGGCCTATGTGGTCTTCATGACGGCCTCCACCGGCTGGGACACCGCCGCGGCCCTGATCCTCCGCCCGCGCGTCGGCGAACTCCTGCTGAACACCGTGCTGCTGACCGTGGTGACGGTGCCGCTGTGCCTGGTCCTGGGCGTCGGCGGCGCGTGGCTGGTCGAACGCACCAACCTCGTGGGCCGGAAGTGGTGGGCCGTGCTGCTCGCCGCCCCGCTGGCCATCCCCGCCTTTGTCAACAGCTACGCCTGGGTGTCCGCGGTGCCTTCGCTCGGCGGGCTGTGGTCCGGGGTCCTGATCGCCACCCTGTCCTATTTCCCGCTCGTGTACATCCCGGCCGCCGCGACGCTCAGCCGCCTGGACCCGGCGATCGAACAGTCCGCCGCCTCCCTCGGACTCGGCGCCTGGCGCGCGTTCTTCCGCGTGGTGCTGCCGCAGCTGCGCGTCGCCATGACCGGCGGCGGGCTGCTGGTCGCGCTGCACCTGCTGGCCGAATACGGGGCGTTCGCGATGATCCGCTTCGACACCTTCACCACCGCGATCATGGTGCAGTACCAGTCCACGTTCAACGGGACCGCGGGGAACATGTTGGCCAGCGTCCTGGTGTTCCTGTGCCTGATCCTGCTGCTCGTGGAGGTCCGCAGCCGCGGCAGCGCCCGGTACGCCAGGATCGGCTCGGGCGCCCAGGCGCGCGCCCTGCGCCTGCCCCTGCACGCCTACCAGCTCCCGGCCCAGCTGTCCCTGATCGCCCTCACCGGGCTGGCATTCGGCCTGCCGTTGACGTTTGTGCTGCGCTGGATCATCGCCGGCGGCCCCGAAATCTGGGCTGCCGAGGAGTTCATGCCGGCCCTCCTGCAGACCTTGGCGTACGGCCTTGCGGCGGCCGTCGTCACCACCGTGGTCGCGTTCCCCATGGCATATCTGGCCGTGCGGCGTCCAAGCTGGTTCAGCAAGTCCCTGGAGCTGTCCAACTACATCACCAGCTCCATGCCCGGGATTGTGGTGGGCCTGGCCTTCGTGACCGTGAGCATCCGGATGGTGCCCAGCATGTACCAGACCTCAGCGCTCCTCATCGCGGCCTACGTGCTATTGTTCCTCCCGCGTGCTCTCGTGAACATCCGCTCGGGGCTGTCCCAGGCACCGAAGGAACTCGACGAGGCGGCCCAGGTGCTCGGCAAGCCGCCGCTGCTGGCGTTCATCCGCGTGACGCTGCGCCTCACCGCCCCAGCCGCGGCCGGCGGCGCGGCCCTGGTGTTCCTGGGGATTGTCAACGAGCTCACGGCCACCCTTTTGCTCTCTCCCAACGGGACGCGCACCCTCGCCACCGAGTTCTGGAGCAAGAGCAGCGAGATCGATTACGCTGGCGCAGCCCCGTACGCGCTGCTGATGATCCTGATCTCGGCGCCCATGACCTATCTCCTCTTCCAGCAGTCCAAGAAAGTAGCCGGACAGTGACCGATGTCTACCCATCGCGTGAGGCCCCCTCGCGTCTCCCCGAGCCGCGAGTCGCGGCTTCCGTGGCCACCAGCACCAACAGCCACCTGGAAATCGACGCGGTCACCAAGAACTTTGGGTCCCAGGCCGTCCTCAGGGGCGTCAACCTCTCCGTCGCCAGGGGCGGAACGACGGCGATCGTGGGACCGTCCGGCTCCGGCAAGACCACGCTCCTGCGCCTGATTGCTGGCTTCGAACACCCCGACACCGGCAGCATCTCGCTGAGCGGCAGCAAGGTGGCAGGCGAGAACGCCTGGGTCCCCGCCCACAAGCGCCATGTCGGCTACGTGGCCCAGGACGGTGCCTTGTTCCCCCACCTGACGGTCGGGCAGAACATTTCCTTTGGCCTGGACGCCGCGCAGCTCCCCGGAGGGCACCGCGGCGTCAAGGCGCGGGTCGCGGAGCTGCTGGAAATGGTCTCCCTGGACCCGGCCATGGCCAAGCGCCGCCCGCACCAGCTCTCCGGCGGCCAGCAGCAGCGGGTCGCCCTGGCCCGGGCGCTGGCCCGCAAGCCCGCGCTGATGCTGCTGGACGAGCCGTTCTCCGCCCTGGACGCCGGCCTGCGGGTGGCCACCCGCCGCGCCGTGGCCCAGGTCCTGAAGGACGCCGGCGTCACCACAATCCTGGTCACGCATGACCAGGCCGAGGCGTTATCCTTCGCCGACCAGGTGGCGGTGATGCGCGGCGGCAGGCTGGCCCAGATCGGCAACCCGTTTGTCGTCTACACGCGTCCGGCGGACCGTGCTACCGCCGAATTCTTGGGCGACGCCGTGATCCTGGATGCCTGGATGGAAGGCTCCCTGGCCACGTGCTCGCTCGGCGGGATCCCCGTGCGCCGCCCGCCGGCCCAGGGCCGGGTCCAGCTGATGCTGCGGCCCGAGCAGATCCGCATTTCCGAGGACGGCCCCATTCGCGGCACAGTGGTGGACACCGACTACTTCGGCCCCGAGACCACGGTACGGCTCCAGCTCCCGATTCCGCCGGTCCTTGCCGCCGGCGCCGTCCCGGACCACCGCTACCCCGGCGGCGGGGAAATCATCACCATCCGGCACTGGAACGCCTCTATCGCCCGCCCCGGCACGGAGCTACGGCTTCGCGTGGTGGGCGAGGCCGTGGCTTTCCCGGTGGAGGAGCAGCAGGCTCCGTAAGCTTGCTCTGGAGATAGGGTGGGCGGATGACTGTTCAGCCAGGCCTGCACCGCCAATACTGCTCCGTTGCCGCCCCCACTCAGCTGTGGCTCGATCCGGACGGCCGCCTGGCCGGCGAGGTCAAACCGCCCGGAGCCGGTGACCCTGCTGACCCGGCCGGGTTCACCGGGCTGCTCCACGGCGACACCCGGATGCTCTGCCGGGCGCTCGTGCGCGTCAACGGCCTGGAACCCGAGCCGGCGGCCGTCGAGACCGAGCCCGGCGGCGTCCTGCGCGTCCGGGGCCTGGTCCGGGGCATCCCGGGACCCACGGAGGATCCCGCGGTCGAGCTCCTCCAGACCTGGACCGTGACGCCGGGCGTGGTGCGGCACACCCTGCAGCTGCGCACCTCACTGGATTCCCTCGACATCGAAATCGACATTGAACTTGCCGCCGACTTCACCGACATGGCCCAGATCCGCCTCAGCCGCTTCCGCGACGCGACCGGGCCGATCTCTGCCGACCAGTCTGCACTGCGCTGGAAGGAGGGCGGCAAGACCCTTGCGGTGGCGGCCTCCGGCGCCGTCACCCCGGAGGGCCACCTCGCCTGGCGCGGAACCCTGGGCCGGGGCCGGCCGTTCGAGGCCGAATGGCAGGCCGTCCTCACCGATGACGACGACGCCGTGGTGGCGGCCCGACCGCCCTCGGCCCGGCCGCAGCGGACCGGACCGGCCGGGGCGCTGGGCCTGCTGCTGGATAACTCCCTCGATGAGCTGGCCGGGCTCCGGCTGGCAACCCGCCAGCTGCCTGACGCTCCGTTCATCGCCGCCGGGGCGCCCTGGTACTTCACGCTGTTCGGGCGGGATTCGCTGTGGGCCGCGCGGCTGCTGCTGCCGCTGGACACCGGACTGGACACTGGGCTTGCGGCGGGCACACTGCGCGCACTGGCGGCCTTCCAGGGCACCCGGACGGACGCCGCGGCCGCCGAGGAACCCGGCAAGATCCTGCACGAGCTGCGGTCCAAGGAGCTAGTGCTGGAGAGCCAGGGCCTGCGCCTGCCGCCGGTGTACTTCGGGGCCGTGGATTCCACCCCGCTGTGGCTTTGCCTGCTCGGTGAACTCTGGCGCGCCGGCCGGGACGACGACGCAGTCCGGTCGCTGCTGCCGAATGCGGCACGCGCCGCGGAGTGGCTGCTCGCTGCCGGCACCACCGGAACGGACGGTGCAGCGGACGGCGCGGCGGGCAACGGCGCAGCGGGTAACCGCGGGTTCCTCAGCTACCGTGACGCGTCGGGGCACGGCCTGAGCAACCAGGGCTGGAAAGACTCCCGGGACGCCATGCAGTTCCGCGACGGCCGCCAGGCCGAGGGGCCTATCGCCCTGTCCGAGGTGCAGGGCTATGCGTACCAGGCAGCAATGGAAACGGCGGAGCTGTTCGACGCCTTCGGCGAACCTGGCGGGCAGGCGCTGCGTGACTTCGCCGCTGCCCTCCGGCTCAGGTTCCGGGAGCGCTTCTGGGTTGAGGACGACGGCGGGCCGTTCCCGGCGATGGCCCTGGACGGGCACGGGGTTCCCCTGGACATCCCGGGCTCGAACATGGGACACCTGCTGGGCACGGGCATCCTGGACGCCGACGAAGCCCGGATCGTGGCGGACCGGCTTGTGAGCCCCGAGCTGTTCTCCGGCTATGGGGTGCACACGATTTCGCGGCGGGCCGCAGGATTTTGGCCCTTCAGCTACCACTGCGGCTCGGTGTGGAGCCACGACACCGCCATCGCGATCCGCGGCCTCCTCGCCGATGGTTTCATCGCCGAGGGCCGGACCCTCGCCGATGGCTTGCTCGCGGCGGCAGCCTCCTTCGGCCACCGGCTGCCGGAGGTGTTCGCAGGGGTGCGGGCCGAGGACTCGGGCGTCGCTGTGCCCTATCCGGCGTCATGCCACCCGCAGGCGTGGTCCTCAGCCTCGGCGGTTGTCATCGCCCAGGCGATGGGCGTCGGGCTCTAACGGGCCTGCCCCTGCCGGTAAACCTCTGCCGGGGGAACCTCCGCCGGGCGAACCTCCGCCGGCACGGGCGGCGACAGGCGCATTGGCGGCGTCAGCGGCTCGGGCCGCGGAGCCATGGTGGCGCGCAACCCGTCGGCCAAGATGACGATGCCGGTAACGGCGAGCGCAAGGCCCATGGCGGCGACCACGTCCGTCAGCCAGTGATAGCCCAGGTACAGGCGGCTGAGGGCAACCACCAGCGTCCCGGCGGCCGCGGCCGCGAAGGCGAGCACCGACGTCGTCCGTTTGCTCGTCCGCGTCCCACGGGCCGCCACCAGCAGGTAGCAGAGGACGCACAGGAAGACGCCGGCACCGAAGGTATGGCCGGAGGGAAATGACAGGGCGTCGTCCGGTCCCAGCATGAAGTCGCTGGCGGCTGGCCGGCCCCGGCCGACGCCGTGCTTGATCAGCGTGGACACCGCGAAGGTGGCCGCCATGGCGCCGATTAGCAGGGCGGGACGCCAGATTTCCCGTTTCCAGACCGCCCAGACCAGGGCCAACACGCAGCCGATCACCGTCATCCACAGCGGCGAGGTCACAGTGGTCACGGCCGTCAGGATGGCGGTGGCGAGCGGGGTCCGGGACGCCACGAGCCCATCGTGCACGGGCGCGTCCAGGTCGGCCACGCCGCTGTTCGACTGCACGGCGGCGAGCACGGTCCAGAAGATCGTCTCCCCTGCGATCAGCAGGGCTGTTGCCACGAAGAAGAGCCGCCGCTGGGACGGCAGCGGCAGGCGGGCAGGGGGTCGCGGGGCACGCTTGGCACGGAGCATCCGCCCAATCCTGCCAGCGGCAACTACCTGCAGCCCGGACGGTAGCTGGGAATTCTCTGGGAGGCGCGCACCTGGCTGTTACGGTTCTGGCTGTTACGGTTCCGGCTGTTTTGGTTCTGGCTGTTTTTGTTCCGGCTGTTTTGGTTCTGGGGGCCGCTTGGTCTGCGGGTACGGCGTTTCGAACCGCGCGAGCATCTCCACGAACCCGGCGATCTTCTTCTCCCGGGTGGAGGCCTGCTTGGCCGAGTTGGTGCGGTAGATCAGGGCATACCGGTTCACGGACGTCAGGACCTCGAACATCGCCTGCGCCCGGGGCTCCGCCGCGATGGCCGCGGCGAGGTCATCCGGGACTTCCGCCGTCGCTGCGCCCGAATAGGCGGCCTCCCAGCGCCCGTCCGCCTTGGCGGCGGCCACGGCGGCCTGCCCGGCCGGGACCATCCGCCCCGCCGCCTCAAGACGTTCAATCCGCTCCACGTTCCGCGCGGACCACATACTCTTAGGTCCCCGCCGGGTCATCCGCTGGAAGGAGCTCTCCCCGTCCCGCCGCCGGCCCTGCCCGTCGATCCAGCCGAAACACAGCGCTTCCTGCAGTGCGGCCTCGTAGTCCAGCCCGGTCACGGATCCGCCCTTCTTGTGCAGCACGAGCCACACGCCGGGACTTTGCGAGTGGTGCTGCTCCAGCCATGCGCGCCACTCGGCGGCGTCCTTCACCAGCAGTTCCTCAAGTTCAACAGCCATGGCACCATTGTGCTCCGGGTGGCTGACCGGAGGGGTGCTTTGGTGGCACCATGTCATGTGGAGCCAACCCCGTCCCTCGCAAGGAGATCCCATGCTGCGCGTCCGCCCGATCCACTACACCTCCCGCATGGACCAGTGGGGGCAGCTTCTATCCGCCCTCGGCATGGTGCGGACGGTCGACGACGGGGACTGGCAGGAGTTCGACGCCGGCTCCGGCCGCCTCGCGCTGCACCGCGTTGCGGCAGGTGGCGATGCCGGGACCGGCGGGGACGGAGTACAAGGAAACTCGCTGGACCGAACTGTGCTGGACGGCAGGACGGACTTCGGCGTCGAGGTCGGAGACCTGGCAGAATTCGCGCGCCGCACCAACCTGGCCGGTGTGGAGGACGGGACCACCCCGGCCGAGCTGGTCCGGGCGGCCCACGGCGACACCTGCCGCATCACGGGCGAGGACGGGTTCGGGTTTTTCGCGGACAAGGCCGCCCACGGCGCGCAGTGCGCGGACGCCGACCCGGCCCTCGCCGTCGTCGAAGTCTGGTTCACCCCGGACGCTGCTTCCGCCGCTCAAACGCTGCGGAACATGGGCGCCCGGCTGCGCCCGTCCCCGGACGATGACGAAACCGCGGATTTCACGGCGAAGAACGGCGGAGTGCTGATGGTGCGCCCCGCCAGCGGCGCGGCCCGGGCCGGCCTGGGCTTTGAATACACCGGCGACCTCGCCGCCCTGCGGGACCGGCTGGCAGCCGCGGGCCACAAGGTCAACCTGACGGAAGAGGCGTTCGGGCGGACCCTGCACGTGGCCAACCCCGACGCGGCCGACAGCGCCGCCCACCCTCTCGCCCTCTGGATCGCCTCGGCCACGGCGGTGCACTGAGCCGGAAGCGTGGCGTGCTGCCCGGTTGCCACGCTGTCAGCGCCGCGGCATTGGGTATCTGCCCATTTCAGGGGGCCCAAACGGGTGGAAACTTCCATTGAAAGGTGATCTGCAGCACGTCAGAGTGAGAGGGATCCGGCGACCGTCGCCGTCGATCATTACCTCCCTCGCATCCTGGAGCCCTCATGACCCAAACCCGCGTCGACCCACGCAAGGCCCTCTCTGACACCGGCAAGATGCGAAAGATCGCAGTTGCCAGCGTCATCGGCACCACGGTGGAGTGGTACGACCTCTTCCTCTTCGCCACCGCTTCCGCCCTCGTGTTCAACAAGATCTTCTTTCCGAGCTTTGATCCGCTGGTGGGAACGATGCTGGCGTTCGGCACTTTCGCAGCCGCCTATGCGGCGCGGATCGTCGGCGCCGCACTGTTCGGCCACTTCGGCGACCGGATGGGGCGCAAGTCAATGCTGCTGATCTCGCTGCTGACGATGGGTGCCGCCACGTTCGCGATCGGTCTGCTGCCGGACTACGCCACGATCGGGATCGCGGCCCCCATCCTGCTGCTGACCCTCCGAATCATCCAGGGCCTGGCCTTAGGCGGAGAATGGGGCGGCGCGGTCCTCATGGTGGTCGAACACGCCCCGAAGGAAAAGCGTGGATTCTACGGGTCGCTCGTCCAGGTCGGGGTCCCCGGTGGGACCTTGATCGCCAACCTCGTCTTCCTGGTGATCGCGGCCGTCATGCCGGAACAGGAACTCCTGGCATGGGGCTGGCGTGTGCCCTTCCTGGCCAGCATCCTGCTGGTTGCCATCGGCCTCTACATCCGCCTCACTCTCGAGGAGACTCCCTCGTTTCAAGCGGTGAAGGACGCCGGAGCCAAAGCCAAAATCCCGCTGGCGGAACTGCTGCGCAAATACTGGAAGGAAGTCATCCTCGGAGCACTCGCTACGGTATCGACCGGCACCTCCTTCAACATCCTTGTCGCCTTCGGATTGACCTACGGCAAGACTGAACTGAAATATTCCACCAACACGATGCTCTGGGCCGTACTCGTCGCATGTGCGGTAGGGCTCGTGATGCTCCCCGTCTTCGGCCGCCTCTCCGACCGTCTCGGCCGAAAGCCGATCATTGTGGGCGGCATCATCGCGGAGATTGTCCTGGCGTTCCCAATGTTCTGGCTGATGGATACGAAATCCATCGCAGGCCTCATGTGCGCCTACGTTCTGATGATGACCGCTTTCTGTGCCAACTACGGCCCCATCGCCACGTTCCTGGCCGAACTGTTCGGTTCCCGGGTCAGGTACTCCGGCCTCTCCGTCGCCTACATGCTGGCCGGGTTGCTCGGCAGTGCCATCACCCCCGTGGTCACCACTGCACTGCTGAATGCCACCGGCCAGGGGTCGTCAGTGGCGTGGTTCTTGATCGGTTCCGCGGTTGTGTCCCTCGTCGGCCTGCTGCTGCTTTCCGAGACCCTGCGCTCCAATCTCGATTCCGTGCATGAGGCTCCCGTCCGGGCCGCTTCGACCCCTGGCCCCGAAGAAGTACAGGTGGGTTCATGAGGCGCCTTAATGCCGTCAGCGGCGTCGCCGCGCCCAGGGGCGCCGCCTCCCCGGCCGTCGTAGCCAATGGGTTCGTATTTGCGTCGGGGCAGGTCCCCCTGGCGGTGGATACGAACGAACCGCCAGCGGACTTCGCCGATCAGGTGCGACTAGTGCTCTCGAATCTGTCCGCGACCCTGGAGGCCGCCGGCTCAAGCCTGAAGCATGCCGTGAAAATCACGACGTTCCTGACGGATCCGCGGCTGGCGGAGTACAACGAAGTTTATGCCGAGGTCTTCGGTGACGAACTGCCTGCCCGGACCACCGTCATGGTGGCCGGCGGCGAATTCGCTATCGAAGTCCAGTGCATCGCCGCGGTCCCCGGCCCTGATCACACGGGCGGGATCCGCAGAATTGCGAACGCTCCGGGCATGGCTCCGGTCCTGGGCCCGTATTCCCAGGCCGTGGTTGCCAACGGCTTCGTCTTCACCTCGGGTCAGATCCCCGCGCGCAGCAGCATGGCGGACCAGCCGGAGGATTTCGGCGGCAAAGTCCGCCAGACCCTGGACAATCTGGAGTCCGTCCTCATCGAGGCCGGCTCGGGGCTGGACCGGGTCACGAAGGTCACCACCTACTTGACGGATCCGGACCAGCTCGATGAATACAACGGCATCTATGCGGACTTCTTTGGTTCGTGCCTGCCGGCACGCACCTCGTGTTGCGTAGACATCTGGGATATTGCGCTCGAGATCGAGTGTATTGCGGTCGTTGCCCCAGAGCATGGGCCGGAAGAACCCTCCCGGTCCGGGCGTACGCGGGACGAGGTGGCGGGATCATGAAAAGGCTCGCCTCTTTCCCCGGCATGGCCCCCGCCGTCGGACCGTTCTCGCAGGCAGTCGTAGCGGGCGGCTTCGTTTTCACTACCGGACAGATTCCGCTGATTTCGGGCACCGACGACAGGCCGGCCGACTTTGCCGGATCGGTCCGGCAGGTCCTCAGCAACCTGGAGACGGTATTGCACGGAGCCGGCTCATCTCTGGCGCACGTCGTCAACATCACGACGTACCTCAGCGGTCCGGACCAATTCGAGGAGTACGACAGCATCTTCGCCGAGGTCTTCGGCGCCGCCCAGCTGCCCGCCCGGACTTCCGTCTGCGTCGGTATCTGGGACTTCACTTTCGAAATCCAATGCATCGCAGTCCTAAGAGACGAGGTCGGAGCATGAGATCGGCACAGATGGCGCTGGATGCCGAACTGGTCCGGCGCCTCCGCTCGGTCAGTTTTCCCACCATCGGGCATTTCCTGGAAGAGGGCTTTCTCGACTCGGGCATCCGGTCCCTGCTCCGGGACGTCCGGGTTGTGGGGCGCGCGGTCACCGTGCGGGTGGCCGAAGCGGACGCCTACGCCACCAACCGGGCCCTGGCGCTGCTGGAACCCGGCGATGTGCTGATGATTGAGACCGGGGGTGACCTCGCCCATGCGCCGGTCGGGGCGGTCACGGGGTGCGCAGCGATGTGTCGGGGTGCGGCAGGAGTTGTCGTCGACGGCGTCGTGACCGACGTCGTTGAGCTTCGCTCGGCAGGCCTGCCTGTCTTCGCCCGCGGCACGAGCGTCCTGACCGCGAAGCGGATCGCCCGTGCGCGCAGTGCCGTCAACGTTCCTGTCATGTGCGGCGGCGTGATGGTAAACCCCGGCGACGTGGTGATGGCGGATGACAACGGGGTCCTGGTCCTGTCTACCGACGAGGCTGCAGCCGTCGTGGACGCGGCCCTCGCCGCCGACCGGGCGGAGCCAGCGATCCTGGCTCGGCTCCGGTCCGGGGAGCCGATTAGCGATGTTCTTCCCGGAGGGCCCTCGCTCACCTAAGGGCACCCGCCGCGAGGCCAAGCAAAGGGCGGGTCCGGGCCAAGAGCCCGGACCCGCCCTTTGCTTTTGTTATAAAAGATGTCAGGCAGTCTCAGGAGGCCGCGATCACCGGTGCCAGGCGGCCGATGCCCTCCGCGATAAGCTCCGGGGTCAGGGCGCTGAACGCCAGGCGCAGCTGGTTGGTGGGCTCCTTCAGCGGCATGAAGGGAGCTCCGTGAAAGACCACCACACCGGCGCTTGCGGCCCGGTGGACCAGCGCATGCGTGTCCACGGCGGCGTCGAGCGTCAGCCAGGTGAAGAAACCGCCTTGTGGCCTGGTCCAGGTGACCCCTGCCGGCATCTGGTCCTCCAAGGCGGCTAAAGTCGCGTCCCGGCGCTGCCGGTAGATGCCTCGGGACACCTCGAGCTGGCCCTGCCAGTCAAAGTCCCGCAGGTACGCCGAGGTCAACATCTGGTTGAACGCCGGCGGGCACAGGGTGCTGGACCCGCCCGCGATGAGGAACCGTTGCTTCAGATGCCGCGGGATCAGGGCCCACCCCAGCCGCAGGCCCGGGGCGAAGATCTTCGAAAATGAGCTCAGATACAGGACGTCCAGGGGATTCCCGGCGCGCAGGGGAGGAAGCAGCCCGCCCTCGTAGCGCAGGAGGCCGTAGGGGTTGTCCTCCACCACCAGAATGTTGGCCTCCTGGCAGATGTCCACGATGCGCTGCCGCCTGTGGCCGGCCAGGGTCACGCCGGTGGGGTTGTTGAAGTTCGGAATGGTGTAGAGGAATTTGATCCGGTGGCCGTCCGCCCGCAACTCTGAAATCCGACGTTCCAGGAGCTCGGGGAGGAGGCCGTCCGCGTCCGTCGCTGCCGGCCGGACGTTGACCTGGTAGGTGGCAAAGGTTCCCAGCGCTCCCATGTAGGTGGCGTCGTCCGTCAGGACGGTGTCGCCGGGGTCGCAGAGGATCTTGGTGATGGTGTCGAGGCCGGACTGGGAGCCGATGGTGACGGCGACGTCCTCCGGGTCCGCGTCGGAAATGCCCTCGAGCGACATCACGGCGCAGATCTGCCGGCGCAGCTCCTCGGTTCCCTGGCCGCCGCCGTATTGCAGCGCCCGCGAGCCCTGGCCGGACAGGATTCGGGCGGCGCTCCGGCCCAGCAGATCCAGTGGCAACGAGTCCACGTCCGGGTTGCCACCGGCCAGGGATATCGTGCCCGGCCGCGCGGCCAGTGCGAAGATATCCCCGACCTCTGTCGAGGCGCTGTTTGCTGAGCGCAGGGCCCACAGGCTTTCGTGCCGGGCCCGGGTTGTTTCCGCCTCCAGCGCCGCGGGGTCAACGACGCCGGCCGCCAGGACGCCGGGTTCCATCAGGCGCTGACCGGTGCCGCGGCGCCGTCCGCCAGGTCACCGTTGCAGAGCCGGTTCGCAACCTCGGTGAGCATCGTCAGCCCGGCCACGATGTCCTCGTCCGTGGTGTATTCGTGCTCGTTGTGTGAGATCCCGTCCACGCTGGGCACGAACAGCATCACCGTCGGGACCAGATCCTTCATGTTGGTCGAATCATGCCCGGCCAGGGTCATGACCGGCTTGTTCGCCAGGCCCAGGTCCGCCGCCACCTTGGCCGCGAGTTCAACGCCCTCGGGCTGGTAGGGGGTCACGGGCCAGGAGTGGGCGTGGTGGCGCTCCACGGTCACGTTCGCCAGCCGTTCGATCCCGGCGATCCGCTCGTGCAGCAGGGCGTCCGCCTGGGCCAGGACAGCTTCATCGGCGCTGCGCAGGTCCAGCAGCAGGCTCACCCGGGACGGCACCACCACGGGCGAGTTGGGGTAGACGTTCAGTTGCCCCACGGAGGTGTGCAGCACGCCGGGGAAGGAGTCGGCGAGTTCCCGGGCGGCGACCACCATCATGGACGCGCCCAGCAGCGCGTCCTTCCGGTCGGCAATTACGGTGGATCCGGTGTGGGCCTGCTCGCCGTGGACCACGAACTCGTATTTGTTGGCCGCCCAGTTGGAGTTCACCAGGCCGATGGTGATGCCTTCGCGCTCCATGCTCCGGCCCTGTTCAATGTGGATTTCGGCGCAGTACGCGGCTTCGGGTCCCTCGTAGCTGCCCCGGCAGCCGATCGCGTCCAGGGCCTCGCGGACCGAGACTCCGGCCGCGTCCGTGGTGGCCAGCGCGGTCTCGAGTTCGAGCTTTCCGGTGTAGACGGATGAGCCCATCATGGATGGCTTGAAGCGGGAGCCCTCCTCGTTGAACCAGTTGACCACCGCGATGTTGAACCGGGGCTGCCCGGCGGACCCGGCCGCGGCCCACTGCTCCACGAGCCGGAACGCCGCGTGGGCTGCGGCCAACACGCCGTACGCGCCGTCGTAGCGTCCCGCCGTGGGCTGGGAATCCATGTGGGATCCCACCACCACGAAGGGGGCGCCCGGCACGGCCTCATACAGGCCCCACTGGTTGCCGGCCCGGTCGAATCTCACGGTGAAGCCCTTGGCCTCCAACAGGCCCGTGAGCCACTCCCGCTGCTGGCCGTCCGGCACGCTGGCCGCCTGCCGTTCCACGCCGCCGTTCTCGGTCGCACCGAATTCGCTCATGATGTGGAAGTCCCGCACGAACGCGGCGTCGCGGGTGCTGAAAGTGGAATGAGTAGTCACGGTGTTCCCCTATGAACGGTTGGTGGCTGCGCTGAAGAGTGGACCGGTTGCGGCCGAATCGGCCGCAACCGGGGACGTGAGGCCGGGGGCCCGGAACGTAAAGCTCCCCCCGACGGCGGTGGCCAGCACCTCGAGGTCGGCGATGCTGCCCGCGGTGAGCGGCGACCCGGACAGGACCGTGAAATCGGCCAGCTTCCCGGTGGTCAGTGAGCCTTTGATGCCCGACGTGCCGGTGGCTGCGGCGGCTCCGGTGGTGTACGCCGCCAGGGCCTGGAGCGGGCTCAGCCGTTCGGCCGGGTTCCCGAAAACGGCTCCGGAGGCGGTGCGCCGGTCCACGAAGGCCTGCATCCCGCGGAGCACGTTTCCGTCCGCCACGGGGCGGTCGGAGCTGCCGGCGAGCGTCACCCCCGCGGACAGGAACGAGGCCGCACGGTAGGCCCAGCCGAGCCGTTCCGGACCGAGGGAAAGAGTCATGCCGTCCCCGCCCTCGGAGAAGAAGCTGGCCTGCGGGGTGACGGCGATTTTCGCATCGGCCAGGCGGCGGAGCTGCTCCGGCCTGGTCATCGAGGCGTGTTCGATCCTGTTGGGCACGGCCCGGGGCCCGTATTTCGCGGCACAGTCGGCGATGATGTCGATCGCGAGGTCAACGGCGCGGTCGCCGATGGCGTGCGCCGCGATCGACCAGCCGGCGGCGTAGGCGCCCTCGATCTTTGCCCGGAGCGCCTCCGGTTCGGCCTGAAAGTAGCCGGTGTTGCCGGTGTTGTCCGTCCCGCCGTGGCTGCAGTAGTCCTGGCTGACCGCGGCCGTTTCGCCGAGCAGTGAACCGTCCAGGAACACCTTCGCCGGGCCCAGGGACAGGAAGTCGTCGCCGAATCCGCTGGTAATGCCCAGGTCCAGCCCGGCAGGTGCCGCTTCCTGCGGGTGCTGTCCGCCGAGCGGGTGGAGCACATCCAGGACCGGCATCAGCTGCGCCCGGGCGTGGAGCCTGCCCGCGGCCGCCGCCCGCTGGTAGGCGGCCAGCTCCACGGGGCTGTGGCCGATCCAGCCGCCGCCGATTCCGGCCTCGGTGAAGCTCGTGATGCCCTCCGCGGCGTAGTGGCTGGTGGCCCGGTCCAACGCGGCTTCGATCGCCTCGGACGAGTACGGCAGGATCAGCTGCTGGATGAGCTGCTGCGCCGTTTCCTGGACCAGCCCGGTGGGCCGGCCGGCGGCGTCGCGGACAATCACGCCGCCGTCGGGGTCCGGAAACGACGCCGGTTCAGCGCCGGCCAGCCGGAGCGTGGCGGTGTTGACCACGGCCATGTGGCCGGAGTTGTGCCGCATGAACAGCGGACGGTTGCCCGTGATCCGGTCCAGGACGGTGATGTCCGGAAACTCGCCGCCGTGCTGCTGCTGGCTGAAACCCGTGGCCAGCAGCCAGCCCGGCGCCGGACCGGTCCCGAGCCCTGCAGCACTGTCGGCCGCGACGCCGGCCTCGAGTAGGGCGTAGAGCTGGTTCAGCCCCCGCGCGGCGGAGACGTCCAATTCGCCAAGGCCCAGCCCGAACCAGGTGGTGTGGCAGTGGGCGTCGATGAAGCCGGGGGTCACGGTGGCGCCGCCGAGGTCCAGGACCTCGGCGGCCTCCAGCCCGTCCAGGTCATCGTCGAGGCCCACAATCCGGCCCTTCCAGACCCCCAGCGAGGTGGCCTGGGGGCGGCGGCCGTCCATGGTGATGATGTCCGCGTTACGCAGCAGCAGATCGAGTTTCATGGGTTACCTAGCGTGGATTCTCAGCGGTGGGAGGTGGTGACTGACTTGATGCGGGTGTAATCCTCCAGGCCAAAGACAGAGAGGTCCTTGCCGGTGCCGGAGTGCTTGAAACCGCCGTGCGGGGCCTCAGCCGGGATCACCTGATGGCAGTTGATCCAGACGGCGCCGAAGTCCAGTTCGTTGGACACCCGGGTGACGACGCCGTGGTTGTTGGACCAGACGCTGGAGGCCAGCGCGTACTTCGTCCCGTTGGCGAGCTCCACGGCTTCGGCCTCGTCCCGGAAGGGCTGGACGGTGACGACGGGTCCGAAGATTTCCTCGCACACCACCTCGTCGGCCTGGAACACTCCGTCGATCACGGTCGGTTCGAAGTGGAAGCCGGTGCCGGTCCGCTTGCCTCCGGCCAGGACCCTGGCGTTCGCGGGCAGCCGGGACATGAAGCCCTCCACCCTATCCAGCTGCGCGGCGCTGTTCAGCGGCCCCAGGTCCGCGGCGTCGCCGCCGACCTGCAGCGCCGCCGCCGCCGCGGCGAGCGCGGCGCCGAACTCCTGGTGGATGGATTCCTCCACGAGCACACGGGTCACGGCGGTGCAGTCCTGCCCGGCGTTGAAGAACGCACCGAGCGCGATCTCCCGAGCTGCCAGGTCAATGTCGGTGTCGGCGAAGACGATCGCCGGTGCCTTGCCGCCGAGTTCCAGGTGGACGTCCTTGAGGGTCTTCGACGCCGCGGACATCACCTGTGCCCCAGCCCGGGTGGAGCCGGTGATGGATACCATTTCCGGGATCTCGTGATCCACCATGGCGGCGCCGGTCCCCCGGCCGCCGCAGATGACGTTCACGACGCCGGCGGGGTAGGCCTCCTGCGCCAGCTCGCCCAGGACCAGGGTGGACCAGGGGGTGGTGTCCGCCGGTTTCAGGACGAGTGTGTTGCCGGCGGCGAGCGCCGGTCCGATCTTCCAGATGGCCATCATGAACGGGTAATTCCACGGTGTGATCTGGGCGACCACGCCGAGGGGTTCGCGCCGGACGG
This sequence comes from Arthrobacter sp. ok362, assembly GCF_900102785.1. GTDB lineage: Bacteria > Actinomycetota > Actinomycetes > Actinomycetales > Micrococcaceae > Arthrobacter. The sequence goes on from NZ_FNGC01000008.1 coordinate 184,771, forward strand.
TGGAGGAAAAGCCGCGGACGTATTCGGCCTGCGCGGTTCCGGACACCACGCGGCAGGCGCCGGCAAAGAAGCGCAGCTGGTCGGCGCCGCGGAGGATCTCGATCTCGCGGGTGACCTGGCGGGGCTTGCCGGTGCAGGCCACCTCGGCGTCCAGGAGCCTGTCGACGTTGGCTTCGATGAGGTCGGCGAGTTTGAGCATCATGGCCTGGCGTTCGGCCGGGGTGGTCCGCTTGTAGCTCTTGAAGGCGGTGTGGGCGGCCTGGAACGCGCGGTCCACGGTGGCGGCGTCGCTGTCCGGGGCGGTGCCGAGCTGGATTCCGGTAGCGGGGTCGAAGAACGGCAAGGTGGCGGCGGCCGAACCGTCTGCGGCACTGCTTTGGACGATCTCACCGTTGATGATGTTGTGCAGGGTGATCATGGCGGGCTCCGGTCAGTTGCTGGCAGTTTTGGGTGAGCGGGTGGTGGGGTCCTGCGGGAGGTGCAGGACGGCCGGCAACCCGGATTCGACGGCGCGGCGGAAGGCTGCGCCGAAGTCCTCGGCCTTCTCCACGCGTTCGCCGTAGCCGCCGTAGGACCGGGCCAGCGCGGCGAAGTCCGGGTTGGTCATGTGGGTACCCGAGGGGCGGCCCGGGTAGTGGCCTTCCTGGTGTTCACGGATCGTGGCAAAGATGCCGTTGTCCACCACGAGCGCGATGAACTTCCCGCCATGGCCCATGGCGGTGGCCATTTCCTGGCCGTTCATCATGAAGCAGCCGTCACCGGCCACGGAGATCACCTGCCGGCCGGGGTAGGCCAGGGAGGCGGCCACCGCGGCCGGGATCCCCATGCCCATGGCACCGTTCCGGGGTGCGGCGAGCGAGTTCGCCGTGGTGTGCTTCAGGTAGCGGGCCGGCCACAGCGAGTGGTTCCCGGCCCCGTAGGTGATGACGGCGTCGTCGTCCATTTCCTGCTTGAGGATTTCCATCACGACGGCGAGGTCCACCCCCGTCCCGCCGTCTGGCTGCGCGGCGGAGAATTTCTCGTAGTCCGCGCGGGCCCCGGCCAGCCAGCCGGCGGAAGGTTCCACCGCGGATTCGGTGGCGGCAAGTGCCTTGGCAAAAGAGGCGACGTGGGCCGGAATGTGCTGGTCCAGCCGGCCGAAGTGGCCCAGCAGGTCGGCGCCGGGGTGGACGACGACCGTGACGGCGTCCAGTCCGCGCTTGTAGCCGTCGGAGAGCACATCGGCGCGGACGCAGCCGACAAACACCAGCAGATCGGCCTCGTCGAGGCGGCGGGCGTTGGCGTCGCTGCGGGCGTAGCCGAGGTAGCCGGCGTAGGCGTCGCTGCTGTGCGGAACGGCGTCATAGGCGCGGAAATCCGCGAGCATGGGGACACCATGGCGGCCGGCCCAGCCGGCGAGCGCGTCGGAGGATTCCTGGTTCCAGCCTTCGCCGCCGACCACGATCAGGGGCTTCTTGGCTGCGGCCAGCCGGGACTCGAGGCCGGCGAGGTCCCCCGCTGCCGGTTCGGGCCGGGCCACGGTGCGCGGTTCAACGGTGCCCGATTCAATGGCGTGGACCAGCACGTCTTCAGGTAGGCCGATCACCACAGGACCCGGCCGGCCGCTGAGCGCCGTGAAGATGGCGTCGTCCACCACGCGGGCGGCGGAGGCGGCGTCGTCGAGCGTCACCACCTTCTTGGCGGTGCTGCCGAACCAGGCGTTGATGTCGAATTCCTGGAACGACTCCCGGCCGCGGTCTTCGACCGGGATCAGGCCAACGAACAGGATCATCGCAGTGGCGTCCTGGTGCGCGGTGTGGACGGCGATGAAGGCGTTGGCGGCGCCCGGACCGCGGGTCACCATGGCCACGCCCGGAAGCTCGGTGAGCCGGCCTTCGGCGAGGGCCATAAACCCGGCGCCGCCTTCGTGACGGGTCACCACGGTTTCAATGGAGGATCCGTGAAGGCCGTCCAGCACGTCCAGGAAACTTTCTCCGGGGACGCCGTAGACGCGCTGGATACCGGCTCGTTCCAGCTGGGCAACAATCAGGTGCCCCGCGGTGGTTGTTGTGCTCAATGCTTCATTCCCTTTTCTTCGATGCTCAGGGCGGGGAGGAAAATGCCGGACAGAGCCGTCATCACGGACACCACCAGCAAGATGATGGCGCCGGGCCAGAACGAGTTGCCGTTGGCGGCCACGAGGGCTGTGGCAATCAGCGGCACGAAGCCGGAGATGACGCCGGCGCTGTTGGAGGTGATGGCGACGCCGGTGTACCGGACCTTCGTGGCGAAGAGTGCGGTCAGGGCTGTTCCGGACACGGCGTACGGGATGGACAGCGTGGTCACGCCGACGATCATGGCCAGGATGACCAGGACGGGGTTGGCGGTGTCGATGGCCAGGAAGACGGGTACGGCGATGACGGCGGAGGCGACGCCGCCCCAGAGGATGACCTTGCTGGCACCGAATTTCTCGCCCATGCGTCCGGCCCAGATCAGGGCGAAGATTTCCACGACGGCGGCCAGGAGCGAGCCGAGCAGCAGCGTTTCGTAGGGCATTTTGAGCACCTTGGTGCCATAGAAGACCACGAAGCTGGTGATGAGGTAGAAACCGCCGATGCCCAGCAGCGCGGAGCACATGCCCACCAGGATCTGGCGCCAGCTCTTCGTCAGGACGCCGCGGATGGGGGCGTGCTCGGTCTCGCCGGACTCCATGAGGGCTTCGAATTCCGGGGATTCGCTGAGCTTGCTGCGGATCCACATCGAAATGGCCAGCAGCGGGATCGCCGCGATGAACGGGATGCGCCAGCCCCAGGCATCAAAGTTGGACTGGCCCACCAGGTAGAGCATTCCGAAGAAGCCGCCGGAGGACAGGATGGTGCCGATCGGCGAGCCGAGCTGCGGGAGGGCGGCGTAGCGGGCGCGCTTGGCGACCGGGGCGTTTTCGACGGCGATAATCACCGCGCCGCTCCACTCGCCGCCGACGGCGAGGCCCTGCAGGATGCGCAACGCGACCAGCAGGATGGGCGCTGCGACGCCGATCGTCATGTAGTTCGGAAGCAGGCCGATGAGCCCGGTCACGAGGCCGATGCCCACGATGGTGACCATCAGGATCTTCTTGCGCCCCACCTTGTCGCCCAGGGCTCCGAAGATGAAGCCGCCGATCGGGCGGGCCACGAAGCCCACGGCCAGGGTGGCGAAGGAGCTCATCGCCGAGACGAAGGGGTCCTGGGACACGAAGTACTGGGCGTTGAACACCAGCGCGGCGGCGGTGGTGAACAGGAAGAAGTCGTACCACTCCAGCGCTGTACCGACGAGGGCCGCGAGGGCGACTTTCTTGGCCACGCTCTCATCGACAACCCCGGGCGACTGCGGGCCGGCGGTGGTGGTGGCGTTGCTTGCGCTGCTTGCCATGATTACTCCAAATAATGCGGAAGGGATGAAAACGGCCGACGGGCCGGTTGGGTGTGACTGCGCTCACCCGATTTCTCTCCACCCATTCTCCCATCACAATTCACCCAAATAACTAGCATTGCATCACGCAAATCTGCGCCTAGAATGTGTGAATGCACAATTTCCATTCGCCAGGCGATTCCCAGCGATGGGCCGAGCTGGTGGAGCTGCTTCACGGGCGGCTGGACACGCTGGCCGAAACATTCAAGGCGAGGGTCCGTGACATCCCCGAGTATGCCGAAAAACAAGTGGGCTCCGGCGACCTCGAAGTGACCGCCCGCGAAACGTTCAGGCGTTTGGTGGACGGGCTGCGCGGACAGGAACTCCGGCAGCAGTCCACCCTTGGCCCGGCGATGGAGTCGCTCCTCGAATTCGCTGCCGATCTGGGCGCCAAACGCGCCCGGGCCGGCATCCCGCCGGAGGCGCTCATCTCGGCCGTCCGGCTGGACTTCAGCATCATCTGGGAAGGCCTGCTGCAGATCGCCGATACCGAGGACGCCGGGCTGCTGGCATCCAGGGTTGACAGGGTCTGGCGCGTCGTGGATCAATTCGCCACCCGGACCCACACGAGCTACCTGACCGAACGCGCGCGGATGGCCCAGGAGGAGTCCAGCATCCGCCTCGAATTCATTGCCCGGCTCTTCAACCAGGCCAGCCCGACCGCGGAGACCGTCAGCCAGGTCGCCGCCGCCCTCGGCGTGGACTCGACCGCCCGCTTCGGGCTCGTGGCGGCCAGCGGCGACGCCGCAGTGAGCCTCCGAACGGCCGCGACCAGCCTGGGGTCCGGGCTACAGACGCGCAGCCGGTTCTTTGTCCACGAATTCGGCGGGAACACCTACGCGTTCTGGCCGCTCCCGCCGCACCGGGACGGCGCCCGGCACTTTGTTCCGGCCGCGTTGACCGACATCCCCTGCGGTTATGTTCCGGGCGTCGCCGGGCTGCGGGCGCTGCCCGCAGCCGCCCGCACGGCCGGAAGCCTCGCTTCCCTTCTGCGGCCTTCCGATTCCGGGCCCCTGTCAGCGGAGGCCGCCTGGGCCCGGCTGGCCAAGCAGCAAATGCTCGACGTCGGCCTGGACCTGCTGGCCGACCTTGAGGCCGGCCTGTCCGGGTGCCGCGGCGGCGAACGGGAGCGGCTGGAAGAAACGGTGCGGCACTTTCTTGCGACGGGCAGCGTCACCGCCACGGCGCAGCAATTGTTCTGCCACCGCAACACCATCCTCAACCGGATCAGCCGCTTTCAGGAACTGACCGGCGTGGACCTGGCGGTCCCGGCGCAGACGGCGCGGCTCGTCGTCGCCTGGGCGTGACGGGTCGGTCGGGGCGGCCCGGGCCGGTCGGGGCGTGACGGGCCGGGGCGTCGGGGCGTGACGGGCCGGGGCGGCTCCCCGTGACGCAGCGTCCGGCCGCACACGCGGGGATGGGGTAGAACTTAACCATGAATGTGCGCACCCCTGACCCGAATCCCGGCTGGCTCTCCGACGACGACCTGTTCGAAGCGCGGGGCAAGCTGCCGATGGTCTATGTCGAGGCCGTTCCGGTCCGGCTGGACCCCCTCGGGTTCGTGAACGAGGTCGGCACCCTGCTGCAGGCCGACGAGGACGGCACCATGGTCCGGTCCCTGGTCTCGGGCCGCATCCTGTACCGCGAGACCATCCGCGCCGCGCTGCTGCGCCACATGGAAAAGGACCTGGGCCCGCTCGCCTTCCCGCAACTGCCGGTCAGCCCGGTGCCGTTCACCGTGGCGGAGTACTTCCCGTCCCCGTCCCACACCGGCTTCACCGACGACCGCCAGCACGCCGTCGCCCTGGCCTACATCATTCCCGTCACCGGTGAATGCACGCCGCGGCAGGACGCCCTCGAGCTGACCTGGATGACGCCGCAGGAGGTCATGAGCACGGACGTGCAGCTGGAATTCAGCGGCGGCCGCGGGGCCCTGATCCGGCAGGCGCTGGCCTTCGCGGGAGTCGGCAACTAGCCGGCTCCCGTTGGGTCCCGCGCCGTCCGGGGACGCTCGGGGCCTCCCAGGCGTCCCCGATTTCACGCACCCGATTTTGTAGACTGGTGGGCGGACCGCAAGAGAACTTTAAGGACTCCCGATGACCCACCCCCCAGCCTCCCGGAACTACAGCGAACAGCAGGCTGGATCTCTCCGGGCCGGCGACCACCTGATCCTGCCCGACGGAAACCGCTCCGCCGAGATCCATCGCGTGGATGTCGAAGCCGACGATTTTGGTACTCCCGCCATGGTTTTGGCGACTCTCAGCGGCGGCGGTGTGCTGCGGATCGCAGCGGGATCCATGATCCGGGTCACCGACGACGCCGAGCCCGGCGCCCCAACCTCTTCCGACGGCGGCGCGCCCGGCGCCCCAACTCCGCCCGCCGGCGGCGCGCCCGGCGCCGGCGCCCCCGAACTTCCGGCGTCCGGCCCGTCCCCCGAACCGGACGAGGAGGTGTCCGACGCAACTGAGTCCGACAACGCTGCGGCCGCCGTCGTCGTCCCTCCCCAGCCCGTTGCCCCGCCCGCGGTGGGCGGACCCAGCGACGCGGACCTGGCGCTCATCCCGGTCCCCGACGGCACGCCCGAATCCGTCGTGGAGGCCGCGGCCGAGGCCCATCCGGGCGCAGCCGGTGTGCTCCTGCTCAGTGAACGGCTCGCCAAGGGCATCAACACCAAGTCCGGGAGCTGCCTCAAGGATCTCAGCGGCCTCGCGCACGAGCTCTTCGTCACCCTCAAAGACGCCGAAAACGCCCTGGCGGTCGCGGACCTGCTCAACGTCCTGCCGTTCGACGGCAACCCCGACCGCTGGGCCTCCGTGGAGTCATCCCTTGCGCTCTCCAGCTACATTTGCCGCCAGCAGGGGCAGGACCAGCGCGCCGGGATCTACGAGAAATTCCTCCGCGCGCCGGAGGCCATGGAAACGGACCCGTTCAAGGCCAGGATCAACGCCAAGGTGCGCCAGCGCTCCCTCAACGAGCCCAACCTGTACGACAAGGAAATCTTCCGCTCGATCGACAACGCGAACCCGGACGCGGAACGCGAATGGCGCCTGTTGCGGCTCGAGGCGCTCCTGTTCCTGCGCGCGCACGGCGGCTCCGAAACGGTCGGCACCGCCGAGCTGGAACGCCGGATCGGCAACGAGCTCGAATCAGTCCGCGCCTGAGACCCGGGTGGTCTGTCCCGTTGCGCCCTAGCGCCGGGCGCTAGCGTTGGGCCTAGCGCCGGGAGCTAGCGTTGGGGCCTACCCGTAGGGGGCCGGGAGTTGTAGATTCACCCCATGACGAACAATCTGAGCGTTGTGATTAATTCTGACGCGCAGCAAGTTTGGACCATGCTGCGCGAACCTGCCAAGATCGCCCAATGGCACGGCTGGGTAGCCGATGACCAAGAGGCCGAAATCAGCGAAATCTACTTCGGCCCCAATGTGATCGAAGGCGCAGACCACACCTCCCTGGTGGTCGACGGCGGAGACGTCTTCACGTTGAAACCTGTCCCCGCGGGCACGGAAGTCAGCGTCACCCGGGCGGCGATCGACCACAATTCCGAGTGGGCGGCCTGGGACGAGGACATCACCCAGGGCTGGTTGACCTTCCTCCACCAGTTGCGCTTCGCCCTGGAACGGCACCCGCACGGCAAGCGCCGGACCTTTTTCTTCTCCGTGCCCGGCACCGGCGGGTCCGCGATAGAAAAACTCGGGCTCAACGATGTCCCGGCGCCGGGGGATCCGTATTCGCTCACCCTGCCCACAGGCGAGGAGCTCTCCGGCAAGGTGTGGTTCCGCAGCAACCACCAGGTTGGCCTGACGGTCCACCACTACGCCGAGCACGGGGACGGCCTGCTGATCGTGGCGGATCAGCCCGCCATCGCTGATGTCCGGCCCGACGGCGGATCCCTCGCGATCGTCTCCACCTACGACCTCGGGGCCCACCAGCTGGAGGCGGTCCGCAATTACTGGGACAAGTGGCGGGCTGAGAACTACCCCACATCGGATCCCGTCCACTAAGGGAAGGGCTGCGTTAGCTGGCACACTTGAACCGTGCCAGCCAATCCTGACTTCGCGTCTTTGCCCCCCGCGCCCGCCCGGCAGTCCGAGTTCTCCTTCCGCGTGGGCAAACGCCTGCGTGAGGCGTGCCCGCCGTCGGCCGGGCAGGTTGCCGCCAATGGCGGTGAGTTCCTGGGCCGGACCGGCACCATCGCCACCCCGCATGGGGAGATCCAGACCCCGGCGTTCATCGCCGTCGGCACCAAGGCCACGGTCAAATCCGTGCTGCCGGAGTCCATTGCCGAACTCGGCGCGCAGGCCGTACTGGCCAACGCCTACCACCTGTATCTGCAGCCGGGCGCGGACATCCTGGACGAGGCCGGCGGCCTGGGCGCCTTCATGAACTGGCGCGGGCCCACGTTCACCGACTCCGGCGGCTTCCAGGTGATGAGCCTGGGCTCGGGGTTCAAGAAGGTCATCGACATGAAATCGGTGGACCATTCGGGACCCGACGACGCCGTCGCCCCCGGCAAGGAACGCCTGGCCCACGTGGACGAGGAAGGCGTGTGGTTCAAGAGCCACCTCAACGGCGACCGGCACCGCTTCAGCCCCGAGATTTCCATGAATGTCCAGCACCAGATCGGCGCGGACATCATGTTCGCGTTCGACGAGCTCACCACGCTGCAGAACTCCCGCGGCTACCAGGAGGAGTCCCTGGAACGGACCCGGCGCTGGGCCGAACGGTGCATCACCGAGCACTTCCGGCTCACGAACGAGCGCGCCGGCAAGCCCTACCAGGCCCTGTTTGGGGTGATCCAGGGTGCCCAGTACGAGGATCTGCGCCGCAAGGCCTGCCGCGACCTCGGCGCCATGAACTTCGACGGCTTCGGCATCGGCGGGGCGCTGGAGAAAGAGAACCTCGGAACGATCGTGCGCTGGTGCAACGAGGAACTGCCGGAGAACAAGCCGCGGCACCTGCTGGGCATCTCCGAACCGGACGACATCTTCACCGCCATTGAGAACGGCGCGGACACCTTCGACTGCGTCTCCCCCACGCGGGTGGCCCGCAACTCGGCGTTCTACCACCCCACCGGCCGGTACAACCTCTCCGGCGCCAAGTACAAGCGCGATTTCGGCCCGCTGCAGGAAGGCTGCGACTGCTACGCCTGCCTGAACTATTCGCGCGCCTACATCCATCACCTGTTCAAGGCCAAGGAGATGGTCTCTGCCACCCTGATCTCGATCCACAACGAGCGCTTCGTGGTGAAAATGGTCGACGACGCCCGGCTCGCCATCGAGGCCGGCAACTTCTTCGAGTTCAAGGCCGAGACCCTGCGGAGCTACTACTCCTAGGGGCGTCCCGGCGCCTGGGTGGCCCGGCGCCTGGGCGTCCCGGCGTCGCGGGGGCCGGCCCGGCGTCGTCTGGGGCGTCCCGGCGGCTGGGCGTCGATGGCTTCGCGGCGTCTGGGTGGCCCGGCGTCGAGGGCTTCGCGGCGTCTGGGTGGCCCGGCGTCGAGGGCTTCGCGGCGTCTGGGTGGCCCGGCGTCGAGGGCTTCGCGGCGTCTGCGCGTCTGGGCGTCGAAGTCGCCGGAACCGTGCCAGCTCGCCGGAAGTTTCCGGCGACCCCGCAGCTTTCCGGCGATCTCGCAGCTTTCCGGCGACCTCGCGGCCTCAGCTTGAGCTGCCGCCGCCAACGTCTCATAATCCACATAGCGACGGTGGATCCTCCCGCGCGCCTCCAGTGCAGGTGAAGCTGGTGCCATGCCGCAAAACCGCTCGCCAGAGTTGCCGCCCACGGATAACCTCTGGCGCACCGAACAACTGCTCGACCTTGGCTATGGACCCCGTGCCATCCGCTCGCTCCTGGATTCGGGCATCCTCGTCCGTCTCCGGCATGGCTGCTACATCCGCGCCAGTCTGTGGCGGGCCCAATCCCCCGCCGCCCGGAGCAGGCAGCTTATCTACGCGCATGCCCACGGAACGCGAACGACGTCGACGGGCACCTTCCTCTACAGCCACACGTCCGCGGCGCGCCTCCGCCGCCTCTACCTGTGGGATGTGGATGACGCCATCCATTTGCTCCAGAAAGTGAACCCCTCGAACGAGCGCCACGGCAGGGACGTCCGCTGCCACACGCGCCCCTTCGCCGAACACGACGTCACCGTGGTGAACGGCCTCCGGACGACTTCCCTCGAGCGCACAACGGCCGATTGCGCCATGCTGCTGCCCTACAGGCAGGCGTTGATCCTCACTGACCACGCGCTTCGCCTGGGCGCGGACCCGGCCGCCCTGCAGGCCATGGCCGATAATCTGGACGGCCGGCGGGGGATCCGGACATTCCGCCGCGTCCTCGCCTCGGCCGATCCGCGCTCCGAATCTCCCGGCGAAACCCTGACCCGCGAGCTGATCCTGCGGTGCCGGATCAGGCCTCCCGAGCCGCAGCTTGAGGTGTCAAGCCGCGCTGGGCGCCATCGCCTGGACTTTGCGTGGAAGGAGGAGAAGGTCGCCCTCGAGTTCGACGGCAAGATCAAGTACTTCGATTACAGTCCTACAGCCGAGGTGCTCTTCGAGGAACGGCGCCGGGAGAAGGCCCTGACTGAAGAGGGCTGGCGGTTCGTCCGCGTTGAGTGGAAGGACCTCTTCCGCGAGCAGGAATTCAAGAGCCGTCTGCTTAGTGCGCTGGCCGGCCGTCCGCATCCCTGAGCGTCGAGTTCGCCGGAAGCCAGCGACGTCGCCGGAAAATTACGGCGACCCCGCAGGTTTCCGGCGAATTGGTTGGCGGCCGCGGCGGCGGCGAATTGTTTGGCGGCGGCGGGCGGTGGAGTGGCCGGCGGCGGAGTGGGCGACGGCGGCCGCGGCGAGCGGCGAATTGGGTGGCGGCGGCCGGAGGCGAGGTCCTAGGCCCCGTAGCTCGGTTCGCGCTTCTTGACCCAGCCGATGGCGAGCGAGGTCAGCGGCACGAAGGCGAACTCCACGAGGGTCTTGTAGAGGAAACCCACGAGGACGTAGTTCACGAACATCCCGGCGTCGGTAATGCCGATCACGGACGCGGCGATGCTGCAGAAGATCAGCGTGTCAACGAATTCGCCGGCCACGGAGGAGCCCATGATGCGCGCCCACAGGGACCTTTCCCCGGTCCGTGCCTTCATCTTCACGAGGATCCAGGAGTTGATGGTCTGGCCGGCGAGAAAGGCCAGCAGCGATGCCAGGACAATCTGCGGGACCGGTCCCAGGGCGCCTTCCAGGGCTGCCTGCTTGGAGGCGCCGTACTCGTCGCCGAACCCCGGAAGGGCGATGATGACCCAGTAGCAGAGGGACGCGAAGACGGACAGCGCAAAGCTGGTGATTATGGCCCTGCGCGCCACCTTGAAGCCGTAGACCTCGCTGATGACATCGCCCAGGATGTAGGCCAGCGGGAAGAGGAAGAACCCGCCGTCCGTGATGACGGGGCCGATCGCCACGCCCTTGGACGCCCCGATGTTGGACAGGATCAGCACCACGGCCATGACGGCCAGCATGATGCCGAAATGCGGGGAACCGATCGAGGCGAACCTCGGCGGCGCTGACGCCGGGAAAGTCTTGGCGGAAGTCATGGGCATTCCATTCGTAGTGGTTCGCTCGGCGTCCCGTGCCCTCAAGGGGAACACGCTGGGCGGCCGGCTGTATTAGCACTGGACGGCCCCGGTGACACACGACGCCGGAACCGCCTCTATTCTCGCACCCGACAGTGCGGGCAAGGCCGCGGGCAGTAACCTCGGGTTCGCCGGAAACGCTCGAGGTCGCCGGAAATGTACGGCGATCCGGGGCGCTTCCGGCGAATTCGAAGACGGCGGGTGGCGAAGACGGGGCGGCGGGGCGGCGGGCTTCAGACGGCGAAGCCGGCGGGGCGGCCCGCCCTAGCGGCGCGGGGCGTCGATGAGGTCCTTGTCCTCGTCCTTGCCCGTGCCCGTGCCCTCGTCGTTGCCCCTGTCCGTGCCCGCGTCGACAGCAGCCGGCGTCCAGGCGTGACCCTGCTCGTCGTCCAGGTGCGTGGACTTCTTGTTCTTCAGGGCAAAGATGTAGACCAGCAGGGAGATGCCGATGGCCACGGTGACGTAGGTGAAGAACAGTTCTTCCTGGCCCGCCTTCTGCAGGGCCGCGCCGATGAGCGGGACGGTGCCGCCGAAGAGCGAGTTGGCGATCGCGTAGCCCAGGCCCACGCCGAGGGCGCGGATGGACGCGGGGAACAGCTCGGCCTTTACAAGGGCGTTGATGGAGGTGTAGCCGCCCACGATCAGCAGTCCGCCCATCATGAGCAGGAACGCGGTCATCGAATCCTTGGTTCCGGCAAGGGCGGACAGGAGCGGCCAGGTGAACAGAACGCCCGTGATGCCGAACCACAGCAGCAGCGGCTTGCGGCCCACCTTGTCCGAGATGATGCCGTAGACCGGCTGGAGCAGCATGAAGATGAACAGTGCCCAGAAGTTGATGACCGAGGTGTCGGTTTTGGCGATGCCGGAGGTATCGTTCATGAACTTCAGGATGAAGTTGGTGTAGGTGTAGAACGCCACGGTGCCGCCAAGGGTGATCCCGATGCAGATCATGAGCGGCTTCCAGTAGCCGGTGAACAGCAGCTTCATGGTGCCCGGCTGGGCGACGCCGGCCGCGGCCGGAACCTTTGCGGCCTCGAGCTGTTCGTCCGAGACGGTTTCCTCCATGGAGCGCCGCAGCCACAGGACCACCAGGGCGGCCACGCCGCCGATCGCGAACGGGATCCGCCAGCCCCACTCGGTCAGCTCGGCCTTGGGCATGGCGTTCTGAAGGACCACGAGCACCAGCAGGGCCAGCATCTGTCCGCCGATCAGCGTGACGTACTGGAAGCTGGAGAAGAAGCCGCGGCGCTTGGAGGTGGCAGCCTCGGACATGTAGGTGGCGCTGGTGCCGTACTCACCGCCCACGGAGAAGCCCTGGATCACGCGGATGAGGACCAGCAGGATGAGGGCCCACAGGCCGATCACGTCTTGGGTGGGCAGCACGGCGATGGCGAAGGAGCCGGCGGACATCATGGTCACGCTCAGCGTCAGCGCGGCCTTGCGGCCCTTGCGGTCGGCGTACCGGCCGAAGAACCAGGCACCGATCGGCCGCATCAGGAACGACGTCGAGAAGACGGCCATCGCCTCGAGACCGGCCTGGAGCTCGTCCGTCGAGTTGAAGAAGTGCGCCTGGAAGTAGGCCGCGAAGACCGTGTAGACGTAGAGGTCGTACCACTCGACAAGGTTTCCGGCCGAGCCTTTGAGGATGTTGCCGACGGCTTTCCGGGTCTGGGCCGCCTCGGACAGTTGGGTGCTCATCAATGAACCTTCCTGGATCCGGCGCCGCCAGTAAGCAACGCCGTCCGCCACCCTAGTCCGCGTGATCCAGAACACTAATGTTTTGTTCATACTGTTCATGGAATACCTGTTCATGAGCACAATGCGGGTGGTTTTGGCGGGATGGCAGGATGGGACCATGACTTCTACCGCATTCGATTCCGCTGCCCTGGCAGTTGCCGAGACCGCCTCCGACGCCGTCTCCTCCCCCGCCGTCGCGCTGACCATCGCAGGCTCCGAAGCGACCGGCGGTGCCGGCGCGCAGGCTGACCTGAAGACGTTCCAGGAACTCGGCGTCTTCGGGATCGCGAACCTGACCTGCATCGTGTCCTTCGACCCCAAGGACAACTGGAACCACCGCTTCGTCCCGGTGGACCAGCAGGTCATCGCCGACCAGCTGGAAGCGACGACGGCGGCCTACGGTGCCGCGGCCGGCGCACCGGCCGTATTGGACACCGTCAAGATCGGCATGCTGGGCAGCCCCGCGACGATTTCTACCGTGGCCGCGGCGCTGGCCGGCGGACAGTTTGCCAACGTGGTGCTGGATCCGGTGCTGATCTGCAAGGGCCAGGAGCCGGGCCACGCCCTGGACACCGACCAGGCGCTCAAGTCCCACATCCTGCCGCTGGCCACTTTCGTCACGCCGAACCACTTCGAGGCCGAGTCGCTCTCCGGGCTGGAAATCACCGACGTCGAGACCCTCAAGGCCGCCGCGGTCCGCATCCACGAGCTCAGCGGCGCCGCGGTGCTCGCCAAGGGCGGCGTGCGGCTGGAAGGCCCCGACGCCGTCGACGTCTACTACGACGGTGAAACACTGGAAGTCCTGTGCGCCCCGAAGGTGGGCGAAGAGGCCGTGTCCGGCGCCGGGTGCTCGCTGGCCGCGGCGGTGACGGCCGAGCTCGCCAAGGGTGCGACGCCGCTGGCCGCCGCCCGGACCGCGAAGGCGTTTGTGACCGCCGGCATCCGGAACCGGGTGGCCTCGGGCGCCCCGTTCGATGCCTTGTGGCAGGGTGGCCCGCGCTAACTCGTTGCAGGGGATCGTCGGAGGGAACAGCAATGGCACAGCACTTTGAGTCCGTGGAGGAGTACATCGCCTCGTTTCCTGCCGAGGAGCAGGAGATGCTGCAGGAGATCCGGCGGCGCTGCCATGCCGCGATACCTGGTTCAGGCGAGATGATCAGTTACGGCATCCCCACGATCACGCTCGGGGATAAATGCGTGGTGTATTTCGCGGGCTGGGCGCACCACATCTCCGTCTACCCCGTGCCCGACAACGACGAGTCGCTGGGCGAGGAACTCGCGCCGTACCGCGCCGCGAAGGGCACCCTGAAGTTCCCGCTGCGGAAGCCTGTCCCGTTCGAGCTGATCGGAAAAGTGGCCGCGGCCCTGGCCGGGGTAGGCCGGAGCGGGGCGCCCTAAGCCGCCGAGTTCGCCGGAGATTCTCCAGCTCGCCGGAAGTTTGCGGCGAACTGGAGAGCTTCCGGCGATTTGGATCCCGGTTGGCCACCCGTCAGCGCGGGTCCGAGACCTTCCCCATGAAGAGCGGCAGCCCAGTCTCAACGTGCACGATCTGGTAATGGAACGGCCGGTCGAAGTCGATGGTGCGCTGCGGCTGCGGGACACCGGTCACAGCCCCCTCGATTTGGGTGACGGCTGCGGCCACGGTCCCCTTTTCGGCCACGGTGATGTTGGCTGCTTGGGCCGCCTGGGTGAGGGTGAGCCTGCGCTGGATGGCGTCGAAGTCCGCGGTAGTGGTTAGGGTCTTCTGCAGCCCCAGGGCGCCGAAGACCCTGCGCAGCTCAAAACTGCAGGTGTGGTCCCAGCGGGGCAGCTGGATCTGGACGGTCTCCAGCGGTGCCGTGGCGAAAGCTTCCGCGACTTCCATAAGTTGAGCCGCGTTCAGGGCGGCGTCGGCGGGCCGGGAACCGGAAACGGCATCAGGCAGGATCAGCCGCATGACGAAGCCCTCGGCGTACGGAAGGTCGACCCCGCGCCAACCGCGGCCCTCCGCGTATTTCATGTCGAGTTCGTTATGCATGGCGGGAGCCTCAATTTCCCGGCCCTCAGCGGTGGTGAACGGCAGGTCCGAAGTGTCATTCGGGTCGAACGGCGAGCGCCAGGCAGCAGCGAAGTAGAGCGCGTTGAGGAGGCTGAACGTGGTCTCAGAATCGTACGTAGTCGGCGCAGCCTTGATCCGCCCTCCTGTGTTCTTGTCCACCCACGCATCCAGGGCCGGTTTGGTGGTGTGCTCATCCCGGAAGTCCACGGGGTACACGCCGGTGCCATAGTGCCGGGCGAGGGTTTGCAGGTACGCCTCCCCGGTAGCTACGTTCCGGTCCACAAACAGCCCGTTCGCCGCGTGCATGACTGGTTTCCGTGGCGGGTTCTTCTCGTCAACCGAACCGGGGTCGCCGTCGAACTCGTCGAGTGAGGACAGCAGCGCATTCATGGCCTCGTCACGGTGCGCCACGGGGAGTCCAAGAACGCCATCCAGCTCCGCCGCGGTATCCCCGGACGCACCGGAGCGGAGCATTGCGAGCGCGATCAGCAGGCTTCCCGGGGAGGAAACCACGTTTCCGTTGGAGCCGTCACCGCCGTCGGCCAGCAGCGCGACTCCCAACGTCAGGGCGGATGCCCGGAATGCCTGAAGTTCGGCGGCGTACACGGCGCGGTCCACCGTAACCCGCTCAACGCCGTCGGCCTTCAAGAGTCCGGGCACCGGGGGCGAACACGCCGTGAGCGCCACGATGGTCCCCGCCGCCACAATTCTCGTCATCCGGTGATTCTTCATTGCCACTCCCGTCGTCTCATTGGTGCGCAGTTCGCCGGAAAGCCCCCAGCTCGCCGGAAACTTCCGGCGAGCTGGGGAGCTTCCGGCGAACTCGGAGGGCCTCAGCGCCGCGGGATGTTGCGCAGGTTGCTGCGGGCCATGCTGACGGCCTCGCCGGCGCCCCGGTTGAGGACCACCTTGGACATGGCCGTGGCGAAGCCCAGGACCTGCGCGCCCTTGATCTTGGGCGGGAGGGAGAGCGCCTTGGGGTCCGTGATGAGCTCCACGAGCGACGGGCCGGGGTGGGCGAAGGCCTCCCGGTACGCGGCCTCGATGCGGGACGGGTCGGTGACGCGGACGGCGTGGAAGCCCAGGGCCCGGGCAACGTCCGCGTAGTTGGCGTCCGGGACGTCGACGCCGAAGTCTGGGAGCCCGTCCACCAGCATCTCGAGTTTCACCATGCCCAGCGTGGAGTTGTTGAAGACCACCACGTTCACTGGCAGCCGGTGCGCCGCGACCGTGATGAGCTCGCCCAGCAGCATGGACAGGCCGCCGTCGCCCGAGACCGAGACCACCTGCCGGCCGGGGTAGGCCAGTTGGGCGCCGATCGCGTGCGGCAGGGCGTTGGCCATGGACCCGTGCAGGTAGGAGCCGATCAGCCGGCGGGTGCCCAGCGGGTTGATGTACCGGGCGGTCCAGACGTTGCACATGCCGGTGTCCGCCGTGAAGATGGCGTCCTCGGCCGCCACCTGGTCAAGCAGCGAGGCCGCGTACTCCGGGTGGATCGGCTGTTTCTTCCCGACGTTCCGGGTGTAGGCCCCCACCGCCTTGTTCATGAGACGGTCGTGCTTCTTGAGCATCTGGTTGAGGAAGCGGCGGCTCTTCTTCGGCTGCAGCCGCGGCATCAGCGCGGCCAGGGTGGGGAGCACGTCCCCGTGAACGGCGACGTCGACGTCGGTCCGCCTCCCCAGTTTGTGCGCGGCCCGGTCCACCTGCGCCGTCCGGGTTCCGGGGAGGAACTGGTCGTACGGGAAGTCTGTGCCCAGCAGGATCAGCAGGTCCGCGTCCTGGATGCCCTCGGCCGCGGCACCGTAGCCCAGCAGGCCCGTCATGCCGATGTCGTAGGGGTTGTCGTACTGCATGAAGTCCTTGCCGCGGAGGCTGTGGCCGATCGGCGCCGCGAGCAGTTCGGCGAGGGCAATCACCTCGTCGTGTGCGCCCTGCACGCCGGCGCCGGCAAAGATCGCGACCTTCTCGGCGGCGTTGATGGCGTCGGCCAGTTCCCGCACGCTGGCGGGGTCCGGCGTCAGCGTCGCCGGCCGGAATGTCGCCGGGGCCGGCGTTTCCGCCGTCGCCTCGAGGCCGGCGATATCGCCCGGCAGGGTCACGACGGCGACGCCCCGGAGCCCGACGGCGTGCTGGATGGCGCTGTGCATGACGCGGGGTGCCTGCTCCGCGGTGCTGACCAGCTCGGAGTAGACGGAGCATTCGTTGAAGAGCCGGTCCGGATGGGTTTCCTGGAAGAAGCTGCTGCCAATCTGTTTGCTCGGGATGTGCGAGGCGATGGCCAGCACCGGTGCCCCGGAGCGGTTGGCGTCGTAGAGTCCGTTGATCAGGTGCAGGTTGCCGGGCCCGCAGGAGCCGGCGCACACAGCGAGGCGGCCGGTCAGCTGGGCTTCCGCCGCCGCGGCGAAGGCGGCCGCCTCCTCATGCCGGACATGGATCCAGTCAATGCCGCCCTGCTGCGAGCCGCCGGTCTTGCGGACGGCGTCGACGATCGGGTTGAGGCTGTCCCCCACAATCCCGTAGATCCGCTGCACGCCGGCAGCCTGGAGTTGTTCGATGAGCTGGGTGGCAAGTTCCTTGGCCATGGGTGCACGCTCCCGCGAGGTGGATCGATGAGCTGACACAGGCCAATATAGTCTCTCCTCCCGCGCGGAACCTGAGCCTTAGCTCCCCGAGTGCGCCTGCAGGAAGGTGTAGACCTCGGTCTCGTCCACGCCCGGGAAGGCGCCGGGCGGCATCGCTGCCAGCAGGTGGGAGTGGGCCCGGGCCGAGGGCCACGCGTTGCCGGCCCATTCGGCGGTCAGCGACGCCGGCGGGCGGCGGCAGCAGCTTTCGTCGGGGCAGGTGGACTTGGACCGCTCCGTGGTGTCGCGGCCGCGGAACCACTTCACCTGCGCATACGGGACACCCACGGAGAGCGAGAACTCCCCGTTCGCGGAGCGTTCCGTCCGGGCCGTGCACCAGTAGGTCCCTGCCGGGGTGTCGGTGTACTGGTTGTACGCGCTGAACTTGTCCGGGACGTCGAACACCACCCGGGAGGTCCAGTTCCGGCACGAGAACTGGCCCTCGATGGCGCCGGTGTGGTCCTGAGGGAACGTCACGCCGTCGTTCTCGTAGGCCTTGTAGATGATGCCGCTCTTGTGCGTCTTCTGGAAGTGCGTCCGGATGTCCAGGTGCTGGGTGGCGAGGTTGGTGAACCGGTGCGCGGCGGTCTCGTAGGACACGGCGAAGGCGTCCCGGATGTCCTCGACGGCGATTTCCTTCGCCTGCTTGGCCCGCTGCAGGAATTCCACGGTCGCCTGCTCGGGCAGCAGGAGCGCGGCGGCGAAGTAGTTGGTGGCCACGCGCTGCATCAGGAAGTCGCCGTAGTTCGACGGCGTCTGGTGGCCCAGGACGTAGTGGCCCAGCGCCTGCAAGAGCACCGAACGGGGGTCGTGATCGCTGCGCTGGTTCTGCGTCAGGTAAATTCTGCGGTTCTTAAGATCCGTCACGGACCGGGTGGAATGCGGTAAATCCCCTACATGGTGGAGGCTGAAACCGAGGTGCCCGGCGATGTCCGCAATGACGTGATGGGACAACGGACCGCTCGTGTGGCCCACCGAGGCCAGGACCTTCTGCGCCTCGGCCTCATACTCCGGGAAGTAGTTGTTCCGCTCCCGCATCATCGCCCGCAGTTCACCGTTAGCGCGGCGGGCCTCTTCCGGCGTCGCCACCTGCTCGTTGAGCCGGCGTTCGAGCTCGTGCTGCAGCCCCACCATGGACTCCAGTACATCCATGGGAAGCCGCGAGCTGATGCGGATTTTCGGCAGATTGAGGGACTCGTAGATGGGGCTGCGCTGGTAGCGTTCCAGTTCGATTTCCAACGCCGCGCGGCGGTTAGGCGGCTCGGCGCCGAGGAGCTCATCAATGCTGACCCCGAGGGCCGCGGCGAGCTGCTGAAGCAGGCCGAGCTTGGGCTCGCGCTTGCCGTTTTCAATCAGGCTCAGCTGGCTGGGGGCGGCCCCGACGGCTGCGCTCAGGTCATCGAGTGTGAGCCCGGCCGCCTTGCGCAAATGGCGGACGCGGCGGCCCAGGCTGATGACGTCCACCTCCGGCGCTGCGGGCGCGGAGGGAGAAAGAGCTTGGCGGTTCCAGCTGGTTGCGTGCATTTCTTGAGAATATGCGAAGAAGTGCATTTCTTTCCAGAGTTTTGATCTAGAAACCCCTCGGAAAGTGAAGAAAAGTAGATCTCACGGCAAGATTCACCATCCGGAACAACCAGCCAGGATCCGCAGAGACGCAGACTGGCCGACCCGGACCCACCAAGGAGACAAAGATGACTGCAGCATTTGAGCCCACCCAGCAGACGCCCGAGCAGCAGGCCGCCGCACTGGAGCTCGAGTGGGCCGCCAACCCCCGCTGGGAAGGTGTGACCCGTGACTACAAGGCAACGGACGTCGTCCGCCTCCGCGGCCGGGTCTCCGAAGAACACACGCTGGCCCGCCGCGGCTCCGAGAAGCTGTGGAAGCAGCTCACCGAGGAGCACACGGCAGGCAAGTACACCAACGCCCTGGGCGCCCTGACCGGCAACCAGGCCGTGCAGCAGGTCAAGGCCGGGCTCCGCGCCATCTACCTCTCCGGCTGGCAGGTCGCAGCGGACGCCAACAACTCCGGCCACACCTACCCGGACCAGTCGCTCTACCCCGCCAACTCGGTCCCCACGGTGGTCCGGCGCATCAACAACGCCCTGCTCCGCGCGGACCAGATCGAGTTCTCCGAGGGCATCCGGACGGTCGAAGACTGGATGGTCCCGATCGTGGCCGACGCCGAGGCCGGCTTCGGCGGCCCGCTCAACGCCTACGAGCTCATGAAGTCGATGATCCAGGCCGGCGCGGCGGGCGTGCACTGGGAAGACCAGCTCGCCTCGGAAAAGAAGTGCGGCCACCTCGGCGGCAAGGTCCTGATCCCCACCCAGCAGCACGTCCGGACCCTGAACGCCGCCCGCCTCGCCGCCGACGTCGCCGGCACGCCATCGGTCATCATCGCCCGCACCGACGCCGAGGCAGCCACCCTGATCACCTCCGACGTCGACGAGCGCGACCAGGAGTTCATCCTCCGCGAAGGCGGACAGCCCGTCCGGACCCCGGAGGGCTTCTACAAGGTCCGCAACGGGATCGAACCCTGCATCGCCCGCGCCAAGGCCTACGCCCCGTACTCCGACCTCATCTGGATGGAGACCGGCACCCCGGACCTGGAGCTGGCCCGAAAGTTCGCCGAGTCCGTCAAGGCCGAGTTCCCGGACCAGATGCTCGCCTACAACTGCTCGCCGTCGTTCAACTGGCGCAAGCACCTCGATGACGCCACGATCGCGAAGTTCCAGCGCGAACTCGGCGCCATGGGCTTCACCTTCCAGTTCATCACCCTGGCCGGCTTCCACGCCCTCAACTACTCGATGTTCGACCTCGCCCACGGTTACGCCCGGGAAGGCATGAGCGCGTACGTCGAGCTGCAGGAGAAGGAATTCGCCTCCGAGTCCCGCGGCTACACCGCCACCAAGCACCAGCGCGAAGTCGGCACCGGCTACTTCGACGACATCGCCACCGCGCTCAACCCGAACGCATCCACCCTGGCCCTGGTGGGATCCACCGAAGAAGGCCAGTTCCACTAATCCCCGACGGCGTCGCTTGCGTCCGGCGGCGGACCGCGCACTCCTCCGCGTGCTATTCCCCATTGCCGCCTCTGCTCCGTTTCGACTCAGCGGGGCGGCAATGGGGCCCCTTTTACGCACGCTTCCGGAGCACACGGCCCGACGCCTGGTGCGTATGTCGCCAGTCGCCGTCGAACTTCCTTCTTCTCTAAGGAGATTTGAAATGAACAGCTTCACTGACAACTTCACCATCAACGGGATCACGCTGACCGCGCAGCCGATTTGCCGGCAGAGCGAGGTCCTTACGCCGGACGCCTTGGCCTTTGTGGCCAAGCTGCACCGGGCCACGGCCGGTCGCCGGCAGGAGCTGCTGCAGGCACGGCAGGAACGCCGCCACCAGATCTCCAAAGGCCAGGACCCGCGGTTCCTGCGCGAGACCGAGGCCGTCCGCAATGACCCGAACTGGCGCGTCGCTCCCCCGGCCCCGGGCCTGGAGGACCGCCGCGTGGAGATCACCGGGCCGGTGGATAAGAAGATGACCATCAACGCGCTGAACTCCGGCGCCAAGGTGTGGCTCGCGGACATGGAGGACTCCTCCACCCCGTCCTGGCGCAACGTGATCCAGGGCCAGCTGAACCTGACGGATGCGCTGGAACGCCGGATCGACTTCACCTCACCCGAGGGCAAAGAATACAAGCTGCGCCCGGCGGGGGAGCTGCCCACGGTCGTGGTCCGGCCCCGCGGCTGGCACCTGCCGGAAAAGCACATGCTCATCGACGGCGAACCGGTCGCCGGCGGGATCGTGGACTTCGGGCTGTACTTCTTCCACAACGCCCGCCGCCTGATCGCCCAGGGCAAGGGGCCGTACTTCTACCTGCCCAAGATCGAGAGCCACCTCGAGGCCCGGCTCTGGAACGACATCTTCATCCTGGCCCAGGACCTGCTGGGCATCCCGCAGGGCACCATCCGCGCCACCGTGCTGATCGAGACCATCACCGCGGCGTTTGAGATGGAGGAGATCCTCTACGAACTGCGGGACCACGCCGCGGGCCTGAACGCCGGCCGCTGGGACTACATCTTCTCCCTGATCAAGAACTTCCGCACCCGCGGCCCCCGCTTCGTGCTGCCGGACCGCGGCCAGGTCACCATGACCCAGCCCTTCATGCGCGCCTACACCGAACAGCTCGTCCGGGCCTGCCACAAGCGCGGCGCCATGGCGATCGGCGGCATGGCCGCGGCTGTCCCCAACCGCAAGGACGCCGCCGCCAACGCGATCGCCTTCGAGAAGGTCCGCGCGGACAAGACCCGTGAGGCCGGCGACGGCTTCGACGGCTCGTGGGTGGCGCACCCGGACCTGGTGCCGGTCTGCCGCGAGGTGTTCGACGGCGTCCTCGGCGACCGTCCGAACCAGCTCGAACGCCTCCGCGAGGACGTCACCGCGGACGACCGCGCCCTGATCGACATCTCCGCGACCACCGGAACCATCACCGAACGCGGCATCCGGAACAACATCGAAGTGGGGATCCGCTACATCGAGTCGTGGCTGCGCGGCAACGGCGCGGTGGCCATCCACAACCTGATGGAGGACGCCGCCACCGCGGAAATCTCCCGCTCGCAGCTGTGGCAGTGGATCTTCTCCCGGGCCATCACTGACCACGGCGATGTGGTCACCCGGGAGTGGGTGGAGGACATGCTGGACGAGGAGTTCGCCAAGCTGGAGCGCTTCGAGGGGGACCGTTTCGCCGATGCGCGGGACATCTTCGAGGAAGTCACCCTCAGCAGCGAGTTCCCGGCGTTCCTGACGCTGCCGGCCTACGACCGCTTCCTGCATGAAGCCCGCGACGGCGCCGACCCCGGCCGCGGGAAGGCCGCCCTGATCCCGGCGTAACAAGAATTCCGTCCGCTGGGCTTGCCCGCCCTTCGCAACAGGCAGCCCGAAATCCGGGTGGCGGCCCAGCAACGGAACACCCTGCAGTTCGACAACGGCGTCGAGTTGACAGCTAAGGCCCATGTTCCGCAAACATGGGCCTTAGCTGTGGTCCCGGCGCAGGCACAGCCGGGCGCGGGCCCAGCGGGCACGCAGCCGGGCGCGAGCGGGACGAGCCTAGTGCGGCTTCGGCACGCGGCGCAGGGACAGCGCGGTGCCCAGGATGAACGCGGCCACGGAGCACAGGATCATCAGCAGCGGTCCGGTCCAGGCGCCGGTAACCCCGTGGACGTAGCCCAGCAGGGTCGGCGCGACTGCCCCGAACGAGTACCCCGTCCCCTGGACGACGGCGGACATCCGGGCCGCCGAGGCCTGGTCCCGTGCCAGCCGGATAATGGCCAGGAAGATCAGCGTGATGCCGCCGCCCTGGGCCACACCTCCGAAGGAACACCACAGCCACCACAGTTCCGGCGCGAGCAGCAGGCCCAGGGGTACCGTGAGCCACAGCAGTCCCAGGGTGAGGCCCACCGCCGTCGTGCTGGCGAAACGGGCCGCCAGCGGAACGCCCAGTCCGCCCACAATGGCCAGGATCTGGAAGAGCGAGGACCCTGCCCCGGCGGCGGCGGGCGCCATGCCGAGTTCGTCCGCCAGCAGGCTCGGCAGCCAGGCGGTCACCCCGTAGTAGGAGAACGCCTGCCCGGCGAACCCGAAGGTCAGGGCTGCCGTGATCCACCGGGACGTGAGCTTGCCTCCCGGACGGCCCGGGTGCGAGGCGGGGACGGGAGCAGGAATGAAGGCCTGCCGGCCGACGGCGATCACCCAGACGGCGCCGGCCGCCACCGCGAAGAGGCCACTCGCGGCAATCGCGGGCCGCCAGCCCAGCAGCTCAGCCAGCGGCGCCGACACCATCGAGGTCAGGAACGAGCCGATATTCAACGCCGCGGTGTACGTGCCCATCGCCGCGCCCTGCCGGGCGGGGGTGAAGTCACGCCGGATGATCAGCGGGACAACGATGTTGCCGATCGTGATGGCGACGCCGAGGATCACCGTGCCCAGCATGACCAGGGCGCCCCCGCCTGCCGAGCGGACCACGACGCCGAAGAGCACACCGAGCAGGGTGAGGGTGATGGCGAACTCGGGGCCCAGCTTGCGCCCGGCCAGCGAGGCCAGCGGCGCGGCCAGGGCAAAGCACAGGACCGGGATCCCGGTCAGGAATCCCAATTCCACCGGGGTGAAGCCGAGATCGTCCTCCAGCTGCGCGATCACCGGGGCCACGGCCACCAACGGGCCGCGCATGTTCAGCGCGATGAGCCCGATCGCGAGCATGAGGAGCCAGCCGCGCGGCGCCCGGGCCAGGTTGTTCATGGGGTGGGCCGTTGCGCGGCGGGCGGGCAGAAATGTGATTTCATCAGTCCCATTGCTATCACGGGCCCCTGCCGCACCTGCGGTATGTGACGTTGCCGGAGGCACCGCTTCCGGAGGCACCACTGCCCGGGACACCCTTAACCCGTGGCCTGCAGGGTTGCCTCAATGACGGCGGGCGAGAGCACGTGCTGCGTGACCATCTGGCTGGCGCCGAGGATGGCGGCCTGGTCCCCGGCCCGGGACAGGCCGATCCGCAGGTGCGTCGTGGCCAGGGGCAGCGAGCGCCGGTAGACCACCTCGCGGACACCGGCCATGAGGTGTTCCCCGGCCTGGCCGAGGCTTCCGCCGATCACAATCACCGAAGGGTTCAGCAGGTTCACCACCGTGGAGAGGACATCGCCGAGGTCTCTGCCGGCCTGCCGCAACGCCTGGATGGCCTGCAGGTTCCCTTCAGCGACGAGGCGCAGCACATCGCCGCCGTCGTGCGCCGGCAGGCCCTGCTGCGTCAGCGCCCTGGCGACGGCCGGTCCGGAGGCCAGGGCTTCGAGGCACCCATAGTTGCCGCACCGGCACAGCACGTCATCGCCGCGCGGAACCCGGACGTGCCCGAGGTCGCCTGCGGTTCCGTTGGCCCCGCGCTGGAGCTGGCCGCTGCTGATGATGCCCGCCCCGATGCCGGTGGCCACCTTTATGAACAGGAAGTTTTCGTCCTCGGGCCAGTGCGCTGTGCGCTCGCCAAGGGCCATGATGTTCACGTCGTTGTCCACCAGGACCGGAACAGGGAGCGACCGCTGGACGTGACGGACGACGTCGAACCCGTCCCAGCCGGGCATGATCGGCGGCTTCACCGGCATGCCCGTGGCGTGTTCCACAGGCCCGGGGAGCCCGATCCCGGCGCCGGCCAGATCCCCGACGCCCCGGCCGGCCTCGCCGAGCAGCCGCAGGCCTTCATCGATCACACGGTCCAGGACAACCACCGGGCCGTCGGCGACATCCTGCGTCAGCCGGCGCTCCGCGAGCACCTTCCCACTGAGGTCTGTGACGGCGATGATCACGTGCGTGGCTCCGACATCCACCGCCAGGACTACGCGGGCGGCCGGGTTGAAGGCAAAGCGCGACGGCGGCCTGCCGCCGCTGGAGCTCGCCTCCCCCGCGGGGCCGACGAGCCCGGAGACCATCAGCGCGTCGATGCGGGAAGCGACAGTGGAGCGAGCCAGCCCGGTGGTCAGGGCCAGTTCCGCGCGGGTCCGGGCCTTGCCGTCGCGCAGGAGCTGGAAGAGGTCGCCGGCGCGGGACAGGCTGCCGCCGGACTCGGAGGCTGCGGGGTCGGTACCGGTGGGCGTGCTCATGAGTAAGGAATAGCACGAAGATCTTCTGCATGTCACGCCGAGAAAAGATTGACACGTAGTTTTCAACTTTTGCTTGACGCTCGACAAAAGTATCTCTAGCTTTGGCTGTGAGCCAGATCACCAACCCAGGCAGCCTCGCTGCCGGCGGACGGCGCAGGTACTACGAAGGGTATGGAACTTGTCGAGCCAAGAACATGCGGCACCGGCGCCGCTAGGCGTGGGGATCCTGGGGGCCGGCCCCGTCACGCAGGCGATCCATTTGCCGTCCCTCGCAAGGTTGCGGGACATCCTGGAAGTCCGCCACATCATGGACGTCGACCCTGCGGTCGCCGAATCCGTGGCGGCACGGGTCGGGGCACGCTTCAGTACCAGCGTGGAAGAGCTGCTGGCTGATCCGGCGGTTGAGATCGTCGCCATCTGCAGCCCGCACCAGTTCCACGCCGTCCAGGTGATCGCTGCCTGCCGCGCCGGCAAGAAGGCAGTCCTGTGCGAAAAGCCCTTCGCCATGAACGGCGAGGAAGCCGCGGCCATCGCCGCCATATCCGCCGAAACCGGAGTGCCGATCGTGGTCGGCGCCATGCACACCTTCGACCCGGGCTGGCTGGCCGCGGAATCCGCCTGGGGCGGCCTGCCGGACCAGGTCCACACCATCCGGTCCTCGATCGTCCTGCCGCCCAACCCCCGTTTTGAGGACTTTGCGACAGAGATCGTGGGCCGCACTCCCCCGCCGGCAGCCGCGACCGCTGGCGCCAACGCGGCCGCGAGCGGCGCGGCCGCTGATGCCGCAGAGAAAGCCAAGCTGACCGGCGGCGTCATTGGCCTGGCCATCCACGACCTCCCCCTGGTCCGCAGGTTTGCCCCGGACTTCCGGGCCGTCGAGGTCCTGCACGCCCAGACCGTCCTGCCGTTCGGCTATGTCATCTCCCTGCGGGCGGGAAGCGTGGCCATCGAACTCCGCGCCGCCATGAACGGAACCTGGGAGCCGTCCTGGACCTTCGAGGCCATCGGCGACGACGCGTCCCTGTCCATCGACTTCACCCCTTCCTACGTTCACGCGGGATCGGCGACGGCCCGGATCCGGACCGCTGCCAGCACCACCGTCCTCGGCCCCTTCGGCCACAACGGTTACGAGGGTGAATGGCGCAAACTCGCCGAGCTCGCCCGCGGCACCGGAACGGCCCCGCACCCGGAGACGCTCATCCACGATCTGGAATTCGCCCTCGCGATCGCCGACGCCGCTGCCGCTTGCGTCGATGCCGGCGCCGCCTACGAGGAGGCCCGCGCATGACAACGCCGCTCTTGGTCCAGTCCGGCCCCGACGCCGAACAGGCGGGAGCCGTCGGCGCCGTCGTCGCTTCCCTCCCCGTTTCCTTCGCCCCGGCAGGCAGCCAGCCCGACGTCGTCGCACTCGCCGGCACGGCCGGCTGGACCGCCAGCGCAACGGAGGCGGTCCGCGCAGGTGCCCGCGGCGTCGTCGTCGTTGATCCAGTAGCCGAAGACCCCGCGGCACTGGCCGCGGTGGCAGCCGACGCCGGCACCGCGGTGGTCCTTGACCAGGCGTGGGCCGGCAACCCCGCCCTCGCGGAGTCCGCTGGCGCGGCCCGGAACGCCATCGCGGACGCACTGGCGGACGCCGTGCTGCTGGACTCCGTGGCCTGGGGCGCCCCCGGGATCGACACGGAGGTGCTGCTCACGCGGCATCTTGCAGCGGTCCTGGCCTGCGGTGTCGAACTGACCGGCCTGCGGGTCATCCAGCGCAACGCCAACGGCTACACCGTGATCGGCAGCCTCCCGGGCGGCGCACCGGCGGCCCTGCAGGGGATCACCACGTCCTCGGTCCCTGCCACGGCCACCGTTTCCGTCCTGACCTCCTCCGGGCGGGCGGACATCACCCTGCCCGACGCCTCCGCAGGCTGGCCGGCAGAGGTCCGGTCCGTCACGTCCGCCGGGGCCGCCACGTTCCCCACCCTCTACGAATCGGCCCACCGGCACAGCTGGAGGCGGCTCCGCACCGCCGTCGACTCCGGCGTCCCGGCGGCCGATCTGGAACGGTTCGCCGCCCTGACCGCACTCGTCGGGCAGCTCCACGACGAACCCGCACCGCCGCACTAACTAACTGCACTAACTAACTGCACTAGCTCACTGCACGGCCAGCAACACCTTCCGCATCAACTCACTGTCGAGAAGACCGGCCCGCGACGTCGCGGGCCGGTCATGAAAGGAAATCATCGTGACGATCAAGTCCTCTGTTACCTCCACCGCTTTCTCCCGCCGGGGATTCCTGGGCTTTGCCGCAGCTGCGGCCAGTGCCCCGCTCCTCGCAGCGTGCGGCGGCGGCTCCGCATCCCAGTCCGGGGGCGGCAGCGGCGTCATCAAGTTCTGGGATATGCCGTGGGCCACGCCGGCCTACAACGACGCCGCCAAGAAGATCGCAGAGGGCTACGCGCCGGCCTCGGGCAACCTCAAGGCCAGCTACCAGACCATCCAGTGGAACAACTTCTACCAGACGTTCTCCTCGGCCATCGCCTCCAAAACCGGACCGGCAGTGTCCACCGGCGGCGGCTTCCAGGCCTTCCAGTTCGCGCAGCAGGGCCAGATCGCCTACGCGGACAAAGTAGTAGACGACCTGAAGAAGAACGGCATGTACGACGACTTCCTGCCAGGCGTCCTGGACCCATTCAAGTCGGACAAGGGCTACGTGGCCGTGCCGTGGCAGCTGGACATGCGAGTGTTCTGGTACCGGAAGTCGCTCTTCGAGAAGGCCGGAGTGGCCCTCCCCACCGACTGGCCGACCCTGCTGGAGGCGGGCAAGGCACTGAAGAAGGTCGGCGCCTTCGGCTTCACCACCGGGTCCGGTGCAGGCAACAACTACGGCAACCACTCCATGATCATGATGATGGTGAACAACGGCGGCGGCGTGTTTACGAAGGACGGCGAGCTGGACGTCATGAACGACCGCAACGTCGAGGCCATCGAGTTCATCTTGGAACTCGTCTCCAACGGCATCGTGGACCCCGCCGCAGTCAGCTACACCACCGACAACATGTCCGCCCAGTGGAAGGACAAGAAGGCAGGCTTCGGCCTGTTCCAGGTCAACGTTCCGCAGCGCGTGGGCGACACCTCGGGAGACCTCCTTGTTGCGGACCCCATCACAGGCCCGCACGGGGACAAAGCCACAATTGTCTTCCCCAACAACATCATGATGTACACGAACACGCCGTCGCAGGCATCGTCCGAAGCCTTCCTGGTCGCCTACCTGGGGCAACTGAAGGAACTGTGGCGTCAGAAGCTGATGTCTGCGCTGCCTGTCTTCAAATCGATCACTGAACTTCCCGAGTTTGCCAGCGACCCCAACAACGTCAAGATCGTCAACGACTGGCAGCCCATCGCCAAGACGTTCGCCTCACAGGGCAACACTCTTAATGCCAACCTTGCCGTGCTCGACGGCGGCCAGGCCCTCAACCAGTTCACGCAGACGATCCTCACGGGCAAGACCGACGCCAAGTCCGCGCTTCAGACGTTCCAGTCCGGACTGCAATCCGTCCTGAAGAAGTAAGCGGACCCTTCGATGGCATTGACCACAGCCCAGACCGGCCTGAGCCGGGCCCGCCGGGGCGTCGCCCCCGGCGGGTCGGGCAAGCCCGCCAACCGCAAGAGCAAACTCAGCTCGCAGACCCGCAAGACCTTTTTCTGGCTGCTGCTGCCCTCGGTCGTACTGCTCGTCCTGATCCACGGCTACCCCCTCGTGTACGCCGGCGTGCAGGCCACGCATGACGGGTCCCTCCTCGACACCGGCGAGTTCGTCGGCCTGGAAAACTTCGCCAACGTCCTGTCCTCCGAGGCATTCTGGAAGGCGGCCCGCTTCACGCTGCTGTTTACGATCGTGGGGGTCTTCGGTTCCTGGCTCCTCGGGCTGGGCCTGGCCCTGCTGCTGCGGACCAAGATCCCGGCCGGCGGCCTCTTCAAGGTTCTCCTGCTGTTGCCTTGGGTGGTGCCAGTCGTGGTGTCCTCCACCGCTTGGAACTGGCTGGTCGGCACCCCGGACAGCCTCATCCCGAGCATCTTCCGGAACCTCGGACTGGGCACGCCGCTCTTCCTGGCCGACCCGACCCTCGCGGCCATCACGGTCATGGTGTTCAAGGTCTGGATCAGCTTCCCGTTCATGATGATGATGACCTCGGCGGCCCTGGCGTCCGTGGACACAACCGTCTATGAAGCCGCCAGCATGGACGGTGCGAGCCGCTGGCAGCAGTTCAGCCAGCTCACGCTGCCGCTGATCGCCCGCTCCACTTACATCAGCTGGATCCTCATGACGATCTTCTGCGTCAACGACTTCCCCACCATCTACCTGCTCACCGGCGGCGGACCCGTGGATGCCACGACCTCCCTCGTGGTGCTGGCCTACCGGACCGTCTTCCAGGACTTCCAGACCGGACCGGGCGTCGCGATCGCCTTCCTCATGACCATTACCCTCGTGGTGGTGTCTGTCATCCTGTACCGCCAGATCCGAAAGTCGAGCGTCGAATAATGAGCGCAGTAGTTCACGCCCACCCCCAGTCCGGCCCCGTACTCGGAGTCACCGGCAAGCCCAACCGTGCCCTGTCCGACGCGGGCCTGCGCGGCCGCTGGTGGCGATTCGCCCTGATCCTCGCCATCACCGCCGTCGTGCTCGTCCCCATCATGGTCACCGTGGTGCTCGCCGTCACGCCCGGTCCCACCAGCACAGCCACTGGCTTCACGCTGGAAAACTTCGGCTCCGTCTTCTCCGAGACACTCGCCTCGACCTGGCTGCAGAACAGCCTCATCACCACGCTGTCCACTGTGACCGTCGCGGTGGCCGTCGCCGCACCGGCAGGTTACGTCCTCTCCCGCGGCCGCAGCAAAGCAGTCTCCGGCTATTCCCTGCTCTTGTTCGTCATGCAGTCGCTGCCCATCATCACCTCGGTGGTGCCCCTGTTCATCCTCTTCGCCGGCATGGGCCTCGTGGACAACCTGATGGGCCTGACCATCATCTACGTCGGCTCGACCATGACCGTGGCCACCTGGATGATGGCCGCCTACTTCGACTCCATCCCCATCAGCCTGGAAGAAGCCTCTTGGATCGATGGTTGCTCCGTCTTCGGCAGCTTCACCAAGGTGGTGCTGCGCAACTCCCTCCCGGGCGTCCTCTCCACCGCCATCTTCGCCTTCCTGCTGGCCTGGAACGACTACCTGGTGGCCATTGTGTTCCTCCGCTCCACAGAAATCTTCACGCTGCCCATGGGCGTGCAGTCCTTCTTCCAGCAGAATCAAACGGACTGGACATCCGTCATGGCCCTGGCCGTGGTCATGATGCTCCCGCCCATCATCGTCTTCGCCGCCCTCAACAAGTACTTCAGCGTTGGCGGTATCGGCGGATCCCTCGCCGGCCGCTAGGCACCCAACCCACAACCCCGACGCCGGCCGGCCCGCCCCCGTCCCCCACATCTTCGAAACCAACTCCCGCAAAGGAATCCCATGTCGTATTCAATTCAGCTGTACACCCTCCGCAACGCCCTGCAGGAAGACCTGCCCCGCACCATCAAGAAGGTCGCCGAGCTCGGCTTCACCCAGGTTGAGCCCTACAACTTCGTGGCGACGGCCACTGAGCTCGGCGCGGCCCTGAAGGAAAACGGCCTGACCGCCCCGTCCGGGCACGCCCCGTTGCTGAGCCAAGACCAGGACGAGATCTTCACCGCGGCCAAGGAACTGGGCATCAGCACAGTGATCGATCCGTACCTCCCGGCCGAGCACTGGCAGTCCGCCGAGGACATCCAGACCACCGCAGCGAAGCTCAACGCCGCCGCCAAGAAGGGCGCCGAGTACGGCATCCGCGTCGGCTACCACAACCACGCCTGGGAGCTGGAGTCCAGCATCGAGGGCCAGACCGCTCTGGAGTACTTCGCCGGGCTCCTGGACCCGGAACTCGTCCTGGAAGTGGACACCTACTGGGCCGCCGTCGGCGGCCAGGACCCGGCCCAGCTGCTGAAACGCCTCGGCGACCGCGTCAAGTTTATCCACATCAAGGACGGCCCCCTCACCACGGACACCAAGGCGCAGCTGCCGGCCGGCCAGGGCAAGATCGCCGTATGGGATGTCATCAACGCGGCACAGTCCCTCGAAGTCGGCGTCGTGGAATTCGACGACTACTCCGGCGACATCTTCGACGGCATCGCCCAGAGCCTCGATTACCTGCAGAGCGGTTCCGCCGGCGCGCAGGGCGTGAACGCATGAGCGCCGCACCGAATCAGGCAACCGGGCGCGGCCCGGTGGGCGTAGCGGTCATTGGCGCCGGCAACATCAGTAAGCAGTACTTGGACAACCTGACGGTCTTCCCCGACCTGAAGGTCCACGTCATCGCCGACCTCTTCGAGGACGCCGCCGCGGCGCGCGCCAAAGAATATGGGATCCCCGAGTCCGGCGGCGTGGACGCCGCCCTGAACCACCCCGACGTCGAGATCATCGTGAACCTGACCATCCCTGCCGCCCACGTCGAAGTGGCCACGGCCGCCGTCAATGCCGGCAAGCACGTCTGGACGGAAAAGCCGTTCTCGCTGGACCGCGAATCCGGCCTCGGACTGCTGAAAACGGCCGACGCCGCCGGGCTCCGGCTCGGCTGCGCCCCGGACACGTTCCTCGGCGCCGGACTGCAGACCGCGCGGCGAATTATCGAACGCGGCGACATCGGCACACCGCTGACGGCCATGACCACGTTCCAGACGCCGGGGCCGGAATCCTGGCACCCGAACCCGGCGTTCCTGTTCCAGTACGGCGCCGGGCCCCTGTTCGACATGGGCCCGTACTACCTCACCGCGCTGGTGCAGACGTTCGGGTCCGTGCGCCGGGTCGCGGCCATCGGCTCCAAGGCCAAGGAAGTCCGGGTGATCGGCTCCGGCCCCAAGCTGGGCGAGGAGTTCATCGTGGACGTCCCCACCCACGTGTCCGCGATGGCACAGTTCGAAGGTGGCGCGTCATCCCACAGCGTCTTTTCGTTCGAGTCGCCGCGGCAGCGGATGGGCTTTGTGGAGATCACGGGCACGGAAGCAACCATTTCGCTGCCGGATCCAAACTATTTCACCGGCGACGTCAAGCTTTGGCGCGCGGGCGACGAGGACTGGACCAACGTTCCCGCCACCGGCCCCAGCCAGGGCCGCGGCATGGGCGTGCTGGACATGGCCCGCTCCATCCGGGCCGGCATCCCGCACCGCGCCACCGGCAACCTCGCCTACCACGTGCTGGACACCATGGTCTCAATCTCCGAATCCGTGGAATCAGGCACCTTTGTCAATGTCGAAAGCTCCGCCCCCGCCTCCCCCGCCCTCCCCGAGGACTGGGACCCCACCGCGTCCACACTCTAGGAATCAGGCAATGAACTCCCCAGACAGCAAGGACCGCACCAACCCGGACAACACCCCCCTGGGGGTGGCCATGATCGGGTACGCGTTCATGGGCAAGGCCCACTCGAATGCCTGGCGGAACGTCGGTTCCTTCTTCGACGTCCCGGCCTTCGAACAGCGCGTTCTGGTCGGACGCGACCCGGCGGGGGTCGCCGAGGCCGCCGCCAAATACGGCTGGGCCGAGTCCGCCACTGACTGGCGCGCGGTGATCGCCCGCGATGACGTCCACATCGTCGATATCTGCGCCCCTGGACTCATGCACGCGGAAATCGCCATCGCCGCTCTGGCCGCCGGCAAGCACGTCCTCGTCGAAAAGCCGCTGGCCAACACCCTGGCCGAGGCCGAGGCAATGGCGGCGGCGGCCCGGAGCGCCCAGGACAACGGGGTGCAGTCCATGGTCGGCTTCAACTACCGCCGGGTCCCGGCCCTGGCGCTGGCCCGCGAGCTGATCGCAGAGGGGCGCCTCGGCACCATCCGGCACGTCCGCGCGGCGTATTTGCAGGACTGGCTTGTGGATCCGGAGTCGCCCATGACCTGGCGGCTGAACAAGGAGACCGCTGGCTCCGGCGCCCTCGGTGACATCGCCTCGCACGCGATCGACCAGGTCCTGTTCCTCCTCGGCGACCAGGTCACCGAGGTCTCCGGCCGGCTGCACACCTTTACCCCGCAGCGCCCCGGCCGCCACGGACCGGAAGAAGTAACGGTCGACGACGCCGCCTGGGCCACGCTGACCCTCGCCTCCGGGGCCGTCGCCTCGGTGGAGGTCTCCCGCGTGGCCACCGGCCAGAAGAACTCACTCAAGCTGGAGATCTACGGGGACAAGGGTTCGCTTTTGTTCGATCTGGAGGACCTTAACGAGCTCGGCTTCCTGGACTCCACGCTGCCCGTCCGCGAGCAGGGTTTCCGCCGCATCCTCGTCAACGAACCCGAGCACCCGTATCTTGAAGCATGGTGGCCGCAAGGCCACGTCATCGGCTGGGAACACACGTTCACGCACGAGATCCGCGACTTCCTCCTGGCGGTCGGCAACGGAACGGCGCCCTCGCCGTCGTTCGAGGACGGCCTGAACGTCCAGCGGATCCTCGCCGCCGTGGAAGAATCCGCCAACGCCAAGTCCTCCATCATCCAGCTCACCCCCGCCGCCCCCACCGAAGGAGCCTGACATGCCCCGCCCGTACACCCTGTTCACCGGCCAGTGGGCCGACCTCCCCTTCGAGGAAGTCGCCAAGCTCGCCTCCGGCTGGGGCTACGACGGCCTGGAAATCGCCGTCTCCGGCGACCACCTGGACGCCTGGCGCTGGGACGAGCCCGGCTACGTCGAGTCCAAACTCGCCGTGCTGGAAAAGTACAACCTGAAGGTCTGGGCCATCTCCAACCACCTCAAGGGCCAGGCCGTGTGCGATGACCCGATCGACTTCCGGCACGAGGCCATCGTCGGGGCCAAAGTCTGGGGCGACGGCGACCCCGAAGGCGTCCGCCAACGCGCCGCCGAGGAAATGCAACACACTGCCCGGCTCGCCAAGGCCCTCGGCGTCAACACCGTGGTCGGGTTCACCGGCTCCTCCATCTGGCAGTACGTCGCGATGTTCCCGCCCGTGCCGGAAAAAGTGATCGAGGCCGGCTACCAGGACTTCGCCGACCGCTGGAACCCCATCCTGGACGTCTTCGACGAATGCGGGGTCCGCTTCGCCCACGAGGTCCACCCGAGTGAGATCGCCTACGACTACTGGACCACCGTCCGCACCCTCGAAGCGATCGGCCACCGGGAGGCGTTCGGGCTGAACTGGGACCCGTCCCATTTCATGTGGCAGGGCATCGATCCGGTCTCCTTCATCTGGGACTTCAAGGACCGGATCTACCACGTGGACTGCAAAGACACCAAGCTGCGCCCCACCGGCCGGAACACCGTTCTGGGCTCCCACCTTCCCTGGGGCGACCCGCGCCGCGGCTGGGACTTCGTCTCCGCGGGACGGGGCGACGTGCCCTGGGAATCGTCCTTCCGTGCCCTGGCCGCGGTCGGCTACGACGGCCCCATCAGCATCGAATGGGAAGACGCCGGCATGGACCGGCTCCACGGCGCCCCCGAAGCCCTCGCGGCGCTCAAGAAGTTCGACTTCCCGGCGTCGAACACCTCCTTCGACGCCGCCTTCAAGCAGTAAGGCGTTACGTCCCCAACCATGGCGGAAAACACCATCGCGCCGCGCCAGCTGCAGCCCGGCCAGCGCTGCGAGGTCTGGATGGCCTCAGCGGCAACAGGGGCGCGCGAGCTCATCTTCACCACCAAGGAGCTGCTCCTCGAGGCGCCGAACTGGACACCTGACAATGCGGCGCTCGTGCTCAACGGGGCTGGGGCCTTGTGGAGACTCGACCTCGGCACCGGCTCGCTCGACGGGCTGCCCATCACCGGCATCCCGGATCTGAACAATGATCACGTGCTCGGGCCCACCGGCACCCGGGTCTACCTCTCCGCCAACGACGGCCACATCTACCGGGCCGAACTTGCAGGTGGCCCGGCAACCCGGATCACGGCGGATGAGCGGAGGCGTTCACCAGCCGCCCGGGCCATGCCCAAATTGCCCGCGTCCGCATGGGCGGCGGAAGCGGCGTTCAGCGCCTGATCGACAGCGAAACGGTCGACTGGTTCCCGCACATCTCACCCGACGGTTCCCTTGCCACCTACCTGAGGTTCCCGCCCGGAACCGTTGGCCATCCGGCCGACCTGCCGGTCGAAATCGTCGCCGTCGCGGTACAGGACTGGACCGCGACGCTGCACTCCTGGTCCCTGTTCGGCGGCCAGGGGACGCTCAACGTCAACAGCTGGTCCCCGGACTCGGCACGGTTCGCGTACGTCGCCTACCCGGTGGGCCGACCGGCGGATCCGTCCAGGGGCTAGGGTTTTAGCCATGACGCACCAGATCCGGACAGCCACCGCGGACGACGCCGGGCGGCTGGCCGCACTCGCGGCCATCACCTTTCCGCTGGCGTGCCCGCCGGAATCCCGGCCGGAGGACATCGCGGCACACGTGGCCAATACCCTGAGCGAGGCCAATTTCCGCGCCTATCTGGCCGATCCCGCGGTAACGGTGCTAGTGATCGACGCCGACGGCGACCTCCGCGGCTACAGCCTGCTGGTGGCCCGCCCCACCCGGGACCCGGATGTCGCCGCGGTCCTGAACGAAGTGCCGTGCACCGAGCTCAGCAAGTGCTACGTCCACCCGGAGCACCACGGGCTCGGCGCCTCGGCCGAACTGATGCACGCCAGCATCGGCTCGGCCGCGGCGACCGGCGCCCGCGGGCTCTGGCTCGGCGTGAACAGCCAAAACGCCCGGGCCATCCGGTTCTACGAGAAGTCCGGCTTCCGCAAGGTCGGCACCAAGTCCTTCCAGCTGGGCAACACCGTGGAACACGACTTCGTGATGGAGCGCCCGGTCGCGCCGTGAGCGCGAGCCCGCCCGGCCAGCCGAGACCAATACCAAGCCGTGACGAAGCCGACAGGCCGCCGGGGAATGGACCCGGCGCCGCCGCGGTTGTTGGCGGCATGAAGATTGAGATCTGGTCCGATGTCGCCTGTCCCTGGTGCTACATCGGCAAACGCCGTTTCGAAACCGCCCTCGCGGCCTTCCCGCACCGCGATTCCGTGGAGGTGCAGTGGCGCAGCTACCAGCTGGACCCCGCGCTCCCGGAGCACTACGACGGCACCGAACTGGACTACCTGAGCACGCGCAAGGGCATGGCACCGGCGCAGGTATCCCAGATGTTCGAGCACGTCGCGGCCCAGGCCAAGGCCGAGGGGCTGAACTACCGCTTCGACGCCGTCGTGGTGGCCAACAGCTTCACGGCCCACCGGCTGATCCACCTCGCCGCCGCCCACGGCAAGCAGGACGCCGCGAAGGAACGCCTGCTCAGCGACCACTTCGAGCACGGCTTGGACATCGGCAGCCACGAGTACCTGACCGCCCTGGGCCTGGACCTCGGGCTCGACGCCGGCGAACTGGCGGAACTGTTCAGCACGGACACCTACGCCGACGCCGTCCGCCACGACATCGCTGAGGCCCGCGCCCTCGGCATCAGCGGCGTCCCGTTCTTCGTGATTGACCGCAAATTCGGGCTCTCCGGTGCCCAGCCCGCGGAGACATTCAAAGCGGCCCTCGAGCAGGCGTGGCAGGACAGCAACCCGCTGGTCATGGTCAATGCCGCCGGTGCCGGCGACGCACCCGACAGCGACGAGGCCCCAGGCGCCTGCGGCCCTGACGGCTGCGCCGTCTGAACCCGGCGTCGTCGAATTCGCCGGAAACGCCCGAGTTCGCTGGAAGTTTCCGGCGACGCCGCAGGTTTTCGGCGAACTCCCGGCCCTGGCCGCTCCCTGCTGCTCCGGGCGAAGCCCGGCCTAGAGTGGAGCATGGACACTTCGGCCGGGCCGGGCGGACGCCGGACCTCCCTGTTTACCGACCACTACGAGCTGACCATGTTCCAGGCGGCTCTGCACTCCGGGGCCGCACACCGCCGGTCCGTCTTCCAGGCCTTTGCCCGGGGGCTGCCCCCCGGGCGCCGGTACGGCATCGTGGCCGGCACCGGCCGGCTCCTTGAGGGGATCGCGGACTTCCGCTTCGACCAGGACGACCTCGATTTTCTGGCCGGCGCCGGCGTGGTCCACGAGGACACGCTGGACCATCTGGGCGCCTTCCGGTTCTCCGGCGACATCTGGGGCTACCCGGAGGGTGAAGCGTATTTCCCGCACTCCCCCGTCCTGATCGTCGAATCGACGTTCGCCGAGGCCTGCGTCCTGGAGACCTACGTCCTGTCGGTGCTGAACCATGACAGCGCGATCGCGTCCGCCGCGTCCCGGATGACCAGCGCCGCCGGCGGCAGGCCCTGCATCGAGATGGGATCCCGCCGCACCCACGAGGAAGCGGCCGCCGCGGCGGCCCGCGCGGCCGTGATCGCCGGCTTTTCCGGCACGTCCAACCTGGCCGCCGGGCGGCGTTACGGCCTCCGGACCATCGGCACCGCGGCCCACTCCTTCACCCTTCTCCACGATTCCGAGCGCGACGCCTTCGCGGCGCAGCTGGCCTCGCTGGGCCCCGGCACCACGCTGCTGGTGGACACGTACGACGTCGAAGCGGCGGTCCGCACCGCCGTCGGACTCGCCGGAGACAAACTCGGGGCTATCCGGCTGGACTCCGGAGACCTCGTAGCCCAGGCGCGCTGGGTACGCGAACTCCTGGACAGCCTAGGCAATACGCACACCAGGATCGTGGTGACCTCGGACCTGGACGAATTCTCCGTCGCCGCGCTCCGGTCTGCCCCGGCCGATTCCTATGGCATCGGCACGTCGCTGGTGACCGGATCCGGGGCGCCCACGGCCGGGATGGTCTACAAGCTGGTGAGCCGGGCCGGTGACTCCGGTGAGCTGACTGCCGTGGCGAAGACCTCGAAGGACAAGATCAACATGGGCGGGCGCAAGTTCGCCGTGCGCCGCCTCGATGACCGCGGCATCGCCACCCACGAGGTCCTCGGCGTGGGCCACCAGCCGGCCACCGGCAGGAACGGACGCCCCCTCCTGCAGCAGTTCATGAAAGACGGCGAAATCCTGCCGGGCTGGACCGGGCCGGACGCGGTGGGGCGGGCGCAGGAACGGCACACGGCCTCCATGGCAGAGCTGCCCCGGGTGGTAGACAAGCTCCAGCCCGGCGAGCCCGCCATCCCGACCATCTATAGGTAGGACAGCGGCCTACACGTAGGACCGCGCCGCCGAGGTGCAGGCGGGCGGCGCCGCGGTTCGCGGCCGCCACCCCGGACTCGAGTCCGATGTCCGGGACTGCTGGCCTGCTGGCCTGAGTGCGCTCAGGCGCCTCGGGGCAGCGTTGTCGCTGCCGGTGTTACCGTTCGTCGTCGATCTGCAGCTCGTCGAACCGGTGGTCTTTGACGGGAAAGTCTACGGGGCCGAGTCCCTTGTCTTCCGCGGTGAGCAGGCGCAGCTCCAGCAGGTCTTCGGCCAGGCTGGCGTCGGGGCCGGCCGTGTCGTCTTCGGTCATGCGGAAATTTGCTGCCAAAGAGTCCTTCCAGGTTTGATCGGATGGCGTTGTACTTTCACCCTAGCGGCGGTTCCTGCCGGTTGGCTGGCAGGCTGCTTCGCCCGCACAGCGTTGCCGGCGGCCGAAGGAGATGTTCCTAGGGCCGAGCCTCATGAGAAGCTTGCAGAAAAGATCTCACATGGGGGAAACGCTTTGGACATGGTTTCGATAGTCATCAGAGTCGCTGCTTTATCTGTGCCTGTAGTCCTGGCTGTAATGGCCCTGTATTGGATCATCCGCCTGGGAGTGAAGCACGGGTTGCGCTCATACGAGATGGAAAAGGCCCGAGACTCAGAGACTGCGGTCTAAGCGCCTCGGGTCGGGTCGCGGCCACGGCCCCTTCAGTACCAACCGCTCCTAAAATGCGGGGAAGGCCGCCGGGCGCACTCACGGCGGGAAACGGGCCTTGGGCCGCCCCCCCTGTGTGAGGGGTCCGACCGGGGCGGTTTAGGTCCGTGCGGGCGGGGCGTAGGCGGTGGCCTTGTTCAGGGCGACGTCGGCGACGATGCCGCGGTTGACCAGTTCGGCCAGCAGGAACGCGAGCCGGAACCCCGGCACGTCGTCCATGGCGAGCTTGAAGTAGCGGGCGGCGAAGCTGGACTTGCCTTTGAGCCATTCCAGCCAGCCGATCAGGCACAGCATCGGGGCGCGCTGTCCTTCGGGGGTTGCCTTCATCAGTTCGAAAGCGACCTCCTGGGCTGTGTCCACGCGTGCCCAGTCCGGACGGGCAGGAAGCACTCCGAGCATGACGGACGTGAACTGATCCGGTGCATTGGTGAGGACGTGGGTCATCAGGTAGTCCCTGATGGTGGAGTGCTGGAATGCTCCTGCCAGCTCCTGCGCGGTCCGCGCGGTCAGGGTGGCGGGCCTCTCCAGAACCTGGGCCCATTGGGCCCGGCTGTTCTCCAGTTCCTCGGGCCAGCCATCGGGGCGGCAGGCCGCGATTGCTTCGCGGGTTCCGTCGTCCCCGGTGAACGGTGCCGGCGCGGTGAACGTGTCCGCGCTGCTTCCGGTGTAGACCAGGGAGGCGCTGGCCACCGAACCGGTGATCGCGTCAGGCGGCTCATCCGGGCAGCATTTGTCCTCGCACAGCGGGGTCCGCCGGTGGTGTGATGTGACCCGCCAGCCGTCCCGCATTGGCATCGACGCGATTGACAGTTCCCGGATGAGTGCGTCGATGTGGGCGCCGTAGGGGCGCCGGCCCTCGGGCCCGATTTCGTCGGAGTGGACAACCAACTGGGCCGTCATGGCGGCGTCGCGTGCCGCGAGGTAGGTCACGGTTGCCGGCGCGGAGTCGGACGGGGGAGATTTCCTGCGGGGCGTCGAGCCGCAGGGTCGCGCCCAGTTACGTGTCATCGATCTTCAGTACGACGAACGAGTCTTGGGGCTGGTAGCCCAGCGTGTGCGGGATGAGTTGCTGACACGCTTCACGAGACATTCATCCTTTGGTTGGTGAAGGCTGGCCGGCACCTGATTGGGGGCAGGCGCCAGCCCGCACTTAATTTGGAAGGCCAGCCGGATCACTGATGGGGGTCCGGGCTCCGGCGGCGCTTACAGAGGGGTAATCGCTGGGAAACCCCGAAAGGTTACGCTGCTGCCGAAATTTTTCTTTTTTTGTTCAGGAAGGGTGGCCGCCATGGGCACCGTCACGCTCGGGCACTCGGGAATCCGGGGCCTGCTCAAGGCGGCAAACGCGGCCCTGGAACCAGAGCTGCACGCCGTGCTGACCTGCGACGAGGACTATGCCCGGGCGGCCAAAGCGGCGTGCGACTACGACGATGCCACGGCCTCCAGGGGATCGGTGGACACGCTGGCCAACCACCGACAAGCCCGCCCGAGGAGTGGGATGCTGGCTCGACATGCCGTAAATGTGGCGTGTAATGTCCTTCGGGTCGATCGAGGTGCCGCATGGGGGTGTGCCCCGGCCGCCCATTTTTATCTGAAACAAGCAACGGTGCGCTCCGGCGCAGGAGGGGTGGCCGAGTGGACTCCGGTGCGCTGAAACGGACGTGGTCGATGGCCGCTGCGCTTGGGGACGAGGTCCCGCTGTACTTTTACTCCCACTTGTTCGCATTTCACCCAGAGGTGCGGGACATGTTCCCCGTCGCCATGGGCGCCCAGCGCGACAAGCTCTTCACCGCGCTCGGGCATATCATCAGCCACGCCGACAGGATCGGCGAAGTCGAAGGTTTCATCGGCCAGCTCGGCCGTGATCACCGCCGCTTCTCGGTGGCACCCGAGCACTACTCCATGGTCGGCGCCTCCTTCCTCGCGACGCTGAAGAAGTTCTTGGGCGACGCGTGGACCGACGAGGTCGCGGGGAGCTGGTCCGAGGCGTACGGGCTCATCGCAAAGGTCATGGTGGTAGCTGCCGAGGATTCCTCGGACACGACGCCGCCGTGGTGGGAAGGCGAGGTCCTCTCCGTGGACCGCCGCAGCCTCGACGTGGCGGTAATCGAGGTCCGTATGCCTGAGGGCTTCACCTATGATCCTGGCCAGTCGGCCGCTGTTGAGCTTCCCGCCCTTCCGCGCACGTGGAGGTATCTGAGCCCGGCGAACGCTCCCCGAGCCGACAGCGTTGTCCAGTTCCATGTCCAGCTGATCCCAGGGGGCCTCTTCAGCACCGCCGCGGTCCGGAAGACCCAGCCGGGCGACACGTTCCGGGTCGGCGCCCCCATTGGCGACCAGCTCACCGTAGACGGCCAACGCGACCTCCTCCTGATCGCCGGCGGTACGGGGCTGGCGCCACTTTCCGCAGTGCTCGACGGCGTCGCCACCCGGTGGCGCGAAACGGGCAGGGGACCGTACGTGGACCTGTTCCATGGAGCGCGGGTTCCATGGAACCTCTACGACCAGGCGCGGTTCGCCGAGCTCGCGGCCACAGAACCGTGGTTCGCGTTCCACCCCGTCGTCTCGGACGATCCCTCCTTCCCTGGCCTCACCGGGTACGTGGGGACTGCCGCCGCCGCGCACGTGTCGACGGCGGGCCCGCTGGCCCTGGTGTGCGGCTCGGGGCCGATGGTCCGACACACGGTCGACGAACTCATCGCGGCGGGAATTCCCCGCAGCGACATCCGATACGAGGATTACAGCGGTGTCGAGGACAACTCCTCACCGACCGGAGAAGACCAGTTAGAAGGATCACGATGAGCACCACCAGCCACGGCGGACGGATCAGCCCGTCAGAGGTCAGCAACGCCACGTTCTACGTGGTCGAGAGCGGTTACGATACAGGCGCCGTCCAGCACTTCCTCCAGGCCGTTTCTGCCCAGATGGAAGCTGACCGTGCCCAGATCGAGGCACAGAAGGTCAACACCAAGGACGAGATGGTCAAGATCATCAGCCAGGCGCAGGTCCTGGCAGAGAAGTTTGTCGCGGAGGCCGAGGAGTACTCCAAGGATCTCGTCGCTAGCGCCCGGACCCAGTACAGCGAGATTCTCCGGCGCGCCGAGGAATCCGCGGCCAAGCGCAGCGGAAGTCAGGCCTTGGCCACGACCGCTGCCGCCCCGGCCAATACAACACCGATCGACGAGATCGAGTACGTCCGCACCTACACGAAGGTCGCACAGGTGCAGCTTCGGGCAGTCATCGACGCACTGGCCGAACAGGTCGACCGTCTCGGCGACACACCGGCGTCCCCGCCCAGGTGACGGCGCTAGCCAACAGAAAAACTCATCTACCGACGGATCTGTCAGCCGCGCCGGGGCTTGTCACAGTCCGCCACCCCGGTGCTTTGCTGACAGATCGCGCTAAAGTGTCCGTATGCCTAGGATTTCGGCCGCGAGCAACGCCGCCCAACGTGCCGAGACCCAGCGACGCATCCTGACCGCATTCGGGGAGCTCCTCTTCACCCATGGACTGCCCGGCCTGACCATGACGGACGTCGCGCGCCACGCCCAGATCGGCCGGACCGCCGTCTATAACTACTACGCGGACATCGAAGAGCTCCTGATCGCCTACGCCCTGGACGAGACGGAGCGGTTCCTGCTCGATCTGCGCGAATCGCTCGATGCGCTGGAGAACCCGGTGGAGCGGCTGGCCGTGTACGTCCGGGCCCAGGTGGAGGACTTGAGCCGGCGCCACCTGCCGCCGGGGCCGGCCATGGCCGCGGTGCTCTCGCCGTCGTCGTTCGCCAAGCTCGCGGACCACGTGGGCGAGCTCAGCGTGCTCCTGCGGGGCATCCTGCGCGACGGCATGGCCCAGGGCTACCTGCCCGAGTCGGACATCGCCCAGCTCGCCCAGCTTATCCACGGCACGCTCTCCTCGAGCGCGGCCCGGGGCGACGGCGCGGGCCAAGACGCCGAGGCCGAGGCGCGGCTCGCCCGGACGGTGCGGTTCATTCAACTGGGCGCCGGGGCCAGGTTCGACGACGCCGGCTGCCCG
The DNA here is from genome assembly GCF_900102785.1 of Arthrobacter sp. ok362. Classification (GTDB taxonomy): domain Bacteria; phylum Actinomycetota; class Actinomycetes; order Actinomycetales; family Micrococcaceae; genus Arthrobacter. The sequence continues at coordinate 227,723 of NZ_FNGC01000008.1, forward strand.
GTCCGCACCAGCAGCTAAGCTGCGCCCTCGGACGGCCGCGCCCTGGCTGCGTGCCCTAGCCCTTAGCCGGCGTGGCCGCCGGCGTGCCCGTCGGCACGACGGGCAGCGTGGAGTCATCCACGATGCGCCGGTCCTCGCGAGGGCAGCTGAGCCGGCCCGGCGTCTGGTCCACGAGTGCCGGCTTGGCCAATGCCTTGAAGTCGCCGGTAACGATGACGTCGACGCTCGGGTCCGTGCGGCCGTCCTGGACATAGTCCGAGCCCGGCACGTTGCGCTGGACGCTGAAGGCGGCCGACTGGCCGGCGGCACCGGAGACGATCAGCGCCACGCCGCGGTAGCTCGACGTCGTGTTCCCCACGGCCCCCACGAGGAACTTCCGGGCGGCGAGCTGATCGGCCACGGTCCGGGCCAAGCCCGGCCGGCTCGTGGAGTTGTAGATGTTGACGTGGACCTTACCCGGCGGCGTGTAGTCGTAGGTGGCCGCCGGGCACACCGACACTGCCGCCTTGCTCCGCTCCGCCGCGGGCAGCTTGATCTGGCCGTTCATGATGGCGAGGGCCACCATGATCGCCGCCGCGATCAGGCAGACCAGCATCACCAGGACCACGCCGTGCAGGATCCTGCGCCGCAGCCGGACGCGGTTGTCCGTAGCGTTCTGCTCCACGAACGTGGCCCGCAGCTCGGAGCCACTGATGACGCGGTGCCCGTGCAGGACTTTGTAATCTCGCGGTTTCCTAGCCATTTATCACGAGGACCCGCGCGTGAATTGCGGTGCGCTGGTGCAGGGCGGTGCGGACTGCCCGGTGCAGGCCGTCTTCAAGGTAAAGGACGCCGCGGTATTCCACGACGTGCGGGAAGAGGTCGCCGAAAAACGTGGAGTCCTCGGCCAGCAGGGCTTCAAGGTCCAGCGTGCGCTTAGTGGTCACCAGTTCATCAAGCCGCACAGGACGCGGCGGCAGGGCCGCCCAGTCCTTGGGCGTGGTGTAACCATGGTCGGGGTACGGGCGTCCCTCGCCCACAGCTTTGAATATCACCATGCCAGCCTAGGGAACTTGGACGCCCGAAGGAATCAAAGTCCGCGGGCGGCGTGAGGTTGTGGCCAAACAGTAACCATCTGTCACACGGCGCACTCCCGCCTGTCACATCCAGGGCGGGGCCGCCGATCTTCTGCACAGTTCACGCAAACGTCCCGTGCGGCTGACAGAATGGCCGTATGACTGCACCCGAGACTGCCCCTGTTCCGTCGCCGTCGGCCCCTGTGCTGGCGCTGCTGCTCGACGTCGATGGTCCGGTCGCGAGCCCGGTCACCCGAGATGTGCAGCCCGGAATCATCGCGGACCTGGTGGCCCTGGCCGCCGCCGGCGTGCCGGTCATCTTCAACACCGGCCGGTCGGACGCGTTCATCCGCGAGCAGGTCATGGCACCGATGATCGCCGCCGGCATGCCCGCCGGCACCGTCATCCACGCCATTTGCGAGAAGGGCGCCGTCTGGTTCAGCTACACCGCGGAAGGCCCCGGCCCGGTCCACGTGGATCATGAGCTCGCCATTCCGCAGGCCTTCGGCGACGACGTCCGCCGCCTGGTGGCCGAGGACTACGCCGCCCACATGTTCTACGACGAAACCAAGCGGGCCATGGTCTCCGTGGAGCAGCACATTGCTGTCGCCAACTCTGACTACCGTGCCGAGCAGGAACTCTTCGACGCCGACGCCATGGACCTCATGTCCCGGCACGGGCTCGGCGTGGTGCGGCTGGACCACCACGTCCCCAATTCTGATGACCAGGTGGACTTCCGCGTCGATCCGACGATCATTTCCACCGATATCGAATCGGTCCGGCTGGGCAAGGACCTGGGCGCGAGCCGGGCTGTGGAGTTCCTGGCCGCACAGGGCATCACGCCGCAGGCCTGGCGTACGGTGGGCGATTCCCGCACGGACTACGCCATGGCCGACTGGTTGCACCACAACGACCACGCCGTGAAGCACGTGGACGTCCGGCCCGCGGACGGCATCCCGGTCAAACCCTATGAGGTTCTCACCGCAGCCGATCTGGGGCTCGGCGACGACGTGATCCACGACGACGCCGGTGGCGCCTTCCTGCACCACTGGCTGGCCGTCGTCACCGGCTGAGGCCCGTTCCGCCGTCAGGTTACGCCGTCGTCACGTTTCGCCGTCACACATGCCAGGTGCCGGCCGGTTTTCCGCGGCAATTTTGAGGCCCGCGTTATCATGCAAGTAGACACCAACGCACTCAAGGAAGCGGGAGATCAGACATCACCGAAGCAGCGATCCAAGACGAGATTTACTATGGCAGCCAGGCATCTGCGGAGGCCCACGCCGAGATCACGTCGGCGGCCGCCGTCGCCAGATTCCGGACCCGCTCCGATGTTGTCCGCCGCCGCGGCCGCTATGCGCTGATCAACGAGAACCGCACGCCGTACCAGGCCATGGTCGAGGACCTGATGTTCCTGCGTTCCGTCCTGGCCGGCGCCGGCATCAACTACCTGCTGGTCCGCGGCAACAACCACCGCCCGGTCGTCGCGGTCGATTGGAAAGACCGCAAGGAACTCCGGGACGCGCTCGTGGAGGCGTGCCGCGACGAGCCGTTCTATTCCATGAGCGTGGACGCCAAGAAGAAGTCCTCCGTGCTGGTGGCCGACGGGGAGTTGTCACCGAACCGGCAGTCCCGGATCTTCCGGCTGTACCGGCCCAGGGTGGAGCCGGAGGGCGGCTTCGAGTTCGGCGCTTCCGCCGGTGTCCAGCTGGAGCTGTGGAGCTTCGAGGGCGACCAGCTGATCCTGCCGATCGAGAACTCCCTGACGCGCCGCACCATGCTGGCCCAGGACGCGGTGCGCGGCACGGTTGAACGCTACGGCCACACGTGGCCCACCATCGAGAACATGTTCGCGGACCATGCCAGCGACATCAGCTTCGACGTCGATCTGGTGTTCTCATGGGTTGACGGCAGCTCCCCCGAGTACATCGCGGCCCGCCGCGCGCGCATGGCCGGCGTGGTGGTGGGCGAGGGAGATGACCACGAGGCCCGCTTCCGCCAGATCGATGAGCTCAAGTACGCCCTGCGTTCGGTCTACATGTTTGCGCCGTGGATCCGCCGGATTTTCATCGCCACGGACTCCCCCACGCCCTCATGGCTGGCGGACCACCCCGGCGTGACGATCGTCCGCAGCGAAGAGTTTTTCGCCGATACTTCGGTTCTGCCCACGCACAATTCGCAGGCCGTGGAGTGCCAGCTGCACCACATCGAGGGCCTCTCCGAGCACTTCCTGTATTCGAACGACGACATGTTCTTCGGCCGCGCCGTGGGGCCGGACATGTTCTTCACCCCCGGCGGTATCACGAAGTTCATCGAGGCTGAGACCCGGATCGGGCTGGGCGACAACGACGCCGAACGCAGCGGCTTTGAGAACGCCGCCCGGGTGAACCGCAAGCTGCTCTGGAACCGCTTCGGCCGTATCACCACCCGGCACCTGGAGCACACGGCGGCCCCGCTGCGGCGCAGTGTGGCCGAGCAGATGGAACAGGAGTTCCCGGCCGAGTTTGCCAAGACCGCCGCGAGCACGTTCCGGGCAGCGGACAACATCTCCGTGACCAATTCGTTCTACCACTACTACGCGCTGCTCACGGGCCGGGCCGTGACCCAGACGGCTGCCAGGGTGAGATACGTGGACACCACGGCGCGGGCGGGCCTGAACTACCTGCCCAAGCTCCTGGCCAAGCGGAACATGGACTTCTTCTGCCTCAACGACGGCAGCTTCCCGGAGGTCCCGGCGGAGGAGCGGGCCGAGCTGGTCACCGATTTCCTGGAGAAGTACTACCCCATCAAGGCGCCCTGGGAGAAGTAACGAACCGTGACCAAGGCGCGGGCCGTCTCGTCAGGGAGTGAAGACGCCAGCCAGCGAGTGGATCAGTTCAGGGTGGTGAACCGGCGGTGCGCCGTCCGGGCGGGGGCCTCGAGCTTGGCCTTCTCCGGGATAGAAATGCCTGCGGCGGCGAGCCGGCGCTGGGCTTCCTCCGGAGAGACAAGCTCGCCGACGGCCGGGGTGTCGCCGAGCAACGCCACGGAGTGCACGATCGTGTGTTCGTAGACGTGGACCAGGTTGAACGCCTGCCCGCCGTCGCGGCCACGGGTGCCGCCCACCGGAACGTTCAGATCCTGGGTGTAGCAGGTGGCTGAGGCCACGGACACGGGGATGCCCGCGAATGTTGCGGTGGTCGAATAGTGCAGGTGGCCGCCCAGGATGGCACGGACATCGGAGTTGCGCAGGACGCCGGCAAGCGCCGACTGGCCCCGGAGCTCCACGAGCACGGCAAGATCCAGCACGGACGGCACCGGGGGGTGGTGCAGCGCAAGGATGGTGCCGTCCGGGGCCGGGGTGGCCAGTTCAGCGGCGAGCCAATCCAGCTGGTAGTTACTCAATTCGCCATGGTGGAAGCCGGGCACGGAGGTGTCCAGGGTGATGATGCGCAGCCCGTTGACGAAGTAGCTGTGGTCCACGGGCGCGTCATTGTCGGCCTGGTCCAGGAGCCCGGCCCGGAAGTTGGCCCGGTCGTCGTGGTTGCCCATCGCCCAGATGACCTTCGCCCCCAAGGCCTTGCACGCCGGATCCACGATTGCGCGGAGCTTGGCGTACGCCTCTGGTTCCCCGAGATCAGCCAGGTCCCCCGTGAAGACCACGGCTTCGGGGCGTGCACCCGAGGCGTGGACCTCCTCGAAGAGCTGCCTGAGCAGGGCTTCGCTGTCCACGACGCCGTGCAAGGGTTGCGGACCCCCCAGCAAGTGGGGGTCGCTCAGATGAAGTAGGAAATGACGTGGCCGGGGGTGCTCGGCCTCGATGCGCTCCATTGCTGCCTTCTTGGTTGGGTGGAAGCGGTGCCTCCAGTGTCCCTCTCAGTAAGAACTATCCAACCAGACATTAGGCGAACAATGTAAAAACTGGGACAGGCATATTGGAAAATCGTGCGTTAACAGGTGGCGTGCCCTCACATGCTCCTGCAGGCATATGCGGGGCGCGGCCGCCCGGCGGCACTCCCGAAGCCCCAGCTCAGCGGGGCGGAAGGGGAGTGCCGCCGGGTTTTGCCCTAGCTCAGGTATCCGTTCGGATTGAGAACGTACTTCGTCGCCGCGCCGGCGTCGAATTCGGCGTAACCTTTCGGCGCGTCCTCCAAGGCAATGGCCTTCGCGTTGACGTTCTGGGCGATGTGTACCTTGTCGTGCAGGATCGCCATCATCAGCTGCCGGTTGTATTTCATGACCGGACACTGTCCCGTGGTAAAGCTGAGCGACTTCGCCCAGCCCGTTCCGAGGCTGAGTGAAAGCGAACCTTTCCGTGCTGCCTCGTCCACGCCGCCCGGGTCACCGGTGACGTAGAGCCCGGGGATCCCAAGGGCGCCGCCGGCGGCCGTCACTTCCATGAGGGAGTTCAGGACGGTTGCCGGGGCTTCCTGGGCTCCGGCACCGTGACCCTTGGCCTCGAAGCCCACCGCATCAACGGCGCAATCGACTTCCGGGACGCCGATGAGCTGTTCGATTTGCTCCACCGGGCCGCCCTTGCTCAGGTCGACGGTCTCGCAGCCGAAGCCACGCGCCCGGGCCAGGCGGTCCGTGTTCATGTCCCCGACAATCACGACGGCGGCGCCCAGCAACTGGGCGCTGGTCGCCGCGGCCAGGCCCACGGGCCCTGCCCCGGCGATGTAGACGGTGGATCCGACGCCTACGCCTGCGCTGACCGCGCCATGGTATCCGGTCGGGAAGATGTCCGAGAGCATGGCCAGGTCCATGATTTTTTCAAGGGCCTGGTCCTTGTCCGGGAACTTCAACAGGTTCCAATCGGCGTACGGTACAAGAACGTAATTGGCCTGTCCGCCGACCCAGCCGCCCATGTCCACATAGCCGTAGGCACTGCCAGGCCGGTCGGGGTTGACGTTCAGGCAGATGCCCGTTTTGCGTTCCTTGCAGTTCCGGCAGCGCCCGCAGGCGATGTTGAACGGTACGGAGCAGATGTCCCCGACCTTGATGAATTCGACGTCCGGCCCCACTTCCACCACCTCGCCGGTGATCTCGTGACCAAGCACCAGATCAGCGGGGGCCGTGGTGCGCCCCCGGACCATGTGCTGGTCCGAGCCGCAGATGTTCGTGGCAACGGTCTTGAGGATGACGCCGTGGCGCACCTGCCGGCCCACGTTGGCGGGGTTGACCCCCGGACCGTCCTTGAGTTCAAAGGTGGGGTAGTCAATGTCTATCAGTTCGACTTTTCCCGGCCCCTTGTAGGCAACGGCTTTGTTCCCTGTCATCTCTTTCCTCCTGCGTTCACGGACCCACACGGGGCCCTGCTGTGATTGACGAAGTTGTTTGATGCGCCCTCCGCAGGGACACCTCGGCCGCACTGCCGAAGGGCGGCTGTCAGGGATGACTGCGCCGTGGATGTGCCCGGAATGTTGGAGGGTTCGGCCAGTCTAGGGGGTGAGCATGCTTAGGGATAGAGGCTGTGGATACGTAAAGCCGGGCGGGCCGGTTCAGTCCAGGGCGGACTCAACTGCTTCGATGATCTCCGGTGCATCCGGCTCCACGGTGGGCGCAAAGCGGGCGATGATCTCGCCGTCGCGGTTCACCAGGAACTTCTCGAAGTTCCACTTCACCAAGCCGGGCAGGATTCCGTTCTTGAACTTGGTGAGCTCGGCGTAGAGCGGGTGCTGGTGCTTTCCCCGGACGTTGGCCTTGGCTGTCAGCGGGAACGTCACGCCGAAATTGCGCTGGCAGAACTCGGCGATCTCGGCGTCGCCGCCGGGCTCCTGCCCGGCGAACTGGTTGCAGGGGACGCCGAGGACCTGGAAGCCTTGGCCGCGGAACTTGTTGTGCAGTGCCTCTAGTCCTGCGTACTGGGGCGTAAAACCGCATTCGGACGCCACGTTGACCACCAGCACCACCTCTCCCCTGAATCGGCCAAAATCGGACTCGGTCCCGTCGATGAGGGTCAGGGGAATGGAGTGCAGAGCTGTCATGGGGCGCGTCCTCGCGATGTCGGTGGCGGAGCAGGGTTTCGGAACTGTTCCCCCCATTATTCGGCACGGAGGCGTGCGGGTATAGGTGTGCATCCCTGACGCGGCGCCGGGCCGATGCGCGGGACCCGGTCGCGGGCGGGCGCCGCAAGCGGGCTGGCGACCCCGTCGCGGGCGGGCTTCGCGGCCGCTAGCTAATCGGCGTCGCCGTGGGCTTTGCCGAGGAGGTCGGCGTTGCCGTGGTCGTCGGCGAGGCCTTTGTTGTCACCGCTGTTGTGGCCGACTGCGTGGCCGCCGTTGGCTTCGGCTTATCGGCCGGCGCGGTGACCGGGGCCGGCTGCACAGTGATCGGGGCCGGAGCGAGGGGTCGACTCGGCGGCGCCGCGGGCGCTGTAGTGCCCGCAGCCTCTGTCGCGGTTGCGGAGGCCGACGCCGAAGCTGACGGCTTGCCTGTGGCTGTTGCCGTGGGGGTAGGTGTCGGGGTTGGTGTGGGCGTCGGCGTCGCGGAGGGAGTGCCGGTCGACGTCGGAGTTGGGGCGGCGGGTGGGGTCGTCGCGGCAGTTCCGGTCGGCGTCGGCGTCGGGGTGGCGGTGCCGGTCGGCGTCGGCGTCGGTGTCGGTGTCGGTGTCGGCTTCGCGGAGGCAGTGCCGGTCGGCGTCGGCGTCGGGGTGGCGGGGTGGGTGCCGGTCGGCGTCGGCGTCGGGGTGGGCTTCGCGGAGGCAGTTCCGGTCGGCGTCGGGGTCGGGGTGGCGGAAGGCGGTGCCGACGGCTTGTCGGCGGCGGCTTCGGTAGCTGCGGCTGAGGCACTCGCGGTCGGCTTGGCGGCCACCGCGGCGGGCTGTTCCTGAACGCCGCCGGCCACCACGTGGGTCAGGTCCTCCCGGACCGGAATCGCCCAGCCGATCCCGGTGTTGGATGCCTTGCCGGCGTCGGGCGCGTAACTGGTCATTTCTATGGGGCCAAGTTGGTCCACCTGCTTGATGGGGAGCAACGTCCAGTTAAGCGGATTGGTGTGGGACCCGTTGAGGATCGTTTCGAAGTGAAGGTGGCAGCCGGTTGAGGATCCGGTGGTGCCAACCCGGGCAATGACCTCCCCCACCCGCACGGAGTCGCCCTTCCTGACCGCGATCGCCTCCAGGTGGTTGTACGTGGTGATGAGTCCGTTGCCGTGGTCGATTTCCACCCGGTTGCCGCCGCCCCACGGGTGCCACCCGACTGCCCTCACCACACCGGCGTCGGCAGAGTACACCCGTGTGCCGCACGGTGCGGCGAAGTCCTGGCCCCAGTGGAATTCGCCCGCGGACCCTGTGAGGGGGCTGGTGCGCAGTCCGAACGGGGACGACGGCACCAATGATTCCAGCGGGGCCATGAGGAAACCGGCCGCGGGCCGGCTCAGGGCAGCTGAGGCCACATTGAGCTCGCCCCGCACTCCTTCCCGGGTGGCCGTATCCACCGTGCTCCGGCTGAAGGCCAGGAGCGCCTGAGCGTCGGCGGTGACAGTGCCGGAAGTTCCCGAGGCAGCGGTCGCCCCGGAGTGGGCCAGCGGGTCCAGGGTTTCAGGTCCGACGGCGCCGGAGGGCGGCATGGCTGCGGTCGCCACGGCGGCGGGCGCTCCGTAGGGCGCTTGCGCGCTCAGCCCCTGAAAGCCGCCGAATGCCAGAACGGCCAGGGTCAGGCACAGGCCTCCGGATACGCAGCGCACGGCGATGGTCCGTGCCCTTGCTGACTGTTCACTCGATGAGTTTCCCCAGTGTTTTCCCACGATGTGACTCCCGAATATGTCCGCAAGACCCCAATCTTCACGAACTTACCCTCCCTATGGGACCACAGACGGCAGGCTCTGTGAACCGTCAGCGTGCTCCTTTTGCGGCACCAATCGGAGATCCGCGGCTATCCCCAGTAGCTGACCGGCGGCGGCCCAGTAGTCCTCTGCGGAATTGCAGGTGCCGGGCGCCGCTGAGCCGGGTAAGAATAAAGGATGCGCAATGTCCTCAGGGAATGGCAGGCCGAACTCAAACAAACGTTCACCGGGACGCGCGATTCCGTGCCTGAGTGGGTGCTGCGCCTCGCCGAGGGGGACGACGCCGGCTACCACTTGCCCGGCTCGGCAGTCTGGGCCGTTCACGGGGACATGCCAACCATCGTGGCGGGAATCCGGGCACTCCTGATGCAGGCCCTCCACCCCGGCGCGTTGGCCGGAGTTCACGATCACTCCCGTTTCCGCGAAGACCCCCTGGGCCGGTTGGCGGGCACCATCCGCTGGATCTTCACCGTTTCCTATGGCTCCACGGAAACGGCCAAGGCGGCGTCGGACTGGGTGCTGCGGCTTCACCGCACGGTGCGGGGAGAATTCGTGGACGGCCACGGCATCCGGCGCAGCTACGCGGCCAACGATCCCGAACTGCTCCGCTGGGTTCACATTGCCTTCACCGACGCCTTCCTCTCCGCCCACAAACTGTGGGGACGGCCGATTCCTGGCGGACCCGATGCTTATGTCCGTGAGTGGGCCCAAGCCGGCCGGCTGATGGGCGTCACTGCCCCACCGTTGAGCGAAGCGGAAATGCGGCAGCAGCTGGACCGCTGGTACGACGACGGCGAGCTCCGCTGCGACGATCGGGTCACCGAGACGGTGGCGTTCATTCGCGACCCGCCCCTCCACCCCGCGCTCAGGCTTGGCTACCGGGTGCTGTTCGCGGCCGCCGTGACAAGCCTCGAACCCAGGTACCGCGAGCTGCTGGGCCTGCGGACCGCGCGGCTGGGCCCAATTCCACTGCCGGTTTCCCTGGCCACCCGGGTCACGCTCGGAGTGGTGCATCTCGCGCTGGGCCGGATGGGTCCGAGCGAGCAGGCTGCCCGGGCCCGCCTGCGCCGGCTGGGCTACAGGGCCTGAGCCTGAGCGATGGGCGGGCGCGGGCCGCGGACGCGCGCGGGTGCGGGGCCGGGCCGGGGCGGGGCGGGCCGCGGCGGGGACGGGCACGGCGGGGGCCGTTGGGCGGGTGCGGGGGGCGGGCCGCGGCGAGGGCCGGGCCCGGACCAGGGCCGTTGGGCGGGGGCGGGCCGCGGACGCGCTTTTGGCTATAACCTCGCGAGGTTGCAAAGGCATGGGAACGCAAAAAGGCCCCGGTCCGAGGACCGGGGCCAACCGCGGAGAATGGGGGATTTGAACCCCCGAGGGCGTTAACCCAACACGCGTTCCAGGCGTGCGCCATAGGCCGCTAGGCGAATTCTCCATTTGCTTCTGAATCAAAAGCAGATACTAGAATACCTGAACTTTCCGGCATCGCCCAATTGGACCCTCCCCGCCCCGGCCGGCGGCTTTTCCGGGGGACATGCCCCCTCCTTGATGCGACGGCTGGACATAAACCCAATGCGCCCGGTCCTGGCCGCGAAAAAAGGGCATGCCCCACGCTGCCCACCCCCACCACTGGACATGCCCCGCGGTCCCCACGGGGGCTGGACATAATCGCCCGGCTCCGCCCACCTCCCCGGCTTCGCCCTGTGCTGCGATAACCCGTGCTGCGATAAATGGGCATGTCCCACGCTGCCCGCCCCCACCACTGGACATGCCCCGCGGCCCCCACGAAGGCTGGACATAATCCCACTGTGCCCTGCCGTGCCCGCGAAAAATGGGCATGTCCCGCCGGGGATGAGGGGCGAAAACAGACCAATTCGAGGCACACCCAATCGTCAGGTAAACTTGCTGACGGCCCCTCATGTGGCGCCATCCTGTTGAACTCCCCCAGGACCGGAAGGTAGCAAGGGTAAGCGGGCTCTGGCGGGTGCATGAGGGGTCTTTTATGTCTGTGCCGATTGGTAGGGTTTATCTGTGACTGTTACTACCGCTCTCTACCGTCGATACCGCCCCGACTCGTTCGCGGACGTTATCGGGCAGGAGCATGTCACCGAGCCTCTCATGACGGCCCTGCGCAAGAACCGCGTCAACCACGCCTATCTCTTTTCCGGCCCCCGCGGCTGCGGCAAAACCACCTCGGCCCGCATCCTGGCCCGCTGCCTGAACTGCGCCGAGGGCCCCACGGACACCCCCTGCGGCAAGTGCCCCAGCTGCGTCGAACTCGCCCGCGGCGGCTCCGGCTCCCTGGATGTCATCGAGATCGACGCCGCCAGCCACGGCGGCGTGGATGACGCCCGCGACCTCCGCGAACGGGCCACCTACGCCCCGGTCCGGGACCGCTACAAAATCTTCATCATCGACGAAGCCCACATGGTCACGTCGGCCGGATTCAACGCCCTGCTGAAGATCGTCGAAGAACCGCCGGAACACATCAAGTTCATCTTCGCCACCACGGAGCCGGACAAGGTCATCGGCACCATCCGCTCCCGCACGCACCACTACCCCTTCCGGCTGGTGCCGCCGGAGCCTCTCATGGCGTATCTGGAGCTGCTCTGCACCCAGGAAAACGTCCCCGTGGCGCCCGGCGTGCTCTCGCTCGTTATCCGCGCGGGCGGGGGTTCGGTGCGCGACTCCCTCTCCGTCCTGGACCAGCTCATGGCCGGCGCCGGACCCAACGGCCTGGACTACGAACTCGCGGTCGCCCTGCTCGGCTACACACACGCCTCCCTGCTGGACGACGTCGTCGAGGCCGTCGCCGCGTCGGATTCCGCCACGGTGTTCCGCGCTGTGGACCGGGTCATCCAGACCGGGCACGATCCGCGGCGCTTCGTCGAAGACCTGCTGGAACGCTTCCGCGACCTCATCATCGTCCAGGCAATGCCAGAAAGCGCCCAGTCCATCCTCCGCGGCATGCCGGCGGACCAGATCGCCCGCCTGCAGAACCAGGCACACAACCTCGGAGCGGCCGAGCTCTCCCGCGCCGCGGACGTCACCAACACCGCGCTCACGGACATGACCGGGGCCACCTCGCCGCGCCTGCATCTGGAACTGCTGTGCGCCCGCATCCTGCTGCCCAGCTCCGAGCAGACCGAGCGCGGCATCGCGGCCCGGATCGACCGCGTCGAGCGGCGGTTGAACTACGCCGGGAACGACGTCGGAGCTCCCCTCGCCGGCGCTCCCGCACCTGCCGCCGTTTCGTCTGCGCGCACTGAACAGACCGCCTCTCCCCGGCCGCCTGCTGCACAGGTGCCCGCTGCGCCTTCGCCCGCTACCCCGGCGGCCGCAGCTACCAGCGCCGCATCCACCCCGCCCCAGGCCGAGCAGCCGCCCGCCACAGCCCCCGCACCAGCTCCCGCCCGGCGGGACGAGCCTGTCCGGGAACCGCTGACGGCACCGCGGGTCAGCACCAGCGACTGGCCGGTAGACGAACCCGCGGCGGCCAGCCGGCCCGCGCCCGCGCCAGTTTCCTCCGCCGCGCTGCCGTCCGTCCGGCAACCGGCAGAGACTGCCCCGCCGGCTGCCGCCCCGTCAGCCGAGCCCGCACCGGTAGCCGCCCCCGAGGCTGGCCCGTCCGCCCCGGCACCGTCCGCCCCGGCACCTTCCGCCCCTGGGCGCACCGAGCCGGCCGAGGCCGGCCGGGCGCCCGCCGCGGTTCCCAGCCCTGCTCCCGGTCCTGCCGCCGGCCCAGGAGCCGACGTGGAGGTTTTGCGCCGTGCGTGGCCCGAAATCCTGCAAACACTCACCAAGATCAAGCGCAGCACCTGGGCACTCGTGGAACCCAATGCCCAGGTCGGCCATTTCGAAGACCACGTCCTGACCCTGGCGTTCACCACCACGGGGCTGGCGGGGGCCTTCGGCCGGGCCGACCACGCCGACAACCTCCGGCAGGCGATCCACAAGACGATCGGCATCGATTGCCAGGTCCGGGCCGTGGCCGGCGGCAGCAACAGCCCAGCGAGCTCTGAACCAAACCCAAAAGCGCCGGCTAGCCCGGAGACTCCGGCAACGGCTGCAACATCGGCCGACGTCGCCTGGGGCCTGAGCCCGGCTCCCCAGCCGCCCGCAGCCCCGGCCAACGAAACCGCTGAAGGCATCCCGGCGGGGGCACCGGCCCAGGCACACGCTCCCGCCGCCGCACCGCCGGTGACGCCAACCGCCCCGGCCCGCACCGGGGCCGCGCCGGCTCCCATGGCCGGGGCGCCCGCCCCCGCGACGGCGGCGGAACCGCAGGCGCCTGCCCCGGCAGCCCAGGCTCCGGTTCGCGCGGCCGAGCCTGCCGTCGAACCGGGTGCGCCTTCGGAGGCTTCCGGATCCTATGCCGACCCCGATGAAGACTGGGGACCGCCCCGGGACGAGGACGCCCCGCCGCTGGACGAAGAACCACCCCTGGATTGGGACCCGTCACCAGCCGCCCCGCCGCGCCGCCCCGAGCCCGCGGCAGCGGCTCCAGCCCGCAAGTCCACGGCCGCGCCGGCAGCCAAGGCCGCCGGCTCCCCGGCCGGGACGCAGGACGCAGGCCAGGACCCGTCGACTGACGCCTGGGCCCGCGCCGTCGAGCAGTCACCCGGCGTCTGGACGGTCGGCACCGATTCAAACCTCGGCCGGTACACGGCGCCAGCTGTCGAGCCCGCGGCACCCGAGCCCGAGCCGGTGCCTGTGCACTACGAGCCGGCGGCGGCACAGATCCCGGAGTACGCGGGCGTCGTGTCCGTGCCCTCCGGACTGTCCTCGGACCACCCTGCCCGTGCCGAAGCGGCTCCGGCGCCGGCCGTCGCGGAGGCTGTTGCGCCGCGTGTGGCCGCCGCTGCCGCCGCTGCCGTCGCGGAGGCTGTTGCGGTGGCCGCGGCTCCGGAGGCTGCAGCCCCGACAGGCCGGCAAAGCCTGTACCAGCGGCTGTCGAACAGTCCCGAGGCGGAGGCCGGGCGGGCGAAAGCCCCCACCCGCGCCGCTGCCGCAACCACCGTGTACGTGCAGGACATCCCGAGCGCCGACGACGAAACGATCGAGGAATCGGGCGTCTTCGGCCGGGCCGCCGTCGAGCGTATTCTGGGCGGGAAACTGGTGGAGGAGCGCTCCCTGGATGGAAGCCCCCTGCCGCCCCGCTTCTAGCAGACCCCCGCCGGCTGGCCCCGGCCCCACCCCAAACGAACGAGGACATTGTGTACGAAGGCGCAGTTCAAGAGCTGATCGACGAGCTCGGACGCCTTCCCGGAGTGGGGCCCAAGTCAGCCCAGCGGCTGGCCTTCCACATCCTCGAGGCGGACCCCCAGGACATGAAACGGCTCGTCGATGCCATCACCACCGTGAAGGAACGGGTCAAGTTCTGCACGGTGTGCGGGAACGTGACGGAGCAGGAACTGTGCAACATCTGCCGCGACCCGCGCCGGGATCCCTCTGTGATCTGCGTCGTCGAAGAATCCAAGGACGTCCTGGCGGTGGAGCGCACGCGGTCGTTCCGCGGCAGGTACCACGTGCTGGGCGGCGCGATTAATCCAATCGCCGGCATCGGTCCGGAACAGCTCCGGATCCGTGAGCTGCTGACCCGGCTCAACGACGGCGCCATCCAGGAAATCATCATCGCCACCGACCCCAACCTGGAGGGCGAGGCCACCGCGACGTATCTTGCCCGGATGCTCAAGTCGATTGGCATCGCCGTCACCCGGCTCGCGTCCGGCCTGCCCGTGGGCGGGGATCTGGAATACGCCGACGAAGTCACGCTGGGCAGGGCCTTCGAGGGCCGCCGCAACGCGCTGAGCTGACTGACTCGTGGCAGCCACCGGCAACGACACCCCGGTCCCGCTCCTCACCGAGCGTTTGCTGTTGCGTCCGTTGACGGCGGACGACGCCAGCGCCCTGCTCCGATTCCGCGCCCATCCGGCAGCGACGCGGTACCTATCCCACGGCCCGCTCACCCCGGCGCAGAACCGCGCCCGGCTTGAGCAGGCGCTGACCGCCGCGGCAGCCTCCACTGCCGAGTGGTTTCACTTCGGCTGGGCCATCGAGCTCCGGGCCACCGGTGAAGTCGTTGGGGACGGCCGGACCTGGAACACGGAGGAGCCCCCGGCTCCCGGCCGGATTCCGGCAGCGTCAGCCAGCCTGGGCTACGTTCTGCACCCGGACCACCACGGGCTCGGCCTCGGCCGGGAGGCCGCCGGCGCCCTGGTCGACTGGCTTTTCACCGTCCGCGGCAGCGAGACCATTTTCGCGGGGGTTTACGAGCCCAATCTCCCCTCGCGCAGGCTGCTGGAGGGCCTGGGCTTCCAGAAGGACCGCTTCTTCCCGGTTGCCGAGGCCACAGCAGGCAAGCAGCTGCCGTCCTGGCGCTACCGGCTGGACCGCGGCTAGCGCCTGGAAGCTGCCGGCCCCGGGCGGCAGGGCCGGTGTGACAGTGCCGCGGACCGGCGTCGTGGAGCCTGTCAAGTTGTTTGTGTAAGTGAGGCGGAGTGTCATCGGTTCAGATAGGGTCCGAGCCGGTCGGGGTAGTTCAGGACCAGGATGCCGAGGGCGTCGGTCCATCCTTGGGTGGTCGTGCCTTCGATGAGTTTGTGGAACGACTTCGAGCGGTTGGCACGGGTTTTGCTGTCCACCTTCGCCCGTTCTTTGGCGCGTTTGTCCTCGATGTTGCAGATGGCCAGCCAGAGCAGCTTCACGGCGGCCTGGTCGTTCGGGAAGTGTCCGCGGTTCTTGGTGACCTTGCGCAGCTGGTAGTTCAGCGACTCGATGGCGTTGGTCGTGTAGATGATCCGCCGGACCGGCGGC
>NZ_FNGC01000003.1:0-190283 GCF_900102785.1 Arthrobacter sp. ok362
CGTAACTGACTTCCGGTGCCCCCGACCGGGCCACGGAAAACCGCCGGGACGCAACTGGTGAGTGGTTTCTTGCAGCGCGTGGAGTAAACCCGCGATTGATCTATGGGCAACCCGCAACGGCCACGCCCGACATTCCTAGACCAGCGGTAATCTCCAGCCGAACACCTCGTCCTGCGGTAACCAACCCGCGCATATCAGTCTGACCGCGCCGTCGCCAACGACACGCTGACCACGAACCGAACGCCTCCCGGCCACCCAAAAAGGAAGCGGTCCCGGACAACCCAGCCCGGGACCGCTTCCCCACGCCCTTGACAGACGCGAACTACATATCAGATCTGCCTCGCCGTGCTAGACCCGCCCGCCGGATGTTCCCGAGACGAATCCGGCTTGTCGAAGTTCGCAACGTCAACGTCCTCTCTCGAGTGTGTCGTGAGGGAGGCAGAGGTTCTTCCGTGACGGAACGTGGTTGAAGTTAGATTCAATGTTTAATTGAGTTCCGCTTCAACGTCTAGAACCGCATGACTTAAGTACCCCCTCTTCCGGCAGAAAGCTGCTTGAGGAGGGAGTACTGCGGTCCTAACAGCGGCCTTATGAAATCACGGGAACCAGGGTCTCGCAGAGCTATAGCGGGCGGTTTTTCGCACCGTTATTGACCCTCCAGGTCAGTCGCTTTTGGGTGGCGTGCTCGTTGCGGTCGCGTTGGCTGAAGTTGGTTCGGCCCAATGTTTTCCGGCTGCACTCCAGCTGGTGAGGAAGTCGAGTTGTTGTTGGGCCTGGCTTCCCGGTTCCGCGGTGTATGCGATGAGCGTCAGGCCCTCGCCGGGGAGTTCGAGGGAATCTCCGGTGAGTTCGATGTCTCCGATGAGCGGGTTGTGCAGTGTCTTGCGGGCGGAGCGGTGGAAGCGGACGTTGTGCCGGGCCCAGCGTGTCGAGAACTCCGTGCTTCCGGTGGCGAGGTCACCGATGAGGCTGTTCAGGGCCCTGTCGCGCGGATTGCGCCCTGCTTCAGTTCGCATTGCGGCGGCGAGGTCATCTGCAAGGGTGTTCCATTCGAGGAAGAAGTCCCGGGCGCGCGGGTCGAGGAACATGAACCGTGCGAGGTTCAGCGGCAGGGTGTCGGGGCCGAGGATCCCGTCGTAGAGGGCGAAGCAAAGGCTGTTGGCGGCCACGATGTCCATGCGTGAAGTGCGGACGTAGGCGGGGGTGCCGGTCATTCCTGCCAGGATCCGCCCCACGCTGGGCCGGACTTCCGACCGGACTCGGCGCTTTCCTGATTCCCGCGATGGCGCGGCCGCCCTGGCGAGGTCGAGCAGGTGAGCGCGTTCGGCCTCATCGAGCTGAAGAGCTGCGGCGAGGGACTCGAGGACGCTCTCGGAGGCTCCCCGCAGGTTGCCGCGTTCGAGCCGGGCGTAGTATTCGGTGCTGACGCCGGTGAGCATGGCCACTTCCTCGCGTTTGAGGCCGGCCACCCTCCTGGTCCCGCCGTAGGCGGGCAGCCCGGCTTGGGCGGGAGTGATGCGTGACCGCCGGCTCGTGAGGAACTCGCGGACGTCTTTACTGTTGTCCATGAGCTCTACGCTACGACGCCCCGGCCCGGGCTAACAGGAACTGCCAGTACACCGCACGGCAGGCACTCCCGCGCGCAGGAAGTGACTGGTTTTCTTGAATGAGACCAGTTTCCCATCCTGCAAGGACACCATGTCTGTATCCACGCTTACCCCTTCTACAACCGTGACCCGGCCCCGCGCGTCGCTCATAGTCGCCATGCTCGGGTTCTTCGTCGTTGCCCTGGATGCCCAGATCGTCAACGTCGCCCTGCCGCAGATCCGCAATGACCTCGGAGGCGGCCTGTCCGGCCTGCAATGGATCGTCACCGGCTACACCCTGATGTTCTCGGCCCTGCAACTCTTCTCCGGGACCTTCTCGGACCGGGTTGGGGCCCGCCGCGCCTATGGACTCGGCATGATCCTGTTCACCGTTGCGTCGCTGGCATGCGGGGTCAGCCCGAATCTCCCGGTACTTATCGCCGGCCGCATCCTGCAGGGCATCGGCGCGGCGATGATCACCCCCAGCTCCCTTGCGCTCATCCGGGAGGCCTACCACGACGCAACAGCGCGCGGCCGGGCCATCGTTTACTGGGGCCTGGGCGGCTCCATCGCCGCGGCAGCAGGTCCGGTGCTCGGCGGTGTCCTCACCCAGCTCGACTGGCGGCTGATCTTCTTCGTCAATCTACCGGTCGGTGCGGCAGCACTCATGGTGCTCGCCCGCGTCGTTCCGTCGCCTCGGCGGCCAACGCCTTTTGATTGGCTCGGGCAGATCACTGCCGTGCTGGCGCTGGCCAGCCTGACGTACGGCATCATCGAAGGCGCGCAGCTGGGCTATGGGAACCCCGTGATCCTTGCCCTGTTCGCCGCGTGCGCGGCCTCGGCGGCCGCCTTCGTGCTGGCGCAGGCACGGGGACGGCATCCCATGGTCCCGCTGGGGCTGTTCCGTTCCCGCACGGTCTCCACTGCCTTGGCCGTAGCCCTGGTCACGATGGCAGCCTTCTACGGCGTCGTATTCCTCCAAAGCCTCTACTTCCAGCAGCAACGCGGTGCCACCGCACTGGAGACCGGGCTGCTGTTCCTGCCAATGACCGGCCTCGTCGCCCTCCTCAACCCGCTCACGGCCCGGCTGATGGCCAGGTTCGGGAATCTGGCCATGACCACCGCGGGCCAACTGCTCATGGTCCTGGGCCTGGCCGGTCTGTGGTTGCTCCCCGCCGACGCGCCGACCCTGCTCGTGGCGCTCGTCATGGTCCCCGTCGGGCTCGGCGGATCTTTCACCGTGCCCCCGATCATCGCTCTCGTCATGGACCACGTGCCGGCGCAGAACGCGGGGACCGCCAGCGGCGTCATCAACACCGCCCGGCAGGTCGGCGGTTCCCTCGGCGTCGCCATCTACGGCGCCCTGCTCGCCGGGAACGACTTCATGACCGGACTCCGCTTCGGCTTCGGCATCACCGCCGTCGTTCTCCTCATCTTCGTCGCGGCGTCCCTGCCACTAAGGCACGCAAAGCAGCCACAACACTAAGGGCGGTGCCAGAGCAGGCCCCCACGACCCCGTCCGCAGACCAACCACTAACAAGACCGCGACCAAAGGAACCCAAATGAAGAACGTGACCCTTAACAACGGCGTCCAGATGCCGATCCTCGGCTTCGGCGTCTTCCAGATCCCCGACGACGAGACCCAGACCGCAGTCGAGGCCGCCCTCGCAGCCGGGTACCGGCACCTGGACACCGCAGCCTCCTATGGCAATGAGGAAGCCGTCGGTGCCGCGATCAAGGCCAGCGGAATCGCCCGCGAAGAACTGTTCGTCACCACCAAGCTCTGGATCCAGCACGCCCCCACCGGCAGCGTCCAGGACGACACGAAGCGCTCCTTCGAAAACTCCCTCCACCGGCTCGGACTGGACTACCTGGACCTGTACCTCATTCACCAGCCGCTCGGGGACTATTACAGCGAATGGCGGGGCATGCAGGACCTTTACAAGGAAGGCCTGGCCCGGGCGATCGGCGTTTCCAACTTCCATCCGGACCGGCTGGTCGACCTCATCGACCACAACGAAATCGTCCCGGCCGTCAACCAGATTGAGACCCACCCCTTCCACCAGCGCGCCGCCGATCAGGCGCTGATGCGCGAACGCGGCGTCCAGATCGAGTCCTGGGGCCCCTTCGCCGAAGGAAAGAACAACCTCTTCACCGATCCGGTCCTCAGCGCGATCGCCGAGGCACACGGCAAGTCCGTCGCCCAGGTCGTGCTCCGTTGGCTCATCCAGCGCGAGGTCGTCGTCATCCCCAAATCGGTCAGGCCAGAGCGCATGGCCCAGAACCTCGACGTCTTTGGTTTCACCCTGACCGATGAGCACATGACTCAGATCACGGCACTGGATACCGGCGCCAGCCTCTTCTTCGACCACCGCGACCCCGCCATGGTCAGCTGGCTCGGCGGACGCCGCTACAACTAAACCGGCCCTCCGTCCGTTGGGGTGACCGACCGGTCACCTCAACGGGCAGTCTCCGCAGCCGGAACGCGTCCGAATCAGCGAGGAACGCTGACCATTACCCCGACCCCGAGAGCCGTGATGGACACAAATCCAAGAACTATTGACCGGCGCTCGGTTCTGCACTCTGCCGCCACCGGCCTGGGCGCTGCCATGATCGCTATCGGCATATCAGCCTGCGCACCGGACGAAAGGAACATGCCCATGCCTCCAAATCCAGCCGTCCCCAGCTCCGCCCAGGGGGCTCCGGGCCCCGGAAACGGCGGACGGGTTCTGCTGGCCTGCTTCTCCCGTGCCGGCGAGAACTACTACTACGGCGGCCGCACCAACCTCGACGTCGGCAACACCCAGGTCCTGGTCGACGAGATCAGCAGACTCATTAGATGCGACGTGCACCGGATCGAGGCCGCCGTCCCCTACCAGGAAAGCTACGACGCCACCGTCGCGCGGAACGTCCGCGAACAAGATATCGACGCCCGCCCGGGCATCGCCAACCCCCTTCCCTCCATCGACCAGTACGACACCGTGCTGCTGGCCAGCGGCATCTGGAACGTCCGGGCCCCCATGATCATGACGACCTTCACCGAGAGCCACGACTTCCGCGGAAAAACGGTCCACCCCGTCACCACCCACGCCATGAGCGGACTCGGCACCACCGAACGGGACTACGCCCGATCCTGCCCGGGTGCAACCATCGGCGAAGGACTCGCAGTACGGGGCGAGGAAGTCCGCGACGCCGGACCTGCCGTCCAATCCTGGCTGCGCCTCACGGGATTCCTCCAAAGCCGACCAAGCGTGACAAGCTGAGCTCCATAATCCAATCAAGCGCTTACTCCATGCCTAACGGGCGCGCAGTACATGAAACCTCCCTGAGGTACGGGCGAGCGGTACTCCAAACGACCCGTGGTCATGAGCAGACGTTATTCCGTGACGGAACGCGGTTGAATTCCGTTTCAATGTTTGAGTCCGCCGCCCGGCAGTGTGGTAATTCTGCCAAGTAATAAACGATTAACTGGAGGAGCCTCGATTTTCGAATCGGGGCTTTTTCTGTGTGCGGCTCTTTTATCCTTTTATTACGCCTCCGTCAACGCTTTTGGGTAAAGCGGCTCGCACGGAACCTGCCCAATGTTGCAGCTCGATAACGAACTTTACGGTGAGTCAACTTTGGTGGCTCCAAGTGGCCTTCGGGGTTTACGCTTCATCCCATGTGAGACGTACCACACTGCCGCTGGGGGAGTGTGGCGTCTGTCCGGCGCTTTCGGCACCGGAATCACCCACACCACAGAAACAAGGAGGCGGAATGCGCTTGGGTCGTATTTCCAAAGCAGTGGGCGTGGCGGCAGCAGCTGCCATCGCCCTCAGCGCCTGCGCCGGCAACAGCGGCGGGACAACCCCGACCACTGCGGCCGCAGCAGGCAAACAAGGCGGATCGGCAACCGTGGTAGAGGTTAACGCGTTTAACACGTTCAACCCGAACACGGCCGACGGCAACACTGACATCAATTCAAAGATCAGCTATGCCACCCACTCGGGCTTCTTCTACATCGACAACAAGCTCAACGTTGTCCGCAACGAGAAGTTCGGCAAGATGGAAAAGGTCTCCGACAATCCGCTGACGGTCAAGTACACCATCAACGACGGCGTGAAGTGGTCAGACGGCACGCCCGTCACCGCGGCCGACCTCGTGCTGCAGTGGGCCGCTTTCTCCGGCTACTACAACGACGCCGATGCCGAAAAGAAGACCGGAACGTCCTACTTCTCCTACGCCGGTGACCCTACCGGTATTGCCCTCACGGACTTCCCGGAACTCGGTGACGACGGCCGAAGCATGACGCTGAAGTACTCCAAGCCCTTCGCCGACTGGGAAATCGCCCTCGGCGGCCCGGGCATCGACATCCCGGCCCACGTCCTCGCCAAGAAGGCAGGCCTGGCAGACACCAAGGCGTTCATCGACCTCCTCAAGGGCATGCCCCGGGGCGACGCCAAGGCCCCTAAGCCGGCGAACGCCCAGCTCAAGACCATGGCTGACATGTGGAACACCGGCTTTGACACCAAGACCCTGCCGGCCGATCCGAGCCTCTACCTCTCTAACGGCCCCTTCATCGTCAAGAGCGTCAACCAGGACCAGTCCCTGACCATGGTCAAGAACAAGGACTACAGCTGGGGTCCGACAGCCAACCTGGACGAAATCACCGTCCGCTACATCGGCGAGGCGCCCGCCCAGGTCCAGGCGCTCAAGAACGGCGAAGCCGACATCATCGCCCCTCAGGCGTCCGCTGACACCGTAGAGCAGCTCAAGGCACTCGAAAGCCAGGGCGTGACGGTCGACGTCGGAAACCAGCTCGCGTACGACCACATCGACCTGAACTACTCCGGCCCGTTTGCCGACAAGAACGTCCGCGAGGCGTTCATGAAGGCCGTCCCGCGTGCGGACATCGTCGACAAGATCGTCAAGAAGCTTGACCCGAAGGCCGCACCGCTTGACTCGCAGCTCTTCGTTCCGGACCAGGCACCGTACGCCGATTCCGCGAAGAACAACGGTTCCTCCGCCTACCAGGGTGTGGACATCGAAGGCGCCAAGAAGCTCCTCAATGGTGCCACCCCCTCAGTTCGCATCATGTACAACAAGGACAACCCCAACCGTGTCGATGCTTTCTCCCTGATCAGCGAGTCCGCCACCAAGGCCGGCTTCAAGATCGTTGACGGCGGCCTCGGCAAGTCCGACTGGGGCAAGGCCCTCGGTGACGGCACCTACGACGCCACCATCTTCGGCTGGAGCAACTCCGGTGTCGGCGTGTCCGGCGTCCCGCAGATCTTCAAGTCCGGCAATGACTCCAACTTCAACAAGTTCAGCGACCCGGCAGCGGACAAGCTGATGGACGAACTGATTGTCACCACCGACAAGAGCAAGCAGGACGGCCTCGTCCAGCAGATCGACAAGATGATCTGGGACTCGGCCTACGGCCTGCCGCTCTTCCAGTCGGTTGGCGTGGACGCATACAGCGACCGCGTCACCGGTGTGAAGTACATGCCGAACCAGACCGGCGTTTGGTGGAACTTCTGGGAATGGGCGCAGAAGTAGCCCGCGACCGCAAGTAAAACTGCTGGAAAGGCGTCGGGACCACAGCTTCTTCGGTCCCGGCGCCTTTCTGGCGACATCCCTGGCGATGCCGTGGTCCCGCCGCCACATCGGCGGGAACCGGCCAAACTCCGCGACCGGTCCGGGCAATCCCCGGGCCCGAATTCCGAGGTTCTATTCCAATGGTGACCTACATCTTCCGGCGGCTTGTGACTGCCGCCCTCATTCTTCTCGGCGCATCCTACTTCGTGTATCTCCTGACAGCGGCGTCCGGCGATCCCCTGGAACAGTTCCGCGCCAACCCCACGCCGCAGAAGCAAGCTCTGATGGACGCGAGGACCGAACTCCTGCAGCTGGACACCCCCGCCCCGCTGCGGTATTTCAAGTGGTTCGGCGGCGCGGTCCAGTGCGTCATCCCGTTCGCCAACACCTGCGACCTCGGGAAAAACATCGCCGGCCAGCCCGTCACTGAGGCCCTCGGCAACGCGCTCATCCAGACCCTGACCCTAGTCACCGGGGCCACCGTGCTCGCCATCCTGATCGGCATCACCCTGGGCATCATCACCGCCCTGCGGCAGTACAGCACGCTGGACTATGGCGTGACGTTCATGGCCTTCCTGTTCTTCTCCCTGCCGATCTTCTGGGTGGCGGTCCTGCTCAAGGAATTCGGCGCCATCGGATTCAACAACTTCCTGCGAAACCCCGAGGTGCCGCTGACAGTGGCGCTCGGGATCGGCGTCGTCGCCGGCGTACTGATAGCCGTCGCGGCGGGCGGGCCTATGAAGCGTCGACTGCTGGCCGGAGCCGTCGCATTCGCCTTCGTCACCGCAGTGCTCATCTACTTTTCCGCCACCGAATGGTTCAAGACCCCGGGCCTGGGCCCGGTGATCATCGCCATCGCCGGTGTCGGCATCGCCTTCGCCGTGACCCTGCTCTCCGCCGGACTGAAAAACCGCAAGGCCCTGCAATCCGCACTTATCTCCGTCGGCGTCGGCGTCGTGCTGTACTTCCTCCTTCAGCCGCTGCTCAACGAGGCCACGTTCGTGATGATCGTGCTGCTGGCGATCGCCTTCGTGCTGATCGGAATGGGCATCGGATATCTGGTGGGAGGCTACGACCGCGGGCAGTCCATGCGGGCAGCAGCCATCACCTCGTTCCTGGTCGGCTTCCTGATCCTGCTGGACCGCTACATGCAGGCATGGCCCACTTACTTCAATAACAGCCGCGTGCGGGGCCGCCCTATCGCCACCATCGGTGCCACTACACCGAACATCCAGGGTGACTTCTGGGTCCTGAGCCTTGACTCATTCACCCACCTGATCC
Organism: Arthrobacter sp. ok362; assembly: GCF_900102785.1. GTDB lineage: Bacteria > Actinomycetota > Actinomycetes > Actinomycetales > Micrococcaceae > Arthrobacter. The sequence continues at coordinate 8,445 of NZ_FNGC01000003.1, forward strand.
TGCCCACCCTGGCCCTGATCCTCATTTCGCTGGCCAGCTACACTCGGTTCACCCGCTCCTCGATGCTGGAAATCATGAACATGGACTACATCCGCACGGCCCGGGCCAAGGGCCTGAGCGAGCGCACCGTAGTCATGCGCCACGCCTTCCGTAACGCCCTGATCCCCATCGCCACGATCGTCGCCTTCGACATCGGAGCACTGATCGGCGGTGCCGTCATTACCGAAACCGTCTTCTCGGTCCGCGGCATGGGCTTCCTGTTCCTGGACGGGATCGCGCACGTCGATCCCAACCCGGTCATGGGCGTCTTCATCTGCGTCGCCATCACGGCCATGGTCTTCAACCTCATTGCGGACCTGGCCTACTCCGCACTGGATCCGCGCGTAAGGGTAAAATCATGAGCCAGCCAAGTCAGCAGGAAGTAATCATGGCCGAAGATGCAGCCTCGCGGATTTCAGCCGCGGCCGGCATTGAGCCGGTCCTCGAGGCCAAGGGCCTGAGTCAGGGCCAGATCGTCCGGAAGCGGTTCCTCGGGCACTCCGGCGCCATCGTCGGCCTCGTGGTGTTCGCCCTCATCTTTGTCGTTGCCTTCACCTCCGTGGGCTACCTGGGTATCCCGGGCTGGTGGAAGTACACGCACGAGCAAGTCTCCCCGCTGGTCAACGACGGCGCACCGACGTCCTCGCTGTGGCCGTTGGCCTGGGGCGAACATCCGTTCGGCCAGGACCGGATCGGCCGCGACCTCTTCGCCATGACCATGCGCGGCGCGCAGCAGTCCATCACCATCATGATCGTGATCGGCCTCATCGCCGGCCTGATCGGTGTGGTGGTCGGCGCCATCTCCGGCTACTTCCGGGGCTGGGCCGAGGCCATCCTGATGCGCGTGACCGACGTCATCATCATCATTCCCGCCCTACTGCTGGCCGCCGTCATGGCACAGCTCGCCGGCCGCCGGGACCAGGGAAGCTGGTTCGCCTCGTTCACTTCCACCAACGGCGTCCTGGCCCTCGGAATCTTCCTGGGCCTGATCAGCTGGGTCGCCCTGGCCCGCCTGATGCGCGGTGAATTCCTGTCACTGCGCGAACGCGAGTTCGTGGATGCGGCCCGGATTTCGGGTGCCAGCAACGCCAGGATCATCTTCAAGCACATCCTGCCCAACGCCGTCGGCGTCCTGATCGTGAACGTGACCCTGACAATGTCTGCCGCGATCCTCACCGAAACGGCACTGAGCTACCTGGGCGTCGGCGTCAAGGCCCCGGACACATCCCTGGGCCTGCTCATCTCGCAGAACCAGCAGGCCTTCGCCACCCGGCCCTGGCTCTTCTGGTTCCCGGGCATGTTCATCGTGCTCATCTGCCTCAGCATCAACTTCATCGGCGACGGCCTGCGGGACGCCTTTGACCCGCGGCAGAAGAAGTTCAATGCCAAGAAGGCGAAGGAACACGGCGGTCCCGCAGTACAGGCCAGCGCTGTCACCGGCGTCGACGCGCCCGAGCAAGAGGGATTCCGGCCCGAGGGACCCGGGCACGACGGACCGGTTGACGGAACACGGGGCCAGTAGATGCCGGCCCCCTGCAGGACCGGGCTAGCCGGCGCTTACGGCCAGGTAGCTGGCCGCCAGGAGCAGTACGACGGCGCCAATCGCCACCCAGCGGACGGTGACGGTTGCGGCGGTGCTGGAGGCCTCGCCAGCGGCGAGCTGCCCGCCTTCCACCAGTTCATGCCACCGGGCCCGCACCAGCATGGCAGCCTGGCCGGAGTCTGTGCTCCTCAGGTCGCCCGGACGGACCGACTTGCCGGGGCCGTAGGTGGTTGCCGGCAGGCCGTGGAGGTCTTCCGGGCGGGCGTGGCGGCCGCCCCAGATGCCGGGGGCGGGCGCGGCCCAGGACGTGTAGCTCTTCTCGGCGGTGACCAGCGTCAGTGCAAAGCGGGTATCGACGTGCACCAGCGCGGCCCACGGCACCTCAACCGAGCGGAACGGATTTTCCAGGGTGACGCCGGCGTCATGGACCACAACGGACGGCATCCAGAACAGTTGCCAGCCCATGAAGGCGATGAAGGCCAGCGGGGCGATGCCCCCCAGCGCCCCCGGACCTGCCATGACCACCGAGACAACGACACCGAACGCGGCCACCGCCCAGGACAGCCACGCGAACCATTTGTTGGTTCGTGCTTTGAAGACTTCAACATTTCCGGCGTGCGCAGAGCTCATGCCCCCAATAATTCAGTATTCCGAGCCGCAGCACTAATCCCCGGTGCACCGGCGGCCCGGGCGGAAGGATAGCCCATCATGACTGACTTCATCACCCTCGATCCGCCGGCGTCACCCGTGCCTGGCAAAGGCGAAACCGTCCTGGAGGTCCGGGACCTCAGCGTGGATTTCGGCGTTGACAAAAAATGGGTCCCGGCCGCGATCGGCCTGAACTACGAGGTCCGGGCCGGCGAAGTCCTCGCCATCGTGGGGGAGTCCGGGTCCGGAAAGAGCGCCAGTTCAATGGCGCTGCTGGGCCTGCTACCAAGTAACAGCCGCGTGAGTGGAAGTGTCAAGCTCGCCGGCCGTGAGTTGCTGGGGAGCAATGAGGCCAATATCCGTGCAGTGCGCGGCAAGGACGTCGCGGTGATCTTCCAGGAGCCGATGACGGCCTTGAACCCGGTCTACACTGTGGGGGCGCAAATCGTGGAAACTGTGCGTCTGCACAATGAGGTATCCCCGGAAGAAGCCCGACTCCGGGCCTTGCGCATGCTGGACCTTGTCGAACTGCCCGATCCGGAGAAGGCCTTCCGGTCTTACCCGCACCAGCTTTCGGGCGGCCAGCGTCAGCGCGCCATGATCGCGCAGTCGCTATCCTGCGACCCGAAGCTGCTCATTGCCGATGAGCCGACCACGGCCCTCGACGTGACCGTCCAGGCCGAAATCCTTGACCTCATGCGCAACCTGCGGAACAAACTGGACAGTGCCATTGTCCTCATCACCCACGACATGGGAGTGGTGGCCGACCTCGCCGACCGGATCGCCGTCATGCGCAAGGGCCTCATCGTGGAGACCGGGACGGCCGCGCAGATCTTCCACAACCCGCAGCACGAATACACCCAGGCGCTGCTGGCCGCGGTCCCTCACCTGGGCCAGGGTGGCGCGGATTCGGCGGGGGACGTGGACGTCACCGCCGCTCTCGCCGCCGCGACACACGTCGAGATCCTCTCCATTCCGGAAGGCGAGCTGATCCGGCGGGAGCGCGAAAATGCCGCCGCCCTGGCCGCGGCCGAGGCGGCCAAGCCGAAGGGCGAGCCGGTCCTGGAGCTCAGCAATGTCGCCATCGAGTACCCGAAGCAGGGCCGGGTCCCGGCCTTCCGTGCCGTGGAAGGGGCCAACCTGGTCATCTATCCCGGACAGGTGGTCGGCCTCGTCGGCGAGTCGGGTTCCGGCAAGACCACCATCGGCCGGGCAGCCGTCGGCCTCCTGCCGGTAGCGGCGGGCATCATGCGGGTCGTGGGGCAGGACATTTCCGCCGCCAAGAGGAACGGCCGCCAGCTGCACGAGATGCGCCGGCATGTCGGCATGGTGTTCCAGGACCCGTCCTCGTCCCTGAACCCCCGGCTGCCCATCGGCGAAAGCATCGGCGAGCCGATGTTTCTCTCAGGTGTCGCGAAGGGCGCCGAGCTGCAGCATCGGATCGAGGCGCTCCTGGACCAGGTCGAGCTGCCGCGGGACTACCGCAACCGCTACCCGCACGAACTCTCCGGCGGGCAGAAGCAGCGCGTGGGGATCGCGCGTGCCCTCTCGCTCAAGCCGAAGCTGATGGTCGCCGACGAGCCCACGTCCGCCCTTGACGTTTCCGTCCAGGCCAAGGTGCTCGATCTCTTCCAGAACCTGCAGAAGGAACTGGGGTTCGCCTGCCTCTTCGTCACCCATGACCTCGCGGTGGTGGACGTGCTCGCCGACCGGATCTGCGTCATGCAGCGCGGCAGGATCGTGGAGCAGGGGACCCGGGACCAGATCCTCCGCAACCCCCAGGAGCCCTACACCCAGCGGCTCCTGGCGGCGGTTCCGCTGCCGGATCCGGACAAGCAACGCGAGCGTCGCGAACTGCGCGCGCAGCTGCTGGCCGGGGCCAGCTGAGCTCTGCCCGGAGGGTTAGAACAGGGCGAAGAGCCGCCGGATTCCAGTTAGCCGCGGGTAACTCGGGTCACAGGGCGGGCGAATAATACCAGCCGGTAGCGTGTGACTTGAAATACATCGCGCTTGACGTTAATCGTCATGAGATTGTCGGATCACGGTTTGGCAACGGAGTTCCAACATTTGGACAGTTAAGGGCTAGGCTACTTCCATATGAAGCACGTCACAGGGGATACCCCTGTGCCTGCTTACGGGGAAGCATAAGTTTTTCCCTCACGAACTCCCACAACTCATAGGAGGCGGAATGCGTTTTTCGCGCACTTCCAAAGCACTGGGCATGGTGGCTATCGCCGCCCTCGCCCTGACCGGATGCGGTGCCAGCGGCGCTGCAAACGGTAGCGGCAGTACCGGCGGAGACACCAGCAAAGTGATCCTCGCCGATGGCTCCGAACCCCAGCGTCCCCTCATGCCGGCCGACACCAACGAAGTTGGCGGCGGCAAGGTCATCGACATGATCTTCGCGGGCCTCGTCAGCTACGACCCCAGCGGCAAGGCAGTCAACGAACTCGCCGAGTCCATCGAGGGCAAGGACGGCCAGCACTTCACCATCAAGGTCAAGAAGGACCAGAAGTTTACGAACGGCGAGGCCATCACGGCCAAGACCTTCGTCGATTCCTGGAACTTCGGCGCCGCAGCCAAGAACGCCCAGCTCAGCGGTGGCTTCTTCGAGAGCATCAAGGGCTACGACGAAGCCAGCAAAGAAGGCTCCACCGTCGAGACCATGTCCGGCCTGAAGGTGGTTGACGATCACACGTTCACCGTTGAACTGAAGCAGCCGGAATCTGACTGGCCGCTTCGCCTCGGCTACACCGCGTTTGTTCCGGTTCCCTCCGGCGCGCTGAAGGACCCGAAGGGCTTCGGCGAGAAGCCGGTCGGCAACGGCCCGTACAAGCTTGCAGACGGCGGCTGGCAGCACAACGTGCAGATCCAGCTCGTTCCGAACCCGGACTACAGTGGCCCGCGCAAGGCCAAGAACGCCGGCGTTACCTTCAAGATCTACCAGAACGACGACTCTGCCTACCAGGACCTGATGTCCAACAACCTGGACATCCTGCAGACCATCCCGACCAGCGCTCTGAAGAACTTCAAGTCTGACCTCGGCGACCGCACCATCAACAAGCCGTACGCAGGCAACCAGACCATCGCCATCCCGGAATACCTGCCGGAATGGAGCGGCGAGGCCGGCAAGCTCCGTCGCCAGGCGATCTCCATGGCGATCAACCGCGACGAGATCACCAAGGTGATCTTCAACGGCGCACGCCAGCCTGCTAAGGACTTCACGGCCCCCGTGCTTGACGGCTACAGCGACTCCATCCCCGGTGCCGACAACCTGAAGTTCGACGCCACTAAGGCCAAGGAAGCCTGGGCCAAGGCCGACGCGATCAAGAAGTGGGACTCCAACGAGACCTTCACCATTGCCTACAACGCCGACAAGGGCGGACACAAGGCCTGGGTTGAGGCAGTGGTCAACCAGCTCAAGAACACGCTCGGCATCAAGGTTGAAGGCAAGCCGTACGCCACCTTCAAGGAAGCCCGCAACGACGCCACCGCCAAGACCCTCACCGGCTCCATCCGTGCCGGCTGGCAGGCAGACTACCCGTCGCTGTACAACTTCCTCGGCCCGATCTACAAGACCGGTGCCGGTTCGAACGACGCTGGCTACGCCAACCCGACGTTCGACAAGGCCGTCTCCGACGGCTTGAACGCCTCGTCGGTCAGCGACGGCAACAAGGCCATGAACAAGGCCCAGGAGATCCTCCTCCAGGACCTGCCGGCCATCCCCCTGTGGTACCAGGTTGCCCAGGGCGGCTGGAGCGACAAGGTCAGCAACGTTGACTACGGCTGGGACGGCGTCCCGCTGTACTACAACGTAACCGGTAAGTAACAACAAAACGACGGCGGGGGCCGCCCTTACTGGGGCCTCCGCCGTCGTCGTGTTTCTCCTCCCTTTTATTTTTCTTGAAGCCCGGGTCTTCGGGCGAACTTTTCGCAGCCCTGCCGCCGTGAGTGAACCGGCGCCGGCCTGCATCCATACTGAAAAGGTTCTTTGATGAACAACTCCGCCGCATCCCTGGACAGGATGCCTGCCAACGAGGGTGTGACTCGCTGATGTCGACCTACATCCTCAAGCGTTTCCTGCAACTGATTCCCGTCTTCCTGGGCGCAACACTGCTGGTCTACTACCTGGTCTTCAGCCTCCCCGGCGACCCCATCGCGGCACTGTTCGGCGACAAGCCGGTCAACGCGGCCGTTGCCGCCAACCTGCGGGCGCAGTACCACTTGGACCAGCCGTTCTGGATCCAATACCTGCTCTACCTCAAGAGCATCTTCACGCTGGACCTCGGCCAGGACTTCTCCGGGCGACCCATCGCGACCGTGCTCGGCGAGGTCTTCCCCGTCACGGCCCGGCTGGCCATCATGGCGCTGATCTTCGAGGCATTTTTCGGCATCATCTTCGGCCTCATCGCAGGCCTGCGCAAGGGCAAGTTCTTTGACGCCACGGTCCTGATTTTTTCCTTGGTCGTGATCGGCATCCCGATCTTCGTCCTCGGCTTCCTGCTGCAGTTCACCATCGGTGTCCAGCTGGGCTGGGCCAAACCGACCGTCAGTTCAGCCGCGACCGTCCCGGACCTCATCCTGCCGGCGATCGTGCTGGGACTGGGATCCTTCGCCTATGTCCTTCGCCTGACCCGCACGTCCGTCATTGAAAACATGAACGCCGACTACGTGCGCACCGCCACCGCCAAGGGCCTCTCCCGGTTCCAGGTGGTCCGCGTCCACATCCTGCGCAACTCCCTGATTCCCGTCATCACCTTCCTCGGCGCCGACCTCGGCGCCCTGATGGGCGGGGCAATCGTCACGGAAGGAATCTTCAACGTTCCGGGCGTAGGCAACCGGCTCTACCGGGCCGTGCTCTCCGGTGAAGGGCCCACTGTGGTCTCGATCGTCACCGTCCTGGTGCTGATCTACTGCCTGTCCAACCTGCTCGTTGACCTGCTTTACGGCTGGCTTGACCCGAGGATCCGTTATGACTCCTGATAACACCACCACCGCGCGTCACGCCGTTGCCGCCCGTCCGGGCCGCCGGACCGAGCACTTCGTGGCCGATGTCTCCGAGACCCCGCTCCAAGTGACGGACCGGGTCAAGGACGAAGCCGCACCGCTGAGCCTTTGGGGTGAGGCCTGGAAGAACCTGCGCAAGCAGCCGCTCTTCATCATCTCCGCGTTCCTGATCCTGGTGGTCGTGGCGGTCTCGCTCTTCCCGGGGCTCTTCTCGCCGATCGACCCGACGTCCGAGTCATGCCAGCTGGCCAACTCCGACGCCGGCCCCGCCGCGGGCCATCCCCTGGGCTTCACCCAGCTGGGCTGCGACGTCTACGCCCGCGTCATCTTCGGCACCCGCTCCTCGGTGACGGTCGGCCTCTTGACCACCATTGGAGTGCTGCTGATTGGTGGCATCATGGGTGCCGTTGCCGGCTACTATGGCGGCTGGATCGATTCCGTCCTGGCCCGCATCAACGACATCTTCTTCGCCCTGCCCCTGATCCTGGGCGCGATCGTGCTCATGCAGCTGCCGATGTTCCGTGCCAACAAGACGGTCGGGACGCTGGTGCTCATCCTGGTGATCTTCGGCTGGCCCCAAATCGCGCGCATCACTCGTGGCGCCGTCATCGAGGTCCGCAACGCCGACTTCGTCACGGCCGCCCGGTCCCTCGGCGTCTCGAAGTTTGGTGCCCTTATGCGCCACGTCCTGCCGAACTCGCTGGCTCCGATCATCGTCGTGGCCACCATCTCCCTGGGCACGTTCATCGTGGCCGAATCCACATTGTCATTCCTCGGCATCGGGCTGCCTTCCAGCGTCATGTCCTGGGGCAACGACATCGACGCCGCGAAGGCCTCGCTCCGGTCCAATCCGATGCCGCTGATCTACCCGGCAATCGCGCTGTCCATCACCGTCCTGAGCTTCATCATGTTGGGCGATGCCCTGCGCGATGCGCTCGATCCCAAAGCCCGCAAGCGATGAAAGGGGACACCATGAGCGCCTCTGTTGAAATCCGGGAAGCTGAAGACGCCACTGAGCGGCCGCTGCTTGAAATCAAGGACCTGGCCATCGGGTTCACCACCAGCAACGGCGAGGTCAATGCCGTCCGCAACGCCCACCTCACCATCATGCCGGGCGAAACCGTCGCGATTGTGGGCGAGTCGGGTTCCGGCAAGTCCACCACCGCGCTGGCCGCCATCGGCCTGCTCCCGGGCAACGGGCGCGTCTCCGCAGGCCAGATCCTGTTCGATGGCGACGACATCTCCAACGCCAGTGAAAAGCGGATGATCGAACTCCGCGGCAACAGCATCGGCATGGTCCCGCAGGACCCGATGTCCAACCTCAACCCGGTGTGGAAGATCGGCGACCAGGTCCGCGAGACATTGAAGGCCAACGGCCTGCCCAGCGGCCCCGACGACGTCGCAAAGGTTCTGTCCCAGGCCGGGCTGCCGGACGCCGCGAGCCGCGCCAAGCAGTACCCGCACGAGTTCTCCGGCGGCATGCGCCAGCGCGCGCTGATCGCAATCGGGCTCTCCTGCCAGCCGCGCCTGCTTATCGCGGACGAGCCGACGTCGGCGCTCGACGTCACCGTGCAGCGCCAGATCCTCGATCACCTGGACAAGATGACCACGGAACTGGGTACCGCGGTGCTTCTGATTACGCACGACCTCGGCCTCGCCGCCGAGCGCGCCGACCAGGTGGTAGTCATGTACCGCGGCCAGGTCGTCGAATCCGGCCCCTCGCTGGAGCTGCTGCAGAACCCGCAGCACCCGTACACCCAGCGGCTGGTCGCCTCGGCGCCGTCCCTGGCGTCCCGGCGCATCCAGGCCGCCAAGGAACTGGGCGTGGAGACCGACGACATGCTCGCCCCGAGCGAGACCGGGGTGGTTGAACCCTCCAAGACTGACGAGGTCCTGCAGATCCAGAACCTGCGGAAGGTCTTCAAGCTCCGCTCGGGCCTGGGCAAGTCCACGGACTTCACCGCCGTCGACGACGTCTCCTTCAGCGTCAAGCGGGGAACTACGACGGCGATCGTGGGGGAGTCGGGATCCGGCAAGTCCACGGTGGCCCAGATGGTCCTGAACCTTCTGGCGCCGACCTCCGGCAAGATCATCTTCGACGGCGTGGACACCTCCACGCTGAACAGCAAGGATCTCTTCGCCTTCCGGCGCCGGGTGCAGCCGATCTTCCAGGATCCGTACGGTTCGCTGGACCCGATGTACAACATCTTCAGGACCATCGAGGAGCCGCTGCGGACCCACAAGATCGGGGACAAGGCGAGCCGCGAGAAGAAGGTCCGGGAACTGCTGGACCAAGTGGCGCTGCCGCAGTCCACCATGCAGCGGTACCCCAATGAGCTCTCCGGCGGCCAGCGCCAGCGTGTCGCGATCGCCCGCGCCCTGGCCCTGGACCCCGAAGTGATCATCTGCGACGAGGCAGTCTCGGCACTGGATGTGCTGGTGCAGGCGCAGGTGCTGAACCTGCTCGCCGAACTGCAGTCCCGGCTCGGCCTGACCTACCTGTTCATCACCCACGACCTCGCGGTGGTCCGGCAGATCGCGGACCACGTGTGTGTCATGGAGAGGGGCAAACTGGTGGAGACGGGCTCAACGGATGAAGTCTTCGAGTCGCCGCAGCAGGACTACACCCGCGCGCTGCTCAACGCCATCCCCGGCGCCGGCCTCATGCTGCCGCCGGAAGTGGAAGTGGCCTGAGCGGCCGCTTTCCCTAGGGCTTGAACAAGTCCGCCGTTAGCAGCACAGGAGCCGGTGTCCGCCCGTTGGGGCGGACACCGGCTCCTTTGCTTCGCTTTGCTTTGCTTTGCTTCGTTTGGTGTGCGGGGCCTGTCCGGCGCTAGCGGGACAAACCGGCGAGCATGCCAGGGTCAGCGTAGTCAAGCCCCAATGACTCCAGCCGCTGGCCGAAAACGGCGCCCAGGGCAGCGTGGCCCTGCCGGTTCAGGTGAACCCCGTCCGCCATTGAACCCGTGAGGTTGTACTTGGTGAGCCAGTCGCCCGCGCTGACGAACGTCAGCCCGTGCCGGTCCGCCACGTTGCCCAGAAGCGCGTCTACTTCGGACCGGCGTCCACCGCCGTAGTGGGCACCGCGCGCGAGCGTTCCGACCATGATCACCCGGGCCGCGGGATAGCGCTGCTGGATGCTGGCGATCAGCCGCTCGGCGTTGGCGACAATCTGCTCGTTCGAGGCCCCGCGTGCGGCGTCGTTCCCGCCGCCTTCGATCACCACGAGGGGAGGGGTGCCGTAGGGGAGTTTCCAGTCGCCGCGCTGGAGCGCATCGATGTAGTTGCCGGTTTGGCCGTTTGAGGCCACGTAGCCGGTGCCGCCCCGGCCGCAGAAGAAGACTTTGTACCCGGCCGCGGCCAGACCCTGCCGGGGCCAGCCGTAGGACGGTTCCGACTGTGAGTCGCCAATGAGCACGGCGACATTGCTGGTGTCCTTGACGATGATCTCGTTGCGGCCGTTGGCGGGATTGCGGTAGATCGAGCCGCCCGGCAGATCGGCGGGGTCGATGGTGGACCCGATGCGCGTCTTCGTCGCGGACCCCGCCGCGACCGGCACGCCGGCGCCGTTGGCCGCTCCGGCCTGGCTGGCGGCCAGCGGCGCCCCCGCAGAGCCCGCGTCAGAGTATCCGCCGTCGGAAGAGCCCACATTGGAAGAGCCTGCGTTGTCCGCAGGTGAAAAAGAGGCCGTCCCGCAGCCGCCAAGAACTACGCCTACGGCGATCATCGTTGCGACAAAGCTGGACAGAGCCGAGGCGTTTCGCATGAATGTCTCCGGGCTTGCTTGCTGCTATCAGAGCAATGATGGTGCATCGGCGCCGGAAAATCCAGTGATTTTACTCACAGGTAACAAACCACTTCCGTGCGCCCGTCCTGCTCCGGCGACGGTGCGCGGCCAGCAGCGGGTTCGCATTTTTAGGCCAATAAATGACCTAGCGTTTAGAATGGTAGAAGGTGCCCTGTGTCAAAGGGACTCATCCGTCGTGCGTTCCGGTTGGAAATGTCGCGATACCACAGCTGACTTCACCACTGAATCGAGCAATAACGCATGTCTGAAACCACCACCAACACCGCGGTAGCCACTGCATCGCGCAGTGACCTGCGCAACGTCGCGATCGTGGCCCACGTTGACCACGGCAAGACCACGCTGGTCGACGCCATGCTCAAGCAGACCAACTCTTTTGCCGAGCACAACCACCTCGAAGACCGCGTCATGGACTCCGGTGACCTGGAACGCGAAAAGGGCATTACCATCCTGGCCAAGAACACCACGGTGGCCTACAACGGACCGTCCTCCAAGGGTGAGACCATCACCATCAACGTCATCGACACCCCCGGCCACGCCGACTTCGGCGGCGAGGTCGAGCGCGGCCTGTCCATGGTCGACGGCGTCGTCCTCCTCGTCGATGCTTCTGAGGGCCCGCTGCCCCAGACCCGCTTCGTGCTGCGCAAGGCCCTCGCCGCGCACCTGCCGGTGATCCTGCTGGTCAACAAGACCGACCGCCCCGACGCGCGGATCGAAGAAGTTGTCCACGAGTCCATGGACCTGCTCCTGGGCCTGGCTTCTGACCTCGCCGACGAAGTTCCGGACCTTGACCTGGACAAGATCCTCGAAGTTCCCGTTGTCTACGCCGCCGCCAAGGTCGGCCGCGCCTCCCTGGAGCAGCCAGCCGACGGCACCGCCCCGGAGAACGAGGACCTCGAGCCGCTCTTCAAGACCATCATCGAGCACATCCCGGCTCCCACCTACAACCCGGAAGGTGTCCTGCAGGCGCACGTCACCAACCTGGATGCCTCCCCGTTCCTTGGCCGCCTGGCCCTGCTGCGCATCTACAACGGCACCCTGCGCAAGGGCCAGACCGTTGCCTGGGCACGGGCCAACGGTGAGCTCAAGAACGTCAAGATCACCGAACTGCTCGCCACCAAGGCCCTCGACCGCGTCCCGGCCGAGTCCGCTGGCCCGGGCGAGATTGTCGCCGTCGCCGGTATCGAGGAAATCACCATCGGTGAGACCCTGACCGACGCCGAGAACCCGCAGCCGCTGCCGCTGATCACCGTGGACGATCCGGCGATCTCCATGACCATCGGTATCAACACCTCGCCGCTGGCCGGCAAGGTCAAGGGCGCGAAGGTCACGGCCCGCCAGGTCAAGGACCGCCTCGACAAGGAACTGATCGGTAACGTCTCCATCAAGGTTCTCCCCACCGAGCGTCCCGACGCTTGGGAAGTCCAGGGCCGTGGCGAGCTTGCACTGGCCATCCTGGTCGAGCAGATGCGTCGTGAAGGCTTCGAACTGACCGTCGGCAAGCCGCAGGTCGTCACCCGGACCGTCGACGGCAAGGTTCACGAGCCGATGGAACACATGACCATCGACGTGCCCGAAGAGTACCTCGGCGCCGTCACCCAGCTGATGGCCGCCCGCAAGGGCCGCATGACCAACATGGCCAACCACGGCACCGGCTGGTGCCGCATGGAGTTCATCGTTCCGGCCCGTGGCCTGATCGGGTTCCGCACCAAGTTCCTCACGGACACCCGCGGCGCCGGCATCGCCGCGTCCATCTCCGAAGGCTACGAGCCGTGGGCCGGCCCGATCGAGTACCGCACCAACGGTTCGATGATCGCCGACCGCGCCGGTGTTGTTACGCCGTTCGCAATGATCAACCTGCAGGAACGTGGCTCCTTCTTCGTCAAGCCCACCTCCGAGGTTTACGAAGGCATGATCGTGGGCGAGAACTCCCGCGCCGACGACATGGACGTCAACATCACGAAGGAAAAGAAGCTCACCAACATGCGTGCAGCTTCCTCGGACACCTTCGAGAACCTGACGCCGCCGCGCGACCTGACCCTCGAAGAGTCCCTCGAATTCGCCCGCGAAGACGAGTGCGTTGAAGTTACCCCGGATTCAATCCGCATCCGTAAGGTCATCCTGGACACCAACGAGCGTGCCAAGGCCAACCGCGCCCGCGCCAAGGTCTGATCCCGGTCTCCGGGCTTCGGCTGCAACGTGACTAAGAGAGCTGCCGGTACGGCAGGCGGCATTGCCGCCGCTGTGCCGGCAGCTCTTTTTGTTGCCGTGGCCGGCACGGCCCTGCACCGGCATGATCTGGTCCTGGACGGCGTGGACATCCCGTGGGGCGCCGTCGCGGCTCTCGTGCTGCTGGGCTCGGTCCAGCTGTGGCTCGGGGCGGCGTTCCGTTCGGTCGTCCCGACGGCGGTATGCGGAGTCCTCTGTTACGCGCTTACCGGCTGGTGGTCCACCTTGGAAACAGGCAAGCGCCTGGTCATCGGCGACACCTCGGGCAATATCTGGGTCTTCGGCATCGCAGGCATCACCCTGGCCATGCTCGCGTGGTGCCGGCGCTACCGGCTGCCCCCCGGCTAAGACCGGGCCCCGGACTGCTCCCACGCGGGACATGCCCATTTTTAGTTCGCTCGAGTGGGCACAATGGCATTATGTCCGGCGCAGGGCTGCTGCGCGGGACATGTCCAGCCATTATGGTTGGGCCTGTCCGGCTCTTCCCACGATCCCGGGACATGCCCATTTTTTGGTCGCTCGAGTGGGCACAATGGCATTATGTCCGGCGCAGGGCTGCTGCGCGGGGCATGTCCAGTCCTCGCCCCGGGTCGGGTTTGCCGTGGCCTGGCCGGCCCGAGCAGTTGTCCACATAGCGCGGGATACGACTATCCGGGCGAAACATTGGGCTCCACCATGGGTGAATGGCCAACATCATCGAGGTGCTCTCGAATTACGACGGCGTCGCCCGCGCCAAATACATTGCCGCGGCGGGGGTCTCCGATTTTCAACTCAAGTCTGCGATGGCCGCCGGATCGGTGTCCCGGGTAGCCCGGGGCGTCTATGCCTTGCCCGGTGCGGACGCGCAGCTGATTTCCATTCGCTCGCTTCCGGCGGAGCCTGCGTGTATTACCGCGGCTCACTTCAGCGGGCTGTGGGTTCTCGAAACCCCAGCCCAGCCGCATGTAGCCCTCACCCACAGCAGGAGCTACCAGGGCTTCATCTGTCACCGGGTTTCCGTACTGCCGACGCTTCTGGACACGGTCATCCAATGCTTGCGCTGCTTGCCCGAACTTGACGGGTTAATCATCGCCGAATCCGCCGTCGTGCTGAAGGGACTCCCTCTGGGTTCGCTGCGTCAGCGGCTCGATGGCCGGAATGACTCCCGGGAGCGCCGGATTGTATCGGCGATCGTCCCGCAGTCGCAGTCGATCATTGAGTGCCTGGCCCGGTTCCTTCTGCGGCGGCCCGGTTTCCATGTTGAATCTCAGGTCAACGTTCCCGGCATGGGACACCTGGACCTGATGGTCGATGGCCGTCTCGGCGTAGAGGCTGACGGGGCCGGGTTCCACATGGACAGGACGAGCTTCGAGGAAGACCGGCGGCGTTGGAACGTAACAACGCGCCGGGGAATCCCGACACTGATTGTGACCTACCAGCTACTGAGGGACCATCCTGAGGATTTCATCACCATGGTCCGGGGAGCGCTGAACAGGCTGTCTGCCGCCGCCTAGAGTCGGACGCGAATTCCAAATTCGTGCGTCCTTGCAATGCACCCTCGCACTGCGATCCCGCGCTTCGCCCCAGCGCTGTGATCCTGCGCTTCGCCTCTGGACTGTGACCCTGCACTGCGCCCGGCCACCACTGGACATGTCCCTTGCTCCGTCGATTCACCACTGGACATGTCCCGCGCTGGCTGGCCGTGATGAGCATAACGGTGAAATGTCCATCGCCGGCAGCGAGGGGAGGGCATGTCCACTGGTTGCCGGGGGTGCGGGTGGGCATGTGCGCGGCCGGCAGCGAGGGGAGGGCATGTCCACTGGTTGCGGGGGTGCGGGTGGGCATGTGCGCGGCCGGCAGCGAGGGGAGGGCATGTCCACTGGTCGCCCGGGGGTGCGGGAGGGCATGTCCACTGGGGACGTGCTGGGGAGGGCATGTCCACTGGACGCCAGCGACCACCCGGGGAACCGCCGGTCAGGGGCCCTGCACGCGCGGGGCGCGGCGCGGCGGGGGCGGCGGGACTTCCTTGGCCGCCACTACGAGGGGGAGGGCGATGACGACGTCGGAGCGGCGGGTGCGGACGGTGCAGGCGCCGTCGGCTCGTTCCACGAGCTCGCCAAGGGCATCCGTCAGCCCGCCGTCGATCCGGTACCGGACCACAACGCGCGTGCCGAGCGGTGCGCCGGAGAGGAACTGCTGGGGCAAGGGCAAAGGCGAGCTCATCAGATCATAGTAAGACGCGGAGCATGTATGACGTCCCGCTAGGTTCGCGGGAACAGGCTGGGAGATAATAGGCTCAGAAGTCAGAACCCCGGCGCTCAGGCCGGGAAACCATCCGGCCGGTCGCCGGAACCAACGTGGAGAGGCCAGGGACGTGACGTACGTAATCGCGCAGCCGTGTGTAGATGTCAAAGACAAGGCATGCATTGAGGAGTGCCCCGTCGATTGCATCTACGAGGGTGAGCGTTCCCTGTACATCCACCCCGACGAGTGCGTGGACTGCGGTGCCTGCGAGCCGGTCTGCCCCGTGGAGGCGATCTACTACGAGGACGACACCCCCGAAGAGTGGGCCGACTACTACAAGGCCAACGTCGAGTTCTTCGACGAGCTCGGCTCCCCGGGCGGCGCCGCGAAGGTCGGCAACACCCACACCGACCACCCCATGATCGCCGCCCTGCCGCCGCAGAACCAAGACAACTAGGACGGCGCTACGGTGACATCCGCGGTGCGCACCTTCGGCCTGAGCCTGCCCGACTACCCGTGGGAGGCCATGGCGCCATATCTCGCCACGGCGGCCCGGCACGCGGCAGGAGCCGTCAACCTTTCCATCGGCACCCCGGTGGACCCGACGCCGGACCTCATCCAGGACGCGCTGCGCGTCGCCGCGGACGCCCCCGGCTATCCGACCGTCCACGGGACGCCGGCCCTGCGGGAAGCCATCGCCGGCTGGTTTGCGCGCCGGCGCGGCGTCCCCGGGCTTGATCCGCGGGATGTGATGCCGACGGTGGGTTCCAAGGAACTCGTCGCCTGGCTGCCGTTCCTGCTGGGACTGAAACCGGGCGACGTCGTCGTCCGCCCCACGGTCGCGTACCCCACCTATGACATCGGCGCCACCTTTGCCGGTGCGGAGCAGATCGCCGCCGACGACCTCGATGAGCTCGACGCCGGCACCCGGTCCCGCGTGCGCCTGGTCTGGGTCAATTCACCGGCCAACCCCACCGGCAGCGTCCGGGACATCGCCTCGCTGCGGCGGATGGTCCGGCAGGCCCGCGAACTCGGCGCCGTCGTCGCGTCCGACGAATGCTACGCCGAACTCGGCTGGGGGGAGTGGGACGTCCAGCGCGGCGGCACTCCTGTCCCCAGCATCCTGGACCCGCAGGTCGCAGAAGGCTCCCACGATGGCCTGCTCGCCGTCTATTCGCTGAGCAAACAGTCCAATGTGGCCGGCTACCGGGCGGCATTTGTCGCCGGCGATCCGGTGATCATGGCGAACCTGGTCAACAGCCGCAAGCACGCGGGGATGATTGTTCCCTATCCGGTCCAGGAAGCCATGCGGGTGGCCCTCGGCGACGACGCCCACGTCCAGGCCCAGAAAGACTTGTACCGGGGCCGACGGGAACGGATCGTGCCCGCGCTGGAGGCTTTCGGCCTGACAATCCATGAGTCCAGGGCTGGCCTATATCTGTGGGCCACCGCCGGCGAGGCGACGTGGGACACCGTGGGCCGGCTCGCGAACCGCGGAATCGTGGTTGGCCCCGGGGTTTTCTACGGCGACGCCGGCAACGGGTTCATCCGGGTGGCGCTGACCGCCAGCGACGAGAGGATCGACGCCGCGGTATCGCGGCTGGCCCCGGAAGCGTAACAATGCTGTGACGCGTGCCACATGTGGCGTGTTTTCGGCGTATAGGAGCCCTCCCGGATTAGTGCCACCCGCGAAGTGAAGGTACTTTTGAACTGACGATCAATGGTGGCTTTCCACAAGAAGGCAGCGCAGCCTTTGGAATTCCTGTCCGCACAGGATCCGCGGGCAGCTTCACCAGATGTTGGACCAGCTTTCGACAGAGGCCCCGATGCCTCATGAGGAGACTCCATGACTGAAACCACCAGCGCAACCCTGCGCCATGCCGGCGGCGAGCTCGAACTCCCGCGCATCAAGGTTGTAGAAGGAAACGAAGGCTACGACGTTTCCAAGCTGCTGAAGCAGACCGGCGCCGTCGCCTTCGACCCCGGTTTCATGAACACCGCGGCCACTACCTCGGCCATCACCTACATCGACGGTGACGCCGGCATCCTGCGCTACCGCGGCTACCCGATCGAGCAGCTGGCCCAGCACTCAAGCTTCCTGGAAGTCTCCTACCTGCTGATCTACGGCAACCTGCCGACCCCCACCGAGCTGGAAGCCTTCGACCAGAGGATCCGCCACCACACGCTGCTGCACGAGGAGCTCAAGGGCTTCTTCAGCGGTTTCCCCCGTGACGCCCACCCGATGCCGGTACTGTCCTCGGCCGTGTCCGCGCTCTCGACGTTCTACCAGGACTCGCTGGATCCATTCAACGCCGAGCAGGTGGAGGTCTCCACCATCCGCCTCATGGCCAAAATGCCGGTCATCGCCGCCTACGCCCACAAGAAGTCGATCGGCCAGCCCATGCTGTACCCGGACAACTCAATGAACCTGGTGGAGAACTTCCTGCGCCTCAGCTTTGGCCTGCCGGCCGAGCAGTACGAGGTGGACCCGGTTGTCGCCAAGGCCCTGGACCTGCTCCTGATCCTGCACGCTGACCATGAGCAGAACTGTTCCACCTCGACCGTGCGCCTGGTCGGCTCCTCGAACGCCAACTTGTTCGCGTCCGTCTCCGCCGGCATCAACGCCCTCTTCGGCCCCGCCCACGGCGGTGCCAACGAGGCCGTCCTGAAGATGCTGCGCCAGATCCAGGCCGACGGCATCAAGCCCGAGGACTACATGGAGAAGGTCAAGAACAAGGAAGACGGCGTGCGCCTCATGGGCTTCGGGCACCGCGTCTACAAGAACTACGACCCGCGCGCCAAGATCATCAAGGCCACGGCCCATGAAGTCCTCAGCAAGCTCGGCGGAAATGACGAGCTCCTCGACATCGCCATGCGCCTTGAGGAGAAAGCCCTGGGCGACGACTACTTCATCCAGCGCAAGCTCTACCCGAACGTGGACTTCTACACCGGCCTGATCTACAAGGCCATGGGCTTCCCCGAAAAGATGTTCACGGTGCTGTTCGCGATCGGACGCCTGCCGGGCTGGATCGCCCAGTGGCGCGAGATGATCAGCGACCCCAACACCAAGATCGGCCGCCCGCGCCAGCTCTACGTCGGCGAACCGGAACGCAACTACCCGTCGCTGTAGCCCGTCCGCCTGCCACGGCAGGCACGCGACAGCGAGCACGGCGCCGGCCGCGCACCTCAGCAGGAGGTGCGCGGCCGGCGTCGTTCACAGGCTGCGCCGTGCCGCTGTGACCCGCGCCACGCCGCCGTTGGGACCGGTGTGCCCTGAAGCGGCAGCGGCACGGACGTGCTAAAAAAGACCAGTGCCTAAATTTGTCGACGCCGTAATCCGGCGCCAGGAAGTAGTTGACGCAGTCTTCAGGATCATCGCCGCGGATGGTCTTGAGCGGGCCTCCCTGCGGGAGGTTGCAGATGAAGCGCAGCTGGCCGTCGGCTCGGTGCGGCACTATTTCGCCAGCAGCGACGAGCTCTTGACCCACGCCTTCTCCGTCGTGGTGGACCGGATCGTCGGCCGCCTCGCCGACGCGGACTCCCGGCTGGGGGACCTGCCGCCAGGGTCGGCGGAGCACCATGTTGCCGTCATGGCGCTGCTGGGTGAGTTTCTTCCGCTGGACGAGGAACGGGCGGTCGACGCCTGCGTCTGGATGGCCTTCAAGAATGCCGCCCGGATAAAGCCCTTCCTGGCAGCCGAGGCCGACCGGAGCCATCGCGCGGTGGCCGCAGTCGTGGGCGGACTCATCCTGGGCCTGGCCGACGGTGCCGGTACCGACGGCGCCGGTACCGACGGTGCCGGCATGGATGGGTCAGTCAGCGTCGACCAGCAGGTGCTCGTCACCGAGGCGGAGCTGCTGCTGGCAGTCCTGGACGGTCTGACAATGCACGCCCTCCTGCAGCCCGAATGGATGACGGCGCTGATGTGCAAGGACGTGCTCGAGGCCCATCTTGAGGGCCTGGACCGACGGCTGGCGGCCGGGCAGCCAGCCGTTAACGCGTCATAACAACAGGAATAGACTGAGATCGTACGGCTTGCCAAGGAGGCAATTGGATGCACCATACCGGCGGACCTGGCTGGCGGATCACGATGGATACTTCTGGTCCCATGCTCATAGCCCTTTACGTCCGTGACGCTGCCGGTCTGGACACTGCGGGGCACCCGGCGCTCTGCCACGTGGCCCCGAAGATCCGTGCCGCGGACCACACCCATCTGATCGCCGAGGTTGGCGGCCCGGCCGCGCTCAAGACCGAGTGGGAAGCCTGGTGGGAACAGCTGCTGAAGGCCCACCCGGAAATGTCCCCCGAGCTCTCCCCGCCGGGCTTCCGTGCGTTCGGCAATTCGCCGGCACTCCGGCGCGTGCTGCAGGCCCACTTCGGGGCGGCGCTGACCTGGGCCCGCGAACGCCGCGGCGAATACGTGGCCCTCGAAGCGGAGCGCGAAGCCAACGGCAACACCGAACTGCTGGCCGACATGGTGGAGGACCGCCTGCTTGAGGTGGGACGCGCATCAAAGGATTTCGGCCTGACGATCATCGAACTCCCGCTCGCGGAGCCGCGGGCCTGGTACCTCGAGCCGGACAAGATCATCATGAGCCACGAGTTGTTGTCCCAGCCGGAGCTGTTCCGCAGCTACGTGCAGCCGGTGGTCGACCTGCTGGTCTGAAATCCGTGCGGTGGCTGTCCGCCGGTCCGCTACACGCCCGGCTGCCGGTCCGCTGCGCGCCCGGCTGCCCGCTGGCGGTCAGGTGCCGGGCGCGTCGGCGACGGTTATCCGGACCTGGCCGGCCGGGACTTGAGCCGGCTGCCAGCCGTGGCGGGACTGCCGGTTCCAGGCGCGGCCGTCGACCTCCACGCTGGTGATGGCGAGCTCCTTGGCGTTGGCCACGGCCCACTGCCCCACAGCCCAGGCCTGGGTGCCATCGGCATCGACGAGCAGCGTCCGGCCGCTGGTGGACGTCTGGACATCCCCAAGGGCAGCGGTCAGCTCCGTGGTGACCGCAGCAGGATCCCCGGCGGTGTCGGGGGACCGCAGCGAGCAGTCCAGGCCTGCAGGCGTCTGGCCGCTCAGGGCCGAGGCGAACGCGCGGGCCATCGGCTCATGCTGGGCGTAGGCCTCCGGGAACGCCGAGCGCTGGACCCGCTGGGCGGCATCGGTGATCTCCAGCGACTCGTACCCGGAGATCTCGACGAGCGCATCGTAGAAGGCGTTGGCGGCGTGGTACGGGTCCATCACCTGCGCGGTGGTGCCCCAGCCCTGGGACGGTCGCTGCTGGAACAATCCGCGCGAGTCGGGGCCAGCCTGGTCGCCATGGCCGATGTTGCGCAGTTTGGATTCCTGCATCGACGTGGCCAGCGCGATGCTGGCGGCCCTGGCGGGAAGCCCGCGCCGGACCGCGACGGCGGTGATGAGGGAAGCGTTAGCCGCCTGGTCGGTGGCGAGGTCATCGCCTCCGCTGCCCGCGGCCGTGCAGCGTTCGGTGATCAACGTTTCTGATCGCTGCAGGAACGCCACCGCGGTGTAGATCGCGCCTGCGACCATCGCCAGGGTCAGCAGAAGGACGATCCGGCGCCGCCAGCTCCCTCGTCGTGCCACGAACATACTCCCTCAGGCCCTTGCGGGCTGCGTCATCGGCTGCGTCATCGGCTGCTTCATCGTTGCGGGTCGGCCCCGCCGGGGCGGTCTTCGCTGCCCGCCATACCGTACCAGCCGGTGCGGTCAGTTGGTGTGCAGGTCCGCGTTGAGCTCCACGGTCTGGCCCTT
Organism: Arthrobacter sp. ok362; assembly: GCF_900102785.1. GTDB lineage: Bacteria > Actinomycetota > Actinomycetes > Actinomycetales > Micrococcaceae > Arthrobacter. The sequence continues at coordinate 29,703 of NZ_FNGC01000003.1, forward strand.
GCGGGGGAGCGCCTCGACGGCGCCGGTGGTGGAGTTGCGGCGGAAGAGCAGGTTCGGAACCCCGGAAAGCTCCACGGCCTTGACTATCCGGCTGGTGTCTTCGCCTTCGGGATCCCGCGGGCCAATGACACGCACGCGCGTGCCGGCGGTGACGTAGAGGCCCGCCTCCACCACTGAGTCATCGCCCAGGCTGATGCCGACGCCGGAGTTGGCGCCGAGGAGGACCCGCTCTCCGAGGGAGATCTTTTCCGTGCCGCCGCCGGAGAGGGTTCCCATGATCGAGGCCCCGCCGCCGACGTCGGACCCGTCACCGGCGACGACGCCGGCCGAGATCCGGCCCTCGACCATGGACGTACCCAGGGTTCCGGCATTGAAGTTCACGAAGCCCTCGTGCATGACCGTGGTGCCTTCGGCCAGGTGCGCGCCGAGCCGGACACGGTCGGCGTCGGCGATCCGGACGCCCGAGGGAACCACATAGTCCACCATGCGGGGGAACTTGTCCACACCGAAGACGGTGACGGCGCCGCGCTTGCGCAGGCGCGCCCGGGTCAGTTCGAAGTCCTCCACGGCGGCGGGGCCGAAGTTGGTCCACACCACGTTGGGGAGCTTGCCGAAGATGCCCTCAAGGTTGATGCTGTTGGGCTGGACGAGCCGGTGGGAGAGCAGGTGCAGGCGAAGGTAGGCGTCCGCCGTATCCGCGGGTGCCTCGTCGAGGTTGATCTGGACGAAGACAACCTTCTGTTCTGTGCCCCGGTCCGGGTCGATGCCGCTAGCGGCGATCTCGATCAGCGACTGGTCCGCGTTTTCCACCTCACGCCGGTGCTCCGCCGCGACTCCGAGCGCCGGCGCCGGAAACCAAACGTCCAGCACGGTGGCGTCACCGTTGCGGGTGGACACGGTGGCCACCCCGTAGCCATAGGCGGAGCGGGCGTCGGTGGGCACAGCGGAAGCAGCAGTTTCAGTCATGGCCCAAGTCTAACGAGAGGGCCCGCGGGCGCTGAAACGTGAGACGCCCAAGTGACAGGAGACGCTCGCCACCCACGTACGGGACGGCGGCTGCTGCGGCTCCGCGGGAAGGCGAACAGATAAGGTGGGACGGTGACCCCCACGAACCCGCGCACCCCCGCCAGCGACCCTGTCCGCACGCCTGTCCATTTGGACCTCCGCCAGGACGTCGCCGTGCTCACGGCCGCACTGATTGACATCAACAGCGTCTCCGGCAACGAAACGGCCCTGGCCGACGCCGTGGAACATGCCCTGCGCCTGCTGCCGCAGCTGGAGCTGGTCCGCGACGGCGATTCGATCATCGCCCGCACCAACCTTGGCCGCACCGAGCGCGTCATCCTTGCCGGGCACCTGGACACCGTGCCGCTCCCCACCACCGAGGGCTCGCTCGGGACCGTGCCGGCGTACTGGCCCTCCGGGGCCCCGGGGGAAGGGATCCTCTACGGCCGCGGCGCCACCGACATGAAGGGCGGCGTCGCCGTGCAGCTGGCGCTGGCGGCCACCATGTTCGACGCCGGGGCGGCGCCGGACAAGGACGTAACCTTCGTCTTCTATGACCACGAGGAAGTCGAGGCCGTCAAGAGCGGGCTCGGCCGGCTGGTCCGCAATCACGGATCCCTGCTCGGCGGGGACTTCGCGATCCTGCTCGAGCCAACCGACGGGACGGTGGAGGGCGGCTGCAACGGCACCAGCCGCTTCGAGGTGACCACGAACGGCGAGGCTGCCCACTCGGCCCGGGCCTGGATGGGCAGCAACGCCATCCACGCAGCTGCCCCGATCCTGGCCCGACTCGCGGCCTATGAACCGCAGACCGTCACGGTTGACGGCCTGGACTACCGCGAAAGTCTCAACGCCGTGAAGATCCACGGCGGCACGGCCGGAAACGTCATTCCGGACAAGTGCGTCGTGGAAATTAACTACCGCTTCGCGCCGGACAAGACCCCGGACGGGGCCGAGGCCGTCGTGCGCGAACTGCTGGACGGGTTCGACGTCGTGCGTACGGACGGCGCCGCCGGGGCGCGGCCGGGACTCCACCACCCCGCCGCCGCGTCCTTCGTCGCCGCCGTGGGCGCGGAGCCGAAGCCCAAGTACGGCTGGACCGACGTCGCACGGTTCAGTGAGCTCGGCATCCCCGCGGTGAACTTCGGACCCGGCGATGCGCTGCTGGCGCACAAGGACAACGAGCACGTCGAGGCGGACGCCATCAGGGAATGCCTGCGGGCGCTGCGGACCTGGCTCGGCGCCTAACCGCGCGCAGCGCACGACCCACCGCACAAGACAGCACGCAACGCACAAAGGGTCCGGAACCTCCGCGAGGTTCCGAACCCTTTGTGGGTGGAAGAGCCTTACTTGGCCGCCGGCACTCCGGCGACCGGCACGTGCGCCACGCCGCCGGCAGCCCGCTTGGAGCCGCGGCGTTCGAGCCAGATGGCCAGGCGGGAGACCGCCAGGTCGATGGCGATGTAGATGGCCGCGGCCACGAAGAACACCGGGAACAGGTACTGCGGGCCGAGGAAGTCGGCCATGACCTGCACGGCCCGGAGCAGCTCGCCGTAAGCGACAATGTAGCCGAGCGAGGTGTCCTTCAGCAGCACCACGAGCTGCGCGACCAGCGAGGGCAGCATGCGCCGGATGGCCTGCGGCAGCTCGATGGTCAGCCGGGACTGGAAGCTGGTGAGGCCGATCGCCAGGCCGGCCTCACGCTGGCCCTTGGGCAGCGACTGGACGCCGGCGCGGATGATCTCGGCAAAGATCGCCGAGTTGTACAGCACCAGGCCGGCCACGACTGCAATAAACGAGCTGGTGGCAAAGACGAGCAGCACGAACAGCATCATGAGCACCACGGGCATGCCGCGCAGGAATTCCAGCACGATCCGGGTGGGCACCCTGATCCAGGCGTTGTCCGAGATGCGCATCAGGCACAGAAGCAGGCCCAGCGGGAAGGCGATCACCGCCGACACCGCCGCAGCGGCCAGCGTGGCACCGATGCCGGCGGCGATCAGGGCCCAGACCTCGGGCAGCTGGAACACCGCCCAGCGTTTGGGGTCGAAGATTCCCTGCTGGGCGAGGGTCATGACCGCCAGGACGAGGAGGCCGCCGATCACGATCACGCCGATGATGGAGCCGATCAGCGAAACCCGGCGGGCTTTGGGACCGGGAACGTCGTAGAGAACAGAGCTCATCGTGCGATCGCCACCTTTCGTTCAACGACGCTGGCGAGATAGCCAAGCGGGATGGTTATCAGCAGGTAGAAGAACGCGACGCCCACCAGAACCCACACGACCGCGTCGCCGTTGGCGTTGGCCAGCTGCTTGCCCTGGCCGAAGAGTTCCAGCACATAGAACGCGCCGGCCACAGAGGAGTTCTTGACCAGGGCGATCAGAATGTTGATCAACGGCGGGATCACGGTGCGCAGGGCCTGCGGCAGGATGATCAGGGAGAGCACCTGGCTGAACTTCATGCCGATGCTGCGGGCGGCCTCCGCCTGGCCCACCGGGACACTGTTGACGCCCGAGCGCACGGCCTCGGCGATGAAGGCCGAGGTGTAGGCGCTCAAGGCGATGATGGCGGCGACCTCGAACTGCTGGAACGTGATGCCGAGGCGGGGCAGAACCACGGCTGCGAAGAAGAATGCGATGGTCAGCGGGGTGTTCCGGACGATCTCGACGTACGCCATGCTGAAGCCGCGCAGCGCGGCGACGGGCGAGACGCGGGCGGCCGCCAGCACGGTGCCGACGATCAAGGCGATAATCCCCGAGATCACGGACAGGAAGAGGGTTCGGAGAAAACCGTCCCAGTACTGCGGGAGGTTTTCAATGATGACGTCCATAAGTTCCTTCAGCTACGTTGAGGGGATTCCAAGCGGAAGACGGGAGTGGCGGCCGCCGGGCTGCGGAAAATTCGCCGCCCGGCAGCCGCCACAACCGGCTAGTAGCGGTCGATCGCGGGAAGCGAGGGCGTGGTCTTGATGACGGTGCCGGCGGTGTCTTCCCAAGCCTTCTTGTAGGACCCGTCCTTGTCGAAGGCCTCCAGCTGGTCATTGACCCACGTGCGGAAGGTCTTGTCGTCCTTCTTCAGGCCAATGCCGTAGGGCTCCTTGGTGAAGGTCTGGTCCGAGGCCAGCTTGAACGCATCCGGCTCCTTGGACACGAAACCGGCCAGGATGACGTTGTCAGTGGTGACCGCTTCAACCTGGTGGTTCCGCAGCGGCTCTAGGCAGGCGGAGTAGGTCGCGGCCGGAACCAGGACTGCTCCGTACTTTTCCACGATCGTCTGGGCCGGGGTGGATCCGGTCACGGAGCAGACGTTTTTGCCCTTGAGGTCCTCGGGCTTGGTGATGGAGTTGTTGTCCTTGTTCACCATGAGGGCCTGCCCGGCCTCGTAGTACGGGCCGGCGAAGTCAACTTGGGTCTTGCGCTTGTCGTTGATGGTGTAGGTGGCCACAATCATGTCCACCTTGCCCTGCTTGAGGAACTCCTCGCGGTTGGCGGAGACCGTTTCAACCCACTCGATCTTGTCGGCGGGGATGCCCAGCTTGGCAGCAATCAGCTTGCCGATTTCGACGTCGAAGCCGACCGGCTTGCCGTCGAGGCCCTTCTGGCCGAAGAGAGGCTGATCGAACTTGGTGCCGATGGTGATCTTTCCCGCGTTTGAAAGCTTGGCCATGGTGGAATCGGCGGCAAAGCTCGGCTTCTCGGCTACGGGCGGGTTGGTGGTAGTGGAGGATCCGCCGCCACAGGCGCTCAGGCTGAGCGCGAGTGCTGCGGATGCGGCAACCAGAAGGGATTTCCTCCGGGTCAAAAATGCCTTCATGACATTCCTTTCATTGGACGGCCGCCATCCGGCGGCCGGGGTGCGAAATCGTAGTCGGTCAGTGTGTCAGCAGCTTGGACAGGAAGTCCTTGGCCCGGCTGCTCTTGGGGTTGGTGAAGAATTCCTCGGGGGTCGCGTCCTCGACGATCTGGCCGTCGGCCATGAACACGACGCGGTCGGCCGCCTTGCGGGCGAAGCCCATCTCGTGGGTGACCACGATCATGGTCATGCCCTCCTTGGCGAGCTGGACCATGACGTCCAGGACCTCGTTGATCATTTCCGGATCGAGGGCGGAGGTGGGCTCATCGAAGAGCATCACCTTTGGCTTCATGGCCAGGGCGCGGGCGATTGCAACACGCTGCTGCTGGCCTCCGGAGAGCTGGGCCGGAAGTTTGGGGGCCTGGTGCCCGACGCCGACGCGCTCCAGCAGTGCCATGGCGTCCTTGTCGGCCTCGCCCTTGGCGACGCCCTTGACCTTGATGGGGCCGAGGGTCACGTTTTCCAGGATGGTCTTGTGGGCGAACAGGTTGAAGGACTGGAAGACCATGCCGACGTCGGCGCGCAGCTTCGCCAGTTCCTTGCCCTCCTCGGGCAGTTCCTTGCCATCGATCTTGATGTCGCCGTCGTCGATGGTCTCGAGACGGTTGATGGCGCGGCAGAGCGTCGACTTGCCGGAACCCGAGGGGCCGATGACAACAACAACCTCACCCTTGCGGACGGTCAGGTTGATGTCCTTCAGGACGTGCAGCTGGCCGTAATGCTTGTTCACGGCCTTCAGGGAGACGAGAGCATCGCCGGGCACTTGAGTAGTCATAGAAAGAATCTAGCGAAGATTGACGCGATATGACCGCAATCACTGTGTTTAGTGCAGATCGTGATTCAAGAGATACCTGCACGTCAGCGTCCCTTGCGGGGCCGCCGCGGGCCTGCCGCCCCGGTCGCCGGCCGCCGCCTGCTGCCGTTCCGCGGGGACGTGCCGACGCGGCGACGGGCGAGTTCCGCGCTAGCCTATTGGGCATGAGTACCGATCCGCAGCACGGCCCCAAGCAAAACGCCGAACAGAAGCCCGCCGGAAAGCCGGCCCGCGAGGCCCGCAGCACCCCGGCGCCCAACGGGATCCGCCACAAGGGCCCGCTTGAGCTGCGCCGCAAGGCCGCGAAGGTCACTATGTCCGATCAGACATTGCTGGACACTAAGGGACCGGGCCAGTTCGTCCACACGGACCCCTGGCGCGTCCTGCGGATCCAGAGCGAGTTCGTGGAAGGATTCGGTGCCCTGGCAGATCTCGGCCCGGCGGTCAGCGTCTTCGGCTCCGCCCGCACCGTGCCGGGGAGCCCGAACTACGAGCTCGGCGTCGAGGTCGGGCGCCAGCTGGCCGAAGCCGGACTGGCCGTGATCACGGGCGGCGGCCCGGGGTCGATGGAGGCCGCGAACAAGGGCGCCGTGCAGGGCAACGGCGTCTCCGTGGGGCTCGGGATCGAACTGCCCTTCGAACAGGGAATGAACCAGTGGGTGGACCTGGGCATCAACTTCCGGTACTTCTTCGCCCGCAAAACCATGTTCGTCAAGTACGCCCAGGGCTTCATCGTGCTCCCCGGCGGCCTCGGCACCCTGGATGAGCTCTTCGAAGCCATGGTCCTGGTCCAAACCCGCAAGGTCACCTCCTTCCCGATCGTGCTGGTGGGAACTTCCTTCTGGAGCCCCATGCTCGAGTGGGTTCGGGACACCCTCGTCGCGGAGGGCATGGTTTCGGCGGAAGACCTGGACCTCGTGCAGGTGGTGGATGACCCCGCGCTGGCCGTCGAGCTGGTCGTGGAGGGCGCCGCCCGCCACCGGAACCCGAACGGCGGCTCCGCCAACGGAGGCGGCAACGCGAACACCAAGGGAACCGGAGAAGGAACGCGGGGCTGAACCCGCCGGCGTCTGGCACGATGGTCTAGTGAGTCTCTTCTTGGTCTTCCTGGCGATTGTGCTGATCGGCGTCGCCGTCCTCCTGGGCACCGGCCTGGCGCCGAAAATCTTCCGCCGACACCGGGACGGCCGTGCAGGCGCTTCCTTTGACGACGGCTTCGACGAGCCGGTCGCCTCCCTGCCGCCGGTCCTGCTGCCCGAGCGCGCGGCCGCGGCGGACATCGACCGTCTTCGCTTCGCGATCGGACTCCGCGGCTACCGGATGGACCAGGTGGATCAGGTCCTTGATGATCTGCGGGACCAGATCATCGCCAAGGACCAAAAGATCGAGGCACTCGGGGAGGAACTGGAACGCCTCCGTCCGCCGGCCGAAGAGCGTCAGTGAGCCACGTGGAGGACCCGGAGACTGTCACGGAGCCTGAGGCCCAAAAACCGCAGGGATTGAACGCGGCGCTGTGGAGCCGCATCGCAGGCGCGGGCGCCCGGATGGTGCGGTGGCCGTGGTGGGTGCAGGTGGCCGGCTTGTACATCGCCGCCCGGCTGCTCAGCGCCTGTATCTTCATGGCTGCCGCCCTGCACCAGGGCGTGAATCCGTGGTTTCCCGCCAAGCCCGACTACTGGAATTTCATCAATATCTGGGACGCCCGCTGGTACGCCGAAGCGCTCCAGACGGGGTATCCGGCGCTTCTGCCGACCGACGCTGCCGGCACCGTCCAGGAGAACACGTGGGCCTTCTACCCCCTCTTCCCCGTGCTGGGCCGAGTGGTTTCCGGGCTCACGGGCACGGGCCCGGCGTGGTCGCTGACGGCCATCGCGCTGGTCTCCGGGATAGGTGCGGCCCTCGTGGCGTACAGGATTTTCCGGCACCGGGCCACGCACCGCACGGCGCTCTGGGGGATCGTGTTCCTGGCGACCTTCCCGGTGGCGCCGGTCCTGCAGGTGCCTTACGCCGAATCCCTCAACCTGCTGCTGCTCGGCGCCGCACTGTTGCTCGTCATGGAGCGCCGGTACCTGTGGGCCATGCCGGTTGTGGTCCTGATGTGCCTGTCCCGCCCCACCGGGGTTCCGTTTGCCGTGATGCTGGGGCTGCTGTTTCTCTACCGTTTCTGGCAGCGTGTCGCGACACCGCGCGTCACTGCACAGGGCCTCACTACGAACAGCCTCACTCCGAAGCGCTTCACAGCGCAGCGCTTCACAGCGCAGCGCCTCACCGCGAAGCGCCGGGACGGCGGTGCCGTCCCCAGCAACGCGGAGCTCTGGTCCCTCGGCGGCCTCACCGCCGTCAGCGGCATCGGTGCGCTGCTGTGGCCGGCCATCGCCTGGGCCGCGACCGGCGATCTGGGCGCCTACACCAAGACCGAAACCGCGTGGCGCGGCGATGACCTGGTGCCGTTCAAGCCGTGGTTTGACACCGGCATCATGCTGTTCGGGCCGACGCTCGGCGTGCTGGCGCCCTTCGTGTTCGTTGCTGCGTTCACCCTGTTGATGATGTCCCGGCCCGTCGCCGCCCTGGGCACTGAACTGAGGCTCTGGTGCTGCTGCTACACGGGGTACCTGCTGGTCTTCCTGCACCCCCAGACCAGCACGTTCAGGATGCTGCTGCCGCTGTTCCCGCTCGCCCTCAGCGCCGCCGTTCTCTCGCGTTCCCGCGCCTACCGCGGAGCCATGGTGGTCATGTTCGTGCTGCTGCAGATCGTCTGGGTTGTGTGGCTGTGGGCATGGGCGCAGCTGCCGGGCGGAGGGGACTACCCGCCGTGACGCACAGCACGATTTCGCGGCGCCGGCCCGGCATGGCGGGACGCGCTGGAAAGTCCAATGATTAGCTACGCGCGCATTGTTACGCGATAATAGAGGATAAGCAAGGACAAGAAGCACGCTGAATAAAAGCAGACTGAGTATTCGTAAGCGGTTTATTTGTGAGTTTGCCTGTCACGGCGGCCTCCTGGAGCGCTGCCGGGCGGCTTGCTTGGCCAAGCGGACGCAGCCCGGCCGGGCTGGTATGTCAGGGACTAATGGAGGGGATATTCCTTATGGCGGCAATGAAACCACGCACCGGCGACGGCCCAATGGAAGTGACGAAAGAGGGACGAAGCCTGATCATGCGTGTTCCGCTCGAAGGCGGGGGGCGACTCGTAGTCGAACTCAATGCCGCTGAGGCGACAAACCTCAAGGAATGTCTCGTCGGCGTCACTGAATAGCGTCACGCCAAGAGCTTCGCAAAGGGCGGGGTCCCGGCCATCAGGCCGCGGACCCCGCCCTTTTCTGTCTGCGCTTTGACCTCTGCTTCGTGGCGGCCAACTCGTGGCGGCGACTCTTGGCTGCTAATTCTTTTGGCTGTTATTTCTGTGGCTGTTATTTTTTGACGGCGATCAGCAGGCCGTCGCCGGTGGGCAGCATCGCGGAGGCGAGGCGGTCGTCGTCGCGGATGGACTTGCCGATCTGGCGCAGCACCACGGTGGTCGTTTCCCGGGCGGCCGGATTCGAGACCCGGTCCTTGTCGAGGGCATCGTTGACGATCAGCAGGCCGCCGGACTTGAGCAGCCGCACGGCCTGTTCCACGTAGCTGGGGTAGCTCGGTTTGTCGGCGTCGATGAACACGAGGTCGTAGGCCCCGTCCGTAAGCCGGGGCAGGACATCGCCGGCCCGGCCCGAAATGGTGCGGGTGCGGTTGGCGGGGCTGCCTGCTTCGTGGAACGCTTCGCGCGCAGCCTTGAGGTGTTCGACGTCGACGTCGATGGTGGTCAGGACAGCCTGCGGGCCCAGGCCGCGCAGGATGCACACGCCGGACACTCCTGCGCCGGTGCCGATCTCCACCGCGGTCTGTGCCTTGGACGCTGCCGCCAGCACCGTCAGCACGGCGCCCACGCCGGGACCGATCGGGGTCACGCCAAGCTCGAAGGACCGTTCGCGCGCGTGCAACAGGACCTCATCCTCGGCAGGCAGATCTTCTGCATAGGACCAGCTCGTGGACTTATCGGCGCTCATGGGATATCGCTTTCTGGGCGGCAGGGGAGTATTCCCTACAGCGTACTGTGTCCGACGGGACGGGACGCGGAGGCGCCAGCCCCGTGGCCCCGGAGGAGGGGAGCGGTTCCGCCTTCGGCGGAAGACTGCGCTGGATCAGGTAATTCCCAGCTTTTTTTGAAATGATGGGTATCCGCTCATCCGCGTGGTGATCGGCGTCGAATGAAGGGTGCAGGAACCTGCGCGAGCAGGCACAATTCAGGCGTAGGTACCATCCATGAGGGGAGCGGACGATGTCGGTTCTGGCACCTGTCCCGGCAACTGAGGCAACTGATTCAACCGGCCAGTCACGGACCGCGGCGGAAGCCGAATGGGTCCGGCCGACTTGGGAGGAAGTGGTGACGAACCACTCCGCCAAGGTCTACCGCCTTGCGTACCGGCTGACCGGAAATAAGTACGACGCCGAGGACCTCACCCAGGAGGTGTTCGTCCGGGTCTTCCGTTCGCTGGAGAACTTCAAGCCGGGCACTCTGGACGGCTGGCTGCACCGGATCACCACCAACCTGTTCCTGGATCAGGCGCGGCGCAAGAGCAGGATCCGTTTTGACGCCCTGGCCGACGACGCCGAGTCGCGGCTGCCGGGCCGGGAGCCCGGGCCGGAGCAAAGCTTCGAATTCAACAACCTCGACGTCGATGTTCAGGCGGCGCTCGAGGAACTTCCGCCGGACTTCCGCGCCGCCGTCGTGCTGTGCGACCTTGAGGGGCTGTCCTACGACGAAGTCGCCGCCGCGCTGGACATCAAACTCGGGACCGTCCGGTCCCGGATTCACCGCGGCCGGACCATGCTGCGTGAAAAGCTCGCGCACCGCGACCCGCGCCCGGCGCAGCCGGCCAAGCAGTCCCTCAAGCCGAGGCTCAAGATGCCGCGCATCGCCGGCCTCCTCTGATCCGGTCCATGGGTCTACTGAGACGTTTACTGGGAGGCTCTGGCTGCGGGTCCTGGGGCAGGACTGGCCGGCCCAGGATCGGTGCCACCCGCAAGTGGGCAGCCGGCCGCCATGATCATGTGGAATCGTGTGCCGAATGCCGTGCCCGGCAACAGCGCGAGCGCCAGTACCTCGAGAAGCTCCGCGGCGCCGCCGTGCCCGAGGCCAGCAAGGACCTGACCGCACGGCTCTTGGCCCGGACCGGGCAGTTGGCCGCGGAACGGGCGGCGGCGGAACAGACGGACTCGGCGGACCCGCAACTAACAGCCCCGGAACGGGCAGCCCCGGCCCCGGCGGACCCGCAACTAACAGCCCTGGAACGGACAGCCTCGGAACGGACAGCCTCGGAACGGACAGCCTCGGAACGGGCAGCCCCGGAACGGGCAGCCCCGGCGGACACGGCGGCGACGGAGCAGGGCCGCACTCTTTGGTGGCCGTCAGGGCAGTTCCCCGCAGGACACTCCGTGCCTGATCGGGCAGGGACCATCCGGACGGCAGCCGGTAGCGCTGCCGGGCCCCCACAGGGCGGCCGCCGCCGCGGCTCCCGCCTGCCAGTGCTGGCAGTCGGAGGGGCCGTCGCCGCCCTGGCCTTCATGACCGGAACCGCGTACGTCATCGGAGGCGACGACGCGGTCCCCGCCGATGGCGCGGCGGCCTCCGCCCTCACGCAGCCGGGCACCGCCGGGCTGCCCGCCAGCAGTGATGAACCGCTCGGTGCGGGGGAGCTGTTCGACGCCAACGGACCGGGCAGCCCCGGCGTCCCCGGGGCAGAAGGAACCGAGCCCCGTGTCGCGTTCGGCCTGAGCGGTGAGCCCGACTTCACCCCTGCTGGGACGCTGAGCACCGGGCAGCTTGCCGCGTTCCGCTCGCAGGGATGGACATGTCCGGAGCTGCACGCCCTCGGATTCCATCTCATGTGGGCCCGCGCCGGCGTCATCGCCGGGGACGAGGTCCTGGAACTTCGCCTCACGGACGGCCGGCACTTCGCCACGGTCCTCGAGCAGCACGCTGCGACCCGGGGCCCCGGTATGGCCCCCACACCCGCCCGGACCGAAGCTTCACCTATTAACGTGCTGACCGGCCACGCCGCCGTGGCGGACGGGTTCACCCCGGCCAAAGCCGGCATACCGTCGGCCGCCCCCGAAACCGGACAGGGCACGCTCTGGGTCAACGCCGCCCCGCCCTACCGTGCCATCTACCAGACCTCCGCGGCCACGTACACGTATATTTCGGACCTGCCCGCCGAGCAGGCCGACGACAGCGTTGCCGCCCTCACCCGGGTCAGCAGCGGCACTCCGGTGCAGGCCGCCCGCAACGGAATTCCGGAGCGGATCGAGCGTGGACTGAGCCGAATCCTGGAGCTCCTGGCCCCGTGAGGCAGGGACGGGCCGGACATGGTCGGCAGTCGGCCTTCGCGAAGTCGTCGCGAGCCTGAACGAGAGGGTAATCTTCCTAAAGTGTTTGGAATCAATGGACCGGAGTTTTTACTTCTGCTGATCATCGGCCTTCTGGTGATTGGTCCCAGCAGGTTGCCCGAATACACCCAGAAACTTGCCAATATTGTCAAGGAAGTGCGCCGGATGGCATCCGGTGCGCGGGAACAGATCAAAGAAGAAGTCGGCATCGATATCGATGAGGTCGACTGGAAGAAGTACGATCCCCGCCAGTACGATCCCCGCCGGATCATCAAGGAAGCGCTCCTCGAGGATGACACCAAACCGGTGGGCACCGGGGCGCCCGTAGCTGTGTCTACGGCCGCGGCCGCAACTGCGGTCGCGGGGCACCGCCCGGCGCGGGTTATCGAGCGCCTCTCCGAGGGTGAACCGGCACCGTTCGACTCAGAGGCGACCTAGGACTTCCAGGGGCGCCTGGCCCGGTACCGGGCCACGGGCGGCAGCTGCCACCAGTGGGGCACCGTCAGCGCGGCTGCAGGCCCAGCGGCATGCCCTTGAGCCCGCGGGGAACCGAGGCCAGCTTGTCGGCGATTCCCGCCAGGGCCACGGCCGCCGGCGTCTCGGGACGGCCCAGCACCAGCGGCACCCCGGAATCCCCTCCCTCACGCAGCAGGACTTCGAGGGGAATCTGGCCCAGCAAGGGCACGTGCTCACCCAGGGTGGCCGAGAGGCGCTCGGCGAGCACGGGGCCGCCGCCGCTGCCGAACAGTTCCATCCTGCCGCCGTCGGGCATTTCAAGGTAGGACATGTTTTCCACGACACCGGCCACGGTCTGGCCCGTCTGGGTGGCGATCGCACCGGCGCGCTCGGCAACATCGGCGGCGGCCGCCTGCGGGGTGGTCACGACGAGGATCTGCGCCTTGGGCAGCAGTTGGGCGACGGAGATCGCGATGTCCCCGGTGCCCGGGGGCAGGTCCAGGAAAAGGGCGTCGAGGTCGCCGAAGTAGACGTCCGTGAGGAATTGCTCGAGCGCGCGGTGCAGCATCGGGCCGCGCCACGCCACGGGCTGGTTTCCGGTGACGAACATGCCGATGGAGATGACCTTGACCCCGTAGGCCACCGGCGGCAGGATCATGTCGTCCACCCGTGTGGGGGCCTGCGTGATGCCCATGAGCGCCGGAACGGAGAAGCCGTACACATCCGCGTCCACGATCCCCACACGGAGGCCCTGGGCAGCCAGGGCACATGCCAGGTTGACTGTCACCGAGGACTTGCCCACGCCGCCCTTGCCGCTCGCGACGGCGTACACCTTGGTCAGCGAGCCCGGTGCGTTGAACGGGATGCCGCGCTGGCCGCCGGCGCCGCGCAATTGCTCCTTGAGGGCGTCGCGCTGCTGCTGCGTCATGACTTTCAAGTCCACCTCGACGCCGGTGACCCCTGGGACGGCGGACAGGGCCGCCTCGGTGTCGGCCGTGATGGTGCCGCGCAACGGGCAGCCCGCGATGGTCAGAAGCACCACGATCCGCACTCGGCCGCCGTCGGCGATCTCCACGGACTCCACCATGCCGAGTTCGGTGATGGGGCGGCGGAGTTCAGGGTCGATCACGGTGGCAAGTGCGCCGTGCACTGCCTGTTCCAGGGAAGTGCGATCCAGCGGGGTGCTCATGCGGGCGATGCTCAGCTTTCGGGGATGGTGCGGTGTGCGGGTAGGCGGGTGGGGTCGTCAGCGGCCCCAGAGTGGTTCGCCGGCGGTTTCTCCGCAGGGTTCTCCCGCTGGCCGTCCTTCGCAGGGTCTTCCCGCTTGCCGCCGGCCTTGACCCGCGGGATCTGCTGGGTCCGGGGGCTCCGCTGCTTGTCGCGCCGCTCCTTCATCTTTTCCTTGGCCTTCTCCCGCGGGGTCTCGTGGACGCCGGCGGAAGGATCGTGCGTGCGCAGCTCCTCCTGGGCCTCCAACATGTCCTCCAGCAGGCTGCGCAGCTCGGCACGGACGTAGTCGCGGGTGGCGACCTCGCGCAGCGCGATGCGCAGGGACGCGAGTTCCCGGGTCAGGTATTCGGTGTCGGAGAGATTGCGTTCGGCCCGCTGGCGGTCCTGCTGAAGCGAGACCTTGTCCCGGTCGTCCTGGCGGTTCTGCGCGAGCAGCAGCAGTGGGGCGGCGTACGAGGCCTGCAGGGACAGCATGAGGGTCAGCAGCGTGAAGCCCAGTGCCCGCGAATCGAACTGCCATTCCACCGGAGCCCACGTATTCCAGCCCAGCCAGAAGACGCAGAAGACTGTCATGTAGAGCAGGAACTGGGGCGTGCCCATAAAACGGGCAAACCCTTCCGTGGCATGGCCGAAGGCGTCCGGGTCGGGACGGAAATTGGGCAGGATGCGCTGCCGGCCGCTCAGAGGCGTGTCGAGGCCGCCGGAGGCCCTGCTGCCAGGGCGGACATTGGAGGTCCGTGGTGCTGTGGGATCAGCCAATGCGGCCTCCAAGCTTCCTTATCGGGGCGTCGTCCTCGTGGGCGCGCCAGTCGTCCGGCAACAGATGATCAAGCACGTCGTCAACAGTCACCGCCCCCACAAGCCGTCCGTCCTCGTTGACAACAGGGAGGGAGTTGAGGTTGTACGTTGCCAGCGTGCGGGCGACCTCGCTGATGTGGGCCTGGTCGGAGACCGGTTCCAAGTTCTTGTCCACCAGGTTGCCCAGCGGTTCCGGCGGCGGAAAGCGCAGGAGCTGCTGGATATGGACGACGCCGAGGAATCGTCCCGTCGGGGTCTCCAGCGGTGGGCGGGCGACGAAGATCGAGGACGCCAGAGCCGGGGAGAGTTCTTCCCGGCGGACGTGCGCGAGTGCCTCGGCGACTGTTGCTTCCGGGGGCAGGATCACCGGAACCGGCGTCATGAGCCCGCCGGCGGTGTCCTCGTCGTATTCGAGCAGGCGGCGGACGTCCTCGGCGCCTTCGGGTTCCATCAGCTGCAGGAGTTCCTCGGCCTGCGCGGTCGGGAGCTCGGCAAGGAGGTCGGCGGCGTCGTCGGGGTCCATTTCCTCGAGGACGTCGGCGGCGCGGTTGACGTCCAGGGCGGAGAGGATCTCCACCTGGTCGCCTTCCGGCATCTCCTGCAGAACGTCCGCGAGCCGCTCGTCCTGGAGTTCGCTGGCAACTTCGAAGCGGCGTTTGTCGCTCATTTCCTGAAGGGCTTCGGCGAAGTCGGCCGGCTTGAGGTCCTCGTGCGTGGCCACAAACTGGGTGGCGGCCTGCGGCTCGGTCTTGGCGCCCTGCCGGGCATCGGCCCAGTTGATGATCATGGTTTCGTTGCGGCGCAGCCGGCTCAGCGGCGAGAGGGAGTGGCCTCGGCGGACGAAGAGCTTGCTGACGAACCAGTCGCCGGAGCGGTGCCGGTCCATGGCGATGTCCTCGATGGTCGCATCGCCGCTGCCGTCCGCGAGGGTCACCCGGCGGTCGAACATTTCCGCCACCACGAGGGTTTCCGCCCCGCGCTGTTCGAAGCGGCGCAGATTCACCAGTCCGGTGCAGATGATTTGGGTCTGGTCGATGGACGTAATCCGGGTCATCGGGACGAACACCCGTTTCTTGCCGGGGACCTCGACGACGATGCCCACCACGTGCGGGGCGCCCCTGGTCCCGCGGGAGAGCACCACGACGTCGCGCAGCCGGCCCAGACGGTCGCCCAATGGGTCGAAGACGTCCAGTCCGAGGAGGCGCGCGACAAACACTCGCGAAAGATTCGTGCTCACTCTTACAGGCTACCGAGTCTGCTCTCTTTTAGCTGAATTTCCAGCCGCACCCCAGCCGGATAGGTGAGAATGGGCTTATGTCAAACATTTTTGGTGCTCCCAGGGCCGGTGCCCCCGGCTCGGACGAGGCCCGCACCGTCCCGAGAGGCGACGTCGTCGGTTCCTACAACTCCTACCTGGATGCCCAGAAGGCGGTGGACTATCTGGCTGACCAGCAGTTCCCCGTGCAGATGGTGTCGATCGTGGGCAACGACCTGAAGATGGTGGAGCGGGTAACCGGCAGGCTGACCTACCCCCGCGTCGCACTCTCCGGCGCCCTCAGCGGCATGTGGTTCGGCCTTTTCGTCGGCGTCATGCTGTCCTTCTTCTCCACGACCCCCGGCTATTTCTCGATTGTGACGTCAGTGCTGATGGGTGCCGCGTTCTTCATGCTGTTCGGCATCGTCACTTACGCCATGCAGCGCGGCAAGCGTGACTTCACGTCTACGAGCCAGGTGGTGGCGACCAACTACGACGTCGTGGTCTCCTTCGAGGCCGCCGGCGAAGCGCGGCGACTGCTCCACCAGCTGCCCATGACGCCGCATGACGCGTCCGGCGCCGCGGCTGGCGGTTTCGCGCAGCACGACTACCGCCATCAGGAACCGCAGCAGAGCGGGCAGCAGCCCGGCCATGCGCCCGAGCGTCCCGCAGGCTGGAATGATCCGTACGGCCAGAGGACTCCGGAGGCCGGCAGCGGCCCGGCCGGCCAGTATCAGGACGGCCAGCCCCAGCAGGAGGGCGCCGCAGGGCCCGCCCCGACGGCGCCCGCCGCGGCAGAGGAGACGGCCCGCCCGGCCGGCCGGGTCTCCGGGGTCAGCTATCCGGACCTCCCGGACGGCCGCCCGCAGTACGGCGTCAGAGTCACGGAGGGCGACAAGCCCGCGCCGGGCCAGGATGGCCAGCAGCACTGATTCCAGGCGGCAAAAACAGACAGCAGAAAAGGGAGGGTCCCTGTCGGGCCCTCCCTTTTCTGATCTAAGGCTTTTCGGATCTACGTCCTTCCGATCTGAGCCTCTTCCGGCCTACGGCGTCTGGCCGTCGGCCTCCAGGTAGATGCCCGCCATCCAGGACTCGACGTCGTCCGCCTTGCGCGGCAGTGCAGCGCTGAGGTTGACCGGGCCGCCGGCCGTCATGAGGATGTCGTCCTCGATCCGGACGCCGATGCCGCGGTATTCCTCGGGGATGCCGATGTCCTCATTCTTGAAGTACAGGCCGGGCTCGATCGTGAACACCATTCCGGGCGTGAGCACGCCGTCGAGGTAGAGTTCCCGCTTCGCCTGGGCGCAGTCGTGGACGTCGAGGCCGAGGTGGTGGCTGGTGCCGTGCGGCATCCACCGGCGGTGCTGCTGGCCCTCGGTGCTGATGGCTTCCTCCACGGAGACGGGCAGGAGGCCCCATTCGGCGAGCCGTTCTGCCAGCACGGTGGTGGCTGCCGTGTGGATGTCCCGGAACTTGGTGCCCGGCTGGGCAGCGGCAAAGCCGGCGTCGGCGGCGTCGAGCACTGCTTCGTAGACCTTGCGCTGGATCTCGGAGAACTTCCCGTTGGCCGGCAGCGTGCGGGTGACGTCGGCCGTGTATAGGGAGTCGGCCTCGACGCCGGCGTCCAGGAGCAGCAGTTCACCGGCATTGACCTTGCCGGTGTTCCGGGTCCAGTGCAGCACGGTGGCGTTGTTGCCCGAGGCGGCAATGGTGTCGTAGCCGAGCTCGTTGCCTTCCTCGCGGGCCCGGGCGAAGAATGCCCCTTCCACCACGCGCTCGCCGCGGTGGTGGGTCAGTGCCCGGGGAAGTGCCTTAACGACCTCCGTGAAGCCTGCCACCGTGGCGGCGACGGCGGTCTTCATCTGTTCGATTTCCCACTCGTCCTTGAGGAGGCGCAGTTCCGAGAGGGCCTCGGTGAGCTTCTCGTCCAGGGCGTCGAGCACGCTCAGGTCAAGGTTGTCCGGGTCCTTGGCCGTGTTGTAGCGGGCGGTGTCCACGAGGGCGTCGATGTTGTCGTCGACCTTGCGGACGAGCCTGATGGAGATCCCGCCGATCTCGGGCGCGCCGACGTTCTTGGTGATGGCGAGTTCGAGTTCGGCGATGTCCGCCGTGGCCAGTCCGAGCTTGGCCTGGAATTCGGCCAGGGTCGGGCGTGCGCCGATCCAGAACTCCCCGGAGCGGGAGTCGGCGTAGAACTGCTCGGTGTCGCGGCCGGCCAGTGGGCGGAAGTACAAGGTGGCGTGGTGGTTTCCGCCGTCGTCGCCCGTGCCCTCCGCTACCGGTTCCAGGATCAGGACCGCATCCGGTTCGTGGTCCAGGCCGAGGCCGGTGAGGTGCGCGAAGGCCGAGTGCGGCCGGAAGCGGTAGTCGCAGTCGTTCGAGCGGACCTTCAGCGGGCCGGCGGGGATGACCAGGCGTTCACCTTTGAACTGGCCTGAGATGGAGCGGCGCCGGGCTGCGGCGTGGCCGGCGACGGCGTCCCGTTCGGGGAGCTGTTGCGTGGCCGGCGCCCAGTTGCTGGCCATGAAGGCCTTGAAAGCGTCGGAGCTGGGCCGCTGTGAGCGGTTGTTGACGCGCTCTTCGAGGGGCTGGGAAGCGGAGACTAGGGTGTTATCTGCATCGTTCACCGTCCCATAGTCTCACCAGCGCCGCGGCTTAGGCCAACGGCGCGCTCGCGCTGCAGGGCCCCTGCAGGGCCCTCGCACGCAGGAGCCGAGGCTTTGGATCCGGCCATCTACTAGGCTGGTGGGGTGAGGATTGACCTGCATGCGCACTCCAACGTTTCCGACGGCACCCAGACGCCGGCTGACGTCATGGAGTCCGCCGCGGCTGCCGGCCTCGACGTCATCGCCCTGACCGATCACGATTCCACCGCCGGGTGGGCGGGGGCCGCCGCCGCCGCCCGGAAAGCCGGGGTCGCCCTGGTCCCGGGCATGGAGATCTCGTGCCGGACGGCGGAAGGCATCAGCGTCCACCTGCTCAGCTACCTCCACAACCCCGCGCATCCGGGACTGCTTGAGGAAATCACCAAGGCCAAGGATGCCCGGCACACGAGGGCACAGCGGATGGTCACCCTTTTGTCCGAGGACTACCCGCTGACATGGGACGACGTGATCCACCACGTAGCACCGGGCGCCACCCTGGGCCGCCCGCACATCGCAGACGCGCTTGTCGCCGCCGGCGTGGTGGAAGACCGGGCCGAGGCCTTCGGCTCCATCCTCACCTCCCGTTCGCGGTACTGGGTCCAGCACTATGCGCCGGAGCCGGCGCTCGCTGTCGAACTGGTCCGTGCAGCCGGGGGCGTCCCGGTGTTTGCCCACCCCGTGGCGTCCGCTCGCGGGCGGATCGTGGGGGAGCAGACCTACCGGGAGATGATCGACGCCGGCCTGGCCGGCCTGGAAATCTACCACCGGGACAATCCCGAGGAGGGCCGGGCGTTCCTCCGCCGCGTCGCCGAACGCTACGGGCTGCTGGTCACGGGGTCCTCCGACTATCACGGCGCAGGAAAGCCGAACCTGCTGGGGGAGAACCTGACGTCCGCAGAAGTCTTTGCCCGGATCGAGGAACTGGGCACTGGCTCGTCCGTGGTCCGCTGAAGGCCCCGGGCCCGCGTTGCGCTATCACGTAGCGTCCCTCACAGTCCGTCACAGGCTCGAATAGCCGCCATAAGTGATAGCGCAACGGGCGGGTTGGCGCGTCAGGCCGTCGGGAACGACGTGAACTGCGCTTGCGCGGCCAGGCGCTTGGCCATGACGTCAATGGCCGGCTGGTTCTGGTCCACACACACGAACCTGCGGTCCAGTTTCGCGGCCACGGATCCGAGCGTGCCGGAACCGGCGAAGAAGTCGAGGCACCAGTCGCCGGGGCGGCTCGAGGCCGCAACCACGCGGCGGATGAGCCCCTCCGGCTTCTGCGTCGGGTAGCCGGTCTTCTCCTTGCCGGTCGGCGAAACGATCGTGTGCCACCACACGTCGGTGGGGAGCTTGCCGAGCTCGCGCTTGGCAGGGGTGACCAGTCCGGGCGCCATGTACGGCTCACGGTCCACCTCGGCGCTGTCGAAGTGGTACTTCGCCGGGTTCTTGACGTAGACAAGGATGTTGTCGTGCTTGGTGGGCCAGCGGTACTTGGCCCGCGCACCGTAGTCGTACGCCCAGATGATCTCGTTCAGGAAGCATTCCCGGCCGAAGATCGCGTCCAGCATGACCTTGGCGTAGTGCACCTCGCGGTAGTCCAGGTGCAGATACAGGGTGCCGTCGTCGGCCAGGAGCCGCCAGGCTTCCACGAGCCGGGGCTCGAGGAAGGACCAGTAGTCGCTGAACGCGTCGTCGTACTTGTGCAGCGCACCCTTGATGGTGTCGTAGGACCGGCCCTTGAACCCGACGCGGTCACCCTCACCGCCGGCGTTGAGCACCATCTTGGTTTCCTGGCGCCGCTGGACCCGGCCGGTGTTGAAGGGCGGGTCCACGTAAATCAGTGTGAAGGCGCCGTCCGGCAGCGTGGGGAGGTATTCCGCGTTGTCCGCGTGAACCACCAGGTTGCTGCCGTCCGGCGCCCAGACGGTGTCAGTCATGGAGGGGATTAGGCCTCGGCGCCGCTCGGCTGTGCGTCGCCGCCAGCCACAACCTCGCCATTGCGACGGCGGGTGCGGGTCCGGCGCCGGGCACGGGTCGCCCGGTCCACCTCGGTGGGGGCCTTCGCCGTCGCGGCGGCAGCAGTTTCCGGGCCCTGCCCGCTGGCGGTGGACGCCGTGGCGGCATCCGCCTCGGCGGGACGGCGACGGCGGTCGCCGGACCGTCCGCCGGCTTCGGCGCCGCTGCGGCGCGAGTCGCGGCCGCCGGTGCGGCTGCCTTCACGGGAACCCTCGCGGCCGCCGGTGCGGCTGCCCTCGCGGGCGCCTTCACGGCTGCCGGTGCGGCTGCCTTCACGGCCACTGTCTTTTGCGCTGCCGCGCGAGTTCTTCTTGCCGGTCTCGCCGAGGTCCTCGAGGACCTCCGCGTCGACGCCGGCCAGCACTCGCTTGTCGCGGGGGAGCCGGCCCTTGGTGCCGGCGGGGATATCGAGTTCCTCGAACAGGTGCGGCGAGGAGGAATAGGTCTCCACGGGCTCGGGGTAGCTCAGGCCCAGGGCCTTGTTGATGAGCCCCCAGCGCGGCATGTCATCCCAGTCAACAAAGGTCACGGCGGTGCCCTTGTTACCCGCACGGCCCGTACGGCCGACGCGGTGCAGGTAGATCTTCTCGTCCTCGACGCACTGGTAGTTGATCACGTGCGTGACGTCGTCGACGTCGATGCCGCGGGCGGCGACGTCGGTGGCGACGAGGACGTCCACCTTGTTGTTGCGGAAGGCGCGCAGCGCCTGTTCGCGGGCGCCCTGGCCGAGGTCGCCGTGGATGGCGGCGGCGGCGAAACCGCGGTCCACCAGTTCCTCGGCCACCTTCGCGGCGGTGCGCTTGGTCTTAGTGAAGATGATGGTGCGGCCGCGGCCGCGGGCCTGCAGGATGCGGGCGACCACTTCCACCTTGTCCATGCTGTGGGCACGGTAGATCAACTGGCGGATGTCGCGCTTGGTCAGGCCTTCGTCGTCCGGGTCCGCGGCGCGGATGTGGGTCGGCTGGGTCATGTAGCGGCGGGCCATGGCGATGACCGGGCCGGGCATGGTGGCCGAGAACAGGAGCGTCTGGCGGACCGCGGGGGTACCGGCGATCAGGGTCTCGACGTCCGGCAGGAACCCGAGGTCAAGCATCTCGTCGGCCTCGTCGAGGATGACGATCTTGACGTTCTTCAGGCTCAGGTGCTTCTGCTTGTAGAGGTCGATCAGGCGGCCCGGGGTGCCGACGACGACTTCGACGCCGTTCTTCAGCGCCTCGACCTGCGGCTCGTAGGCGCGCCCGCCGTAAATGGTGGCGATGCGGGCGTTGCGCTTCTTCGCGGCGTTCTCAAGGTCCTTGGCCACCTGGACGGCGAGTTCGCGGGTGGGCACGATCACCAGGGCCTGCGGGGCGCCGGGAACGGCCAGCTTGTCAAAACCGGCGTCGTCACGGCCGACCACGCGCTGCAGCGCGGGGATGCCGAAGCCGAGGGTTTTGCCCGTGCCGGTCTTGGCCTGGCCGATGATGTCGTGTCCGGCCAGTGCGACCGGCAGCGTCATGGCCTGGATCGGGAAAGGGTGGGTGATGCCGGCGTCGGCCAGGGACTCCACGATGTCGGCGCGGACGTTGAAGTCGGCAAAGGTCTTTTCGGCAATCTCGTGCGGCTTTTCGTCCGAGATGATGGTCTCTTCGGGCTCGATGGTCTCCGTGCCGGACTCATCGGTCAGAAGCTGGTGCGTGTGCAATTCACTCACAGGGGAGTTTCCTTATTCATTTTGGGCTGCGCTGCTTGCTCAACGGGGCCGGCCATGGTGGCCGTTCCGGAGCACGCTCAGGGGCGCAAGCATTTCCAGTGGAAGCCGATCGCGGGCTATCTAAATGCTGGCACTGGGGACCAACGGGTGTATCTCAAGATCGCGTAGGGGCGGGCTTGTTGAATTCGGAAATCATGGAAATCAACGACCGGGCATCCATTTCTACCTCTCCAGTCTAGCTGGCTATAGGTCGTGTCAGGTGCATGCCGCGGGCATGGCGGTGCGCGCAGCGTGTCAGGCGGGCGTCCTGGGGTGTTCCGAAGCCTGTTTTTCCTGTCCGGACTCTCCGTCATTCTGCTGCGGCTGATCTTGCGTTAGGCGGCTGCCGGGGAAGGCCCCGGTCCAAAGACGGACCGGGGCCGGGCCTGCTGGCCGGAAGGGTGCAGGCTGGGCGTTCGCCGGGCCGTTGGGCACTGTTCGGGGATGGGGGCCGGACGTAGGTTCACAAGAGGAGGTCAGAGCATGATGGATGGCTGGTACGGACATGGCTGGGGTATCGGCGCATGGGTGGCCATGACCCTGTTGATGCTGATTTTCTGGGGCGGAGTGGTAACTGTCGTTGTGCTCCTGGTCCGGCGTCCCCATCCGGGTGAGGGACGGGCCGCACCGCGGCCGCCGCACTACGACGCCGAGCGTATTCTCAATGAGCGCTTCGCCCGCGGGGAAATCGACGAACAGGAGTTCGCTGCCAAGCGCGCGGCGCTCAGGCGCCAGGAATGACGGCCCCTTCGCTCCGCGGGCAGGTCTTCCTGGGGGCAGCAGCCGTGATTCTTCTGACGGCACTGTCCCTTGTGGCGGTCGGCGTCGTGGGCAGCGTTGTGAATCCCGGGGGCCCCGGCTTTCTGTCCCGGACCCGGTGCGTGGCTCCAAATCTTCCCGGCCCGGTCGTCAGCGTTTCGCTGACCAACATGGGCGGCCCGATGATGGGCCGGCCCCATGGCATGATGGACGGCGCCATGCGAATGACGGCAAACCGAAGCGCGGTGGCACACGGCACGGTGTCCTTCCTGGTAACCAACGGGGGCACCATCAGCCATGAACTAGTCATCCTTCGCCTTCCTGACAACCAGATCCCCGGGACCCGCCCGATCGGCGGGGACGCCAAAATCGATGAGTCCGGCAGCCTCGGGGAAGCGTCCAACACCTGCGCCGACGGCGCCGGGCAAGGAATCTTGCCCGGCGCGTCCGGCTGGGTCACTGTCACGCTGCCTCCAGGGCGCTATGAACTGATCTGCAACCTCCCCGGCCACTACGCCGCCGGCATGTACACCCAGCTCACGGTGAACTAGTCCCGTGCGGGAAACCTGGACCTGGCAGGGAACGGTTACTGCCGTTGTCGACCGGCTTCGCTGCGACGCGCGGACATAGCGGCCATGGACCTCGCCCTATTGACGCCTGCTGGCCTGCGGTTGCCTGGCGCAGCAGGGAACAGCCCTGGGCACAGCACTGCCGCAGGAGGCGCCTGGCAGCGGACCGTCAGCCCGCGAGCTCCAGCTGGATTTCCCGTGTGGCGATGTCCGAGGACAGCACCCGGACGCGGACCTGAGTGCCCGGTTCCAGTTCGCCGGGGCATCGTGCGGTCACGGCGGGCTCGGCGATCTGGACGATCCCGGACGGTCCGTTTCCGTTGCCGTTGGCTTTGCCGCCGTTCCCATTCCCGTTCCCGTTGCCATTGGTGGCGCTCTTCGCCGGCTTGGGGCCGGAGATGACGACCGCGTCGAATTCCTGGCCGACGTGGTTGACCAGCAGCGCCGCCTCCACGGTGTCCAGCGACAGCCGCTCCAGCTTCGCGGCAAGCTGGTCCGAGGTGCCCATGATGGCCGGGAGGGACGGCAGGGCCTCCCGTGCCCAGGCCGGAACTTCGGTGCCGTTGCTCAGGGCCTCGCAGATCACCAGAACGAAACGGTCGACCAGCCGCCGCAACGGCGCCGTGGAATGGGCGTAGGCCGCGCCGATGGCGGCCTGGACGGCAGCTCCCGGCACCGTGCCGTCGAAGTGCGTGTAGCCGGCACCGCGGAAAAGCATCCCGGCCGAATGCACAATGGCCAGCTGCCGGGGGTCCGTGGGGTCCAGGGTCCGCAGGTACTCGCCGTAGCGCATTTCCCCATCCCAGGGCTTGCCGAGGGCGTGGGTCTGGCGGTGGAAGTGCCGCAGCGACGCCTCGTCCGGCGCGGGCATGGTGCGCAGGATGCCGACCTTGCCGCGGAGCATGAGGGCGGCGGCGGCCATCCCGGTCATGAGTGAAATCTGGGCGTTCCAGTCCTCCACCGGCAGCGGCGGGGCCGCCACGATCCGGTAGCCGCCGTCGGGCAGCTGCTGGATTTCCTGTTCGGGCATATTCAGGCTCGCGCCGCCGCGCAGGCGTTCCAGCTCCACCCGCTTGATGCCTACCTCTTTCAGCAACTGCAGCACGGGCGCCGCGGTGCCGGCGTCGAGGTCGGCCTGGACGCCCTTATAACTGAGTTTGGCCCGGCTGCGGACCTGCGCCCGGCGCACGAGGACCGAGGTCACCTCTGCCGCGGCATCGAGGTCGAACTCCCAGACGAACGCCGCGCACAGCTGCCCGGCGAGCAGGCTGCCGGCGGCCTCGCTGATGATCTCCGGGTGCAGCGGAATCCGGCCGTCCGGGGTGTAGAAGGTCTGGCCACGGCGCCGGGTCTCGGCGTCGAGCGCCCCGCCCGGAGCGACGAAGGACGGGACGTCGGCGATGGCGTAGAACACCTTGTAGCCACCGTCGCTCCGTTCGATGAACAGGGCCTGGTCGAGGTCGGTGGACGATGCCGGATCAATGGTCACGAACTCGACATGCGTGAGGTCCAGGTCAGGCAGCTTGTGCTCGGCCACCGCTGCCTCAGCGTCGCGCAGCACGTCCTGGGGGAACGGACCGGGCAGTTCCAGCGTGGTGCGCAACGCCTTGAGAGCCCCGGCAAGCTGGTTCTGCTGCTCGTGGACACTGGGGGTCAGGCGATGATGTGACACGAAAATCAGGGTAGCCCGATTTCCGCTATTAGTCTTGGATGATGAGCGCAACTGCGGACGATCCTGCCCTCTACAACAGTTTCCTGGCGGATCTGCTGGGGATCATGGCGTACGGCGAGCTATCCGCCTTCGAACGGCTCTCCTCGAGTGCCCGGTATTCGCCCACACTGCAGGACCGGGCGGTGCTGGGCAGGATGGCGGTAATTGAGTTCCAGCACTACGAACTCGTCCGCGCCCGGATCGAGCACATGGGCCTGGACACCGAGGCCGCCATGCTGCCGTTCCAACCGTCGGTGGACCACTTCCACGAGCGCACGCGCCCGGCGGACTGGTATGAAGCGCTCATGAAGGCCTACGTGATCGACACGGTCTCCGCGGACTTTTACCGCGCCGTCGGCCGGTACGTCGACGCCGGGACCCGGGAGCTGATCGGGCAGGTCCGCTCCACCGGCGAGTCCACGGCCGTGCTGCAGGAGCGCCTCAAGGCGGCCCTGGCCGATGACCCCCGCCTGGCGTCGCGCCTGGCGCTGTGGGCCAGGCGCCTGCTGGGCGAGGTCCTGACCCACGCCCAGCGGCTCAGCCTTGAGCACGCGTTCCTCGGCGGGCTCTCGGGGCTGGACGACGCCGGCGCCAGGGAGCTGGTCGGCGGCCTGACGGCCGAGCTCGCAGCGAATCACGCGCGCCGGATGGCAGGGCTGGGGCTCGCCGGTTAGGTTCAGTGCCGGCGCGGTGCCGGCGGCATTGTCGGCGCGAACGCCGGCAGGGGTGCCGGAGACATTGCGGGCCGGGAACCGCCCTATGATTCCGCGGCGTCCAGCGCCGCCAGCAGTGCACCCGCGGCGTGGGCCGGATCAGCGGCGTCGGTGATCGCCCGGACCACTACGATCCGCCGGGCGCCGGCATCGACTACCTGCTCCACGTTGCTGAGGTCGATCCCGCCGATCGCGAACCACGGCATGACGCCGTCGACCTTGCCGGTTCCCTCGGCGTCAGCCCGGCTGATCGCCTGGGCGGCGTAGCGCACCAGTTCGAGGCCGACGGCGGCGCGTCCCGGCTTGGTGGGCGTCGCCCACACGGGGCCCACACAGAAATAGTCGAGCCCCTTGCGGCCGGGCGAGGCCGCAATGGCGGCGTCCACCTGTTTCGGGCTGTGGGTGGACAGGCCGATCACGGCATGCTTGCCCAGGAAGCCGCGGGCGGCGTCGATTGAAATGTCCTTCTGGCCGACATGGAACACCGGTGCCCCTGACAAGGAGGCGAGGTCCGCCCGGTCGTTGACGGCCCACAGCCGTCCGTGGCGCTGGGCTGCGGCGTGCAGGACTTCCAGGAGTTCCAGTTCTTCCGCCGCCTCGAGCGATTTGTCGCGCAGCTGGATGATGTCCACCCCGCCGGCGAAGGCGGCGTCAACGAAGTCCTCGAAGTCGCCGCGGTCCCTGCGGGCGTCGGTGCAGAGGTAGAGGCGGGCGGTGGTGTGGAGGAGGTCCTGGCTCATTGGACCAGCCTAGTTCCTCTAAACTGGGCGCATACCGCGGGAGCCCGCAGCAGCCATGTCGCCGCTGCACGGCTGAGAGGGCGTCAGAGCCGACCGCTTGACCTGATCCGGCTAGTACCGGCGTAGGGAAGGAATTTTTCATGGGCACACGAGCCGTCCGCGCAGCCGAAGCCGCAAATGACGCCGCAGCCTGGGTTTGTGACACCGGGCCCAGTACCGCAGCGCGAATCACCGCCGGGAACCTCACCGCGGAGGACATCAGCGCCGACGTTGCCGTGATCGGCGGCGGGGTGATCGGCCATGGCATCGCTTTCGAGGCCAGCCGCGCGGGCCGGTCCGTGGTCTTGATCGACGATGCTCCCGGCAGCGGAGCCAGCTGGGCCGCGGCCGGCATGCTGGCCCCCGTCAGCGAGCTGCACTACCAGGAGGAGCAGCTCCTGGAACTGATGCTTGAGTCCTCCCGGCTGTGGCCCGGATTCGCTGCCGCGATCGACGCCGCTGCCGCGATCGACGCCGGTGCCGGGATGGACGCCGGTGCCGACGGCACGGAATCCCGGGCCGGTACCGGCTACCTGACGACGCCGACCCTGGCCGTCGGGGCCGACGCAGCCGACCGGCGCGCGCTCGCGGACCTGAGGGAAGTCCAGCGGGGCTGCGGCCTCACCGTGGAACCACTGACAGTGCGCGAGGCACGCAGCCGGGAGCCCCTGCTGAGCCCCGGCATCTCGTGCGCCTTCGACATCCCGGCCGACCACCAGGTGGACCCCCGGCTGCTGCTCGCCCGGCTCGCAAGCGTGCTCGGCGCGGAGGGCGCGAGCTTCGTCCGGCGGCGCGCGGCGGGCCTGCTGTGGCAGGACGGACATGTTGCCGGGGTACGGCTGGCGGGCGGCGGTGACGTGCGCGCTGCGGAAACCGTCGTCGCCAGCGGGCTGGGCGCCTCCGGGCTCGAGGAGCTGCCCCCCGGGCTGGCACTGCCGCTGCGGCCCGTCTACGGCGACATCCTCCGGCTTCGCGTGCCGCCGCACCTGAGGCCGCTGCTCACGGCCACCGTGCGGGGCATGGTGCGCGGGGTTCCGGTGTACATCGTCCCCCGCCAGGACGGCACCGTGGTGATCGGAGCCACCCAGCGCGAGGACGGACCGTCGGATCCGCACGCGGTTTCTGCCGGCGGCATCTACCAGCTTCTGCGGGACGCCCAGCAGCTGGTGCCCGCGGTCGCCGAGCTGGAGCTGCTGGAAGCCACGGCCCGGGCGCGCCCCGGCACACCGGACAACGCTCCGCTGCTGGGACGGGTCGCCCGCCCGGACGGCGGGGACGTCCCGGGACTCATCATCGCCACAGGCTTCTTCCGGCACGGTGTCCTGCTGACCCCCGCGGCTGCCGCCGTGTGCCGGCAACTCATGGACGGGACGCCGGACCCGCGCTGGGCCGGGTTCCGCCCCGACCGTTTCTCCCGCATCCCGGATACGCCCGGGGACAGCCCCAAGAAGGAAGCAGCATGAACATCAGACTGAACGGAACGGAGCAGAGCGTCGCCGACGGCGCCTCCGTCAGCACACTCGTCAGCCAGCTCACGGGCCGGAGCATCGGCCCCGACGGCCGGGCCGCCGACGGGCGCAAGCTCGGTGTCGCCGTGGCCCGCAATGCCGAAGTAGTGCCGCGCAGCCAGTGGCACGCCACCGCGCTCGCCGACGGCGACGACCTCGAACTTGTCACGGCAGTCCAGGGAGGATGACCAGAATGAACGAGACTACGTTGGCAGGAACACCGGCCGTACCGGTGACCGGGGCCGTGGCCGACCCGTTCGTGGTCGACGGCGTGAAGCTCGGCTCCCGCCTCATCATGGGAACCGGCGGTGCGCCGAGCCTGGACGGTCTGGGAGCGGCGCTCGTGGCCTCCGGAACGCAGCTGACCACGGTGGCGATGCGCCGCTATTCGCCGGCGGAGACGGGCTCGCTGTTCCAGCTGCTCGAGGACCACCAGATCCGGGTGCTGCCCAACACGGCCGGCTGCTTCACCGCCAAGGATGCTGTCCTCACCGCCGAACTGGCCCGGGAGGCCCTGGAAACGGACTGGGTCAAGCTCGAAGTAATTGCCGACGAGCACACCCTGCTGCCGGACGCCGTCGAACTTGTGGACGCCACCGAACAGCTTGTGGCCCGCGGCTTCAAGGTCTTCGCCTACACCAACGACGATCCCGTGCTCGCCCTGCGCCTCGAAAACCTCGGCGCGACAGCCGTGATGCCGCTGGGCGCTCCGATCGGCACCGGCTTGGGCATCCTGAACCCGCACAACATCGAGCTGATCGTCGCGCGGGCGTCCGTGCCCGTGGTGCTCGATGCCGGGATCGGCACGGCCTCGGACGCGGCCCTGGCCATGGAGCTGGGCTGCGACGCCGTGCTGCTGGCCACAGCCGTGACCCGGGCGCAGAACCCGGTGCTCATGGGGGAGGCCTTCAAACACGCCGTCATGGCCGGTAGGCTGGCAAAAAAGGCTGGCAGGATCCCGCGCCGAGAGCACGCCTTGGCGTCCTCGGCGATGGAAGGCCGGGCCGAATTCCTCTGAGTCCGGCCTCTCTCGCTTGGCCGCCCGTCTTGCCGGTCAACGAGCCAAGGAGCCTGCAGTGGCAGCCACGGATGACATCCTCACCCGCCCCCAGATCGACGACGCCCTGGCGGGCCTGCCGGACTGGCGGTACCGCCTCGGCGGGCTGGTGACCGTGTACAAGGCGCCGACGGCGGCCGCGGCGCTGGAGCTGATTGCCGCCGTCGGGCGCCTCGCCGAAGAGCAGAACCACCACCCGGACCTCGACTGGCGCTACAACCGGGTCTTTCTTCGCTACAGTTCCCATGACGCCGGCACCGAGGTGACGCCGAGGGACGTCAAAGCGGCGACGGCGGTCAGCGCGGCGGCCGCGGAGGCAGGCGCCGGCGCAGAACCTGGACTGTACCGGTCCGTGGACATTGCCATCGATTCGGACGATCCCGCCGGGATTTCGGAGGTCTGGCGCGTAGCCCTGGGCTACCGCAAGGGCAGGTTCGGGGATCTCGTGGACCCGTACGGGCGCGGGCCGGGCCTGTGGTTCCAGGAGACGTCCACCCCGAACGACAACCGCATTCACCTCGACATCCATCGGAGCAAGGCCGAATCCGGTGCCGTCCTGGACAAGACGGCGGCCACGGGAGCCTTAATGAACCGTGACCACGCACCCAACTGGGTGGTGGTCACGGATGCGCAGGGAAACCGGTTGTGCCTGTGCACTGAGGAAGGGCACGGGCCGGACCTGCCGGAGCAGGCGCCGCCGGGCTAAAGCTTCAGGATGGTGGTGAGCCGCTCGGTGTCCTGCCGGGTCCGGGTCTTGCCGAGATACACCACGGCCGCGATCGAGGCCGCAGTGCCCAGGACCATCGGCAGGATCCACGGGATCCAGGTCAGGCCCGGCTGGTAGCCGAGTCCGGCCGCAATGAAGATGATCCAGCTCAGCATGCCGACACCCGCAGCGACTCCCGCCGGGACGCTGACACCGTATTTCGTGTGCCGCTTGTCGTTGGCCCACACCACGAAGCCCGCAGCAACGGTCACCAGGGCAACCACAATCAGGGAAAGCATTCAGGACACCTCACGATAGTGAAGAAAACGACAGTGATGAAAACGGTAGCGAAGAAAAAACGCTGGTGAAAACGGTACGAGGGATGCAGCCGCGCAGCTGCTCCAACGGCGGCCGCGGACGGCCGCGGACGGCTGGGCTAGAGGGCGCCGAAGCCGACGCGGCGGGCCTCTTCTGCTCCGATTTCCACGTAGCCCAGGACATTGGCGGGGACAATCACCAGGCGGCCCTTGTCATCCTTCAGCCGCAGTTCGCCGCCCTTGGCGATCGCCTCGCCGACTACCTTGGCGACGGCGTCGGCGTCCTGGGCCGATTCAAGGACAAGTTCGCGGCCAATGTTCTGAATACCAATCTTTACTTCCACAGCAAGGCCTCCCAGCCAATCAACGTCCAAAAAATGTCTAAGGTCAATCTCTATTTGTAGTCTAGGACTCTTTGGGGAAGCGGGAGATTCCGCGCCAAGCTAAACGGTAGATGAGGTCGCTGGCTACATCGAGATCCAGGTTCCCGGCCGTTTCCAGCCAGTACCGGGCGCTCACCTGGGCCATTCCGGCGAGCCCGCGGCCCAGTAGCTGGGCTTCCAGTTCGGGCAGCTTGGTGTCCTCGGCGATGACGCGCGCGACGGCGTCGGCAAAGGTCTTGTTGAAGGCTTCCAGCCGTGCACTGACGTCGGGATCGTTGATCAGGTCCGATTCGAAGACGAGCCGGTGCGCCTGGTCGTCGTGGGCGATGAAGCGGAAGTAGGCGCGCATGACCGCCTGGACGCGTTCGTCATTGTCCTTGGTGGAATTCAGGGCGCCCAGCAGCAGATCGATCAGCGTGCTGAGATGGCTGTCCAGCAGGGCCAGGTAGAGGTCCCGCTTGGAAGGGAAGTGCTGGTACAGCACCGGCTTGCTGACGTGGGCGGTCTCGGCGATCTCATCCATGGCGGCTCCGTGGTAGCCGTTCGCCACGAAAACTTCCTGCGCAGCCGCGAGCAGCTGCGCCCGGCGTTCGTCACGGGGGAGGCGGGCCGAGCGCTGTCCGCCCCGCGTCTGTCCGGCCGGCGGTTTGCCGGTCTCGTCTCGCTCCACCGGTGCCTGATGAACCACTGTCGGCCTACTTTCCCTTTTCACCCCATTGCGCGCAATGGCACTCAAACTGCAGTTGTACTGAACTACCTTGCACTCAATTACACCTTACGCGCGGGTAATATGACCTGGCGGTATCTTCGGGCATAGATTGAAGTATGGCTTCCAAGTTCACCGCCACCGGTGCCCCCACAACCCCCCAGACGCAGCTGGATCCGCGGCCCGGACCGCTGGTTGATCCGGCAGGGGACCTCAGCCCCGACGAGGTGGAACGCTACTCGCGCCACTTGATCATTCCGGAGATCGGCGCGATAGGCCAGCGGCGCCTCAAGAACGCGAAAGTCCTGGTGATCGGGGCTGGCGGCCTCGGCTCCCCGGCCCTTCTCTATCTCGCCGCCGCCGGGGTCGGCACCCTCGGCATCGTTGACGACGACGACGTCGACCTCAGCAACCTCCAGCGCCAGATCATCCACGGCGTCGCGGACGTGGGCCGGCCCAAAATCGAGTCCGCCCGCGATGCCATTGCGGCCCTGAACCCGCTCGTGGACGTCCGGCTCCACAACGTCCGTCTCGACGCTACCAACGCGCTGGAACTCTTTGCCGGCTATGACCTCGTCCTCGACGGCGCCGACAACTTCGCCACCCGCTACCTCGTCAACGACGCCGCCGCCATCCTCGGCAAGCCCTACGTCTGGGGATCGATCTTCCGTTTCGACGGCCAAGTCAGCGTCTTTTGGGAGCAGTTCGGGCCTACGTACCGGGACCTCTACCCGGAGGCGCCGCCGGCCGGATCCGTGCCGTCCTGCGGCGAAGGCGGCGTGTTCGGCATGCTGTGCGCCGCCGTCGGGGCGCTGATGGTGACCGAGGCCGTCAAACTGATCACCGGCGTCGGCCGGTCCCTGCTGGGCCGGCTGGCGCTCTATGACGCGCTGGGCGGCACCTGGCGCGAGATCAAGGTGGCACGGGACCCCGAGGCAGCGCGCATCACGGAACTTACCGATTACGAGGCCTTCTGCGGGATCACCCCAACGGCGGATGCGGGTATTGAGCACACTGTGACGGCGACCCAGCTCGCCACCATGCTGGCCTCGCGCAAGGCCGGCCTCAAGGACTTCCACCTCATTGACGTGCGGGAGCAGGGGGAATACGAGATCGTCCGCATTGACGGGGCGGAGCTGATCCCGCAGGGCCGCATCCTTGCCGGGGAGGCGTGGCAGGAACTGCCCCAGGACGCCGAAATCGTCTTCCACTGCAAGGGCGGAACGCGTTCCGCCGCGGTCCTGTCCGCCGCCCGCGCCGCCGGGTACGAGCGCGTCAGCCACCTCGAGGGCGGCATTCTCGCCTGGGTCCGGGACGTGGAACCCGGGAAGCCGGTGTACTGAGGCCGGTCGGTCATCCGGCCAGCCACGTCGCGGCCCGGAAAAACACTCTCCGCCAAGCGGCGCCCTCCAACGAAAGGCCTGGTCATGAGCGAGGAATATACCGTGACGTCCCAGCGGAAGATTGGCTCCGGCCTTGGCCGGGATTCGACGGCGGCCGAGGTCATCGCCGGCATCGACCTGACCGGGAAGACAGCGATCGTCACGGGCGGCTACTCGGGACTGGGCTTGGAGACCGTGCGGGCAATGGCCTCCGCCGGCGCCGCCGTTGTGGTGCCGGCCCGCCGGCCGGAGCACGCCCGCGACGTCCTCGCTGCGGCCGGCCTGGCGCCGGCAACCGTAGGCGGCGATGTCAGCGTTGCCGAGCTGGATCTGGCGGACCAGGGCAGTGTGAAGGATTTCGCCGCTGGCTTCCTGGCCGGCGCGGGGCCCGGCACAAGCCGCAGCCTGGACATCCTCATCAACAACGCCGCCATCATGGCAAGTCCGGAGCGCAGGGTGGGTCCCGGCTGGGAATCGCAGTTCGCCACGAACCACCTGGGCCATTTTGCCCTCACCAACCTGCTGTGGCCGGCGCTTGCCGCGGCGCAGGGAGCCCGGGTGGTCTCGCTGTCCTCCACCGGCCACAAGCTCTCGGGGATCCGTTTTGATGACCTCAATTTCGACGCCGGCTACGACAAGTGGCGCGCCTACGGCCAGGCCAAGACGGCCAACGCGCTCTTCGCCATCCAGCTCGATGCCCTGGGCCGGGACTTTGGCGTGCGGGCCTTCGCCGTGCATCCGGGCGGGATCATGACGGAACTGCAGCGGCACCTGCCGCGGGAGGAGATGATCGCCGCGGGCTGGATGGACCAGCACGGCAAGCTCGACCCGCGCTTCAAAACACCGGCGCAGGGCGCCGCCACCTCGGTCTGGGCCGCGACGGCGCCGGCGCTCGAGGGAATGGGCGGCGTCTACTGCGAGGACTGCGACATCGCCGAAGCCACGGTGCCGGGATCGCCTGAAGCGAGGATCAGGGGCGTGGATGCCCATGCGGTGGACCGGGAGGCTGCTGCGCGGCTGTGGCAGCTGTCGGCCGAAATGACCGGGATCAACGCTTTCCGCGGGTAGGTCCTGGATCAGTCCCGGGGCAGCTACGCGGTTTCGCGGATGTCGCCCGCGGCGGAACCGGGATCGCCAGGGTTGTGGTCAGCGGCGTTGTGGTCCACGGGGCACGCGGCCGGGAAACCGGCAACACCTGAGGCCGCTGCTCCGGGGGAGGGCTCCACCGTGATGCCGTACAGCGCCTCAAGACCGGCAACGTAGGCGTCCTGCTGTCCGTTGGAGGCCAGTTCGCGCGCCCGGACGGTGGGGACGTGCAGCAGTTGTTTCACCATCCGGCGCAGGGCGAATTCGACTTCCTCGGCGGCGGCGGTGCAGCCGTGCCGGGCCCGGACCTTTTCCATCTCCGCGTCCAGGACGTTCATCGTGTGACGGCGCAAGGCGACAATCGCAGAGTCCACGGACCGGGCCTCGCGCTCCTGCTCAAAGGCGCTGGCCGCCCCGGACACGATGCTGCTGGCCTGCTCGAGCGACTCAGCCTGTTCCTGCGGTGCGGCCAGCCGGACGGATTCGAGCGTAAGCAGTTCGACGCCGTCGAGATCGCCGACCGCGGGGTCGAAGTCATGGGTCAGGGCGAGGTCGATCGCGATGAGCGGCTGGGGCGAGTTCGCCCGGATCCCGGCGAGTTCGTCCGCTTCGACCCGGCTGTCGGAGCCGCTGCAGCCGATCATGACGTCGGCCGCGGCAACTGCGGCCGGAAGGGTGTCCTCGTCCAGGGCCGTGCCGCCCCGGGTGGCGACGAAGCCGGCGGCGCGGCCGGAGGAGGAATAGACACAGACGTCGGTGCAGCCGCGTTCGCGCAGCAGCGACATGGTGGCTCCGGCGTAGGCGCCGGTCCCAAACACGACTGCTTTCTTGGCGGACCAGTCCGGGTCTTCCGACAGGTCCGTTGCGAGATCCAGCGCCACGGAGACGATGGAAAGGCCGCGCGAACCCAGCGCCGTCTGGGCGCCGACGTCCTTGGCGGTCTTGGACGCGGCCTGGAACAGCCGGACCAGGCCGGAGCTGGCTGTGCCCTCGTGCTGGGCCGTGATCAAGGCGCGGCGGACCTGTCCGGCAATTTCGCGTTCGCCGACCACGGCCGAGTCCAGTCCGGAACTAACCGAGAAGAGGTGCTGGCTGACTTCGGCGCCGGTGCGGGTGCTGAAGGCGCGGGAGACGAGCTGGTCGTTGAGTCCGCTGGCTCCGCTGATCTGGCTGATCAGGGCCGCCCGGGCCGCGGCGACCGCATCAGGATGGGGCGCTTCACCGTAAATTTCAAAGCGGTTGCAGGTGGCAAGGACAACGGCACCCGCCACGGCCGGCGATCCGGCGAGGGCGGATGTGGCAAGCCCGGAAGCGCCGGTGCTCAACTGAGCAACGGTTTCGAGGTCGATGTCGGCGTGTGTAGCCACCAATGAGAAAAGAACCACAGCACGACCATCATAGCTTTTTCGTGTCCGCGTAGAACAACTGTCCGGCGTGGGCTCCGGCACCTGGGCGTGTGATTCCCGCCACGGCGCAGCCCGGGATGGCCGGCGTGACAGGCTGTCGTTATCTTTTGGGCACAAATTTGGGCACAATCGAAGGCATGACTCCAAGCGCTGCGGCACGTGCCGGCACGACAAAATTCAGTACGTCCGAACACGGCACTTCCGGCGGCCTCGATGCCGGCCACCCGCTGATGGACGGCCGCACCGCAGGTTCCCCGCTGATCACCGCCTACCGCGGCGGCAAGCCCTCCCGCCGTCCGGTCTGGTTCATGCGCCAGGCTGGCCGCTCGCTGCCCGAATACCTCAAGATCCGTGAGGGCGTCGCGATGCTGGACTCGTGCCTGCGCCCGGAGTTGGCTTCCGAGATCACCCTGCAGCCGGTCCGCCGCCACGACGTCGATGCCGCCATCTTCTTCTCGGACATTGTCATCCCGCTCAAGCTGGCCGGCGTCGGTGTGGACATCGTGCCCGGCGTCGGACCCGTCCTGGACAAACCGGTCCGCACGGCCGCCGACGTCGCCGCCCTGCCGCAGCTGACCTGGGAGGCCCTGGAGCCCATCCGCGAAGCCGTCCGGCTCACGGTCGCCGAACTCGGCAGCACCCCGCTGATCGGCTTCGCCGGCGCGCCCTTCACCCTCGCCGCGTACATGGTGGAAGGCAAACCTTCCCGCGACCACCTCGGCCCCCGCACCATGATGCACGCCGACCCCGAGACCTGGACTGCCCTGGCCAACTGGGCCGCCGATGCCTCCGGCATGTTCCTCCGTGCCCAGCTGGAAGCCGGCGCCTCGGCCGGCCAGCTCTTCGACTCCTGGGCCGGTTCGCTGGGTTTGGCCGACTACCAGCGCTATGTGGCGCCGGCGTCGTCCCGTGCACTGGATCATGTCCGCCACCTCGGCGCACCGCTGATCCACTTCGGCACCGGCACCTCGGAACTGCTCGTCGCGATGCGCGACGTCGGCGTCGACGTCGTGGGGGTCGACTACCGGCTGCCGCTGGACGAAGCCAACCGCCGCCTCGGCGGCACCGTTCCGCTGCAGGGCAACATCGACCCGGCCCTGCTCTCGGCACCGTGGGAGGTCCTCGAAGCGCACGTCCGCGACGTGATCGCGGCCGGCTCCGCGGCGCCCGGGCACGTGGTGAACCTCGGCCACGGGGTGCCGCCGGAGACGGATCCTGAGGTGCTCACGCGCGTGGTCGAACTCATCCACTCCATCGCTCCGGAGTAAGGGCGTGGACGCGGCCCCCGCCGGGACTGACTTGGAAGGCACCGCCGTCGTGATTGGGGGCGGGATCTCCGGCCTGCTCGCGGCCCGGGAATTCGCCCGGGCCGGCGTCCGCACCACCGTCCTGGAAGCAAGCGAGGCCTGGGGCGGCTGCGTCGGCAACCATGCCGTGGCCGGATTGACCCTGGACAGCGGGGCGGAGTCTTTCGCCACCCGCACCGCCGCCGTAGCCGATCTCGCCGCGGAGCTCGGGTTGGCTGGCGAGATCGTCGCTCCGAACCCCGGCGGTGCCTGGGTCCAGCTGCCCGACGGCCCGCGGGAACTGCCCAAGACCGGGGTGCTGGGCATCCCGGCCAGCCCGTGGGACCCGGAAGTCCGCCGGTCGCTGGGCCTGCTGGGTTCCCTCCGCGCCTCCATCGATGCCGTGCTGCCGGCCTCGCTGGGCACCGGTGCCGAGGCAACGAGCGTGTCAGCCCTGGTCCGCCGGCGGATGGGCAGCCGGGTCCTGGACCGACTCGTGGCGCCGGTTGTCGGCGGCGTCCACTCGGCCGATCCCTCAGTGCTCGACGTCGACATGGTGGCCCCCGGACTGCGGGCCGGCATCCGTCAGCACGGTTCCCTCGCCGCCGCCGTCGCGGCCCAGCGCAGGGGAGCGGCGGGTGCCACAGCCGGACCGGCCGGGCCTGCGAAGGCCCAGTCCGCAGGGCTCCAGAAAGCCGGGTCCGCCGTCGCTGGGCTGCGCGGCGGAATGCACACCCTCGTCGCCGCCCTGCTCGCCGATCTGCGCCAGCGCGGCGTCACCCTGCTCAACGGCACCCCGGCCAGGTCGGTGCAGCGCACAGCCGACGGCTGGCGCGTGGCCACTGACCAGGCCACCTTCGACGCCGGACGCCTCGTGGTTGCGGTGGAGGGTCCCGCCGCCGTCGGGCTGCTTGAGGAAACCTTGCCGGAACTTGCCGGCCTTCGCTCCGACGCCGGACCCGATGTCAGCCTGGTCACCCTTGTGGTGGATCTCCCGGCCCTGGACACGGCGCCACGCGGCACCGGCGTGCTTGTGGCGCCGCAGAGCCCGGGCGTGCAGGCCAAGGCGCTGACCCACGCCACCGCCAAATGGGCCTGGCTGGCGGAGCGGACAGGCCCGGGAAGGCATGTGCTTCGGCTCTCCTACGGACGCGCTGCCGCCCCAGGGGCAACGCCGGAGTCCGGAGGCGGAGGAGCGGCCGCAGCGCCGCGCTCTGAAGAGGAACTGTTCCGCGCAGCGCTGGCTGACGCCTCGGCCCTGCTTGGCGTTTCGGTCAGCGCCGCGGATGTGGCGGGTTGGGACGTGGTCCGCTGGGCCGGTGCGTTGCCCTTTGCGTCGCTGGGCCACAGGCAGCGCGTCGCGGCCGTCCGGAGCATCTGTGCCGCGGACGGCACCCTTGCCGTGGTGGGCGGCTGGCTGTCCGGCAACGGCCTGGCCGCGATCGTGGCCGACACCCCGCGGCAGGTCCGCACGCTGTTGTCCTGAAGGCGGTCGCTCGACGCAGCTGCCCTCGCCGTGGCTGCCTCATTTCGCCCGCCCTGAACGCGCTCCTTGGAGTCCCAAAAGCACCCGCAGTCACAGGAATAACAGCGGCTCCAAGGGCACCCTGAAATCCTTCGGTCCCGTGGGTTTCCTGCCAAGATTCCGCGGTTTTTGCAAGTTTTTCCTGCCGGCCGATTCCGGCTAGGGTCGATGACCATGGTTATTTTCAGGTCCAAGGTGTCCACAACGAAGACCGGGCGCCATCGGGGCCTTCGCCGCGGCGCGGTGGCAGCCGCGCTCGGGGCGGTGCTGGTTGCCACCGCAGGGGTTCCGGCCTCACATGCGGCCACAGGGTTGTCCGCGGCGGCGTCCACTGCGACGTCAGCGCAGGGCTCGCTGACCCTCGGCCTCGATGACGTGCTGGACAACCTGCTGGGCTCCTCGACGACGCCGAGCCCCTCGCCGTCCGCCGGCTCGGGCGAGGCCACCCCTTCGCGGCAACCGTCGCACGGCAGTAGCCCGGAACCCAGCGACCCCGAGCCCAACGACCCCGAGCCCAGCAATCCCGAACCCACGGCCCCGCGCACCAGCACCCCGCCGTCGAGCACCCCGCCGCCGAGCACCCCGTCCGCGAAAGCTGCGCCGCCCGCCGGGCCGCGGGTCCCCGGCGCGCCGCCCGCCGCCCCGGCGCCGGGAGCTCCCGCCGCAGGCGGATCAGCCGGGTCCGTTCCTGCTTTGCCGACCGGCGGGCAGGCTCCCGGCCAGCCGGCACCGGGCAGCGGCGGCGCCGACCAGGCGGCCGAACCCCAGCCCGGAGCCGAAGTGCCGGCCGCAGGCAGCGGGACCAGCACGCAGGCGACGCCCTCGAAGTCGGCCACACCGCACGCGTCCCCAGTCGGTTCAAACAGAGTCGAACCGACCACGGCCACGGCCAAGGGCCACTCCGGCAACACCTCCCTGCAGGCAACTTCGGCGGTGGAGCCCGCCGGGCCGTCCCCGCTGATCGGCTGGGGCATCTGCCTGGTGGTGCTCTCACTCGGCGCCGGCGTCGCGGTCGTCCGGATGCGCCGGAGCTGACAGACGGTTCTCGCGCGGACCCGCCGGGAGCGGACCCGCAGCCGCGGACCCGCCGGACGCGGCCCCGCTCCCGGGTGTGAAATAAAGCACTTCTACGCTCTGTAGAAGTGCTTTTTTCGACTTACCCGCAGAGAGGGGGCAGACTGGTATGCATGAGCCACACTTCTGCCGAATCTGTCACTAAAACCGGAATCCCCGCCCCCGGAGAGTCAGTAGCCGGGGCATCGGCGCCCCAGGATTCAACCGAGCAGTTCTTCACCTTGTGGACCGTTTTCAAGCGGTCCGCTGACGTGCTCCGCGACGCCGCAGCGGCAGAGGACTTCGAGTCCCTCATGGCACGTCTCGCCGGCGACGGCGTGGTCCACCGCGGCAGCTACGACGTTTCCGCCATGCGCGCGGACGCCGACGTCATGGTCTGGCTGCACGGGCCGAAGCCCGAGGCCCTGCAGCGGGCGGTCCGGGACATCCGGCGCAGCAAGCTCTTCGCCGGCACCGAGATCGTCTGGTCCGCCATGGGCGTGCACCGCGAGGCCGAGTTCGCCAAGAACCACACGCCGGCCTACTCCCGCGGCGTCGCACCGGCCGAGTGGCTGTGCGTCTACCCCTTCGTCCGCTCCTACGAGTGGTACCTCCTCCCGGACGCCGAGCGCGGCGCCATGCTCCGCGACCACGGCATGCTGGGCCGCGACTTCCCGCAGGTCATCTCCAACACGGTCTCCTCCTTCGCCCTGGGCGACTGGGAGTGGATCCTCGGTCTGGAAGCCCCCGAGCTCGTGGACCTCGTGGACCTGATGCGGCACTTGCGCGCCACGGACGCGCGCCATCACGTCCGCGAGGAAGTCCCGTTCTACACCGGCCGCCGCGTCACCGCCGCCGAGATCGCCGAGGTCCTTGCATGAGTCCGCTGGACCCCCAGGAATCCGCCTTCTCAGTTACCGCCGTGAATCCCGCCACCGAGACGGGCCGGATGGCCCCTAAGGAGTACGACGCCGTGCTCCTCGCCTCCTTCGGCGGACCCGAAGGCCAGGAGGACGTCATCCCGTTCCTCCGCAACGTCACCCGCGGCCGCGGCATCCCGGACGAACGCCTCGAAGAGGTCTCGCACCACTACCGCGCCAACGGCGGCATCAGCCCCATCAACCAGCAGAACCGTGAGCTCAAGGCCGGCCTGGAGGCCGAACTTGCCGGGCGCGGCATCGGGCTGCCCGTGTTCTGGGGCAACCGCAACTGGGACCCGTACATCCCGCAGACCCTGCAGGAGATCTACGACGCCGGCCACCGCAAGGTCCTTATGCTCACCACGAGCGCCTACTCCTGCTACTCCAGCTGCCGCCAGTACCGCGAGGACATCGGCATGGCGCTGACGGAAACCGGACTCGACGGCAAGCTCGAGGTCGACAAGGTGCGCCAGTACTTTGACCACCCCGGATTCGTGGAACCCTTCATCGAAGGCACCGCCGCCGGCCTGACCGACGTCCGCGCCCAGCTGGCCGCGGCAGGCACTCCGGACGCCCCCGTGCACATCGTGTTCGCGACGCACTCCATCCCGACCCGCGACGCCGAAGCCGCCGGCCGCTCCGAGGGCGAGTCCCGCCACTTCGAGGAAGACTCCGCCTACGTGGCCCAGCACCTGGCCACCGGGACCGAGGTCATCCGCCGGGTTGAAGCCGAGACCGGCCTCAGCGCCCCGTGGTCCCTCGTCTACCAGTCCCGGTCCGGCGCCCCGCACGTGCCATGGCTCGAACCCGACATCAACGACGCCATCGAGGAGCTCGCCGGCCAGGGCGTCAAGGGCGTCGTGATCGTGCCGCTGGGCTTTGTCAGCGACCACATGGAAGTTGTCTGGGACCTTGACACCGAAGCACTGGAGACCTGCGCCAAGCTGGGCGTGGCGGCCACCCGCGTCCCCACGCCCGGCACGCACGGCAAGTTCGTGGCCGGGATCGTGGACCTGATCTGCGAGCGGACCGCGGCAAACAACATCGCCGACCGGCCACACCTGACCAAGCTCGGCCCCTGGTACGACATCTGCCGGCCCGGCTGCTGCACCAACTTCCGCGGCGAAAAGCCCACCATCGCCGGCGCCGACAGCACCGTCGGGACCGGGCACGATCCCTACCCGGCCGCAGCACCCGCCGCCGCGGATATGACGACCCCGGCAGCCGGTCAGGCAGTACTGTGACCGTCCGGATCGGCACCCGCGCCAGCACGCTGGCGCTCACCCAGACCCAGCAGACCGCGGACCAGCTGGCCGCCGTCGGCGCCTTCCCCGTGGAACTGGTCCACATCCGGACCGAGGGCGATGTCCTCAAGGGCTCGCTGTCCCAGATGGGCGGCACCGGAGTGTTCGTGGCGGCCCTGCGCGATGCCCTGCTGCGGGACGTATGTGATGTGGCGGTGCATTCGCTCAAGGACCTGCCCACCGGAGCAGCCCTCGGGCTGACCCTCGCCGCGACGCCCAAACGCGTCGATGTCCGCGACGTCCTCTGCGCCCGGGACGGGCTGAAGCTCGCGGATCTGCCTGCGGGCGCCACCGTTGGCACCGGCTCGCCACGGCGCGCTGCCCAGCTGCGCGCCGCCCGGCCCGACCTGGACATCCGGGACATCCGCGGCAACGTCGACACCCGGCTCGGACGGGTCCCCGGGTTGCCAGGCAACCCGACCGACGCCGTCGTCGACGGCAAGTCCTGCGATCTCGACGCAGTCGTCCTCGCCGCCGCCGGCCTGCACCGGATCGGCCGGCTCGACGCTGTCAGCGAGTACCTCGAGACGGACATCATGCTGCCCGCTGCCGGGCAGGGTGCCCTCGCGATCGAATGCCGCACGGCCGACGCGCCCCGCAAAGAAGGGTCTACCGAAGGCTCCCAGGGCGTGCTGGCGAAGGCCCTCTCGGCCCTCGAAGACCCGGATACCCGGCTCGCCGTCACGGCCGAACGCGCTTTGCTGGCCCGTCTGGAGGCCGGATGCGCCGCCCCCGTGGGCGCCTACGCCTACCGCAAGGGCAGCATGCTGTACCTCGAAGCGGTGGTCTGCGCTGTCGACGGCACGGCAACCGTGCGCGACAAGAAGGCCACCGATGGCCTCACCGAGGTCGGCGCAACGCTGCTCGGGATCGAGCTGGCGGAAGTCCTGCTGGCCCGCGGCGCCGCCGGCATCGCCGACCTGACAGCTTCCTGAACCGCGGATTCCACCACTTCATGGAACGGCACAGCGACCGCAACCACACGGGCGGGCCACCCGGCATGCAGGTGCCGGACGGCGCCCGCGTGCTCGTTGCCCGCAGCCCGGACCGGGCGGGGGAGCTCGTCACGGCCCTCCGCCGTGTCGGTGCCGAGCCCTTGCTCCTGCCACTGATCGACTTCGAGCAGGCGAGCGACCAGCACTCCCTCGATGTCGCCTTCGACGCCCTCGGCGCCGGGGCCTACACGTGGCTCGTGATCAGCAGTGTGACCACCGTCCAGGCTCTTGAGGCGAAAGCGGCCGAACGCGGCGCCTCCCTCAGCAGCTGGCTGCCCGGCAGCATCCTCGTGGCCACGATCGGCCCGGCGACCCGCAGTTTCCTGGAATCCCGGGGCATCAGCGTCGACCTTGCACCGACGGGCCAGCAATCCGGAACGGGCCTGCTCGGCATCTGGCCCGCGAGCCAAGGCAGCGTGCTCCTGCCCCAGGCGGACATCGCCGACCCGCGGCTCCGCAAGGGCCTCGAGGCGCGCGGTGCCTCCGTCCAGGCCGTCACCGCCTACAACACCGTCGACTATCCGGCGGATCCGCGCCGGGCCCTGCCCGCCTCGCCGCAGACCGGTTCCGCAGGGCAGGACGCACCGCCGC
This sequence comes from Arthrobacter sp. ok362, assembly GCF_900102785.1. Lineage (GTDB taxonomy): Bacteria > Actinomycetota > Actinomycetes > Actinomycetales > Micrococcaceae > Arthrobacter. The sequence goes on from NZ_FNGC01000003.1 coordinate 72,673, forward strand.
CCACCGTGCTCACCGTGGCCGAGGCGAAGGCGGAAATCAGTGCCGGCCGGCTGCACGCCGTCGTCGCCGCCTCGCCCAGCGCCGCCCGCCGCATCCACGCGGACCTCGCCCCGCTGGGGAACTGCCGTTTCGTCGCCATCGGACGCTCGACGGCGGCCGAGGCAGCCTCCCTCGGACTCACCGTCGCCGCCGTCGCCCAGGAGCCGACGGCGTCCGGCCTGGTAGCCGCCGTCGTCCGGTCCCTGGACCACCAGCACTCGCCACCTCATCCCTCAGTCGCAGAGCCCACAGCAAAGGACACCATATGAGCTTCCCGACCCACCGCCCACGCCGGCTCCGCACCACCCCGGCAATGCGCCGGCTGACCGCTGAACACCGGCTCTCGGCCTCGGAGCTCGTCCTGCCGGCCTTCATCCGCGAAGGCCTGACCGAGCCCAATCCGATCGCCTCGATGCCCGGCGTGCAGCAGCACACCACCGATTCGCTCAGGCGCGCCGCCGCCGAGGCCGTGCAGCTGGGCGTCGGCGGCATCATGCTGTTCGGCGTCCCCGCGGTCCGGGACGCGCGGGGAACGGCCTCCCTGGACTCCGACGGTGTGTTGAACAAGGCCATCCGGGACGTCCGGGCCGAGGTCGGCGACGAACTCGTGGTCATGAGCGACGTGTGCCTCGACGAATTCACCGACCACGGCCACTGCGGCGTCCTCGACGCCAACGGCTACGTCGACAACGACGCCACCCTGGAGATCTACGGCCAGATGGCGGTCGCGCAGGCGGAGGCCGGCGCCCACGTCCTGGGCCCCTCGGGCATGATGGACGGCCAGGTCGCCGTGATCCGGCAGGCCCTCGAGGACGCCGGGCACGCCAACACCGCCATCGTGGCCTACGCAGCGAAGTATGCCTCCGCGTTCTACGGCCCGTTCCGCGAGGCCGTCGACTCGCAGTTGACCGGCGACCGGCGCACCTACCAGATGGACGCCGCCAACCGCCGGGAGGCGATCCTCGAGGTGGACCTGGACCTGGCCGAAGGCGCCGACATGGTCATGGTCAAGCCTGCCATGAGCTACCTCGACATCCTCGCCGACGTCGCCGCCATGAGCCCCGTCCCCGTGGCCGCCTACCAGATTTCCGGCGAGTACTCGATGATCGAGGCCGCCGCCGCGAACGGCTGGATCGACCGCCGGGCCGCCATCACCGAGTCCGTCCTGGGCATCAAGCGCGCCGGCGCCAACATGGTGCTGACCTACTGGGCGAGCGAGCTTGCCGGCTGGCTGAAGGAATCCCGGTGAACGCGGCCCCCGAGCCCCGGATCTCCACGCCCATTTCCCCACCCACTGCGCCGGTGGGGTCCAACCGCATCCTCCTCGGCCTGAACACCTTCGGCGATGTCGGCGTCTTCCCGGACGGCCGCCCCGTCCCGCACGCCCAGGTTCTGCGGCAGCTCTTGGAACAGGCCGAACTCGCGGACGAGGTCGGCCTGCACGCCTTCGCGGTAGGGGAGCACCACCGCCGCGACTTCGCGGTCTCCGCCCCGGAGGTCTTCCTGGCCGCGGCGGCCGCCCGCACCAAGAGCATCCGGCTCGGCTCCGCCGTGACAGTGCTCAGCTCCGATGACCCGATCCGGGTCTTCCAGCGCTTCGCCACCGTGGACGCCATCTCCGGCGGCCGGGCAGAGGTCATGCTGGGCCGCGGGTCCTTCATCGAATCCTTCCCGCTGTTCGGCCTCGACCTGGCCGACTACGAGGTCCTCTTCGAAGAAAAGCTCGAGCTCTTCGACAAGGTCCGGGCACAAAGACCGGTCCACTGGGAGGGACGCACCCGGCCGGCCATCAACGGCTTGAGCGTCTATCCGCCGCTGGAACACCACCTTCTGCCGACTTGGATCGGCGTCGGCGGCACCCCCGAGTCTGTGCTGCGCTGCGCCGAGTACGGCTACCCGATCATCTTCGCGATCATCGGCGGCCAGCCGCGGTCCTTCGCGCCCCTGGCCAACCTCTACCGTGAGGCCATGGCCAAGTACGGCCACCCAATGCAGCAGATGGCGACGCATTCACCCGGCCACGTTGCCGCCACGGATGAGGAAGCCCGCGAGGAGTTCTTCCCGCACTGGCTCGAGCAGCGGAACAGGATTGGGTCCGAACGCGGCTGGGGTCCGGCCAGCCGGGGCGAGTTCGACGCGATGTGCACCCCCGAGGGAGCCCTCTATGTTGGCTCCCCGGAAACCGTGGCCGCGAAGGTCGCCCTGCTCAAGAAGAACCTGGGCGTGGACCGCTTTGATCTCAAGTACAGCAACGGCACCCTGCCGCACGCGGCCATGATGCGCTCCATCGAACTGTTCGGCACCGAAGTGGCGCCCCGCGTGGCCGCGCTGCTGGCCGCGCATTCACCTGGCCGCGAACTGAAAGAATAGGAACCATGACTTCCAGCATGCCTCGCAACGAGGAACTCTTTGACCGCGCCCGCCAGCTGATGCCGGGCGGCGTGAACTCACCCGTGCGCGCCTTCGGCTCCGTGGGCGGGACGCCGCGGTTCATGGTGTCCGCAAAGGGTGCCTACCTGACCGACGCCGACGGTGCCGACTACGTCGACCTCGTCTGCTCCTGGGGCCCGGCGCTGCTGGGACACGCCCACCCGGAGGTCCTCGCCGCCGTGCACGCCGCCGTCGACCGCGGGCTGTCCTTTGGCGCCTCCACACCGGACGAGGCTAACCTCGCCGCCATCGTCAAGGAGCGCGTCCCGGCCGCCGAACGCGTCCGGATGGTCTCCACCGGCACCGAGGCGACCATGACCGCCGTCCGGCTGGCCCGCGGCTTCACGGGGCGGAACCTCATCATCAAGTTCGCCGGCTGCTACCACGGCCACCTCGACGGCCTCCTCGCCGCCGCGGGCTCCGGGCTGGCGACCCTCGCGCTGCCCGGCTCGGCCGGCGTCACCGCCGCGACTGCTGCCGAGACCCTCGTGCTGCCCTACAACGACCTCCACGCCGTCGAAGCCGCCTTCGCCAAGCACGGCGCCAGCATCGCCGCTGTCATCACCGAAGCCGCTCCCGCCAACATGGGCGTGGTCACCCCCGGCGACGGCTTCAACGCCGGCCTTTCCCGGATCACCCGCGAGCACGGCGCCCTGCTGATCCTCGACGAGGTCCTGACCGGCTTCCGCACCGGCTATTCCGGCTACTGGGGCCTGACCGGAGGGGCGGCCGACGCCGCCGAGCCGTGGGCCCCGGACCTGCTGACGTTCGGGAAGGTGATTGGCGGCGGCATGCCGACGGCGGCCCTCGGCGGCCGCGCCGAGGTCATGGACTACCTTGCGCCCGTGGGGCCCGTCTACCAGGCCGGAACCCTGTCCGGTAACCCGGTGGCCATGGCCGCCGGGGTCGCGACCCTCACGCACGCCACCCCCGACGTGTATTCGTTCGTGGACGCCCGCTCGCTCGAACTCTCCGCGGCGCTGTCCTCCGCGCTCGACGCGGCCGGCGTGGACCACTCCATCCAGCGCGCGGGCAACCTGTTCTCCGTGGCCTTCGGCACGGGCGCCCGCGGTGTCCACAACTATGACGACGCCCAGGGCCAGGAAGTGTTCCGCTACGCCCCGTTCTTCCACTCCATGCTTGACTCAGGGGTCTACCTGCCCCCGTCGGTCTTCGAAGCATGGTTCCTCTCCGCCGCGCACGACGACACCGCGATGAACCGGATCTTCGACGCCCTGCCGGCCGCGGCGAAGGCGGCGGCCCGCGCCAAGCCGTAGCCTGCCCCTCAACTCCTGGGGTCCTTAAACGACTGATGGCACCCGCAGCGGCGGGTGCCATCAGTTTTTAATCCTGCCGCAGCGGCCGGCGGACTAGAGAACGTCCGCGAGGAACCCCTGCAGCCGTTCGGTCTCCGGGCTCGTAAAGATCTGTTCCGGCGGACCGGACTCCACGACGACGCCGCCGTCCATGAACGTGACGGTGTCCGAGACATTGCGGGAGAAGCCCATCTCGTGGGTCACCACCACCATGGTCATGCCGCCCTTGGCGAGGTCGGCCATCAGGGCCAGTACACCCTTGACGAGCTCGGGGTCGAGGGCAGAGGTGGCCTCGTCGAAGAACATCACCTCCGGCTTCATGGCCAAGGCGCGCGCAATGGCGACGCGCTGCTGCTGGCCACCGGAAAGGTTGGCGGGACGCGCGTCGGCCTTGTGCTTGAGTCCCACCAGGTCGAGCTGCTCGAGCGCTTCGGCCTGGGCCTGCTCGGCCGGCAGCTTGCGCAGCTTCCGCAGGGCGAGCGAGACGTTGTCCGCCACGGTCTTGTGCGGGAACAGGTTGAACTGCTGGAACACCATGCCGATCCGCTGGCGCAGTTCGTCCGGGTTGTCGTTCAGGACCGAGCGGCCATCCAGCAGGATGTCGCCTTGATCCGGTTCGATCAGGCGGTTCATGACCCGCAGCAGCGTGGACTTGCCCGAACCGGAGGGGCCGATCACCGAGGCGGTGGTGCCCTTCCCGACGTGCAGGTCGATGCCGCGGAGGACATGGTTGGAGCCGAAGGACAGGTGCAGGTTCTTGCCGGTCAGCGAGCCGGAGGCGAATTCGCTCATGGCTGTGCTCCCTTCCCGATCAGGGCCGCAGCGTCGTCCGGCTGCCGTTTCTCCGGACGGCCGGTGCGCAGGCGGTTGTCGATGTAGTTGACCAAGTGGGTGAGCGGAACGGTCAGCAGCAGGTACATGAACGCCGCGGCAACCAGCGGCGACAGGTTCCCCGTGATGGCCGCGGCGTCGTTACCGATCCGGAAGATCTCGCGTTGGCTGGCGATCAGGCCCAGCAGGTAGATCAGGGACGAGTCCTTGATCAGCGAAATGAACTGGTTGACCAGGGCCGGGAGCACCCGGCGGATGCCCTGCGGAATCACCACGAGGCGCATGGAGGAGCCATAGCTGAATCCCAGGGCCCGGGACGCCTCCAACTGGCCTTTTTCCACGCTTTGGATGCCCGAGCGGAAGATCTCGCCGATGTACGCCGCTGCCATGAGCGTCAGGGCGAAGATGGCGAGCGGGAACGGGTTCGTGGATCCGGTCGCTACCCGGACCACGGGCCCAAGCCCGAGGCCGATGAGGAGGATGATCACAATCGCCGGGACGCCCCGGAACACATCCGTGTAGATCCGGGAGAGCCAACGCAGCGCAGTGATCCGGGACGTGCCCATGATGGCCAGGATCATGCCCAGGATGCACCCGAGCACGCCCGCGGAAACCGCCAGGATCAGGGTATTGGGCAGGCCGAACCTAATCATGTTCGGTAGGACGGCTGCCATCGCCTCCCAGTCAAAGAAGGTCTTTACGAGTTGATCGAGTGCATCCATCGACTAGGACTTCGGAACGGTGACAGCCTTGGAGCCCGGGGACCACGTGGCCGGGGTCTCGCGGTCCGGGTACCATTCCTTGGTCAGCTTGGACCAGGTGCCGTCGGCAATCACGGCGTCTAGGCCGGAGTTCAGCGCGTCAATGAGCGGCTGGTTTTCCTTGTTCACGGCGTACGCGGTGAAGTTCTGGGTGTTCACAACCGACTCGGCGATGACCGTGCCGTCGCCTTCCTTGACCTGGCCGGTGGCCTGCTGGGACGGTGCGACCCAGGCGTCAACCTGGCCGTTCTTCAGGTTGGCGTAGGCGGTGTTGTAGTCCTCGAAGCGGACGGGCTCGATCTGGAGGGTGTTCGTGACGTAGTCATCCTGCACGGTGCCCTGGACTACGGCGATGCGGGTGTCCTTGGTCAGGTCCTTGAATCCCTTGATGTTCGAGTCCTTCTTCGCGACCACGGCCATGTAGCCGAAGTCGTATCCGTTGGTGAAGCCCACGGTCTTGCGGCGGGCGTCGGTGGTGGAAATCGAGGAAGACCCGAGGTCGAACTGCTTGTTCTGGACCTGGGCGAGCAGCGACGCGAAGCCGGTCGCCTTGAACTCCACCTTGAGGCCCAGCTTGTCCGCGATGGCGCGCAGGAGCTCGTTGTCGTAGCCGGTGAATTTGCCGTTCTTGTCAATGTAGATGTTCGGCGGGGCGTCCGAAAGGGTGCCCACGGTGAGCGTTCCATCGCTGATGAGGCCGAGCTTGGACTTGTCGATCTTGTCCAGGGGAGTGACGTCCTTGGTCGTGTATTTGTCCAAGGATTTCTGGTCGCTGCCCTGGAGGGCATCGGACGATGACGCCGTTGTCTGCCCCGACCCGCCGCCGCACGCTGCAAGGGAGACCGCCACGGCGATGGCCACGGGAACGGTTGTCAGCCACTTCAAGGCTTTGCTTTTCATCACGCAATCACTTTCGTCTGAAATTCAGTGGGTCGCGGGAGGCTCATCGGGTCCCTGGCCGCTGGCTTGGGCGCCGGGTGGAGCAGACACGCCGCGAAAGATAATTGTGTCATCCGACGTGGACGCCCATTCAATCCGAACGAATCGGAGCAGAAGGGAGCATCCTGCGAAGTATCTTCAAGATCCCGGGTGATCGGCGGTGATCCGGGTAGTGCCGGCAGGGAGAGGCGGAATCATCGGCGTCGGAGCAGCCGGCAGATGGAAGCCCCAGGCAGTGTGAGCTCCGTCGCAATCACTGGAATTACGCGCAGCGGGGGTCTAGTTAAGCGTTTCCTTCGGCGAACGTTTCGTTTTAGGAAGTGCTCCCGCGCCGGCTTCCCGACGTCCAGGAGTACCGGCGTTCAGAAGTCCCTGCGTTCAGAAATCCTAGAAGTCGCCGCGGCTGGCATCCTCAGGAGGCAGGACAGGCCAGTCACCTTCGATCACGGCGGCCGGCTTCGTCTTGCGCAGGTAGCTTTGGAAATCCGAGGCCTGGGCCGAGGCCCATTCCACCTGGAGCTGGTGCAGGTTGCTCGCCGGCATTCTGAGCTTGGGGAATTTGCCGACCATGGCATCGAGCATGCGCAATGTTGCCAGGGCGTCGGCGGCCGAGGTGTGGGCGTTGTCCAGGCTGACGCCGTATTCCTCACACAGCGCGGTAAGCGTGCGCTTGCCCTTGCGGTACCGGTCCACCTGCTTGTTCATGATGTACGGGTCCAGAACGGGGAAGCGGCTCAACTGCGGGACGCCGTAGCGGGCCGATTCGGCCGCGAGCACGGTGAAGTCGTAGCTGGCGTTAAATGCGATGACGGGCACACCGGCGTCGAACAGCTCCTGCAGCACGGCGGCGAGTTCGCGCGTCACTTCGGCGGCGGGGCGGCCTTCGCGGCGGGCCTGCTCGGTGGTGACGCCGTGGATATCGCTGGCCTCGGTGGGAATCTCAACGCCGGGGTCGGCGAGCCACTCGTGTTCCTTGATCACGCCGCCGGCGGAGTCCACCACCGTGACCGACGCAGTGACGATCCGCGCCGAGCGGGAGTTGCGGCCCGTTGTTTCGAGGTCGAAGGCTGCGCGGGGAAGGCTGTTCCAAGTGCTCATGCTTCAACGCTACCTGCTGCCTCCGACAGTTCTTGACCGCCGTGCCCGCGTGCCCTCCGGGCACGGCGCCGGCGCCCTGAACGGCTAGGCTGGACCGATGCGGACGGAGTATGTGGAGGCGGTGCTGGAGCTCGTGGCGTTGATCCCGGCCGGCACGGCGGTGGCCTATGGCGACGTTGCGGAACTCCTCGGCTCCGGCGGCCCGCGCCAGGTCGGTTCGGTCATGAGCCACCATGGCAGCAGCGTGCCCTGGTGGCGCGTCCTGAAGTCCAGCGGGGACGCCCCGCCTGGGCTCGAGCACGAGGCCTTGGCGCTCTATCTGCAGGAGGGGACGCCGTTGCTGGGCCGTTATGACGACTTCCTCCGGACCGGCGACGGGCGCTGGCGCGTTGACCTGGCCACCGGCCGGTGGGCGCCCACCGACGCCGACTTCGACCGGATCGACGCCATCGCTGAGCGGCTCGAGCGGGAGTCGCATAAATTGTCGGTACCGGATGATGAAATGACTGTGTGAGTACCCCCAGCCACGGCCAGAATTTAGAGCAGGCAGAGTTTCAGGTGACACAGTCAGAGCAGGTTGAGTTTAAGTCTTCGGAGTTTCAGTCCGCAGGGCTGCGCCTGTTGCCGCCCCGGACCCACCACAGCGCGGTCCCGGTGCTGTCGCCGGACCAGCTCGGCGCCGTCGAGGTCCCGCCCGGCTCCGGCCCCGTCCTGGTGCCCGGAGCACCCGGCACCGGAAAGTCGACGGTCCTTGTCGAGGCCGCCGTCCGCCGCACCCTGCGGGACGGCCTTGATCCGGAGCGGATGCTCATCCTGGCGCCCGGAAGGCTCGCCGCGGATACGCTCCGCGACCGCTTCACGGCGCGCTTGGACCGGAGCCTGAGCACGACGCCGGCACGGACCTGGGCGTCTTATGCCTTCGATTTGATCCGCCGCGCCAAGGCCGAAGGCCTCCTCCCGCTGCCGCGCCAGCCGAAGCTGCTCTCCGGTCCGGAACAGGACCTGATCATCAAGGAACTGCTGGAGGGCCACGCGCTGCCCGGCCTCGAACTGCCGTGGCCGGAGGACCTGGACGCCGCCCTGCAGACCCGCGGATTCCGGCAGGAAGTACGCCAGCTTTTTGACCGGATCATCGAATCCGGGCGGACGGCCGAGGACCTGGTGGCGCTGGCCCGCCGGTGCAACCGGCCCGATTGGATCCCGGCGGCCGCCCTGTACTCCGAGTACCGCGACGTCCTGGACCTGCGCATGCCCGAGGCCTTCGACCCCGCCGGCATCATCACCGCCGCACGCCAGATCTTCCAGGACTCACCGGATTTCCTTGCCGCCGAGCGCGACCGCCTGCAACTGATTCTCGTGGACGACATCCAGGAGGCGAACCCAGCGGTCTTTGAATTGCTGGCAGACATCGCCGCCGGCAAGGACGCCATCATCACTGCTTCGCCGGACACCGTGGTTCAGGGCTTCCGCGGGGCACGTCCCGATCTCGTGGCGGAGCTTCCCCGCCTGCTGGCCCCTGCCGGAGAAATCCTGGAACGTCCGCTGTGGACTGCGCATAGGCACGCCCCGGCCGTGGCAGAGGCATGGCTGTCGGTGGCCGGGCGCATCTCCCGCAGGTCCGGCGGGCAGTCCGCACGCCGGCTCGAACGCCCTGATCCTGCCCCGACGCCGGACGGGCCGCCGGTCCCGGCCCCGGGATCTGCCGTCCCGACGCCGGACGGGCCGCCCCGCGCCGACAGCCGCCCTGGGACGGTCGAGGCCCACCTGCTGCCGTCCCCGGTCCACGAACTGCGGTACGTGGCGCAGCGCATCCTCGAAGCCCAGCTGAACGACGCCCGGGAACTCGGGGACATTGCCGTGATCGTCCGCAACGGCGGCCAGCTCAGCCAGCTGCAGCGGTACCTGGCCGGCCAGGGGATTCCGGTCCGGATTCCCGTCGCCGAATCCGCTGTCCGGGATGAGGTCGCGGTCCGTCCACTGCTGGATGCCTATGCGGTGGCCCTGGACCCCGCCGCGCTCACCCCCGAGTCAGCCGTATCCTTGCTGACGTCCCGGATAGGCGGCGCCACGTCGATTGAATTGCGGAGGCTGCGGCAGTCGCTGCGTCGGGAGGAACTCCTGGGCGGCGGCGGACGCACCAGCGACGCCCTCCTGGTCGAAGCTCTGCTGGAGCCCGGGGCGCTGGCAACGCTGGGCATCGAGGGGCACTCGGCCCGCCGGATCGCCCGGATGATCCGGGCGGGGCGGGACGCCGCCGAGGCCCCCGGTGGGAACGCCGAGACGGTGCTCTGGGCGCTCTGGCATTCCACCGGCCTGGCCTCCCGCTGGACCGAGGCCGCCCTCGCCGGAGGGTCGGCCGGCGCCCGGGCCGACCGTGACCTCGATGCCATGATGGCGCTGTTCCATACCGCGGAACGCTTTGTCGACCAGCTGCCGGGCTCCGGTCCGGAGCAGTTCCTTGAATACCTGCTGAGCCAGGAACTGCCCATGGATACCCTGGCCGCCAGGGCGCAGCTGGAAGACGCGGTGGAGCTCATGACCCCTGCCAGCGCCGCCGGCCGGGAGTGGCCCGTGGTGATCGTGCCCGGACTGCAGGAAGGCGTGTGGCCCAACACCCGGCTGCGCGGCGAACTGCTCGGCAGCACTTTGTTCGCCGACGCCGTCGAACACGGAGTGGAGTATGCCCTGCGACTGGATCCGCAGAGCCGGTTGCGCGAAATCCGCTATGACGAGCTCCGAAGCTTTTCCACCGCGGTGTCCCGCGCCCGGGAGGTGCTGATCTGCACGGCCGTGTCCTCGGAGGATGAGCAGCCCTCCTCGTTCCTGGACTATGTGGCGCCGCTGCGGCCGGGGCAGGACCGTCGGGGCTATACCCCGGTCGAGCGTCCGCTGACCCTCCGGGCGCTGGTGGCGGAACTGCGCCAGTACGCCCAATTGGACCCCAAGGCTGCCGAATCGGCCGAAGCCGCGGCCGTGCTGGGAGTCCTGGCCACGGCTCAGCCGCCGGTTCCGGGAGCGCACCCCGCGAGCTGGTGGGGACTGGCCGAGTTGTCCACGGAGGAGCCGGTTGTTCCCCCGGGCGGTACCGTGTTTGTGTCGCCCTCGAAGGTCGAAACCGTGCAGAAATCGCCGCTGGACTGGTTCGTCCAGGCCGCCGGCGGAGAAGCCGCGACGGATTTTGCCCGCAGCCTGGGAACGCTTGTCCACGCCATCGCGCAGGACCTGCCGGACGCCTCGGGAAGCGAATATGTTGCGGAACTCGTCCGGCGCTGGCCCACACTGGGGATGAAGGACAACTGGGAAGGCAAACTGGACTTCCAGCGTGCCGAGTCCATGGTCCGCAAGCTGGCCCAGTATGTCCTCGTGATGCGCAGCGAGGGCCGGAGCCTGATCGGCGTCGAACAGGACTTTGAGGTAAAGCTGCCGGACGTTCCGGCGGAGACCACCGCCGGACCCGGATCCGAGCCCGGCGACGGCGGGAGCATCGGGCCGGCGCGGCCCGCCGTGCTGCGGGGCCAGGTTGACAGGCTCGAGATCGACGCCGAGGGCCGGCTGGTGATCATCGACCTCAAGACCGGCAAACGCCAGCCAGGCAAGGCGGATCTGGACCGTCACCCGCAGCTCGGCGCCTATCAGGCCGCCGTGCTGGCCGGGGGCTTTGCGGGTCCCGATGACGGGCCGCCGCCGCTGCCTGGCGGGGCCGTCCTGGCCCAGCTGGGCACCACAACCAAGAGCCCCGGGATCCAAGCCCAGGCTCCACTGGACCCGCAGGACAACTGGGCGCTGGAGATGGTCGGCGACGCCGCCCGCGTCATGTCCGGCAGTGTCTTCCAGGCCCGGCACGATCCGTCCAAGGGAGGCCACGGCGGCCACGGCTGCCGGCTCCCTGAAGTGTGCCCGCTGTGCGTGCGCGGAAAGCAGGTTACTGAATGACCCCCGAGGCGCCGGAGACCGGCCTGGCCGGGCCGCAGCCGGCACCGAATCACCTTCCCGAGCCCCTTCCCGAGCCACGGTTCAGCCCGGAGGAGCTGTCCGCACTGCTGGGGGAGAAGAACAGCCCCACTGCCGAACAGTCCCTGATCATTTCCTCGCCCCTCACGCCGCGGCTCGTGATCGCCGGGGCAGGCTCGGGGAAGACTGCCACCATGGCGGACCGTGTGGTCTGGCTCGTTGCCAACGGCTGGGTCCGGCCGGAGGAGGTCCTCGGGGTCACGTTTACGCGTAAGGCCGCCGGTGAACTCGCCTCGCGGATCAGGGCCAAGCTGGCCGCGCTGGCGCGGATCGCGGCGGCCGACACCGGGAACACCGTCTTCCCGGCCGGGCTGCTGAGCACGGATGCGCTCGAACCCAAGGTCTCCACTTACCACTCGTACGCGAGCGGCATTGTGTCCGATTATGGCCTCCGCCTTGGCGTCGAGCGCGACGTCGTGTTGCTCGGCGGCGCCCAGTCGTTCCAGCTCGCCAGCGAGGTGGTGGAAGCCTTTGACGGGGACTACGAACACTTCCGGTCCGCCAAATCGACCCTGGTCAAGGCCGTGATCCAACTGGCGGGAGAGTGCGCGGAGCACCTGCAGGACCCGGCCCAGGTCCGTGGCTGGCTGCTGGAACGGGTCGCCGCGTTCGAGTCGCTGCCTTATATCGCAGAGGCCAAGAAGAACCCCACCCAGGCGGCGGGCGAGCTCGGTGCGATGCTGCGCACCCGGGCCAGCGTCGCGGACATGGTCGGCCGCTATTCCGCGGCGAAGCGCGCCCGCGGCGCCCTGGACTTCGGCGACCTCGTGGCCCTGGCGGCACGGGTGGCCAACGAGATTCCGGTCGCCGCCCAAACGGAACGCCAGCGCTACAAGGTAGTGCTGCTCGATGAGTTCCAGGACACCTCGCACGCCCAACTGGTGCTGTTCTCCCGGCTCTTCGGCGACGGCCATGCCGTCACGGCGGTGGGGGACCCGAACCAGTCCATCTACGGATTCCGGGGAGCGTCGGCCGGGCAACTTTTCCACTTCGTCCGCGAATTCCCGATCCTCGTCAGCGGCGACGGTACCGACGCCGCCCACCGCAGCGCCGGGGACCAGGAAAGCGGCGAAGACCCCGGCGGAGAAGGAAACGGCGGGGAACAAGAAAGCGGTCCGGCCGGCCCAGCCCGGCGCTTCGCCGTGGCGCCGACCTCGTATTTGACCACCGCATGGCGCAACGGGCGCAACATCCTGGCCACGGCCAATCTCATTTCGGCGCCGCTGAGCAAGGCGGCGGCGAACCTCGGGGCCGCCGGGGCCCGGGAAAGTGCCGATGCCGTCGAGGTTCCGCCATTGCAGCCCAGCCCGGCCGCCGTGGAGGGCAGGGTCGTGATGGGACGGTTCGCCACGGACGAAGCCGAGGCCGCGGCGATCGCTTCAGACGTGCTGAAATTCCGGGTGACGGACTTCGACGCCCCGCAGTCCGCCGACCCGGTTCCGCCGGCCATGGCCGTCCTCTGCCGGCGACGGGCACAGATGGAATGCATTCGCCGCGAATTCGAAGTCCGGGGCATTCCCTATGAAATCGTCGGACTCGGCGGGCTGCTGGACACGCCGGAAATCATCGATCTTGTCGCCACGCTTCGGGTGCTGGCCGACCCCGGCCGCTCGGACTCCCTCATGCGCCTGCTGGCCGGCGCACGGTGGCGGATCGGCCCGGCGGACCTGATGGCCCTGCGGGACTGGTCCAGCTTCCTGGCCCGCCGTCGGGGCCGCCCTGGTGGCCTGGACGCGGACGACGCCGGGCGTGCCGCCGAGGATACGATCGATGACGCAGTGATTGAAGGCGACATCACGGATTCCGCCAGCCTGGTCGAGGCCCTGGACTGGCTGCCCCGCGACGGCTGGACTTCGGCGCACGGCCGCAGGCTGAGCCCGGAGGCCCGCGGCCGGCTGCAGCGGCTCTCGGACGAGCTCCGGCAGTTGCGCAGCTACATGGGGGACGACCTCACCACCTTGCTGGGCGAGGTTGAACGGGCGATGCTCCTGGACATCGAAGTTGCGGCGCGGCCCGGGATCAGCATCCATCAGGCCCGCCGCAACCTGGACGCCTTCCAGGACGCCGCGGCCGGGTTCCTGCACACCTCCCAGCGGGTCGACGTCCTGGCGTTCCTCGCATGGCTGGAAGCCGCGGCGGCCGAGGAAAACGGCCTCGATGCCGCAGCGCCGGAAGTGAACCATGAGGCCGTCCAGCTTCTGACCGTGCATGCCTCCAAGGGGCTGGAATGGGATGTCGTGTTCGTTCCCGGGCTCAATGCCGGGGCGTTCCCCAGCAGCAGGGACTCGCGGTGGAGCAGCGGAAGCGCGGCACTGCCGTGGCCGTTGCGCGGCGACCGCGTCGACCTGCCCCAATGGGACCTGGACCAGCCGGACCAGAAAGGCTGGCTGGATGCCGAGAAGGAGTTCAAGTCTGCCGTCCAGGCGCACGGCGAAGCCGAGGAACGGCGTTTGGCCTACGTGGCGTACACCCGTGCGAAACACGTGCTCTGGATTTCAAGTGCCGCGTGGGTGGGGTCCCGGGCCGGTTTGGCCGAGATGTCTCCCTTTCTTTCCGGGCTGGAGGGCCTCACCGCGGAAGGCGCCGCCGAAATCCACCCGCTGTCCGTCAGCGAGGACGCACTGCCGGCCGAAAGCCCCTTGACCTCTGAACTCGAAGTCGCCGCCTGGCCCTACGATCCCCTCGAGGGGCCGCATGATCCACGGACGGGCAAACGGCTGCGGCTTGTCCCGGGCCGGCGCGCGGCCATGGAATCCGCCGCGGCCCGTGTCCTGCAGGCAATGGACGCCGGCCCGGGCAGCCACGCGAGCAGAGGCCCGGCTGCGGTCCTGGCGCACGCCGGCGGGGCCAGCGTCGGGCGGCCCGTCCTGCGCGGTCCTGCGGCGGGATGGGCAAGGGAGGCGGCCACCTTGCTGGAACGCCGCTCCCGGCGTTCGGTGGTCCAGGACGTGCATCTGCCGGGCCATATCTCGGCGTCCACTCTCGTGGACCTGGAAGATGACGCAGGCTCCGTCGTGGCCCGCCTGCGCAGGCCGATCCCGCGCGAACCGGGGATGTCGGCCCGCAAGGGCACGGCCTTCCACGCCTGGGTGGAGGAATACTTCGGCGCCGCCGGGATGCTGGACCTGGGAGAGGCCGAAGGCGCTGACGACCACATCGACGAGGCCTACGGACTGGACTCCATGGTGGAAACTTTCCGGCAGTCCGAGTGGGCGCACCGCGCCCCCGCCCATGTCGAGGTCCCGGTCGAGACACGGATTGGCGACGTCGTGGTCCGGGGCAGGATCGACGCCGTGTTCCGCGACGCCGACGGCGGCTGGGACCTTGTGGACTGGAAGACCGGTCGCCGCCCCTCGGCGGCCCAGCTGAAGGTGAAGGCAGTCCAGCTCGCCGTCTACCGCCTGGCCTGGGCCCGGCTCAAAGGGGTCCCGTTGGAGGACGTCCGGGCCGCGTTCTACTACGTGGCCGACAACCAGGTGGTCCGTCCGCACGATCTCGGATCAGCGGAAAAGCTCGAGGAAATCGTGGCGGCGGCGCTGGGAAGGACATCGGCGGCGCGGGGCGTCTAGGTGGATTCTGCCGGCCGGAGCCCGTCATGCAGGGGTGTGCTGGCCGGAATGAGCCGGTCGGAACTGGTCAGCAGCGGAAGCTAGCCGGAGGTGGTGTCGACCACCGTGATGGCGGTGGTCGACGTGTTCTCTCCCGAGCCGGGCTTCGCGGCGGAATCCGGCTGCACCGTAGAATCCGGCTGGGTGATGGCGATCGATTGCGTCGACGTGTCGTTGGCGGCGGGAACCGCAGCCTCAGCGTTTTCCCCAGCCTCGGCGGCGTCGGAGGCCTCGGGGATGTCTGCGGTGGATCCGGCGTCCGGCTCGGCGTCGGCGTCCGCAGGTGTGTCCTCGGCTGTGCCCATGTCTGCGACAGGCTGCGCGACAGCCGTCGGTGCGTCAGCCTCCGTCTCCCGCGGGATCGGCGTGACGTGCACCGCGGGCACGGCACGGAATTCCGCAGCGGCATCCTCAGCCGGAGCGGCACCGGGTACGGGCTCCATGGGCAGCGGCGTGACCTTGGTGACCGCGGGTGCCGTCCCGTTGGCCGGGCTGGCCGGAAGCGCCGGAGCAGCCGGAACCGCAGGTGTCGCCGTCGGCGCATCGGCATCGGCAGTGGCTTGTTCTGCACCGGGCTCCGGTGCCGCGACTGGCTGCGGCAGAGGTTCCACGCTGATGGGCTGGCCGCCATGCTCCGCGACGTCGTCGGCCAGGGTGGCGAGCATGGACTCTGCCTCGTCGATCATGTCCTGGTTGCCGGCGGCCAGGCCCTTGACCAGATACTGCGCCAGGGCGAATTCGGCGGACAGCGCAGCCCGCCGCAACAGGTGGGCATCGGGAACATCGCGCCGGTTGGAGGTGTAGTGATCCAGGACCGCGTTCACAAAGTCCTGTTCATTCGAGGCGACCAGCCAGGCCATGTCATCCGCCGGGTCGCCGATGCGCAGGTCGGTCCAGCCCGTCACGGCGGTCACCCGGTCGCCGTCGACCAGCAGGTTGTCCTCGTGGAGGTCGCCGTGAACGACGCACGGATTGAAGCGCCAGAGGGAGACGTCTTCCATGGCGTGTTCCCAACGCCGCAGCAGCAGCGGCGGGATTTTTCCGGTCGTGGCGGCCTGGTCCAGTTCGTTGAGGCGCCGCTGGCGGAATTCGTTGGGGGTGTAGCTGGGCAGATCGGCATTGCTCACAATTGACCGCGGGAGGTCATGGATCGCAGCCAACGCCGCCCCGATTTCGCGGGCAACGGCAGGCGAGCCGCTGCTGAGGTCGTCCAAGGAGCGGGTGGCGCCGGCCAGATGCGAGTAGACGAACGTGCTGAGCTGGCCCTGCCGGACAGTTCCCGCCACCGTGGGCATGAGGAACGGCAGCTCGGCCCGGATGCCGGGAGCGAAGGCCCGCAGAACCAGGAATTCGGTCTCCAGCCGGGCGCTGGCTTCGGCGTGCCGGGGGGAGCGGACGCGCCAACGCTTGCCCTCGGAGTCCAGCAGGAGGGCTGCGTCGAAGTCCGCCGGATCGTCGGGCGCAGAGCTGACGGCGGTCGGGGTCAGGCCGGGGACCGCCGCTGTTGCTACAGCTGCCAATTCGATAGGTTTCCTTCTCACCCTTCCACGGTAGATTGAGCGGCGCCCAAGACGGCGATGCACTCCGGCGAGTCTTGAGATCGGGAGTAAATGAGGGCAAAACAGGGCTAAATCTGCGGCAAACGGCCTATCTCGCACCCGCCGTGGAGCGCGCGGCGGCGTGGGTGGCAAATGTCAATTGTCTGCCCGAGTCAGTACGGTGGGTACATGAGTCTTGCGGAGTCACCGGCACCATCATCGGCACAGTCACCGGCATCAAAGCAAACCCCCTCCGAATCCTCGGCACCCGAAGGTGCCGCACCGCCGGTGCAGCTGCTGCCGGCAAACCACCTGACGGAGACGGTCCTTCCCGTGCGCCCGGCCCTGATCGACCGCGGATCCACGGCCCGGGTGAAACCCGGAATGCTGGCGGAGCTGGTCGGTTCAGGCTCGGCACAGGCCGTGGTGCTCTCCGGCCGGCAGGCCCTCGTCAGCGACAACAGCCTCGTTCTCCTGAACGCGGCCGAGCTCGCCGGGCACCTGGCGAACACCCCGTATGCTCCGGAACACGTGATCTACCTCGGTTCGGCCCTGGCAGGTTCGGACCTGGACGCCGGCACCGAGCTCGTCCTGTTCGTCCTGCCGCTCCAGTTCGAGGTCCGGGCCGAGGAGTTCGAGGACCACGTGGCCGGCATCCCCAGCGATGCGCAGTGGGCGGGTTTCCGCGACGTCGCTGCACGCTTGAACGCCACGGACACGGCGCTGTTCATCGAAGCCAGCGCCATCGCCAACTGGCACGCCACCCATACGCATTGCCCGCGCTGCGGCACCCCCACACAGCCGGAAGCCGGCGGCTGGGTCCGGCGCTGCCCGGCGGATAACTCCGAGCACTTTCCCCGGACGGATCCGGCCATCATCGTGACCGTGGTGGGTCCCGACGGAAGGCTGCTGCTGGGCGGAGGCGGCCCGCTCGACGCCCGGAACTACTCGACCCTCGCCGGCTTCGTCGAGCCGGGGGAGTCGCTTGAACAGGCAGTGCAGCGCGAGATCGGCGAGGAAGTCGGGGTCCGCGTCACCGCCTCCCAGTACCTCGGATCGCAGTCCTGGCCGTTCCCCGCCTCACTGATGCTGGGTTTCACGGCCACCACACCGGACACGGAAGCCCGGCCCGACGGCGTCGAGGTCACCAGGGCGCGCTGGTTCAGCCGGAGCGAACTCCAGGACGCGGTCCTTAGCGGCGAAATCGTCATTTCCAGCAGGCTCTCCATCGCCCGGTCCCTTATTGAACACTGGTACGGCGGCGTCATTCAGGACGCCGCGGACAGCGCCTGACCCGGCCTGCCCCCATCCGCAGACACCGACTACTGACTGAGCAACAAAAGTGACCCCTGACAAATTGACCCCAGGCAAATTGAACACAGAGAAATTGAATTTCAGCACTGTCCCCGGCGGGGAGCCGTCCGGCGGAGCCGCCTCCGGCGGCGCTCCATCCGGCGATGCCCCCGAACCAGACGCCCGATCGCTGGAAGAACGGATCCTCGGCGGCCTCGACGCCGAGCAGCGCGAGGTCGCCAGCACCCTCCAGGGGCCCATGTGCGTGCTGGCCGGTGCCGGCACCGGCAAAACCCGCGCCATCACGCACCGGATCGCCTACGGGGTGCACTCAGGGGTGTACAGTCCGCAGCGGCTCCTGGCCGTCACCTTCACGGCCCGGGCTGCCGCCGAGATGCGCAGCAGGCTCCGTGACCTCGGAGTCGGCAACGTCCAGGCCCGCACCTTTCACGCCGCGGCGCTGCGCCAGTTGCAGTTCTTCTGGCCCCAGGCGGTCGGCGGCACCTTGCCCAACCTGCTGGACCACAAGGCACAGATGATTGCCGAGGCCGCGAGGCGGCTCCGGCTCAGCACGGACCGCGCCTCCATCCGCGACCTCGCCTCCGAAATCGAGTGGGCCAAGGTATCCATGCTGACCCCGGCCAACTATCTGGAAAATGCCCAGGGCCGCGGCAATCCGGGCGGCTTCGACCTGACGGCCGTTGCGCGGGTCTTCCAGTCCTATGAGGACGTCAAGACCGACCGCAACGTCATCGACTTCGAGGACGTGCTGCTGATCACCGTAGGCATCCTGCAGGAGGACCCGAAGGTGGCGGCGACCGTCCGGGAACAGTACCGGCACTTCGTCGTCGACGAGTATCAGGACGTCTCGCCGCTGCAGCAGCGGCTCCTGGAGCTGTGGCTCGGCGGACGCGACGAGCTCTGCGTCGTGGGTGACGCCAGCCAGACCATCTACTCCTTCACCGGCGCCTCCCCGAAGCACCTGCTCGGCTTCAAAGCCATGTACCCCGAGGCCCACGTCGTCAAGCTGATCCGGGACTACCGATCCACGCCCCAGGTTGTCAGGCTCGCCAACGACCTCCTCGGCGGCCGGCGCAGCGGAGGTCCGGTCGCGGACGCCGCCTGGGCCACGCCGCTGCAGCTCGTGGCGCAGCGGCCGGCAGGCCCCGTGCCGCGGTTCACCGAATGTTCGGATGACGAGGCGGAGGCCGCCACGGTCGCCGCGCGGATCCGCGAGCTCCTCGACGCCGGCACTCCGGCGAGCCAGGTCGCCGTGCTCTTCCGCACCAATGGACAGTCTGAAGCCTACGAACAAGCGCTGGCCACGGCAGGGATCGGCTACCAGCTGCGCGGCGGTGAGCGGTTCTTCGCGCGTAAGGAGGTCCGGGACGCCATCCTGCAGCTCCGGGCCGCCACCCGCGCAGTGGCCGAGACCGCCACGCCCGAGCCGCTCGGCCAGCTTGTCCGCGACATCGTCGCGTCCCTGGGCTACACGGATGCGGCGCCGCACAGCGGGGGCGCGACCCGGGAGCGCTGGGAATCACTGGCCGCCCTCGTGGCGCTGGCCGACGAACTCGTGATCAGCAGGGGCCCGCAATTCGCCCTCCCGGACTTCGTCAACGAGCTCCAGGAAAGGTCCCTGGCCCAGCATGCGCCGACCGTCCAGGGCGTCACCCTGGCATCCCTGCACGCCGCCAAGGGTCTGGAATGGGACGCCGTGTTCCTGGTCGGGCTGAGCGAGGGACTCGTGCCGATCTCCTTCGCGGACACTCCGGAAGCGGTGGACGAGGAACGCCGGCTCCTGTACGTGGGCATCACCCGCGCCCGCGAACACCTGTTCCTGTCCTGGTCCACTGCCCGGACACCGGGCGGGCGGTCCAACCGCAAGCCCTCACGCTTCCTGGACGGCCTGCGCCCCGACTCGGTGGCCAGCTCCCAGCTCCGGGGCAAGGGGCCGGCGCCGCGCCGGAAGGCAGCCGTCCCGGCGTCGTGCCGGGTCTGCGGCAGCATGCTCTCCAGCGGCGCCGAGCGCAAGGTGGGGCGCTGCAACCAGTGCCCGCCCAGCTACGAGGAACAGACCTTCGACGCGCTGAGGCAATGGCGGAAAAACGTGGCCCTCGAGGCGGACGTCCCGGCTTTTGTCGTGTTCACCGATGCCACCTTGACCGCCATCGCCGAGGCTCGGCCCGAGTCGCTGGAACAGTTGGCCCAACTCGCCGGCGTGGGTCCGTCCAAACTGGAGAAGTACGGCGAGGCCGTCCTGACGGTCCTGGCCGAAAGCACGGTGCAGTGATGTCCGGTGCAGTGACGCCCGGCGCAGGCAGCGGCCGCGCCGGCAATTCGGGACGCGTCGGCTCAGGGGGCTCCGGTGCCGTTCCGGCGGCCACTCCGCTGACCACCGCCGACGGCGCCCCCGTGCTGGTGCGCCGGTCCGCCCGCCGACGCCGCACCGTCGCCGCGTTCTGGGAAGACGGCACCGCCGTCGTCGCCATCCCCGCCTCCTTCAGCAGGGCCCAGGAACGGGAATGGGTTCACCGCATGCTTGAAAAACTCCGGCGCCAAGGGGACCGGGGCGCGCGGGGTTCCAGCCGGCGGCGCCCCCGCAGCGATGCCGACCTTGCCGCCCACGCCGCCGAACTGTCGGCGAAGTACCTTGGCGGCAGGGCGGTGCCCTCCTCGGTCCGCTGGGTCACCAACCAGAATTCGCGCTGGGGTTCGGCGACACCGTCCGAAGGCACCATCCGGCTCTCGGCGAAGCTGCAGCCCATGCCGCAGTGGGTAATCGACTATGTGCTGCTCCACGAACTCGCCCACCTCCTGGTGGCCGGCCACGATGCCGCGTTCTGGCGGCTGCTGGCGGCCTACCCGGAAACGGAGCGGGCCAAGGCCTTCCTGGATGGGGTCTCGTTCGCGACCTCACGCGGCCTGGCGCCCGGCGCCGGATACGACGAAGCCCCGGACGGAACCGAAATCCCGGCCGGGTCGCCCTAGCGTTCGGCTAGGCCTTCGGTTTGCCGCCGTCTTCCGGGCGGTTCTCGTCGTTGGCCGGACCGTCGTCGTCGGCCGCCGGTTCCTGGCCGGACGCGGTTGACTCCCCAGCGTCCTCGTCGGACTTTGCAGCGTCCTCCGACTTTGCAGGGCCCTCGGCGTCCGTGGCGTCGGTGCCGGCGGGCTCGTCGAAACCTCCGTTGAGCAGCTTCTGCAGGGCGTCATCCACTTCGCTGTCGCTGGCTTCGGCCAGTTTCCGGCGTTCGCTGAAGCCCTGCGGATCGTCCAAGTCCTCTGCCGTGGGCAGCAGGTCGGGGTGGTGCCAGACGGCGTCGCGGCCGTCCACGCCTCGCTCGGCCTTGAGCGAAGCCCAGAGCGTGGCGGCCTCGCGGAGCCGGCGCGGCCGCAGTTCGAGGCCCACGAGGGAGGAGAACGCGTGCTCCGCGGGACCGCCGGTGGCCCGGCGCCGCCGGGCGGTTTCACGCAACGCAGCGGCGGAGGGCAGCAGCTTCTCGGTCGCTCCCCAGGTGAGTTCGTCCACCCAGCCCTCCACCAGGGCAAGGGCCGTCTCCAGCTTTTCGAGGGCCTGCTCCTGGGCGGGCGTGCGCTGCGGCATGAAGACACCCTGCGAGAGCGCCTCTTGGATGCCCTCGGGGTTGCTGGGATCGATCTCCCGGGCGAGTTCTTCGATCTTGGACGTGTCGATGTGGATACCGCGGGCGTAGGCCTCGATCGCGCCGAGCAGATGTCCGCGCAGCCAGGGGACCTGAACGAAGAGGCGGGCGTGCGCCGCCTCGCGCACTGCGAGGAACAGGCGGATGTCGTTCTCCGGCAGGCTGAGGCCCTCACCGAACTTCGCCACGTTGGCCGGCAGGAGCGCCATTTCGAGGTCTGCCAGGGGCACGCCGATGTCCGTCGAGCTGACTACCTCAGCCGAGAGTGCGCCGATCGCCTGGCCAAGCTGCATGCCGAAGATCGCCCCGCCCATGTTTTGGATCATCGAGGAGGCGCCGCCCATCATGGACTTCATTTCCTCGGGCATCTGCTCGGTCATGGCGGTGGAGAGCGCGTTGGCAATGCTGTTGGCCACGGGCTCGGTCAGCCGCTTCCATGTCCCGAGGGTTTCCTCGACCCACTCGGCCCTGGACCACGCCCGGCCGATCAGTCCCGTGGCCGGAAGCCCGGTGACCTGGTCGAGCCAGAGCTCGGCCAGCCGGAGGGCCTCATCGACCTCCCGCGACTGGTGGGCGGTGACCGAGGGATCGGAGCCGCTGGCGGCCACCCGCCTGGCATTCTCATGCGCCAGCTGCCAGTTCACGGGCCCTTCCGAGGGGGCGCTCATCATCGCCTGCACCTGGGAGAACATCTGGGCCAGGAGGTTTGGATCGTCCGGGAGGCCGGCGGCCTTGGCGAGTTCGGTTGGGTCGATATTGCCCATGCCTCGGCCGCCCATCAGGTTCTTGAGCATTTCGGCCAAGGGATCCTTGGGTTCCTCGTCGCCATTGGACGGATTGAGTGGGTTGGAGGTCATGATCCCGCCGATCGTCGGTGTGGCTGCTTCTCAACTTCACGGTACCCCTCGGCAAGAGTGGCTGTCTGCCGAAACCGCGCCACGTTCGCTGTAGGCAAAGAGCGCTCCGGGGTGCCAAGCGCGTAGGCTTGGAAGTTGGAATATTTGCACGCGGCAGCCTCGGGTTAGGCTGCGGCCCTGGTGCGTGGTCGCGGTGTCCTCGCAGGCTTGTCCTGTCGGGGCCGCCGCCCTCGTGCCGGCACGGAGAGGTCGTTCAATGACAATCACCCAAGGTGAGCAGCCCGCCAGCGACCCAGCATCCGGCCCGGTCCGGGGGCGAAGGGCGCGTCTGGCAGGAAGGGGCGGCCAGCGGCAGCGTGACAACCGGTCATCAGCGATGCTGGTCTCGGGGCTGCTGGCCGTGGCCCTCGGCATCACTGCAGTGAGCCTGCCCGTGCCCTACGTGGTCGAGTCTCCCGGCCCCACCTTCAACACAATCGGTCAGGACAACGGCAAACCGGTCATCAGCGTCAGCGGTCACGAGACATTCCCTGCCAAAGGCAGCCTGGATCTCACCACTGTCTACGTCGACGGCGGTCCCAACGGTCCCGTCAGCGTCTTCGAGGCGTTTTCGGCATGGCTCAACGGGACCAAGGCCGTCTACCCGCAGGAGCTGCTGTTCCCGACCGGCGTCACCAAGGAGCAGTCCCAGCAGGAGAGCGCGACGGCGATGACCACCTCCCAGGAGAACGCCGTCGCCTCCGCACTGAAGGAACTGAATATTCCGTTTGGGCAGAAGATGCAGGTGGCCGGCCTCCCGGACGACTCCGCCTCGAAGGGACTGCTGCAGGCAGGGGACGTTCTGGTCTCCATCAATGACAAGCCCATCACTGCCCTCGCCGTCGTTCAGGCGGAACTGGCCGCCGGCAACGGCAAACCCGTCAAGGTCATCGTGGAACGCGCCGGCGGCCGGGTGCCTGTCACCATCACTCCGGCCAAAAACAGCGCGGGCCGTTACATCCTCGGCGTCTTGCTGCAGTACAAGTTCACCTTCCCGTTCAACGTCACCATCTCGCTCGACAAAGTTGGCGGCCCCAGCGCGGGCATGATGTTCGCGCTTGGCATCATTGACACCGTCACCCCGGGGGACCTGACCGGCGGTAAGCACGTCGCGGGGACCGGAACCATCACCCCGGACGGTGCCGTGGGACCCATCGGCGGGATCGCCCAGAAAATGCTGGGGGCGCGGTCCGGCGGGGCCACGTTGTTCCTGGCCCCGGCAGCCAACTGCGACGACGTCCTGGGCCACATCCCAGACGGCCTGCAAGTGGTCCGGGTGGAGAACCTCACCGAGGCCCGCAAAGCGGTTGAACTGGCCGCGTCAGGCGGCGACACATCGGGCCTTCCGGTATGCACTAGCAACTAGACTGGCCGCGGAACTAAGCGCCGGCCCCACTCGTGGCATTAGTGACGGCCGCCGCCGTCCCTCGGGGACCCTGCTGCAGGGCCCTGACGGAACGGCAGCGGCGGCCGTTAGAATGCATCAACCCTGCAGTACCGGCACTTAGTCGCCCGACTGAGTCACAGCAGCGACTAATAACTAAAAATCAGCAGTAGACGACCAGCTATGAGGTACCGAGTTTGTCCCGTCCCGCCAGCCCTGTCCCGCCCGGAAGACCCCAGACACGACGCGGCGCCCTGACGCCGACGCTGATCATCGTGGCCCTGATCGTGGTCGGATTCATTTTCTTCGCCAATGTCTGGACGGATGTCCTCTGGTACCAGCAGCTGGGCTTCTTCGAAGTGTTCGTGACCGAGAACCTGGCCAGGATCGGGATCTTCATGACAGGTTTCGCCGTCATGTTCGCCGCCGTCTTCTTCGCCATCCGGATTGCCTACCATGCGCGGCCGGTGTATGCCCCCGACTCGGAAATCCGGGACAACCTGAACCGCTATCAGGCCCAGCTCGAACCCGTCCGGCGCGTCGTGATGGTGGGGCTTCCCATTCTGTTTGGCCTGTTCGCCGGCAGCGCCGCCGCCAGCCAGTGGCAGAAAGTGCTCCTGTTCCTGAACCAGGAGCCCTTCGGCCAGAATGATCCGCAGTTCGGCCTGGACATCAGCTTCTACCTCATGACCCTTCCGTTCCTCGGCTTCGTCACCGGGTTCCTCATCAGCGTCACAGTGGTCGCTGGCCTCGCCGGCATCCTCACGCACTACCTCTACGGCAGCATCCGGATCATGGAACGCGGGATCTTCACCAGCCGCGCCGCCCAGATCCACCTGGCTGTCACGGGTGCTGCCTTCCTGCTGCTGATGGGCGTCAACTTCTGGCTGGACCGCTATTCCACCGTGCAGAACAACGGCGGACGCTGGGCCGGTGCGCTGTACACGGACGTGAACGCCGTCATACCGACCAAGGCCATCCTCGCCGCGGCCGCGGCGATCGTTGCCGTGCTGTTCATCGTCGCCGCGGTGATCGGCAAGTGGCGTCTGCCGGTGATCGGCACCGCGATGCTCATCATCACGGCCATCCTGGCCGGTGGCGTCTACCCGTGGGTCATCCAGCAGTTCCAGGTCCGGCCCTCGGAGCAGACGCTGGAGAACGAATTCATTAAACGGAACATCGCAATGACCCGCGCCGCCTACGGCCTGGATAAGGTCCAGGAAAAGCGGTACAACGCCACCACTACCGCCGCCTCCGGTGCGCTGGCCCCCGATGCGCAGACCACCGCCAACATCCGTCTGCTCGATCCGAACCTGATCTCGGATGCGTTCTCGCAGCTGGAACAGTACCGGCCCTACTACCAGTTCCCCAGCGCCCTGAATGTGGACCGCTACCAGATTGACGGCAAGGTCCAGGACACCGTCATCGCCGTCCGTGAACTCAACCCGGACGGGCTGGCAACGAACCAGCAGTCCTGGCTGAACCGGCACGTGGTCTACACGCACGGCTATGGCGTCGTCGCGGCCAAGGGCAATAAGTTCACCGTGGACGGCAAACCGGACTTCCTGCAGTCGGGCATCCCGTCCACCGGCGCGCTCGGCAACGATTCGACCTATCAGCCCCGCGTCTACTTCGGCCAGGACTCGCCCGACTACTCGATCGTGGGCGCCCCTGCCGGTGCCCCGCACCGCGAGCAGGACCGGCCGGCGGCCAAGGAAGGCGACGGCGAAACCCAGTACACCTTCACCGGCAACGGCGGCCCGAACGTCGGCAGCTTCTTCAACAAGATCCTCTACGCGGTCAAGTTCCAGTCCTCTGACCTGCTGCTTTCCGACGGCGTGAACGCCGAGTCCCAGATCCTCTACGACCGCAACCCGCGGGACCGCGTCGAAAAGGTAGCGCCCTACCTGACCGTGGACGGCAATCCCTATCCCGCCGTCGTCGACGGCAGGGTGAAGTGGATCGTGGACGGGTACACCACCAGCCCGTACTTCCCGTACTCGCAGCAGGAGCAGCTCTCCGCGGCGACGGCCGACTCACAGACCGCCGCGAATCGGACCGTAGCCCTGCCGAACAGTTCGGTGAACTACATCCGCAACTCGGTCAAGGCCACCGTGGATGCCTATGACGGCTCTGTGACGCTGTACGCCTGGGATGACCAGGACCCGGTACTGAAGGCCTGGCAGAAAGTCTTCCCCACGTCGGTGAAGCCCTATTCGGAGATGTCCGGTGCGCTCATGAGCCATGTGCGGTACCCGGAGGACCTGTTCAAGGTGCAGCGCGAGCTTCTCGGCCGCTACCACGTGACCAACCCGGACAGCTTCTACACCAACATTGACGCCTGGTCCGTTCCCAACGACCCCACCGTCAAGGACGAGGTCAAGCAGCCGCCGTACTACATGTCACTGAAGATGCCCGACCAGGATAAGCCGGCGTTCCAGTTGACGTCGTCGTTCATCCCGCAGGTGGTCAACGGCAACGCCCGCAACGTGCTCTACGGCTTCCTGGCCGCGGACTCGGACGCCGGCAACAAGAAGGGCGTCAAGGCGGACAGCTACGGCCAGCTCAGGCTCCTGCAGATTCCGCCGGAGACCCAGGTCCCGGGCCCGGGCCAGGCGCAGAACAAGTTCAACTCCGACCCCACGGTTTCGCAGGCCCTCAACCTGCTGCGCCAGGGTGCGTCGGCGGTGCTCAACGGCAACCTCCTGACCTTGCCGGTCGGCGGCGGCATGGCGTACGTCCAGCCCGTCTATCTGCGGTCCACCGGTGAAACCTCCTACCCGACGCTGCAGCGCGTCCTCGTGGCATTCGGCGACAAGATCGGGTTCGCGCCTACGCTGGACGAGGCACTAAACCAGCTGTTCGGCGGAAATTCGGGGGCCGCGGCGGGGGACTCGGCGAACAAGGGACAAACGCCGGCCACACCCGCCCCCGGGGGCACTCCGGCAGCGCCTGGCACCACCGACGCGAAGGCACAACTGAAGGCCGCTTTGGACGAGGCCAACGCCGCGATCAAGGCCGGCCAAGCCGCCCTCGCGAAGGGCGACTTCGCGACCTATGGTGAGCAGCAGAAGAAACTGTCTGCCGCCTTGCAGAAGGCGCTTGAGGCCGAAGCGAAGCTGGAAACCCCGGCCTCCCCGGCGGGCACCGCCTCGCCGTCGGCCACACCGTCGGCCACTCCGTCGGCGACAGCGGGCAGCTAACGCTTCGCTGCCGTCCAACGCGGCGCTAGGGCCAAGCACAGGCTGTGCGCGGTCGACAGGCCGGGTTTGCCCTCTCCGGAGAGAGGCCAAGCCCGGCTTGTGGCGTAGACGGGCCGGCCTCGGTCTGCGCGGCTTTGGCCGGGAAGCCCCGGTGAACCCGGGCAGAAGCCCGTGGCGGCGAGATGCACATCACGTCACCCCGATTTGGCCTCAAGTTCACCGGCAGGTAGAGTTGATCTTGCGACGCGGGGTGGAGCAGTTCGGTAGCTCGCTGGGCTCATAACCCAGAGGTCACAGGTTCAAATCCTGTCCCCGCAACTGGAGAAAAGGTCCGGAACACTGGAAACAGTGTTCCGGACCTTTTGCTTTAAGCGCCGGGGGGCGACCCGACCCCGTGACCTGGACGCGACGGACACGACCTGGACATGGACTGGGCTGGACGGGACTGGACCCGGTTGGGGGACGTGGTCAGGGCGGCCCGGGAACTAGGGTAGAGTTGATCAAGCGACGCGGGGTGGAGCAGTTCGGTAGCTCGCTGGGCTCATAACCCAGAGGTCACAGGTTCAAATCCTGTCCCCGCAACCAGGGAACACCAGCAGTACACAGAAAGGCCCGGATCTGACTTGGATTCTAGGGGTCGTTGCAACACCTGTTGGTTAGGTGATTAGTAGTAAATCACGCAGACGCTCGGCTGGAGTATTCCAGCCGAGCGTTTTGCGTGGGCGTCCGTTGAGCTCCTGCGCGACGTGTTCGAGGTCTTCAGGGCCGTAGACGGACAGGTCGGTGCCCTTGGGGAAGTACTGGCGCAGCAGCCCGTTGGTGTTTTCGTTCGAGCCGCGTTGCCAGGGGCTGGCGGGGTCGCAGAAATAGACGGGCATGTCGGTGGCAAGGGTCAATGATCGGTGGGTGGCCATTTCCGCGCCCTGGTCCCAGGTCAGGGAGCCTCGCAGGTGCGCCGGCAGGGTGGCCATGGTCTTGACGAGTCCGTCGCGGACGGTTTCGGCGGTGTGGTCATGTGGCAGGTGGACGAGCATCACGTAGCGGGTGGTGCGTTCGACCAGGGTCGCGATCGCTGATTGGTTGTAGGCGCCGGTGATGAGGTCCCCTTCCCAATGGCCTGGCACGGCGCGGTCCTCGATCTCGGGCGGGCGCTCGGAAATCATGATCATCGGGTCCACGAACCTGGGGGTGCGTTGCTCGCCGGTGCGGTGGGGTTTGCGGCGGGTCCGGCCGGTGCGCAGCGCGGCCTGTATTTCGCGTTTGAGTCCCCCTCTGGCCTGGACGTAGAGGGCTTGATAGATCGTCTCTGGGCTCACACGCATCTCCGGGGTTGTCGGGGAACTCTTCGACCAGCGTGTGGCTGATCTGCTCCGGAGACCAGCGTATGAGCAGCTTGTCCTTCACGTAGTCGCGCAGGTCCGAGTCGCCAGCGAGCTTGGCCGTCTTGGGCCGCGCCCGCCGGGCGGCAGCCTTCCGATGAGCCCCGTGGGGCAGGTATCCCATCCGGGGATCGGTATTCCTGGCCAGCTCGCGGCTGATCGTTGAAGGCGAGCGGCCAAGGGTGTGGGCGATTGCCCTGATCGAAGTGCCAGCGGCGTGCAGATCCCGGATCAGCTCCCGTTCCTGCACGCTCAGGAACCGCGGATCGATATATTTCTCCAACGCTGATACCGGTACGGGGGCCAGGGTCGTTCCGGTCGTCCCGGCGGGAGGGGCCATGGTGGTCACACCACGTTTGTAGCCGACGATTCGGCCATCCGGGTAAATGCGTCGGCCGCCGGACTTACGGATTCCTTGGTCCCACTCTTCGGCGGTCCGGAGATGTATCCCGACCGCTGCGGCAGCTTTCCGCCGACTCACGCCGGTCTTGCGCAGCCGGATGTACTCCTCCCGCCCTGGGTGAGGACCCGTCCCCGTTTTGCCATGGCTTTTCAGCCCGGCCTTACGGACCCAACCGGCACACGTTGCGGGATTCAATCCCAACTCCCGTGCGGCCTGCGACGTGCTCTTGACGCGGTCGAACACGACGAAGAACTCAGCCTTCTGTGCAGGCGTGTATTTCCTCTGGTCCGCTTCCCGATTCCGTGGGACCCGCTCAGGGAGCCGAGATTTATGGACCCATTGGTAGCACGTCATCTGATTGAAGCCGAGCTCCGCCGCGGCTGCGCTGACACTCCCACACCGGTCCAGCACCGAGAAGAACTGGTCCTTCTGCTCCGGCGTGTATTTCCTCCGGCCTGATGTTTCCTCGGTTAAAAACGACACGGTCGTTGCAACTCCCAAAAATTCTGGGTGTTGCAACGACCGCTAGAACCCGCCTGATGATCCGGGCCTTTCCTGTTGCCGCTGCTGACGCCTACCCCGGGGGCGGCGCAATCCGGGCCCGGCCCTGCCGGCCCCCGGCCGGCCGTCAGCCATCCTTGAGCCGCTGATAGGTCGCCAGTGCACGCGCCCGGGACTCGGCAAGGTCCACGATGGGTGCGGGGTAGCCGGTGGCCGCGCCGGTGGCCTTCCAGGGCTCGTGGACGGCTTTGTCGTCCAGCGCGGCGAGCTCGGGAATGTACCCGCGCAGGTATCGTCCGGCGGCGTCGAACTTCTTGCTCTGCGTGACCGGGTTGAAGATCCGGAAATACGGCGAGGCGTCGGCCCCCGAGCCCGCGACCCACTGCCAGTTGGCCGGGTTGCTCGCGGCGTCGGCATCCACCAGCGTGTCCCAGAACCAAGCCTCGCCCAGCCGCCAGTCGGCCAGCAGGTTCTTCACCAGGAAGGACGCGGCCGCCATCCGCACGCGGTTGTGCATCCAGCCCGTCTGCCAGAGCTGGCGCATGCCCGCATCCACCATCGGGTAGCCGGTGCGGCCCTGCTGCCAGGCTCCCAGCTCGGCGCCCGATGCCGGCTGCCACTCGAAGCGGTCGAACTCCGGCCGGTAGTTCCGCGTCGCCAGGTCCGGATTCTCGTAGAGCAGCTGCCAACAGAATTCCCGCCAGCCAAGTTCGGAACGGAAGATCCCGACGTCGGCCGGCGCCCCTGGCGCAAAGCTGTCACGCAGCGTGTGCCAGATCCGGAAGGGACTGATTTCGCCAAATCGCAGATGCGGGGAGAGCCGGCTGGTACCTTCGACGCCGGGGACGTCGCGGCCGGTGCCATATTCTGCCGCCGGTCCGTCCACGAAATCCATGAGCCGGCTGTAGGCGCCGGCTTCTCCCGGCGTCCAGGTGCCGGCCAGACCGGAGCTCCAGTCGGGATCACGGGGGAGCAGGCCCCAGCCTTCGAGGGTTTCGCTCGCCGGCAGGCTGCCGCTGCGCGTGCGTGCCGGGGCCGGCAGCTGGTCCGGGGCATCCAGCGGCTGCCGGGGCTCGGTACCGGCCAGGCAGGCCTTCCAGAACGGCGTGAAGACCTTATAAGGACCCCCGCCGCCGGTCCGCACGGTCCACGGCTCGAACATGAGGTTTGCCTGGAAGCTCGTGGCGCTGATGCCTTCCTCGGTGGCCCAGCTCTTCAGGCCGGCGTCGACCGTGCGTTCGGGCCCGCCGTAGCGGCGGTTCCACAGGAGCGTGTCGGCCGACGTTTCCAGCGCGAGGTCCTGGATGATCCGGGCGGCCGGGCCGCGGCGGAGCACCAGCCGCGAGCCGGTGGCCTCCAGCGCGACGGCGAGCCCGGCCAAGGAATGGTGGAGCCACCACTTCACCGCTCCGCCCAGTGGCCGGATGCCGGGCGACTCCTCATCCAGGACATAGACGACGGTCAGGGGTGTGTGCAGGGCGGCGGCCTCCGCCAGTGCCGGATTGTCATCCAGCCGGAGGTCGTCGCGGAGCCAGACAAGGGTCGCAGACATGGATCCACGGTACACGGGCGGCCGCCGGCACGGCCC
Organism: Arthrobacter sp. ok362; assembly: GCF_900102785.1. Taxonomy (GTDB): domain Bacteria; phylum Actinomycetota; class Actinomycetes; order Actinomycetales; family Micrococcaceae; genus Arthrobacter. The sequence continues at coordinate 103,553 of NZ_FNGC01000003.1, forward strand.
CCTGCACGGTGCAATATACGGTGCAATAAAGGGCACAGGAAGGGCCGGGATCCGGCGGGCGAACCTGTGTCAGGCTCACCCGCCAGAGCCCGGCCCCTGGGTATGGACCGTGCGTCCGAAGTTTGCGCCCGGACCAGCGGAAGCTGCCGGGCAGGTTGGTCAGAGCTTGTCGAAATCGGCCTCGTCTACCGTGGATTCGGACTCAGCGCTCTTGTCGCCGGTGCCGATGGCGGCGGGGGAGCCGCCGGACTTCAACGCTGCCAGCCGGGCTTCGATCTCGGTCTGCTCGCCCAGATCTTCCAGCGAGTTGAACTGGGCGTCCAGACTGGAGGCAGCGAGTTCCTGCTGGCCACGGACCTTGGCTTCTTCGCGGCGGATCTTCTGTTCGAAGCGTCCCACCTCGGACGTGGGGTCCATGATGTTGATGCTCTTGAGGGCGTCATGGACCTGGCTCTGGGCTGCCACGGTCTTGGACCGGGCCACCAGCTCATTGCGCTTGCTGGTCAGCTCATTGAGCTTGCCCTTCATCTGGTCAAGGCCCTGCTTGAGCTTGTCCACCACCTCGGTCTGGGACGCGATGCTAGGCTCGGCGGCCCTGGCCTCGTTCTCCGAGCCCATTTGGCGCTGCAGCGCAACCTTTGCCAGGTTGTCGAACTTCTCCGCGTCGCCCACGTCGCCCTTGGCGCGGTATTCGTCGGCTTTGCGCGACGCGGCGAGGGCCTTTTTGCCCCAGTCCTGGGCATTGCGGACGTCCTCGTTGTAGTCGTCCTGGAGCATGCGCAGGTTGCCGATGGTTTGGGCCACGGCGGACTCGGCCTCCGCGATGTTGTTCGTGTAGTCGCGGACCATCTGGTCCAGCATTTTCTGCGGATCCTCGGCCTGGTCCAGCAACGAGTTGATGTTTGCCTTCGCCAGCTGCGCCATGCGGCCGAAAATGGACTGCTTAACCATGGTGTTACCTTTCGTCCTGCTCCGTTGTCTCACTGGTTCCAGTGATCGATGGTGTTTCGCATCTATCCGCTGTCCGGTCCGTTGCGGCCGGCGCGTGGTCTGTACCGTTCCCGTCACTGTTTCCCGTCGCTGTTTCCCGTCCGGGGGCCGGCTGCAGGCTAGAAACTGCCCGAGTCGCCGCCGCCGAAGTCTCCGCCGCCGCCAAAGTCGCCGCCGCCACCCCAGCCTCCGCCGGAATCGTCGCCGCCCCAGCTGCCTCCGCCGCCGCCCCAGCCTCCGCCGCCTCCGCCGTGGAGGATCGAGTTGATGAGGATTCCGCCGAGGATCGCGCCGCCGAGGCCGCCTCCACCGCTGCCGCCGAACATCCCGCCACGGCCGTAGCCCTGGTTGGCATAGCCGCCGAACTGGTCAACATCGGACTGGGCCAGCTGCGCGGCCTGCGCCGCCAGCGCGTAGGCCTGCTGCGCATACTGCAGCGCGGTGACAGGGTCGGTGCGGGAGATGGAGAGCGCATAGTCCAGGTTCCGCTGGGCTTCCGCCAGGCGTGTGCGGGCATCGGTGCCAACGCCTCCGCGGCGGGCGGTGATGTAGTCCGACGTCGCGCTGATCTGGGCCTGGGCCGACATGATGCTCTGCTGCAGCGAGGCCTGGGCGCGGCGCGCCTGTTCCTGCTGGTCGCGGATTCCGCCCAGGGACTGGTCCAGTGTCTGGTGCGCCGTTTCGACCCGTTCCAGGGTGGCGATGGGGTCGATCTTGCCGCCTTGAATTTCCGCCTTGACTTGGGCGAGCGCCGCTTCCACGGCGGCCACCGGGCCGGAGAGCTCAGGATGGGCGCCGGACTGGAGCATCGCCTTCGCCTGCGCCAGGTCCTGGGCGGTGTCGACGACGGCGGTTTCCAGGCCGTTGCGCGCCTCGTCGAGGCTGCCGGCCACCTTGGTGATGGCCCCGATCAGCACGTTCGTCTGGTGCAGGCTTTCCTCGGCCGCGCGCACGGCCACCGCGGCAAGGCTGTTCTCGCCCGCGGCGAGCTTTTCCTTCGCCGCAGTCGAGGCGTTCTGCACGAATTCGAGGCGTTCCTTGGCCTGGTTGATGTTGTCCGCAACCTGGACCAGGGCGCTCTCGGCGTATTTGGCGCGCAGATCCGTCAGCGACTGTTCGGCGCTGGCAATCTTTGCCTCCGCATCCGCGGCTCCGGCGCCGACGGCGGCGAGGGCCTGCGGGGCGTTCTTTTCCAGCTCCCGGAGGGAATCGAAGTCCGCCTTCTGCTCCTGCAGGGAGGCCAGGGCGGCCTCGGAGCGGCGGATAATTTCGCCGAGCCAGCTCCGTTGCTGCTCCTCGGTGTCGGGGATGTGGTCGTCGAGCTGCTGCTGCAGCTTGAACGACTCCGTCATGTGGCCCTTGGCCTCCTGCAGCGCCTTAGTGAAATTACCCACCGCGGAGTCACCGTATTGGGCCTGGGCGAATCCCAGTTCCTGCTCGCTGGACTTGATCGCGTCATCGGCCTCGATCAGCAGCGAATCGCTCTTCCGGCGCAGCTCGGCCACGCTGAGGCCCGCCAGCGGATCCGCCTCCGCACCCTGTGGCCCGTAGGAGGCCCCGGCACCCTGGCCGGCCTTTTTCCGGCGGTTGCGGAAGTACAGATAGGCGCCGCCACCTGCCGCGGCCACGACGCCGACGCCCACCAGCACGGCGCTGCCGGCTCCGGCGCCGGATGGCACCGTGCCGCTGCCGCCGGACGCGGCGTCGCCCACCGCAGCTGCGGTATCAATGGCCGCCTGCGCGAAATCGCGCTTTCCGCCGGCCAGGTTCGGAACGATGGCGTTCTGGGTGATGTTGGACGTCTTGGAGTAGATGGCGCTGGCCGAGTTGGGGGAGAAGTAGTAGTGGCCGTCATCGGACATGGTCAGGATGACGTCGGCCTTGCCCATGCCCTTGTTGGTCGCGACGGCGCGGGCCCACTCCTTGGGATCGGCCGGATTCTCGAACGTCTTTGCCGTGATGACATAGAGGTTGTACTTGTGGTCCTTCAGGAGCTTCTGGATGGCGTCCTGGACTTCGGCCTTGCGGCCGCCGAGCACGTTCGCGCTGTCCACAATGTTCTGCCCGGACGGAATGGTCACCGGATCTTCGGCCAAGGCTGGAGCGGCGGGGAGCGCCAGCAATCCAGCGACGCCAAGGACGGCGAGGAAACGATTCAACTTAGACCGCATGTGCAACCCTTCAGCACTTCTGGGACCGGTTCGGTCGAACCAGCCGTCACAGAAAGCAGCAGCGCCCCCACGCAGATGTAAAGCCGCAGGTCGCTGTGGCATTTCCATTTGATTCTATGGTGCACCCAAATGGCAGTCCACTTAGGGGAATATGCCACCAGCGAAACGCGCCTAAACTGGGAAAAACAGGCCCGCAGGCCGCAAACTATCCGTTCAGGAACCTCCCAGCAAATGTCCGCTCTAGTGTCAGCCTGAGCGTCCATAGTGATAGGCAGACGAGGATGAAAGGAAGTCTCATGACTGAGAACCCAGTGCCGGGTGCGTCACCGGAGCCGACACAACAGAACCGGGGATCCGCTGGGCAGCAGGCGGGCTCGCCGGAGCAGACGCATGCTGTGAGCGCGCCTGAAACGGCATCCGGAAGCCCGGCCCCCGAAAGCCCGGCGCCCGAGAATCCGACCCTCCGGTTGGACCGCGCCGAGGACGGAGCACCACGTCCGGTCTACCAGCAGCAGCCCTCCGCCGCGGACACCCGGCAGTTCGGCGCTCCCGCCCAACACACCGGCCAGTACGGCGGGTTCTCCCAGGCCGGCCAGGGTCAGGGCCAACCCGCCCAGCCCTCCCACCCGCCCTATGGCCAGTCCCACTACGGCCAGTCCCAGTACGGAGGCCCCTCCGGTGCCAACTCCGGCGGCCAGCCGCCGTCGGGTCCGTCCTATCCTTCCGGCGCGGGCTTTGCGAACAACCCGGCGCACGCCCCTAAGCGCAAGGCGGCGTTCGGTGTCCCGACCCTCGTGGCCAGCATCGTGGCTGCCGGCCTGATCGGCGGCGGCGTGGTGGCAGGCAGCAATGCGCTGCTGTTGGACCGTTCCCCGGCCGCCGCCACGAGCGACACGACCCAGGCCGGTCCGGTGATCGTCAACAACAGGGAAGACGTCAACGCCATCACCGCCGCCGCGCTCAAGGCATCCCCCAGCGTGGTGACCATCAAGGCAACCAGCGGCAGCGACGGCGGCACCGGCAGCGGGATCATCCTCGACGCCGAGGGCCACGTGCTGACCAACACCCACGTGGTCACTCTCGACGGCAAAACCGCGAACGCCACGATGGAGGTCCGGACGAGCGACGGCAAGGTCTACTCCGCGAAGATCGTCGGTACCGACCCGCTGTCCGACCTCGCCGTGATCAAGATCGACAATCCCTCGGGACTGGTCCCGGCAACGCTGGGTGACTCGGGCAAGCTGAACGTCGGGGACACCGCCGTCGCCATCGGATCGCCGCTGGGACTCACCGGCACAGTCACGGACGGCATCGTCTCGACCCTGAACCGGACCATCAGTGTGGCATCCTCGGCTGCGCCGAAGAACGGTGCGGACAACTCCCAGGGCGGGGACCAGGGCTTCCAGTTCGCGCCCCCAGGCGGTGGCGAGACCCAGAGCACCGCGGATCAGGGGTCCATCTCGATCAACGTCATCCAGACGGACGCGGCCATCAACCCGGGCAACTCCGGTGGCGCGCTGGTGAACACCAAGGGCGAAGTCATCGGCGTGAACGTCGCGATCGCCTCTGCCGGTGGCGACGCAGCCAGCGGAAGCAGCAGCGGCAACATCGGTGTGGGCTTCAGCATCCCCATCAACAACGCCAAACGCGTGGCCCAGGAGATCATCAGCTCCGGCAAAGCCACGCACGCGCAGTTCGGCGTGAGCGTGAAGCCCAAGGCCGCCGGTTCGTCCTCCTCCGGCTTCTCGGTGGGCGCGGAGGTCGCGACTGTCGAGTCCGGATCGGCCGCTGACAAGGCCGGCATCAAGGTCGGCGACGTCGTAACGAAGTTCCAGAACCTGACCATCAGCGATCCCAACCAGCTGACCGCAGCAGTGCGGGAACAGCCCGCCGGGGCCACGGTCAAGGTGACGGTCCTGCGCGGGGGCCAGCTAAAGGACCTCGACGTGACCCTCGGGACTGCGGCCGAGCAGTAGAAGCGCAGGGCAAGGCAAGGCAGAAGTTAGGAAGGCCGGGCGCACCGAACGGTGCGGCCCGGCCTTTCTGTGCCCCGCGTTTCCGTGCCTGGCCCTGCTGAAGGGGGACCCTGCTGACGAGGGCCGGTCGGCGGGGCGGGAGCTGACACAGGCGTTAACCGTGGCCGCGCTGCCCGGCAGCTATGTGGTTAGCTAGGAACAGCCCGGGTTCCGGGTGTTCCGTGGCCATGACCCCGCAGGGGCGGCTATCCACCCGCATGGAAGGCTGCTGTAGACACAGTGGAAGAAACTCTGAAAATCATTGTGCTGGTCAAGCACGTGCCGGATGCGCAGTTCGACCGCCACCTCACCGGTGAGGCCAGCACGGTGGACCGCTCCGAGAGCATCCTGTCCGAACTGGACGAATACGCCCTGGAGGCGGCGCTGCAGCTGAGCGAGGCCCGCGGCGGAGAAGCGGCCGGCAACAAGGTCATCGCCCTGAGCATGGGGCCGGCCGGGGCCGTCAACGCGGTGAAGAAATCCCTCCAGATCGGCGCCACCGAAGGCGTGCACCTCAGCGACGAGGCCCTTGCCGGTTCGGATGCCGCGGCCACCTCGTTGGCGCTGGCCGCCGCAATCCGCCACTTGGGCGCGGACGCCCCCGCGGACCTCGTCCTCACCGGCATGGCCTCCACGGACGGCGAGACCTCGCTGGTCCCGGCACAGCTCGCTGAGCGGCTGGGGCTCCCGCAGATAACTTTTGCCGCGTCGCTGGAGCTCGACGCCGGCAAGCTCACCGCCCGCCGCGATGGCGACACCCACGCGGACACCATTGAGGCCGAACTGCCGGCCGTCGTTTCCGTCACCGACCAGATCAATGATCCCCGGTACCCGAACTTCAAGGGCATCATGGCGGCGAAGAAGAAAACCATCACCACGTTGAGCCTTGCCGACATCGGCGTCGATGCGGCCCAGGTGGGTAAGTCCGGTTCCTGGACCGCCGTCGAGACCGCAGAGGCCCGCCCGCCGCGCACGGCCGGCACCATCATCACCGACGAAGGCGACGCCGGCATCCAGCTGGTTGAGTTCCTGGCCGCCCAGAAGCTGCTCTAAAGGGGATTATCCGAACATGGCAAAAGTACTTGTTTTCATCGACAACCCCGGCCAGGGGCTGAAGAAGTCGAGCCTGGAACTGCTCACGATCGCCCGCTCCCTTGGCGAACCGGCCGTTGCCTTCAATGGCGAACTGCACGATGACGCCGCCGCGGCCCTTGCTGCGTACGGCGTCCAGGCACTCTACCGCCCGTCCGCGGCCGACCTCGACGACTATCTTGTGGGCCCGAAGGCGTCCTACCTGGCCGCCGCGGTCCAGACTTCCGGTGCCACCGTGGTCCTGACCGAGAACTCGGCCGAGGGCAAAGAAATCGCCGCCCGGCTCAGCATCAAGCTCGGCGCCGGTGTCATCACCGACGTCGTGGCCGTGGATCCCGACGGAACGGCCCACAAGTCCGTGCTGGCTGGTTCATACATCACAACGGCGAAGGCCACGACGCCCGTGGCCGTTCTCACCGTCAAGTCCAACAGCATCACGCCCGAGCCTGCCGTCACCGGCACGGCACCGGAGGCCGTCACGATTGAGGTCCCGGAGACGGCCACCGCCGCCTCCGCGCGGGTCACGGCACGCACCGAAAAGCCCGCAAGCGGGCGCCCGGACCTGACCGAGGCGCGGATCGTCGTAGCCGGCGGCCGTGGCGTGGACGGCAACTTCGGTCCGCTGGAGGAACTTGCCGACGCCCTGGGCGCGGCCATCGGCGCCTCGCGGGCCGCCACGGACGCCGGCTGGATCGGCCACGACGCGCAGGTCGGCCAGACCGGCAAGACCGTCTCGCCGCAGCTCTACATCTCCGCGGGCATTTCCGGAGCCATCCAGCAGAAGTCCGGCATGCAGACCGCCAAGGTGATCGTGGCCGTGAACAAGGACGCCGAATCGCCGATTTTCGAGATCGCGGACTTCGGCGTTGTGGGCGACCTCTTCCAGGTTCTGCCGCAGGCAACCGCGGAAATCAAGAAGCGCAGGGGCTGACTGCGTGGGCACCAACGCCGTTCCGGCACAAAGCCCGTTCGACCCGGAGACCTCCCGGATCGAACGGGTGCTTTGTTTCACGGCCCACCCCGACGACATCGACTTCGGCGCCGCCGGCACAGTTGCCGCATGGACCGCCGCAGGAGTCCAGGTCAGCTACTGCATCATGACCGACGGCGACGCCGGCGGCTTTGATCCCGCGCAGCGCGAGGAAATCGTGCGGCTGCGCCTTGCGGAGCAGCAGCGCGCCGCAGCCCTGGTCGGCGTCACGGACATCCATTACCTGCACCAGCCTGACGGCTACCTGGAGCCCTCGCATGAGGTGATGCGCGAGGTGGTGCGCCTGATCCGGCAGCTCCGGCCCGACGTCGTGGTCTCCATGCATCCGGAACGGAACTGGAACCGGATCCAGAAGAGCCATCCGGATCACCTGGCCGTGGGGGAGGCGGTGACCCGTGCCGTCTATCCCGCGCTGGAAAACCCTTTCGCGTACCCGGAACTGGCCGAGTCCGGGCTGGAGGCCTACAAACTGCCCTGGCTGTGGCTCTTCGCCGGGCCGGAAGAACGCGAAAACCACTTCGTGGACGTCACGGGGCACGTGGAGAGCAAGCTGGCCGCCATCCACATCCACGCCAGCCAGCACCCCGACGTCGACGCCATGGAGCGCACGGTCCGCGACCTCATGCTCGGCACCGGGGCCCGCGCCGGACTTCCCGGCGGACGCAGTGCGGAGGCCTTCCATGTCGTAACAGTCAACGGCCAGGGGACCATCGCAGGTTTCTAGTGTTGCCGCAGCACCACCTCTGCCATATGCTGGCCTCTGTTTAAATCATATTTATTTGATGGAAGGCAGACTTTGATGGCGAAGACTGCGCAACACCCCGTTCTTGTGATCATGGGCGTCTCTGGATCCGGCAAATCAACTGTCGCGGGACTTCTGGCCGGCAGGCTGGGCTGGGATCTTGCCGAGGGCGACGACCTCCACCCCGAATCAAACGTGGCAAAGATGCACGCAGGACAGCCGCTGACCGACGAGGATCGGTGGCCCTGGCTCGAAAGCATTGCCGACTGGATCCGGTCCCACACCGAAGCCGGGAATCCCGGCGTCGTGACGTGTTCGGCGCTGAAGAAGCGCTACCGGGACATTCTGCGCGGGGAAGGGGTGGTGTTCGTGTTCCTGGAGGGGACACACGAGAAGATCTCCGACCGGCTGGCCTCCCGCCACGGGCATTTCATGCCCCCGGCCTTGCTGGAGTCCCAATTCGAGGCGCTCGAGGCGCCCACCGCGGACGAAAACTACATTGCCCTGTCCGTTTCCGCATCGCCGGCGGAAGAAGCACAGGAAATCATCACCCGACTTAATCTCGCCGCTGCCGACGCCAGGCCCTGAACCTTCCGCGTTCCGCAGCCGACCAAGGAATTTTTGTGAAATCTCTGATATCAACGCAGCTTCGTGCTGCCGTCGAGGCCGGGACCGGCATCGACACCCAACTACTGATCGTCGCGGGCCTTGGCATCGCGCTGATCGTGGTGCTGATCGCCAAGTTCAAGGTCCACCCGTTCCTGGCCCTCGTGCTGGGGTCCGGCTTCGTCGGCCTCGCCTCCGGCGTGGAACCGGCCAAGGTGATTGCTAACTTCGAGGACGGTGTGGGCGGCGTCCTGAAGGAAGTCGGGCTGCTGATCGCCCTCGGCGCGATGCTCGGCAAACTGCTCGCCGACTCCGGTGGCGCCAACCGGGTGGTCGACACACTCCTGTCCAAGGCCACGGGAAACAAGCTGGTCTGGTCCATCACGCTCGTCGCGGTGATCATCGGCCTGCCGATGTTCTTCGAGATCGGTCTCGTGCTGCTGCTGCCGGTGATCGTCCTGGTCACCCAGCGCTCCAAGATGCCGCTCATGCGCATCGCCATCCCGGCGCTGGCCGGGCTGTCCGTGCTGCACGGGCTGGTGCCCCCGCACCCGGGACCGCTGATCGCGATCAGCGCCGTCAAGGCTGAACTGGGCACCACGCTGGCCCTCGGCATCCTCGTAGCCATCCCCACGGTCATCATTTGCGGCCCGCTCTTCTCGCGCCTCGCAGCACGGTGGGTTCCTGTCGGCGCCCCCGCCGTTGCCGGCGGCATCGACACCGTGCACGGCGCGGACATGGAGGGCGTGAAGCGCCCTCCGAGCTTCCTCGTCACGCTGTTGACCATTATCTTCCCGGTGATCGTCATGCTGCTCAAGGCTGTCATGGACATCATCTGGCCCGACCCCAAAACAGCCCCGGCCATCCGGACTTTCTTCGACTTTGTCGGGGAGCCGCTCGTCGCAATGACCCTGGCCGTCCTGCTGGCCACGGTGACGTTTGGCTACGCTGTGGGGCTCAACGGCGCCAGGATCACGAGCAGGATCAGTGCCAGCCTCGGCCCCATCGCCGGGATCGTGCTGATCGTCGGCGCGGGCGGCGGTTTCAAGCAGACGCTCATTGGTGCCGGCGTGGGGGACGCGGTGAAGACCTGGGCCGAAGGGACCAACATGTCCGTCCTGGTTCTCGGCTTCCTCGTGGCCGTCGCCCTGCGCCTGGCGACCGGCTCGGCCACTGTCGCCACCGTGACGGCCGCCGGCATCGTGGCACCGCTCGCCAGTTCGCTGTCGCCGACGCACGCCGCGCTGCTGGCCCTCGCCATCGGTGCCGGCTCGCTGTTCCTCTCACACGTGAACGACGCCGGTTTCTGGCTCGTCAAGGAGTTGTTCGGACTGACCGTGGGCCAGACGTTCAAGACCTGGTCCGTCATGGAGACGCTGATCTCCGTGGTGAGCTTCAGTTTGATCATGCTGCTCTCGCTGGTCATTTAGCCGGGCACAGCGCAGAAAGCCGCCCGGACCTTGAGTCCTTCTACGGAAGGAGCCAAGGCCCGGGCGGCTTTCTGTTTCCGGGCGGCCTGTGTGTACCGCGGGGTGACTGCGTGTACCGCGGGTGTTTAGGCGTCCAGCGGTGCAGCGGCGACGGTCGGCAGGGTTGGTGTCGCGGATCCGCCTGCGGGTTCCACGGTGATGCCCAGGGCGGCGGCGGAGCCGATGCCCTTGACCACCGCGGGCTTGGACAGGGCTTCAGCGTCCATGAGGCCCTGCGAGACCGGCGCTGAGCCGTCCTTGGGGATCAGCCACATCTGGTAGACCTTGCCCGCGGGCGGGGCCGGGACACCGTTCATTTTGATGACGGCTGCGTCCCTGGACGGGGAAATCGACACGGTGGCCGTGCCGCCGCCGTTGACGTCGACGGTGGCCTGGCGGACGTCGCTGGCCTGCATTACCTGATTCAGCGGATCGTTCTGGTTTGCCACATACGCGCCCACGCCGACGCCGCCCAGGGCGATCACGGCTGCAGCGGCGACGCCGACAAGCCAGTTCCGCATGCCCTGCGGGCGGCGGCGTTCTTCCCTGCGCTTGCGGGCCGCACCGAGCTCGTCGGTGGCGGCCATTCCGGAGCTGTCGCGTACTGGGAGAGGTATCACAGGCGTCGTTTGCGGACCCGTGCCGGGGAGGGGGACTGCGGCGGGGGAAGGCTGTGCCGCCTGCGCCGGCAGGGATGACATGATCCGGTCCAGCAGCGCGGGCGGAGGCTCTTCCTCTGCGGTGAAACTGGTGGCCAGGGTCTCCCGGGCCTGTCGGACGCGCTCATTGAAGGCATCCCGGTCTGCTGCCGGTGCGGAGGCGAGGAACTGCTCGATCGCGGCGCGTTCGGCGTCGTCCACGGCGTTGAGGGCGTAGACCTCGGCAAGGTCCACGACGCGGCCGGAAGCCAGGTCGGTGGCGATCTCGGCAGTGAAGCCGCCGGGGAGGCGGTTGTCGTTCTCATGTGCGTTCATGTCGGTCAATTCAGCTCACCCCCAAGCAGGTCTTCAGTCGGATCAGTCCATCGCGGATGCGGGACTTGATGGTTGGAACCGCGGCATTGAGCCGCTCGGCCACTTCCCGGTAGGTGAGGCCGCCGTAGTATGCCAGCCGCACGGACTCCTGCTGCGTATCGGTCAGCGTCTCCAAGCACCGGACCACGGCCTCGGCCTCAAGCCGGCTGCCGACCTCGTCCGAGACGGAATCGTGATCGATCTCCTGGCTGCTGGCCCCGTATTTGGCTTCGCGGTCAGTGGCGGACTGCGAGGACCGGACCTTGTCCACGGCGCGGCGGTGCGAGATGGTCATGAGCCAGGCGAGCGGGCTGCCGGCCGCGGGATCGAACTTGGCCGCGTTCTGCCAGACCTGCAGGAACACTTCCTGCGTGGCGTCCTCGCTGAGTTCGGCATCGATCAGGACCCGGCGTGCCATGCCGAAGACGCGCCTGGAGGTGAGGCTGTAAAATTCCGCGAACGCCGCCTGGTCGCCCTGGGCAATCAGTTCCAGCAGGCTGCCGAGCCGGCCGTTGATGTCGGCTGAGGTACCCGCAGGAGCGGCGGCGCCGGGGTTCGGGGCATTCGGAGTATCCATCACCCCCAAGCATAAGGCGCCTACAGGCGAAGGCGGGTCACCAGGTGCGGCATGCGGCGAGGGGCCGGCCCTTGCCTCACGGGCAGGGGATCTAACCAGATGCACTGTTCTCACCCGCCGCTCCTCGCTCCCTTCCGTTTCTCCCCACAATGCTGAGTAGACATGATGCTGAGTCGACGGTTTCGTGTGCCGCCTTCAGAAGTGATTCGGAGCAGCCCGGAACACGGATGGGCGCCGTCTGCGGGATTCTTTCCCGCGGGCTCCCCATGGGGCAGCCGCCGGTCCTGCCGGCGGTACACGGCGGACCCGCTACAGCTTGGCCCCGGCGAACCCGTTCTGGCGCCACGCCTCATAGACGGCGATGGACGCCGCGTTGGCCAGGTTCAGCGACCGGAGGGAGGGCAGCATCGGCAGGCGGACGCGGGACGTCACCCGGGGACTGTGCTTGACTTCCTCGGGCAAACCCACGGATTCAGGACCAAACAGCAGGACATCGCCGGCGCGGTATTGGATGTCTGTGTAGGTGGTTTCGCCGTCGGAGGTGAAGGCAAATACCCGTTCCGGCTCCAGCGCCGCCCAGGCTGCGTCGATGTCCGGGTGGACGGTCACGACGGCGAGGTCGTGGTAGTCCAAGCCTGCCCGCCGGAGCTTGGCGTCGGAAAAATCAAAGCCCAGGGGCTCCACCAGATGCAGCTCGGCGCCCGTGATGGCAGCCAGCCTGATGGCGTTTCCCGTATTGCCGGGGATTTCGGGGGTGTGGAAGAGGATGCGGAACACCTTTCCATCCTAGCGAGCCGCCGGCGTCGGGCGCGCCGCGTCCCCTCCGCCCTGTGAGATCCGCGGGGGAAGGCGCTGGGCGGAATCTAGTGCATCCCGCGCAGCAGGCGGGCCAGCACGGGCACGTTGACGGTATTGGGGGCCGGACCCGAGCCGAGGAACAGCTTGAGGCCGCGGGCCAGGCCCGCGGCGTTGACCACTTCGACAAGCCCCGAACCTTCCCCGTGCCCGCTACCTTGGCCGCCGGGTGCGCGGCGGTGCCGGTCGATGACCGGTTGATGCAGATTGCCGTCCGTGCTGTGGACAACAATCCAGCCGGTGACATTGAGCTCGGGAAAAATGTCCTGCATCCGGCGCACGACGTGGGCCAGTTGGGGCGGGGCGACGGAGCGTCCGCCGTGTGTCAACGTGCTGCCGTTCCACGCATAGGCGCCCGGCGGCAGCAGCATGGACCCGATGATTGCCAGCCGGTAACCCGCAAGGACGGCGTGGTCGATGTGGCTGTTGTCCGCCGGGGACTGCAGCCCGTTGACGAGGCGCGCCGCCGGAATGGTGGTCAGGATCTGCCTGCTGATGAGCTGCACGGTGCGCATCTCGCGTTGGATCCGGGCCTCGGCCCCGAAGATCCCGCGCTTGCGGGGCATGCCGTGGACCTGCTGCCGGGCCACGCCGGCAGGGATCAGCGGCACCGCTGTCCCGCCGCCAAACTGCTCGAACGGGGGAACATAGACGGGTGGGTCGGCCGCCGTATTCCGCGGCGTGTTCGGGCGGCGCACGTTGGCTGAGGCCCGGCTGCCCGCGGCCGGGGCGTCGAAGTGGGCGCCCTCGTCGCCGGCGGGAGAGGAATATGCGCTGCCGTACGAACGGTCATAGTCCGCGCGGCGCTTTGCGTCGATGAGTATCTCGTAGGCGAGGGTGACACGCCGGAACGCTGCAGGATCGCCGCCGTGATCCGGGTGGGCGAGCCGGGCGGCCTTGCGGTACGCCACTTTGATGTCCTTCTCCGTCGCAGTCACGGGGATCCCGAGGACCTGGTAATGCGAGCTGCTGCCCTGCGTCAAACAGAGATCCTTTTCATCGATGGTGCCGGCATTGAGAATGCCGGACCGTGCGTGGGCGTCCGGCAGGCCCAGTTTAACCGGCTGGAGGAACAACGACTGCGCGTACCGGGATGGTTCCCGGCGGCTGGCACAATTGCGCGCATGATGATCGCCGTCGCCCTCAACCCGCGCGCATCCTTTGGCCGGGCTCGCGGAGGCTGTTGATGACGCGCTGGAATCCGGCGTGGATGCGCTGGTCGTGGTGGGCGGCAACGGCCAGTCGATCGGCGGTGGAATGAGGATCGTCCAGGAGGCCGTCCTTGATGACGGCCTCCTGGACCTGTTCATTAGTAGCCGGTTGTCAAAGCGGCTTAGCGGCTTAGCGGCTTAGCGGCTTGGCGTAGCGGCCTGCGCGGCCTTGCGCGGGGACAGCCTGTTCAGTGCCAGGGCGCCCACGAGCAGCCCGAAGTCACGCAGTGCGACGTCGTAGAAGCCGCCGAGGACGATCAGGTTGATGATGATGCCCAGCAGCCAGGCGGCCACGAGCGCCGATCCGAAGCGCGGGCGCAGCGCCACCATTACGCCGGCGATGATTTCCACCACGCCAACGATGTACATGATGGTCTGGGCCGGCAGCGGGACTACCGAGGCCACCACGGGGGCCAGGTACATGGTCCAGTGGGTCAGCAGATTCGTGAACTTGTCCAGGCCGAACAGGATCGGCGCAACCGTAAAGACGGTCCGCAACAAGAGGAAGGCCTGGCGGTGCGGGTCCGCCGCGAGCTGCTGTGCTTCAGTGGCGCGGGCTGGGGAAACTTTCATGGCATGCTCCTTCTAAAAATGGATAACTCGATTTTAGAACGGCACCTGAGGATTAAGCAATGATTCTTGTTTTTAGAGATATTCTTGTTTCATGACCAAACTCCCCTGGAATCGCAGGCTTGCGGCGGTCGCGTCCCTGGGCGACGAGAACCGCAGGATGCTGTTTGACTACGTCGCCTCAGCGGCAGACGCCGTCGGCCGGGACGACGCCGCCCAGGCTTTGGGCCTGGCGCGGAGCACAGCCTCGTTCCATCTGGACCGGCTCGTGAAAGACGGGCTGCTGGCCGTGGAGTTCCGCAAGCTCGGAGGCCGGGAGGGCCCCGGTTCCGGCCGGCCCGCCAAGCTGTACCGGGCCGCCGTGGACGAGGTGGCGGCCTCCGTCCCCGACCGCAACTATGATCTCGCCGCCGAGTTGCTGGTTTCCGCGGTCGAAGCTGCGACCAGCGACGGCGGATCGCCGCGGGAGGCCCTGCTCCGGGCCGCCCGCGCCAAGGGGCACTCGGCGGGCGAATCCGCAGCCCGTGCATCCGGGCGCGAGCCGGCGGGTGCCACCGGGGCGGGGGATGCGGAAACGGCCGGCGGTCCCGATGGTGCCGGCCCGTTCGCGGACTTCCTGACCGGGCAGGGCTACTGCCCGGCGGACGACGGCGGCGGGGGACTGGTGCTGATGAACTGCCCGTTCCATCGCCTCGCCGCGGGGCACGCAGACGTGGTCTGTGCCATGAACGGGGCCTTCCTGAGCGGAGCCTCGGCGGCCCTGGGGATCGACCCGGGACGGATCGAAGCGCTCGCCATCGAGGATCTCAGGGAGCAGGGGAGCGCGCAGCCCGGGCAGTGCTGTGCCCGCATCCTGCCTGCGTGACAGGGCTTCCGGCTACCGGCCCCGCCCCCCGGCCGAAGAGGTGGCCGGCGCTGCGAGCCTGCGCGGCTGGCCCTTGGTTCCGGTCAGCAGGACGCCGGCGACCACCATGAGGCCGCCGACGATCTGCACGGGAGTGAGCGGCGTTCCCAGCAGTACGGTAATGATGGCCGTAAAGACCACCATCAGGTTGAGATAGTTTCCCGCGGTCCCGGGCGGGGTGGTCTTCAGCGCCAGGTTCCAGAAGAGGTACGAACCAAGGGAGGGGAACACGGCGATGTACGCCAGCGACCAGCCTTCGGCCGCGGTGTCCGGAAATCGCACGTTCATGGCGAGCGCGAACGGCGCCAGCGTCACGGTCGCCATCACCACCTGCACGGCCGTGGCCGAGATGGCCGGCAGCTTCAGCCGGCGGGCAATGATCGTATAAAAGCCCCAGATGATGATCGCACCGACCATCATGAGTTCGCCGGTGTTGATGGGAAGGCTGAATACGCGTGCCAGCTCACCCCGGCTCAGGACGAGCAGCACCCCCAGCAGGCCCAGGCAGATGCCGAGCCAGCCCACTCGGGTGGTCTTCTCGCCGATCAGGACGATCGCCATGACCACAATCAGGGCCGGGTTGGCGGCCGTGATGAGGGAGGCGTTCATCGCGGACGTGTATCCGAGCGCGCTGTAGAGCAGCAGCGTGTAGCCGCTCATGCCCAGGACGCTCAGCAGGAGGAGGACGGGCCAGCGGCGCAGCACCGCGCGCCAGTCCGGCTTCTCAACGAAATAGGCCAGGAGCAGCAGCGGCACGGCGGCCAGGCTCCAGCGCCAGAAGGTCAGCTCCAGCGGGGTCATTGAGGCGACGGCGGCCTGTCCGACGACGTAATTGCCGGACCAGAACAAGGTGGCCAGCACAAGGTAGAGGGAGGCTTTCACCGCCCGAATCTACACCAGCCGAGTGCCGTTCCCGGTGCCTGCGCCCATCGCCGCCGCAGCTGGGGAGCCGCGGCCGCAGGTAGAATTGGGCTGTGCCTGTATACCTCGACCATGCCGCCACAACCACCCTCGCCCCGGAGGCGCTGGCTGCCCTGACGCGCGAACTGGCCCGGACGGGCAACCCTTCCTCGCTGCACGGATCGGGCCGTCGTGCCCGGCGCTCCGTGGAGGACGCGAGGGAAGTGCTCGCGGCGGCCGCCGGTGCCCATCCCTCAGAGGTCATCTTTACTTCCGGCGGGACCGAGGCGGACAACCTGGCGGTCAAGGGCCTGTACTGGGCCCGCCGTGCCGAGGACCCTGCCCGTACCCGCATCCTGTGTTCCGCCGTCGAACACCACGCGGTGCTGGACACCGTTGAATGGCTCGAACGGCATGAGGGGGCCGAGGTCTGCTGGCTCCCGGTGGATGCCGCGGGCCTCGTGGATCTGGCGGTGCTTGAGGCCGAGCTGTCCCGGGATCCGGCGTCGATCGCCCTGGTGACTGTCATGTGGGCCAACAACGAGGTCGGCACCATCCAGCCCGTCGCCCGGGTTGTGGAGCTGGCACACGCCGCCGGCGTGCCCGTCCATTCCGACGCCGTCCAGGCCTTCGGCTCCATACCCGTTGACTTCCGCGGGACGGGCCTGGACGCCATGTCCGTCTCCGGGCACAAGATCGGCGGACCCGTCGGCGTCGGCGCGCTCATCCTGGGCCGGGCGGTGAAGCTGACCCCGGTCCAGCATGGCGGCGGGCAGGAACGCGACGTCCGCTCCGGGACCCTGGACACCGCGTCGATCGCCGCTTTTGCCGCGGCCGCCGGGGCCGTCGCCGCGAAGCTCCCCGGGGAGGCCGCCAGGATCGCGGCCCTTCGGGACCGGTTGATTGAGGGCGTCCACGAGGCCGTTCCCGAGGCCGTCCTTCGGGGCGCCCCGGGCCCCGGCCGGTTGCCTGGCAATGCGCATTTCACGTTCCCCGGCTGCGAAGGAGACTCGCTGCTGTTCCTGCTGGACCTCGCCGGCGTCGAATCCTCCACGGGCTCCGCCTGCACTGCAGGCGTTCCGCGGCCCTCCCATGTGCTGCTGGCCATGGGCCTGGATGAGGGCACGGCGAGGGGGGCGCAGCGGTTTACGCTCGGGCATTCCTCGACCGTCGCCGACGTCGATGCCCTGCTCGCCGCGCTGCCGGGCGCCTGCGCGCGGGCCCGCCAGGCCGGCATGGCCGCGCATGAGTCCAGCATCCAGACCGCGGGAACGGTCGCCCGTGAGTCTGCGCGTCAGGCCTCCGCAGGGAGCTAATTCGGGAGCTGATCCAGAAGCTGGTCCAGCGGTGCCGAGGAATCGGCAAGCAGGTCCGGGCTCACGGCGCTACGTGCGCTGATGAGCGCCTTGATCGCCTTCTGCGGCTTGGCGGCGCGGGGCCAGTTGACGTTCATCCCGGCGATCACGTGGCCGCCCCGCTGCCAGAAGGCAATGAACTCCTTGTCCGCAAGCGAGCCGCGGATGACCGGCGGCCCGGCAACCAGCGTCGGGAAGCCCGAATATTCCATGCTGACGTCGTACTGGTCCGTGTAGAAGTACGGGATGGTATCCAGTGCGGCATCGAGGCCGAGCATTGCCTTGGCGGCCACCTTGCCGCCATTGAGGGCGTTGGACCAGTGCTCGCTGCGGTGGTGCTCGCCGGTGAACGGGTGCAGGGCATTCGCGACGTCGCCGGCAGCGAAGATCCCGGGCGCCGAGGTCCGCAGCGACGCGTCGGTGAGGATGCCGTTGCGGATCCTGATGCCGGCCGCCTCGGCCAAACCGACCTCCGGTACGACCCCGACGGCGATGACCACCAGGTCGGCGGGCAGGACTTCGCCGGCATCGGTGACCACAGCCGTCGCCCGTCCCGACCGCCCCTGAATCCCGGCAGCGGACGCCGGAAGCCTGAACCGTACCCCGTGGGCCTCGTGCAGCTCGCGGAAGAAGCCACCCAGGTCCGGGCCGATCGCCGCGCCCAGCGGCACCTCCTCCAGCCCCAGCAAGGTGACAGTATTTCCGAAGGTGCTGGCGGCGGCAGCCAGTTCCATCCCGATCCAGCCGGACCCGACCATGACCACGTTGAGGCCACCGTCGGCGAGGCGGGCGTGCAGGCGCCGGCTGTCCTCCACCGTCCTGAAGGTGCTGACGCCGTCGAACCCGCTGCCGGGCAGGGGGATGGTCCTGGGCCGTGCTCCCGTGGCGAGCAGCAGGGAGGCGTACTCCAGCCGCCCGCCGCCGTCCAGAACCACGGCCCGGGCAGCCGGGTCCAGATCCGTGACCTGGACACCGAGCCGGAGGTCGACGTCGTTCGCGTCGTACCAGTCCCCGGGCACCACCGGCAGGGCGTCGTCGCCGGCCTTGCCCAGCAGGTACTCCTTGGACAGCGGCGGGCGCAGGTACGGCTGGTGGGATTCGGCGGCCGCCAGCACCACGGGGCCGCTGAATCCCTCCGCCCGCAATGTTTTGGCTGCGGTAGCACCGGCCAGTCCGCCGCCCACGATCACGATGTTCTCAACAGCCATGTCCGCTCGATTCCCGCGTCTGCTCAATTCCCATGCCTGCGCGCTTCCGATTCTAAAACCGCTTCTCCTGACGTTAGAAGCGGGAAGCGGCCCCGTCAAGGCTTTTTGGGGAGGCTTCGGCGTGGCGATAGAATGGCGTGGCAGGCATTGTGCTATTTCCGCGGCGCAGTGAACCAACACAGCCGTGAGCCGCAGTCCCGGTGCCTGCGACACCCTGAACCCTAAAGAAAGCCAGCATGCGAGTTCTTGCAGCCATGAGCGGCGGCGTTGATTCCGCCGTTGCCGCCGCCCGCGCCGTCGAGGCGGGGCACGACGTCGTCGGCGTCCACCTCGCGCTGTCCCGGATGCCGGGCACCCTGCGAACCGGCAGCCGCGGCTGCTGCACGATCGAGGACTCCCGTGACGCCTGGCGTGCCTGCGACATTCTCGGGATCCCGTACTACGTCTGGGACTTTTCCGAGCGGTTCAAGGAAGATGTGGTCCAGGATTTCATCGATGAATACGCCGCCGGCCGCACCCCCAATCCGTGCATGCGCTGCAACGAGCGCATCAAGTTCGCCGCCCTGCTGGAGAAGGCCATCGCCCTGGGCTTCGATGCCGTCTGCACCGGCCACTACGCCAAGGTCATTACCGACGCCGACGGCAACCCCGAGCTTCACCGCGCTGCGGACTGGGCCAAGGACCAGAGTTATGTGCTGGGCGTGCTGACCCACGAACAGCTCAAGCGCTCGATGTTCCCGCTCGCGGAGACCCCGTCCAAGGCCGAGGTCCGCGCGGAGGCCGAGCGCCGCGGCCTCTCCGTGGCAAACAAGCCCGACAGCCACGACATCTGCTTCATCCCCGACGGCGACACCGCCGGCTGGCTCGCCGAGAAGATCGAAATGACCACCGGTGACATCGTGGACGAGTCCGGCGCGAAGGTCGGCGAGCACCCGGGCGCCAACGCGTTCACCGTGGGACAGCGCCGGGGCCTGAAGCTGGGCACCCCGGCCGCGGACGGCAAGCCGCGGTTTGTGCTGGAGATCCGGCCCAAGGAAAACAAGGTGGTGGTGGGCCCGGAGGCGCTGCTCGCCATCGACGAAATCCGCGGCATCAAGGTCTCCTGGGCGGGGCTTCCCATCGCCGAAGTGGCGACCTGCGAGGAGTTCGACTGCCACGCGCAGGTTCGTGCCCACGGCGACCCCGTACCGGCCCGCGCGCACATGGCGGGAGACGAGCTTGTGGTCACCCTCACCGAGCCGCTGCGTGGCGTGGCCCCCGGCCAGACGGTGGTGCTCTACCAGGGCAGCCGCGTGCTGGGCCAGGCCACAATCGATGCCGCGCGCTCGCTGCAGCGGGCCGCGCTCTAGGCGCCCGCCACACCGAATCCGACGAAGGGTCCCGCCATGCGGCGGGGCCCTTCGTCGTCTGTACCCTCCGTCGTCGTCCGAGTACCCGGGCGTCCAGACGCCCGGATGCGCAGGACCCTGCCGAAGATCCGGGCGGAATCATGAAGAAAATGAGAGAAACCTTCGAATCGTGTAAATTTTGTGTCTCAACTCACAAAATGCAACGTTTCACCGAATGATTGTCTGGTTGAATCTAGGGATCAGCAAAGCGTGCCGCCCGACGAGTCCTTCGTTTCACTTTGGGCTGCGCTAGAACGCATCGAACAGAAAGTTCACAGATGGCAATGAACAAAAAGGCCTGGCAGAGCGTCATCGCGCTGGCCGGGGTTTCCGCCTTTGCACTGACGGCCTGCACCGGGCCGACCGGCGGCGCTGGCGGGTCATCAGCCGCAGCAAGCGGTCCGATCGCCTACGGCACCACGGACAAGGTCACAGCCTTGGATCCGGCGGGCGCGTACGACAACGGTTCGTTCATGGTGATGAACCAGATCTACTCCTTCCTCCTCAACTCGAAGCCCGGCAGCGCAGATCCCGTGCCCGACCTGGCCGAGTCCGCGTCCTTCACCTCGCCGAACGAGTACACGGTCAAGCTCAAGCCGGGCCTCAAGTGGGCCAACGGTCACACGCTCGACTCCAAGGACGTCAAGTTCTCCTTCGACCGGCAGACCAAGATCAACGATCCCGCCGGTCCCGCAAGCCTGCTGACCAACATCGAAAGCATCACCGCTCCCGATGCCAACACCGTGGTCTTCAAGCTGAAGCAG
Source organism: Arthrobacter sp. ok362 (assembly GCF_900102785.1). Taxonomy (GTDB): domain Bacteria; phylum Actinomycetota; class Actinomycetes; order Actinomycetales; family Micrococcaceae; genus Arthrobacter. The sequence goes on from NZ_FNGC01000003.1 coordinate 124,374, forward strand.
GCGAACGACCAGACCTTCGCTCAGATCCTCAGCAGCCCCGCCGCGCCGATCGTAGACGATGAAGTCTTCCCGGCCGACAAGCTGCTCGATGACGACTCGATCGTTAAGGCCAAGGCCTTCTACGGCCAGTACACGATCGACACGTACAAGAAGAACGAGCTGATCAGCTTCAAGGCCTTCCCTGACTACCAGGGAGTCCTCGGCAAGCCGGCCAATGACGCCGCCACGATCAAGTACTACGCCGATCCCACCAACATGAAGCTGGACATCCAGCAGGGCAACATTGACGTCGCGAACCGCAGCCTGAGCGCCACCGACGTCGATGACCTGAAGAAGGATTCCAAGGTCAAGGTCAACGTTGGCCCCGGCGGCGAAATCCGCTACATCACGTTCAACTACAACACCATGCCGTTCGGCGCGAAGGCTCCGGATGCAGATCCGGCCAAGGCGCTCGCCGTCCGCCAGGCCATCGCGAACCTCGTTGACCGCCAGTCCATCGCGGACCAGGTCTACAAGGGCACCTACCTGCCGCTGTACTCCAACGTTCCCAGTGGCTTCCTCGGTGCCAACGAATCGTTCAAGGACGCATACGGCGACGCCGGCAAGCCGAGCCTGGACAAAGCCAAGAAAGTCCTGGCCGACGCCGGTGTGACGACCCCCGTCTCGATGAACCTGCAGTACAACCCGGACCATTACGGCAAGTCCTCCGGCGACGAGTACGCCATGATCAAGGACCAGCTGGAGAAGTCCGGCTTGTTCAAGGTCAACCTGCAGTCCACGGAATGGGTCACCTACAGCAAGGCCAGCCGCGCCGATGAATACCCCCTGTTCCAGTTTGGCTGGTTCCCGGACTTCAGCGACGCCGACAACTACCTGACCCCGTTCTTCCCGGAGGGCGGCTTCCTGAAGAACCACTACAACAACCCGACCGTCAACGACCTGATCAGCAAGCAGCTCACCACCGTTGATAAGGCTAAACGCGAGTCCACGATCAAGGATGCGCAGAATGCCCTCGCCAAGGACATCTCCACGCTTCCGTTGCTCCAGGGCGCGCAGGTTGCCATTTCCGGCAGCGGTGTCAAGGGTGTCGATTCCACCCTCGATGCCTCCTTCAAGTTCCGTTTGGGAACTATTTCCAAGTAAGGCTGCAGCCCTGCTGTCCTGACCAGCCTGCGAGGCGGGGCGCCCTCGAGGCGCCCCGCCTTTGCTGGTCATTGCCGCATCCTGCAGTCCACGCCGGCCCGCCCAAGGCCGCGACAGCACAATCTTAGGTACCAATGACAACATTGACTGAGGCGCCGCTAAACGACGCCGACGGACTACTTCCGTCCAAGAAAAAATCCTCGGGTGGGGGCTTGGGGACCTACATCCTGGTCCGGTTCTTCCTGATCATTCCGACCATTTTCATTTTGGTGACTTTGGTCTTCTTCCTGATGCGGGTCATCGGCGACCCCATCACCGCAGCCCAGGGCGGCAGGCTTCCCCCGGAGGCGCTCGCGCAGCGCATCCACGACGCCGGCTACGACCGCCCGATCCTCGTGCAGTACCTCGAATACGTTGGCCAGGTGGCGACCGGCAATTTCGGCACCACCATCACCGACCGCCGGCCCGTTGTCGAAATGATCATCACCTTTGGCACGGCAACCCTGGAACTGGCCATCAATGCCCTCATCGTGGCGCTCTTGGTCGGCATCCCGCTCGGGCTCATCTCCGCCTACAAGCGCGATAAGGCGCCCGACGCCGTCCTGCGGTTCTTCGCCATCCTCTGCTACGCCACCCCGGTATTCTTCGCCGGCCTGCTGATGAAGCTGGCCTTCTCCGTCTGGCTCGGCTGGCTGCCCGTCGCAGGACGGGCCTCCACCAGGACCGAACTGGCCATGGGAAGCCTGGCCGCACCGACCGGGATCTACTGGCTGGATGCCTTGCGCAGCGGCAACATGGCCGCGTACGGCGACGTCGCGGCCCATTCAGTCCTCCCCGCACTCACCCTGGGGCTGCTGACGGCAGGGGTCTTCCTGCGGCTGGTCCGCACCAACGTCATCGGCACACTCGGCAAGGACTACGTCGAGGCCGGCAGGTCCCGTGGCGTTAGTAATTATCGCCTCGTGACCAAGCATGCCTACAAACCGGCCCTCATCCCGATCATCACGGTCATGGGGCTCCAGATTGCCCTCCTGCTCGGCGGCGCCGTCCTCACGGAGTCCACCTTCGAGTGGAAGGGCCTCGGCTACCAGCTGGTGCAATACCTGAACGCCCGCGACTTCGTCGCCGTCCAGGGAATCGTCGTAATGCTGGCGGTCATCGTTGCCGTCACGAACTTCATCGTGGACGTCGTCGCAGCCCTGATCGACCCGCGAGTGAGGTACTAGCAATGAATGCAACCAAAGTAAGCGGGCGCAAGCAGCCCCTCTTCTACCGGCTGCCGGTGATCTCGCATTTCCGCTCGAGCGTCGGGCTTCAGCGCGGCATGCTCGTCACGGGCATGGTGCTGGCCGCCGTCTTCCTGCTCGTCGCCGTGTTTGCGCCGTGGATCGCGCCCTACGGGTTTGCCCAGCTCAGCGACGCTGCGGGTCCGTTCCCGACTCAGCAGCCCCCCAGCCCGGCCCACATCTGGGGCACCACGGTGGGCGGCTATGACGTCTATTCCCGAGTGCTCTGGGGTGCCCAGACGGCCGCGGTGGTTATCATCGTCGCCGTGGCCATGTCGATCTTCCTCGGCGTAGCCCTAGGCCTCGTCAGCGGGTACTTCGGCGGCTGGCTCGACCGGTTGCTCGTGGTGATCGCCGATGCGATCTACGCTTTCCCGTCCCTGCTGCTGGCCATCGTGATGTCAATCGTCATCAGCCACGGCCAGTCCAGTTTCTGGGGAGGCATTGTTGCCTGCTCCATCTCCATCTCGGTGGTGTTCGTCCCGCAGTACTTCCGCGTCATCCGTGCCGAGACCATCCGGCTAAAGGCGGAGCCGTACGTCGAGTCGGCCAAGGTGGTGGGTGCCTCAAGCATTCGCATCATGGGTCGGCACATCTTCAAGAACGCAACCCGCACGCTGCCATTGATTTTCACGCTGAATGCGTCCGAGGCCATCCTGACCTTGGCGGGCCTCGGCTTCCTGGGCTTCGGCATCGAACCGACCTCCGCCGCTGAGTGGGGCTACGACCTGAACAAGGCCATAGCAGACGCCTCCTCGGGCATCTGGTGGACCGGTGTCTACCCCGGTACAGCGATCGTCCTGACCGTGCTTGGGCTGACCCTCGTCGGTGAGAGCATCAACGACCTCAACGATCCCCGCCTGCGGGGCCGCAAGAAGGCTGTGGCAGGCAAGGGCGGACCTGACTCCACCGCCGGTGCCCAGTCTGCACTCGAAGCAGAATCGAGAGTTCTATGACCATCAACATCGACAAGCCCGGCCAGAGCGCAGGCCCGGTCCTGGACATCGACCGCCTCAAGGTCACGTTCGCCACTGATGCCGGGGATGTGTACGCCGTCAAAGACGTCAGCCTCCAGGTCAACCCCGGCGAGGTCGTGGCCATCGTTGGCGAATCGGGATCCGGCAAGACTGTGACGGCCAAGACCATCCTGGGGCTCTTGCCGGAGACGGCTATCAGCCAGGGCGCGGTGCTGATCAACGGCAACAACGTCATCAGCGTCAGCGAGGCGAAACTGCGGGAGATCCGGGGCCGTGATGTGGCCATGGTGTTCCAGGAACCATCCACCGCCCTTAACCCGGTCTTCACCGTGGGCTGGCAGATCGCCGAAGGAATCCGCGCACACGCTGGCACCGGCGGCCGCAGCAAGGTCTCGGCCAAGGAAGCCAAGGCGCGGGCAATTGAAGCCCTCCGCAAAGTGGGCATTCCGGACCCGGAAACGCGGGTCAACTACTACCCGCACCAGTTCTCGGGCGGCCAGAAACAGCGCGTCGTGATTGCCGCAGCGCTGGCCCTGAACCCTGGTCTCATCGTGGCGGACGAGCCGACGACTGCCCTGGACGTCACCGTGCAGGCCGAGATCCTTGAACTGCTGCGGGACCTGCGCGACAACTACGGAACGTCCATCGTGCTGATCACGCACAATATGGGCGTTGTCGCCGACCTCGCCGACCGCGTCGTGGTCATGTACCAGGGCGACGTTGTGGAGGAGGCATCCTCACGGGTGCTCTTCGCCCAGCCCAAGGAGGACTACACCAAGAAGCTCCTCGCCGCTGTCCCGCACCTGGGCCGCAACTCCGCGTCGGAGGGCATGGTGGAACGCGCCCACCAGGGCGGCAAAGTGCTGGTTGAGGCCAAGAACCTGACCATCGAGTACCCGGGGCGGCTGGGCAGTCCGGCCTTCAAGGCCGTCGACGGCGTCAGCTTCACCGTGTCCGAAGGCGAAGTTTTCGGTCTCGTGGGGGAGTCGGGTTCCGGCAAAACCACCATCGGCCGGGCGATCGCGGGCCTCAACCGGACCACCGGCGGCAGCCTGAACGTGCTGGGTTACGAGATGCTGAACTTCAAGGAGCGCACCTTCAAACCGCTCCGCAAGGAGATCGGCTTCGTGTTCCAGGACCCGGCGGCCTCGTTCAACCCGCAGCTGACCATCGGCGACTGCGTGGCGGAACCGCTGATCATCCACTCCAACCCGACGGCGGCTGAGGCGCGCAAGCGGGTCGGCGAGCTGCTCGAGTCCGTGCAGCTGCCGGCGTCGTACGCTGACCGGTTCCCGCACGAACTCTCCGGCGGGCAGCGCCAGCGTGCCTCCCTGGCGCGGGCGCTCATCCTGAACCCGAAGCTGCTCATCGCCGATGAGCCGACCTCGGCACTGGACGTGTCCGTGCAGGCCGTGGTGCTGGAACTGTTCAAGGAGATCCAGCAGGAGTTCGGCTTCGCGGCCCTGTTCATCAGCCACGACCTCGCAGTGGTGGACATGCTCTCCCACTGGGTCGGGGTGCTCTACAAGGGCAAGATGGTGGAGCAGGGCCTCGGCAACCAGGTGATGGGCAACCCGCAGCACGACTACACGAAGAAACTCATCGCTTCGCTGCCCGTTCCGGATCCCGACGAACAGGCCAGACGCCGTGAGGCGTTCAAGGCCGTGCTGCACAGCTAACTGCCACGACCGAGCGCCGGGCCGATGCAGCGCCGGCCCGGCGCTCGTGCAGGCCACTGCCAAATGGGCATGCCCACCGTTCGCCACGAACGGTGGGCATGCCCATTTGGTGTGCCGCCTTTGTGCCTGCGGCGAGTGCCTGCAACGGTGCTTAACACCGGAAGGCATTAGGCTCCCTGCCCCTAGACTGGGTCAATGACCGAGCAGAACCTCAATCTTCCTGAAACCGATTCCTACGACCCGGCGGCAAGCTCCCTGGCCGGTTCCGTGGATCCCGCGGTAATGGCGGAGCTGTTGTCGATCCGCTCCAGCATCGACAACATCGATGCCACCCTCGTCTTCCTTCTCGCCGAACGCTTCAAGGCCACCCAGAAGGTCGGCTTCCTCAAGGCCGCGCACAAGCTTCCCGCCGGGGACCCGGGCCGCGAAATGGCGCAGATCGCCCGGCTGCGGCACCTCGCCGCGGAAGCCCACCTGGACCCGGCGTTCGCGGAGAAATTCCTGAACTTCATCATCGGCGAGGTCATCCGCCACCACGAGGCCATCGCCGAAGACCACCAGGCCGCTCAGGCCTCCGGCTCCGCGGACGCCGCCCGCGCCGCAGACGCCTAGCCATGGCCGGAACAGACTCGCCCGCACCGGGCCAAGTGACCGCGACAGGCCTAGGCTCGTGGCCGGGCGAGGACCCGGCCGAGGCCGCCCGCATCATCCGCGGCGAACTGGGCAGCCCGCACCTGCCGTTCCTTGCCGAACTTCCCGACCGGGGCGTCGGCTCCGATGCCGTGGGCCGGACCGCCTCTTTGCTCGTGGAACTCGCCATCGACGTCCAGCCGCATGGATGGCGGCTCGTGGACCGCCCCGGCAAGGACCTGCAGCGGGCCAAATCGGCCCTGTCCACCGACATCAACATCCTGGCGGACGTCATCGGGGCCGAGGAAGCGCAGCCGGAGGAGATCAAGATCCAGCTGCGCGGGCCGCTCAGCCTTGCCGCCGGCCTGCACCTGCACAACGGGGAGCGGGCCCTGCTCGACTACGGCGCCCGCCGGGACATCGCGGCCTCGCTCGCAGCGGGCGTGGAAGGCTACCTCAAGCGGGTGGCAGAGGCTGCCCCAGGAGCCCGGATCGTGGTCCAGGTCGACGAACCGGAAATTGCTTCGGTGCTGGCCGGCACCATTCCAACCGCCAGTGGTTACCGGACCCTGCGCTCGGTCTCGGGCCGGGAAGTCACCGAGTCCTGGCAATTGGTAATCGACGCACTCCGGGCCGCGGGCGCCGTCGAAACCGTCGTGGCAGTCTCCGAGGTCGAGGCGCCCTTCGAACGGATCCTGGCGGCAGGCGCCGACGGAATCGCCGTACCGCTTCGGGCCCTGACCTCGCGCCAGTGGGAACAACTCGCGGGGGCGGTGGAGGCCGGCAAGCGGCTCTGGGCCGGCGCGCTGGACGTGGCCGATCCTGCCGCCACTCTGCCAAGGGTTGGCGACGTGGTGGAAAACGTGTGGCGTCCATGGCGGCAGCTGGGTCTTCCGGCGTCCACGCTGGGGGCGCTGCGGGTCACGCCGTCGGAGGGTCTGGCGCGGCAGTCACCCGCCGCGGCGACGGCGGTCCTGGCCCGGCTGACCCAGGTGGCGGACGGCCTCAACCAGCTCGCCCTCGGCTAGCGCAGCCGCTGGGACTGCCGGGGCTGCCGGGGTGGCCGGCGTCCCGACTTAGACCCTGCTCTCCCAGCCGTCCGGACGGGCGTGCGGGGGGAGGTACCCCGGCGTCGCAACGCCGTCGGGGTAAGGCTCGAGCCGGTAGTCGAAATGGCCGGCGTACACCAGCACCAGGCCGAGCTGGGGCTGGATCACCTTGACCTGGATCCGGTGCCGCCCGCCGTCTTGCGGCTCCCACCACTGCTCGGCATAGGCCTTGGCGTCGAGGGTAGCCGGCAGCGGTATCCGGAGAGGTCCCAGGAACAGCCGGGACGCCTCGGACACGCCCCGGAGCCGGCCCTCCGGCGTGACGCTGAGATTGAGGTCCGTGACGAGCCGCCGGAACCGGCCCACGTAGTCCACCAGCCCCTGCCTGCGCCCGGAGTCGTCAAAACTGGTGGTGTCCTGGAACAGCCGGGGGGTACCGGGGAAGAAGATCTCCCGCCGGGCCGTCAGGCTTGACCTGCCGAATGGGTCCAGATGGGCGTGGTTCTCGATCCGGAAGCGGACGCCCTCGCCGTACTCGGGGAAGAAGGCCTGCTCGCCGGTGGTGAGCCGGAGCAGGGGACGCAGCCACGCCTGCCGGCAACCGACGACGTCGAACACCCCCTCGCCGACGCCGTAGTGGCCGGAACCCGGCGCCAAGGCGAAGTATTCTTGGAGCTCCGGCTGCAGCCGGTCAAAGTCGCTGCCCAGGGCGCGTTCGTAAATGGGGGTGTTCACGGGTTCCTCCTGCGGTCCGGGCCGGTTCACTGGGCCTTTCCACAGCATGCAGGACAACGCGACAATTGTCACAGCGTCGCATGCATCGACCGGGTTCCGGGGGCGCCGGCGGGACCGGCTGCGCCGTGCCGGTGGGCCGCCCGATACGACAAAGCCAATTCCATGGGGGAATATATAACTATGAAGGCACGCATTCTGGTAGTGGACGATGACGAGGCGCTCGCCGAGATGATCGGTATTGTGCTGCGCAATGACGGATTCGAACCCGTCTTCTGCGCGGACGGCGGGCAGGCGCTGGACGTGTTCCGCGCCTCCAAACCGGACCTCGTCCTGCTCGACCTCATGCTTCCGGGAGTGGACGGCATTGAGGTCTGCCGCCAGGTCCGTGCCGAGTCTGACGTCCCGATCGTGATGTTGACCGCCAAGGCGGATACCTCGGACGTCGTCCGCGGCCTCGAATCCGGGGCCGATGATTATGTGCCCAAGCCGTTCAAACCCGCCGAACTCGTCGCCCGGGTCCGGGCCCGGCTCCGTCCGGGTGACCAGAAGGCCCCGGAAACCCTGCGGATCGCCGACGTCACGATCGACGTCGCCGGCCACCTGGTCAGCCGAGGCAACGACCGGATCTCCTTGACGCCGCTGGAGTTCGACCTCCTGGTCGCCCTCGCCCGCAAGCCGTGGCAGGTGTTCACGCGTGAATTGCTCCTGGAGCAGGTGTGGGGCTACCGGCACGCCGCCGACACACGGCTGGTCAATGTTCATGTCCAACGGCTGAGGTCCAAGATCGAACGTGACCCCGAAGCCCCCGAAGTTGTATTGACGGTCCGTGGTGTCGGCTATAAAGCAGGTTCCTGAGCCTGCGGACCGCGGTGTCCGGCAGGCCCTAGCCACGGACACGGCAGCGGACACGGCGCCGGACATGACCCCGGCAGAGCCATCCGCGGCGTCAACGGCAGAGTCAACGACAGCGTCAGCCGCAGAGTCAACCGCACCGCGCGGGCCCGAAAAGCCGCCTGCTGGCGGCGGGCCGGGACTTTGGCGCGGATACGCCTTCCGGACCCGGTTGTGGGCAAAACGCGCGAGGATCGTTGGCGTCCGGGTCGCGCGGCTGGTCCGCACCGGCATGCAACGTCTCTTGCCCGGCATCCGCTACCTGCTCCGGGAGTTGCATCGGAAGTGGCGGCGTTCGCTGCAGTTCCGGACCGTCCTGACCACGCTGATGCTGGCCATCGGTTCGTTCGCGGTGGTAGGCGCTTACCTGTCCAACCAGATCGCCAACAACCTGTTCCAGGAACGGCTCGCCCAGGCCGAATCGGAGTCGCGCTACAACGTCAAGCAGGTCCAGGACACGTTCGACGGTGCCCAGGTCACGGACCAGTCCAGCGTCATCACCCTGGTCTATGACACGCTGAACGCGGTCGAAGGCCGCGGATCCGTGATCCAGCGGCGCTACGTCTTCGAGGCAATGCCGGAGCAGACCAAGCCGCGCAACCGTTGGGTCGAATCCCGGGCCTCGGACCAACTCACGATCGGCGTCATCCCTCCGGACCTGCGCAAGGCCGTGCAGGACTCGGGCAAAGACCAGTACTGGGCGTCCACGCAGTTCCCCGTGGGGACCGAAGACCGGCCCGGCATCGCCGTCGGTAACAAGGTGACCTTCAACGGCACCGTCTACGAGCTCTACCTCATCTACGACCTCAACACGGCGCAGAAGACGCTGGACGAGATCCAGAATGTCCTGCTGGCCGGCGGTGCCCTGCTGGTGCTCATGATCGGCGGCGTCGCCTGGTATGTCACCCGCAACGTGGTCAGCCCGGTCAGCCATGCCGCCGTCGTTTCGGAGAAGCTCGCGGCCGGCCAACTGCAGGAGCGCATGGTGGTCAAAGGCGAGGACGAGGTTGCCCGGCTGGGTGCCTCGTTCAACCACATGGCCGCAAGCCTCCAGGAACAAATCACCCAGCTGGCCACGCTCTCGCAAATGCAGCAGCGCTTCGTCTCCGATGTGTCCCACGAGCTCCGCACGCCGCTCACCACGGTGCGCATGGCCGCGGAAGTCCTCTATGACGCCCGCGAGGACTTCGATCCGATCAACAAGCGGTCGGCGGAGCTGCTCTACAACCAGGTGGAACGTTTCCAGTCGCTCCTGGCGGACCTGCTGGAAATCTCCCGGTTCGACGCCGGCGCAGCCACCCTCGACGCCGAGCCCACGGACATTGTGCAGCTCGTCGCGCAGGTCATTGAGGCAGTGGCGCCGGTCGCCGCCGAATACGGGTCCGCCGTCACGCTTAACGCCCCGGCCGGCAGCGTCATCGTCGACATGGACGACCGCCGGATCGACCGAATCCTGCGCAACCTGATCCTGAACGCCCTCGAACACGGCGAGGGCCGGCCGGTGAACGTCTCCGTGGCCGCCAGCGATACCGCGGTGGCCGTGGCCGTACGGGATCACGGAATCGGCATGACTCCTGCCGAGGCGGCCCGCGTGTTCGACCGCTTCTGGCGCGCCGATCCAGCCCGTGCCCGCACCACCGGCGGCAGCGGGCTGGGACTGTCCATCGCCGCCGAGGACACCAAGCTCCACGACGGCTGGCTGCAGGCGTGGGGGAGCAAGGACTACGGCTCAAACTTCCGCCTGACCCTTCCGCTGCGCCGGGACGAGCCGATCACCAGATCCCCGCTCCAGCTCGAGCCGGTCAACGTCGGGCTCCCGGTGGCAGGCAGCCAGCGGACCGTGGTCTTGCTGGACCCGCCAGTGGCCGCGGAAGCGCCGGCCAGGACACCCGGGGCCGTGGCCCGCGAGACCATGGCTGACCGTTTCACTGAGGACTTTACTGGCGACGGCGGCAATGGCGCCGTGGGCGGGCCAACCCCGGACGGCGCCCCGGCCGGCCCCCGGGAAATTGGGACGGAGGGCAGGGCATGAGTGGAATTTCGGGCAAGTTCACCCGCGTGGGGGCAGCGCTGCTGGCTCTCGTCCTGCTCCTGCTGACCTCGTGCGCCCAGATTCCGCGCTCGGGGCCGGTGGGCAAGAGCACGGACGAGAGCGCGGGAAACCCCAACGCCCCGGTTTTCTTCCCGGCCGCGCCGCGTCCCGGCGCAGGACCCAAAGCCGTGATCGAAGACTTCTACCTCGCCGGCAGCGGCTACGAGGACGACTACGCCGTCGCCCGGCAGTACCTCACCCAGGCTCCATCGGTGACGTGGAAGCCGGACCAGCGGGCGCTCGTCTTCCGGAAGGCCACAGTGGTGGCCACCGGCGTCGAAAACGTCTTCAACTACCAGCTCGACGTCGCCTATTCGGTGGACGCCGACGGCGTGGCCACGCAGCTTCCGGAGGGCACAACGGAAAACATCCCCGTCACCGTGACCCAGGTGGACGGCGAGTGGCGAATCTCCGATCTTCCGGACGGCACGGCCATTCCGGAAGAGACCTTCAAAGTCATCTACGGCGCCTACCCGATCTACTTCTACGACCCCACATTCACGTACGCCGTGCCGGATGTCCGGTGGTTCATCCGGAAGAAGACCGTCAAGGCCATGACGAGCGCCCTCCTGGGCGGGCCCGCTCCATACCTCAAGGGCGCCGTCGTCAGCGCGTTCCCCTCGGGCATCAAGCTGGCCCGCGAGTCCGTGCCCGTGGTCTCCGGAGCCGCCCAGGTGGATCTCACCGCCAAGGACCTGGTGGAGGCCTCCAACGAGGACCGGCTGCGGATGCAGACGCAGCTGGCCCTGACGTTCCGCAGCCAGCCGGATGTCATCAATGTCGAGCTCCGGGCCAATCAGGATCTGGTGCGCGTCGAGGACAACGGCACGGTCCTGCCTCCGGTCCGGGACGAAAGCGTCCCCGCCTACCAGATCGCCGTTAGCAACAATGATCTGGTCCGGTACGAGAACAACAGGCTTTCACCGCTGCCGGACATCCGGTCCGTCGCGGCCCTGTCACCGCGGGCGCCGGCGGAGTCGACCGAGTCGCACGCCGCCGCGTTCCTCAATGCCGCCCGCAACACGATGTACTCGATCGTTCCGGGCCAGCCCGCCAGGGCACTGACCACGCGGGCTACGCTGTCCCGGCCTTCGTTCGGCCGCTACGACTGGGTCTGGACCGCCGGGCCGGGTGCTGCCGGCGCCACCGAGGTGGTGGCCTACCGGCCGGTCGGTGTGGCGGAGAAAGCCCGCGTCCCCACCGTAACCCTGTCGCCGGCATGGCTCGCCGACCGGACCGTCAAGGAGTTCCGGATATCCCGGGACGGCACGCGTGCCCTTGTCATTTCCGAGCAGAAAGGCAAGAGCAAGGTCCAGATCACCGGGATCGTCCGGAACGCGGACGGCACCCCGAGGGATCTGACCGCGCCCCTGACCCTGCTGACTCCCCGAAATCCGGACCAAGGGGTCTGGGTGGATGACACCACGGTCGCGGTCATGAAGGCTTCCGCCAGCGATGCCGTCACGCCCGAGCTGTTGTCCCTGGCCTCGGCGCAGCCGCAGCAGCTGCCGCCGTGGCCCGGGCTGACCGCCCTCAGCGCAGGCAACGGGACATCCGAGATCTACGGCCAGTCCGCCGAAGGAATCTTCCAGCGGCTGGGCAACGGCTGGTCACCGCAGCTCAAGGGCCCCACCGACCCGTCCTTCCCGGGCTGACCCACGCGCCCTCGGGCGAAGGCGGTGGGCCGAGGGCGCCGGCCGGCGGGTTGTCCACATAGCGGCCCGCGGGGCTAGGGCCGAGGGCGCCCTCGGTCCAGGATCGGAGAATGGGCAGCCACACGGGTCAGGACGCCGGCCGGCCGCGGCCGGCTGCGGATCCGGACCTTGCCCCGGCCGCAGCGACTGCGGCGCGACACCGCGGCAGCTACGCGCGGCCCCTGGCGAGACTGTGCGACCTGACGGCCGAGGCAGCGGCAGAGGTGCTCGCCCTGGCCATTGCGGTGGACTGCGCCTGCTGCGGGGCGGAGGACCTGGCACTCTGCGGCGCGTGCGCCCGGAAGCTGCGCCTGTTGACGCTGAGGCCGTTCCGGGCGGAGGCCCAGGCTCCGGCCCTGATGGACATGGACGGGTCCGTGCTGCTGCCCGTGGTGGCGGCCGGGGCATACCGGGCCGAGCTGGCGCAGTGCCTGCTGTCCTTCAAAAGCCACGGGCAGGCCCGGCTGGGCGCCGAGCTGGCCCGGGCCCTGGCGCGCGCCCTCCACGCCGCGGCCGGGCCGGCGCAGGGGCTAGTCCTCGTCCCCGTGCCCACGAGCGCCGCCGCATTCCGCAAGCGGGGTTTCAGTCCCGTCCATCTCCTGCTCCGTCGGCTCCTCCGCGGCAACGCACTCCCGGGGTGCACCGTCGAGGACGCGCTCCGGAAAACCGTGCCGCCCGCGCGGCGCCGGATGCCCCCGGCCTTGCCCCTGTTGGACCGGTTGCCGGCCGGCCGGAAAGGGGACCTCTACCTGTCCGGCGGACAGAAAGGACTGGGCCGGGGAGCCCGCGCCCGGCGCGTACACGGGTCCATGCGGGCCAGGTCCGGCCCGTGGCCCGCACGAGTCGAAGGACGTCCCTGCATCATCGTCGATGACGTGCTGACTACCGGTGCCACCCTGGCGGAGGCGGCCCGTGCGCTTCGGGCCGCAGGGGCCGTTGTCAGTGGCGCCGTTGTGGTCGCCGCGACACGCCCGCCGGCCAACTCCGACGTCGACGCCGCCGGTCCCGCGGTGGCACGGGGGAACGGCGGGACGCAAAAAAATAAACCGTAAAAGGATGAATAACAGGTGTCTATGAACTAACGTCGAAGATGGGTACCAAGAACAGATGTACCTGTCGATAGCGGCTCGGAAAGGGGCTCGACTGTCAGTCAGATCGGCCCCGGGAAGTACCGCCGTCGTGTCACCGAAGTCATTTGGAGGGCACCATGGAGTTCATGATCAGCGGACGCAACTTGACGGTCTCAGACCGGTTCCGCGAGTATGCCGACGACAAGATCTCAAAGATCGCGTCGTTGGGAGACAAGGTCCAGAGGGTAGACGCTAAGGTCACCAAAGAGACCAAAGCCCGCCAGACCGCCGAATCGCTCACGGTTGAGTTGACAGTCCTGGGGCGCGGCCCAGTAATCCGCGCAGAAGCGAGTGCCGCCGACAAGTTCGCTGCGTTCGATCTCGCTTACAACAAGCTTCTTGAACGCCTGCGCAGGGCCCGGGACCGCAGAAAGGTCCACCACGGCCGGCACACCCCGAAGTCCGTCACCGAGGCGACGGCAGCCCTGGAACCGGCCAGCCCCAGCGAACCGCTCTACGTGGAGGCGGCGCAGCAGCAGGAGACCCAGGGGCCGGCGGCAGCGAAGTCGCCGTACGATGTCGAGAACGATATTCCGGCCGGCGATTCGCCCGTGCTGATCCGCCGGAAGGTGTTCCCCGCGGCCCAGCTCACCCTCGATGACGCCGTCGACAACATGGAACTTGTGGGTCACGACTTCTACCTTTTCGTGGACAAGGAGACCAAGGCGCCCTCGGTCGTGTATCGCCGTGACGGCTGGACCTACGGGGTCATCTCCCTTGACCAGACGTGCGAGCCCGGACATTCGACTCTGGAAGAGAAAATCCTGGCCTACCGTTCAGAGGATGAGCCCGCCAGCGCATAAGCTGGTGCAGACTTTTCCGACGAAGGGACTAACGTGCAAGCAACGCTGAGCCTGGCACAGGCACGGCGGATCGCGTTGGCAGCCCAGGGATTGGACAAGGAACGGCCCGCCGGACCCGTGAGCGCACGGGCGGTGGGCCGTACCTTTGCCCGGCTGCACCTGGTTCAGATCGACTCCGTCAATGTGGTGTCCCGCAGCCACTTCCTGCCGTTCTTCTCGCGGCTCGGCAACTACGACCGCGCCATCCTCCAAAGGATGGCGGGGAGCCACCCGCGCCGGATGATGGAGTACTGGGCCCACGAAGCCTGCTTCATCCGGCCGGACCACTTCTACGACCTTGTGCAGTGGCAGAACCGCAAATGGGTGGGCGCGCACGGCATGGACCCCGAACTGCGCAACGGGGTGGCGGCCAGGGTGCTGGAAACCCTGGCCGCCGGGAGGCCGATGACCGCCGCCGAACTGACAGCCCGGCTCGGCCACGTGGAGGATCAGCAGCGGGACAACTGGGGCTGGAACTGGAACGCCGTCAAAAGGGTGCTGGAACATCTCTTTGAAGAGGGTCTTGTCTCCGCATCCTCGCGGACCGAATCCTTCGAACGGCGCTACACGCTCACCTCCAAGGTGCTCCCCGGACCGGGCGGGGAGGCGGCGGCGCCCGAACCCGACGCGGCCGCCGCGATGGACCGGCTGATCGACGCCGCGGCACGGGCCCACGGTATTGGGACCGTGCGGTGCTTCGCGGACTACTTCCGGACACCGCAGAAAGCAGCCGCCGTGGCAGTCCGGAACCTCGTGGACAGCGGCCAGCTGGAACCGGTCACGGTGGCCGGCTGGGACCGGCCCCTGTACCGTCACGCGGAGGCGAAACTTCCGCGCTCAGCCACCGGCCGGGCACTCCTGAGCCCCTTCGACTCCCTGGTGTTCGAACGCCGGCGGCTCGAGGAGCTGTTCGGGTTCCACTACCGGATCGAGATCTACACGCCCGAGCCGAAGCGGAGGTACGGCTACTACGTCCTGCCGTTCCTGCTCCGCGACGCGATCGTCGCCCGGGTGGACCTCAAGGCCGACCGGGCCGGCGGCCGGCTCCTGGTAAGGACTGCCCATGCAGAAGCCGGCGCCCCGGCGGACACGGCCGTCGAACTCGCCGCGGAACTGCAGCTCATGGCAGAGTGGCTGGGACTGGACGGGGTAGTTGTCTCGCCAACGGGGAACCTTGCGTCGGCGCTCGCCGAAGCCGTGGCTGCCCGGTAATCGCACTATCCGCTGTGAGGGAACAGGCGCCACCGGCCCTGCGTCTCTCCCGTAGACTAAACACGCCAGAATTCGGCAGCTTGAGACTGGGAGCAACTTCACGTGGCATCACTTATCGAAAAACTTCTCCGCACGGGTGACAAAAAAACCCTGCGGCAACTGCGGAACTATGCCGACTCCATTAATGCCCTGGAGAGCTCCTTCCAGACCTTCACGGATGCCGAGCTCCGTGAAGAAACCGACCGTCTGCGCGAGCGCCACCGGGACGGCGAGAAGCTGGACGATCTGCTGCCCGAAGCCTTCGCGGCCGTCCGCGAAGCCTCCTCCCGTACCCTCGGCATGCGCCACTTCGATGTCCAGCTCATGGGCGGTGCCGCCCTGCACCTGGGCAACATCGCCGAGATGAAGACCGGTGAAGGCAAGACCCTGGTGGCCACCGCTCCGGCCTACCTCAATGCCCTCACCGGCAAGGGCGTCCATGTTGTCACCGTGAATGACTACCTTGCCGAATACCAGTCCGACCTCATGGGCCGCGTCTACCGCTTCCTCGGCCTGAGCAGCGGCTGCATCCTGTCCAACCAGGACCCTGCGCTGCGCCGCGAGCAGTATGCCGCGGACATTACGTACGGCACCAACAACGAATTCGGCTTCGACTATCTGCGCGACAACATGGCGTGGGATAGCTCGGAACTCGTCCAGCGCGGCCACCACTTCGCCGTCGTCGATGAAGTGGACTCCATCCTCATCGACGAGGCCCGCACCCCGCTCATCATCTCCGGTCCGGCCCAGGGCGACACCAACCGCTGGTACAGCGAATTCGCCAAGGTGGTCACGCGCCTGCACGCCGAGACTGACTACGAGGTCGATGAGAAGAAGCGCACCGTCGGTGTCCTCGAGGCCGGTATTGAAAAAGTCGAGGACTACCTCGGCATCCACAACCTTTACGAGTCCGCCAACACGCCCCTGATCGGCTTCCTGAACAACGCCATTAAGGCCAAGGAGCTGTTCAAGCGCGACAAGGACTACGTCATCCTCGACGGCGAGGTGCTGATCGTCGATGAGCACACCGGCCGCATCCTCGCCGGCCGCCGCTACAACGAGGGCATGCACCAGGCCATCGAAGCCAAGGAAGGCGTCGAGATCAAGGCCGAGAACCAGACGCTCGCCACCGTCACGCTGCAGAACTACTTC
Organism: Arthrobacter sp. ok362; assembly: GCF_900102785.1. Taxonomy (GTDB): domain Bacteria; phylum Actinomycetota; class Actinomycetes; order Actinomycetales; family Micrococcaceae; genus Arthrobacter. The sequence continues at coordinate 140,925 of NZ_FNGC01000003.1, forward strand.
CGCATGTACGACAAGCTTGCAGGCATGACCGGCACGGCCGAGACCGAGGCCGCCGAGTTCATGAGCACCTACAAGCTCGGCGTCGTTGCCATCCCCACCAACCGCGACATGACCCGGATCGACCAGGCCGACCTCGTCTACAAGAACGAGACCGTCAAGTTCGACGCCGTAGTCAAGGACATCGCCGACCGCCACCAAAATGGCCAGCCGGTCCTCGTCGGCACCACCAGCGTCGAGAAGAGCGAATACCTCTCCCGGCTGCTGGCCAAGGAAGGCGTCCGGCACGAAGTCCTGAACGCCAAGAACCATGCCCGGGAAGCCTCCATTGTCGCCCAGGCCGGCCGCAAGGGCGCCGTCACCGTCGCGACCAACATGGCCGGCCGCGGCACCGACATCATGCTCGGCGGCAATGCCGAGTTCACCGCCGTCGCCGAACTGGCCAAGCGGGGCCTGGACCCGGAGGAAAACTCCGAGGAGTACGAGGCCGCATGGCCCGAAGCGTTCGAGTCTGCCAAGCAGGCCGTCAAGGACGAGCACGAGGAAGTCCTGGACCTGGGCGGACTCTATGTGCTCGGCACGGAACGGCATGAGTCCCGCCGCATCGACAACCAGCTCCGCGGCCGTTCCGGACGCCAGGGCGACCCCGGCGAATCCCGGTTCTACCTCTCGCTGACCGATGACCTGATGCGCCTGTTCAACTCCGGCGCGGCCGAACGGCTCATGAATAGCTCGGTGCCGGACGACGTCGCCCTCGAATCCAAGCTCGTCTCCCGCGCCATCGCCTCGGCCCAGGGCCAGGTGGAGGGCCGCAACGCCGAACAGCGCAAAAACGTGCTGAAGTACGACGACGTTCTGAACCGCCAGCGTGAGGCAATCTACGGTGACCGGCGCCGCATCCTCGAAGGCGATGACCTCCACGAGAAGGTCCAGTACTTCCTGGAAGACACCATCAACGCTTTCATCGACGAGGCCACGGCCGAGGGCACCGGGGATGACTGGGACTTCAACCTCCTGTGGTCCAATCTCAAGACCCTGTACCCCGTGAGCTTCACCCCGCGCGACGTCATTGACGAGGCCGGCGGCAAGTCCCGGATCACAGTCGACTTCCTCCGGGAAGAGATCCTCTCCGATGCCCGTCTGGTCTACCAGGCCAGGGAGCAGGCGATCGGCTCCGAGAGTATGCGCGAACTGGAGCGCCGCGTGGTCCTGTCCGTCATCGGGCGGAAGTGGCAGGAACACCTCTACGAGATGGACTACCTCAAGGAGGGCATCGGGCTGCGCGCCATGGCCCAGCGCGACCCCCTGGTGGAATACCAGCGCGAAGGCTTCATCATGTTCCAGGCCATGATGGAGGCCATCCGCGAGGAGAGCGTCGGCTTCCTGTTCAACCTCGACGTCGAAGTGACACCCGCCGAGGACGTTGTGGTGGCGGACGCCGAGGGCCAGCACACCGAACACCACGAGCCGCAGATCCGTGCCGCCGGACTCCAGGCCCCCGAGAAGCCCGCGCAGCTGCAGTACACCGCCCCTGGCGAAGACGGTGCCGCCCAGACCCGGATCGAGGCGAAGGGCAGCGGACGCTCAGGAAACCCGGCCAAGGCCGCGGCGCAGGACATCGGCCGCCGCACTGCGAAGAAGAAGCGGCGCTAGGCACGACGAGAACGTAGCGGAGGACCGGAGCAATCGCTCCGGTCCTCCCGTGTTTTGCGCCTCCTTTCCCTGACAGGCCGGCCCCGGTTCCTGCAGGTTCCTGCCTGTTCCTGCCTGCTTCTGCTCGTTTCTGCCTGCGGCCCCGCCGTTCAGCCGATCTCCAGCACGGTGACGCGCCAGGCCGCTGTGCCGCGCTCCAGCCGCAGCGCGACCGCGCGGACCCGCGATTCCTCGACCACCACCGCGCTGGCCTCGTAAACGTCATCCGATACGCGGCAGGCCCGGACGGACCGGACGGACGGGTTGCGGTGCAGGCGGCCCGCCGTTGGCGAGCTGCCGGAGGCAACCCGGCGGGTCAGTGCGGCACGGTGCTGCAGGGCCGCCAGGCAGCGCGGGTCCAGGCGGCGGGAGAGCTGCTGTGCGGGCCGTGTTCCGGCCAGCACTTCGATGGCCGCCTGCACGGTGCTGCGGGAAATCGCACAAATCTCGCGGGCCTCGTCAACGACGCGCAGGGGCGGCGGGGCCGCTGCCGCGTGCACGGCCGGTGTTGCCGTGCCGGACACAACCCGGAGGGTGGGGGCGTGCGGGGCTGGGGGCGCCGCAGCTGAGCGGATCCCGGTTACTGCATTCATGACGGTTCCTTTGCAGATGGCTGATGGCTGGTGCTTGTGGGGTCGTGGTGCTTGCGGGGGAGAGGGCGGGGCTGGTGCTGGATGAACTTCCGCTGGCCCTGGTTGTGGTCATGGCCGGGGCCCTGGCCCAGACCGTGGTGCGGCGGGTCCCGAGTTTGGCGGCGGGAGGACGAGGACTTGTCCGGGCCGCAGGAAGTGCGGGTTAGCTCCGATGGTGTCGCGGTTCCCCGCATACAGCCGGGGCCACTCTCTGGCGATGTCGGCGTCGGACGCGAAGGGCCCCAGCGTCGCCGCCGCAATGCTCCACAGCGAATCACCGGACCGGACCGTGACCTCTCTGCCGCCGCCGGGTGTGTCCTGCGCGCGTGCATGGCGTGCGGCCAGGGGGCCGGCGTCCACGACCGGACTCACTGGCTTCCAGCGCGGATCTACCGCGGAACCGGCGGCCGGATCTTGCGGGCCCGGCGCCGGGGCCTGCCCGGGTGGCGGTGTCCACGATGCCGACACCGCTGCGTGGCCAGGCCGGCCCGGACCGGGCCCGTCGGGCGTAGTCGCCGCGGTGGCCAGCGGCGCTGTCAGCAGCTGCAGGCCGACGGCGGCGAGAACCAGCCGTCGCATGAACGCCGGACTGAACCGGCCCGTGGCGGCCGCCGCGCGGGTCCTGCCAAGACGGTCAAGCAGGGCTGCCGCGACGGCGATGGCGAGGGACATCACCCACCAGGTGATGACGATTAGTCCGGCGGTATTTGCCACGATCCCCAGCTGGTCCTCGAAGGAAAGTGACTGCCGGCGTGCCGAGCCTGACTGCCAGCGATGGACGAGGAAGCCTCCGGTAGCCACGAGGAAGATTCCCAGCAGCAGGATGACGGTGGCCATGGCCGCGTCGGCCCGAACCGCCTGCCTGGGCGAGGGCAAGGGCGACGGGTGGGTGCGGGGTTGCGGTGCTGCTGTCCGGTCCATGGCTGCTTCCTCCATTCGGTTTCGGTCCTGTTTAATGTCGTTTGATGTCGTTTGATAATGTTTAAGGCTGTTGAACGAAGTGTGGGCCTGTAAGAATCAGTTTGTCTAGGGGCAGTTCTATCCCTGTGGATTGCCGGTGCCTGTGGATTGACCGGTGCGGGAGGCGCGCCTACGCTGGCGCCATGCGGTGGGACGCCCTCTTTGACGATATGGAGGCGCAGCTGGCGGCGCGCCAGCGGCTGGATTTTGAGGCAGAAATAGCGGAGCGTGCACTGGTGGATTCCGCGGGCGTGAAACTCGCGGACCGGCTCCGCGGGTCGCTCGGGCTCAGCATCCGCGTGCAGCTGTCCTCGGGGCAGGCGTTCGAGGGGGTGCTGAGCCACGCGGGCAGCGAGGCCCTGGTCCTTGATGAGCCCCAACACCAGGTGTTGATTCCCTATGCCGCGGCCGCGCAGTATGTGGGTCTTTCGCGGGTGGCGGTCGCCGAACCGTCAACCGTCCGCCGGCGGCTGGGTTTGGGCAGCGCTCTCCGGGGACTCGCCAGGAACCGGGCGCGGGTGGCGATATGTCTCTCGCACGGGAGGGCCGAGTCCGCGCTCCACGGCGTCATTGACACGGTCGGCCGGGATTTCCTGGATCTGGCCGTGACGCCGGAGGGCGAGGACCGGCGTCCGGCGGACAAGCGGCAGGTGGTGGCTATTCCTTTTGGCGCCCTGGCGGGCATCAGATCCGTCGGTGCCGCGGGCGGCTAGTCAGAACGCCCAGTTCAACTTCCGGCAGACTTCGACTTGGCCTCTTCGATCATGCGGCTGGCCTCGGCGTAGCGTTCCTGAATGTACTGCTCGAGCATCTTCTCCTCGACACGCCACTGGCCGCGCCCGCCCACCTGGATCGCCTTGAGCTCGCCGCTGCGAACGAGCGCGTAGGCGGCCGGAGAGTTGATCTGGAGCTGCTCGGCAACGTCAGCGAGGGTCAGGAATCGAGGCATGAGTCCATTTTGCCACCGTTGATGCCTACTGGTGCGGTTATCCACAGTTTGCGCCTGTTTGGCCCTGGATCTTCCACCCGGGCGGTCCGGGCGCAACAATAGGGGTGCCCGGCATCCCGGGAAAGAACGGCGACGACAGGGGAGCGGACGCATGAGTGCAAGCGCGGCAGCCGAAGGGGCGCGTTTGAAAAAGCCGTCCTGGAAAGACCCCCGGCTCCTCGTCGGAATCCTGCTGGTCCTTGCATCCGTGGTGGGCGTGGTCTCACTCGTCGGTGCCGCGGACCAGACCACCGAAGCGTACGCGGCACGGGAGCCGATCGCCGTCGGCGAGACGCTGACCGTCGACAAGCTGCACCGGGTCAAGGTACGGCTCGGCGAGGTGGAACAGCACTACCTGACCCCGGAATCCGGCCTGGACGCCGGCCTCGTGGCCGTGCAGAGGATCGGCAAGGACCAGCTGCTGCCGCGCGAGAGTGTCGGCCAGCTCGATGGGCTGGACCGCAAGCCCGTCGCCGTCACCGTCGAGGAAAACCTTCCCGCGCAGGCCGTCGCGGGCTCCCGCGTGGACGTGTGGGTGGCGCTGCCGGATACCCGCAACGGCTTCAGCGAGCCCACGCTGCTCCTCTCCGGCGCCGAAATTGCCCAGATCACCCCGGGCAGCACTGCCCTGGGGTCCTCCCGGTCGACGGTGGTCATGGTGCTCGTCCCGGACGCCCAGATGCCGAAGCTGTTGGGAGCCCAGGCCAACAAGGCAAAGATTGCGGTCGTGTGGAACCCGGCCGGTACCGCGCGATGAGCATTCCGGTGGTGACGGTGGGGGACTCCCGTGATGACCTGGTGGGCGGCCTCGAGCGTCTGCACGGACCTGTGTCCGTTGTACGGCGGTGCAGCGAGCTGGCGGAACTGCTGGCCGCCTGCCAGAGCGGGCTGGCCCGCGCAGCTGTCGTCGCGGCAGGCGGCGAAGAGCTGACGGCCTCGCTGGTGGACCGGCTGTCCGCCGTCGGCGTCGTCGTCATCGCCCTGACTGATAGCCCGGAAGAAACGGCCCGCCTGCGGACCATTGGCGTGGCAGCGGAATCCCGCGCTGTTGAGGCCGCTGCCCTTGCGGCGCGGATTTCCGCCGCGGTGGCACAGCTCAGTGGCACCGGGCACCGGCCGGGGCGCGCTGGGTCCGACGATGCTTCCTCCCTTGCCGCACCGGCCGTTGGTCAGGTGCCGCGGTCTTCCGGGGCAAACCCAGCCACCGCAGGAACAGCCGCGAAGGGCCGGATCATTGCGGTCTGGGGCCCGGCGGGCGCGCCGGGCCGGACCCTGGTGGCCGCCAACATCGCGGGGGAGCTGGCCGCGGAAGGGCAATCGGTGCTGCTGGTCGACGCCGACAGTTACGGGGCCAGCGTGGCCGCCCTCCTGGGTCTGCTCGACGAGGCTGCCGGGCTGGCCCAGGCCTGCCGGCTGGCAGACCAGGGACTGCTCGACGCCGATGCCCTGCTCAGGATCGCCACGACGGTGGCGACCAAGGCCGGGACGTTTCATGTGCTCACCGGGATCACGCGCGCGGACCGCTGGACGGAACTGCGCGCCGCAGCGCTCACGCTGGTGTTGGAGCGGGCCCGGGAGATCGCAGATGTCACTGTGGTGGACACCGGCTTCTGCCTTGAAGCCGATGACGAGCTTGGCTTTGACAGCGGCGCGCCGCGCCGCAACGCCGCGACCTTGAGGAGCCTGGAGCTGGCCGACACAGTCTTTGCCGTCGGGGCGGCCGACTCCATCGGCGTGCCGAGGCTGGTCCGCGGCCTGGCCGAGCTCCGGACGGCCGTCCCGCAGGCAGCGCCCCAAGTGGTCATGAACAAAGTCAGGACCTCCGCCGTTGGGCGGTCGCCCGAGCGCCAACTCCGGGCTGCGTGGGAGCGGTACGGCCCCTCGGCGCCGTTGACGGCGTTCCTGCCGTCCGATCCCGCGGCGAGCGACGCAGCCCTGCTATCCGGGGCACTATTGCTCGAATCCGCACCCGAATCGGAGCTGCGGCGTTCGATCGCCGCACTGGTTTGTGCACCTGCCCAGCGAAACAAGAAATCCTTTGTCTTTTCTTCCACAGCAGAGCGCCGGGCAAAGGGTTAGGGTCAACATATGGGCCGCAAAGAGGCGGCTGTGAACTTCTTTTATGGAGGCGTTTCGATGTCGTCTGGGTCCAGTGTGGAGGATCAGCCCGTTTCGATCGGGAGTAGCGAAGGCTACCTCGGGGATTACTACGAGCACCTCGCGGAGGAGGATTTCCGGGCCTATCCCCAGGAAGTCCTGACGGCCAGGGCCGACACCCACCGCCAAATCGCGGCGACGCGGCTGCCAGGCATCGCGAACATTGTCCTCCGTGACGAGGCCGATTGCAGTGTCCTGTACATCGTCACCGATGACATGCCCTTCCTCGTGGACTCAGTCAACGCCGAACTGGTCCGCCAGAAAGCGCCCATCCACCTCGTACTGCACCCGCTTTTCGTGGTGACCCGCAACCGCGAGACCGGCCAGCTGGCCAAGGTGGCGCGCGTACCCTCCCACCTGGGCATCTCCAGCGGCGACACGGCAGCCATGCCGAACCTCTCCCACCTGATCGCCGAGGGTGACAACGCCTCGCACATGGAATCCTGGATCGCCGTCGAAATCGACCTCGTGGGCGAGGACAAGCGCGCGGAGCTGGTCAAGGGGATTTCCCGGGTGCTCGGCGACGTCCGCGCCGCCGTCGAAGACTGGCCGAAGATGCGCACGAAGGCCCTTGAGATCTCCGCGGATTTGGACAGGGTGGCCAACCGGGCCCAGATTGCGGAGCTGCGGCAGGCCCAGGCTCTGCTCCGCTGGCTCGATGACGGGAACTTCACTTTCCTGGGCTACCGCGAATACGATCTCGTGAACGTATCCGGCGAGGATGTGCTGGAACTGCGCGAGGAAAGCGGCCTCGGCCTGCTCCGCGCCGGCGCGGACAGCCGCCAGGTCCAGCACCTCACCGAGGCCGGCAGGAAGAAGGCACGCGAGAAGCGCGCCCTCGTGATCACGAAGGCGAACTCGCGCTCCACCGTGCACCGCTCGGCGTACCTGGATTACATCGGCGTCAAGAGCTTCGACGCCGCCGGTAACGTCAACGGGGAACGCCGCTTCATCGGCCTCTTCGCCACGACCGCCTACGCCGGTTCCGTCCGCGATATCCCCGTGGTCCGGGAAAAAGTGGCTGCTGTCCTCCACGACGCCGGTTTCCCGCCGGACTCGCACTCGGGCAAGGACCTCTTGGGCATCCTCGAGACCTACCCGCGCGATGAGCTCTTCCAGATTGAGATCCCCGACCTCGCCGCCATCGCCACCGGCATCCAGCGGCTGCAGGAACGCCGCCGGACGCGGCTCTTCCTCCGCCCCGACATCTACGGCCGGTTCATGTCCGCCGTCGTCTACCTGCCGCGCGACCGCTACACCACCAACGTCCGCCTGCGCATTGAGCAGGAACTGCGGGAAACCTTCAACGCCGTGTCCATCGACTACGAGGCGCGCATGACGGAGTCCGCCCTGGCCCGCCTCTTCTTCCGGATCCGGCTGCCCAAGGACGCCGATGTCAGCAACGTCAACAGCGACGAACTGGAGAAGCGCCTGGTCCGGGCCGCCCGCTCCTGGGGCGAAGGCATTTCCGAAGTTCTGCGCGCCCGCGGCGACGGCGGGGGCGCGGGCCTCAGGGAGGACGGCGCCAAGGAACTGGCAGCCGTCTGGGCGGAAGCGTTCCCGGCCAGCTACCGCGTGGACTACGAGATCGAAGACGCGCTGCAGGACATCGACCGCTTCGAAAAGTACGGTGCCGCGGCCGAACGGGCCGGCGAAGGCGTCAAGGAGCAGCCCGGCGTCCACGTCTACCTGCCCGAAGGCGCCGGAGCCACGCTGGAAGAGGACGCCCGCGTCAAGCTCTACATGCTGGAGCCGAAGAGCCTGAGCCAGATCCTGCCGTACTTCCATAACCTTGGCCTCGAGGTCCTGGACGAGCGTCCGTTCGAGATCGAGACCGCGGATCAGCGGGACTTTTTCCTCTACGACCTCGGCCTCAAGTACCCCGCCGGCGTGGATCCACAGGCCACCGGCCAGCTGCTGGGCGAGTCCTTCGGCGCTGCCGTGACCGGCGCCGTGGAGTCCGACAGCTTCGACCGGCTGGTGCTGCGGGAGGGCATGCACTGGCGCCAGGTGGTCGTACTGCGCGCTTACGCCAAATACATGCGGCAAATGGGCAACACCAACTCCTTCGGATTCCTGGCGGACACCCTGCTGGCGAACGCGGATGTCACGCGGGGACTCAGCGCCCTGTTCGCGGCACGCTTTGACCCGGCACTCAGCGACACCGATCGCGTGCTCAGGGAGGTCGAGGTCCTCGCCGGACTGGATGCAGCGATCGAGCAGGTCGCGACCCTCGACGCCGACCGGTTGCTGCGCACGTTCAAGAACCTGATCCAGGCCACGCTCCGGACGAACTACTACCAGAACAAGGCCCACCTGAGCTTCAAACTGGATCCGTCCAGCATCGCGGGCCTGCCGTTCCCGCGGCCCATGTTCGAGATCTGGGTCTACTCGCCGCGTGTCGAGGGCGTGCACCTGCGCTTCGGCAAGGTTGCCCGCGGCGGCCTGCGCTGGTCGGACCGGCGCGAGGACTTCCGCACCGAAATCCTCGGCCTGGTGAAGGCGCAGACCGTCAAGAACGCCGTCATTGTCCCGACGGGCGCCAAGGGCGGCTTCTACGCCAAGCAACTCCCGGACCCCGCGGCCGACCGCAGCGCCTGGATGGCCGAGGGCGTCGAGAGCTACAAGACGTTCATCCGCGGACTGCTGGACATTACGGACAACCTGATCGTGACGGCCGAGGGCGAAACCGTCAGGCCCCCGGCCGACGTCGTGCGCCATGACGACGACGACTCCTACCTCGTGGTCGCGGCCGACAAGGGCACGGCGTCCTTCTCCGACATCGCTAACGGGCTGGCCGGCGAATACGGCTTCTGGCTCGGCGATGCCTTCGCCTCCGGCGGCTCCGTCGGCTATGACCACAAGGCCATGGGCATCACCGCCCGCGGCGCCTGGGAATCGGTCAAGCGCCACTTCAGCGAGCTGGACCTCGACACCCAGGCGGAGCCCTTCACCGTAGTGGGCGTCGGCGACATGTCCGGTGACGTGTTCGGCAACGGCATGCTGCTCTCCAAGCACATCCGCCTGCTGGCCGCCTTCGATCACCGGCACATCTTCCTGGACCCCACTCCGGACGAGGCAACGTCCTACGCGGAGCGCCAGCGGCTCTTCGAACTGCCCCGGTCCTCGTGGGATGACTACAACAAGTCACTCATCAGCGAAGGCGGTGGCGTCTTTGCCCGGCAGGCCAAATCGATCCCCGTGTCCGCGCAGGTCCGCGCCGCCCTCGGCCTCCCGGAGGGCACCACGGAGCTGAGCCCGCCGGACCTCCTGCGCGCCATCCTCCTCGCCCCGGCGGACCTGCTCTACAACGGCGGGATCGGCACCTACGTCAAGGCCAGCACCGAAACGAATGCCGAGGTTGGCGACAAAGCAAACGACGCCATCCGCGTGGACGGCCGCGACCTGCGGGTCAAGGTGGTCGGTGAAGGCGGAAACCTGGGGATGACCCAGCGCGGACGCATCGAGGCGGCGCTGCAGGGCGTCATCCTCAACACGGATGCGATCGACAACTCGGCCGGTGTGGACTGCTCGGACCACGAGGTCAACATCAAGATCTTCGTGGACCGGATGGTGGCCGCAGGCAAGCTTGAGCCCGCTGAGCGTGCGGACTTCCTAGCCTCGATGACCGACGAGGTCGGCCGGCTGGTGCTCGAGGACAACATCGACCAGAACATTCTGCTCCTCAACGACCGGATGCGGGTCTCCGAATGGAGCCCCAGCTACGAACGGCTCATGGACTGGCTGGAAAAGTCGGCGGACCTCAAGCGGGACCTTGAGGCGTTGCCCACCACGGCCACGCTGCGCGAGCGCCTGGAACAGGGCCAGGGGTTGACCTCCCCGGAGCTTTCGGTCCTGGCCGCCTACGCCAAGATCGAACTTGCCAGCGCGCTGCGCGACAGCGACCTCGCCGATGACCCGTGGTTCCGCACGACGCTGCGGACCTACTTCCCGGAGCAACTGCGGGAGAGGTTCGACGCCGAACTGGACACCCACCCGCTGCGCCGCGAAATCATCGCGACCGTGGTTGCCAACGACATGATCAACCTCGGCGGCATCACCTTCGCGTTCCGCGCCATTGAGGAAACCTCGGCCACGGAATCGGCCGTCGCCAAGGCGTTCGTGGCACTCCGCGAGGTCTACGAGCTGGACATCATGGTCAAGGAACTCAACGAACTGCCGGCGTCGTTCCCGACCGAACACTGGAGCACCGTCCACCTGGACATCCGACGGCTGCTGGACCGCGCCGTCCGGTGGCTCCTCAGCCAGGGCACTGCGTCCCGTCCCATCGCCGAGATCGTCGCCGAATTCAAGCCGCTCATGGATCCCATGCGGGCCCGGTTGCTGGACTACCTCCGGGGCGACGACCGCGCCCGCGTGGCCGAATGGCTGGAGAAAGCGCGCAGCTGGGACCTTCCGGAAGACCTGGCACACCGCTGGGCGGAACTGTTCGAGAGCTTCGTGCTCCTCGATATCGCCAGGATCGTCCATGTCAGCAAGGAATCCGCGGCCGATATTGCCCACGTTTACTACACGGTCTTCAACCGCTTCCATGCAGATTCCCTCCTCGAACGCATCACCAAGCTGCCGAGGGCGGACCGCTGGCAGGCACTGGCCCGTGCAGCCCTGCGCGATGACCTCTACTCCACCGTCTCGGACATGACGACGGCGGTGCTGGAGAGCACTCCGGCCGGGACTCCGGCTGAAGAGCGGCTGGTGGCCTGGGAGGGCCAGAACGCGGAGCAGCTGGGCCGGGCGGAGTCCATGTTTGACGAGGTCAATGCCCTCGAGGCCGATGACATGGCCTCACTGTCGGTAGCATTGAGGCTCTTGAGGTCAATCGTCCGACGCTAGGGGCTGCCGTCCCTGGTGTCGCAAATGGAGGTGCTGTGGCAATCTTTACGGACCCAATCAGGGAACATGCTGATTTTGGCCCGGGGGACGCCGAATGGCTACACCTCCTGGTCGGCGACTGGCAGATGGTCGCTGACCTCGCGTTCGCCGACCTCGCCCTGTGGTTTCCGCATCCTGAGTTCGGCTACGTGGCACTCGCCCACGTCCGCCCCTCCACCACGCACACGGTGTTCCATGCCGACTTCGTGGGGGAGGGGATCAGGTCGGACCTGCGGCCGCTGGTCGACAAGGCGTGGGAGAGCCGTGCGATCGAGCGCTCCAACGAGACCAACTGGAGCAGCGATATGGCCCTGCGGGTCGAGGCGGTCCCGATGGTCCGCAACGGCCGCACCCTGGCGGTCGTCACCTCCCACATGGACCTCTCCAGTTCACGGATGCCCTCCCGGCTCGAGCTCACCTACCGGCAGTGCGCCTACGATCTGCTGCGCATGGGAACCCTGGGGCTGTGGCCGGACTTCGCATCGCCCACAGGCTCGCGGCGCGGCGCTCCGCGTGTGGGCGACGGCCTGATCAGGCTCGACGCCGAGGGGATCGTCCAGTACGCCAGCCCCAACGGGGTCTCTGCATTCCGCCGCCTCGGCGACGGCGAGTCCCTCGAAGGCCGGTCCCTCGCCGAGGTGACGGCGGGGCTTTTGCGGGACCGGCGCTTGGTCGATGAAACACTGCCGCTCGTCGTCACGGGCCGCATGCCGTGGCGCAGTGAAGTCGAGTCACGGGGCGTTAGTCTTTCGCTGCGCGCGATCCCGCTGCGCGACGAGCAGCAGCGGTTCGGTGCCTTGGTCCTGTGCCGGGACGTCTCGGAGCTGCGTCGCCGGGAGATGGAACTGGTCACGAAGGACGCCACCATCCGCGAGATCCATCACCGCGTGAAGAACAACCTGCAGACCGTCGCGGCCCTTTTGCGGATGCAGTCACGGCGCATGGTCAGCGACGAGGCCAAGCAGGGGCTCGAGCAGGCCATGCGGCGGGTGGCGACCATTGCCCTGGTGCATGAGACGCTCTCGCAGGGCCTGACCCAGAGCGTTGATTTCGACGAACTCATCGGCCGCCAGTTCCGCCTCTCGGCCGAGGTTGCCTCGCCCTCGCAGCAGGTCAAGACCCAGCGTTCGGGCCTCTTCGGGGAACTGCCGAGCGACTTCGCCACCCCGTTGGCCCTCGTCATCAACGAGCTGGTCACGAACGCCGTCGAGCACGGGCTGGAGGGGAGGACCGGTACAGTCTGGCTGGTCGCCGATCGCTCGGAGACCGAGGACGGGGATGAACTTCTCACCGTGACGGTGGAGGACGACGGCGTCGGGTTGCCGGCCACGCCGTATGTCGAGGGCCTTGGCCTGCAAATTGTCCGCACGCTGGTCACGAGTGAACTTGGCGGGACCATCCACTGGCAGGCCAGGGACGGCGGGGGAACCGCAGTCCAGATTGTCCTGAGCCTCTCGACGCGCTGAGGTTGCTCGCAGTGAGATGCCTCGGATTGCCCGGCCAAGTATCACCGCCTGATGCGCCCGCGACTCGGGCGGCTAGGCGGGCCGGGCGGCTGATGCGCCCGGCGGCTTAAACGGGCAATGGCCGCGGACCTGGGGGTCCGCGGCCATTGCTGCAGGGTCGTGCGGTGGCTGCCGGCACTGTAGCTGCCAGTGCTTGGGCAGCAGAATCAGGAAGCGCGCCGTGCCCGTGCAGCGCGGCGCTTCAGGGCGCGACGCTCGTCCTCGCTCATGCCGCCCCACACTCCGGCGTCTTGGCCGGATTCCAAAGCCCATTGCAGGCAGGTGTCCACAACGGGGCAGCGGCGGCAAACACTTTTCGCTTCCTCGATCTGCAGGAGGGCAGGGCCCGTGTTTCCAACGGGGAAGAACAGCTCCGGGTCCTTGTCAAGGCAGGCTGCGCGGTTACGCCAATCCATGCTGATCAGTCACTCCATTCCTGGGAACGCGTTAAATGCCTTTGTGAATTTATTCACTAGAGGCTTCATAAGAAAAGGGCCCATGGGGGCCCCCTCGGTCATCTGGATTAAGCGTGTCATGTTAACGCTGTGTAAACAAGGGGTAATAGAGGGCGAGATGCCTAGAGACCGTGAGCGATGCATCACATTCAGTGGCGGCGTCCTCACATCTAGACGACTATGTCCGGTAGTGTGCCAGTGTGTCAAGGCCCCCTGTGAACCCTGAAGACCCCCGTGAAAACCCCGGTGAAAATCCCCGCGAAGGCCCCGGTGAAAATCCCCGCGGGAATGACGGCGAGCACCCCGGCGAAGATTCGCTCCGGAATCCGGACGCAACCGCTCCCGGAGCCGCCGCCGGAAACCCTGTGCGGCCAAGGGGAATAGTTGTCATCGCCGTCGTCGTCGCGCTGGAGGCCACTGCGCTGCTCGTGGCCGGCGGCTGGTACGGGACCCAGCTCCTGACCGGAGCGCCGGTGCTCTCCTTCTGGGGCGCCGTCTTCACGCTTTTCCTGCTGCTGGCGTTCTCCGCATGGCTCTTTGCCGTGGCACGCTTCCTGCTGCGAGGGTTCCGTTGGCCGCGGGCCGGTGCCCTGGTGGCCCAGTTCTTCGTGCTGACCATTGGCTTCCCGACCCTGACCGGTGGCTATCCGCTGGCCGGACTGGCCATGCTGATCCCCGCCGTGACAACGATCGTGCTCCTGTTCGACAAGCGGGTCATAGCGTTCGCCTCACGGGCTGCCGGAGCCCCGCCCGCCCTTTAAAGGGCCGTCCCGAGCGGCGTGCTGCGCAGCGGAGATCCGGACCTGCCCGCCGGCAGGCGGGACCGGAACGAGCTGGGCGGCAGGGCCAGGCGCCGCCAGCTGGACTGGCGTCGCACGGCCTTCGGAAATGACGACTGCGCGTCCCGGCGGAGGACCGTGCTCCGTTTCGAACCGGACCCCGAACGGCTCGCCGTCCATGAGCCCCCGCGGGCGAATCAGGACCGCCTGTCCCTGGCTGCGCGCGATGGCAGCCAGATCCACCCGCTGCCCAAAGGCCGGGCCAAATCCCGCGGTGAGGATCACCCTCCAGCCAAGGCTGTTTAGGGCCGCCAGGGCGCTGTTGGCTTCGCGTGCGAGCAGGTCAGCGTCGTCTGCGAGCGCAATCGCTGTCCGGTCCAGGGTGCCCGCGAGGGCGCTGGCGTGGAGCCCGGACCAGTACTGGCCGGGATCGGTTCCCGGCTGCGGCGCGAGCCAGGCACAGGTCGGGTTCATTCCCGGGAGCGCGGCCAGCAGCGTGCTTTTTCCGGCGCCGGGGCCGCCGAGGACCGCGAGGACGCCGCCGGCCGGCAACCGAATCCCGTGCGGCCGGAGTTCGTCTCCGCCGACCCCGAGAAGGAGTGCGGCCGCCGGGACCGGGAGGTGCGCGGCGGCCGGGATGGCTGCGGGCAATCGGGCGGGCGGCGGGATCCTTTGCCCCGGCCCCGGGTTGCCGCATTGGGCCAGCACCTCGTCCACGGTCACCAATACAGGCAGCGCGTCCACCCGGAAGGGCCTCGTCGTGACGGCTCCACCTGCGGAGTGCCGCCCGCCCACGACCATTGGTTCGAAGAGTTGGGCCGCGTGCCCGGTCGCCAAACGAGCTGGCACAAAGGCGCCGAACACGGCCACGCGGCCGGCGACCGGCTCCAACGCCGGAAGTCGCGGCCACGCAAGCCGGCCCTCGTCGGTAGACCCTGCTGGAAAGAAGATCCGGTTGGGCAGCCCGGCGAAAAACCGCGCGGTCACGAGCTCACGCTCGCCAGAGACGATGACCGTAATCCCTGCCCGGGAACCGTCCCGCACAATGTCATGAACGAGGTCTTCAGCCCACGCCAGCGGCCCGGAACGGAATGCCGAAACCCAGGCGCCCCAGCCGCTGAGCACCAGGACCAGCCGGGGCCGCGGGCCGGCCGTGTGCCCACTAAGCCGCGACGTGGTTTCTTGGGCGATCCGCCGCAGCACCCTCGCGGCCCGGCGCACTTCATGCAGGCCGACCACCGTGCCGACCCGGGGCGCGGCCGCGGCGGCGCTGAACACACCGGCGGCGTCGAGTACGTACAGATGCGACTCCACCTTGGCGGTCAGGAGCTGATCGACAGCCAGGGCCAAGGCGGTATCGCCGGCGCCGGCCTCAGCGCCGACGAGGCCCAGATGCCCGTGCCCGGCAGGACTCCAGCCCAACTCCGCGACGCGTTGGAGTTCCGGCAAATCCACGCGCCCCAGCCGGACCGTGTCCCCGTCCGCGGGCCCGGGACCCGGATG
The DNA here is from genome assembly GCF_900102785.1 of Arthrobacter sp. ok362. Classification (GTDB taxonomy): domain Bacteria; phylum Actinomycetota; class Actinomycetes; order Actinomycetales; family Micrococcaceae; genus Arthrobacter. The sequence continues at coordinate 156,486 of NZ_FNGC01000003.1, forward strand.
GGGCAGCAGAGCCGGCAGCGGATCTGCCACCGGCCGGCGGGGCGGCCGGCCGCCGCGGTCCTGCCACAGGCCCACAGTAGTGTCGATGAGCAGGGCCGCCCCCTGTGTCGGAGTCAGGGCGGCGCCGCCGTCGTGAGCTTCACGGGCGCCGGCGTCGGCCCGGACACCGGGTACTGCCGGCGCCCGCGTCAGAAATTCCGTGACCGTGCGCACCGAGACCGCTCCATCTGTCCGTGCGGCGGTCCGGGGCGTCAGGGTGGCCGTCTGGAACTCTTCCGGGGCCTGTGCGCCGCGGATCAGGAACGCCCGCCCCGGGCGTGTGATGGGGATGGCGGCCGCGAGCCCGGAGCCCATGATGTCGAAGGATTCGGGGCCGGACTGGACCCGGAGGGCGGTGCAGGTGGTCACGTTGGCCCTGATATCGGCGTTCAGGGCTCCCTGCGGGCGCTGCGTGGCCATGATGAGATGGATCCCCAGTGACCGGCCGATGGCGGCAATCCTCATGAGCTCGGACAGTGCGCCTGGCACTTCGTCCACCAGGATCCTGAACTCGTCAACGACAATGACCAGATAGGGGACCGGCGGTCCCGCCGCCGGCGACGACTCATAGGCCGCGAGATCAGGGGCATCCACACGGGCGAGCAGTTCCTCCCTTCGCCGGACTTCGGCCCGCAAGGAAACGAGCGTGCGCTCCACCTGCGCAGCGGCCAGATCCGTCAGCATGCCGACGCAGTGCGGGAGCCCGGTCAGCGGGCCCAGGCCCGAGCCGCCCTTGAAGTCAATGAAGAGCAGGTTGACCCGGTCCGGCGGATGGCTGGCCGCGAGGCCGGCGGCAAGAGTCCGCAAGAACTCCGATTTCCCGGAACCGGTGGTTCCTGCGACCAGGAAGTGCGGGCCGTCCGCCTTCAGATCGATCCGCAGGGTCCCCAGGCTCCCCGCGCCCACTGGCGCACCCAGCCCGGCCTCCGCGCCGGCCCGGGACCAGCGCCGGGAGATGTCCGGCGCCGCGAGGGGAAGAACGTCGGCCAGGCTGCAGTGCTGCGGGATGGCCGGCGGGAGAGTCACCGCAGCGTGTGTGGCATTGAAGCCCCGGCAAAAGCGGTCGAAGACCACTGCCGGGACCAGATCCGGGACGAAGTCCATGGGCGGGGCTCCGCCGGCGATGAGCGTGCTGCGCCGGCCGAGGACAATGCCGGGGTGTTCTGCGGGACCCTGCTCCGGCGAGCACTCGATCACCCTCCACCCGTGTGCCGTGGCCAAAGTCCGGAACGCCGGCCCTGCACCGGCGATGTCCGGCCCGGGCGCGGCCCCTGACTGCCCGGGAGTGCTCCAAAAGATGAGGACTCCGCGGTCGAATCCGTCGCCCGGACCAGCCGCCTCGCCCGGACCCCCCGCCTCGCCCGGACCGCGAGTCAACCCGCCGGGACCGGCAGCCAACAGGGCCGCGGTTGTGGCGTCATTTGCGGACATTGTGACCCCGGGCAGGAAGCGCGCTGAGAACGGGACAGTGTCCGCCGGGCCGTGAAGCAGCAGGCGGGTCCGGCCGCCGAGGGGATAGGAAGCCAGTTGCAGGATGAATGAGCGCACCAGCCCGGCCACGGCGGGCGCCGGGCCGTGGATGGTCACCACCGCCGGCGCCGGGTCCAGGGTCAGGGGGACCTGGCCGAGCGGCGGTGGCCGGAAGCCGGAGTCGGGTGGTTCCAGCCGGATGTTCGCCCTCTGATCCGCCAGGCCGAGCCGCAGGCAGATGTGCCGTGGCTCTCCGTGGGGTACACGGGCCGCCGGGGATGCCCCGGCCGCGCAACCGATGGCCAGGTCCGCCGCGGAAGGAGCGGCCTGCCGGCGTCGTTCCCTGTCCTGCAGGGCGGCCTCCGCCACAGCGGCGTTGAGCTCGCGGCGCTGCCGACGGCCCGAAAGGAACGGGACGAGGACGGACACGCCAGAGACTGCGGTGAAGGCCAGGAACATCCACATGCCGGTGAGAAGCGCAAGGCCCACGCCGGCCAGAAGCGGCAGCACCGCGGCCAGCGCTGTGGCGACCCGGTGGCTTGAGGCGGCGGTGCCGCGGATGACCAGCGGCGCGCCAACACTGGAGCCTGCAAGCGCCGTGACGGAGTCCGTGGCAGCGTTGGGCACCACAAGAGGCCCGAGCCGGAGCGAGATGGTGGAGTCGCCGCAGCGGATCGAGGACGCCGTGGTCACCGGGACCATTCGCACCTTCCGGCCGTCGACGCTGGTTCCGTTCGCACTGCCGAGGTCCACGATCGTGACGTCGGAGTCCGAGACGTCCAGGCGCGCGTGCTCCCGGGAAAGTGCGGCATCCGGGATCACGATCCCGGTACCGCTGCGTCCGATCCGGAACTGCCCCCTCCGCAGCGCGACAAGCGTGCCTGCGCCGGGACCGCTGTCCACGGCGAGCAGCAACGTGGCAGTTTCCGGCCGGCCGGGCCCGGGCCGGGATGCTGCTCCCGACGTATTAGCCAGCACAGCACCTTCAGCCAGCACAGCACTTTCGACCAGCACGGCATTTTCAACCAGGACTGCACCGGGGACCAGGGGAGGCTCGCCAACAATCATGGCGGCGAGCGGGACTCCCCGGACGGACAGCCCACCGGTCCCGTAGCGCCGGGCGATGGCGGACTCTAAGTCCGCGCCCGGGCACGGTTCGGGGACCTCGACGGACAGCTCAATGAGCTGCACGTCCGGCGTCGAACCGGATGTGGGGGTGCTCTGCATGAGGGTGCTGGGTACGAGAGTGCTGGGTGCGAGAGTGCGGGGTGCGAGAGTGCAGTGGAAAATCATCCGGGGCATCCTTTCCTGCGTGGCGGCCCGGGTTCCACGTTAGGGACGCATCGGCCCGGCTGCGCCCGGAAATTGAGCCATGTGGAAAACGCTTCGGAGCGACGCGGCAACCCCCGCCATTCGTGGCTCCAGGGCCGGTGCTGGGGGTGGCGTCGGACCGTGGGGCGACCCGCGATTCGCCGATACCAGCCGCGTCTCGGGTAGGCTAGACCAGCAGACAATGCACAACATTGCGCTGCCCGCATTCGAACCAGGAGAGTTTGTGACCGCTGACCTCGTCATCGTAGGGTCGGGCTTTTTCGGCCTGACAATCGCAGAACAGGCCGCCACTGAGCTGGGCTTGAAGGTAGTCGTCATCGACCGCCGGCACCACATCGGCGGCAACGCCTACAGCGAAAAGGAAGAGCAGACCGGCATTGAGGTGCACCGCTACGGCGCCCATCTCTTCCACACGTCAAACGACCGCGTGTGGGAGTACGTGAACCGCTTCACGACGTTCACGAACTACGTCCACAAGGTCTACGGCGTCCACAAGGGCGAGGTCTACTCCCTGCCCATCAACCTGGCCACGATCAACCAATTCTTCCGGGCCAACCTCACCCCCGGGCAGGCTCAGGACCTGATCCAGGAACAGGCCGGCGAGCTGGCCGGCACTGATCCGCAGAACCTGAACGACAAGGGCATCCAGCTGATCGGCCGCCCGCTCTACGAGGCGTTCATCAAGCACTACACCGGCAAGCAGTGGCAGACGGATCCGAAGGACCTGCCCGCGAGCATCATCTCCCGCCTTCCGGTGCGCTACAACTACGACAACCGGTACTTCAACGACAAGTACGAGGGTCTTCCGACCAACGGCTACACCGCGTGGATCGAAAAGATGGCCGAGCACCCCAACATCGAGGTCCGGCTCAACACGGACTTCTTCGATGAATCACATGAGTACAGCAAGGGCAACGTAGTCGGCAACGTCCCGGTCGTCTACACCGGACCCGTCGACCGCTACTTTGACTACGCCGAAGGCGATCTGTCCTGGCGCACCATCGACTTCGAGGAAGAAGTGCTCGACGTCGGGGACTTCCAGGGCACGTCGGTGGTGAACTACAACGACGAAGACGTCGCGTACACCCGCATTATCGAGCCGCGCCACTTCCACCCGGAGCGCGACTACCAGACGGAGAAGACCGTCATCATGCGCGAGTTCTCCCGTGCCGCGGAGAAGGGCGACGAACCCTACTACCCGATCAACACGCCCACGGACCGCGATCGTCTGCTCAAATACCGCGATCTGGCCGCGGCCGAGCGGGATGTCCTCTTCGGCGGCCGTCTCGGTACCTACAAGTACCTGGACATGCACATGGCGATCGGCTCGGCCCTGACCATGTTCGACAACAAGATCCGCCCGCACTTCGAAGGCGGCGCCAAGATTGAAAGCGGGGGAGTGGACGCATGAGCGCCGCAACCGACACCCAGGTAGAGTCCGCCCAGCAGTGGGACACCCTGCAGCGGGTCATCCTGCCCAACGCCAGCCAGATGGACACGGTTCCTCTGTACATGGACATGGGCACCGCGACCGGCATCCAGCTTCCCACGGTCGGTGACCGCGGCGGAAAAAAGACTAAGCCACAGACCTACAGCAGCTCCACCAAGGAAGCCCACGTTGAAGACTTCCTGTCCCGCAGCTCCACCAAGGTCAGGTCGGGGGAGCGGGTGTCGTTCGGCAGCTACTTCAACGCTTTTCCGGCGAGCTACTGGCGGCGCTGGACGACAGTGGACAAGGTCCGGCTTCAGGTACGCACCCAGGGTGTCGGATCGGTCATCGTCTACAAGTCCAACGCCCGCGGATCCCTGCAGCGTGTCGACACACGGCGCGTCGAAGGCGCGGCGGAGAACACCTTCGAGCTGTCCCTGGCGCCCTTCGGCGACGGCGGCTGGTACTGGTTCGACCTTGTGGCCGGCTCCGAACCGCTGGTGATGGTCGACGCCGAATGGCAGGGCGCCGCTGTTGACAGCACGCCCGGTTCGGTCACCCTGCAGATCACGACACTGAACAAGACGGACTTCTGCCTCAACAATCTCCGGCTGCTGGCCGAGAACCCCGATGCCCTGAAACATGTCCAGGAGATCCTGCTGGTTGACCAGGGCACCCAGAAGGTCCAGGACGCAGACGGTTTCGCCGACGTTCGGGATTCGCTTGGCGGCAAGCTGCGGATCATCAACCAGTCGAACCTCGGCGGCTCGGGCGGCTTTGCCCGGGGAATGTTCGAGGGAGTCGAAAACGGCAGTGACTACGTCCTGCTCATGGACGACGACATCGTGGTTGAGCCTGAAAGCATCATCCGCCTGCTTACCTTTGCGGACCGCTGCAAGACGCCCACGATTGTCGGCGGCCACATGTTCGACCTCTACAATCGCACGGTTCTCCACACTTTCGGCGAGGTGGTCAACCCTTACCGCTTCCAGCCGTCATTGCCGAGCGAGGACATGGTCCTTGGACACGATTTCCTGTCCTCGAACCTGCGCCAGACCTCCTGGCTGCACCGCCGCTGCGACGTGGACTACAACGGCTGGTGGATGTGCCTGATCCCGACCTCGGTCATCCGGGAAATCGGCCTCTCGCTGCCCCTCTTCATTAAGTGGGACGATTCGGAGTACGGACTGCGCGCCAAGGCCCACGGCTTCCCGACAGTCTCCCTGCCCGGTTCGGCCGTGTGGCATGTGTCCTGGATCGACAAGGATGACCTCGTCGGCTGGCAGGCTTACTTCCACGCACGCAACCGGATCGTGGCGGCCCTGCTCCACAGCCCCTACGAACACGGCGGCCGCGTTGTGCGCGAGTCACAGTACGCGGACATCAAGCACCTCGTGTCAATGCAGTACGCGACCGCGCACGGCCGCGGCTGGGCGCTCGAAGATGTGCTCAAGGGGCCGTCCGGCCTGCCGGAACTGCTTCCCTCGAAGCTGCCCGAAATCCGGAAGATGATGGCCGGCTACTCCGACTCGATTTTCCGCGCGGATCCGGACGAGTTCCCGACGCCCAAGATGGACAAGCCGCCGCGCCACGGGCACGGTGTGTCCCAGCCGTCCAAGATCACTCTTCTGCCCTGGGCGGCTAAGACTGTCGCACGGCAGCTTTTCCGTCCCGTGGGCAGCACGAGCGCGGAACGTCCGCAAACCAGCATTGCGCATCAGGACAACCGTTGGTGGCGGATCGCGCAGTTCGACAGCGCCGTCGTCTCCAACGCGGAAGGAACAGGTGCCTCCTGGTATAAGCGGGACCCCAAGCGCGTGAGGGAAATGCTCACCGAGAGCAGCCGCCTGCATGCCGCGCTGCTCAAGGACTGGCGGTCGCTGAGCAAGCAGTACAAGGCCGCGATGCCGGAGCTCACGTCCCTGGATTCCTGGAAGAAAATCTTCACAGAGCACACCCAGAGCGAAGTGAAATAGCGTGACAACCACGATTTCCGGGGAATTGACCCGCCCGGGTCTCGGCGGTGGATTTCGGGATCTTCGCCAGTCCAGTTTTCTGCTGAAACTGCTGGTCCGCAAGGAACTGAAGGTCCGCTACCGCGGCTCCGTCCTGGGCCTCCTCTGGTCCTATGTGAAGCCCGGTGTGCAGTTTGTCGTGTTCTACGTGGCCTTGGGCGTCTTCATGGGCCTCGAGCGCAGTGCACGCAACCCGGACGGCCTCTCGAACTATGCCGTGTATCTCTTCTCCGGAATCGTGCTGATCAACTTCTTCTCTGAAGCCCTCGGGAACTCCGCACGATCGATCGTGAACAACGGCAACCTCATCAAGAAGATCTATCTTCCCCGGGAGCTGTTTCCGGTGGCATCGGTCTGGGTGTCGGCTGTGCATTTCTTCCCCCAGCTCGTTGTCCTCGTGATCGGATGCCTCTTTGCGGGGTGGCATCCGGACATGTTCCAGCTGCTGGCCGCGGTTGGCGGATTCGCCATTGTGGGCTTCCTTGCCACCGGGCTTGGCCTGCTTTTCGGTGCCGCCAACGTGTATTTCCGTGATTCGGAAAACCTCGTTGACATGCTCCTGATGGTGGCGACCTGGGCGTCGCCCGTCATGTACTCCTGGACAATGGTGCAGGCAAAGCTGGGCCCCGTTTTCTTCGCCATCTACCAGGCAAACCCCATCACGGTGGGCGTCGAGCTGTTCCATTATGCTTTCTGGTACCCCACCACTGACGGTTCTGCCGCGATGCCGCCGAACCTGTTCAGCCTGTGGCTGCCGATCGGCCTCGTCATTTCGCTGGTGGTCCTGGTTTTGGGACAGCTAACTTTCCGGCGGCTTGAGGGCCGCTTCGCTCAGGAGCTGTAAATGGCAAGCGCGATCGAAGTTTCCAATGTCAGCAAGGAGTTCGTGCTCCGCCACACCCGTTCCATCAAGGAGGCGGTTGTGTGGCTCGTGAAGGGCCGCAAGGGTGATCTTTCCAAGAAGTTCCACGCCCTGAAGGACGTCTCCCTCATGGTGGAAACGGGGGAGACCGTGGCCCTGCTGGGCCTCAACGGCTCCGGCAAATCCACCCTGTTGAAGCACATCTCCGGCGTCATGCTCCCGGACTCCGGCAGTGTGTACACGCGCGGGCGGGTGGCTGGCCTGATCGAGGTCGGAGCGGGCTTTCATCCTGACCTGTCCGGCCGCGACAACGTGTACCTCAATGGAGCGATCCTGGGGATGACGGAGAAGCAGATCAACGAGCGATTCGACGCGATCGTGGAATTCTCCGAGATTGGCGAATTCATCGACACGGAGGTCAAGTTTTATTCATCCGGCATGTACCTGCGCCTGGCTTTTTCCGTGGCCGTTCACACCGACCCCGAGGTCTTCCTGATCGACGAAATCCTCGCCGTCGGAGATGAACCGTTCCAGCGCAAGTGCATAGCCAAGATTCAGGAACTGGCAGAAAAGGGCAAGACCCTCGTCGTCGTCAGCCACGACCTGGACCTGGTGTCCCGGATCTGTGCCCGAGGTGTCCTGCTTGAGCACGGAAATGTAATGTTTGATGGGCCGATCAGCGAGGCGGTAACCCGGCTCCGCAACTAGTCGGCAGAGCCCGCTGCCGCCGTCGCGGCGCGGCAGCCGCTAGTGTGGAGACAGGTCCTTCGGCCCTGCCATAAGGCATGAGAGAAAAGGCACAAGAATCGTGAAGATTGCTGTAATTGCGTTGGGTAAGATCGGCCTGCCCTTGGCCGTCCAGTTTGCATCCAAGGGTCATGAGGTCGTCGGCGTCGACGTTAACCGGCAGGTTGTCGACCTCATCAACGCCGGAACAGAGCCATTTCCTGGCGAAGCCCGGTTGCAGGAAAAACTGGCCGAGCTGGTGCCGGCAGGCAAGCTCCGGGCCACGACCGATTACGCGGACGCGGTCCCCGAAGCGGACGTTGTAGTTCTCGTCGTGCCGCTGTTTGTCGACGCGGACGCAAATCCTGATTTCGGTTGGATGGACGCGGCGACCGCCGAACTGGCGAAGCACCTGACCCCTGGCACCCTGGTGTCCTACGAAACCACCCTTCCCGTCGGCACCACCCGGACCCGGTGGAAACCGGCCCTGGAATCGGCCTCGGGCCTGATCGAGGGGCAGGACTTCCACCTTGTGTTCTCGCCGGAGCGCGTGCTGACCGGCCGGGTGTTCGAGGACCTGCGCAAGTACCCCAAGCTGGTGGGCGGCCTGTCGGAAGAAGGCGCAGCCAAAGCCGTCGAGTTTTATCAGGCCGTGCTGGACTTCGACGAGCGGACGGATCTGGCCCGGCCGAATGGCGTCTGGGACCTGGGGTCCGCCGAGGCGTCGGAGATGGCGAAACTGGCGGAAACCACCTACCGCGACGTGAACATTGGACTCGCCAACCAGTTTGCCCGCTATGCCGCCACGGCAGGCATCGACATCTACCAGGTCATCGAGGCCGCCAACTCCCAGCCCTACAGCCACATCCACACACCCGGAATCGCCGTCGGCGGACATTGCATCCCCGTGTATCCGCGGCTGTACCTCTGGAACGATCCGGAGGCCACGGTGGTGCGCGCAGCCCGCGCGGCCAACGCCGACATGCCGGCCTACACCATCGGGCTGCTCGAGGGAGCCTATGGCGACCTGACAGACGCCCGTGTGGTGGTCCTCGGCGCTGCATACCGCGGCGGCGTCAAGGAGACGGCGTTTTCCGGAGTCTTCGACGCCGTCAAGGCACTCGAACTGCGCGGCGCCACCGCGCTCGTCCATGACCCGCTGTACACCGACGAGGAACTCCAGAAGCTGGGCTTCCAGCCCTACCACCTGGGGGAGCCGGCGGACGCGGCCGTAGTCCAGGCAGACCACGCCGAGTACCGCACGCTGGGGCCGCAGGACCTCCCGGGTGTCCGGGTGCTCATCGACGGCCGCAGGATAAGCAGCCCCGAGGCGTGGGACGGGGTCCAGTACCGCGTCATCGGCAAGGCATGACCGCGGTAGATTCGCCGATCGCTTCTTCCCTTTGACAGGAGATTCACGATGAATAACATTGCCCCGAGCGCTGATGTTTCGGACCGCGCCGTGCTGGGCGCCGGTACCAAGATCTGGCACCTGGCCCAGGTGCGCGAGGACGCCACCCTGGGAGAGAACTGCATCGTCGGCCGCGGCGCCTACGTAGGCACCGGTGTCCAGATCGGCGACAACACCAAGATCCAGAACTACGCCCTGGTTTACGAGCCCGCCAAGCTGGGAAAGGGCGTCTTCATCGGGCCCGCAGTGGTCCTCACGAACGACACCTACCCCCGCTCTGTCAGTCCTGATGGATCGTTGAAGAGCGCGCACGACTGGACCCCGGTGGGCGTCACAATCGAGGATGGAGCGTCCATCGGCGCTCGAGCCGTCTGCGTGGCACCGGTGACGATCGGACGCTGGGCGACCATCGCCGCGGGCGCTGTCGTCACGAAGGATGTGCCCGCCTTCGCCTTGATGGCCGGGGTGCCGGCCAAACGGCTCGGTTGGGTCGGAAAGGCCGGCTTCCCGCTGCGTGAGGCGGACGGGTTCTGGGTGTGCCCGGAGACGGGCGCCAAATATGTTGAAGAAGAAAATCTCCTGAAAGAGGCAGAGGACAACGCATGAGCCTGGACTTTATCCCCGCAGCAAAGCCGATTATCGGCGATGAAGAGCGGGCGGCCGTAGATGCCGTACTCGCCTCCGGAATGTTGGCCCAAGGCAAGCAGGTAGCGGAGTTCGAAACCGAGTTCTCCTCGGTGCTCGTCGACGGCCGCGCGGCCGTCGCCGTGAACTCCGGCACCTCCGGACTCCACCTTGGTCTCCTCGCCGCCGGCGTTGGACCTGGCGACGAAGTTATCGTGCCGTCCTTCACCTTTGCCGCGACCGGCAACGCCGTGGCACTGACCGGTGCGACTCCGGTCTTCGCTGACATCGAGCTGGACCACTACACCCTGGACACAGACCACGTCGCTTCGCTGATCACGGAGAAGACCAAGGGCATCATGCCGGTCCACCTGTACGGCCACCCCTTCGACGTCGAGGGCCTCGGCAAACTTGCCGCGGAGCGGGGCATCGATCTTTACGAGGACGCGGCCCAGGCGCACGGAGCGAGCTTCAACGACAAGTTGGTGGGCAGCTTCGGCACCTTCGCCATGTTCAGCCTGTACCCGACGAAGAACATGACCTCCGGTGAGGGTGGCATGGTCACGACGTCGGACGCCGCCGTCGAGCACAAGCTTCGGCTGCTGCGCAACCAGGGCATGGAGAAGCAATACGAGAACGAGATCGTCGGCTTCAACGCCCGCATGACTGACCTGCACGCCGCCATCGGCCGCGTCCAGCTCACCAAGGTGCTCGGCTGGACCGCGCAGCGGCGGCAGAACGCGGCATTCCTCGACGCCAACCTGGAGAACGTCGGAACCCCGGCAGTCAAGGCGGGGGCAGGCCACGTCTACCACCAGTACACGATCCGGGTTTCCGAGGACCGCGACGGGCTGGCCAAGGCGCTGCGGGACGAGTACAACATCGGAACCGGCGTGTACTACCCGGTCCCGAACCACCGGCTTCCGTCCTTCAACCGGACGGAAGATTTGCCGAACACGGAGACGGCCGCCAAGGAAGTGCTCTCCCTGCCGGTTCACCCGTCCCTGAGCCAGGACGACCTCGAGCGGATCGTCGCTGCGGTCAACGCCGTGGCCAAGGCCGGTGCCTGAGATGGCGAATCTGCGGGTAGGCCTGATCGGACTGGGGATGATGGGCCGGCACCATGCCCGGGTTCTTCGCGAGTTGCCCGGCGTCGATCTGGTGGCTGTGGCGGACGTCTATGGCGATCCGCACGGCGTTGCCGGCGGCTTGCCGGTGCTGTCCTCGGTGGAGGAACTTATTGCCCAGGGCCTGGACATGGCGGTCGCGGCCGTCCCGACGGGGATGCATGAGGAAGTCGGCCTGGCACTGGCCGAAGCCGGCATCCACACCCTCGTGGAGAAGCCGATTGCCGAAAGCGCCGCGGCAGGCCAACGCCTCGTGGATGCTTTCGAGGCCAGGAACCTCGTGGGGGCCGTGGGCCACATCGAGCGCTTCAATCCCGCGCTGCAGTCCCTGCGGAAGCGGATTGAAGCGGGCGAACTCGGCGAGGTCTACCAGATCGCCACCCGCCGGCAGGGTCCCTTCCCGTCGCGCATCGCCGACGTCGGGGTCGTGAAGGACCTGGGCACGCACGATATCGACTTGACCGCCTGGCTCGCCCAGAGCCGCTTCGAGTCGATCTTCGCCCATGTCACCACGCGCAGCGGCCGTCCGCATGAAGACATGGTGGCGGCGACCGGGCAGCTGGAAAGCGGCGTCATCACGAATCACCTGGTGAACTGGCTCTCCCCCATGAAAGAGCGGCTGACAATCGTCACCGGCGAAAAGGGCGCTTTCGTGGCCGACACGGTTACGGCGGACCTGACGTTCTTCGAAAACGGCACCGTGGCCACGGAGTGGGAGTCCATGGCAGCTTTCCGGGGTGTCTCCGAGGGCAACATGACCCGGCTTGCAATCGCCAAACCAGAACCGCTGCGCACCGAGCACGAGGCCTTCCGCGACGCCGTCCTGGGGCTGCGCAACGACGTCGTGACCATGCGCGAAGGCCTGGACACGCTCGCGGTTGCCGAGGCCGTGCTGGAGTCCGCGCGCACCGGGCAGATGGTCAAAGTCGCCGCCTCGTGACAGCCCGTCCCCGATTGAGGGTCGCGGTCGCTACCCGGCTTTTCACGCCCGAAGTGGGGGCCGCTGCCTTTCGTCTCCAGGCGCTGGTAGACGGGCTGGTGGCCGCGGGGGCGGCGGTGCAGGTCGTGACGACCCGCGCCCCCGGCGGAGCCTCGGCCGGCAGCGTTCCGTTCGGAGTCAGCCGTTGGCCCGTGTTACGGGACCGGGGCGGCAACGTCCGCGGCTATCTCCAGTACCTGAGCTTCGACATACCGGCCTTCTTCCGCCTGCTGGTTCAGGGCGCGGATGTTGTCGTCTCCGAGCCGCCGCCCACCACCGGGCTGGTGGTGGCCCTCAGCAGCTGGCTGCGTCGCCGGCCGTTCGTGTATTACGCTGCGGACGTGTGGAGTGAAGCGCTGTCCGCAACTGACGTGCCCGGCGTCGTCATCGGCATGATGCGGCGCGTCGAAGGCTTCGTGCTGCGACGTGCTGCCTGCGTTATCGCCATTTCTGATGCCGTTGCCGAGCAAGTCGCGAAGTTCGACGTGCCGGCGGAGCGGCTCCGGGTGGTGGCCAACGGGGTCGACACCTCAGTCTTCAACCCCCAAGGCGAGGCCGCGGCCAGTGAGCGGCCATATTTCGCCTACACCGGAACCATCTCGGAATGGCAGGGAGCCGATGTTTTTGTCCGCGCACTGCCATTCGTGCAGCTGAAATATCCGGACGCGGAGATCCGCTTTTTCGGGCAGGGCACGGATGAGCCGGCCGTCCGGGCGCTGGCGGCCGAGGTCGCTCCCGGGAGCGTGGTTTTCGGCGGAGTCGTTCCGCCCCGGCAGGCTGCGGCCTGGCTGCGCGGGGCCGCAGCAGCACTCGTCAGCATCAAACCAGGTCAGGGCTATGACTTCGCCAAGCCGACCAAAATCTATGCGGCCGCAGGATGCGGGACCCGGGTGATATTTGCCGGGGCCGGCGAGGGGGCAGCAGTGGTGGCTGACAACGGACTCGGCGACGCCGTGGACCACGACCCCCATGCCGTGGCGGCTGCCATGATCGCCGCGCTCGAAACCGCCGACACCGGCCGCGGGCATCGCTCGCAGTGGGTGGCGGACCACGCTTCCCTGGCGGCAGCAGGGCAAGCGGCGGCGGCGGCCGTCATCGCGACTGCGAAAAACGCTGGTCACTGAGGATCCCGGGGGAGCAGCAGGGGCGGGAACGGACTTCTTGTCGCCCGTTCCCGCCCCGGATAAGGGCCTGCGCCTCCTACTTCTTGCCGGACTCCGCGTTGGAGTTCAGCAACCTACTTCCTGCCGGACTCCGCGTTGAAGCTCAGCAGCGCGTCCACGATCTTCTCGGCGGCGTGTCCGTCGCCGTACGGGGCCGCGTCCGTGGGTTCGGGAGCGGGCCGCTTCACTGTGTCGGCCAGGATGGAGAGGTCTTCGCTCACCAGGACGTTCCACCGCGATTCGAGGGTCTCAACCCACTCCGTCTCGGGACGGATCGTCGTGCACGGTACCCGCAGCAGGAAGGCTTCCTTTTGCAGGCCTCCCGAGTCGGTGATGACGCCTGCGCTGTTGAGGACGGCGTTGACCAGTTGCGGATAGGCCAGCGGCGGGCACACCCGGATACTTCCCTGCTCGAGCGTCAGTCCGTGACGTTCGGCAAAACTGACCAGGCGCGGATGGGCCAGCAGGAGGACAGGACGGTCCAGGGAGGCCAGGGACGCAAGGATGGACCTGAGGCGGGACGGTGAGTCCGTATTGTCCGGACGGTGGATCGTGCTGACATAGTATCCCTGCGGGGCCACGTCGAGGGGGAGCGGCTCCTGCCGGCTCTCCAGCAGGGCACGGACCTGGTACAGGACGTCGGTCATGACGTCGCCGACGAGGACCGTCTTGGCGGCGAGGCCCTCGTTGGCCAGGTGGTCAACGGCCACGTGGGTGGGGGCCAGCAACAGGTCCGCGGCGTGGTCGGTCAGGACGCGGTTGTGTTCTTCAGGCATGCGCCGATTGAAGGAACGCAGCCCCGCCTCAAGGTGGGCCAGGGGTATGTGCATCTTGACCGAGGCTATCGCAGCGGCCAAGGTGGAATTGGTGTCGCCGTACACCAGTACGCAGTCTGGTTTGGCCTCTTCCAGGATCTCTTCGAGGCCCCCGAGCATGGCCCCGGTCTGTGCGCCGTGCTTGCCGGAGCCCACGCCGAGGTTGAAATCGGGCGCTGGGATACCCAGGTCACGGAAGAAGACATCGCTCATGAGTTCGTCATAGTGCTGGCCGGTGTGGGCAATCAGATGCTCCGCACGGCCGGAGAGGGCTGAAGCGATCGGTGCGAGCTTTACAAACTGTGGTCTTGCGCCGACGACGCTGAGAATACGCATGCTCCCAGCTTAGGCGATAGCGGTACCCGGCCACGGCGGGCTGTGATCCTGCGCACCGCTCATGAGCGGGCGCAGGGTGGTTAGCAGGCGTTGACCTTGTACAGTTTGGCCGCGCCTTGGTGGTCCACGAGTTCGACCTTTGCGCCCGGGGTTGCCAGCACGTTGTCGAACGCAGGGTAGGCCTGAGCCTCCACGAAGTTGAGGATGTAGAAGCGGCCGAAGTCGAGTATGTAGCGCACGTGCTCTTTCTTCGCGAGCTGACAGGTTTCAGCTCCCGCCTGCGACGTCGTTAGGTCCATCGCAATCTTGCGAAGATCGTCGTCGGGCCCGGGCGAAATATGATACTGGGTGACGTGGCGGCCAGAAATGGCGTAGGCCAGCGGTCCACCGTTGAACGGGTTGACGCCGATAACGGCGTCCTTCGGAACGGTCGAATCGAGCCGGGACATCAGGGCGAACTCATCACTGGATACCGCCCAGCCCGGGACAAAGGAATAAGAGTCCTTGATCTTGGTGGACACTGCGGTCAGCCCGGGGCTATGGACGCTATCCACCAGGGTGGATAGCGCGAGCGCAAGAATCGCGGCTGCTGCGACGGCGTACAGGGTCCCAGATCCCCGGAACTCAGGAAGGCCGGGCCGCCGGCCGGCGGAGCGTTTCGCGGCGATGCGCCGAAGCCATCCCCTGACCGCGGACACCAGACCGTCCGCACCCACGCTGGCAAGAACAATCATGAACAACGGCACCAAGGCCGCGAGCCGGTAGGGGTCCTGGTACCAGCTGCCGATCGTGAAGTGCCGGAAGCGACCCTGATACATGACGACGGCGACGACGTAGAGGGCAGCGGCAATGAGTGCGCAGGCAATAATCCAGCCGCCTCTCCGCCGCCAGATGATGGTGATTATGCCGACCAGGGCCGCCACCGAGGCGACCATTGTGTCGCCGCCGCCGAGGAGTGTGCCCGTGGCGACGTCGCCCACAGCCTGCTCCAGGGTCCGGCTGGGTTGCCAACTGTCAAAGTTAAGGAGCAGGGCCTGCCAGACGACGAGGAACGCTGCTGCCGAGGCCACCCCCCAGAGGACCACGAGCGCGATTGACCTGTTGCCGGCCTTGACGCGGATCCGGGCACGCAGCTGGGAGAACCATGCGGCGGCGATCAGCGGCACGGAGAATGCCAAGAGTGCCGTGACACCGTTGGGCTGCGACATGAACAACGCCGCAACCGCGATGGCCAGGAAGCACCAGAGGCTGACGTTGTCCAGGAATCTTTCGCGCCCGGCTTGGAACAACCCCACGAGGACCAGCAGCGCCAGGGGCAGCAAGCTGTAGGCAAGGGTGTTGGGGTAGAGCGGGCCCCACTGGAGCAACTGAAAGGGGAACATCCAGAAGCCGCCGCTCAGGGCACCGGCAACCACAAGCGGCAGGACGCGGGGGCCGACGATGCCCCGGACCAGCATGATGCAGGCGAAGGGCCACAGGAGCGCGCTCACAGCCACGACCACGGCGTTCTCGCTGACAAAGACGTCGTTGTTGGTCAGCTGGGCAACGAGGGCCGCCAGCGAATGCCACACGGACGGGTAGATGGCAATCCCGGCATCCGGGCTGAGCATCCGGCCCAACGTCAGTGACGAGGCGTTGCCGGTTTCGAGGATGTACCGGATGGCATTGAGGTGAAAAATGTTGTCGTACACCTGGCCGAAATTTCCGGGCTTGCCGATGGCCGGGAGCAGGCGGTTGAATATCAGGGCGGAGCCTGCCACCATACCGCCCAGGATTCCCGCCCACTGGACGGCGGGCGCCACCGAGGCTGGCGCTACTGCGGAAACCCGTCCATTAAGGAATCTCCGTAGCAGGAATGCCAGGCCGGTGCAGACTGCTGTCACGAGCAGATAGCTGAAAAGTCCCCAGCCCAGCCGGAACAGTCCTCCCACCACGCCCGCGAGCCCGATGAGTCCGCAGGAAGCCAAGGGGGACATTGCCGCGCAGGCGAAGCCCTTGGCGCCCAGTGCCCTCGCCAGCACCAACCCGGGGAGAAACATCAAGAGTGCGGCCACGGCGATAGCGGGAAACGCCTGCCACCAGTTCATTAATGCTCCTGCTCGTCCGAGAATTGCAGACTCGAGTCTAGCAAGCCGGGCGGGTGCCCTTGCGCCCGGGAGCCTCCAGCAGCGGGCGGGACGGTGGCGCGGGTTCGAACCGCGCGCCATCCCCACGTGAAGCACGATCGATCAGGCGGCCGGGTCGATCCCGAACGATTCCAACTTAACGGAGCGCAAACACTCCCGACTTCGTCCGCAACCTCTCGGCAACGTAGTGCCGCAGCACGGAGTCCGCCGAAAACATGGACAGTGGATTTTCCGGCGCCAGTTCGTCCAGCCTGCCGGCGTGGTTGTAACGGACGACGGCGGCACGCAACTGTGATTCGTCGTGCGCCATGGCGGCGGAGCGGCAGAGGGCGGCATCGCGGCGTGAGAGAGCCGGGAGCGAGCCGCCGGCCAGGTCGAGGAGCTGCATTTGGGCCTTGGCCCAAGCCGTGCGATCAGCCTCCGACCACACGGGTGTGTCGGGCGATCCGGACAGCGACCCACGTCGCACCAGCGCTCCGATGCCATGGACCCGAAGGAGCTTCAGCGCAATCGTCCGGCGTTCGGCTGCAGTGGCTGCAGAGATCCACGGCGTCTGGACAAGGGCGTCAAGCCACAGAAACTCCTCCGCGAGGGGGCGGACTGCACTGGTCACCCGGGTGTCGCCTGACTCGTCGGTCTGGTGGTAGGCCGGCGCTGAATATGGGTACGCGATGCGTCCTCCGCGGAACCAAAGCCTTAGCGCGGCTTCAAGGTCCTCACCGATGGCAATGCCTTCTGCGTAGCGAAATCCGCAGGCGAGCAACGCCTCGCGCCGCAGCAGGCCGTAGGGGACGCTGCGGTAGGCAAGGCCGTCCCTGACAGGATCCAGCACGGCGGGCTTTGACGGACGGATCCGCGGGGACCGGAGGATGGTGCCTTCCGGGGTCCTCAATGGGGCAATGACGGCCGCTGCGCCCCGGGCCTCGGCCACCTTCCACCATGCCGCCAGGGAACCCTCCTCCAAGTAGTCGTCGGAGTCCAGGAAGCTGAGGAAAGTGGCCGCACTTCGGTCCAGGGCTGCGTTACGTGGCCCGGCAGGGGAGCGGGTGCCGTCGTTGTGCCCAAGCCAGGTGACGGCGTCGTCCGCCACCTGGGCGGAGGTGACGCTGTCCTTAATGGCCTCGACGGCGATGTTGTGGCAGACCACGGTGGCCCCGAGCTCCACGCCAAGTGCAGCGAGTTCCGTGCGCTGGGCCAGAATGGACTGCAAGCTCCTTTCCAGCGGCCGTGCCGGGTCATGCACCGGTATGACAACTTCAATGCTGGGGATCATGGCCGCGCTCTCCTGTGCAAGCTTGGGTCCTTCGGTTCCGCGATAACCTTACGGGGTGGACAACAATTCTGTGGATACCGTGCTGGTCGATGTGGTGGTTGCCGTGCACACTCCGGACCGACCCATCGAGCGCACGGTCGCGTCGCTCATGGCGTCCGGGCTCCCCACAGGCCCGGAGGGCACCGGGCGGTTGCGCGTCACCGTGGTGTGCCACAATACCGAAATCGCGCCGATCCGGACGCGCGTGGCACCCGAACACCGGGATCTCGTCCGGTTCGTGCAGTACGTGGATGGGATCAAGAGCCCCGCAGGACCGTTCAACCACGGGATCTCACTGGCCACTGGCACCTGGGTGTCCATCATGGGCAGCGACGATTCGCTGGAGCAAGGTGCCCTGGCCCGCTGGGTCGAGGCCGCAGTGAAGGACGGCGCCGACGTCCTGGTTGCGCCGATGGCCCATGCGGGCGGGGCAGCCATCCGGACCCCTGTGGTGCGCCGCAACCGGCGTGTCAGCCTGGACCCGGTGGCGGACCGCCTCACGTACCGCACCGCACCCCTGGGGCTCATGCGGCTTTCCCTGATCCGTTCGCTGGGTCTGGAATTTTCCACCCGGTATGCCACGGGGGAGGACCAGTCCTTCTCCGCCAAGCTCTGGTTCTCCGGGGCGAGCGTGAGCTACGGCCGCGCCCTGCCCCGGTACCTGGTGCACGACGACGCCGCAGTCCGAGTCACAGCAACGCCACGCAGCGTGGCGGAAGATCTCGCCTTTGCCACGGACCTGGTGGACTCGGACTGGTTTGCCGGACTGGGCCCGGCCCAGCGGGCCGCGATCGTGACCAAGCTCATCCGCGTCCACGTGTTTGGGCATGTGATGCTGCGGGCCGATTGCGGCACCTGGGACGCCGACGACGCCGCTGGCATGGCCGGGGCTGCCCGGCGGCTGCTCTTCGCCGCACCCACAGCGGCCCGGCCGTTGTCATTCGCGGACCGGTCGCTGCTCGATGCTGTGACACGCCAGGAGACCGACCCCGCGGTGATGAAATCCCTGGCCGCGCGCCGACGCACCTTCACGGACCCGCGGACTTGGCTGCCACGAGACCTCTTGCAGGTGTTGCATCCGGAAGCCCCCTTCCGGTTCATGAGTGCCTCGGCACTGCTTTCCTAGCGTTTTCTCCCACAGACCCATTCAAGGAACACGTGAAGATTCTGGTCATTGCCACCTGGTACCCGCATGAGGAAAACCCCGCCGAGGCGCCGTTCAACGCCGAGCATGTCGAAGCAATCCGCGGCCAGGGCCACCAAGTACGCGTGGTCCACGTGCGGCTCGGCACGGCACTGCCCATGCCCAGGGCCGCCAACGGCGAGTGGGAGGGCGTCCCGGTGCGGCGTCTGTTGGCGGACCCACGGCGTCCGGCAACCCTGCTGGCGTGCGAACGCCTGCTGGCCCGGGAGATGGCCTGGGCCGACCTGGTCCACACCATGGCTTTTTCCTCGATCCTGCTGGCGGTGCCGGCCTGGTCGGCCCGCACGTCTGTTGGCCGCGGAAGCCCATGGGTGCACACCGAGCACTGGAACGGCGTGGTGAACCCGGCCAGCGTCTCACCCCTGTGGGAAAAACTTTCCGGCTTGCGCCGCCTGCTGCGCTTCCCCCACGTGGTGACGGGGGTGACCACCCAGCTCTCCAGAGAAATGCAGCGCTTTGCCCGGCCGCATGCCGCCAGGGTGGTGCCCTGCGTGGTGAAGGGGAGGGGACCCGTTGCGCCGTCCGTGTTTGGCTCGCCGCTGTGGCTGGTCGCAGTGGGCGGACTCATTGCACGAAAGCGCCCACTGGCCGCCATTGAAACCATTGCCTGGCTGCGCGACCACGGAACGGACGCGCACCTGACCTGGGTGGGGGAAGGGCCCTTGCGGGCTGAGTGCGAGGCATTGGTGTCCAAGCTGGGCCTCGCGGATAGGGTCACCCTGGCAGGCTCTGTGCGACCGGCCGAGGTGGCGGAACACCTATCCGCGGCCGACCTGTTTTTCCTTCCAACAGCCCAGGAGAACTTCTTCACGTCCGCAGCGGAGGCGCTTGCCGCCGGCCGCCCGGTGGTGGCTACCCAGGTGGGCGGCTTCAGCGACTACGCCGACGCCTCCAACAGCAGGCTCGTAGAGGATGTCACCCCGGCGGTCTTGGGCCGGGCCGTCATGGAAGCCGCAGACGCTTTCCGGACCGTGCCCGCTGAAGAAATTGCCGCGCCCATTCGGGCCAGGTTTGCACCCGGTGCCGTAGGCGCACTTTTCGACGAGGCCTATGCGGCCGCGATCGCCCGGGCCTAGCCCGAACGGATCATTTTCCTGGCACCTCCAGGCCCCAGAAACCGACGCAAAAAATTCCAAAGAGGACTAACGTGACGACTCTTCGCAGGCTGGTTCTACTGACAAATCAATATCCCTATATGCAGGGCGACCATGTGTTCGTCGGCAGCGAAATCGCAGCCCTGGCGGCCCGCTTTGATGAGATTGAAGTCTTCAATTACACGCCAGGAGCGCCTGCGGGGGTGGCCGAACTGCCGCCGAACGTTGTCTACGGAGGAAATCTGTATGGAAGCGCCCGTTCGGCCAAGATCAAGGCATGCGGCTCCCCGTCCCTGTTGGCGCGGTCAATAGGAATCGCGGCACGGGAATTCCGGTCCGGGCGCCTGGCCGGACACGTCGGTCGTTTCCTTTCGGCGGCAGCCGTTGGAATGACCCTTGCCAACGATCCACGGCTCCGCCACTCCTTGTCGAAGCCGAACGCCGAGACGAGTGTCTACAGCTTTTGGGGCATGGGAGCAGGCCTGCTGGTCCCATGGTTGCCGCGGGGCATCAAGAGCGTGAGCCTCCGGCTTCACCGTTACGATCTCTACGAAGAAGAATCCGGGTACCTGCCGTTCCGGCCCTCGTTGTTTGCGCGGGCGAATCGCATCCTGGCCATTTCGGAATCCGCCCGAAGCTACCTGCTCGAGAAATATCAGGGGGAACGGCTTGGGGGCAAGATAGTTGTGAGCCGGCTCGGAACAGCCAAACCGCTCGAGGCAGACGGTTCCCTGAGTGAGGGACCCGGGCGAACGATCGTCAGTTGTTCTAACTTGATCGCAGTCAAGCGCGTCGAACGGATTCTGGAATCACTGGAAGAACTACCTCTCGATTCCGACCTGACCTGGATCCATTTCGGCGGCGGGGTGTTGGAGGATGACTTGCGCCAACGTGCGGCCCGGATCGACCGTCCGGGACTGTCCATCGAAATTCGCGGGGCTACCCCGCACCCGCAAATCATGGAGTTTTACCGAACGCACCAGATTTCGGCATTCGTCAACGTGAGTGCGTCGGAGGGCCTGCCCGTGAGCATTATGGAAGCCATTTCGTATGGCATTCCTGTGGTGGCGACGAACGTGGGTGGAACCGCTGAAATCGTTGGCAGCGACCTCAGCACGGGTGAACTTATCCCGGCCGGATTTACAGCGGAGGAATTAACTGACGCGCTCGCTAAGGTCATCGCCGCCGCACCGCAAAGCTATGATCCGCGAGCCACGTGGGCCCGGGACTACGATGCGGCAGTCAACGCCGAGTTTGCCGCTTCAGTCGTTGCAGGCCACTGACGCGCGGGCACCTCACTTCAATCGAGGTTCGGATACCGTTTCTAAGGGGGTCAAACCCGCCAAGGCCGCCTGCTGGGCGAAACTTGGGTTGGCTGCAACGACTTCATCAAAGGTCCCCCTGGCCTCAATTGTGCCCTCGCTCATGTACAACACCTGCGCGTTATCACGGATGGTGGACAGCCGATGGGCGACCGATATGACTGTCACATCGCCCTGAAGTTCCTGGATGGCCGCGGCTACGGCGGCCTCAGTGGCCGTGTCCAGGGCGCTCGTGGCTTCGTCAAGCACGAGCACCAGCGGGTCCATGTAGAGCGCCCGGGCGATGCCGAGACGCTGGCGCTGGCCGCCGGAGAGCGATCCGCCACGCTCGCCAACCCGGCCGTGAATGCCCTCTGGGCGGGCCTCGATGGTTTCGAGCAATTGGGCCCGCTGCAACGAAAGCCGCACAAGGTCCTCATCGACATCCCCACCCCAAGACAGGGCAACGTTCTGGGCCACGGTTCCGTCGAAAATCGCGACTTCCTGGGGTACATAGCCCACGCGCTTTCGCCATGCAGCCAGTACGTCTTCAAGCGGAACGCCATCGAGTGTCATGGTGCCGGTGGAGGGTACCAGCAGGCCCAGGAAGATGTCGATCAATGTCGACTTGCCGGCGCCGGACTGTCCCACCACGCCGACCGAGGTCCCGAGGGGGATCTGCAGGTTGACATTGGTCACGGCGGGACTATTGGCTCCCGGGTAGGTAAATTCGACGTTGCGCAGCTCAAGGAGTTTAGGTTCACCGCTGATGGGGGTTTTCCCCAGTTTTTCGGCGTTGTTTCGGAAATCTTCGGCGTCACGAATGTCGGCCATGACAAGCTCCGTGTAGGGAAGCGTGGACTGCACCAGCGTCACCTGAGACTGGATGGTGGTGAGCGCAGGGACCATTTTGAACCCTGCCAGGGCGAAAATGGCCACCGACGTCATCGCCGCTCCGATGCCGCCGTTGAAGAATCCGACGGTTCCGATGAGCAGAAAGCCGCCGATGAGAGCCATGTCGATGACAAACTTCGGGACAGCCGCCAGGAAACGAATATTGGACCGGGACCTTGCGGCCTTTTCGCGGCTCAAAAAGACAACGTTGCCAACTTCGTCGGCCTTGTCCTGCAGCGTGATCTCCTTTAGTGCCGCCAGCATCTCCGAAACAAGCGTCGACATCCGCATGGCCGAATCGCGGTTCACCCGGCCCGCCTCATAGGACTTCTTCGACAGGTAAAGATAGAGGAAGGCAGCGATGAGGCCCAGGTAAATGACCGTAATCAGTGCTGTCTGCCACGAGGCAGCGATCAAAATCACAAGAACGGATGCGAACGTCAATGCCTGGGACGGCAGCACAACTGCGGGAAACAACACGCCGGCAATGGTGTTGGCGATGCCGACGTCGATCATGCGCACCAATTCGGTGGTTGACCTGTTTTGGCGTGAGGTCCACGGGGCACGGATGTAGCTCTGAAAGAGGACAGTCCCAATCTCCAACTCGTAGTCGGCAAACTTTCGGGTGGACACCCACTGGAGCCAGATGTTCAAGAACGACTTCAGGATCATCACGGCTGCCGAGCACACCAGAAGAAGCAGCCCGACGGTGTCCGAGATGGTGCCGAGAATTGGCAGGGTCATGGGGTTCCCAGTACTTTGCGACTGCATGATCTGGTTCAGCACCAGCGCAAAGACGCCCAAGGCGCCCGCGTCAACAAGGACTAGCACCGATGACAACGTCGCGAACAACAGGAGGAATTTTCTCGCGTTGGTCGGCAAAAGCGGCAGCAGTTGGCCAAGAGTGCGTCGCAGGTTTTTCAAGTTTTACTCCAGAACTGCAGTGGAAGAATCCTTCCCATACTACGAGGGTTGCCTGGAGCATGCCTTACTCACGCGTTGCCTCCAGGTCTGCGGAGTTCGGGATCTGAACCCTGCGGACCAGGTGCTTGACGCTGGCAGGAGTGGGTGGAGTGCGACAATGTATGGCATGAACAAGGAAATCCGGGTCACGCAACTCTTCGACTGCGCCGATGTCGGCAAGACCTTCGTCACAGAGGGGCAGCGGCAGGGCAAGCCGTGGAAGATCATTCAGGGCCCGTGGACCCGCGGCGGCACGAAAGCCGCTTACTACCGTTTCGTCCTGGAACAGGCGTCCGCCTACCCTCGGACCCAGCTGTGGCATGTGAACATGGGCGGCAGGGCCAAATGGGCGCGGGGCAGGTTTGCCCGGCCGTACGCGTTGACCCTCCACGGCACCGATATTCGGGAAAACTACTGGCAGGAGCAGCACCACGCCGCCATCAAGGCTGACGTCGACGGAGCCGGTCATGTCTGGTACGCCACCCCGGACAATCGCGAAAAAGCGGAGCGCGCCAGGGCTGACGCGGAGTACATGCCTATTCCCGTAGACCTGGCCGAGCTCCCGAAGTGGGCGCCGGCTGACAAACCACGGGTGTTCTTCCCGTCACGATGGGACGCATCGAAGGGCGGCGATGCGTGGGTGCAGACGGCTGCCGATGTTGCGGCTTCCCTGGCCGGAATGGACGTTGACATCGTCGGCTTGGACTGGGGGGACCGTGCGGCGGAGGTCGGCGCATTGGGTGTACAACTGCTGCCAAAGATGTCCAAGGCGGATTACCTTCGCGAAATGTCCCACGCCCACGTTGCCGTGGGACAGGTTGCGGGGATATTGGCCACCAGCGAACTGGAGGCCATGGGCATGGGCATCCCCACCATCTTTGCTGACCAGCATGCCGGCTATCCGTCCGACGTGGCCGCCGTTTCGGTTGCCCGGGCTGATGTGGGATCGGCCGTTCGCGAGGCGTTGGCCGATCCGCTCGCACTCTCTCGCAGGCTCGACAGCGTGAACTACATTCTCAACAACCACGGTCCGGCGGCACTGCTGCCACGGCTGGAAGCTGGCTACAAAAAAGTATTGGACGCCACACGGTGAACCGGCCCCACCTTCTCTACATTTCCTTTGCCTTCCCGCCCAGCTCGGCTTCCTCGGTGTACCGGTGCACCGCGGTGGCCAACGGCTTTGCAGAAGCCGGATGGGACGTAACGGTCCTCACGGTGGAAGCAGACATCTGGGCTGAAGTGACCGGCGCAGACAACCGCCTGTTGGACGCCGTTGATCCCCGAATCAAGGTGGTCCACGTGCCCGACGGCGGTTCGGAGGAACCAAACCGCCGTGACCTTCGGCGTTACTCGCGGCTCCGGATCGAGGCTCCCTATGTCTGGAAGGAACTCTTTCGGCGGCGCAGCCGCAAGGCGTTCCCCGAGGACTTTCATGCGTCGTGGTTTGCCCCTGCCAGCGAAGCCGTGCACCAAATTCACTGCGAGCACCGCGTTGACCTTGTCATGGCCTCGGCAGCGCCCTATGTGTCGTACAAAATAGCCCGCGAACTGGCCGATGTTCCCTACGTTCTGGACTACCGGGATGCGTGGTCTTTCAGCACGTTTACCGGGGCCGAGATCTTTCCCACCACGTCGGAGCGGGGCATTCTTGAACATGAATATCTGAGGGGGGCGCTCCAGACTTGGTTTGTGAATGACCCCATTCGGGACGAATACGCCCGCAGGTACCCGGACACGACCGGAACAATGCGTGTGGTACCCAACGGCTTTGACCCGCAGCCGGGACATGCCCGTCCTGCGGCCAAAGCAACCAAAGAACCACGCATCGGCTACCTCGGCACCCTTCAATATACGGCCGTTCCCTTGGCCGAGTTCCTGGCGGGATGGGACGCAGCCTTTGGCGAGGAGGGTGCACAAACGGCGCACGCGGTGTTCCGCGGAAAGCTGAGCCCCACTGGGTTGGTGCCTGCAGACGTCCTGGAGATCTTCAATTCAGGCGTGCACCGCGGCCTGGCCTATGAAGGCCCCATCTCCAAGCGCGACGTCGCCACGTTCTATCAGAGCGTCGATGCGCTCCTGTTAATACTTCCGCCGGGTAAGTACGTGACGGGCGGAAAGACTGCGGAATACATTGCCACGGGGCTGCCTATTGTGTCTGTCCATGCGGCGGACAGCGCCGCTTCAACCATGCTCCGGGATTATCCGCTCTGGTTTGAAGCTCAAGATCTGACTCCAGCGGGCATCGCAGCCGCGTTGCTTGCCTGCGCCGACGAACTTGCCGACCCGGATCCGGCAAGGTGGGCCGCAGCCTGGGAATTCGGGCAGCAGTTTGAACGGTCCACCACCCTTCGTCCGGCGATCGCCGAACTACGCTCAGAACTCGACCAGCGGGTCGGACCGACCGCACTGCCCTCTGAGCGGAGCAAGCCGTGACAGAACCCATTCAACTCGCCATCCTCTTGGGCCGTGGCGAGCGCCCGGACATGGCCATTGATGAACTGTGGCGTCGAGCCCAGTCGGCCGTGGCCAATCACGATGTCCCCGTCCATTGCGTCGCCGGGTATGCGCGACCGCCCCAAGCGGCGGGTACCGTTTGCCACGGCAACGTAGACGTCGTCGGGCTGGAGATCTCCGCCCCGGGCCGTTTCGGTGCCCTCGTGGATTCTCTCGCCGCCAAACCGGGACCATTGGGAATCGCGGGCCGTCTAGTGAAATACAACCTGGCATCCCGCCGGGTGGCGCGCGCACTGAAGAAAGACCACCAATTAATGAACATTTTTTGCCAAGCCGACGTCATCGTCTCGGCGGATCCGGAGGCAGACCGGGCCGTGTGGATGCTGCGGCGGCGCACGAGTGCCCGTCTTATGCACGGACCCTTCGCCATGGCCAACGCGCTGTCCCAGGCTGCAAGGGATTGAGCTGCGCGGGGACCGCCGGCCCTCCTCGATGCTGGGCATATGGGATACTTTTGCGGTGAGTCGAACTTGGATAGTCATACCTATGTACAACGAGGCCTCCGTCGTCGGCGGGGTGATCGAGGGACTCCGCCAAGAGTTTCCGAACGTGGTGTGCGTCGATGACGGCAGCAGCGATGGCTCGCAGGATGTGGCCAGGCAGGCCGGCGCGGTCGTGGTCCAGCACCCGGTCAACCTGGGCCAGGGTGCGGCACTTCAGACAGGTTTCGAGTATGCGCTGCAGGATCCCGAACTTGACTGCATCGTAACGTTCGACGCCGACGGTCAGCACCGGGTTGAGGACGCCAAGGCAATGGCTGACCGTGTGCGCACAGGCGAGGCCGACCTGGTTCTGGGCTCACGGTTCCTGGACGGCCGGACGAAACTTTCCCCGGCAAAGCGCCTGGTGCTGCGGACCGCAGCGATCCAGTCCCGGCTGGCGACCGGACTGGCGCTGACCGACGCGCACAATGGGCTGCGCGCCATCGGGCCGGAGGTCGCCCGCAAGATCCACCTCACGCAGAACAGGATGGCGCACGCCTCGGAGTTGATCCACCAGGTGTCCGAGATCAGCCCGCGCTGGGTGGAGCACCCCGTTGAGATCATCTACACCGATTACTCAAAGGCCAAAGGCCAGTCCCTGCTGAACTCCGTCAACATCATCGCTGACCTTCTGTTTAGGTGAGAAATTGCAGATCATAGTCCAAATAGTTCTCGTACTGGCCGTCATCGTCGTCTCCCTCGCGCTCATGCGGGGCGGCTCAAATGCCCGACACCTGGCCATCCGCCGCATCATGCTGGTGATTTTCGCGGTTGTGGCCGCATTGTCGATTTTCTTTCCCGAGCTGCTGACCATGCTCGCCCGTTCCCTGGGCATTGGCCGTGGCACCGATCTTGTCCTCTACGGCCTGATCGTCAGCTTCATGGTTTTTATGGCCACGACCTACCAGCGCTTCCGGCACATGGAGACAACGCTCACCCAACTTTCGCGGCGCATCGCCATTGACGAAACCCCCCGCCCCTGGCTCAAGGATGCGCCGCAGACCAATTCGGCATTGTTCTCGGAACGGATGCGGGAGACCGAGTGACGGTTCTCAGGTCACGCCCGGAAGATAGCGCGGCTGTCGCTTCGCCCCGCGACTATTCACTGGACATCCTGAGAATTCTTAGTATTTGCGGCGTGGTGGCCATTCACGTCTTCGGGCTACGGGTGGGGGCGGATCCCCAAGCTGGCCGCGGCTGGTGGGCTGCCGTTGCCATTGACATTGGCTTCATATGGGTGGTGCCGGTGTTTGTCATGATTTCTGGCGCCCTTCTGCTCGGCTCCCGCCAGGTAGAAGAGGCCCCGGCCGCGTTTTACCGCAAGCGCGCGGTCCGTTTGGTGCCGGCACTCATCTTTTGGAACGCCGTCTATTTGGTTGGCGTGCGGATCTGGATGAGACAGGAACACCTGTCCACCGCTCGGGTGCTGCAACTGCTCTATGACGGTTCCGTTTTCACGCAACTGTACTTTCTGTGGCTCATTTTGGGCCTGTATGCCATTGCACCCGTGCTGGCAGGATTCATCCGTGGCAGGGGCAGCCGGCGTGCTTTTGCCACCGCCGGCATTCTGCTTGTCATGACGGTGCTGGCGTTCATGGTGCCCGGCGTTCTCGCGCATTTCGGTGTTAACCGGCCAATACCTCTGAACATCTTTACGTACTGGATGCCATACGTCGGTTACTTTGCCGCGGGGTATGCCCTGCGCAAGGTTCGGCTCAGGGGCCTGCGGCTTGCTTCAGCGTCGGTGTTGACGGCCGCATTGATCGCCTTCACCGTCTGGCACTTCGGGCACCGGGGCGTCCTGCCGGTCGCGGACATGCTGGTTTCCATTTCGTATCTGGGCGCGGGGGTGGCACTGGCAGCGCTCGGTGTTTTCGTCGTCGGGCTGTCCCTCGCCGAGTTCATCAAAGTACCCCGCCGGGGTGGGGCTTTGCTGGGGACCCTCTCCAACGCCTCCTTTGGTGTGTTTCTGGTGCACTTGGTTGTCTTCGAAGCGATTCGGCTCAATGTCCCCGCCGTCCTCGGCGCGAAGTCATTTATGGCGGTCGCCGCGGCCTATGTGGTCACCCTGACGGCCAGCTTTGCCATTTCGTGGCTTGCTTCAAAGACGCCGCTCCTTCGCAGGGTGTTTTAGCCGCTGCAGCTGCAGCTTAGGTCCGGGTGCCGCCCTCGATCGGGAATAATAGGGGACATGACTGAGCTTCCCTCCTTGCTTATCCTGACGTTTTCGCCCATTCGATCGGACCCCCGGGTACTGAAGCAGGTGGAGTTGTTCAAGGAGAAGTACCGTGTGAGCACGTGTGCCTATGGTGCCGCTCCCGACGGCGTGGCGGAGCATTTTGCGCTCCCCGAGGACTCTCGCGGTTGGCCGTCAGACAAAGTCGGGCTGGTCAGCCGCCAGTACACGAAGGTCTATGACGGCCTTCCCGCAGTGAAGTCGGCCCGTGCAATTCTCCCTAAGGGGCGTTTTGACATGATTCTGGCTAACGACCTCAACACCCTGCCGCTTGCACTGGAACTCGAGCCCAAGTTGGGGGTGCATGCGGACCTGCATGAGTTTGCCCCCAGGGAAAAGGAAGACAATCTCAAATGGCGCCTGTTCATCGCGCCCTTCATGCGGTGGCTGTGCTCCCGCTACCTTCCTGCCGCATCGTCGGTGACGACGGTGTCCCAGGGCATCGCGGATGAATACGTCAAGGACTACGGGACCCCAACTGGCGTGGTCACCAATGCGGCCCCCTTTTCCGCAGGCACCCCCAGGCCGGTGGGAGAGAAAGTCCGCCTCATCCACAGCGCCGCCGGTCAGCGGTACCGCAAGCTGGAGAATTTCGTCGAAGCCATGAAGGACGCTCCAGAGTGGCTTTCCTTGGACATGATCGTGATGCCCAACGAACCCGACTACGTTGCCGAACTCAAAGCACAGGCAGCGTCGGTTCCCTCCATCACTTTCCGTGACCCGGTGCCCTACAAGGAGCTGGTCGCAACCCTGAGTGAATACGATGTCTCTGTGGTGTTTCTGCCGCCCACCAACTTCAACCTGAAGAACGCCCTCCCCAACAAATTCTTCGAGGCCGTGCAAGCACGCATTGGCCTGATCGTTGGGCCGTCCCCTGCAATGGTGGGCCTGGTGAGGGAGTATGGGCTTGGAGCCATCACGAAGGACTTCTCGGCGGCGTCGCTGCGGGAGACGCTCTGGTCGCTGACTCCCGAGGTCATTGACGGCTGGAAGCGGGCAGCCGACGAGGCAGCCCGACCGCTGTCAGCCGAATCCCAGGTGGCCGTTTGGGACGCAGCCATCGCAGAAATTGCAGCCATGCAGCACTCCAGCTGAGGGGTGCCGTGACGCCGCCACTTCACCTCGCCACCAACTGTGCACCCCGGTTCCAGCGTTAGACGCGGTAAACGGATCGAAGCCGGGTTTCCAATATCCGGCGGTCACCCTTCTTGAGGCGCCCGCAGGCCTCGAGCACTCCGTTCGCAAATTCCTGGATGTCGGGATCCGTCGGGTACGGCTGGTTTGAGCGGGGACGGTTATAGAGGACGGTTGACGCCGAACCCTTGAACCCGATGGCGGTCTCAGCCAGCGCCTGGAACGACCTCTCAAGGACCACATCGTCGCTTTTCCGGTCCCACGGGCGGGAGCGGCTCAATTGGGTTGAATGGCGGCGGTAGAGGACGGTGGGCAGCGCGTCCAGACGGCGCATGCGGATCCCCATGGTTGCAGCCCGAAGCCACATGTCGTAGTCCTCGGCATGTGTCTTTTGGTACCCGTCCAAGGACTCGAGGGCGGCACGGGTGCCGTACATCGTGGGGTTTGCCAAGACATTGCCGAGCAACAGGTGCAGGGGGACTGCGTCGACCGACAAGCCACGTTCCAAGTACGGCCGGAATGGCAGGTTCCGTGCACTGATCAACAGCATGGGGGAGAACACGATGTCGGCGCCCTTGAGGGCCCGGCGTTCAACGGAGAAGCGCCACGGGAGGCAGATGTCGTCGCCGTCCATCCGCGCAACATGTTCGCCCGTCGCATGTCCGAGCAAGGCGGTCCCGGCCGCAGCAACGCCAACGGACTCCTCATTCCGAAAGACCTTCAGGCGCTTGTCCCGGCCGCTTGCAAGAAATTCGGTGGTGCCGTCGGTGCTGCCGTCGTCCATGACCAACAACTCCGAGTCCCGTGGCATAGCAAACAAGGTACTCGCGATGGTGGACTTCAGGTACGGCATCCCATTCTTGACGGGGATCATCACACTCAACTGCGGCAAGGACAGCCTCGGCATTCTGTTGTTGTTTGATTGAAGGTTACGCGTCGAGCGACTTTAACTATGGGTGAATCCACCCCTTTGAAGCGGCCGTACCCGGTGCAACTTTAGTTGACGGGCAGCAAGCGCCGCCAATTGCATTGCAACGGTACTGTCCCCGAACCGCGCCGCGGCATGGCGCCAACCCGGCGCCGCGCACTAAAGGCCGGAAACCCTAAAAGTGCTGGCCTCGGACCGCTCATAGTTGCCCTCACGACACTTAACCAGGAAATGGTCGCGGGCTAGTCGTCCCTAGTAGGCGGATGTTGCCATGGAGACCACGGTCGACGACGGCAGGGTTCCAGCTGTGGTGCGGGGGCCCCACTTGCTTCCCGCGACTATGGGGTAGTAGCCCAGCTGGCCGTTCGCCAGGAGCGCCATGACGCCCTTGGAAGTGGTGCCAGTAAAGCCGGCCGTACTGGAGAACTGCCGGAACGATTGCCATCCTGAGCCAATCACCTTTCGCGTCTCGGAGACGAAGCCTTTCTGGCCGTTGGAGCGGTAGAGCCGCATGGCGCCGAGAGAATTGACTGCAAGCAGGTCCTGATTACCGTCGCTGTCGAAGTCGGTCATGGCAATCTTCAGACCACCCCAGCCCGCCCCGATTTTCACTGGGGCGCTGAGGGCTCGACCGGAAACATTGGCCCAGTAGTACAGGGCGCCGTCCGATCCGTAGCCGACGAGTCCCGGATAGCTGCTCGCTTTCACCCATCGGCCGGTGACGAAAGTCGTCTTGGCGAAGCCAGTGCTGGCGAGGGTGACCGGACCGGTGAACCCGCCGGTCTTGGCGCCGAAGTATACGCTCAGGGCACCCGAGGACCACTGTGCCAGCACATCGGGCACGCCGTCTTTGTTCCAGTCGAGAACGTGGAGGGTCTTGGCGGCGGACCAGCCGGTGCCGATCTGGTTCGGCGCGTTCAAGCCGCCGACTCCGTTTGCCGGATGTACCCACAGCTTGCCTGCGGCGTCCACCCGTACGACGTCGGATCCCGATTTAATTGGCGGGCCAGCCGCCACCGTTGGACTAGTAGGCGTTGCGGCGTTGTTGATGTTTTCACCCCCGGCGATCAGGAAGCTACCCCACCCTGATCCGATGATCGTGGATGCACCCCAGGTGGAGTTCCCCGGAACGGGATAGTATCGCAGGTTACCGTCACGGCTGCGGGCCATGAGGCCTGTCTTGGCGTAGCCCTTGAAGGAGAACGTGACCGTCAAGCTGGTCATCTGGTTCCAACCGGTCCCGACGGTCCGGGGCGATCCGGCGTTAAAGGCGCCAGCGCCATTGGAAGGATACTGGCGCATGGTCCCGGCGGAGTCTTGGGCGAGGATGTCCTGGGTGCCGTCCCCATCGAAGTCGACCATCGTCAGGTTGAGTTTGGTCCAGCCTGTGCCTATTTTGCTGGCTGTGCCGAGGCCTCCACCGGAGCTGTTGCGCCAGAAAGTGAGATTGCCGGCGTCGTCCCGGGTGAGGACTTGAGGGAAGTAGCTGCTGCTCAGCCAGTACCCGATGGTGAGCTGGTAGCCGCCCCAACCGGAGGCGGCCAGCACGGGTCCTGCCGAGAAGCCGCCGGCAGCGATGCCGAGGTAGACGTTGACCCGGCCGGATGTCCATTGCGCAACCGCGTCGAGGACCCCGTCGGCGTTCCAGTCGATCACGTTGATCGACCGTAGTCCCTTCCACCCTTGGCCGATCTGCTTCCGGGTACCGAAACCGCCTGTGCCGGTGGCCGGGTAGTCCCACAGGGCGCCGCTGGCATCGGCGGCCACGAGGTCGCCGGTTGACATGATCGAGGGCTTCGGGACCGCGCCGTCAGCAGTGGAGGCGAATTTCTGCAAATTCGCGTAGGAGCCGTTCCAGGCGTTGGAGTCGCCGGCGAACGGGCCGGTGCTGCTGTACTGCCAGACGCTGTAGGTTCCCCAGCCGTTGGGTACATTGCCAACGTAGGTGGAGTAGGACGCCAGGTGAAGCGGCTGGTTTCCGAAGGCGCCGGAGTTGCCGGTGCACTGCGACCACCAGCCCGCGGTGGTGTAGATCATCGGCAGGCGGCCGGTCCGGGACAGCATGCGGTTGGAGAAGTCCTTGAGCCAGCCGACCATCGCGGCGGCACTCATGTTGTAGCAGGTGTTGCCGAGGGTGGCGTACGGGTTGTATTCGATGTCCAGCAGCGGGGGCATGGTTTTGCCGTCGGGACTCCAGCCGCCGCCGCTGTTGATGAAGTAGTCCGCCTGCGCCGCCCCGGTGGAGACGGACGGAAGCGCGAAGTGATAGGCACCGCGCATGAGGCCGGCATTCAGGGAACCGGAGTACTGCGAAGCAAAAGTGGGGCTGCGGTAGCTGAGGCCCTCGGAGGCTTTCACGTACGCGAAACGCGCGCCCATGGAGTACTGCGCCGGCCAATTCACCGTTGGCTGGTAGCCGCTCACGTCCAGGCCTTGAACGCCGGGGGCCTTCCACGTGCTTTCGATCTGCAGGGACTCGGCGACGGCTGAAGAGGCGCCGGACCGGGGGGAGCCGGCCAGACGAGTTTTCAGACCTTGGCCCATGTACGCACCGTTTGCTCCGATGGCAGCGTTGAGGGCCTTCATGTCGATGGCTCCCGGAGCAGTGCCCGTTACTGCCTGCGTCGCCGTCGCCGTCGGGACCGCCTTCGCCGTCGGGACCGGGCTGGGTGCCGGCGTGGCTTCAGCCCTCGCCACACTGCTGGATGCGGGGTTTTGGCTTGCGGACGCGGTGGCTGTGGCAGTTGGTGAAGCTGACGGCGCCGGTTCGAGGGCCCAGGCCTGCGCTGGAAGGCCGAGTGTCGCGACCGCGGTGACGACCACGACTGCAACGGTCTTGAGTCGCGATGTGCGTCGTGTTGAAGGGGTCGTGTTCGGCTTCATGTGTCTCTCCGGAGCGCCAACGTGCTCCGCAAAACACGCTACCTAGTTCACCATGACCGGTCATCCGCGAGTCGGAAGCCGATACGTCAATTCGATTGGTCTTGACGCCGAAACGATAGCACCGGATCGACTCTGATACCAGAGTGACCGGTGGTGTCCCTGATCTCAGAGTGGCGTGTGGGAATCCACCTTCGGTGGCGGCTCCGGCGGCTCTAGCTCCGCGCGGCGGGCTGGCTACCGGAACAGATTCACTTGAAGGAAACTTTTGTGCCCAGCGCAGCTGTATAGCTAATGGTGCCGCCCTGGAAATTTTGCACACAGCCGCCGTTAGCGAGGCCGCAGGTCTCGTTGCTCGTTGGGTAGCCGAGTTTGCCCTTTTCGTAGCCCAGGGCGCCCCAG